>CAMLGZ010000051.1 GCA_946479745.1 uncultured Pseudoxanthomonas sp. | reverse complement strand
GCGGGCAGCAACGAATGGGGGCCGGGCAGGGTGACGCGGAAGCAGCTGCCGCCGCCGGGAACCGCCACGTATTCCAGCGAGGCCTGGTTGGCGCGGCACAACTCGCGAGCGATATACAGGCCCAGTCCGGTGCCGTGCTCGGAGGTGGTGAAGAACGGGCGGAACAGCTGCGCCGCCACGGCTTCGGGGATGCCCGGGCCGCGATCCAGCACATCGATCATCGGCCGGTTGTCCGCCTGGAACACCCGCAGCCGCACGCGTGCCGGCTCGCCGGGCAGGCGGCCGTAATTCAGGGCGTTGTGCACCAGTACCGTCAGGATCTGCTGCAGATGGCGCAGATCCACCAGCGCCGGTACGGCGCGCGCACCGATCACCGTCTCCAGGCTGTCGGTCTCGATGGACATGTTCTGCTGGTACTCGTCGACGAAACGGCGCACGTAGCCGTTGAGGTCCACATGCTCCGGGCTGGCGCGTTCGCGGCGGGCCAGGCCCAGCACGCTTTCCACGATGCCATTGGTGCGCTGGCACTGCTGATGGATGATCTGCAGCAGGCGGCGGTCGCCGTCGATGATGCTCTTGGATTCCTCCAGCAGCTGGACCGCGTAGTTGATGGCGGCCAGGGGGTTGCGGATTTCATGGGCCAGGCTGGCCGAGAACCGGCCCAGCGCGCTCAGGGTCAGCGACTCGGCCCGCCGCGAGACCACGCTGGCGTCGTCCAGAAACACCAGCGACAGCTCGCTGCCGGCCAGCAGGCGGGCGAAGCGCGGCTGCACTTCGGTCTGGTCGGGCGAAAGTTGCAGGGGGGTCTCGTCGTTCTGCCAACCGTTGCGCCACTGTTGCAGGCGGCGGGCCAGTTCCGGAGCGACTTGCGGCAGGTGGATGCCGTGGCCGTCGTTCTCGCCTTCGCTGCCGTCGCCGAGCAGCAGGGAAGCGGCCTCGTTGGCCAATTTGATGCGGTTGTCGGCGTCCACCACCAGCACGCCGGTGCGCATGCGGCGGATGATCAGTTCGTTGACTTCGAACAGATTGGCCACTTCCAGGCCGCGCTGGTCGGCCAGGGCTTCGCTGGAGCGGGTGCGCTGGCCGGCCCGGCTGGCCAGGTAGCCCACCGCCAGATAGCTGATGGCGAACATGATGAGTTCGGCCACTGGCCGGTCGACATTGCCCAGACTCCACAAGAACTCGGCCGACATGACCAGCGGCGCCAATACGGTGACTGCCATTCCCCAGCGAAATGACAGCAGCAGCGCGGCGGCCGCCACGTTGAAAAGCAGCAGCATTGCGATGCCGGCGGTGGCCTGTGGCAAGGCATGGGTAATCAGCGCCGCCACTACGATATCCACGCAAGCGCCGATCAGCACCATGGGGGTCAGCCAGCGCGTCTTGCGCCCGAACAGCATCATCAGGACGGCGAAGACCAGATAGAAGGCCGTGACGACGGTCCCCAGCATGGGGGCCTCCGATTCTCCCAGCATCCCGGAGAGCGGGCTGAACAACAGCCCGGCCAGGATGCCGGCCTCCAGCACCCGGTACAGGGTGAAGAAATAGAGCTCGCGCGCGGGCGCGGATTCCAGATGGGAGATGATCGAGGGGCGCTGCGTCAAGCGGGAGATTCCCGACGGCGAAGGCCACAGTATAGGCAGTGCATGCCGATTCGGAACCTCGTCCAAGCCGAAGGTCGGTTTTGCACCGCAGCACGGGGTGGGGGACAATGGGCGGCCCATCGGCGCCCTCCGGCCAGCCCGGACCCTGCGCGCGGTGCGTTCTGTTCCTCCAAATACGGTGACGCATGAACTTTCACGAATACCAGGCGAAGCAGTTGTTTGCCGAATACGGCATTGCGGTGCCGGCCGGGCGCATTGCGCGCACGCCGGAAGAAGCGGTAGAGGCCGCCAAAGCCATTCCCGGCGACCTTTGGGTGGTCAAGGCCCAGATCCATGCGGGCGGCCGCGGCAAGGCCGGCGGCGTCAAGCTCGCCAAGACCCTGGACGAAGTGAAACAGTACGCTGCAGGCATGCTGGGCACGAAGATGGAGACCTACCAGTCCGGCGGCGTGGCCCTGCCCATCGACACCGTGCTGATTTCCGAAGGCACCGACATTGCCAAGGAACTGTACCTGTCGGTGCTGGTCGACCGCGCCAGCCAGGCGGTGACCTTCATCACCTCCAGCGAAGGCGGCGTGGACATCGAGACGGTGGCCAAGGAAACCCCGGAAAAGATCCAGACCCTGGACGTCAACTTCGTGCAGGGCCTGCAGCCCTACCAGACCCGCGAAGTGGGCTTCGCCCTGGGCCTGGATGCCAAGCAGGTGA
This sequence comes from uncultured Pseudoxanthomonas sp., assembly GCA_946479745.1. The sequence goes on along the minus strand of CAMLGZ010000051.1, from coordinate 274 downwards.
ACCAGCTGAGCAAGATCATGCTGGGCCTGTACAAGCTGTTCAACGAAAAGGACCTGGCCCTGGTCGAACTGAACCCGCTGGCCATCCTCACCAACGGCAACCTGGCCGTGCTGGACGGCAAGGTCAATTCCGACGACAACGCTTCGTTCCGCCACGCCGACCTGGTGGCCATGCGCGACAAGTCGCAGGAAGACGAGACCGAAGTGCTGGCCAGCGAGAACGACCTCAACTACGTGACCATGGACGGCAACATCGGCTGCATGGTCAACGGCGC
>CAMLGZ010000050.1 GCA_946479745.1 uncultured Pseudoxanthomonas sp. | reverse complement strand
GGGTTAACCCGGTCGGTTTTTTTTTCGCTAAAATTCCGGGGCGCGGTTTCTGTTGGCCCCCCCATTGTGGCTACCCCCGGCAACGGTTTGGCGCTGAGGGCTTCGCGACTTGCGTCGCTCCTACAGCAGCTTGGATTGCATCAGCACTCGATGACGTTGACCGCCAGCCCGCCACGCGAAGTTTCCTTGTACTTGTCCTGCATATCGCGGCCGGTGTCGCGCATGGTCTTGATGACTTTATCCAGGCTGACCTTGTGCTTGCCGTCGCCGCGCGCGGCCATGCGGCTGGCGTTGATGGCTTTGACTGCGCCCATCGCATTGCGTTCGATGCAGGGAATCTGCACCAGCCCGCCGATCGGATCGCAGGTCAGGCCCAGGTTGTGCTCCATGCCGATCTCGGCGGCGTTTTCGATCTGGCTGGAAGTGCCGCCCAACGCGGCGACCAGGCCGCCGGCGGCCATCGAACACGCCACACCTACCTCGCCCTGACAACCGACTTCTGCGCCGCTGATCGAAGCGTTTTCCTTGTACAGAATGCCTATGGCCGCGGCGGTGAGCAGGAAATTGAAAATGCCTTCTTCATTAGCGCCCGGACAGAAACGGTCGTAGTAATGCAGCACCGAAGGGATGATGCCGGCCGCGCCGTTGGTAGGCGCGGTGACCACGCGGCCGCCTGCCGCGTTTTCTTCGTTCACCGCCAGCGCGTACAGGTTCACCCAGTCCAGCGTGGTCAGCGGGTCGCGCATCGCCGCTTCCGGTTTGCTGGAAAGTTCTTGGAACAATGCAGGTGCGCGGCGGGTGACGTGCAGACCGCCGGGCAGGGTGCCTTCCTGGCGGATACCGCGCGCCACGCAGCTTTGCATGGCGTTCCAGATTTCGCGCAGGCCGTCCTTGATCTCTTCCTCGCTGCGCCAGGATTTTTCGTTTTCGAACATCAGCCGGGCGATGCTCAGGCCGCTTTCGCGCGATTGCGCCAGTAGTTCGTCGCCGCTGTGGAACGGGTAGGGCAGTGGAGTTTCATCGGCGACGATGCGGTCTGAAGCCGCGTCGTCCTGGTTGACCACGAATCCGCCGCCGACCGAATAGTAGTCGCGCGTGGCAATCACTTCGTCGTTGGCGTCGAAAGCGGTGAAGCGCATGCCGTTGGTATGGAAGGGCAGCTTCTGGCGTTTGTTCATCACCAGGTCGCGTTTTTCGTCGAAGGCGACCGGATGCCGGCCCGAAAGCAGTAGTTTCTTCTCGCCGCGGATGCGCGCCAATGCGACGGGAATGATGTCCGGGTCGATCAGGTTCGGCATGTGCCCTTCCAGGCCCATCAGCACGGCTTTGTCGGTACCGTGGCCGCGCCCGGTCAACGCCAGCGAACCGAAAACCTCGGCCCTGATGCGCGCCACCTCGTCCAGCCGCCCGGGCTCTTCCAGCCAGCGCGCGACGAAACGCGCCGCGGCCCGCATGGGGCCGACGGTGTGGGATGAGCTCGGCCCGATGCCGATCTTGAAAAGGTCGAAAGTGCTGACTGCCATGGGCGCTATTCTATGCCGTCCGCCCAATCGCTATGTCCTGCATCGCAACACCGCATCCCTGGAATCGATCCCTTGCCCCTGATTCTGTACCAACGCGACGACTGCCACCTGTGCGACCTGGCTCTGGCCGAACTCGCCGCGGCGCGCGTGCCCGACTTCGAAAGCGTCTTCATCGACGACGACGAGGCGTTGGAGGCCGAATACGGGATCCGCGTACCGGTCCTGCGCGACGACGGGACCGGACGCGAGCTGGATTGGCCATTTGATGCGGAGGCGGTGATGCGCTGGTGCGGCGCCTAGCTGTCGGCCAGCGAAACGGCAGTATCCGGGAGCAGTGGCGAGCGCGGCAATCCGGTTAGGCTCCGGTTATTGGCGTAGGGAATGGGGAAACGGGATGAAAAGACTGGCCCTGGGACTCGGATTGACGGCGCTCGCGGCGCTCCCGTTGTTGGCGCAGTCGCCTTCTTCCGCGCCCGCGAATCTGCGATCTACGCTGCAACGCATGCATGCCGACTATGTGGAAGCGTTCGTAATCAGCGAGGGTTTCGGAGAAAGCCGGTTGACGCCGATGATGAGGCTGCGCTGGAACTACGATCCCGTCGGCGACAGCAAGCTCAGGATTGGCGATGTGCAGTTGATAGGCATCGCCAGGCACGATCCACCGGTGGTCTACAGCTCGGTGTTCCAGGGATTCGAGCATGGCGAAAACGGCCCGGAGCTTGTCGACAAGTACGCGCGGGAAACGAGTGCGGGAGAAGCGCAGGCGTTACTTACTTTGACTCGAGGCGAAGAGATCGTATTCACCCCTGAAAGTGGAGGCCTGCGCGTGATCGGGCCGATCCGCGCCCGTTCCCAATGCCTAGGCTGCCATCGCGATAAGCAGGAGGGAGAGCTGCTGGGCGCGCTCAGTTACCGACTTGAGCCGGTGCGATTGGAAGAGTGAGCGGTAGTGACTCCGTAATCATGCTTGGTTGCTCAATCGCTTGCGGCGTAGGTATGTAGTGGCAACAACGTACGCCAGCACGCCAAAAATCAATGACGTTATTGCTAACGAAACAACGTTCTGAGTCAAGCCGCCAATTTGCATGATAAAGAATGCCACGGCGAAGAAACCGCTAGAGAGAAAGAAAATTGCGGAGATAGCTTTCATGTCTTTTCCCTTAGATTGCAGACCACCAAATTCCCACTTTGTAAGCCCCCTCAAAGTGTCTGAGGGGGCGACATAGCTAGTTAATCGATCAGATCTTTGATGCCTTCATAAAGTGTGTAGGAAATCACGCCCAGCATGGCGCCGCCCAATGCACCCGGGCCAGCGCCAACACCTGCGACGGGTGCGCCGGCTAGCGCGCCGGTTATTGCGCCTGCAGCAGCGCTGGCTATAAGGCCGCCTTTGGTGATTTCAGCGCCAGAGACCATTTCTACTTCTTCAAAATTAAGCTCGCGCACTCTTAACGCCTTATGTCTTCGAATTTCCGTACTGTAAGCGCCGAGAGCCCGGCGTGCG
>CAMLGZ010000049.1 GCA_946479745.1 uncultured Pseudoxanthomonas sp. | reverse complement strand
CTTCGCGGATCTCCACGCCCAGCAAACCGGAAGCCACCTGCTTCACCTGGTCGATGACGTCGTAGATGATCGAGAAGTAACGCAGATCGATGCCGTTGGATTCCACGATCCGCCGCGCGGCCGCATCGGCGCGCACGTTGAAGCCGATCATGGTGGCCTTGGAGGTCAATGCGGAATTCGCATCGGACTCGGTGATGCCGCCCACGCCGGAATGGATGATGTTGATGCGGATCATGTCGTTGGACAAAGCTACCAGCGACTGCTTCAGCGCCTCCACCGAACCCTGCACGTCGGCCTTGATCACCAGGTTCAGGACCAGCTGGCCTTCGCCCTTGCCCAGCTGCGACATGATGTCTTCCATGCGGCTGCCGGCGGACTGCACCAGGCGCGATTCGCGGCGCTTGGTGTCGCGTTGCTGGGCCACGTCCTTGGCCAGGCGTTCGTCGGCGACGACGACGAAATCGTCGCCCGCATCCGGCACGCCGGACAGGCCGAGCACCTGCACCGGGATCGACGGGCCGGCTTCGGCCGGTTGGCCGCCGGTTTCGTCGAACAGCGCGCGCACGCGGCCGTACTGGGTACCGCAGACCAGGTAATCGCCCTTCTTCAGCTGGCCCTGTTGCACCAGCACGGTGGCCACCGGACCACGGCCCTTGTCCAGCGAAGACTCGATCACCACACCGCTGGCGCGGCCGCTGGGAGAAGCCTTGAGCTCCAGCACTTCGGCCTGCAGCAGGATGGAATCCAGCAGGTTGTCGACGCCCGCGCCGGTCTTGGCCGAAACCTCGACGAACTGGGTGTCGCCGCCGAACTCTTCCGCCACCACGTCGTGGGTCAGGAACTCGTTCTTGACGCGACCCGGATCGGCATCGCTCTTGTCCATCTTGTTCACCGCCACGATCAGCGGCACGTTGGCCGCCTTGGCCAGCTTCACCGCCTCGATGGTCTGCGGCATGACGCCGTCGTCGGCCGCCACCACCAGCACCACGATGTCGGTGAGCTTGGCGCCGCGGGCGCGCATCTGGGTGAAAGCGGCATGGCCGGGCGTATCCAGGAAGCTGATCACGCCCTTGTCGGTTTCGACGTGGTACGCGCCGATGTGCTGGGTGATGCCGCCGGCTTCGCTGTTGGCGACCTTGGTGCGGCGGATGTAATCCAGCAACGAGGTCTTGCCGTGGTCGACGTGGCCCATGATGGTGACCACCGGCGGACGCGGCGATTGCTCGCCCTGGTCGGCTTCGCTGTGGGCGATCAGATGGTCCTCGACGTCGCCGCTGTCGGCGCGCACCACGTTGTGGCCGAGTTCTTCGGTCACCAGCGCGGCGGTGTCGTGGTCGATGCTCTGGGTGATGGTGGCCATGACGCCCATCTTGAACAGCGCCTTGACCACGTCGCCGCCCTTGAGCGCGAGCTTCTGCGCCAGATCGGCCACCGTGATCGTTTCGCCGATGGCCACATCGCGCACCACCGGTGCGGTGGGACGTTCGAAGCCATGGGTGCCAGTGCCGCCGCGCGACTGTTCCTGGCGGCGCGGCTTCGGCTTGCCGCGGGTGGTGGTGCGGCGCGCGCGATCGGCCGCCGAAAGATGCAGCTGCCCGGCGAAACGCTGGGTGTTGTCGTCGTCTTCCACGCCAGCGACCATCGCGTGCGAGCCGCGGGTCTTGTGCTTGCTGGCGGGGGTGGCGTTGCGATCGTCGGTGCGCGGCGGATCCTTGCGCACTGGCGGCTTGGGAACGTGGTGACCGCTGGGCTTGGCGGCACGCGGGGCGGCTTCGCCCTCGTCGGCGGGGGTCGCGCCGGTAGCGGCGGCGACGGCCTCGGCTTCGGCCTGCAGGCGTTCGGCCTCGGCTTTCAGGCGTACGGCTTCTTCTTCCTGACGCACGCGCTCGCGCTCGTCGGCGCGCTTCTTGTCGGTCTCGGCCAGACGCTGCTGCTCTTCCAGGTTGCGCTGCTTGGATTCCTCCAGCTTGCGCAACGCATCGGCACGTTCGTCGCTGGGCGGCGCTTCGACCTCATCGCTCTTGATGTAGGTGCGCTTCTGGCGGACCTCCACGTTGACCGTGGTCTTGGTGCGGCCGGCGGCGACCGTCACTTCCTGCACCTTGCGGCGATTGAGCGTGATCTTCTTCGGCGCAGCATCGTCCTCGGCGGGCTTGTCGGCCTTGCCATGGGTGCGGCGCAGGAAACCGAGCAGTTTCATCTTCTCGGTGCTGGTCACGGGCTGGTCGGGGCCGCTGAAGGTCATGCCGGCCTCGGCCAGCTGCTCAAGCAGTTTCTCGACCGGCGTGTTGACCAGTTCGGCGAGCTTGCGGATGGTGGTTTGCTGCGTCATTCGGATCCTGTGACCTTCGTAGGCGTCCCCCGCCTATTGCGAAGGGAACGCGGATTCTAGCCCTGTATTCTGCAGGGCGGAGTTCATTGCCGGCTCATAGGCCGGGTTCCAGACGTGCCAGTGTGGTGTTCATTCGCCACGCTCCAGACGAGCGATCTCCTCGGCGCGGGCAGCCAGGATCAGCGCCTTGGCGCGATCTTCGTCCAGCCCTTCGATGCCGAATTCGACGATCTCGTCGGTGCCCAGGTCGGAAAGATCCTCGCTGGTGCGCACGCCGTGACCGGCCAATGCATAGGCGGTTTCGTCGTCCATGCCTTCCAGGGCCAGCAGGTCTTCGGCCGGCTGGTTCTCGTCGACTTCCTCTTCTTCGGCCAGGGCCTCGTTGAGCAGTGCGTCGCGGGCACGGGCGCGCAGTTCTTCCACGATGTCCTCGTCGAAGCCCTCCACCGCCAGCAGCTCGCCGACCGGTACGTAGGCGATTTCCTCGACCGTGTTGAAGCCTTCCGCCACCAGGATGGCCGCGATTTCCTCGTCCACTTCGAGCTTGTCTACGAACAGCTGGCGGGCGACGGCCTGCTCGGCCTCGGACTTGGCCGACACCTGGTCCTGGGTCATCACGTTCAGCTGCCACCCGGTCAGGCGGCTGGCCAGGCGCACGTTCTGGCCGCCCTTGCCGATGGCCTGTGCCAGGCGGTCTTCGGCCACGGCCAGATCCATGGAGTGCTTCTCTTCATCGACGATGATCGACTGCACTTCCGCAGGCGCCATGGCGTTGATGACGAAATTGGCGGCGCTGTCGTTCCACAGCACGATATCCACGCGCTCGCCGTTGAGCTCGTTGGACACGGCCTGCACACGCGAACCGCGCATGCCGATGCAGGCGCCGATGGGATCGGTGCGCGTGTCGTGCGCCAGCACCGCGATCTTGGCGCGGTCGCCCGGATCGCGCGCGCAGGCCTTGATCTCGACCAGGCCCTGGCC
>CAMLGZ010000048.1 GCA_946479745.1 uncultured Pseudoxanthomonas sp. | reverse complement strand
AAGCCCAACGGCTACCAGAGCTATCGCTCGCACATCTGGACCGACACCGATCCGGATCGCACCGGCATGCTCGACTTCGTGTTCGAAGACGGCTTCGGCTATGAGCGCTATGTCGACTACCTGCTCGATGTGCCCATGTATTTCAGCTACCGCAACGGCGAGTACATCGATTGCTCGGGCCAGAGCTTCCGCGACTTCATGGCCGGCAAGCTGCCCGCGTTGCCGGGCGCATTGCCCACCATGACCGACTGGTCCGATCACATGACCACCGCGTTCCCGGAAGTGCGCATGAAGAAATTCCTGGAGATGCGCGGTGCCGATGGCGGTCCCTGGGGAAGGCTGTGCGCGTTGCCCGCGTTCTGGGTGGGTCTGCTCTACGACCAGACCGCACTGGATGCGGCCTGGGACCTGGTCAAGGACTTCAGCCTGGAAGAACGCAATGCATTGCGCGACGGTGTGCCGAAACACGCACTCAAGCTGCCGTTCCGCGGCGGCACCGTGCGTGATCTGTCCATGCAGGCATTGAAGATCGCGGTGCAGGGTTTGCAGCGCCGCGCCGTGCTCAGCAGCAAAGGCAGCGACGAATCGGGCTTCCTCGATCCGCTGGTCGAGTTCGCCGAAGCCAACGAAACCCCGGCCGAACGCAAACTGGCCCTCTTCCATGGCGCATGGAACGGCGACATCGACCGCGTGTTCAAAGAGTTCGCATACTGATCCTGCTGCTGTAATCTGGATTCCTTTCCTGGGAGTCCAACGATGATGCGATTCGCCGGCTTTTGCTTGTTGGTTCTGCTCGTCTTCGTCCCGGCAGTGCAGGCGGTCGAACGCACTGCGCTGGTCGGCGGCACCTTGGTCGATGGCACGCTCAGCGACCCGATCCGCAACAGCGTGATCCTGATCGAGGACGAGCGCATCGTCGCCGTCGGCACGGTGGGCAGCCTGCCGGTTCCGGCAGACGCCAAGGTGATCTCGACCGAGGGTATGACCGTGCTGCCCGGGTTGTGGGACATGCATGTGCACCTGATGCTCAACGGGCACTCCGACTACGCGTACTGGGACAAAACCTATCCCCCGCAATTCGGCAGCGTGATCATGCCGGCCTCGGCCAAACAGTTGCTGATGGCCGGCGTGACCGGCGCGCGCGATCTCGGCGGGCCGCTGGAAGAAAGCATCGCAGTGCGTGATGCGATCAACCAGGGAAAACTTCCAGGGCCGACGCTTTTCGTGTCGGGTCCCTTCATCCAGAAGAAACCCTACCCGGGCACCGAGCAGTTCCGCTGGGGCGTGGATTCTCCCGCCGATGCGCGCGCCAAGGTGCGCAGGTTGGCCGACGCCGGCGTCGACGTGGTCAAGCTGATCGATCAGGACCAGATGAGCGAGGCGGAAATCGCCGCCATCGTCGATGAGGCGCACAAACACGGCTTGCCGGTGGTCGCGCACGCGCATCGCCCCGAAGAGATCCGCCGCGGCCTGAAAGCGGGCGTGGATTGTTTCGAGCACACCGGTCTGGCCGCTGCACCGGAATATCCGGAAGACGTCATCAAGGCCCTGCGCGAGCGCACTGCCAACATGTCGGCCGGGCCGCTGTTCTGGACGCCCACCATCGAAGGCCTCTACAACTTCCCCTACACGGTGAAGAATCACGAATTCATCGACGACGACGCCTGGCACGAAGGGCTGACGCCGGAAATCGTGGCCGACATCAGGAAGTCGCTGGAGCATCCCGAGCGGATCAGCTACTTCCAGCAGACTCCGCAGCGCTGGCCCACGCTGAAGCGCAAGTTCCAGCAGCTGCGCGAGAACGGCGCCATGCTGCTGGTAGGCACCGATTCGGGCATTCCGATGAAGTTCCACAGCGGCAGCACCTGGAACGAGCTGGACGTGTGGGTCAACCAGCTGGACGTGCCGGCCATCGACGCCATCCGCGCCGCGACCTACTGGCCCGCGGTAGCCATGAAGGTCGACAAGGATTACGGTAGCGTCACCGAAGGCAAGTACGCCGACATCATCGCGGTCAAGGGCGACGTACTGAAGCAGGTCGCCCTGCTGCAGCGCGTGGACATCGTGGTCAAACACGGCAAGCAGGTAAAATAGCCGCTGCCGTCCGCCCCGCGGGCACTCGCAAGACTTCGCAGGAGTTGCAGATGAAATCACGCGCCGCCGTTGCCTTCGCCGCAGGCGAACCCTTGCAGATCGTCGAGATCGACGTCGCGCCGCCGCAGAAAGGCGAGGTACTGGTCAAGATCACCCATACCGGCGTCTGCCACACCGATGCGTTCACCTTGTCCGGCGACGATCCTGAAGGCATCTTCCCCGCAGTGCTCGGTCACGAGGGCGCTGGCGTGGTGGTCGAAGTCGGCGAAGGCGTTACCAGCGTCGCGCCCGGCGATCACGTGATCCCGCTGTACACGGCCGAATGCCGCGAGTGCGAGTTCTGCAAATCCGGCAAGACCAATCTGTGCGTGGCGGTGCGCGCAACGCAGGGCAAGGGCGTGATGCCCGACGGCACCACGCGCTTCTCCTACAACGGCCAGCCGATCTACCACTACATGGGCTGTTCCACCTTCAGCGAATACACGGTCGTGGCCGAGGTCTCGCTGGCCAAGATCAATCCGCAAGCCAATCACGAACAGGTCTGCCTGCTCGGCTGCGGCGTCACCACCGGGATAGGCGCCGTGCACAATACCGCCAAGGTGCAGGCGGGCGATTCGGTAGCGGTGTTCGGCTTGGGCGGTATCGGCCTGGCGGTGATCCAGGGCGCGCGCCAGGCCAAGGCCGGCCGCATCATCGCCATCGACACCAATGCCGGCAAGTTCGCCATGGCGCAGGAGATGGGCGCCACCGATTGCGTCAATCCGAAGGACCACGACAAACCCATCCAGCAGGTCATCGTGGAAATGACCGGCTGGGGCGTGGACCATTCGTTCGAGTGCATCGGTAACGTCAACGTGATGCGCGCGGCGCTGGAATGCGCGCACCGCGGCTGGGGCCAGTCGGTGATCATCGGCGTGGCCGGCGCGGGGCAGGAAATCTCAACGCGTCCGTTTCAACTGGTTACCGGACGCAAGTGGATGGGCACGGCTTTCGGCGGAGTGAAGGGCCGCACCCAGCTGCCGGGCATGGTCGAAGACGCGATGCGCGGCGACATTCAATTGGCGCCCTTCGTCACCCACACTTTACCGCTGGACGGGATAAACGAAGCTTTCGACCTGATGCACGAAGGCAAGTCGATCCGCACGGTGATCCACTACTGACGCGTTGCTACAGGGGCGTCGCGCGGGCGTTCCGCGCATCCGCTGAATCGGTGGTTTCCGCACCGGAGGGTCACCATGAGCACAGTCAAGATTCATCCATCGGTAGACAATGGCATCAAGGCGGGCGACGAAGGTTTCGCAGGCGGTACGCTGGCCTGCCATTGCGCCCAGGACCAGGTCGGCGTCAAGGTCGAAGCGCAAACCGCGCACAACCACGCCTGCGGCTGCAGCAAATGCTGGAAGCCGCCCGGCGCCACGTTCTCGGTGGTCGCAGTGGTGCCGCGGGACAAAGTGACCGTCACCGCCAATGGGCAGAAGCTGAAGATCGTCGACGACACCGCCACCATCCAGCGCCATGCCTGCAGCGACTGCGGCGTGCATATGTTCGGCCGCATCGAGAACAAGGACCATGCGTTCTACGGGTTGGACTTCATCCACACCGAACTGTCGCCGCAAAGCGGCTGGTCGGCGCCGGGTTTCGCCGCGTTCGTGTCGTCGATCATCGAAACCGGAACCCCGCCGGCACAGATGGCAGCAGTGCGCGCGCGCTTGCGCGAACTGGGCCTGGAGCCGTACGACTGCCTGTCGCCGGCGCTCATGGACGCGCTCTCCACCCAGGTAGCCAAATTGCGCGGCGTGCTGGCCGCGTGAACCCGCGTAAGCGCTCAACCAGTTCCTTCTTCCCGGGAAGAAGGAGCCAACGGAAAACACATGACTCTTGAACGCATCGAACACCGCGCCTGCTTCGGCGGCTGGCAGGAGGTCTACCGGCATCGTTCCGAGGTGCTGGATTGCGAGATGAATTTCGCGGTCTACCTGCCACCGCAGGCGGAAACGCGGAAACTGCCGGTGCTGTACTGGCTTTCCGGCCTGACCTGCAGCGAGCAGAACTTCATCACCAAGGCCGGCGCGCAGCGCTACGCCGCCGAGCATGGCGTGA
>CAMLGZ010000047.1 GCA_946479745.1 uncultured Pseudoxanthomonas sp. | reverse complement strand
CGATCCGCGAAGGCGGCCGCACCGTCGGCGCCGGCGTGGTGGCCAAGATCATCAAGTGACGTTTTGGCCCGTGGCCGCCTAGCGGCCACGGTTTTGCCAAACCGTCATCCCCGAGTGCTCCTGTCGGGGATCCATGGTCAGCTGGACAAAGAATGCGGTGTCATCCCCGCGAAGGCGGGGATCCACAAATAAGCCGCCGAGAGGGTGGCAAAGCTCCAAAACTAAGTGTATTATTCGCGCCCGGCTTACAGGCCGGGCGTTATTTTGCAGTATCCGCCAGCGCCTCCTGGGAGGTCGCCGGCTACCGCGAAAAGAGGTGCAGGAAGCGCCTCGTGTTCGCCAGACAAGGAAATGTCGCGTGATTGCCAGAATTGGCGCCCCCGCTATTGACGGGGTGGTTCACGCGTCTTATACTTTTCTGTCTGGGCGGGCCGGTTTACCGGGCCGCCTAGCTTTTCAGGACGAATCCCATATTGCGGTCGCGGGTTCCAGCAGCGGCTAGCGGGAAAATAACCAGCAAGATTAACCGGGGCAAGGCATCCCAGAGGCCGCGCCCGTCGCTCTTTTAACCAAGGAACACCGTCATGGCGGACCAAAAGATCCGGATCCGGCTCAAAGCGTACGATCATCGTCTGATCGACCGTTCGGCCAGCGAGATCGTAGAAACGGCCAAGCGGACCGGCGCGCAAGTGCGCGGCCCGATCCCGCTGCCGACCAAGATCGAGCGCTTCACCATTTTGACCTCGCCGCACGTCGACAAGGACGCGCGCGACCAGTACGAGACCCGCACGCACAAGCGCGTGCTCGACATCGTCGACCCCAACGACAAGACCGTGGACGCGCTGATGAAGCTCGAGCTCGCGGCTGGCGTCGACGTCCAGATCAAGCTGACCTGAGGCCACTGACATGACCGCGAAGAAATATTCGTTGGGTCTGGTCGGCCGCAAGGCTGGCATGACCCGGGTGTTCACCGAAGATGGCAAGTCCATCCCGGTCACCCTGATCGAAGCAACCCCGAACCGCATCACCCAGCTCAAGACCCCCGAAACCGACGGCTACAGCGCCGTGCAGGTAGTGGTGGGCACGCGCCGCGCCGCTCTGATCAACAAGCCGGCAGCCGGCCACCTGGCCAAGGCCAAGGTCGAAGGCGGTCGTGGCTTGTGGGAACTGCGCGTCGAAGACGACAAGTTGGGCGACTTCACTGTTGGCGGCGAAATCAAGGCCGACATCTTCGAAGTGGGCCAGAAGGTCGACGTTCAGGGCGTGACCAAGGGCAAGGGCTTCCAGGGCACCATCAAGCGCTGGAACTTCACCATGGGCGACGCCACCCACGGTAACTCGTTGTCGCACCGCCAGCCGGGTTCGCTCGGTCAGCGGCAGACGCCGGGCCGCGTGTTTCCGGGCAAGAAAATGTCCGGCCACATGGGTGCGGTGAACCAGAGCACGCAGAATCTGGAAGTTGTGAAAGTTGATGTCGAGCGCGGACTGATCGCCATTCGTGGCGCAGTGCCGGGTGCCCCGGGTGGCGACGTGATCGTGCGTCCGTCGAGCAAGGGATAAGGGAGAACGATGATGGAACTTGCCATCACAGGCAGCGCCAACAAGTTGTCGGTTTCCGACGAAGTGTTTGGCCGCGAATTCAGTGAAGACCTGGTTCACCAGGTCGTGGTCGCGTACCGCAATGCGGGCCGCGCCGGCACCAAGGCGCAGAAAACGCGCTCGGAAGTCAACGGCACCACCAAGAAGTCCAAGAAGCAGAAGGGTGGCGGTGCACGTCACGGCGCCCTGACCGCTCCGATCTTCGTGGGCGGCGGCAGGACCTTCGCGGCCAAGCCGCGCAGCTTCGAGCAGAAAGTCAACCGCAAGATGTACCGTGCGGCGATGAAGGCCATCCTGTCGGAACTCAACCGCCAGGGCCGCCTGATGATCGTCGACTCGTTCGACGTCGATTCGGCCAAGACCACCGGTCTGATCGCCAAGCTCAAGGGCCTGGAAGTCGGTCGTCGTCCGCTCATCGTCACCGAAGAAGCTTCCGAGCATCTGTACCTGTCCGCCCGCAATCTTCCCTACGTGGAAGTGCGCGATGTGCAGGGCCTGGATCCGGCCTCGCTGGTCGGCGCCGACACCGTGGTGATCACCGCCGATGCGGTCAAGAAGATCGAGGAGTGGCTGGCATGAGCACCGCCGTCAAAATCAGCAACGAAAAAATCTTCAGCGTGCTGCGCGCTCCTCGGGTTTCCGAGAAGACCGCTCGCCTGCAGGAAGTCTCCAACCAATACGTCTTTGAAATCTCGAGCACCGCTACCAAGGCCGAAGTTAAGGCTGCGGTCGAGCAGCTGTTCGACGTCAAGGTCGAGGGCGTCAACGTGCTGAACGTCAAGGGCAAGAACAAGTCCTTCCGTAACCGCACCGGCAGCCGCGGCAGCTGGCGCAAGGCGTATGTGCGTCTGGCCGAAGGCCAGGCCATCGACGTAACCGCCAAGGCCTGAGGAACATCCCATGCCATTAATGAAATTCAAGCCCACTTCGCCCGGCCGCCGTTCCGCGGTCCGCGTCGTGACGCCCGACCTGCACAAGGGCGCGCCGCATGCGCCGTTGCTCGAGCCGCAAAGCAAGAGCGGTGGCCGTAACCATCACGGCCGCATCACCACCCGTCACATCGGTGGTGGCCACAAGCAGCACTACCGTCTGATCGACTTCAAGCGCGACAAGGTCGGCATTCCCGCCCGCGTCGAGCGCATCGAATACGATCCGAACCGTACCGCTCATATCGCCCTGCTTTGCTATGTCGACGGCGAACGCCGTTACATCATCGCGCCGAAGGGCCTGAAGGCGGGCGACCAGGTCATCGCGGGCAGCGATGCCCCGATCCGTGCCGGCAACACGCTTCCGCTGCGCAACATCCCGGTCGGCACCACGATCCACGCCATCGAGATGAAGCCGGGCAAGGGCGCGCAGATCGCTCGTGCCGCGGGCGCCGGCGTGCAGCTGGTTGCACGCGAGCAGGGTTTCGCCACGTTGCGTCTTCGCTCCGGCGAAATGCGCAAAGTGCAGATCGAATGCTGCGCGACCATCGGCGAAGTCGGCAACACCGAACATAGCCTCGAGAAGCTGGGTAAAGCCGGTGCCAAGCGTTGGCGCGGCATCAAGCCGACCGTTCGCGGCGCGGCCATGAACCCGGTCGATCACCCGCACGGTGGTGGTGAGGCCAAAGCCGGCCAGGGCAACCCGCATCCGGTCACGCCGTGGGGCGTGCCGACCAAGGGTTACAAGACGCGCCATAACAAGCGCACCCAGCAATTCATCGTCCGCGATCGTAGGGGCTAATCGACCATGGCACGTTCACTGAAGAAGGGCCCATTCGTCGACCACCACCTCATCAAGAAGGTGGAGGCCGCCGGTGGCAGCAAGCGTCCGATCAAGACCTGGTCGCGTCGTTCGATGATCCTGCCGGAAATGGTGGGTTTCACCATCGCCGTGCACAACGGCAAGAACCATATTCCGGTGCTGGTCAACGAGAACATGGTCGGCCACAAGCTCGGCGAATTCGCCGTCACCCGTACCTTCAAGGGTCACGGTGGCGACAAGAAAGCCGCGCCGGGCAAGCGTTAAGGAGATGACCATGGAAGCTAAAGCCATCCTGCGCACCGCGCGCATCTCCGCACAGAAAGCCCGCCTGGTCGCAGACCAGGTGCGTGGACTGTCGGCCGAACGCGCCGTCAACCTGCTGAAGTTCTCGGACAAGAAAGCGGCGCATATGATCAAGAAAGTGGTTGAATCGGCGATCGCCAATGCCGAGAACAACCAGGGCGCAGACGTCGACGAACTGAAGATCGTGACCATCATGGTCGATGAAGGTCCGTCGCTGAAGCGTTTCATGGCGCGGGCCAAGGGCCGCGGCACCCGTATCCTCAAGCGCACCAGCCACATCACTGTGGTTGTGGGCGCAGGCAAGTAAAGGCGGAAGGAAAAAACGATGGGTCATAAAGTTCATCCGATCGGGTTCCGCCTGGGCATCGCCAAGGACTGGAACTCCAAGTGGTTCGCCAAGAAGGGCCTGTATGCCGAGTACCTGGCTGCCGACCTCAAGGTGCGCGAAATGCTGCGCAAGAAGCTGGCGCAGGCAGGTATCTCCAAGATCCTGATCGAGCGTCCCAACAACACCGCACGCGTGACCATCCACACCGCCCGTCCGGGCGTGGTGATCGGCAAGCGCGGTGAGGACATCGAGAAGCTGCGCAAGGAAGTGAGCGACCTGATGGGCGTCCCGGCGCACATCAACGTCACCGAAGTGCGCAAGCCGGAACTGGACGCGCAGCTCGTTGCCGAGTCGATCGCCCAGCAGCTCGAGCGCCGCATCATGTTCCGTCGTGCGATGAAGCGCGCGGTCGGCAACGCGATCCGCCTTGGCGCCCTGGGCATCAAGGTCAACGTAGGTGGCCGTTTGAACGGTGCGGAAATCGCGCGTTCGGAGTGGTACCGCGAAGGCCGCGTGCCGCTGCACACGCTGCGTGCCGACATCGA
>CAMLGZ010000046.1 GCA_946479745.1 uncultured Pseudoxanthomonas sp. | reverse complement strand
AGTCCATCAGCTTGGCGACCTTGCCTTCGTAGATGCGGCCCGGCTCGACGTCGGAAGTGATCTGCTCGATGCGTGCCTTCGCGGCCTGGCCGGCAGCGCCGTTGACCGAAGCGATGGTGATGGTGCCGTCGTCCTGGATGTCGATCTGCGTGCCGGTTTCCTTGGTGATGGCCTGGATCACCGAACCGCCCTTGCCGATCACTTCGCGGATCTTGTCGGGGTGGATCTTGATGGTGATCAGGCGCGGCGCGAATTCGCTCAGTTCCTGACGCGGGGCGGTCATGGCGCTGGCCATCTCGCCCAGGATGTGCAGACGGCCGGCTTTCGCCTGCGACAACGCCTGCTTCATGATTTCTTCGGTGATGCCTTCGATCTTGATGTCCATCTGCAGCGCGGACACGCCGTTCTGGGTGCCGGCCACCTTGAAGTCCATGTCGCCCAGGTGATCTTCGTCACCCAGGATGTCGGAGAGCACGACGAAGTCGTTGCCTTCCTTGACCAGACCCATGGCGATACCGGCGACGGGCGCCGAGATCGGAACGCCGGCATCCATCAGCGCCAGCGAACTGCCGCAAACCGAAGCCATC
The DNA here is from genome assembly GCA_946479745.1 of uncultured Pseudoxanthomonas sp. The sequence continues at coordinate 4,025 of CAMLGZ010000046.1, read as the reverse complement.
GACGAGGAACCATTGGATTCGGTGATTTCCGAAACCACGCGAATGGTGTACGGGAAGGCTTCCATGGTCGGCATCACTGCCAGCACGCCGCGCTTGGCGAGACGGCCGTGGCCGATTTCGCGACGCTTCGGGCCCATCATGCGGCCGGCTTCGCCCACCGAGTACGGGGGAAAGTTGTAATGGAACAGGAAGTGGTCCTTGTACTCGCCGGAGACCGCGTCGATGACCTGGCCATCGCGCGCGGTGCCCAGGGTGACTGCCACTATCGCCTGCGTTTCACCGCGGGTGAACAGCGAGGAACCGTGCACACGCGGCAGCACGCTGACCTTGGAGCTGATCGGGCGCACGGTGTCCAGCGCGCGGCCGTCGATGCGGACCTTGGAAGCCAGCACCGAACCACGCATGGTCTGGTATTCCAGCTCGCCGAATTCCTTCGACAGTTCGCCGCTGCTCCAGCCGTCGGCTTCGGCGCGGCCGGCCAGACCCTGCAGCACGTCTTTCTTGATCGCAGCGATGGCGTCGCGGCGCTGCAGCTTGTCGCGTACCTGGAAAGCGGAATCGAGCTGGGTGCCGACGGCTTCCTTCAGCGCGGAGATCAGCGCGTCCTTCTTGGCCGGGGCCGACCATTCCCAGTTCTTGGTGCCGGCTTCGGTGACCAGCTCGTTGATGATGTTGATGACCTTCTGCATTTCGCGATGGCCGAACATCACCGCGCCCAGCATCACGTCTTCGGACAGCTCGGCGGCTTCGGATTCGACCATCAGCACCGCATTGGAGGTACCGGCGACGACCAGCTCAAGCTTGGAATCCTTCAGCTCGCTGACGGTCGGGTTCAACACGTATTCGCCGTTGATGTAACCGACCTTGGCCGCGCCGATAGGGCCGTTGAACGGCGCGCCGGTCAGGGCTACTGCGGCGGAAGCGCCGATCAGGGCCGGGATGTCGCCGTCGATTTCCGGGTTCAGCGACATCACCGTGGCGATGACCTGCACTTCATTGCGGAATTCTTCCGGGAACAGCGGGCGCAGCGGACGGTCGATCAGGCGCGAGATCAGGGTTTCCTTCTCCGTGGCGCGGCCTTCGCGCTTGAAGAAGCCGCCCGGGATGCGGCCACCGGCGTAGAAACGCTCCTGGTAGTCGACGGTCAGCGGGAAGAAGTCCTGGCCTTCGCGCGCGTTCTTGGCGGCGACTGCGGATACCAGCAGCACGGTGTCGTCGAACTTGACGATGACGGCACCGCCGGCCTGGCGGGCGATCTCGCCGGTTTCCAGGGTGACCTGGTGCTTGCCGTACTGGAAGGTCTTGGTGATTTTTGCCACGTTGGTTGATCCTTGGTGATGCGCTATCGGTTGAACCGGATGCGACCCATGCCGCATGCGGATGGCCGGGTCGGTCCGGCCGGGTGGTGCGATGTGGAAAACTTTTTCTTGCGGAATTTCTCGTCTACAAACAAAACCGCGGCGCATCACTGCGCCGCGGTCGGTGTTGGGTTTAGCGACGCAGGCCGAGTTTCTCGATCAGGGTCTTGTAGCGCTCGCCGTCCTTCTTTTTCAGATAGTCGAGCAGGCTGCGGCGGCGGTTCACCAGCTGGAGCAGGCCACGGCGGCTGTGGTGGTCTTTCTTGTGGGTCTTGAAGTGGCCGCTGAGCTGTTCGATGCGGGCGGTGATCAGGGCGACCTGGACTTCCGGCGAACCGGTATCGGCGGGGCCGCGCTTGTTGTCTTCAATGACTTTCTGGGTATCGATGGGCATAGTCTTTTCTCTTGAGATGCGTGGCCTGCAGGAACGCTTTGATTCCCGGGACAGGGAAGCGGTGCGCACCGCGGGGCTCGCCGTTTGCTAGGGATGCTGCGATGGATTGCCGCGAAGGTGATCGATGGACGATCAAGGATGCCGAAAAGGCCGCGGCATTGTAGTCGCCGAAGCCTTGCAAAACAAGGTTTTACTGGGCTGGAGATAGGGATGGATGGGTAGCAACGGCCAAAACCCTTTTGTCGTCTTCCCAGCGCAAGCCGGGATCCATCTTGATCTTGATTCTGCCGCCCACCTGAAGATCAAGGGCAACTTGGATCCCGGCTTGCGCTGGGATGACGGCAAAAAACCCGCAAGAAGCCCGTACCTGCAAGCTTTCCGGCTGCCTATTCCCGCTTGGCGCTCTCCGCAACCGGTTCCGGCCAATTGAACAGGCGCTGCGGGGCCAGCACCCTGCCCTCGTCCAGCTGGGCCAGGCCCAGCACCCGTCCGGCCCCGTCGTAGACCGCGCAAGGCCCTACCGGGCCCGGGATGGCCGGCAGGCGCTGGCCCTGACTGAAGCGGCGGGCGGCCTCGTCGGTCAGATCGATGCGGCGGAAGCCGATCAGGCCGGCATCCAGCGGCAGCAGGCAGGCGTCCAGGCTGCGTTCGTCGCGCTGGGCCAGGGCCTGCAGGGCCTCGAGCGTCCACATGCGCGGCTCACGGAAGGGCTCCACCCACAGGCGGCGCAGTTCCACCACGTGCGCGCCGCAGCCCAGCAGCTCGCCCAGGTCGCGGACCAGACTGCGCACGTAGGTGCCGGAGCCGCATTCCACCTGCAGGCGCAGCAAAGGCTCGCCGCCGTCCAGCAGGTCGGCGGCCGATTGCAGCTCGAAACGGTGGACCTCGATCGCGCGCGGTTCCACTTCCACGATCTCGCCGCGCCGGGCCTTGGCATACAGCGGCTCGCCGCCGCGCTTGAGCGCCGAATAGATGGGAGGGCGTTGCTGAATGCGGCCGGTGAGCTGACGCAGTGCGGCGTCGATCTGCGGCAATGTGTACTTGCCCACCGGACGCTCGCGCAGTGGCTGGCCTTCTGCGTCGTCGGTGTCGGTGGTGATGCCCAGACGCGCGACCGTGTCGTAGGCCTTGCGCGCGCCCAGCAGATTGCCGGCGATCTTGGTGGCTTCGCCGAAGCACAGCGGCAGCAAGCCGGTGGCAAGCGGATCCAGGCTGCCGGTATGCCCGCCCTTCTGCGCGCGGAACAGGAAACGCGCGCGCTGCAAGGCCTGGTTGGAGCTGAGCCCTTGCGGCTTGTCCAGCAGCAGGATGCCGTCGAGGCGTCGGAATTTGACCTTGGGCAGCGACATGTGGAGCGGCGTGGTCCTTTGCATGTAGGAGCGGGCCTTGCCCGCGACGCTCTTCATATGCTGCAGGAAAAAACGTCGCGGGCAAGGCCCGCTCCTACAACACCCCGACGATCACTCGTCTTCGTCGACGGGCGGAGGCGGAAGGTCGCGCAACAGGTTCTCGATACGCTCGCCGCGGTCCACCGAATCATCGTAGTGGAAATGCAATTCGGGCACGTGGCGCAGTTTCATCGCCTTGCCCAGCTGGTAGCGGATCTGCGGAGACAACTCCTTCAGGTCCTTCACCGCTTCGGCGGACTTTTCCTGCATCAACGCAGTGACAAACACCTTGGCATGGGCCAGGTCGCGGGTGACTTCGACGTCGGACACGCTGACCGACGGCAGGCCGTGCTCGCGCACGAACTCGTGCACCAGCTTGCCAAGTTCGCGGCGGAGCTGGGCGGAGACGCGGTCGCTGCGGTGGAAGGATTTGTTCGAGGGCATGTGATTCGTGATTGGTGATTGGTGATTCGACGAAACCCGGCGATTTGTGACTCGTTTTCGCGAATCACAAATCCCGAATCACGAATCACGGATTTACAGCGTGCGCTGCACTTCGATGCGCTCGAAGCACTCGATCTGGTCGCCCGGCTGCACGTCGTTGTACGCCTTCACGCCAATGCCGCACTCGGTACCGTTGCGCACTTCGTCCACGTTCTCCTTGAAGCGGCGCAGCGATTCCAGTTCGCCTTCGAATACCACCGTACTGTCGCGCAGCACGCGGATCGGCTTGCTGCGCTTGACCGTGCCTTCCACGACCATGCAGCCGGCGACGGCGCCGAACTTGGAACTGCGGAACACGTCGCGCACCTCGGCGATGCCGATGATCTCTTCGCGGATCTCCACGCCCAGCAAACCGGAAGCCACCTGCTTCACCTGGTCGAT
>CAMLGZ010000045.1 GCA_946479745.1 uncultured Pseudoxanthomonas sp. | reverse complement strand
GCTCGGCCTCGCGCACGCGCTGCACGATCACCTGCTTGGCGGCCTGCGCGGCGATACGGCCGAAGTCGGGGTTTTCGATCTGTTCTTCCACGTAATCGCCCACTTCGGCGCCATCGCTTTCGTCCAGCGCGTCCATCAGACGGATCTGGAAATCGGGCGACTCCATGACCACGTCATCGGCCACTACTTCCCAGCGGCGGAAAGTCTCGTACTCGCCGGTCTTGTGGTCGATGGTCACGCGGGTCAGTACTTCCTGGTCCGGATAGCGCTTCTTCGCAGCCGAAGCCAGCGCGGCCTCGATGGCGTCGAAGATCACTTCGCGCGGCACGCCCTTTTCGTTGGCTACCGCATCCACTACCAGCAATAATTCCTTACTCATCGTTTACTCCGCGCGCGGCCGCTTGGCCGCCGGTTGGTTGGGTTTTGCCTGGCCCGGTTGCTTGGGGGCCGGTTTCTTGGAAGCCGATTTGCCGGCCGGTTTTTTCTTGGTCGCTTTCTTCGCCGCCTTCTTCACTGGCGCCGTTTTCTTCGGTGCCGTCTTGGCCGCGGCCGGCTTGGCCGTGCCAGCCTTCTTGGGCTGCGGCGCGAAACCCAGCGCCACCCAGTCGGGCATGATCCTGGCCTTGTCCACGTTCTCGAATGCGACCGTCATCTCGTCGTTGTCGACCTGGAAGACGATGTTGTTGCCTTCGATGCGCAGGATCGGGCCTTGCAGGCGACGGCGGCCTTCCTGCGGCAGCCGCAGCACGACCTTGGCCGATTCGCCTTGGTGGCGCACGAACTGCGCCAGGGTGAACAGCGGGCGCTCGATGCCCGGCGAGGACACTTCCAGCGTGTAATTACCGGTGATCGGGTCCTCGACATCGAGCTGGGCGGAAACCTCGCGGCTCACTGCTTCGCAATCCTCGATGTTGACGATGCGCGTGTCCCGTTCGGCCTCGGTCACGTCGATATACAGGCGCAAGGTGGCGCTGCCCGGCGCGGGCAGGTACTCGGCGCCCAGCAGCTCCAGGCCCAGGGCCTGCACCGTGGGGGAAAGCAGGTTCGCGATTTGTTTTGCCTTGTCGCTCACGTGGTGATGATTCGCCGGCAGTGGAAGAAAATCGTGAATTAAGAGAAGTGATGGCCCGGAAACAACAAAGGGCCCTGATGGGCCCCTTGTCCGATACTGCTGGATTCCGGTGTGCAGGTGGGAACATTCACCTTCACGAGCCCAGGCCTTGGTCGCTAAAAAAGCCTCTGCAAGAGGCTTTCCATGAAACCGAAAAGCTTGGTAGCGGGGGCAGGATTTGAACCTGCGACCTTCGGGTTATGAGCCCGACGAGCTGCCAGACTGCTCCACCCCGCATCAGAAGCGGAATTATGGTGACTCGGGTCTTTTATTGCAAGCCCGCATTCTCTGCTTCCCCTTCAAGGAGAAGGCCGGGATGGGGATGGTTTGCCTTGCAGTCAGGCAAAAACCCACTTCAGGCGAAGGCCTGCTGGCACCAAGCCATGATCGGATTCCAGAAGATTCCCAGCACCAGCAACGCCAGCGCATTGACGCCGAACACCACTGGAACCACACGGTCCTTGCGCACCGGGGGAAGCTCGCCGACGGGTTCGTCGAAGTACATCACCTTGATCACGCGCAGGTAGTAATAGCCGCCGATCACCGCGCAGATCACGCCCAGTACCGCCAGCCACACCAGTCCGGCATCCAGCGCTGCGCCCAGCACCACCAGCTTGGCCCAGAAGCCCAGGAAAGGCGGCACACCGGCCAGCGAGGCCATGACGCACAGCACCAGCCCGGCCTGCCAGGGGTTGCGTGCATTCAGACCCTTGAAATCATCGATCTTGTCGGCTTCGAAACCCTGCCGCGACAACACCACGATGGCGCCGAACGCCGCGGCCGACATCACCGCATAACTGATGCCATAGAACAACGAGGCGGCATAACCGCGCGCATCGCCGCCGGCCAGACCCAACAGCAGGAAACCCACGTGCGAAACCGTCGAATAGGCCAGCATGCGCTTGAGATTGGTCTGCGCGATGGCGATCACGTTGCCGATCACCAGCGAAGCCGCGGCGAGCCCGGCGAGCATCAGATGCCACTGCTCGGACATCGGACCCACGCCGTTCTCCAGCAGCCGGTAGGCCATGCCGAAGGCGGCCAGCTTGGGGCCGGCGCTGATGAACAAGGTGATCGGCGTCGGCGCGCCCTGATAGACGTCGGGCAGCCACATATGGAAAGGCGCCGCGCCCAGCTTGAACGCCAGACCGGCAACCAGGAACACCACGCCGGTCAGCAGCAGGGCCTTGTCGGCGATCTGGGTGGAGGCGGCATGGATGCCAGCCAGGTCCAGCGTACCGGTGGCGCCGTACACCAGCGACATGCCGTACAGCAGCAACCCCGAAGCGAGCGAGCCAAGCACGATGTACTTCATGCCCGCTTCGGTGGAAAGACCGTTGTCGCGGTCCAGCGCGACCAGCGCGTAGGAGCACAGCGCCAGCAGCTCCAGACCCAGGTAGACCAGCACCATGTTGCCCGCCGATACCAGCATCATCATGCCGGCCGTGGCGAACAGGATCAGCACCGGCACTTCGCCCTGATAGAGCTTGCGCTCGCGCAGGTAGGGCCATGAGTACAGCAGCGACAGCCCGCTCACCAGCAGGATCACCACCTTGCTGACGTCGGCCATCACGTCGCGCACGAACATGCCGTTGAAAACGGTGCCCTGCCCGCCTATACCGCAGGCGACCATGGCCAGCACGCCGGCCAGCAGCGCCAGAGTGAGCGCATGGGTGATCACGCGACGCTGGTTATCCAGGAACAGGTCCAGCATCAACAGCGCGAAAGCGCCGCCGATCAGCACCAGCTCGGGCAGCAACGGCATCAGGTCGGCGGTGGCGGATAACGTCGGCGTGGTCATCATTCTTCCTTACAGCTTGCTGTTGGCGAGCTGCATCGCCAGTTGTGCGATCGAGGGCTCCATGAGGTCGGTCAGCGGCTTCGGCCAGATGCCGATCGCCAGCACGCCCAATGCGAACACACCAAGCACCAGTATTTCCCGACCGTTGAGATCCTTCATTTCCGCCACGTGCGCGTTGGCCACCTCGCCATACATCACCCGCTTCACCAGCCACAGCGTGTAGGCCGCGCCGATGATCAGCGTGGAGGCCGCGGTCAGCGCGAGATACGGATGCTTCTGGAAGCTCGCCACGATGACCATGAACTCGCCGACGAAACCGCTGGTCCCGGGCAGACCGGCATTGGCCATGCCGAAAAACACGAACAGCACCGCAAACCACGGCATCACGTTGGCCACGCCGCCGTAGTCGCGGATCATGCGCGTATGCATGCGGTCGTACAGCACGCCGACGCAGGAGAACATGGCGCCGGAGACGAAACCGTGCGAAATCATCTGCACCATCGCGCCCTGCAGGCCCAGGCGCGCGCCGTCCAGGTTGCCGTAGTCGCGGATCAGGCCGAAGGCGATGAAGATGCCCAGGGTCACGAAGCCCATGTGCGAAACCGACGAATAGGCGATCAGCTTCTTCATATCGTCCTGCACCAGCGCCACTAGGCCCACGTAGACCACGCCGATCAGCGACAGCGCGATCACCAGCCAGGCCCACTCGTGGCCCGCATCGGGCAGGATCGGCAGGGTAAAACGCAGGAAGCCGTATCCGCCGATCTTCAGCATGATCGCCGCCAGGATCACCGAACCTGCGGTCGGCGCCTCCACGTGCGCATCCGGCAACCAGGTGTGCACCGGGAACATCGGCACCTTGACCGCAAAGGCGATCAGGAAGGCGAAGAACAGCCAGGTCTGTTCCTTGGCGTTGAGCGACAACTGGTACAGATCGGCGAACTGGAAGCTGCCGCCTTTGAGGTACAGGTAGATCAACCCGACCAGCATCAGCACCGAGCCGAGGAAGGTGTACAGGAAGAACTTGACCGAAGCGTAGATGCGGCGCGGCCCGCCCCAGACGCCGATGATCAGGAACATCGGAATCAGCATGGCCTCGAAGAACACGTAGAACAGCATGGCGTCGGTCGCGCAGAACACGCCGATCATCATGCCTTCCAGGAACAGGAACGCCGCCACGTACTGGCTCACGCGCTTCTCGATCACCGTCCACGCGCCGATCAGCGCCAGCGCGGTGGTCAACGTGGTCAGCACGATCAGGGCGATGGAAATGCCGTCTGCACCCAGGTTGTAGCCGATATCGTAGGCCGGGATCCACGCGTGCGCTTCCACGAACTGCATGCCCGGATCGGCCGGGTTGATGCCGGTCAGCAGACCGATGCTGGCCACGAAGGTCAGCAGCGCCACACCCAGCGCGGTCCAGCGCGCAGCGCTCGCACGGGCATTGCCCAGCGCGAGGATCAGCGCGCCGCCCAGCATGGGCAGCCAGATCAATACACTCAATAAAGGCCAGTTCGACACGTGTTATTAATCCGTCAGTTCAACGCCGCGGCGTTCATTGCCAAAACTTGATGAGCACGGCCAGCAGTGCAATCAGGCCGAGGATCATCGCGAAGGCGTAGTGGTAGAGGAAACCCGATTGGGTGCGTCGCAACAGGTTGGCGGCCATGTCCACCAGCTTGGCGCTGCCGTTGACCGCGACGCCATCGATCACCTTGCTGTCTATGGCGTTGGAAAGATCGCCCAAGGCCACGCCGCCGCCGGCGAAACCGCCGATCCACAACGTATCCATCCAGTATTTCTTGTCCAGGATGTTGGCCAGGAACGCGCCGACCTTGCTGTGGCGCATGCGCGCCGGCAGTTCGGGCGAAGCAAAGATATAAAGACCGGTGGCTGCGAGGAACCCGGCCAAGGCCAACCAGAATGGCGGCGCCTGCATGCCGTGCCACACGAATCCCCAGGGGCTGTGGAACTCTTCCTTCAGCGCCATCACCGTGTCGCGCGCTGGATCCATGAAATCGATCGCGCCACTGAAGAAGGTCAGCGCCTGACCGGGGATCGTCTCCAAGGCATGATGTCCGTCCCAACCGGTGCCGAACAGCATGGGCCCGATGGTGAAGAAGCCGATCGCGATGGAGGGAATGGCCAGCAGGATCAACGGAACGGTCACCACCCACGGAGATTCATGCGGCTCATGGGCGCCATGACCATGATCGTCGTGCGCGTGGTCGTCATGCGCATGCGCCTCATGGCCGTGGCCGTGATCGTCGTGCGCATCACGGAAACGTTCCTTGCCATGGAAGGTCAGATACAGCAGGCGGAAGCTGTAGAAACTGGTCACGAACACGCCGCCGAGCACCGCCCAATAGCCGTAAGTTGCAACCCAGCTGTGAGCCATGTGCGCGTGGTGCTCGGCTGCCTCGATGATCGTGTCTTTGGAATAGAAGCCGGAGAAGAACGGCGTGCCCACCAGCGCCAGGGTGCCGATCCACATGGTCACGAAGGTGATCGGCATGTACTTGCGCAGGCCGCCCATCTTGCGCATGTCCTGCTCGTGGTGCATGGCGATGATCACCGAGCCCGCGCCCAGGAACAGCAGCGCCTTGAAGAAGGCATGGGTCATCAGGTGGAAGATCGCGGCCGAATAAGCCGATACGCCCAACGCCACGGTCATGTAGCCGAGCTGGGACAGCGTGGAGTACGCCACCACACGCTTGATGTCGTTCTGCACGATGCCGATCAGGCCAGTGAAGAAGGCGGTGGTGGCCCCGATGAACAACACGAAGTTCAGCGCCGTCTCCGACATCTCGAACAGCGGCGACATACGCGCCACCATGAAGATACCCGCCGTGACCATGGTGGCGGCGTGGATCAACGCCGAGATCGGAGTCGGGCCTTCCATCGAGTCCGGCAGCCACACGTGCAACGGCACCTGCGCCGATTTGCCCATCGCACCGATGAACAGGCAGATGCAGATGATGGTCGCCACTTCCCATGGGTGGCCGGTGACGATCGTGGCGGTAACGCCCTTCAGCATGGGCGCATTGGCGAACACGGTCGCGTAATCCAGCGTGCCGAACCAGAACAGCACCGCCGCGATGCCCAGCAGAAAGCCGAAATCGCCAACGCGGTTGACCAGGAAGGCCTTGAGATTGGCGAAGATCGCGCTGGGACGCTTGAACCAGAAACCGATCAGCAGGTACGACACCAGGCCCACCGCCTCCCAGCCGAAGAACAGCTGCAGGAAGTTGTTGCTCAT
>CAMLGZ010000044.1 GCA_946479745.1 uncultured Pseudoxanthomonas sp. | reverse complement strand
CGACGACTTCATCGACGGCTACATCGCGCTGAAGATGCAGGAAGTGACCAAGTTCCGCGCGGCGACCCATCCGCTCGAATACCAGCTGTACTACGGCAATTAAGTTTTAGCGGCGATAGCGACGGAATACCCCTCCCACCCGTCGCTATCGCCGCGTTTTCCCTTCGTAACTCCACCAAGCAATAAAGAAGAAAAGAAACAGCGAACCGCAGCTCCCTCTCCCACGTTGATATGCGGTTTCTGTTTTGTGTCGAAACCCCCGGTCGTTGCATCAGGCCGGCTCCTTTTCACCCACGGGGAATGCGCATGAAACTGATCACCGCCATCATCCGGCCGTTCAAGCTAGACGAGGTTCGAGAATCCTTGTCGCAAGCAGGCGTGTCCGGCATCACCGTCACCGAAGTCAAAGGCTTCGGACGGCAGAAGGGCCACACCGAGTTGTATCGCGGCGCCGAGTACGTCGTCGATTTCCTGCCCAAGATCAAGATCGAAACCGTGGTCACCGACGAACGCCTGGAAGCCGTGATCGAGGCCATCCAGCAAGCGGCGGGCACCGGCAAGATCGGCGACGGCAAGATCTTCGTCACCGCGGTCGACCAGGTCATCCGCATCCGCACCGGCGAAGTCGGCGCGGACGCACTCTAACCCCACTCGGAGCCCCATATGAAGACTCGTCTCTCCGGGTGGAAAACCCGACTGCAAGTAATCGGCCTCGCCGCGCTGTGCTGCGTGGCGTTGGGCAGCGGTTTCGGCGCGATGGCGCAGGAAACCGCAGCGCCCGCTACCGAAACCGCCGTTGCTGCGCCGGCCGATCCGGCCGCCGCTCCTGCTGAAACCGCTCCGGCGCCCGCCGCTGTCGCGGCCACCACCGAACCGGCCGCTGCCGAAGCAGCTCCCGCCGAAGAAGCAGCTCCCGCACCGTCCATCAGCAAACCGGACACCGTCTGGGTGCTGATGTCGGCGGCGTTGGTGATCTTCATGACGTTGCCGGGTCTCGCCCTGTTCTATGGCGGCCTGGTGCGTTCGAAGAACGTGCTGTCGATCCTGGTGCAGAACCTGGCGGTATTTTCATTGGTCGCCGTGTTGTGGTCGTTGTACGGCTACAGCATCGCGTTCACCGAAGGCTCGCCCTACATCGGCGGCTGGGATCGGTTGTTCGCGCACGGACTGGATGCCGCTTCGATCGGTGCGACTTTCACCAAGGGCGTGTACATCCCGGAACTGGCGTTCTTCGTGTTCCAGGGCGCCTTCGCCTGCATCACCTGCGCACTCATCGTGGGCGCGTTCGCCGAGCGCGTGAAGTTCGCCGGCGTGATGCTTTTCACCGTGTTGTGGTTCACCTTCGCTTACCTGCCGATGGCGCACATGGTCTGGTTCTTTCCCGGCCCGGATGCGTTCACCGACAACGACGCAGTAGCCGGCGTGCTGGCCAAGTCCGGTTTCCTGTTCGCCAAGGGCGCGCTTGATTTCGCAGGCGGCACCGTCGTGCACATCAACGCCGCGGTCGCCGGCCTGGTGGGCGCGTACGTGATCGGCAAGCGCACCGGCTACGGGCGTGAGGCGATCAAACCGCACAACCTGACTCTGACCATGGTCGGCGCATCGATCCTGTGGTTCGGCTGGTTCGGCTTCAACGCCGGTTCCGCGCTGGAAGCAGGTGGCGTGGCTGCGATCGCCTTCGTCAACACCTTCCTGGCCACGGCAGCAGCCGTGGTGGCGTGGACGCTGGTGGAATGGATCTTCAAGGGCAAGCCATCGCTGCTGGGTGCGGCTTCGGGTGCGGTGGCCGGTCTGGTCGCTATCACTCCGGCAGCTGGTTTCGTCGGCCTCAACGGCGCACTGGCCATCGGCGCCATCGCTGGCGTGCTGTGCCTGTGGGGCGTGACCGGGCTGAAGAAGCTGCTGGGCGCGGACGACAGCCTGGATGTGTTCGGCGTGCATGGCGTGGGCGGCATCACCGGCGCGTTGCTGACCGGCGTGTTCGCGGCACCCAAGCTGGGTGGCGCAGGCATCTGGGACTACGTGACCGAGACGGCGCTGCCCGAATACGACATCGCCGGCCAGGTCTGGATCCAGGCCCAGGGCGTGCTGACCACCATCGTGCTCTCCGGTGTGGTGGCGCTGGTTGCCTTCCTGATCGTGAAGTACACCGTCGGCCTGCGCGTCAGCGAAGAAGCCGAACGCGAAGGTCTGGATATCTCCTCGCACGGCGAAGCGGCGTACGAGGCTTGATGGCGTTCTGGGGGCGGCATTGCACTAAACTGGTGCAATGTCGCCCCTGGCCCCTAAGAAAGTGCTGACAGACGGGCCCGCCGCCGATGTGCTCAGCACGGCGGTGGCCTGGGCGGACGCCGAGGGTTCGATCCTTGGCGTCAACCCGGCTTTTGCGCGCTGGATGGGCGTCAGCGCACGACGCCTGTTCGGCCAACCCCTTGCGGCATTGGAAATGGATGGCGATGCCATGGCGCGTTTCCTGGAAAACACCGACCGCGATGTGCTGCGACTGCACCGCATGGCCTTGGGCCTGCCAGGCGAATCGCAGCGCTTCGCCGAAGGCTGGCTGTCGCGTCTCGACGACGGCGGCTGGTTGCTGGAAGCGCATCCGCTGGACGAATTCCCGGCGCTGGATCCCGCACAGGTACTGCCCAGCGCATTGGGTGCCGCGTTGAAAGGTTTGGCCCATGAACTGCGCAATCCGCTGGCCGGCCTCAAGGGCGCGGCGCAACTGCTGGCGCGGCGCGCGCTGCACCGCGGCGACAACGAAGACGAGCGCGAACTGATCGGCCTGATCGAATCGGAAGTCGAGCGCCTCAACGGCTTGCTGGATCAATTGCTTTCCCCCGCCCCGCAGCGCCCGCACACCGCGCTCAACATCCACGTGGTACTGGAACGCGTGCTGCGCCTGGCCGAAACCGAAGGCGGCTGGTCGGTGCGCGTGCAACGCGACTACGACCCCAGCATTCCCGAATTCCCCGGCGATGCCGATCGCATGACCCAGGCGATCTGGAACCTGGTGCGCAACGCCATTCAGGCCGGCGCCGCCAGCGTCACTCTGCGCACCCGTGTCGAGCACGGCGTGCGCATCCACGATCACCTGCATGCGATGGCGCTGCGAGTGGAGATCATCGACGACGGCAAGGGCGTGCCCGAAGAACTGGCCGAACATCTGTTCCTGCCTTTGGTCAGCGGCCGCGCCGAAGGCAGCGGCCTGGGTCTGGCCCTGGCCCAGCAAGTGGCGCGCGAGCACCGCGGTTCGCTGACTTATCGGTCGCGCCCGGGGCATACCGTGTTCACGCTGCTGCTGCCGATATTGACGCACGAGGAGTTTGGCAATGCATGAGCATCCGTCTCATCAGCGTCAGTCTTATCCCTTCTCCCTTTGGGAGAAGGTGCCCGGAGGGCGGATGAGGGCACGGCGGAGTAGCGATGTTCAACCGCAGATCTTCGTTCCACGTCCGGCTTTGGCAACACCGCTTCGCCGCACCCTCATCCCAGCCCCTCTCAGCCTTGCACCCCCCTACGGGGCGCCGACGGGAGAGGGGTCATGAATGCACAGCGTGTCTGGGTGGTGGACGACGACCGCTCGGTGCGCTTCGTGCTGGCAACCGCCTTGCGCGATGCCGGTTATACGGTCGATGGTTTCGACAGCGCGGCTTCCGCTCTGCAGGCGCTCAGCGCGCAAGGCGCGCCGGATCTGCTGTTCACCGACGTACGCATGCCCGGCGACGATGGCCTGGCGCTGTTGGACAAGCTGAAACTCGCGCACCCGCAACTGCCGGTGATCGTGATGTCGGCCTATACCGACATCGCCAGCACCGCCGGCGCGTTTCGCGGCGGCGCGCACGAATTCCTTTCCAAACCTTTCGATCTGGACGACGCCGTTGCGCTGGCCGCGCGCGCGCTGCCCGATGTCGCCGCGGGCTCTGCACCGGAGCCGGTTTCCGAAACCCTGGCGTCCGGCATCGGCAGTACCGAACTGATCGGCGACACGCCGGCGATGCGCGCGCTGTTCCGTGCGATCGGCCGTCTGGCGCAGGCGCCGTTGTCCGTATTGATTACCGGCGAGACCGGCACCGGCAAAGAGCTGGTGGCCAACGCGTTGCACCACGAGTCTCCGCGCGCACGCAAACCGTTCATCGCGCTCAACACCGCGGCCATTCCCGCCGAGCTGCTGGAAAGCGAATTGTTCGGCCATGAGGCCGGCGCCTTCACCGGCGCGCAGCGTCGCCACATCGGGCGTTTCGAACAGGCCGATGGCGGCACGCTGTTCCTGGACGAGATCGGCGACATGCCGCTGCCTTTGCAGACCCGGTTGCTGCGGGTGCTGGCCGAAGGCGAATTCTTCCGCGTCGGCGGCCGCGAACTGATCCGGGTCGATGTGCGCGTGATTGCCGCTACCCACCAGAATCTGGAAGCGCTGGTTACCGAAGGTCGGTTTCGCGCCGATCTGCTGCACCGGCTCGACGTGGTGCGCCTGCAGCTTCCGCCGCTGCGCGAGCGCCGCGACGACGTCGCCCAGCTGGCGGAAAACTTCCTGGCCATCGCATCGCGCAAACTCGGCGCACCGGCCAAGCGTTTCGCGGCTCCGGCACTGGAAGCGCTGCGCGCTTACGACTGGCCCGGCAACGTGCGCGAACTGGAAAACGTGTGCTGGCGCCTGGCGGCGATGGCGCCGGGCGAAACCATCACTGCCTTCGACCTGCAAGGTGCGCTATCGGCCAATGTCGCCGTTTCCGCGCCGCAGGCGATGGAATGGCATCAGGCGCTCGCCGTGTGGGCGCATGCGCGTCTGGACGAGGGTACCGAGGGGTTGCATGCCGAAGCCCGTGAACTCTTCGATCGCACGCTGTTGGAAGTAGCGCTGCGCTTCACCCATGGCCGCCGTGCGGAGGCAGCCAGCAAGCTGGGCGTGGGCCGCAATACGGTGACGCGTAAATTGGGGCCGGGCCGCAAGCGGCGTTGAACCGAAAGACGGAGAGAGCAGGTGGGAGCGGCGTCCCGCCGCGAGCTTTCCGCACAGACCCGCGCCCACAGCCTGTCCGCGCCCACTTTCATCGCGCGTAAACTGCCGCGCGGTTACGTTTCCAACCGACTCCCAAGGAGCATTCCCATGCGCATCGCCCTGATGGCCGCCGCTACCGCTGTTTTCCTGACCGCCTGCGGCACCGCTCCGCCGCCCAAGCCCGCCGCCAAGGTCGAAGTGCCGACCCTGGGCACCGCCAAGCAGGCGGTAGTGAACCTGGCGTCGGCCTCCGGCAGTCTGGTCAGCGGCAAGGCCACGTTGACGCCCATGAGCGGCGGCGTACATATCACCGGCGTCGTTGGAGGGTTGCCGCCCAACAGCACGCACGGGTTCCATGTTCATGAAAAGGGCGATTGCAGCGCCGCGGACGCCAGCAGCGCCGGCCCGCATTTCAATCCTTTCGCCGCCGCGCACGGCAAGGCCGAATCGGGCGCGCACCATGCCGGCGACATGGACAACGTGGTCGCCAATAACGAAGGCGTAGTCAAGCTGGATATCCACATCAGCGGCGTCACCCTGGGCGGCGGCGCGGTCAACGACATCGCCGGCCGCGCGCTGGTGGTACATGCGGCGCCCGACGACTACACCAGCCAGCCTGCAGGCAACGCTGGTGCGCGCGTGGCTTGCGGGGTGATCAAGGTGACCATGTAGGAGCGGGCCCTGCCCGCGAGAGATTTTCTTATGGAGCGTGTCGCGGGCAGGGCCCGCTCCTGCAAATAAAGGGGCGTCAGCTTTCCAGGGTCTTCCGTGCCTCTTTGCTTTCCGAGCAGTAGGCGAACGTCACCGGTATCCCATGCGCTTCCAGCACCGCCGCGATCTGCCGCTGGCGGGCTTGGAAATATTCGTAAGCCCGTTCCAGCCGCACGGGATCTTCGTCCTGAAGGTGACCGGCATGGCGCTGCCGCCACGCGGCCGGGTCCAGCAGCGCTATCTGCACCTCGCCGCCCGCATACCGCAACAGCGGTTCCGGAGGTTGGTCCAGCCAGTCTTCACTATCCGGATCCAGCAGCGCCGTCTCGATGATCGGCCAAAGAAGCTGCAGGCCCTGGTTCTGGTACTGCATGGCCATGATCGCGGCCAGGTCGTGCGCGGTCAGGTAGCGCGCGTGCTCGATCTGCGCGCCGAAGCCTTCCTGGGCCAGCAAGGCGGTATCGGCCCCCGCCATGCCGCGGTCCAGCAGCGTTTCTTCGAAATCTTCCTGCAATGCCCGCACGGTTTCCGGTGCGCCGCTCAGCAGAAACGGCAATACGCGCATCTGCCCGCCCTGCAAGCCGGCCTCGGCGACGAACGGCAGCGGCACCTTGCCCCCGCTATCGGCGCCGAAAGCGATCACTCGCGGTCCTTGCCCTTGTCCAGGCGCGCGCTGGCGCAATTCGTCCAGGCGCCGGTGCAGCGGCCAGCCCGGACGCAGCACTTCGGCCGGGTCGAAATGGGCGGCAGCGAAGCTCAGTTCCAGCGCGTCCGCTCCCGGCACCAGTTTGCTCAGGTCGCGCGCCAGCAACTCCACCAGCCGGCCCGCCTGGGCCTGCGACAAGGCCGCGGTGGCGGGAGCGCTGCCGCCGGCGAGCTCCAGCGCGAACACTCCCATCACGGAGGCGCCCATCACAGATGCATCCATCACATGAACACCGAAGTCGGATTGAGTCATCGTCAGGTTGGCCCAGTGCCGTGGCGGCATTACACTTTCGCATTATGCCCGTTGCGCGTTAACGGGCCGCTTGTCCCGACTTGATCCCCGCGAGGTTCCCCATGTCAGCAGCCCGTCCCGTCGCAATTCTGGGCGGCGTCCGTATTCCGTTCTGCAGGCAGAACACGGCCTACTCGGACGTCGGCAATCTGGGCATGTCTGTGCGGACGCTGGGTGCGCTGGTGGAACGCTTCGGCCTGCACGGCCAGCAGCTGGGCGAAGTGGCGATGGGCGCGGTGATCAAGCATTCCAGCGACTGGA
>CAMLGZ010000043.1 GCA_946479745.1 uncultured Pseudoxanthomonas sp. | reverse complement strand
CTTCCAGCACCTGCAACGCGCTGACGATGCCGTCGCCGGTGCTGGTGCGGTCCAGGCAGAGCAGATGCCCGGAGGCTTCGCCGCCCAGGATGCCCTTGCCCTCGACCAGCGCCTGGTGCACGTAGCGGTCACCGACCTTGGCGCGGACGAACTCGATCCCGGCCTCGCCGAAGGCTTTTTCCAAACCATAGTTGGTCATCAGCGTGCCGACCACCGGACCGCGCAGGCGGCCGCTCTTCTTCCAATCGTTGGCCAGCACGTAGATCAGGCCGTCGCCGTCGACGATTTCGCCCTGTCCATCGACGAACAGCACGCGGTCGCCGTCGCCGTCGAAGGCGATGCCCAGATCCGCGCCGGTTTCGCGCACGCGCGCGGCCAGCAGCTCGGGATGGGTGGAACCCACGCCGTCGTTGATGTTGAGCCCGTTCGGCTCCACCCCGATGGCTTCCACGCGCGCGCCGAGTTCGCGCAGCACGATCGGCCCGACCTGATAGGTCGCGCCATTGGCGCAATCGACCACGATGCGCATGCCTTGCAGATCGAACTGCCGCGACACGGAGTTCTTGCAGGCCTCTACATAGCGGCCGATGGCATCGCGCGTGCGCACCGCCTTGCCCAGCTGTTCGGAAGCCACGGTGCGGAACGGATGCTCCAGCGCCGCCTCGATCGCCAGTTCGGTCGCGTCGTCCAGCTTCTCGCCTTCGGCGGAGAAAAACTTGATGCCGTTGTCGTGGTGCGGATTGTGCGATGCGGAAATCACGATGCCGCCGTCGGCGCGCAGCGAGCGGGTCATGTGCGACACCGCCGGCGTGGGCATCGGCCCCATCAATTCCACATCCACGCCCGCCGCTACCAGGCCAGCCTCGAGCGCCGCCTCGAACATGTAGTTGGAGATGCGCGTGTCCTTGCCGATGATCACCACCGGCTTGCGCCAGTCGCCAGCGCTTTTGACCGAAGCGCGCAGCGCGTGGCCGTAGGCGTTGCCCAGCCGCAGCATGAAATCGGCCGAAATAGGACCTTCGCCCACCCGGCCGCGGATGCCGTCGGTGCCGAAATACTTGCGACTCATGCGGCGTCCACCAGCGGACCATCCTGCGGCTTGGGTTGTTTCAGCATCAACGCCAGCAGGTCGGCCAAGCGGTCACGCATTTCACGACGATCGCAGATCTGGTCGATGGCGCCGTGCTCGACCAGGAACTCGGAACGCTGGAAACCTTCGGGCAAGGTCTCGCGCACGGTCTGTTCGATCACTCGCGGCCCGGCGAAACCTATCAGCGCTTCGGGTTCGGCCAGGTTGATATCGCCCAGCATGGCGAACGACGCCGACACGCCGCCGGTAGTGGGATGGGTCATGACCGAGAGGTACGGCAAGCCAGCCTCACGCAAACGGCCGAGCGCCGCCGAGGTCTTGGCCATCTGCATCAGCGAGAAAAGGCCTTCCTGCATGCGCGCGCCGCCACTGGCCGAAAAGCATACGAACGGCGCCCCTATTTCCAGCGCGCGCTCGGCGCCCAAGGCGAAACGTTCGCCCACCACCGAACCCATGGAGCCGCCCATGAAGGCGAAGTCGAACGCGGCCGCAACCAGAGGACGCCCTTTCAGCGGGCCTTCCAGCACGACCAGCGCGTCGCGCTCGCCGGTGGATTTCTGAGAGGCCTTGATGCGGTCGGCGTATTTTTTCTGGTCCTTGAACTTCAGCGCGTCGACAGGACCCAGCGCGGAACCGATCTCATGCGTGGCGGCCCCGGCGTCGAACAGCGCATTCAGGCGCGCGCGCGCGCGGATGGCCATATGGAAGCTACACTTCGGGCAGACCTCCAGATTCTCTTCCAACTCGGGGCGGTAAAGCACCGAACCGCAACGCTCGCATTTTTCCCACAGGCCCTCGGGCACGCTGCGCTTGTTCTTGTTGGCGCCCGCTTGGGTGCGGATGCCCGACGGCATCAGTTTGCTCAGCCAGCTCATGCGTTGCGATATCCCGTTCAGTTTCAGCGCTTGGATCAGCGCGCGAGTTTATCCCAGCCGCCGCTTTTTGAGTTCAGCCGTCCAGCGCCTGGCGCAGCGGCGCCAGGAATGCTGCAGCGCGGGAAGCCGCTTCCTCGGCGGTTGCGGCGTCCGCCAGGCAAGCCACCAGCGCGCTGCCGACCACCACGCCATCGGCCTCCACCGCCATGGCCGCCGCACTGGCCGCGTCCTTGATACCGAAGCCTGCCACCACCGGCACCGGAGACTGCGCGCGCAGCGTATGCAGCCGTCCGCCCGCGGCCTGCGTGTCCAGGTGCCCGGCGCCGGTGACGCCCGCGAAACTGACGTAGTACAGGTAGCCCTGGGCGGAGTCGCACAGCATGGCCATGCGTTCGGCCGTGGTGGTCGGCGCGGCGAGCGCGATCAGGTCCAAGCCGTGCCGGGTGAAGATTTCGCGCGTCTCGCCCGCTTCTTCCGGCGGCAGGTCCACCAGCAGCACGCCATCCACGCCAGCCTGCGCTGCTTCTTCGGCGAAACGCTGGTTGCCGTGGATCTCTATTGGATTCAGATAGCCCATCAACACCACCGGCGTGTCGGCATCGCGCTGACGGAATTCGGCGACAGCCTGCAGCACGTAGCGCAAGCCCGCGCCACGCCGCAGCGCCTGTTCGGAACTGCGCTGGATGACCGGACCGTCCGCCATGGGATCGGAGAACGGCACGCCCAGCTCGATCACATCGGCGCCGGCCGCGACCAGGGCGTGCATGACCGGCACGGTGGCTTCCAGCGAGGGATCGCCAGCGGTGATGAAGGGGATCAGGGCTTTGCGTTGGCTGGCTTTGAGTGACGAGAATTTTTTGCCTAGACGATTCATGGATTCAATCTTTTGTAGGAGCGGGCCATGCCCGCGAGCTTTTGCTGGAACGCCTGGAAAGGCTCGCGCCCATGGGGCGCTCCTACAACTCGAAACCCTCGCGCGCGGCGATGGTATGCACATCCTTGTCGCCACGCCCTGAAAGATTGCACAGCACCAGCGCCTCCTTGGGCAGTTCGCGCGCCAGCTTGATCGCCTGAGCCACGGCATGGCTGGATTCCAGCGCCGCCAGGATGCCTTCGGTGCGCGCCAGCGTGTGGAACGCGGCCAGCGCTTCCTCATCGGTCACGCCCACGTATTGGGCACGTCCGGCATCGCTGAGGAAAGAATGCTCGGGACCCACACCCGGATAATCCAGGCCGGCGGAGACCGAATGCGTCTCGATGATCTGCCCATCGTCGTCGCAGATCACGTAAGTGCGGTTGCCGTGCAGCACGCCTGGACGGCCCGCCGCAATCGAAGCCGCATGGCGGCCGGTTTCGATACCGTCGCCCGCCGCCTCGGCGCCGACGATCTTCACTTCGGCATCATTGAGGAACGCATGGAACAAGCCGATGGCGTTGCTGCCGCCGCCCACGCAGGCGGTGACCGCATCCGGCAGGCGGCCGTAGTCGGCCAGCATCTGCGCTCGCGCTTCGCGTCCGACCACGGCGTTGAAATCGCGCACCATGCGCGGATACGGGTCCGGGCCGGCGACGGTGCCGATGATGTAGAAAGTGTCGCGCACGTTGGTCACCCAGTCGCGCATGGCTTCGTTCAACGCATCCTTCAGCGTCTGCGAACCGGAAGTCACCGGCACCACGGTCGCGCCCAGCAGCTTCATGCGGTAGACGTTGATCTTCTGGCGCTCGATGTCGGTGGCGCCCATGTACACCACGCATTCCAGGCCCAGGCGCGCGGCGACGGTGGCGCTGGCCACGCCGTGCTGGCCGGCGCCGGTCTCAGCGATGATGCGGGTCTTGCCCATGCGGCTGGCCAGCAGGGCCTGGCCGATGGTGTTGTTGATCTTGTGCGCGCCGGTGTGGTTCAGGTCCTCGCGCTTGAGCAGAATGCGCGCGCCACCGACTTCGCGCGACAGACGCTCGGCTTCGTAGATGGGGCTGGGGCGGCCGACGTAATGCTTGAGGTCTTTTTCGAACTCGGCGATGAAGGTCGGGTCCACCCGTGCCGCGTCGTAGGCGGCGGCCAGCTCCTGTAGCGGACCGATCAGAGTTTCGGCGACGAAGCGGCCGCCGTAGCGCCCGAAGTGACCACTGGCGTCGGGATAGGCGTGGTAATCGGTGATCGGGGCTTGGCTCATGGCTGATCGAACGACATCAGTGCGGGACTGCACTTTAACGCACACAAAATCCCCCATAAAGCTATAAGATCTCACTGAATTGTCAGTAAAACTCACCTATCCATGCCCCGGAAACTGCCCTCGCTCAATGCCCTGCACGCTTTCGAGGCGGCCGCCCGCCTGGAAAGCGTGACCCGCGCGGCGAGCGAGCTGCACGTCACCCACGGTGCCGTCAGCAGGCAGATCAAGGCGCTGGAGGGCGAGCTGGGCAAAGCCCTGTTTAGGCGGGAGGGACGCGGCCTGGCACTGACACCTGCCGGCGTGCGCCTGCGGGACGCCACCGGCACCGCCTTCCAGCAACTGGCGGAATCCTGGTCGGACCTGCGTCGCGACAGCGCGTCTTCGGCGCTGGTGTTGGGATGCCCGGGCAGCGTGCTGGCCCGCTGGGTCATTCCGCGGCTGCCGCGACTCAGCCGGGAACTGCCGGAGCTGAAAGTGCATCTGGTGGTGCACGAAGGCGACTTCGATGCGCGCTTGGGCGACCTGGATGCTGCACTGATGCTGGCGGAGCCACCGTTCGACGAGGGATGGCAGGTGCATGAGCTGGCTGTCGAAAGGATCGGACCGGTGGTGAGTCCGCGCTATGCGGGGTTCGATTCGCTGCAAGGCCAACCACCTTCGGCGCTGTTGGGTGAAGCTTTGTTGCACACCAGCTCGCGGCCGCAGGCCTGGCCTGCGTGGGCGTCGGGCAATGCGCTGCAAGCCGCCGACCTGACCTTGGGCGCGGGTTTCGAACACCTTTACTATCTGCTGGAAGCGGCCGTGGCCGGACTGGGCGTGGCGATCGCGCCGCAACCGCTGGTCAGTGAGGACATGGCCTCTGGACGCCTGGCGGCGCCATGGGGTTTCGTGGAAGCGCCGGGGCGATGGGTGCTTTGTACGCGCCGCAATGAAGGCGACGCACGCATTGCCCTGCTGGCCGAATGGCTGCGGCGCGAGCTGGCGGACGCTTAATCCGACGGCGTGTCGGCGCGCCGGGCCTCGTCCAGAAAAAATCGCATGCGTTCGGGGTTCTTTATTCCCGGCGCCGATTCGATGCCGCTGGATACATCCACGCCCCAGGGCCGTGCGGTGCGGATGGCGATCGCCACGTTTTCGCTGGTCAGGCCACCCGCCAGAAAGACCGGTTTCTCGAGCCGCGGCACCCGTTTCCAATCGAAGCGCTGGCCGCTGCCGCCCTGCTCGCCCTTGCCGTGGCCGTCTAGCAGATAACCGTAGGCCGAAGAAAATTCAGCGGCACGCGCAGACGCGTCTTCGTCTTCGCTGGCCATGGCGATGGCCTTCAGGAAAGGCACGCCGAACCCTGCGCAGAAAGCATCGGTTTCGCTTCCATGGAACTGCAGCAGATCCGGACGCACGTTTTCGATCAACGCTTCGACTTCCGCAGGCGTGTTGTCCATCACCAGGGCGACCACGGCGATTTCTTCCGGCACCAGTTCGCGCAGCATTCGGGCCTGCCCAAGCAACAGCTTGCGCGGGCTGCGTGGCGCGAACACCAGGCCGATGTAGTCCACGCCCAGCTCCACCGCCAGGCGCACGTCTTCGGCGCGGGTCATTCCGCAGAATTTGATGCGGGTATGGGTCATGGGGGAATCGGGAATCGGGAATCGGGAATCGGGAATCGGGAACAGCGTAACCGCTTTGGCCGTCGCTTTTGCCCCCTTTGGAAAAGGGGCCACGGGGGATTTGCTTTTGATCTTCAGTTTGAGGAGGAGCAAAGCCAAAAGCAAAAAGCAAAAGCAAATCCCCCTCAATCCCCCTTTTTCAAAGGGGGAGAACAGCAAGTGCTCAGTCCTGGAGGCTGACTTCCTTGGGCAGATCCCATTTTGGCGGATACAACGGCCCCAGGAACACCAGTCCATCGGCCGGCGCAGTGGGTCCGGCAACAGTGCGATCCCGGCCAGCCAACAATTCGGCAATCCACTCTTCGGGTTTCTCGCCCCTCCCCACCATCAACAGTGATCCGACGATATTGCGGACCATATGATGCAGAAATGCATTGGCCTGTATCTCCACCGTCACCTGTTCGCCCTCGCGCACGATCAAAAGCTTCTGCAGGTCGCGCACCGCGTGCGGCGCCTGGCAGTGCACCGTGCGGAAAGCATTGAAGTCGTTCTCACCCAGCAGCGCCTGCGCGGCGCGGTGCATCGCGTCCGCATCCAAAGGCAGACGTTCCCAGCTCAGTTGTTGCCTGCC
This sequence comes from uncultured Pseudoxanthomonas sp., assembly GCA_946479745.1. Next base: position 2,629 of record CAMLGZ010000043.1, on the reverse strand, counting down.
CAGGGCCGGACGCGCCGCACGATTGAGGATGCGATACCGGTAACGCCGCGCCCGCGCCGAAAAGCGCGCATTGAAATCGTCCGCCACCGGCACGCACCAGCGCACGCACACTGAAGGCGGCAGACGGGTGGTGGTGCCCAGACTCCAGCTGCGCGGCGTGCGCGGCGCATCGCTGTCGAAATGCACGACCTGGCACTCCGCATGCACACCGGCATCAGTGCGCCCGGCGCAGATCACCTGGACCGGCGTGGCGGCGACCGAAGACAGCGCGTCCTCCAGCGCCGCCTGCACGGTCGGTTCGCCGCGCTGGCCGTGCGGGCTCAGCCGCTGCCAGCCGCGGAAATCGCCGCCGTCGTATTCGACTCCCAACGCGTAACGCATCAGCGACCCATTGTTGAGCGGTCAGCCGATCTCGCGCAGCAGCTGCGTCGCTTCATTGCGGGCGGCGGCATCGCCGCCGGCGACCACTTCGTTGAGCAGGTCGCGCGCGGTTTCCAGATCGCCCAGGTCCAGATAGGCGATCGCCAGCTCAAGACGCTCCCGACCGGCCGGCGCGGCGTTCAGGGGCGCCACGTTCAGTCCCTCGCCGGTGTGCCAGGTGGGTTTGATCGCTGCCGTTGTCCATGCCTGCGGTGCGGCGGCCGGTGGTGCGGCGGCACTCAGGGGGTTTTCCTCCGTTTCCGGCAGCGCAGCCGGCACTCCGTCTTCGTAGTGCGAAGCATCGAAGCGGTCCGCCTTGGGTTGTGCAGCCGTCGGCGCTACAGGATCGGCAGCGGGCATGGCCGCAGCCATCGCGGCGCTGTCATAACCCGGACGGGCGACAGCGACGACCGGTTTCTTGCGGCGGCTGATCAGCCAAGCCACCACCAGTCCGGCGACCAGCAGGCCCAACCCCGCCCACAGCCACAGGGGTTGCGAAGCATCGCCCTGCGAGGTGGCCAAACGTTGCTGCGCAGCCGCCAGCTCGCTGTCCTTCATCGCAATCATCTTGGCCTGCTGTTGCTTGAGACTTTCCAGCTCGGCCACTTGCGCGCGCAGTTCCTGCACTTCGGATTCGCGCGCCGCCAGCTCTTCCTTGGTCAGCGTGAGTTGTTGGTTCGCCAGCATGTCGCCCTCGCCTTCGGCATCGATGCCGGATTGTGTTCCCGCGCGCGTCGCGGCCCCCGCAGCCGGCGGCGCGATTTCCAGGCGCGCGTCGGCAACGCGCGGAGCCGCGGGCGTCGCGCGCGACGGCGGCGCAGGTGCGGACGCGGTGGTTTCAACGGGTTGTGGAATGGGCCGGCGCGCTTGTCGCCATTCGGCCATCTGGTCGCGCACCAGCGCAGCGGCTTCTGCTTCGCCCAATTGGGTCAATTCCGACGATTGCGGAACACGCAACACCGCGCCTTGCTTCAGGCGGTTGATGTTGCCATTGATGAAGGCCTCGGGATTGGCGCGCAGCAGCGCCAGCATGGTCTGATCCAGGCTGTAGCCCTGCCCCAGATCGCGGGCTATTTGCGACAGAGTCTGGCCACGCTGCACTTCCAGTTCGCCGCCTGCCAGCGTCGGCGAAGGTGCGGCGGCCGGGCGGGGTGCGGGAGCGGCCTCGGCCGGAGCAGGCGCGGGAGCGACGGGCTCTACTGTCGCGGCCGGTGCGGGTTCGGTCGCGGCCACGGGTTCCGGCTCGCGGATGATGGTGTTGGCCGGCGGCGGCAGCGGCGCATCGATGATCGGCTGGCTTGCGGCGGCAAGGGCGTCGGGCGTGTCCACCAGCGCGGAGTACTCACGCACCAGCCGGCCCTGGCCCCAGTCGACTTCGATCAGGAAATTGACCGCGGCGACCTGAACGGGCTCGGTGCTGGTGACCCGGATCACCGGCTTGCCTTCGTCGTTGAGCGCCACGGCAAAGCTCAGGCCGCTTACCAGACCCTCGGGGCGCGCCAGTCCTACGCGCTCGAAGGTGATCGGAGAGGCGAGCCGGGCCTGCAGCTGTTCGAGTTCTCCTGGCTCGTTGGAAATGACCGGGATCTCGGCAACCAGCGGCTGCCCCGGCTGGGACTTCACCCGGATTTCGCCCAGCCCCAAGGCCATGGCGGCCCCGCTGAGCAGGACCAGCGCGATCCCGAGCAGCAAACGTGGAGCAAGTTTCAGAAAACCATGTTTCAAGCACGTTCCCCGTTCATTCCCACCGGGGAATATAGCTTTTTCGGCCACCGCAATGTGTCTTCACCCGGCAGGTCGGGGCTACGCCCCCGACGCGCGTGGATTCCGGATTCCCTGATGTCGGGGGCGTAGCCCCGACCTGCGGGCTTATTCGGCGGCGACCAGCTCGGCCACCTGCACCGCGTTCAGCGCCGCGCCCTTGCGGATGTTGTCCGAGACCACCCACAGGTTGATGGCGCGCGGATGCGAAAAATCTTCGCGGATGCGGCCCACGTAGACGGCGTCGGTACCGGAGGCATGGGTGACCGGGGTCGGGTAGCCGCCGGCGACAGGGTCGTCCACCACTTCCACGCCCGGCGCCGATTCCAGCAGTTTGCGCACGTCGGCAGCGCTGATCTTGGTCCTGGTTTCCACGTTGACCGCTTCGGAGTGGCCGTAGAACACCGGCACGCGCACCGCGGTGGGGTTCACCTGGATGCTGTCGTCG
>CAMLGZ010000042.1 GCA_946479745.1 uncultured Pseudoxanthomonas sp. | reverse complement strand
TCTACGGCATGCAAGGTGTCGGCGACGGCAAGGACTCGCCGGGATCGGACGCCATCATCAAGGCCCTGGAGAAAAACGATCCGCGGCCCCTATGGGTTGCGGTCTGGGGTGGCGCCAATACGCTTGCTCAAGCGTTGTACCGGATTGGACACGACAGGACGCCGGAGCAGGCCGCTGGCCTGGTAAGCAAGTTGCGCGTCTACACGATCTCCGATCAGGACGATTCCGGTATCTGGATACGCAAAGAGTTTCCCGAACTGTTTTACATCGTCAGCCCCGGCGGGTACGGCAATGGCACTTGGACTGGCATCCACACGGCCGAACCAGGCTTCGACAGCGCGGAAGTGAGCAACCACTGGATCGCCGCGCATATCCAGCAGGGACATGGCCCCCTGGGCGCGATATATCCGGATGTCTCTTTTGGCGTGGAAGGCGATACGCCCTCCTTCCTGTCCTTGATACCCAACGGGCTGAACGCCCCCGAGCATCCGGACTGGGGCGGCTGGGGTGGGCGCTACGAGTGGTACATGCCAGCGTTGGAGACTACCGATCCGAAAGGCTTCACCGGCAACGTGCCCGTATTGCAAGAGCCTCGCGCCATCTGGACCAATGCTGTGGATAGTTACAAGCCGATGGTCTACAACGACTATGGCCGCAACGTACGCGCCCACGATAAGGTCAGTACTGGGTACAGGACCACGATCTGGCGCTGGCGCAAAGAATTCCAGAATGATTTCGCTGCGCGAATGGATTGGAGCACCCGGCCATACGAGGGGGCGAATCATCCGCCAGTAGTGAAGCTCGGCCATGGCGATCGGCTGACCGTCAAATCCGGCGAAGGCTTCATGATGAGCGCCGCCGGCAGCTCCGACCCCGACGGAGACAGCTTGAGCTACCTGTGGTTCCAGTATTCCGAAGCTGGCAGCTACAAGCAGGAGATCAAGCTGGGGTATGCGGAAAATCACCATACCGTTTGGGGGCAGGCGCCAGTGGTAAGCAAAGCGGAGACCGCCCACTTCATCGTTCAGGTGACCGATAAGGGCAGTCCGGCGCTGACGCGCTACCGACGCGTCATCGTCACTTTCATCACCGGGGACGGAGGGAGTTGAGCGGCATTTTCCTGCATGCCGCCGGCACCTTCACGGGTCTTTGAAGACCTCGTAGGGTGGGCCTTGGCCCACCATTGCCATGGGTCGGATTGCATTGACGCCGGAACCAAAGGTGATGGGCCAAGGCCCACCTACAGAGCTCATGTGGAGTAGGGCGGAACCAAACCAATAATCAGGTCGTCATCCCGGCGCATGCCGGGACCCAAGCCCGCACGCGCGTTGAGTTGGGTCCCGGCATGCGCCGGGATGACGACTTTGAGGGGGCGATGTCAATCGGCTGCCCGGCGCTCACGGTCCGCGCGCACGCGTGTCGATTACGCGTGTTGAGTTGGGTCCCGGCTTCCGAGTTGGCGTGCCGGTGTGTAGGAGCGACGCGAGTCGCGAAGCTGGTTATCGTTCCGGCATTCGGAGCTTCGCGACTTGCGTCGCTCCTACGGCGCGCTCCTGCGCCGCTGCTACAGCGTTGTGGGGGCGGGTTTCGTTCATGGCAGGCCGGTTTTTCCTGGCGTGGACTGAAACGGCTCGGGCATGCTGGTGCGGTGCCGCATTCAAAAAAAGATATGGCGCGCTCCCAACAATTCATTGGATATGAGGCGACACGCTGCCTATGCTCGCCTGGGAAGTAGGACGTGAGCTCAATCGACACGACCCCGCATTTCATTGGCCACTGGTGTTGGTCCAAACCGCCCTACGTGAACTGGTCAATCTGAAAGGTGAAGCGTCATGCCGCACGGATCGAAATCGCCCGGAGTTGTCAGGTTCGGGCTGCTGTTAGGCGCGGCTTTGACGCTGATTGCATGCGCGGCGCCGGTATCTGCGATGAATCGGGACGATCCGGCGGCGGGCGCGCCCAAGGGCCTGTCGACCGCGACCTGGACGCCGGATAACGGCAACGGCACCTTCACCAATCCTTTGTTCTATGACGAGTTCTCGGATCCGGACCTGATCCGCGTCGGCGACTGGTTCTACCTGACCGGTACCACCATGCACGCCATGCCGGGCGTGCCGATCCTGCGCTCGAAGGATCTGGTCAACTGGGAGTTCGTCGCCTATGCCCTGGACAAACTCGACCTGGGCCCGGCCTACCGGCTGGAGGGCGGCGGCAACATCTACGGGCAGGGTATCTGGGCGCCGTCCTTCCGCTACCACGCGGGCAAGTTCTACATATTCGCGAACGTCAACCGTCAGACGACCCAGATGTTCACGGCCACCGATCCGAAGGGGCCGTGGACGCGCACGCCGATGAAACGCAGCCTGCACGACCTGTCAGTCCTGTTCGACGACGACGGCAAGGCCTATGTCGTCTGGGATCACCAGACGATGCACCTGGCCCAACTGACGGACGACCTGACCGACATCGTGCCGGGCACCGAGCGCATCCTGTTCACCAAAGACGCCGGCATGGGCGAGGGCGCGCATTTCTACAAGATCGACGGCAAGTACTACATCATCAGCGCCAATTACGCTGGCGGCTTTCGCATGCCGGCGGCGCGGGCGGATCATGTGCTGGGCCCCTACGAGGTCAATCAGGCGATCAGCTTGCACGAAGACTTCGGCATGGCCTCGAGCAAGCGCACGGGTACGCCCAAGCCGCCGTTCACGTTCTGGGGACCTGACCCCGCCGCCAAACATAGCCTGGCGATGCACCAGGGAGGCATCGTCCTGACGCCTGAAGGCGAGTGGTGGGGTTTCTCGATGATGGATTTCAATTCCGTCGGTCGCCTGCTCAGCCTGTCTCCGATCACCTGGAAGGACGGTTGGCCCTACTTCGGACTGCCGGGCAACCTGACGCGCACGCCGCGGACGTGGGTGAAGCCCAAGACCGCCACGCCGCAGCCAGTGAGCGTGCCGTTTCTGCGCAGCGATGATTTTTCAGCGCCGCAGCTCCAACCCCTATGGCAGTGGAATCATGTGCCGGTCGACGACAAGTGGTCGTTGTCGGAACGGCCGGGTTTCCTGCGGCTGCACGCTTTGCCGGCGACCTCGTTCTACGACGCGCGCAATACGCTGACGCAGCGCGCGATTGGGCCGATGTCGACGCCGACCGTCCTTCTCGATACGTCGCACTTGAAGACGGGCGACACGGCGGGACTGGGTCTGCTCAATCTTCCTTATGCGACGTTGGGCGTCGAAAAACTCGACGACGGACTCAACGTCGTCTTTCATGATCAGCGCCTGGACCAGCGGGTGCGGGTGAAGATGAGCGGGACGCGCCTCTGGCTTCGGGCCGACTGCGACTTCCTCACCGAACAGGCGCGCTTCAGCTATTCGTTCGATGGCATCGCCTTTACCCCTATCGGCAACGAGGTCGCGCTGTTCTACCAGACCTTCACCTTCCAGGGCGTTCGCTATGGATTGTTCAACTACAACACGACCGGCGCCGAGGGCGGCTTTGCCGATTTCGACAGTATCAACGTGGATCAGCCGCATACCCGCGGCCTGATGCGGCCCATTCCCTATGGTCGATCGATCCGGCTGGCGTCGTTTCGCGCGACGATCGGACTGGCCGCAAGCGATGGGCGCTTGGCGTCGGGTGTGCCGACGCGGTTCGAGATCGTCGACCGCGAACTGGGCCGCGTCGCTCTGCGATCGGGCGAACGCTATGTCACGGTCGGAGAAGACGGAGCGGTGACGCTTGTGGCTGGCCAGTCCGGCACGGCGCAAAACTTCCAATGGATCGAAACGCCGACGGGCGAACTGGTGCTGATGTCATTGGCCAGCAACCGCTTCCTGCGCATCGATCCGCAGACCAGGGATATCCGGGCCGACAGTCCGGGCCCCATGCCGGACGACAGCGACGGCGCGCGCTTTATCTGGTCGGAATAAAAAAAGCATCCCAGTCTCTCAAAACCACTCCGCAACAACGTCAGCGGAATCTTCCAAATCGTAGAGGACCGCCAGCATTCACATGATGAAGGATTCGAAATGAGCACCAAACGCTTAGCGCAGCTCGTACTGGGCATCTTTCTGGGTGCCGCCGCCTGCGGCAATAGCTGGGCTCAAAAGGCCGAAGGCCTGGCCAGCACCCCGCAAATGGGCTGGAACAGCTGGAACAAATTTGCCTGCGAAATCGACGAGCGCCTGATCCGCGAGACCGCCGATGCCATGGTCGAGCAGGGCTTGAAGGACGCCGGCTACCAGTACGTGAACATTGACGATTGCTGGCACGGCCAGCGCGACGCCGACGGCAACATCCATCCCGACCCCAAGCGCTTCCCATCCGGCATGAAGGCGCTGGCGGACTATGTGCATGGCAAGGGACTCAAGCTGGGCATCTACTCGGACGCCGGCGCGACCACCTGTGGCGGCCGTCCCGGCAGCCGCGGCCACGAGTATCAGGATGCGCGGACCTATGCGAGCTGGGGCATCGATTACGTCAAGTACGACTGGTGCAACGCCCAGAGCCTGAACGCCGAAGCGGCCTACACCACGATGCGCGACGCGATCGCCAAGGCGGGCCGTCCGATGCTGTTCAGCCTATGCGAATGGGGCATCAACAAGCCGTGGGAGTGGGCCGGCCAAGTTGGCCATTCGTGGCGCACCACGCCCGATATCTACAATTGCTTCGACTGCGAATTCAGTCCCGGTTTGTCGACGGGTCTGGGCGTGCTGCGCATCCTCGACAGGCAGGCAGGCCTGCGCAAGTTCGCAGGGCCCGGCCACTGGAACGACATGGACATGCTCGAAGTGGGCAACGGCATGAGCGAGGATGAAGACCGCGCCCATCTGTCGATCTGGGCCATGATGGCCTCGCCCCTCATCCTGGGCAACGACCTGCGTTCCATGTCCGAGTCGACCCGCCGCATCCTGACCAACCCCGGCGTGATCGCGGTGAACCAGGACAAGCTGGGTGTGCAGGCGCTGCGCGTCCTGGCCGATGGTCCGCTGGAGGTCTATGCCAAACCGCTCGACGGCGGCCAATGGGCACTGATGTTCCTGAACCGCTCCAACCAGCCTGCCGACGTTCACCATGACTGGAAGAAGCAAGTCCTGACCGATGACCTGAGCAAGAGGTCGGTCGATTTCAAGCAGACCGTCTACCGCTGGTCCGACCTGTGGAGCAAGAAGACGGGCGACACCAGCACCAAACTGGAAGCGCGGCTGGCGCCGCACAGCGTGCTGATGCTGCTCCTGACCGGCCCTGCGAAACCATAGGGCGGGTGCGCGCGCTTTATCTGGTCGGAATAAAAAAAGGCGCGCCGGCGAATTCGGGGATTCAGCGGCGCATTCCAGTCTCTCAAAACCACTCCGCAACAACCTATTGAAGGTTCACAGCTAGCCATGCGCCTCCTCAACCTGCTGCACCGCATCGCTCTCTGTTGCGCGGCCCTTGCCTGCGCGACTCTTGCCTGTGGTGCTGCGTCGGCCGCCGAACCGTCGCCCGGCGCCAATCCAATACTGCGTGACCGCTTCACCGCCGACCCTGCGCCGCTGGTCGTGGGCGATACGGTCTACCTCTACGTGGGCCATGACGAGGCCAAGGGCGACGACTTCTTCCTGATGAAGGAGTGGCTGGCCTATTCGTCCAAGGACCTGCGCCACTGGACCGCCCACGGCGCCTTCATGAAGCCCACCGACTTCAAGTGGGCGGTGGGCGACGCCTGGGCCGCGCAGGTGGTGCAGCGCAATGGCCGCTTCTACTTCTACGCCACCGTGCAGCACGACGACACCCACCAAGGCAAGGCCATCGGCGTAGCGGTGGCCGACAACCCGCTGGGCCCGTTCAAGGATGCACGCGGCTCGGCGCTGATCACCGACGCCACGACGCCCAGCCCCTACAACTGGAACGACATCGACCCCACCGTCTTCATCGACGACGACGGCACCGCCTGGCTGGCCTGGGGCAACCCGGTGCTCTACCTGGCCCGGCTCAAGCCGAACATGACCGAGCTGGACGGCCCCATCGAGAAGATCGCGCTGCCCAACTACACCGAGGGGCCGTGGCTGTCCAAGCGCAAGGGGACGTACTACATGACCTACGCCTCCATGGCGCATCAGAACGTCTGGGAGCACCTGTCCTATGCCACCGCGCCCAGCCCGCGTGGGCCTTGGACTTATCAGGGCGTGCTGACCGGCCGGACACGCAATAGCTACACCATCCACGCGGGCGTCATCGACGACTTCAGGGGCCAGTCCTATCTGGTCTATCACAACGGCGAGCTGACCCTGCCCGATGGCCAGACCGGTGCCGGCGCCCGCCGCTCCGTCACGATGGAGTACCTCTACTACGACGCCGACGGCCGCATGAGGCCCGTCACGCAGACCGAGGCCGGCATCAGCACGCCGCCCCGGCCGCCCGCCGGCAAGGTGCCCGCGCTGGCGGACCCGGGCCGCTCCGATCCCCGCGTGACCGTCCAGCAGTTCGCCCAGGGCTATCCCGAAACCTGGCCGGGCCGTCCCGCGCTGGCCTCGGTCACCCGGCCTTTCGAGCAGGCGCCCGAACCCGTGGGTTTCAATCGCGAGGGCGGCGCCAGCCGTCTGGCGCAGACCTTCGTGCCGCGCGCCGACATTCCACTGGGCCGGCTCAGCCTGTACGCCGGCGACGGCCATGGCACGGGTCCCGCGCATCCATTGCAGCTGTCGCTGCGCGACGTGGAAGCCGGCACCGAACTGCTCGGGGCCGGCGAGGGCCTGGCCATCGCCTACCGCCCGCAAGGGGCCGGCCTGCTGAGCTTCGACTTCAGCGCCCATCCGCCTGTCGTGCTGCAGGCCGGTCGCCGCTATGCGCTAGCGCTCCAGGGCCAAAAGGAGGCGCTGACGATCAATCTGCGCGCCAGCCGCAGCGACGTCTATGCCGACGGCGAGGCCAGCCTCGACGACCGGCCGCTGAAGGACAAGGACGGCCGCCCCGCGGACTTCGCGTTCGCGCTCTATGCGCGCTGAGCCAGCCAGATGAGTCGGTCAGAATCTGGCGCGTGGGAGCGGCGTCCCGCCGCGAGCTTTTGCGACCGGTAAAAATAAATGCGTCGGACAACGGCGCGATAATTCACATGAGAGACTATCAATGCGCCTTCTGATTTCCGCGGCCGCGATCGCTGCCGCACTGATGCTGCCTATCGCGGGCCATGCCACCGATGCGCCGGTCCAGGTAACACTCGATGCGTCCAAGCCCGGCGCAGTGATCGACCGCCATCTCTTCGGCCAGTTCGCCGAGCATTTGGGCAGCGGTATCTATGGCGGCATCTGGGTCGGCAAGGATTCCAAGATTCCAAACACACGCGGCATCCGCAACGATGTCGTAGCGGCCTTGAAGGCGCTCAAGATCCCCAACGTCCGCTGGCCGGGCGGCTGCTTCGCCGACCAGTACAACTGGCGTCGCGGCGTCGGTCCCGAGCGCAAGCCGGCCGTCGGCGAGCCCAACACCTTCGGTACCGATGAATTCATGGACTTCGCCGATCAGATCGGAACCGAAGCCTATCTCTCGGTCAATCTCGGCTCGGGCACCGCAATGGACGCCGCCGAATGGCTCGAATACATGACGTCTCCGACCGACAGCGCCTTGGGAGCCGAGCGCGCCAAAAACGGTCATCCGGAACCGTACAGGGTCGCCATCCTTGGTCTCGGCAACGAATCCTGGGACTGCGGCGGCGCGATGTCGGCAGACTTTTACGTCAACGAAATGAAGCGCTTTTCGCACTTTATCCGTAACTACAACCCCACCCCCAACCAGCCGATGAAGCGCGTGGCTGTCGGCCCGAGCGGCGCCGACACCAGCTATACCGACGCCGTCATGAAGGCGTGGAACGGACGTTCCTGGTCCTGGGATATCGAAGGTCTGTCGCTGCATTTCTATGCGACGGGCGGCTGGCCGCCGCATATGCCGGATACCGGCTTCGACGAAAAGGACTATGCCGTCCTGTTGAAAGACTCGCTCCGGCTGGACGACGTGATCAAGACGCATTCGGCGATCATGGACAAGTACGATCCCGAAAAGAAGGTCGCGCTGGTGGTCGACGAATGGGGCACGTGGCTGGCGCCGACGCCCGGGTCGGACCCGGGCTTCCTGGTGCAGCAGAACAGCCAGCGCGACGCCGTGGTGGCCGCGCTTGGCATCAACATCTTCGCGCGCCACGCCGACCGCGTGCGCATGGCCAATATCGCGCAGATGATCAACGTCCTGCAGGCCATGATCCTGACCGACAAGGACAAGATGCTGCTGACGCCGACCTATCACGTCTTCCGCATGTACGCGCCGTTCCAGGACGCGACCTTCGTGCCGCTGACCTTCGACGCCGGCACCTATACGACGAACGGCATCACCCTGCCGCGCGTCGACGCCGTCGCGGCCAGAGACAAGGCCGGCAAGGTATGGATCGCCGTCACCAATATCGACGCGAAGTCGCCCGCGACCTTCAGCGTTTCACTTGCCGGTGTGAAAGCCACGAAGGCGTCGGGCGAAACTCTTTCGGCGCCGAAGGTCGACAGCGTCAACACCTTCGACGCACCCAATACCGTCGCGCCCAAGGCATTGTCGGCCAAGGTCGCGGGCGGTGAGCTGACCCTCACCGTCGCACCGGCATCGGTGACGGTGCTTGGCCTGGAATAGTCGGGAAAAATCAGCGGGCTGGCTCGCGCGGGCCCGTCAATCACCGTGGTGAGAAGTTCGAGTGCCAATTCCATTCCCACGTTCGGCCTTCATCCGCGGAGAACGCACGGCTGTAAACCGGAGCTTTCGGGTTGCGCTTGTCCCAGTGGAATTTCACGATAACGTCTTTGCCGGCGACGACCTCACGGCCGAAGAATTCGCCTACATCGCCATCGAACGAGCCTACCTTTCCATCGTCTAGTTTCACTGCGTTGCTGTCGGCCCAATAGATCGTCCATAGACGGGTCTGCGGGTCGAACAATCGCACGGTGAGGCCTTCGAATGGCTTATCGTCAAACTCCGTATGAAAAATGTCGAAATTTCCCAGGCCCAGCAATATCGGGCGGCACTCCTGGGTCGCGTCGAATTCGTCCCACTCGTTGCTGCCGGCCAGTGGTTCCTTCAACGTACGATTTCTGATGTTCCACCTACCCACCAGATAATCGAAATCATTTTTAGACGAAGTCTCGCTAGCCGTTATCGCAAGCTTCCCGTCAGGTGAAAGAGAGAACGCGCTCATGTGCTTTCCTTTTGGACCGCCATGGCGCGAGTATTCCATCGCTACGGACAGGACGGAGTGAAGGAATTTCAAGATCCCGTAGGGTGGGCCTTGGCTCACCATTACCATGGATCGGATTGCGTTGACGCTGGAACCAAAGGCGGTGGGCCAAGGCCCACCCTACGGGTCTTTTAGTTGACCTTAGTGGGTGTGGCTGGCGTTTTCGATCCGAGATTTCGAGGACAGGCGGAAATCTCGTGATCGCCGAAGCAACCGACCCACCATCAGGTCGTCATCCCGGCGAATGCCGGGACCCAACTCAACGCGCGCGCCGGCTTGGCTCCCGGCATACGCCGGGATGACGACTTTCGGTGTGACGTCGATTGGCGGTTGGTGCTCGCGGTCCAGGCGCACGTGTGTCGATTCCGCCCTTCGCCATTCGACGTCTGAAGAGAGAAGCGCGAAGGTCGCGCGGCTCGCATGCCCACAACAGGAGGCTAGACCATGCGATTCCTTTCCATGATCCGGGTGAGCGAGAACACCGGGATGGTACCCAGCGAACAGCTCATGGCCGACATGCACCAGTTGATGCAGGAGATGGCCCAAGCCGGCGTGCTGTTGGACACCGCCGGCTTGCGCCCCACCTCGGAAGGCGCGCGCATCCGTCTCAGCGGCGGCAAACTCAGCGTTACCGACGGCCCATTCACCGAGAGCAAGGAAGTGATCGGCGGTTATTGCCTCTTCCAAGCCAAGACCCGGGAAGAAGCGATCGAATGGGGCAAACGCTTCCTGAAGATCCACGGCGACGGCTGGGATATCGAGTGCGAGGTAAGGCAAGTGGATGAGGAAGCGTGCCAGCCGGGGTAGGGTGGGCAGCACAGCGATCGACAACATTCGCTCCTACGTGCTCCTACGACGTTGCGTGAAAACGGTTCCTCTCAGATGACGACAATTTTTTCTGAAAATGTCGGAAAGCATTCGCGACATGCGGTTATGTGATGCGGGTTCTGTTGGTGCGATGCCGCATTCAAAAACGATATAGCTCGCTCCCAACAATTCATTGGATATGACACGGCGCGCCTGCCTATGCTCGCTTCGAAGTTGATCCATGACAGTTCGTGACACAACGGCAGCAGCCGGCAACACGAAGCCCTGGAGCGCCAACTGATGGCGTGGCGGTACCGGAGAAAAAATCCGGAACCGATTTCATCGGGGCAGCAGCACGCAAGCGCCTGAGAAAGCTACTCCTTGCGACGGGACGTGAGCTCAATCGATACGCTCCCCAGCATTTCATTCGCCACTAATGTTGGTCCAAATCAGGAGGATTTATGTCCAATCGCACCCCTTTCGCTGCGACCTGGCAGAAGTCGCGCGCGCTACTCGCGTCGCAGACTTCATCCATTCGCTCGATCCGATTCAGAGTGATTAAACAACTGTCGCTGTTTGCGGCGACAGCGTTCCTGCTTGCAGGACCTGCCTTCGCCCAACTTCCACCGGCCCAGCAAGTCGCGGACCAGATCCGGATCGGCTGGAATGTGGGCAATACCATGGAGGCCATCTGCGGCGAGACCGCCTGGGGAAATCCCGCGATCACGCAGCAACTCATCACCTCGGTGAAAGCTGCCGGCTTCAACGCCATCCGCATTCCGGCCGCTTGGGACTGTCACGCCAACCAGGCGACACAGACCATCGACGCCGCTTGGATGGCGCGCGTCAAACAAGTAGTGGACTACGCGTACAACCAGGACATGTACGTGGTTCTGAACATCCATTGGGATGGCGGCTGGCTCGAAGAGCATCCTCTTTACTCGTACCAGGTCGCGAATAATCAGAAACAGCGCGCCTATTGGACCCAGATCGCCAACACCTTCCGCAACTACGACCAGCGCGTGCTGTTCGCCGGCACCAACGAAGTCCACGCCAACTACGACACGCCGACCAC
>CAMLGZ010000041.1 GCA_946479745.1 uncultured Pseudoxanthomonas sp. | reverse complement strand
ATCGTCAGCTTGTGCTTTTGAAATCAATGTTGATGTTGTTGCGAGTAATTGCGTTAAGCAATCTTCCACCCCCCCGCGCCGGGGTGGGGTAGTGGCGTCGCTCCTACAGAAGACGCGCAGCGGAATTTTCCGCAAAAAAAAGCGTCCGGGATATCCCGGACGCGTATCGGATCGCAAGGAACGGAATCGTTCCCGTTCCTTGCGCGTTTCCCTTAGTACAAAGCGAGCACCGACACATTGGCGAATGCGGTTTCGCCGACCACCGTCATGTAGTAGGTGCCGGCGGCCGGGCTGGTGATCACCACGGTTTCGCTGTTGCCCGACTTGACCGACTTGCGGTCGTAGTTGGACGCGGTCGGGATGCGGTCGCGGGCCACATACAGCGAGACATCGCCGGTGCCGCCATAAGTGCGCAGATTGACGCTGGTCTTGCCCGCCGGCACCACGAGCTTGTACACCAGCGCTTCGCCGGCCGTGCCGCCCTGGCCTGCGAGCACCACGCGATTGGCCAGCAGGGTGCTGGTATCGGCCGGAATGTCCTGGGTCGCCGCAAAGACCGCAGCGGCCGCATCGAGGATGCCCGGGCCCTGCGGCTTGCCGAGCGGCGGCGTCACCGTGTACGGCTTGACGGTGTTGCGCAGCATGGTCTTCACCTCCGCCGGGGTCAGTACCGCCTTGCCCGCGGCGACGCGGGCGGCCTGCATCAGTGCGACCGTGCCGGCCACGTGCGGGCTGGCTTGCGAAGTACCGATGTAGCCCATCAGCACGTCGCCCGCGGGACTGGCGACCGGCGTGGTGGTGCCGCTGTTGCCGGTCGACCAGATCCAACGGTTGTCCGGATCGGAACCGCTGGTGGCATTGCCGCCCGGCGCGGACAGAGCGACGGTCGGGCCATAGTTGGAGAAGTAGGAACGGCCGCCATCGACGCCGCTGGCGCCGACCGCTATCACGCCCTTGCAACTGGCCGGTGAATGGAAAGCGGCATCGTCGTTGTCGTTGCCGGCCGCCACCACGATCGTGGTGCCGCGGCTGATCGCGCCATCGACCGCGGCCTGGGTCACCGGATCATCGCTGCATGCGCCGTAACCGCCCAGGCTCATGTTGATCACATCGGCCACATTGGCTGGATCCAGGCTGGCCACCCCGGCGACGGTGCCGCCGGAAGCCCAGGTGATGGCGTCGGCGATGTCGGAGGTGTAACCGCCGCCGTGGCCGAGCACGCGCACCGGCATCATCTTGGCGCCGTAGGCTACGCCGGCCACGCCCTTGGCGTTGTTGGTCACCGCTGCGACCGTGCCGGCGACGTGCGTACCGTGCCAGGAGCTGCTGCCGCCGCCTTCCCAGTCGCCGGGATCGTGCGCATCGGCATCGCGCCCGTCGCCATCGCCGGCGACCGTGGTGTCGATGATGAAGTCATAGCCCGGCACGACGTTGCCGTCCAGATCGGCGTGATCGACGTACCCGGTGTCCAGCACCGCCACCACCACGCCGCCGCCACTGGAGCTGTCCCAGGCCTTGGGCGCGCCGATGCCTACCGTCGGATCGGTGAAGTCCCACTGCAGGTCGAAACGGGTGTCGTCGGGAATGAAGTCCAGGCGCTGCTTGAGGTAGTCCGGCTGCGCGTAGACCACGTTAGGGTCGGCGCGCAGTTGGGTCAGCAACGCCCTGCTCTCGGCCGGAGTCAAACGGCGCGAAGCGCGCACCAGGTCGGCGCCGATGCCCAGCATGCGCACATGGCTGAAGCCCATGGCCGCAGGCGCGCCCCTGCTCGCCGAGGAAGTGACCACGCCGGCCCTGACTCCGGCGGCGGTGAGGTTGCCGATCAAAGTGCTGCGGTTGAGCCTGGCGGCGCTGCCGTCCTTGTACTTGACGATGAATCGCTCGAAGCCAGTTTGCGCCGGCGCGGCGGACAACAGGTTTTTCCTGCCGGTTTGCGCGACTGCCGCACGCGTCGGAATGCCGGCCGAGCTGCTGGCGGCAGCGCCGAAGCCGACGCCCACGGCGCCACTGTTGCTGGCCGCATAGGCGGTGACCGCGGCGATGACCGAAACGGCGAGAATGCTGGCGGTGAGATTGCGCTTGTTCTTCATGGGTATTTCTCCGAAGGATCAGGGTGATGGGCGGGCGTCGTTTGCGACGGCCCGCCATGCATGGGATAGAAGAAGCCGGGAATCAGAGATCGAGACCGAAACCGACGCCGGCCGATTTCTCATCGCTGCTGAAGGCGCCGCCGATGCTGAAGGAAGCGCGCGTGCCGATCTGTTTCGAATAACCGACCGACAACGCGCTCTCGCCGTTCTGCCAACCGGCGCCGACCGCGACGCGGCCGCGCGGGCTGCGGCTGCCGGCGGCGTTGATCGACATGTTCATCATGGCCGAGCTCATCGCGCCCATCTTGTCGATGCGGCGATCCTGCTGGCTGAAACGATGGTCCACATCGTTGCGCAGCGCAGTGAAGTCGTCGTCGAAAGTCTGGAAGCGACTGTCGGTATAGGCGTTGGCGGCCGACAGCGTTTCGGTCGCGGTAGCGTCGGTGTAGTCGTTGGCCGAAGCCAGCGTTGCGGCATCGCCGGCCTGCATCTGGCCCACGTTGGCCGCATCGGTGGCGGCAACGCCGGCGGCGACGTTGGTGACGCGACGCTCGTTGCCGGCGCTACCCACCGAGACCGTATTGGCCTGATCGGCCACCGAACCCTGACCCAGAGCGACCGAGCCTGCGCCGGTCACCGTGGCGCCCTGGCCGATGGCGGTGCCGGAAGCCGCGGTCACGCTGGCATCGGCGCCTATCGCCACCGAATCGGTGGCGCTGGCGGCGATGCTGCTGTTGTTGCCCACCGCAGTGCCGTTGTCGGCGCCGACATTGGAGCCATTGCCCACGGCGGTGTCGGTGGTATCGGTTGCGTTGCTGCCGGTGCCGATGGCCAGACCCTCGCCGGTGCCCGTAGGCGCGCCGGTGCCGCCGCCTCCCATGGTCTGCTCGATCTGGGTCAAACGCCCACTCAAGCCACTGAGCATGCCGTCGATGGCGCCGAACGCATCGCCGACGTTGCCGTAGCTGCCGCCCTGGATCGTGTAGGTCGGCGCGATCAGCATGCCGTTCGGACCCAGGCTCGCGCCGCCGCCGAAAGCCGCGGCGACCGAGTTCAGCTGCTCCACGTTCACCGCATCGCTGGCCTGAGTACCGGCAGCGAGGTTGGAAATGGTGCTGCCGTCCGCACCCTCCAGAGTCAGCTTGTCGTGGCTGTCGTCGTCGTAGGCGACCGCATTCTGGGTAAATTCGCCCAGGTTGTCCGCCACCTCGTTCAACTGCGCCAGGTTCACCGCATCGGTGGCCTCGGTGCCGGCGGCGACGTTGGTGATCTGACGGTCGATGGCCGCATGCACGGTGCCGCCGGCATCGGTCCAGTCCTGCGCTGCGCCCACCGACACGGTATTCGCGCGGTCGGCCAGCGAACCTTCGCCGAGCGCGACGCTGTTGTCCGCATCCACTGTCGTCCAGGCATTCGCACCGATCACCGTGGCGTTGGCGGCTTGTGCGTAGCTATTGAAGCCCAGCGAGGTGGCGGATTCGCCGACCGCCCAGCTTTCGGCGCCGACCGCAGTGGTGTGGTCGCCCGGCACCATCCCGTCCAGAGAGCCGGCATAGGCGCCTGCGCCGAGTGCAGTGCTGTACAGCCCGGTCGCCCGCGCCGATGTGGAAGAGCCCTCGGAGAATCCGCCCAGGGCGGTACTGAACATGCCGGAGGCCGAGGCATTCTCGCCGACCGCGGTCCCGGAGGTACCGACGAACGTGGTCTCTCCGGTGCTCTCGTCGTAAGACCAGTAGCCCGACGTTGCGCCGGCGCCGATCGCCACGCCGCCATCGCCCGCGGTGGAACCGGCGCCCACAGCCGTGGAAACCCAACCCAGCGCCGCGGAACCCGAACCCATCGCCGTGCTTTGCCATGACGCCGCGGTAGCCATTGCGCCGATAGCCGTCGAGAACGGAGCGTCGGCCAGCGCCGAGCCGCCGATGGCCATGGAGAAGAAGCCATTCGACTCGCTGCCAGCACCGATGGAAACGCCGTTGGAACCGTTGGCGATACTGCTGGCGCCCAAGGCCACGCTGCCGCCGCCATTGGCCTGCGCGCTATCGCCGCCGGCGAAGCTCGAGTTGCCGATCGCCGCTGCGTTGGCGCCGAACGCATTGCTGTTGGAACCTTCAGCAATCGCGCCATAGCCATTGGCGCTGCTGTAGTCGCCGATGGCGCTGGCGCCGGTGCCAAGCGCCGACGACCCCGCGCCTAAAGCCAGGCTGCTGCCGCCTATCGCGGTCGAGTAGTCGCCGACGGCATTGCTCTGGTAACCGAGTGCGCTGCTCTCAGTGCCGATAGCTACCGCATTGGCGCCCACCGCGCTGGCGTTCTCGCCCTCGGCGATGGCCGCATCGGTTCCGTCGCCCAAGCCGTTGACCGAGAGATAGTCGTTGGCGTCGCCGACACTGTCGGCCACCGCATTCAACTGCGCCACATTCACTGCATCGTTGGCTTCGGTGCCATCCGCCACGCCGGTGATCTGGCGCGTCATGCCGGTCCATTCGCTGCCCACCGTCACCGTGTTGGCGCGCGAGGTAACCGAATCGGCACCGAGCGCGACCGAGTTGTCGCCCATCGCATAGGTGCGGGCGCCGATGGCGGTGGAGTTGTTGGTCCATGCCCTCGAATCCATGCCGATTGAGATCGAATCAATTCCCCCGGCCTGCGCACCGGCACCCAGCGCGGTTGCGCCATCCGCCTGGGTCGTCGCACCAGCACCCAGCGCGACACTGTTGATACCCCAGGCCAAGGTGTTCTCCTCGATACACGCGAAGGCGGTGCAGGCCTTGGTGCCGCCGATGGCGATCGCACCGTCGGCGCCCGCGGTGGTCCACAGACCACCGATTGCGATTGAATTATTGCCTTCGGCCGACACCAGATTGCCAATGGCGATACCGTGCCTGGCATTGGCGCCGACGTAACTGTCTGTGCCAATGGCGATACCACCCACACCCAGCGAGGTGGAATTGGCGCCCATAGCCAAAGAGAAATCGTTCGTCGCCCAAGCGTTGTCGCCGAAAGCGCTGGCGCCGTAGCCGGTGGCATTGCTCAGCGAGCCAACGGCGGTGCCGAAGTCGCCCGCCTGGCTGCCCGCACCGATGCCGATGCTATCGGTACCGCTGGCCAGGCTCTGCACGCCGATCGCGATAGAGGCATCGCCCAGTGCCTGGCTGCTGCTGCCTTGGGCGATGGACCATTCACCCATCGCCACGCTGCCGTAACCGCTGGCCACGCTCTCGTTGCCCAGTGCGTTGGCGCCGGTGCCGACTGCGGTCGAACCGCTGCCCAGGGCCAGACTGCCGCTGCCGATGGCCGTCGAGTAATCGGCGTCGGCATAGCTGTTGGCGCCATAGGCGCTGCTCTCCACACCGTTGGAGACACTGTTGGCGCCGGTAGCAGTGCTGGATTCGCCTGCCGCCACGCTCATGGCGCCTACGGCGGTGGCGTTGAGCTGCAAGGCCTGCGCCTGGTCGCCGAGTGCCAGTGCGCCGTCGCCGAGAGCCGCGGCCTGATAGCCAAGCGCGGCGGCATGAGAACCCGCCGCAAGGGTGGCCTCGCCGGGACCGATCACACCGTCGCCATCCAGATCCACGCCGACGCCGCCTCCGAGCGCGATGCTGCCATCGCCCACGGCGGTGGAGTAATAGCCCGATGCCAGCGCGTAATCGCCTTCAGCCCAGGCCAGACCGCCAACGCTGGTGGCGCCTTGGCCGATCGCATAGCTGGAGCCGCCGATGGCGACGCCGAAGTCGCCGCCAAGGGCGCGCGAATTGGCACCGAGCGCCACGCCGGCCTCGCCATTGGCGCCGCTGCCGAAACCAGCCACCAGGCTGCCATCGCCGTAGGCCTGCGCATCACCGCCGATAGCCGTGGAACCAGTGCCGGCAGCCAGGCTGAGCGCACCTACTGCGGTCCCGCCCTGCTCGGCTTCGGCCGAAGCCGAAGCGCCAATCGCGGTGTTGCCCAAACCCATGACTGGGCCATCGCCGGAGGCATAGGCGCTTTGTCCGATCGCGACGCTGGCGTCGCCGAACGCCATGGCGCCCTGGCCGAACGCGCTGGCGCCCAGACCGAACGCGGCGCTTTCGCTGCCCACCGCAGTGGTGGCGTTGTTCACCGCGAAACTATTGCGGCCGGCCGCCAGCGCACCGTCGCCGGAAACCGTGGGGTCGTCGCTGCCGTCGCCGACGCCGTCGGCTAGGAAGTAGCCGCTGCCGACCACCGCGTTGATGCCGACATTGGCTTGCTCGAACAAGGCGCAATCGATCTGCCGGGCTTCGGTCTGGCCCGCCACGTGCGCGGTGCAGACGTCGCCGTCGCGTTCGATGGTCAGTTCCGCCGCGTGAGCCGCAGGCATCGCCATGGCGATACCGCAGCCCAGCAACACTGCGCCCACAGTGGCATCGCGCAAACGCGCCCGCCCCCCCTTCCCGCCCTGCGCCGATGCCAGCTCGGACGCGACCACCAGCGCTTGCTTGGACCGGCTCCATACCAGACTGAATACCTTGTTCATCCGACCCCTCTCTCACCAGATAGTTTTTTCAGGAGCAAAGGACGCCCGTCGGCCATGAACGCCCGGATCGAACCGGACGTTGCCGCAGCATCGTTTGCAGTTTTTTTGAGACCCGCCCCCGCCTTGGGCAACTGTCTGGCTTTCGTGTGGCGTGTTCCGATGGATCATCGCCTTGGGCCGTGGTCGAAAGTACGGCGCGGGCGCTTCGGTTGTCACGCGCACGTTCTCACTCGATACTCACGCCATTCTCACCGCCTGATCGGCGGCTCCGGCAGCCGGGCGCATCGCGTCTACGGACGCGTCCGAAGCGCCGCCCGCACTCCCCCTGAAGGCCCCCGCCGATGTGGAAGCTCGTACATAACTGGTTGCGCAGCGCGCCGATCGCCGACCCGGTGGATCGCCGCAATGCGCCGGTCATGCAGCTGCTGTTGCTTTGCTACGGCCTGTTGCTGCCGCTGAACTGGGTCTGGCGCATCCTGGCCCGCGGCGCGCTACCCACCGAAGGCAGGATGATCGTCCTGCTGATGGACGTGGTCATCATTGCCTTGGCCTGGGTCAGCATCGTCCTGATCCGGCGCGGCCGGTTCCGGCCCGCGATCATGCTGTTCCTGGCGCCGCAACTTATTTCGTTGGGAATCGTGTTCTTCCAGTTCGGAGTCCAGCCCGGAGTGATCGATCCGGCGCCGACCATCCTGCCGCTGGTGATCGCCGGCCTTGTGCTGGGCCGCGGCGCGCTGTGGGCCGTGTTCGGTTTGCTGATGGTGGTGTTCGGCATAGGCTTCATCACCGACATCAGGGCCGACGGTGGCGACGCAGCGGCCCTCCGTGGTGCCCTGCTCAACGTGCCGGCCGTGCTCATCAGCCATCTGTTGATCACCGCGGTTCTCGACCGCACGATCCAGGCGCTGCGCGAAAGCCTCGACGAATCGATCACGCGCAGCCATGAGTTGCAACGCGAGATGGCCGAACGCGAACGCGCGCAGTCGCAATTGATCCATGCGCAGAAGATGGAAGCCACCGGCCGTTTGGCCAGCGGCATCGCCCACGATTTCAACAATATCCTCGGCGTGATCCTGGGCTTCGCCTCGCAGCGCCACCAGGCCGAACCCGGCCTCGCTGATCGCGCTCGCGCCGACGGTCTGGAGGAATCGCTGGAAGGCGTGGAAATCGCCGCCCGCCGCGGCACCGCGATCAGCCGCAAGCTGCTGCGTTTCGGCCGCCACGACGTGGCCCGGGTAGAGTCTTTCGATGCCGGCCATGCGATCAAGGAACTGCAGCCGATGCTGCGCCAGCTGTTCGACGCCGATATCCAGATGGAAACCCGGATCGATCCGGCACCGCTGCCGGTGCGGTTGGACCGCAGCCAGTTCGAACTGATGATGCTCAACATCGCCGCCAACGCGCGCGACGCCATGCTCGGCGGCGGACGCTTCAGCATCACCGCCGAACGCGTGCAGATCCCCGGCCGCGGCCAGTGCATCGAGATCGGTCTGGCCGACACCGGCCACGGCATGAGCGAAGAAATCCTGCACCGCGCTTTCGAACCGTTCTACACCACCAAACCCGCCGACAGCGGCACCGGCCTGGGGTTGTCGGTGGTACGCGATCTGGTGGAAAACGCGGGCGGCACGATCGAAGTGGCCAGCACGCCGGGCAGCGGCACCCTGTTCCGCATATTGTTGCCGTTGGCGACGGCCAACCAGGACGACGCTTCCACGTTGCCCGTATCGGCAGCGGAAACTCCCTGATTCATCTGATCGTGATGTGGTCGAGCGTGATCTGTCTGATCACGATCTATCTGAGCGCGTTCAGCACATAGCCCTCGCCATGCACGGCGATCAGCGGCAACCGCTCGCCACAGGCCTCGGCGACCTTGCGCCGCAGGCGATGGATCATCGAGTCCAGCCGATGGGTATCGAAGTCGTAGACGTTTTCGGTGAGCGTGGCGATCAGCGCTTCGCGCGTCACGATCTCGCCCGAAGAAGCCAGCAAGCGCTGGAACAAGCGGCGTTCGCTCTTGGTCAACGCCACGTTGCCGCCGGAAGGCGCGACCAGGCACCAGCCGCCGCCGTCCAGTCGCCAGCCCTGCGTGGCGGCGACGGGATCGTTTTTCCCGCGCACGCGGCGTGCCAGACTGTGCAGCGTGGCCGCCAGCAGTTCGATTTCGACCGGTTTGGACAGATAAGCGTCGGCGCCTTCGCTCAGGCCGCGCACGCGGTCCGGAGTTTCGCCCCGCCCCGTCAGCATGACGATGCCCAGTGAAGGCGACTGGCTGCGCAACTGGCGCGCCACCATGAACCCGCTCTGGTCCGGCAAACCCACGTCCAGCACCACGATATCGGTGGGCTGGATCTTCAGGTGCTCATGCAGTTCGGCCGCGGTCTCCAGGCCGATGACTTCGAAACCGAAATCCCTCAGCCCTGGCAGCAGTACGCGATCGCGCAGCAGGAGGTCGTCCTCCAGCAGCGCCACACGCAATGCGCGGTCGGCATCGATAGACGCGGTCATCTCGTATCACTCATCGCCGCTCCGCGGCCTGTCTTGGCATTCTAGCGGAAGCGGGTCGGCGGAATTGACGCCGGTACCGGAAGCCTAAGCCCCGACACTCAGCACGTCGTCCAACAGTGCCGCCGCCGTCACTTCCGCACCCGCGCCCGGCCCCTGGATCACCAGAGGCTGCTCGCTATAGCGGTCGCTGAAAATGGCGACGCGGTTGTCGGCGCCGCCCCCGCCGCAGAGCGGATGATCGGCCGGCAACGCCTGCACGCCGACACGCGCGCCGTCCTGGTCGAAACGGCCGAGAAAACGCAGCTTGTCGCCATTGCGGTAGGCGTCCTTGAAGCGCGCCGCCAGCGGCGCGTCCAGCAGTTCCAGCCCCTCGTCGATTTCCTGCAACGGAAGCGCCGTAAGCCTTTGCGGCACCAGCGACTCCACTTTCACTTCTTCCGCATGCAGCGGCAACCCCGCCGCGCGCGCCAGAATCAGCAGTTTGCGACGCACGTCCTCGCCCGAAAGATCCAGGCGTGGGTCCGGTTCGGTGTAGCCGAGTTCGCGTGCCTGGCGTACGAAGCCGGAGAACGGACGCATGCCGTCGTAATGATTGAACAGCCAGGCCAGCGAGCCCGACAGTACGCCTTCGACCCGATGGATGCGGTCGCCGCCGGCCACCAGCTCGCGCAGGCTGCGCAGCAGGGGCAATCCCGCGCCTACGGTAGCGCTGTCGCCATAGCGCGCGTTGCCTTCCTGCTTTGCCTCTGCGATGGCGCTCGCACGCGAAAGCACTCCGCCGCGTCCCAGTTTGTTGGCGGTGACCACGTGCACGCCGCGGGCCAACCAGGCCGCATGCCAATCGGCAACGTTTTCGCTCGCTGTCGCGTCGACCAGCACGTCGCCGCGCCGCAACGCTTCGCTTTCCGCCCAGGGCGGTAACGCGCCTGCTTCCTGCGTGGATGTCCTGGCCTGTTCCAGCGCACGGGCAGGAACATCATCGCAATACTGCAGCGCGCGCGAGTTGGACAGCCATGCGAACGCGGGCAAGGAATGGCCGGACTGCTGCAAGCGTTGGTAACGCGCCACGAAGGCCGTACCCACCACACCGGTGCCCAACAGAGCCAGTTTCGGCGCCGGCACCGAGCGGTACGCGGTCGCCAGCTGCACGACGCTGCTCATGCGTCGACTAGGATGCGTTCGTCTTCGGCCTGGCTGGCGATGGCGCGTTCGGCGCGCAGCAAGGCCAGCGACAGGTCTGCGATCAGATCGTCGGTGGATTCGATGCCCACCGACAGACGCAACAGGCCATCGGAGATACCGGCCTTGGCACGCGCTTCGGCGGTCATCGCCGCATGGGTCATGGTCGCAGGATGCGCGATCAGGCTTTCCACGCCTCCCAGCGATTCGGCCAGGGTGAAGTACTGCAATCCGTCGACGAACGCGCGCACGGCGTGCTCCTGACGGCCATGCGCGCCGCCCTGCAGTTCCACGCTCAGCATCGCGCCAAAACCCTTCTGCTGCCGTGCGGCGACGGCATGACCGGGATGCGAGGCCAAACCCGGGAAATACACCTTGGAAACCACCGGATGCTCATCCAGCAACGCGGCGATGGCGGTGGCGTTTTCCTGGTGCACGCGCAGGCGCGCATCCAGCGTGCGCAATCCGCGCAGGGTGAGGAAGCTGTCGAACGGCGAACCGGTCAAGCCCAGTGCGTTGGCCCACCAGACGAGTTTTTCGTGCGTTTCCGCTTCACGCGCCACCACCGCACCGCCCACCACGTCGCTATGGCCGTTGATGTACTTGGTAGTGGAATGCAGCACCACGTCGGCGCCGAACTCGATGGGTTTCTGCAATGCCGGCGACAGGAAAGTGTTGTCGACCACGGTGATCGCGCCGGCTTTCTTCGCCGCGTCGATGACGAAGCGCAGGTCGGTGATGCGCAGCAGCGGGTTGGAAGGCGTTTCGATCAGCACCAGCTTCGGCGACTGCGCCAGCGCATCGGCGAAGGAGCGCGGATCGGTCAGATCGGCCGTGATCAGTTCGAAATGGCCTTTCTTGGCCAGCGCATTGAACAGGCGCCAGCTGCCGCCGTAGGCATCGTGCGGTACCACCAGACGATCGCCCGGTTCCAGCAAGGCGTTCAACACCAGGGTGATGGCAGCCATGCCGGTAGCGGTGACCACCGCGCCTGCGCCGCCCTCCAGTTCGGCCAATGCTTCGCCCAGCAGATCGCGGGTCGGATTGCCGCTGCGCGTGTAGTCATACTGGCGCTTGTTGCCGAAGCCGTCGAAACTGAAGTTGGACGACAGCACGATAGGCGGCGTGACTGCGCCGTAGGCGGTGTCGCGGTCGATGCCGGCGCGTACGGCGGAAGTCGCCGAGCTACAGGAAATGTCGTTGTCGGTGGAGCGGCTCATGCGGTTTCTCCGGTTTCGTTGCGGTCGGCATCGCGCAGGGCGGCTACCAGAATGTTGTCGATGCGGTCGGTTTCCTTCAGGAAGGCGTCGTGGCCGTAGGGCGAGCGCAGCACGCGCAGTTGGCCGCGAGTGCCCAGGCCTTCGACCAGCGCCACCGAATCGGCCAGCGGCACCAGGCGATCGCCCTCCACGGCGACCACCACGGTCGGCACGCCGACCTGGGCAGGATCCAGACGATGCAGATCGATGGATTCGGACAGGCGCAGGTAGGCGGTGACCGGTGTGCGCGCCACGTATTGCGCACCGGCGGCGTCCAGATAATCTTCGGCGGCGCAGCGCACGCGGCCGTTGATGATTTCCGGAGCCGCGTCGAAGCGCTCGTCGAATTCCTCTGGCGTGCGATAGCTCAGCATCGCGAACTGGCGCGCCAGCGAAAGTCCCTGCGCGTCGGCGCACTGCAACTGGCCCAGCGCCACGGCCTTGCGCTGCAACGCGCGCCAAGCCGAGGCATAAGGATGCGCGCGATGCGCGCCGCTCACCGCGATCAACTTGCGCAGGCGCGCGGGATGGCGCGCCGCCAGCTGCAAGCCGACCAGCGCGCCATACGAATAACCGACGAAGGCGTGCAGCTTCTCGATTTTCAGCGCATCCAGCAGCTGCACGATGGCATCGGCCTGATCGGCGGTTTCCAGCGGCACGTCCAGCTTGCCGTCGGCGCCGACGTAGTCGATGGCCAGCAACCGGCGCCGCGTCGGATCCAGCGCGCGACCGGCCTGCGCCAATGCGTTGGCCCAACCATTCTCGGGAAAAGTTTCGCTGGCCACCACATGGCGGTGCGCCGAAATGCCGCCGGCCACGAAGACGACCGGCAAGCCCGCCTCGCCCAGCAATTCATAGCGCAAGGTCACCTGGCGGACGCCGGCGTGGCGCAGTTCGAGGCGCAGGCTGATTTCGCCGCGCAACTCGCGCACGGCTTCCGACGACGGCTCGTAGGCCGGCGACGGTTGCAGGGAAGGAACAACATGCAGGGCGGCGTTGACGAAGCTCATGGCGGTATCCAGTGGAGGAACTTGGACTACAACCATCGAGCTTCGCGGAGCTCGGCGTTCGCCCTGCGCAAGGCAGGGTCGAACCATCTTCCGGTAGACGCAGAGGTCTCCGCAGGATTTGGCACCTGGGCGCCGCTTGCGCGTCGCCTGGCTGCCCCGGCTTCAAAGGGCCTGTCCCTCTGCCGGTCTCGATGGTGGCGTCAGCTTGCCAGCGGTTTTTCGGGATGTCAATCGCTTTATTCGGATAAAGCGATGAATTGAGTCACAATACTGGTCGCAGGCCCCACCATCCTTAACGCATAATTATCAAATGAGATCTTCCCGACCTGCTCTTGCCAGACTTGCTCTCGGCGCCTGTCTGGCGCTGCTGGCGGCCTGCGCCACCGCTCCGCGCCCACACACCTCCGCGGCCGAGGTTCCAAAGCCCACGACCACGGTGGATGCGGTGATTGCCGAGGCCTGGGTTTCCACGGAAAGTCCGGAGGACGAACTCGATTCGCTGGCGGTCTGGCCCACCGAGGACGGCCACCTCTGGTTGATCGCCACCGCCAAATCCAGCCATCGCCTGGTGGTCTACGACGCCGAGACCGGCCAGCGCCTGCGTAGCGTCGGCGGCCCCGGCGAAGGCGTTTCGCAGTTCAACCGCCCCAACGGCATCGCGGTCTACGGCGACCTGCTGTTCGTCGCCGAACGCGACAACCATCGCGTGCAGGTGTTCAAGCTGCCTGACTTCGCGCCGCTCGGCGTCGTAGGCCAGGACGTGCTGCGCGTTCCCTATGGTTTGTGGGTGCGCGAAAACGGACCGGACGATCTGGAGCTTTTCGTCACCGACAGTTTCATGGCCGATTTCAGGACCGGCAAGTTGCCGCCCATGGGAGAACTGGACCAGCGCGTGAAGCGCTTCGAGGTGCAGCTGGACGGCCAAGGCAAGCTGCAATCAAAGTACCTGGGCGCCTTCGGCGA
>CAMLGZ010000040.1 GCA_946479745.1 uncultured Pseudoxanthomonas sp. | reverse complement strand
GAACTTGGTCACTTCCTGCATCTTCAGCGCGATGTAGCCGTCGATGAAGTCGTCGCTCATCACGCCGCCGGCCTTGAGGAACTCGCGGTCGGCATCCAGCGCTTCCAGCGCCTGGTCCAGGCTGGAGCAGACCTGCGGGATGTTCTTCTCTTCTTCCGGCGGCAGGTCGTACAGGTCCTTGTCCGACGGCTCGCCCGGATCGATCTGGTTCTTGATGCCGTCCAGGCCGGCCATCATCAGCGCGGTGAAGGTCAGGTAGCCGGTCTGCAGCGGATCGGGGAAGCGCATCTCGATGCGGCGCGCCTTCGGGTTGGACACCCACGGAATGCGGCACGAGGCCGAACGGTTGCGCGCCGAATACGCCAGCATCACTGGCGCCTCGAAGCCCGGGACCAGACGCTTGTAGCTGTTGGTGCCCGAGTTGGCGAAGGCGTTGATCGCCTTGGCGTGCTTGAAGATGCCGCCGATGTACCACAGCGCCAGCTGCGACAGGCCGCCGTAGCCGTCGCCGGTGAACAGATTGGTGCCGCCCTTGGCCAGCGACTGGTGCACGTGCATACCGCTGCCGTTGTCGCCGACGATGGGTTTGGGCATGAAGGTCGCGGTCTTGCCGTTGCGGAAGGCCACGTTCTTGACGATGTACTTCATCGTCAGCAGTTCATCGGCTTTCTTCACCAGCGAATTGAACTTGGTGCCGATCTCGCACTGGCCGGCAGTGGCCACTTCATGGTGGTGCACTTCGACTTCGATGCCGACCTGTTCCAGCGTCTTGCACATCTCGGCGCGGATGTCGTGCAGGGTGTCGGCCGGGGCGACGGGGAAGTAGCCACCCTTCACGCCCGGGCGATAGCCGCTGTTGCCGCCTTCGTACTTGGTGCCGCTGTTCCAGGCCGCTTCTTCGGATTCGATCTTGAAGAAGGTGTTGCCCATGTCGTTGGCGTAACGCACCGAATCGAAGATGAAGAATTCCGGTTCCGGGCCGAAGAACGCCTGCTCGGCGATGCCGCTGGACTTGAGGAAGGCTTCGGCGCGCTTGGCGATGCCGCGCGGGCAGCGCGAGTAGCCCTGCATGGTGGCCGGGTCCAGCACGTCGCAGGTCAGCACCACGGTCGGGTCGGCGGTGAACGGATCCAGGTAGGCGGTGCTGGCGTCGGGCAGCAGGACCATGTCCGATTCGTTGATGCCCTTCCAGCCGCTGATGGAGCTGCCGTCGAACATGCGGCCGTCTTCGAACAGCGACTCATCGACGATGTTGGCCGGGAAGGTCACGTGGTGCTGGATGCCACGCACATCGGCGAAGCGCAGGTCGACGAACTCGACCTTGTTGTCCTTGATCAGCTTTTCGACTTTGTCCGCAGACATCTTGGAACCTCGGGTTGGAAATGAGTGAGGTACCTATTGCAAGCCGCATGCCAAGGTTGGAAGCACCGTAAGTGGCTGATTTGTATGGTGCGACGCGTCACAGATAGACGTCTTATGCACAGTTCTGGGGATTTTCGCGTAGAAATTGCACCTTATTGGTGCTTTATAAATCCACTATTCTTGGGGGAGCCGTCGCACCAAACGTGGCCCGTAAAAAAGTCGTCATCCCAGCGAAAGCTGGGATGACGATCCTTTTGAGGCGGCTGCCCTCTTCAGGCGGCCAGGCCCTTTGACTGCCCGAAGCCATTACACCCCCATCCAGACCCCAATTCATGATCGATCTGCTCAAAGCCCTGCTCCTCGGCGTCATCGAAGGCATTACCGAATTCCTGCCCATCTCCAGCACCGGGCACCTGCTGATCGCCGAGCGCTGGCTGGGCCATCGCAGCGATCTGTTCAACATCGGCATCCAGGCCGGCGCGATCCTGGCCGTAGTGCTGATCTACAGGCAACGGCTGTGGGATCTGGCGATGGGGTTCTTCGGCCGTGGTGCGCCCGCCGGCCGCGACCCTGCCGGCATGGCGCTGAGCCCGGTGCTGGCGCGCGACTACATGCTGAAACTGGCGGTCGCCTTCGGCGCTACCGCCGTACTCGGCGTGCTGGTGAAGAAGCTGGGCTTCGAACTTCCGACCGCGGTCACGCCGATCGCCTGGGCGCTGATCCTCGGCGGTATCTGGATGATGGCCGCCGAATACTTCGCTGCCCGCCGCGCCCGCGCGCTGGGAGAGCGCAGCGAGATCACCTGGACCGTCGCGATCCTGGTCGGCATAGCGCAGGTCGTGGCGGGCGTGTTTCCCGGAACTTCCCGGTCGTCCGCTACCATCTTCGTGGCCCTGCTCGCCGGCACCACCAACCGTCCCGCGGCAACCGAATTCGCCTTCCTGGTCGGCATTCCGACCATGTTCGCGGCCACCGGTTATGAGCTGATCGATGTGTTGCGATCGGGCCAGGCAGCGAACGAAGACTGGACGGCGTTCGCCGTCGCTTTCGTCGCTTCGGCCGTCACCGCCTTCATCGCGGTGAAATGGCTGCTGAGCTATATCCAGAGTCACCGCTTCACCGCGTTCGCCATTTATCGTCTGGTGTTGGGCGTAGTGTTGCTGCTGCTGGTGCCTGCGGGGAGTTGACCGGACTGATAGGAGGGTAGGAGCGACGTGAGTCGCGATTGATCTATTGTTTCGCGACTCACGTCGGTCCTACATCGCTCCTACGTCGGTCCGGATATTTCACCCCATTCATTGCGTCGATGCGTTTGCCTGAATCCATCACCGGAGAATGAAATGAAACGCTATCTGATTCTGATGCTGCCGCTCGCGCTGGCTGCCTGCGCCAAGACTCCGCAAGGTGAGCCCGTTACACCGCCTACCTCCACCGCTCCCGCCGCAACACAACCCGCGCCGGCCGATACGACCGCTCTTTCCGCTTATCACTGGCGGTTGAGCGAAGCCAAAGACACCAGCGGAAACCGCATCGACGCGCTTTTCGTCAACGCGGACAAACCGCTGCAGCTCGATTTCGCGGAAGGACGCGTCAGTGTCGGCAACACCTGCAACCACATGGGCGGCGCCTATTCGGTCGAGGGCGACAAGCTGAAGTTCGACCGGCTGGCGTCGACCCTGATGGCCTGCGCCGACGCCAAACTGATGGCGCTGGACCAGGAAATCGGCAAGCGCCTGGAAGCGGAATCGACCTTCGCGCTGCAGTCGGGCGATGCGCCTATGCTGACGCTGACCGGCAGCAACGGCGATGTGCTGACGTTCAAAGGCGAACCCACCGCCGAAACCCGCTATGGCGGCCCTGGCGAAACCGCCTTCCTCGAAGTCGCGGCGCAGACCAAACCCTGCAACCATCCGCTGATCCCTGACATGAAGTGCCTGCAGGTGCGTGAAATCAAGTACGACGCGCAAGGCATCAAGACCGGGACGGCCGGCGAATTCCGGAACTTCTACGAAGGGATCGAGGGCTATACCCATGAAGCCGGCGTCCGCAACGTGTTGCGGGTGAAGCGCTACAAGCGCGATCCGGTGCCGGCCGACGCCTCGTCGGTCGCCTATGTACTGGACATGGTGGTCGAATCGGAAACAGTGAAGCGGTGACGCACCCTTCGTAGGAGCGACGCGAGTCGCGAAACAGTGATTTCATCTGGCGTCGCGCTTCGTGCAATCTCAATAGATTGGTGTCGATCGGTTGCGGCTGCGGCGGATCATTTGTGCTGGTGCTGGTGGTTTGAGAACCTCGCGACTCGCGTCGCTCCTACAAGAGAACATCAGCCCTTGGCTTTCACATTCAGCGAGTAAGTGCCGTACACGAGCGCTTCGCCAAGCACGTGACCGTGCATGGCATGGAACACGTCTGCTGCGGTGAAGCGCTCGGACACATCGAGCTTTTCCACGTCCAGTGCGAACAAGCGGAAGAAATACCGGTGCGTGCGCAGGTCGTTGAACGGCGGATACGGGCCGTCGTAACCGAAATAATCGCCGCCCATGTCCGCATCGCCGGCGAACCAGCCGGTGTAATCGTTCAATCCCTGACGCGCACCCGGTGGACCCGGCGGATTCCGCTTGCCCTTCGGCGTGATCCCGTCGCTGCAGCTGCCTGCTTCGATCAGGCGCACATCGGCGGCGATGTCGATCATCGTCCAGTGAATGAAATCCCCGCGCGGTTGTTCCACCGGAATCTCAAGATCGCCGCGACCCACGGTTTCAGGCACCGTCGGCGCATCCGGATCTATGCACAACAACGCGAACGACCGTGCGCCCCCGGGAACGTTTTCCCAGGCCAGGTGCGGATTGCGGTTGCCCGCGAATCCATCGCCCCGGTCCATGGCGAATTCGGCCGGGATCGTCTTGCCGTTGGCGAAGCTGTCGCTGTGGATGCGCATCTTTGTCTCCTGTGACCGATCAGGTTTCCGGGTAACCCATCCGCTGCGCGATCGGCGCAAGCACGGCGAACGCGTCGCCCAGCGCTTCGCGGTAATGGCGCCAATGACCGGTCGGGAAGTGCGCCGGGCCGATCGCGAGCGGCGCCGGCATCGACAGCAGCAGGGCTTCGCCGATCAGCTCGGCAGCGACCCGCGGATCGTTGCCGATCGTATCGGTGCGGACCACGCGGTTGGGATACCACTGGTTCTCGAACAACGCCGCGGCCTGACTGAGCGAACCGGCCAACCAAGTCGCGGCCTCCTGCACCGACGGCATGGCGAACGGCGCGGCCGATCCGAAGGCCAGCCAGTCCAACAGCATGTCGCGCGGATCGCGGATGGCCATCATCAGCATGCCTTCGCGCACATGCGGACGCAGCGAGATCAGCAGCGTGTTGTCCCACCAGGGCAGCCAGTCGAAAACATCGCCCGAGGCCAACTGGCGCGACGGCAGTGCCTGGCGCCAGCGCGCGGCCACCTCTTGGCCTGACAGCTTGCCGGAGGCTAGTCCATCGATGACGGCATAGTTCTGGAAGCCATCCTGTGGCGGTTGCGGCCCGAAGCGATCGGCGCGGAACGGATCTCCCGCGGCGGCCATGACCGCAGCCAGTTTTTCGACGCCCGAACCGGGCGGCCCCCACAGGAACATCACTTTGGCGGCGTTTACGGAGGTGGGCGCCAGTTCGGGCCATTCCATGCGCGGCGCGCTCAGGGGCGGCAACGGCACCAGCTGCGACACCAGTTCGCTCTGCATCTGCGACCACGCGGCCACCGCCTTGGCGGACTGTCCGGCCCGGTCTTGGCTTAAACCCAGCAGGCCCAGCAGGAATCGACGCTCGGAAGGGTCGGTGGCGGCCGCCAGCCAGGCATCGATCTGGGCAATTGCCGCTCCAGGATTCTGGACCATCAGCCCATCCAGCACCTGCAGGCGCGCTTCCGGGTGGCTGGGCGCCAATTTCAACAGGCGCGCTGCGGTGGCCTCGGCCGCGCCGCGGTCACCGTCTTGCTGCTGCCGTTGCAGCAGGATTTCCAGCGGCAGCGTCGACTTCGGCATGGCCGCAGCCCAGCGTTCGATCACCGCACGCCAGGTGTCGGCATCCGGCGTGAACACCAGGCGGGCGCGCCACAGGTCGGGGGCATCGGTGGTGGTGGCCAGAGCCGCTTCCAGCGAGGCTCGGGCGTCGTCCTCCAATTCCAACGCGCGCCACGCGGCCACCAGCCCTTGCAACGTCGGCAGATCGGTGGGCTGGAGGGCGAGCGCGCTGCGCAGCAGGGGCAGCGCCTGTTCGACTTGACCGGCGGCGACGTGCAGCAGGCCAGCGGCGCGCTTGATCACGGGTGTGGCCGTCGCCGGATCAGCCAAAAGCGGAGCGAGCTCCGCAGCCGCTTCGGCCGGCCGGCCTTGGCGGTTGATCAGATCGGCGATCAATGCGCGAAGATTGCGAGCGTCCGGCAGTTGGTCGACCACGCCACGGAATGCCTGTTCGGCGAAGGCCCAGTGCTGTTTGCGCAGGTACAGAAAGCCAAGTACGTAACGCAGCTGCACGTCGTCCGGCACCTGCTGCAAAGCGGCCGAGACCCGCTTCAACCCGCTGTCCACGTTGCCGCGCTGCAAGGCGAGCATGCCCTCGACGACCGCCAGCTGCGGGTGATCCGGCGCCACCCGCGACGCCAGGCGGTTCAGGCGTTCGGCTTCGTCCAGGTCGCCGCGGCCCAGCGCCAGCTGCGCCTGCATCAGATAGGCGCCCAACTGGTTGGGGTTGAGGTCGCTGGCCCTGTTCAGCGCCGCGTTCGCCTCTTCCCATTGCCTTCCTGCGATCAGCAGGTTGGCGCGCACCAATTGCAGGGCGTCGTTCTCGGGCGCCAGCTCGATGGCGCGCTCGATGCTGCGCAAGGCGTCGGAGTGGTCGCCACGTTGCTGGGAGGCCACCGCCAGCCAACGATGCGCCTGGGCATCGTCCGGACTCTGGTGGATCCATTCGCGCGCGTAGATGAGGGCTTCTTCCGCCGCATTGCGGCGCAGGGCGTCGGTGATCTTGTCTTGCATGGAATCCGGCAGCGTTGAATAAACCCCTATTCTAGCCGCCCGGACTTGCGCACCCGGTCAAACGTCCTGCAACAGACGTCCGGTTACCCAGCGCTCGCCGAAACCGTCGCAGGCCGCGTTTTCGATGAACCCGCAGTGCCCGCCCCAGCGCGCGGTCTCCAGATGCGCCAGCGCCGGCAATTGCCAGGCCTGGAAATGGGCGAAAGGAATGACCGGGTCGTCCTCGGCCATCAGGATATCGGCCGGCACCGTCAGCCCGCCAAGGCGGCTGCCGGCGATGGAATAACCTTCGAAATAATCGTCGATGGTGCCGAAATCGGTATGCCGCTCGACCATCCACTTGGTCAGGTCGCGTACGCTCTTGGCCAGGGTTTCGTCGTCGTAGTTGTGGCGCTCGGGAAACAGCTCGCGCTTGCGCTCCAGCGAGTGCCGCCACTTGCGCTGGAAATACCAGTGGTACAGCGGCAACCCTTCTTCCATGCCCATCAGCGATGCGGAAGGGTCCAGTACCGGGCAAACCGATGCCACCCGCGCCAACGGCAGGCCGACCAGCGGCGCGCGCAAGGCCAGGCGCAGCACGAAATTTCCGCCCAATGAATAGCCGGCCGCCACGAACCTGCGGTGCGGGAAGCGACGGGCCACGTCGACGGCCGCGTTGACTACTTCGTCCAACCGGTTGGAGTGGAAGATTTCTTCGTTGAGATGGTGGGTGCCGCCGTGGTCGCGGAAGTTCAAGCGCACCACTTCGAAACCGGCCTCGAGCAGGCGCGCGGCAGTCATGCGCATGTAGCTGGATTCGGTGCTGCCTTCCCAGCCGTGCAGCAGCAACGCCAGGCCGCTGGACGTCTTGCCCGGCACTGCGCTGTGCCAGCCCTGCAGGCGCACGCCATCGCCGCCGTCGAAGATATGCTCGGTGGTCACCGCACCGGTGGCGTTGAGCGCGCGCAGGCCACGACGGCGGCGCAGGCCACTGGAACTCAGCACCGATTGCAGGTGCGGGTTATGCAGCCATTTGGGCGGATGGTAGTCGTCGGCAGTCAGCATCGGGGCGAGCATGCTCGCGTTGTCTGGAGCATTGCCTCCAAAGCCGTTCATCGATCCGATTCCATCGCCGCAACGATACGCTCGCGCGCCAGTTCGGCGATCTTGCTGCGGCCTTCCAGCTCGCCGGCCGCGATCGGGGCCAGGAAGCAGATATCGGCGCTGCGCGGCGGTTCGCCCAGCAGACGCATGAAATTGGCGAAGAAACTTTCCCCGGCGCCGAACGCCACCAGCACCTGCGCGCTGCCGCGTGGGCCGTAACGCAGGGCTACCGGTTGCACCGGCACGCCGGCCTCTACCGCCGGTTGGAAGATGCGCGCGTGGAAGGGGCCTACTTCGGAACCATCCCGGGTACGTCCTTCGGGAAACACCCCGACCGGCCGACCGGCCTGCAGGCGCGCCAGCATGGCGTGCATCACCCCGCCCATCGATTCCTGACTGCCGCGCTGGTGGAAGATGGTTTCACCGCGGGCCGTCAGCCAACCCACCACTGGCCAGCTGCGGATTTCCTGCTTGGCCACGAAACCCATCATGCGCTGGCTGTGCAACATTTCGATGTCGACCCAGCTGACATGGTTGGCGACGAACATCGCCGGATCGGGCAACGGTGTGCCGATGCGACGCAGGCGGAACCCGAAGATGCGCATCAGCCCGGCCGACCACAGCTTGATCGCCAGATGCTCTACCCGCAGTCCGCCCACGCGAATGCCCGACCACAGCGGCACCATGCTCAGCAGCACCAGCGGCAACAGCACCAGGATGTGGATCAGCAGCAGGGGAACGCGATATAGATAGCGGAACGCGCGCCCCAGTCCGCCGCCGGAGAGGGCGTGAGGTTGGGGGGAAATCATCCCGTCACAATACCGGATGGGTCTGGAGTTCGGCTACTAAGCGCTGGCTTGATCCTCGCAGGTCGGTGCTACGCCCCGACGCACGCGGCGCCTTGCCAGCGAGCGTTCTCGATATGGAGCACGTCGGGGGCGTAGCACCGACCTACCCTGCCGGCACCACCGCCAGCGTGATCCGCGAAATGCAGACCGGCTTGCCGGCTTCGTTCTCGATGCGGATTTCCCAGACGTGCGTGCTGCGGCCGACATGCAGGGCGCGGGCGGTGCCGGTGACCGTGCCTTCGCGAACCGCGCGCAGATGGTTGG
This sequence comes from uncultured Pseudoxanthomonas sp., assembly GCA_946479745.1. The sequence goes on along the minus strand of CAMLGZ010000040.1, from coordinate 5,079 downwards.
CGTTGATCTCCAGACCCACCACCGCTTCCCGCGTCGTGTCCACGCATAGCCCACCGGCCATGCTGCCCAGCGTTTCGGCCAGCGCGACCGAGGCGCCGCCATGCAGCAATCCATAGGGTTGCCTGGTGCGCGCGTCGACCGGCATGGTGCCGCGCAGCCAGTCGTCGCCGGCTTCGGTAACGGCGATGCCCAGGTGTTCGACCAGCGAGCCGCGCGCGCGCGCGTTGAGGGCATCGATATCGACGGGATTGCGGAAGGCCATGTGCGGCTCCTCTTAGAGAATGGGGACCAGGCCGGCGCCGAACGCGGTCAATAGACGCGTATACAACCACTTGGGTCCAACGTTGACCTCGGGAAAATCGCCGACGGCTTCATAGCAGCGATGAAAAGCAGGGTCGTTCGGCGGCACCGGCATCGGGCAATCGGGACCTGGCTTGAATTGATAGCTGGTGGCGTAACGCCACGGCCAGAGGTCGAACAGCGGCAAGGCTTCGGACACCTTGCCCAGGCTGTAGTCAAGCCCCGACAACACCGGCGGTTTGGCGCGCGGTGCGATCACCCAGGCGTTCTCCGGCGAGGTATCGCGGCGGATGCTGGCGGCCAATGCTTGTGCGAAGGCGGCATCGTCGATCACCACTGCGCTCTCGGTGTTGTAGTTCTCCGAGCGCGGATCGAAGTTGTGGGTGCCGATCACACCGATGCGGTTGTCGATCACCATCGATTTGGCGTGCAGGCCGATGCGTACGCCGGCGCGCTTCAATGGCAACGGCTCGGTGGCCGCGCCGCTGCTGAGGAAGGAAGGACGCGACTCGGTGCGCTGCAGCCTGCGCGTGGTTTCGCCGCCGCCCGCCGATCGCGAGGATGGTCCCATCGAACCGGACGGACCACGAAAACGTTCCTGGATTTCAATCGGCGGCCCATCGGGCATCAGCGCGGCATAGTCCACCGGCGCATCTTCGGGAAACGGTTTGTACTCGTAGATGCGGAAACCGAACTCGCGCAGATAGCGGCGCTTGTACTTGAACGACATGGAATAGACCACCGCGTTGTCGGTGGCCGCCAGGCTGTTGGTGGACACGATCACCTGCGGCGGCGGCTTGCGCTGGCGCAACGCCCGGAACACGTCCTGGGCCGCGTCGGACATCACCAGATAAGGCGTCTGGATCAGCACTTCCGATTGCGCGCCATCGATCAGGGTCTTCAGTTCCGGCACCGCCGGGGCCGCGTTGGCGGGCCGTTCGCGGCGGTGCTTCTGCGGCAGATCGGCGACGTACTTGACCGCGCCCACCGGCATCGCCTGCTGGACCAGCAGGTCGCGTATCCGGGCCTGGTCGTCGGCTTCGGCCGACAAGGCCGCGACGCGTTCCGGCCGCAGGAACGCATCGGACGGCATCGCCGGCACGCCTTCCTTGAGCAGCTTGCGCCCCACATCGCTCAAGCGCTCCACCGGGATGCTGCGGCGCGCGTTCCAGAACGCGTCGAAATTGGCCGCCATCGCGCGCGAGGCCGGCCCCGCCACCAGCACGTCGCGGTCGCGGAAGTTGTACTCGGCGTCCCAGTCGTAATAGTCGTCCTGGTAATTGCGCCCGCCGGTGATGCCGACGGCGGCGTCCACCAGTATCAGCTTGGTGTGCATGCGCTGGTTGAAGCGGCGGAAGCAGCAGAGCACGCTGCCGGCGTAGTCGAAGTAATTGAGCTTGGCCTTGCCGAAGCTGGGGTTGTAGATGCGGATCTCGAAATTCATGTGCGAACCCGACAGAGCCGCCAGGATGTCCAGATCCGGGATTGCGGAAAGCTGGTCGATCAGCAGCCGCACTTTCACTCCGCGGCGCGATGCGGCCAGCAGCTCGTCCAGCACCAGCCGTGCGCTGTCGTCCTTGTCGAAGATGTAGGTCTGCACGTCGATCTGGCGGCGCGCGCTGCGGATCAGGTTCACGCGCGCCAGCAGGGCGTCGCTGCCGCGGTCCAGGATCAGCGCGTAGTGGCGCGGGGCCTGCGGCGTCGATTCGGCGTCTGCGCGGTCGCTCAGTTCGCGCAACGGCGAGGGTCGCGCGCACGCATCGGCGGCGCTGCAGTCCACGATGTGCGAACGCGCCGCGATCGCGATGGAGGCGGCGCGGTTGCGCTGGGTCTCGGACAGGCTGGCGCAGGCCGCGCACGACAGCGCCAGCCACACCACCAGACCGCGAAGAACGGGATTCATGGCGCAACCTCCGCCTTCAACCGCGCGCGCAGCACGAACACCACTCTATCGCTAACCGCCATCATCCAGTCGTCCATGTCGTAATCGCTGCGCCGTACCGCCCCGGTGGCCACTACATCGCACTCCCGGGCCGGACGTGCGCAAGTGGAAGGCGCCACCGTCAAGGTCTTGGGCCGGGTGATGCCGCGGATGCTCAGGTCGCCGGCCAGGGCCCCGCCCTGCTTCAGCAACTGTTCGTCGTAGGGCTTGGAGACGAACACCACCACGGGATAGCGCTCGGCTTCGAAGAACTGGCGGCCCCGGGTCCACTCGGAATAACGCGGATGGCCGATGATCTCCACCGAATCGGTGAACATGCGCAGCACCACCTGGTGGCGGCCATCGTGCAGGTGTTTCACTTCGCCTTCGTAGCGCTTGAACTCGCCCTCCAGCTTCATTCCCCAGCGCGTGCGCAGCTCGAAGCCGAAACGCGACGCGGCCGGGTCGAAGCTTCCGGCCGTCGCCGTCAGCGCGGGCCAGAGGCACAGCAACGCCAAGCCACACCACCCCCAGCGCGTACGGCCGAACATTGGAGCCGTCACGGCCACCAGAAGGCGGAAAGAGTCGCGACTCCTGGTTCGATGCTGGCGTCTGCCGGCAGTTTCAGCACCACTACCGAGGCAACGGGCATGCCGCGGTAGTCGCCGGACTGGCCGCTGTGCATCAGCGCCGCCAACCGCTCCAGGCCCGGATTGTGGCCTACCAGCAACAGGCGTTCGGCTTCGCGATGGGTGTCGGCCAGTTCCGCCAAGGTGCCGGCGGTGGCCTCATAGATGCGCTCGTCCAGACGTTGTTCGACGTAGCCGGTGGCTTCCAGGACCGCCTCCAGGGTTTCGCGCGCGCGCCGTGCCGGCGAGCACAACACCCGGTCCGGCACCAGGCCCTGTTCGGCGATCCAGCGACCGGCGGCAGCGGCTTCGGCCAGCCCGTCCGGGGACAGGGGCCGATCGAGGTCGGATTGCCCGGGGGTGACGGGTTCGGCATGCGCATGGCGCAGGAGTATCAGTTCACGCATGGCATCCCTTCTGGTTGGAGCGGGCTTCGGTAGAGCGGGCTTTGAAAAACAAGTCGGTGGAGTCCGGTCTGGAACCCTGCTCAGGCCTTCTTGAGCCATTTCAGCAAGGGATCCCAGTCGGCCTGATGATCGCGTACCTGCGCTGACCTGTAATCGAACAGGCTGCGGCCCAGGCCGGCCAGGACCACGTAGGCCTGGGTATCGCGCAACTGCGCGACCACCGGGTACGGCCAGGTCTTGAGCATCTCCACAGCCTGCTGCGAAGTGTTGGTCCACGGCTTGCTGCGGTTGACCACTAGCCCCACCGGCAGCTTGCGCTTGTGCACGCGGGGCACCTTGGACAACGAATTCAGGAAGCCCACGGTGGCCTCGATATCCAGGGCCGACGGCAGCACCGGAACCACGATGGCGTCGACATGCTCGATGAATTGCTGCAGATCGTCGGCCATGGATCCGGCCGGGGCGTCGATGACCACCCGTTCGGCGTCTTCGGGTAGCCAGGTGCGCCAGGCGCGCTTGCCGCTGGCGTCGATGGGAAGTACGGCGGTTTCAAGCTCGGCGCGGCGTTCGGCCCAGCGGGTGGAGGAGTGCTGGGGGTCCGCGTCCACCAGTACGGTGCGTTTGCCGTCCAGCGCGAAATGCGCGGCCAGATTGGTGGCCAATGTGCTCTTGCCCGCGCCACCCTTGGAGCTGGCGACCAGAATCGTCTTCATGCGCACGCCTCGTTACCGGGAAGCCGCAGGGTACACCGGCCGCGGTAAGCCGGGAACAGGCCGCCAAGCCTCCCCCCTTTGAAAAAGGGGGATTGCGGGGGGGGATTTGCTCTTGATCTTGTCTTTAAAGTCTGCGGAGCAAGAGCAAATCCCCCGTAGCTCCTTTTTCAAAGGGGGCAAAGCAAAAGCGCAATTGCTTCGTTATCCGGTTTTCCGCTTTGCTATCGTGCGCGCTGCCAAGGACCCGGACCGATCGTGAGCGAACTGCAGGACCTGACGGCGCTGATCCGCGCCAATACCCCCTTGATCGTCATCGAGACCCAGGACGAAGGCCGTGTGGTGGAACTGTTCCGCCAAGCTTTGTCCCAGGTCTGGCGCGCGCTGTACCGCTGGTCGATCACCGAGGGCCTGCGCCGCATCGACATGGACCGCGAGGACGAGGCCGAAGGCCCGCCCGACGCCAGCGCCGCCCTGCAAGCGATGAAGCTGGCCGAGCAGCGCGGCATCTATCTGTTGCTGGATTTCCATCCCTACCTGGGTTACGCCAGCAGCCAGCGCCAGTTGCGCGATCTGGTCCAGCGCCGCAACTGCCAGCCGCACGTGGTGGTGCTGGTGGGCGGCAAAGTGGAGCTGCCGCCGGAACTGGAAGCGGTGGCGGTGCGCTTCAACCCGCGCCTGCCCGACGCCAACGCCCTGCTGAAGATGGTGCGCGAGGAAGCCACCGACTACGCCCGCGAAAACGGCGGCCGCCGGGTCGAAGCCGATGGCGAGGCGGTGCAGCAGATCGTGCGCAACCTGCAGGGCCTGAGCCTGCCCGACGCGCGCCGTATCGCCCGCCAGCTGATTTACGACGACGGCGCGCTCAGCGCCGCCGATCTGCCGCAGCTGTCCAAGCTGAAGTTCGAGCTGCTCAACCGCAGCGGCCATCTGCACTACGAATACGACACCGCCCGCTTCGCCGACGTGGCCGGCGCGCGCCGGCTGAAACGCTGGATCGAGCAGCGCCGCACGGTGTTCGTGTCCGGCAACGCCCCGCCGGGACTGGACCCGCCCAAGGGCATGCTGCTGCTGGGCGTGCAGGGCTGCGGCAAGTCGATGCTGGCCAAGGC
>CAMLGZ010000039.1 GCA_946479745.1 uncultured Pseudoxanthomonas sp. | reverse complement strand
ACACCAGGCCCACCGCCTCCCAGCCGAAGAACAGCTGCAGGAAGTTGTTGCTCATCACCAGCATCAGCATGGAGAAGGTGAACAACGAGATATAGCTGAAGAACCGCTGGTAACCCGGATCGTCGGCCATGTAGCCGATGGTGTAGACGTGCACCAGCAGCGAAACGAAGGTGACCACCACCATCATCATCGCGGTCAGCTTGTCGATCATGAAACCGACATGCCCGGAATAGTTGCCGATCTGGAAGAAGGTGTAGACGTTCTCGTTGAACGGCGCGGCGCCCCCGACCAGCTGGTAAAGCACCCAACCGGACAATGCGCAGCTGACCGCCACGCCCAGGATGGTGACCCAGTGCGCGCCCGCGCGGCCTACCTGCCGCCCGAACAGGCCGGCCACGATGCTTCCCAGCAGGGGCGCCAGCACGATCGCCAGCAGCATGTTCTTGGAGATGATGATTTCCACGCCCGTCATCGGTGCATCAGCCTTTCAAGGAATCGACATCGGTCACGTTGATCGTGCGCCGGGTACGGAACAGGGTGACCAGGATGGCCAGGCCGATCGCGGCTTCCGCAGCGGCCACGGTGAGGATGAAGAACACGAAGATCTGCCCGTCCGGATCGCCGAACTGGCGCGAAAAGGCGATGAAGTTGATGTTCACCGCCAGCAGCATCAGCTCGATGGACATCAACAGCACGATAATGTTCTTGCGGTTGAGAAAGATGCCGGCGACGCTGATGCAGAACAGCACTGCGCCGAGCGCCAGCAGGTGGCCCAGGGCGATCATGGCTTGGTCTCCGGTTCGGCCGGCGGCCGCACGATCAGGGTCTCGCGGGTCGGCGATTCCACCGCTACTTCGATCATGCGCAGGCGATCACCGGCCTTGACCCGCGACTGCTCGGCCGGGTTCTGCGTCTTGCTGCCTTCGCGCTTGCGCAGGGTCAACATTACCGCCGCGATCACCGCCACGGTCAGGATCACCGCGGCGAATTCGAACGGCAGCAGGAATTTGGTGAACAGCGTGCGCGCCAGCCACGCCGTGTTGGAAACGTCCGCCGCTTCGGAAGCCGCGTTGGCCGCGTACGGCACGGCCAGCTTGGCCTTGAATCCGATCAGGGCCAGGATTTCCAGCAGCATGACCACCGCCACCAGCAGGCCGACCGGCAGATAACGGACCCAGCCTTCGCGGATCTTGACGATGTCGATATCCAGCATCATCACCACGAACAGGAACAACACCATCACCGCGCCGACATACACCAGGATCAGCGCCACCCCCAGGAACTCGGCGCCTACCAGCAGCCAGATGCAGGCGATGGAGAAGAACGTCAGGATCAGGCACAGCACCGCATGCACCGGGTTGCGCACGCTGATCACGCCGCCGGCGGCGACTACCGCGACGGCTGCGAATGCGTAGAAGGAAGCGAGCAGCAGATCCATCGTGACCTCAGCGGAAGGCGGCGTCGGCAGCGCGGCGCTCGGCGATCTCGGTTTCCAACCGGTCCCCGATCGCCAGCAGCTGCGGCTTGGTGACGATGTTCTCGCCACGGTTTTCGAAGTGGTATTCCAGGATGTGGGTTTCCACGATGGAATCCACCGGGCAGCTTTCCTCGCAGAAACCGCAGTAGATGCACTTGAACAGATCGATGTCGTAGCGGGTGGTGCGGCGGGTGCCGTCTTCGCGCTTCTCCGAGTCGATGGTGATGGCCAGCGCCGGGCACACCGCTTCGCACAGCTTGCAGGCGATGCAGCGTTCTTCGCCATTGGGGTAGCGGCGCAACGCATGCAGCCCGCGGAAGCGCGGCGACTGCGGGAACTTCTCCATCGGGTACATCACCGTGTACTTCGGCTTGAAGGTGTACTTGAAGGTCAGCCACAGGCCCTGGAGCAGCTCCAGCAGCATCAGGCTCTTGAAGTAGTGGGCAACTTTATTCATCACTCAGACGCCCTTCTCGAACACGCCGAAAAACACCATCAATGCGGTAACCGCGATCCAGGCGATGGTCAGCGGAATGAACACCTTCCAGCCCAGGCGCATGATCTGGTCGTAGCGGTAGCGCGGGAAGCTGGCGCGGAACCAGATGAAGCAGCTGGCGAAGAAACCCACCTTGAGCAATAGCCACGGCCAGCCGCCCTGCCATATCCAGTTCACCCATGGCGATACGTCGCCCGGATTCCAACCCTGCAATGGACTCAGCCAGCCGCCCATGAAGAACAGCGACACCAGGAAGCTGACCAGGATCATGTTGGCGTATTCGGCCAGGAAGAACAGCGAAAACGCCGCGCCCGAATACTCGACCATGTGGCCGGCGACGATTTCCGATTCGCCTTCGGTCACGTCGAACGGTGCGCGGTTGGTCTCGGCCACGCCGGACACCCAGTACACGATGAACAAGGGGAACAACGGCAGCCAGAACCATTCGAACGGACCGTTGTTGCCGGCCTGCGCCATCACGATGTCGCTCAGGTTCATGCTGCCCGCCGCGATCAGCACGCCGACCAGGGCGAAGCCCATCGCGATTTCGTAGCTGACCACCTGCGCGGCCGAACGCATCGCACCCAGGAAGGCGTACTTCGAGTTCGACGCCCAGCCCGCGATGATGATGCCGTACACGCCCAACGAGGTCATGGCCAGCAGATACAGCAGGCCTGCGTTGGCGTTGGACAGCACCAGTTTCGCATCGAAAGGCACCACGGCCCATGCGGCGAAAGCCGGAGCCAGTGTGATCAGCGGCCCAAGGATGTACATGGTCTTCTGTGCCTTGGCAGGCATCAGGACTTCCTTGAACAGCAGTTTGAACACGTCCGCGAAGGCCTGGAAGATGCCCATGCCCACATACATCGGCCCGTGGCGCACGTGCATCCAGCCGATCAGCTTGCGTTCCCAGACCACGTAGAAAGCGACGGCCACGATCACCGGCACTGCGATCAGCAGGATCTTCAGCACGATCCACAACACCACGCCGAAATTGCCCAGCCCGAAGAACCATTCGCGCAGGGGATCGATGGCGTTCAACAGAAGCTCGTTCATGCGCTCACCACCGTCACGCGTCCGGCGCCCAGCGGTGCGGTGGCGCCATGCCCGCTTTCGATCCAGGCCGCACCCTTGGCCACGCGCTTGTCCACGAAGACCGGCAAGGTCGCCGTGCCATCCGGCGCACCGACCTTGGCGACCTGGCCCTGGCTCAGGCCTGCAGCCTGGGCATCGTCCGGGTTCAAGGTAATACGCGGCGAAACATTGAGCGGATGTTCCTGCAGCGCTTGCGCGCGGCGGACCACGCCATCGGTGCGATAGATGGCCGCAGTGGCGGCGAGTTCGAGACCATCGGCCGTCGTAGCCGGAGCCGCAGACTTGGCGATACTGTTCGGCGCAACCGACTTGCCCGCCGCGCGTGCGCCGGCCAGATCGGTGAATTCGAACGCGGGCAGCTGCAGCTCCCCGCCGAGCGCGCGCAACACCCTCCAGCCTTCGCGCGCTTCGCCCGGCAACTTGCCGCCGGCCTGGGTGCGTTGATCGGCGCCATCCAGATTGGTCAGCGTCGCTTCGATTTCCGGCAGCGCGCCGATCGGCAGGATCACGTCGGCCACGTTACGCGTGGACCTGCAGGCGAAGTGGCTGAAGGCCACGACCTTGGCCGCTTTCAAGGCCTTCTGCGCGGCGGCGCCGTCGGCGAAATCCAGGCCGGGTTCGATGCCGTAGATCACATAGGCCGAACGCGGCTCGGCGAACATGCCGGCGACATCGCGCTTGGAGGGCAGCACGCCGTTGCGCGCCAAGCCGACCGCATTGGCGCCTTGGGGAACGCGGCAAAGCGCTGCGCCCGTCGCTGCTGCAAACGCCTTGGCCGCAGCGCGGATCGACGCGGCCTGCGGATGGTTTTCGGCCAGTGCGCCGACGATCAGTACCGGGCGGCTTGCGCCCTTGACCGCTTCCAGCAATGCCGAATCGTTCAACGCGTCGGCGAACTTCGACGGCGGCACGATCTGCTTGCCGGCGAGCGAGAACGCGAAATCGAAGTCGACCGGATTGACCGAATATACCTTCGTCTTGCGCTGCGTGTTGCCCTTGCGGATGCGTTGATGCAGCAGCGGCAGTTCGTGGCGGATGTTGGTTCCGAGCAGAACGATGGCGTCGGCCTGTTCGATTTCTGCCAGCGGCATGGCGAAGGGTTCGGCCACAGCGCCATCGGAGAAATCGCGATTGAAGATGCGGTGATCCAGATTGCCGCTACCCAGCGCTTCGGCCAGACGCGCCAGCAAGCTGCCTTCGTCGTTGGGCGTGGCCGGATGCGCCAGCACGCCCAACGCATCGCCCTGGTTGGCGCGCAGGATTTCGGCGGCGGCAGCCAGGCCTTCGGCCCAGGACACTTCCTTCCAGTCGTTATCGGTACCGCTGTCGCCCACTTTCAGCAACGGCTTGACCGCACGGTCTTCGGCGTACAGGCCCTGGTGCGAATAACGGTCGCGATCCGACAGCCAGCACTCGTTGACCGCTTCGTTGTCGCGCGGCACGGTGCGCAGGATCTCGCCACGGCGCACGTGGGTGAACAGGTTGGAGCCCATCGCATCGTGGTAGCCGATCGACTCGCGCGCGACCAGTTCCCACGGACGGGCGCGGAACTGGAACACCTTGTTGGTAAGTGCGCCAACCGGGCACACGTCCACGACGTTGCCGGACAGCTCGGTGGTCAGCGGCTTGCCATCGTAGGTGCCGATCTGCAGATTCTCGCCACGGTACATGCCGCCCAGTTCGTAGGTGCCGGCAATGTCTGCAGTGAAACGTACGCAGCGGGTGCACTGGATGCAGCGGGTCATCTCGGTGGCGACCAGCGGACCGATGTCCTCGTCCGGCACGACGCGCTTGCGTTCCTGGAAGCGGCTGACCGAACGGCCGTAACCCAGCGACAGATCCTGCAGTTCGCATTCGCCGCCCTGATCGCAGATCGGGCAGTCCAGCGGATGGTTGATCAGCAGGAATTCCATCACGTTGCGCTGCGATTTCAACGCTTTCTCGCTACGCGTGGCGATCTTCATGCCGTCCATCACCGGCGTGGCGCAGGCCGGCGCGGGCTTGGGCATCTTCTCGACCTCGACCAGGCACATGCGGCAGTTGGCCGCGATCGCCAGCTTGTCGTGGTAGCAGAAGCGCGGGATCGGGATGCCGGCCTTGTCGGCGGCCTGGATGATCATCGAGCCCTTGGGCGCGGCCAGCTCTACCCCGTCGATGAAGACGGTGACGTGGTCGGGCGCGAGGTTCGGATTCACTGGTTGGGCGCTCATGCGGCGCGCTCCTGCTCAACACGCTCCAGTTTTTCGTCGACTATCGAACGGCCATTGAGGATGAAATACTCGAACTCGTTCCAGTAATGCCGCAGCATGCCCTGCACCGGCCAGGCAGCCGCTTCGCCGAAGGCGCAGATGGTGTGGCCTTCGATCTGGCCGGCCGAAGCCTTCAACGTATTCAAGTCTTCCAGCGTGGCCTTGCCTTCCACCACGCGCGTGATCATGCGGTACATCCAGCCGGTGCCTTCGCGGCACGGGGTGCACTGGCCGCAGGACTCGGCGTAATAGAAACGCGCGATGCGCTGGCAGGCGCGCACCATGCAGGTGGTTTCGTCCATGACGATGACCGCGCCAGAACCCAGGCCGGAACCGGCTTTCTGGATGCTGTCGTAATCCATGGTCAGACCCATCATGGTCTCGCCGGGCAGCACCGGCATCGAAGAACCGCCAGGAATGACAGCCTTCAGCTTGTGCCCGTTGCGGATGCCGCCGGCCATTTCCAGCAGTTCGGAGAAGGGCGTGCCCAGGCGGATCTCGTAATTGCCCGGACGCGCCACATGGCCGGACACCGAAAAGATCTTCGGGCCGCCGTTGTTGGGCTTGCCCAGGTTGAGGAACCACTCGGCGCCGTTGCGGATGATCGCCGGCACCGAGGCATAGGTCTCGGTGTTGTTGATGGTGGTCGGCTTGCCGTACAGACCGAAGTTGGCCGGAAACGGCGGCTTGAAACGCGGCTGGCCCTTCTTGCCTTCCAGCGATTCCATCAGCGCGGTTTCTTCGCCGCAGATGTAGGCGCCGGCGCCCAGCGCGTTGTAGATGTCGATGTCGATGCCGGAACCCAGCACGTTCTTGCCCAGCCAGCCATGCTTGTAGGCCTCGGCAGTGGCTTCTTCAAGGTGCTCGAACGGCTCGTGGTGGAACTCGCCGCGCAGGTAGTTGTAGGCGGCCGTCGATCCGGTCGCATAGCAGGCGATGGCCATGCCCTCGATCACCGCATGCGGGTTGTAGCGCAGGATGTCGCGGTCTTTGGCGGTGCCGGGCTCGGATTCGTCGGAATTGCAGAGGATGTACTTCTGCATGTCGCCCTTGGGCATGAAGCTCCACTTCAGGCCGGTGGGGAAGCCCGCGCCGCCACGGCCGCGCAGACCGGACTGCTTGACCATCTCGACCACGTCGGCCGGCGCGATCTTCTCTTCGATGATCTTGCGCAGCGCGCTGTAGCCGCCGGTCTTCAGGTAGTTCTCGTACGACCACGGCTTGTCGAAATGCAGCGTGGTGTAGACCACCTGATGCTCTTTCGGGGCGGGACCGACCGGGCCGTAGCCCTCGGAGGCGTGTGGGTGATGTGCCATGCGCTTATTCCAACCCGTCCAGCAGTTCGTCCACCTTCGCGGGCGTGAGCTTCTCGTGGTAGTGGCCGTTGATGACGACCACCGGCGCGCCGCAGCAGGCGGCCACGCATTCTTCTTCGCGCTTCAGGTAGACGCGGCCGTCGGCGGTGGATTGACCCAGCTTGCAGCCGAGCTTCTTTTCCGCATGCGCGACCAGGTCTTCGGCGCCGTTCAACCAGCAGCTGATGTTGGTGCAGAAGGCCACGTTGTTGCGGCCGACCTGCTTGGTCTCGAACATCGAGTAGAAGCTGGCGACTTCGTAGGCCCAGACCGGCGGCAGCTCCAGGTACTTGGCCACGGCGACGATCAATTCGTCGCTGAGCCAGCCTTCGTTCTGTTCCTGCGCGGCGTGCAGGCCTTGCAGCACGGCCGAACGTTTGCGGTCCGGCGGGAACTTGGACAGCCAGTGGTCGATATGCGCGCGCGTCTTGTCGTTCAACGCGACCAACGGATCGACGTCGCGAGCCGCTTCGAAATTACCTGTCGCCCTCATGAGCGAAGCTCCAAGGAAAATGCATTCCGCGCATGGCGAGCCTGTCGAACCATCATCGGTCCACCTCGCCAAAAACAAGATCATAGGTGCCGATCATGGCCACGACGTCCGGCAGCATGTGCCCGCTGACGACATGGTCCATCGACGAAAGATGCGCGAAGCCCGGCGCACGCAGATGCACGCGGAACGGTTTGTTGGCGCCGTCGGAAACCAGATAGCAGCCGAACTCGCCCTTGGGCGCCTCGACCGCGGCGTAGGTTTCGCCCGCAGGCACGCAATAGCCTTCGCTGAACAATTTGAAGTGATGGATCAGCGCTTCCATGTCGTCCTTCATCTCCTCGCGGGACGGCGGAGCGACCTTGAAGTTCTGCACCATCACCGGGCCCGGATTGGCCTTCAACCACTTCACGCATTGGGCGATGATGCGGTTGGACTGGCGCATTTCGGCCATGCGCACCAGGTAGCGGTCGTAGCAGTCGCCATGGGTACCGACCGGGATATCGAAATCGACCGTGTCGTACTTGGCGTACGGCTGCTTCTTGCGCAGGTCCCAGGCGATGCCCGAACCCCGCAGCATCGCGCCGGTCATGCCCCAGGCGCGCGCTTCGTCCGGCGAGATCACGCCGATGCCGACGGTGCGCTGCTTCCAGATGCGGTTGTCGGTGAGCAGGGTTTCGTACTCGTCGACGCGCTTGGGAAATTCGTTGGTGAAGTCTTCGATGAAGTCCAGCAACGTACCTTCGCGCGCGGCATTGAAGCGCTTCAGCGCCTTGCCCTTGCGCCAGGGCGATTCCTTGTACTTGGGCATGTGGTCCGGCAGGTCGCGGTAGACGCCGCCCGGACGGTAGTAGGTGGCGTGCATGCGCGCGCCGCTTACCGCTTCGTAGCAGTCCATCAGCTCTTCGCGCTCGCGGAAGGCGTACAGCATCACCGCCATCGCACCCAGGTCCAGGCCGTTGGAGCCGACCCACATCAGGTGATTCAGGATGCGGGTGATCTCGTCGAACATGGTGCGGATGTACTGCGCACGCTCCGGCGCCTGGATACCCATCAGCCGTTCGATCGCAAGCACGTAGGCGTGCTCGTTGCACATCATCGAAACGTAGTCGAGGCGGTCCATGTAGCCGATCGATTGGTTGAACGGCTTGCTCTCGGCCAGCTTCTCGGTGCCACGGTGCAGCAGGCCGATATGCGGATCGGCGCGGACCACGGTTTCGCCGTCCATTTCCAGGATCAGGCGCAGCACGCCGTGCGCGGCCGGATGCTGGGGGCCGAAGTTCAGCGTGTAATTGCGGATTTCCTGGCGGCTTTCGGCTGCATTGCTGGCGAAGGCGATACCGGATTGCTGGGCGGTCACTTGGCTGGCTCCCTAAGCGCCTGCTCCGACGCGGCAAGCTCACCAGCGGCGGTCGCGTAGCGCGCGTCGTCGCGGATCACGCGCGGTACGCCGACGCGGGGTTCGACCGAGGTCACCGGTTCGTAGATCACGCGCTTCTTCTCTTCGTCGTAGCGGACTTCCACGTTGCCGATCAGCGGGAAATCCTTGCGGAACGGATGGCCCACGAAACCGTAGTCGGTCAGGATGCGGCGCAGGTCCGGATGGCCCTGGTAGAGGATGCCGAACAGGTCGAAGGCCTCGCGCTCGAACCAGTTGGCACCCGGCCAGATATCGGTGACCGAGGCCACCATCGGCAGTTCGTCGTTGGCCGCGTAGCAGCGCACGCGCAACAGACGGTTGTGCCGATAGGAGCGCAGGTGGGCGACGGTGGCGAAGCGATGTTCAGGGCCTTCGCCGCGCGGACGGTTCTCCCAGGTGAAGCGGCCCGGGCCGAAACCCAGCTCCACGCCGCGACTGAAACCTTCGGAAGAGACGTTGGCGGTTTCCCACTCGTCGCTGCCGTAGCCCAGGTAGTCCACGCCGCACAGGTCGACCAGCTGCTCGAAGCCGAAGTCGTCGCGCAGCGAAAGGCAGGCCGCATGCCAGCTGTCGGCGGGCACTTCCAGCGTCACTTCACCACGGGCTTCTGCAATGCCGAGGATCCCGTCCGGGAAACGTGCGTGCAGTTGTTCGATGTAGGTTGCAGCTTGCTCGGCCATGGGGGCGTGGCGTGCTCAGTAATGGGTGAGGGCGATATTCTTATGAAGTTACGATCAGCGGGCGATGGTCTGCGTGCGCCAGATTTTCTTCTGCAGTTGCAGGATGCCGTAGACCAGCGCTTCGGCGGTCGGCGGGCAGCCCGGCACGTAGACATCGACGGGCACGATGCGGTCGCAGCCGCGCACCACCGAATACGAATAATGGTAGTAGCCGCCGCCGTTGGCGCAACTGCCCATCGAGATGACCCACTTCGGCTCCGGCATCTGGTCGTAGACCTTGCGCAGCGCGGGGGCCATCTTGTTGACCAGGGTGCCGGCCACGATCATCACGTCGGACTGGCGCGGCGACGGGCGGAACACCACGCCGTAACGGTCCAGGTCCAGGCGCGAGGCGCCGGCGTGCATCATCTCGACCGCGCAGCAGGCCAGGCCGAAGGTCATCGGCCACATCGAGCCGGTGCGCGCCCAGTTCATCAGCGCATCGACGCTGGTGGTCACATAGCCTTTTTCCAGCAGCGGGTTTTCGCCTTCGGGCCGCAGAATATCGTCCACCCGCCCTTCCGGGATCGGGTTGGTCATCAGGCGATCGATGGTTCCAAGGACGCTCATATGGTCACTCCCATTCCAGGGCTCCCTTCTTCCAGACGTAGATGAAACCGAGGAACAGCATGCCCACGAACAGGCCCATGGTGACCAGCGCGCGCGCGCCCAGCTCCTGCCAAACCAGGGTCCAGGGCACGATGAAGATGATTTCCAGATCGAAGACGATGAACTGGATGGCGATCAGGTAGTAGCGCACGTCGAACTTCATGCGCGCGTCCTCGAAGGCTTCGAAGCCGCATTCGTACGGAGAGAGCTTCTGCGCGTCCGGACGACGGGGGCCGAGGAACCGTCCTATCACCATCAGCGAGATGCCGATGCCGGTAGCGACGATCAGGAACAACAGGGTCGGCAGGTATTCGGCCAGCACGCGTGGTCCTCGGTTGGTTGGCCTGCGGAATGCGCGCCGGTCGCGCGCGGGTTCCGCCGGATTCGCGTTTTCCTCACAAGTCCGCGCAGGGGATGCGCGGGGCTTTGGGAAGAATTCGCATCTTGGTGCCCAAGAGGGGACTCGAACCCCTACGACTTTCGCCGCTACCACCTCAAGGTAGTGCGTCTACCAATTCCGCCACCTGGGCAAACGTATGCGCCAGGGCAAGCCCGAGCGCGGAAACTATTGTAACCGTCTTCAGCCGCCTTGCGGCGGTGTCACGGGCGCCTGTGCAGGCGTCGACGGTGCGGTTTCCTTCTCCACGGGGAGTTCAATCGGAGCCGAAGGAGCTGGTGCTGAAGAAGCCGGTGCCGTTGGCACGGAGGACGGCGTAGCGGCAGGCGCGGTGACCGGTGCGCTCGGCACCGTCGAAGGCGGTTGTTGCGCCGGCTTCGACAATTCGCCCGCGGCCGCAGGAGCAGCCGGCTGTTCGGCCATGACGCCGAGATTCTGCTGCGCCACCGGACGCGCGCCGTGCGAGGCCTGCCAAGCCATGAACAGGCTGATGCCGAAGAACACGATGGCCAGCCACTTGGTGCTCTTGGACAGGAAGTTGGACGCGCCGCGCGCGCCGAACACCGTGCCCGAAGCACCGGCGCCGAAGCCCGAACCGGCGGCCGCGCCGCTGCCGCGCTGCATCAGCACCATCGCGATGATGGCGATGGCCACCAGCACGTAGACTACATTGAGGATCAACATCAACATTTGCGAATCTCGATCGAATTTGAAAACGGGGCCAGGACGTCAGGCCCGAGCCAACGGATCAGCGGGCGGCAGCCCTTGCGATGGCCAGGAAATCGGCGGCCACCAGGGAGGCGCCACCGACCAGTCCACCATCGACATCGGGTTGCGCGAACAGTTCCGCGGCATTGTCGGGCTTGACGCTTCCGCCATACAGCAGCGGCAGCGAATCGCCAATTCTAGCATCGCGGGCCTTGGCCACGCCACGAATGAAAGCATGCACGTCCTGCGCCTGCTGCGGGCTGGCGGTGCGGCCTGTGCCGATGGCCCAGACCGGTTCGTAGGCCACCACGGCCTCCGCGAAGGCCCCGATACCGGCCAGATCCAGCACCGGAGCCAGCTGCGCGGCGATCACCGCCTCGGTCTGGCCGGCCTCGCGTTGTTCCAGGGTTTCGCCCACGCAGAGGATGGGAACCAGCCCGGCGTGCTTGGCCGCGACGAATTTGGCGGCTACCAGCTCGCTGCTCTCCGCATGGTACTGGCGGCGCTCGGAATGGCCGACCAGCCCATAACGGGCGCCCACGTCGACCAGCATCGCGGCGGAGACTTCGCCGGTGTAGGCGCCCTTCTCGTTGCTGCTGACGTCCTGGGCGCCGAAGAAAATGTCGTGGCGCTCGAAGTCCTCGATCAGGTCGCCCAGGTAGGGCATGGGCGGCAGTATCACCACCTCCACGCCCGCCAGCGGCAGGCCGACGGCCAGTTCAGCGACCAGGTCCGTGGCGAAGGCACGGGTGCCATGGAGTTTCCAGTTTCCGGCTACGATCTTGCGGCGCATCGTGTGATTCCTTGTCCAGGCTGACTCCAGGGCCGCAAAGAATAGCCGATGCCCCGCCCCGCCTTCATTCAGGATGCGACCGATGGTTCCCAATGTTTCCGCCGGCTACGCGCTGGTCACCGGCGCGTCCAGCGGCATCGGCGCGGCTATCGCGCGCGAATACGCGCGCCGGGGGGTGCCGTTGATCCTGACCGCGCGCCGCGCGGACAAACTGGAGCAACTGGCTGCCGAATTGCGCCCTCAAGTGGCGGTGGAAGTGATTCCCGCCGACCTCAGCGACCCCCAGGCACCCGAAGCCCTGGCCGCCGAGATCCAGCGCCGCGGCCTGCCGGTCAGGATTCTGGTCAACAACGCCGGCTACGGCGTGCCCGGCCGGTTTCTGACCAAGGACTGGCGGACCCATGCGCAATTCCTGCAGGTGATGATCGGCGCTACCAGCGAACTGACCTGGCGGTTGCTGCCGGCGATCCGCGCCTCCGGCAGCGGCCGCATCCTCAATGTGGCCTCCTTCGCCGCACTGGTGCCGGGCGCGGACGGACAGACGCTGTACGCCGCGGTCAAGGCCTACCTGGTGAAGTTCAGCGAATCGCTTTCGTTGGAAAACCCGGACCGGCGCGTGCACGTCACGGCGTTATGCCCGGGCTTCACCTGGTCGGAGTTCCATGATGTCACCGGCACCCGCGAAATGATGTCCAGACTGCCGAAATGGGCATGGCTGGAAACCGATGCGGTGGCCAGGGCGGGAATCGAGGGTGTCGAGCGCGGGAAGGTGATCGTGGTGCCGGGGCGCGTCTACAAGCTGCTCCGTTTCGTCGCCAAGCATCTTCCCGATTCGCTGGTATTGGGGTTGATGGGCAGGAACTCGAAGAAGATCCGCAAGGTGGATTGATTAACGGATCGAAGCAGGCAACCAGAATGAACCGGGAAATCCCGAGACCGTCATCCCAGCGAAAGCTGGGATCCATCTTGATTTTCGAGGTCGGCCGAAAAGAAGCAAGATCAAAATGGATCCCAGCTTTCGCTGGGATGACGATGATCTTTTTCGTTGGCTGAAAAACTACTTCAACTTTATCTCACGCAACCGCTCTTCCAGATAACCCTGGGCAGTGATCGGCTCCGGATAACGTTTCGGATTTTCCGCACTGATCGTCGACGGCAACACGTCGATCAGAAAATCCGGATTGGGATGCAGGAAGAAGGGCACCGAATAGCGCGGCTTGCGCGCCTGTTCGCCCGGCGGGTTGGTGACGCGGTGGGTCGTCGACGGATACACATGGTTGGTCAGGCGCTGCAGCATGTCGCCGATGTTGACCACGATGGTGTCGGCATCCGAGGTAAAGGGCACCCATTCGCCCTGCTGGGATTTGACTTCCAGGCCCGCGGCGCTGGCCCCGACCAGCAGCGTGATCAGGTTGATGTCCTCGTGCGCGCCGGCGCGTACGTTGGGAATGTCGTCGGCGGTGATGGGCGGGTAATGGATGGGGCGCAGGATGGAGTTGCCCGAATCGGTCTTGTCCGCGAAATAGTTTTCCGCCAGCCCCAGATGCAGGGCCAGGGCGGACAAAACGCGCGAACCCAGCTTGTCCAGCGCTCCGTAGAGCCCGTAACCGTGCTCGCGGAAACCCGGTACTTCGTCCGGCCACAAATTGGGCGGCATGACATCGGCGTATTTGGAATCGCGCGGGATCTCGCGGCCGATGTGCCAGAACTCCTTCAGATCGAAGTGTTTGGAATCTTTCGCAGTCTCCACGCCGAACGGCGTATAGCCGCGCGCGCCGCCGCTGCCGGGTACGTGGTACTTCAGTTTGGTTTCTTCAGGCAAGGCGAAGAAATTGCGGAACACGTCATAGGCCGCGTCGATCGCCGGCTGCGGGATGCCATGATTGCGGATGCCGGCGAAACCCCATTGGCGATAGGCGGCGCCGAGTTCGGCGACGAAGGCCTCGCGGTCGGTGTCGAAACGGGTGATGTCTAGGGTGGGGATTCTTGCTGTCATGATTTTTGCTCTGGTTTTTGTTTCCTTCTCCCTCCGGGAGAAGGTCGAAGCTGCCGTCAGGTAGCTGAGGGAAGGGCGGATGAGGACGGACTCTCCGCTTGCGATACCGTTTCCGTGAGTTGGAATTCTCCCTCCCTCATCCGTCGCTTCGCGCCACCTTCTCCCAATGGGAGAAGGAAAGCTCAGGCCGCCGCGCGCACCGCATCGGCCAGCTTATCCAACGTGTCCTGCATCAAAACATCATCATCGGCTTCGACGGTCACCCGCACCACCGGCTCGGTGCCGGACGGGCGCAGGAATGCGCGCCCACGGCCGGAAACCGCGGCCTGCGCTTCGGCCAAGGCGGCCTTGACGCTCTCGGCTTCGGTCGGCTTGGCGCCGTTGGCCAAGCGTATGTTGATGGTTTTCTGCGGCACCATCACCAAGCCCTCCAGCGCCTGGCGCAACGACCTGCCCGTGCGGCCCAGCACTTCCAGCACCTGCAACGCGCTGACGATGCCGTCGCCGGTGCTGGTGCGGTCCAG
>CAMLGZ010000038.1 GCA_946479745.1 uncultured Pseudoxanthomonas sp. | reverse complement strand
GCGCTTCGGCGTAGTGGTCGAATTCCATCGTGAAGGTGGCGCGACCCTGCGACATGGAGCGCAGCGTGGTGGCGTAGCCGAACATTTCGCCCAGCGGCACCATCGCGTCGATCACCTTGCCGGACGGGCTGTCTTCCTGGCCCTGCAGGATGCCGCGACGACGGCTGACGTCGCCCATCACGTCGCCCAGATAATCCTCGGGCGTGACGATCTCGACCTTCATCATCGGCTCGAGCAACACGGGATTGGCCTTGGCGAAGGCTTCCTTGAACGCCATCGAGCCGGCGACCTTGAACGCCATTTCGTTGGAGTCCACGTCATGGAACGAACCGTCCACAGCCTTGACCGACACGTCCACCACCGGGAAGCCGGCCAGCGGGCCGCTCTTCATGGCCTCTTCAATGCCCTTGCCCGAAGCGGTGACGTATTCCTTCGGCACCACGCCACCGACGATGGCGTTCTCGAAGGTGAAGCCCACGCCACGTTCCTGCGGCGCCATCTCGATGACGATATGGCCGTACTGGCCGCGACCACCGGACTGACGCACGAACTTGCCTTCCTGCTTGACCGCCTTGCGGATGGTTTCACGGTAGGCGACCTGCGGCTTGCCGACGTTGGCTTCCACGTTGAACTCGCGCTTCATGCGGTCCACCAGGATGTCCAGGTGCAGCTCGCCCATGCCGGCGATGATGGTCTGGCCCGATTCTTCGTCGGTACGCACACGGAACGAGGGATCTTCCTGCGCCAGACGGCCCAGGGCGATGCCCATTTTTTCCTGGTCGGACTTGGTCTTCGGTTCCACCGCCATCGAGATGACGGGCTCCGGGAAGATCATGCGTTCCAGGGTGATGATGTGGTCCTGCGCGCACAGGGTGTCGCCGGTGGTCACGTCTTTCAGACCCACCGCGGCGGCGATATCGCCCGCGCGCACTTCCTTGATTTCGCTGCGCTCGTTGGAGTGCATCTGCAGGATGCGGCCCACGCGCTCCTTCTTCGACTTGACCGGGTTGTACACCGCGTCGCCCGAATTGAGCACGCCCGAATAGACGCGGAAGAAGGTCAGCGAACCCACGAACGGGTCGGTCATGATCTTGAACGCCAGCGCCGAGAACGGCGCGGCGTCGGTGGCCGGACGGGAGTCTTCCTTGTCGTCTTCGTCGATACCCGCAACCGGCGGGCGGTCGGAAGGCGAAGGCAGCAGGTGCACGACGCCGTCGAGCATGGCCTGCACGCCCTTGTTCTTGAACGCGCTACCGCAGAATACGGGCACGATCTCGACCTTCAGGGTGCGCTGGCGCAGACCGTCGATGATCTCGGTTTCGGACAGCTCGCCCTCGTTGAGGTACTTGTCCATCAGCGCTTCGCTGGCTTCGGCAGCGGCCTCGACCATGAACGCGCGCGCGGCCACGGCCTTGTCCTGCAACTCGGCCGGGATTTCGCGGTATTCGAAGGTGGTGCCCTGCGAGGCGGTATCCCAATGGATCGCCTTCATCTTCAGCAGGTCGACCACGCCCTCGAAACCCTCTTCGGCGCCGATCGGCACCTGCATGGGGACGGCGTATGCGCCCAGGCGGCTCTTCAGCTGCTCGACGACCTTGTCGAAGTTGGCGCCGGTGCGGTCCATCTTGTTGACGAACGCCATGCGCGGCACGGAATACTTGTTGGCCTGGCGCCAGACGGTCTCGGACTGCGGCTGCACGCCGCCTACGGCGCACAGCACGAACACCGCACCGTCGAGCACGCGCAGCGAACGCTCGACTTCGATGGTGAAGTCGACGTGGCCGGGGGTGTCGATGATGTTGAAGCGGTGTTCGGCCATGGACTTGTCCATGCCTTTCCAGAACGCCGTGGTCGCAGCGGAGGTGATGGTGATGCCACGCTCCTGCTCCTGCTCCATCCAGTCCATGGTCGCGGCGCCATCGTGCACTTCACCGATCTTGTGGCTGACGCCGGTGTAGAACAGGATGCGCTCCGACGTGGTGGTCTTGCCCGCGTCGATGTGGGCCATGATGCCGAAGTTGCGGTAACGCTCGATGGGAGTGGTGCGAGCCACGACAGTCTCTCTTTGTTTTTGTGTTTGCGGATGGCCGAACGCCGCCCGTGGGCGGCCTTCGGATTCGTCATGCGGCGATTACCGTCGCAAGGGCACCTAAATGGTGCCGATAGGTCCGCGTTTCAAGGCGCCAGCGATACACGCAGCGCCCGCGGACCGGGGCAAATCACCAGCGGTAGTGCGCGAACGCCTTGTTCGCTTCCGCCATGCGGTGGGTTTCTTCACGCTTCTTGATGGCGCCGCCGCGGTTTTCCGAGGCATCCATCAGTTCGGCAGCCAGCTTGCGCGGCATGCTGTTCTCGCCGCGCTTGCGCGCCGACTCGATCAACCAGCGCATGGCCAGGGCCAGGCGGCGCGACGAACGCACTTCGACCGGCACCTGATAGGTGGCGCCGCCGACGCGACGCGACTTCACTTCGACCGTCGGCGAGATGTTGTCCAGCGCTTTCTCGACCAGCTCGAGGGCGTTGGGATTCTTTTCGCTGATCACATCCATGGCGCCGTACACGATCTTCTCAGCGACGGACTTCTTGCCGCTGTACATGACCATGTTGATGAAACGGGCGATGGTGTGGCTGCCGTGCTTGGGATCCGGCAGGACGGTACGCTGTGGGGTTGAGCCTTTACGCGACATGATCTACTTACCTATTCAAATCTGTGGTTTGGCGACGAAACGCGCCTTAGGACTTCGGACGCTTGGCGCCGTACTTGGAACGGCCCTGGCGACGTTTGGCGACGCCGGAGGCGTCCAGCGAACCGCGGACGGTGTGGTAACGCACACCCGGAAGATCCTTCACGCGGCCGCCGCGCACCAGCACCACGGAGTGCTCCTGCAGGTTGTGGCCTTCACCGCCGATGTAGCTGATGATTTCTTCCTGGTTGGTCAGGCGCACTTTTGCCACCTTGCGAAGCGCCGAGTTCGGCTTCTTCGGGGTGGTGGTGTAGACGCGCGTGCACACGCCGCGACGCTGCGGGCACTTGTCCAGCGCGGGCGACTGGCTCTTGTAAGTGGGGGCCTGCCGCGGCTTGCGGACGAGCTGGTTGATCGTTGCCATCTTTATGGATTCTTCGGATGTAAGGCCGGAGCCTTGTGCGTGAAAATGACGGCAGGCCGCATGACGGCCCGCCGAGACAGGAAAGTATAGCTGGCAGGTTAAAACTCCGTCAACCGACGGGTTCAGCCTGCTGGCCCTCCTGGGCCGGAACACGGGGCGCGTCCTGCGCCCCATTTCTCTTGGCTCCCCTCCTCGGCCAAGGCCGGGAGGGGCTGGTGCTGCTTACTCTTCGCTGCCTGCAACCGATTCGGCCGCTGCCGCCGGTTCGGCGGCCGGGGTTTCGGCCGGGGTGGTGGAAACCAGGGCTTCCATCTCCGAGTCGGTCAGGCCCGAGGCGTTGCGGCGACGGCTGGCGTGGTAGGTCAGGCCGGTACCGGCCGGAATCAGACGGCCGACGATCACGTTTTCCTTCAGGCCGCGCAGGTTGTCGCGGGTGCCGCGGACGGCAGCCTCGGTCAGCACGCGGGTGGTTTCCTGGAAGGAAGCTGCCGAGATGAACGACTCGGTGGCCAGCGAGGCCTTGGTGATGCCCAACAGCACCGGGTCGTACTTGGCCGGCAGCTCGTTCTTGGCCAGAACCTTGATGTTCTCCTCCAGCACGCGCTGCTTCTCGGCCTGTTCGCCGTGCAGGTACTTGGTGTTGCCGGCGTCGGTGATCTCGACCTTGCGCAGCATCTGGCGGGTGATCACCTCGATGTGCTTGTCGTTGATCTTCACGCCCTGCAGACGGTAGACGTCCTGGATTTCCTTGACCAGATAGGCGGCCAGCGGCTCGACGCCCAGCAGGCGCAGGATGTCCTGCGGCGACGGTTCGCCGTCCACCACGGTTTCGCCCTTGGCCACGTGCTCGCCTTCGAACACGATGATCTGGCGGAACTTGGGAATCAGCTCCTCGTGTTCGCTGCCATCGGTGTCCTTGATGATCAGGCGCTGTTTGCCCTTGGTGTCCTTGCCGAAGCTGATGATGCCCGAGCGCTCCGCCAGGATCGCCGGATCCTTGGGCTTGCGCGCTTCGAACAGGTCGGCCACGCGCGGCAGACCACCGGTGATGTCGCGGGTCTTGGAGGCTTCCTGCGGCACTTTGGTGACCACGTCGCCCACACCGACGGCGGCGCCGTCCTGCAGGTTGACGATGGAACGCGGCGGCAGCAGGTACTGGGCCGGCAGATCGGTACCGGGGATGTTGAGGTCCTTGCCGGCCTTGTCGACGATACGCACGACCGGGCGCAGGTCCTTGCCCATCGAGCCGCGACGCTTGGGATCGGTGATCTCGCGCGAAGCCAGACCGGTCAGGTCGTCGGTCTTCTCCATGACGGTGATGCCGTCGACGAAGTCCACGAAGCGCACGAAACCGGCCACTTCCGACACGATCGGGTGGTTATGCGGGTCCCAGTTGGCGACCGACTGGCCGGCCTTGATGGCCGCGCCGTCCTTGACGGTGATGGTTGCGCCGTAGGGCAGCTTGTAGCGCTCGCGCTCGCGGCCATGGCCGTCCAGCACCGACAGTTCGCCCGAACGCGACACCGCGACCAGATGGCCGTTGGCGTGCTCGACGAACTTGAGGTTGTTGAACTTGATCGAGCCGGTGGTCTTGACCGTAATGTTGTCCACCGCCGCCGCACGCGAAGCCGCGCCGCCGATGTGGAACGTACGCATGGTCAGCTGGGTGCCGGGCTCGCCGATCGACTGGGCGGCGATGACGCCGACCGCTTCGCCGATGTTGACGATATGGCCACGGGCCAGGTCGCGACCGTAGCAGTGCGAGCACACGCCGAAGTCGGATTCGCAGGTGATGGTGGAACGCACCTTGAGCGATTGCACGCCGGCGTCCTCGAGCTTCTGCACCCAGGCTTCGTCCAGCAGCGTGTTGCGGGTGACGATGGGATCTTCGTCGTTGCCCGGCAGGAAAACGTCCTCGGCCACGATGCGGCCCAGCACGCGCTCGCGCAGCGGCTCGACCACGTCGCCGCCTTCCACGATCGGAGTCATGGTCAGGCCTTCCTTGGTGCCGCAGTCGACCTCGGTGATCACCACGTCCTGCGCCACGTCGACCAGTCGACGGGTCAGGTAACCGGAGTTCGCCGTCTTCAGCGCGGTATCGGCCAGACCCTTACGGGCACCGTGGGTGGAGTTGAAGTACTCCTGCACGTTCAGGCCTTCGCGGAAGTTCGCCTTGATGGGCGTCTCGATGATCGAGCCGTCAGGACGGGCCATCAGGCCGCGCATACCGGCCAGCTGGCGGATCTGCGCCTGCGAACCACGCGCGCCGGAGTCGGCCATGATGTAGACCGAGTTCATCGACTTCTGCGCGACCTTCTCGCCCTTGGCGTTGGTCACGGTCTCGGTGCCGATCGCGTCCATCATCGCCTTGGCCACGCGCTCGTTGGTGCGCGACCAGATGTCGACCACCTTGTTGTAGCGCTCGCCGGCGGTGACCAGACCGCTCTGGTACTGCTCCTGGATTTCCAGCACTTCCTGTTCGGCTTCGCCCAGGATGCCCTTCTTCTCGATCGGGATCAGCATGTCGTCGATGCCGATGGAAACGCCGGCGCGCGTTGCATACGCGAAGCCGGTGTACATCAGCTTGTCGGCGAACACGACCGTGTCCTTCAGGCCCAGCATGCGGTAGCAGCTGTTGATCAGGCGCGAGATGTTCTTCTTGGTCAGCTCGGTGTTGGCCAGCGCGAACGGCAGGCCGTCCGGCAGGATCTCGGCCAGCAGCGCGCGGCCGATCGTGGTATCCACGATGCTGGTCTGCTTGCTCTTGTTGCCTTCCTCATCGGTCACCGTCTCGGTGATGCGGACCTTGACCTTGGCGTGCAGTTCGACCGCACGGTTGTCGTAGGCGCGCTTGACCTCGGCGATGTTGGCGAAGGCCATGCCCTCGCCTTTCTTGTTTTCCAATGCGCGGGTCATGTAGTACAGACCCAGCACCACGTCCTGCGACGGCACGATGATCGGCTCGCCGTTGGCCGGCGACAGGATGTTGTTGGTGGACATCATCAGCGCGCGCGCTTCCAGCTGGGCCTCAAGGCTCAGCGGGACGTGCACGGCCATCTGGTCGCCGTCGAAGTCGGCGTTGAACGCGGTGCAGACCAGCGGATGCAGCTGGATGGCCTTGCCTTCGATCAACACCGGCTCGAACGCCTGGATGCCCAGACGGTGCAGGGTCGGCGCGCGGTTCAGCAGCACAGGATGTTCGCGGATGACTTCTTCCAGGATGTCCCAGACTTCCGCTTCTTCGCGCTCGACCAGCTTCTTGGCGGCCTTGATGGTGGTGGCCAGGCCGCGACGCTGCAGCTTGGCGAACACGAACGGCTTGAACAGCTCCAGCGCCATCTTCTTCGGCAGGCCGCACTGGTGCAATTTGAGGTAGGGCCCAACGACAATCACCGAACGGCCGGAGTAGTCGACGCGCTTACCCAGCAGGTTCTGGCGGAAGCGGCCCTGCTTGCCCTTGATCATGTCGGCCAGCGACTTCAGCGGACGCTTGTTGGTGCCGGTGATGGCGCGGCCGCGACGGCCGTTGTCCATCAGGGCATCGACCGATTCCTGCAGCATGCGCTTTTCGTTGCGCACGATGATGTCGGGAGCGTTGAGCTCCAGCAGACGGCGCAGGCGGTTGTTGCGGTTGATGACGCGGCGGTACAGGTCGTTGAGGTCGGAGGTCGCGAAGCGGCCGCCGTCCAGCGGTACCAGCGGACGCAGATCCGGCGGCAGCACGGGCAGCACGGTCATGACCATCCATTCCGGACGGTTGCCCGACTCCAGGAAGGCTTCGACCAGCTTGATGCGCTTGGTGAGGCGCTTGAGCTTGGTTTCCGAACCGGTGCTGGCGATCTCTTCGCGCAGGTTCACCATTTCCGACTGCAGGTCGATCGTGCGCAGCAGGTCGTAGACCGCCTCGGCGCCCATGGCGGCGTCGAAGTCGTCGCCGTATTCCTGACGCGCGGTCATGAACTGCTCTTCGGTCAGCAGCTGGCGGCGCTCAAGCGGGGTCAGGCCCGGCTCGGTGACGACGTAGGCTTCGAAGTACAGCACGCGCTCGATGTCGCGCAGGGTCATGTCCAGCATCAGGCCGATGCGCGAGGGCAGCGACTTGAGGAACCAGATGTGCGCGACCGGCGAGGCCAGATCGATATGGCCCATGCGCTCGCGGCGCACCTTGGCCAGAGTCACTTCGGTACCGCACTTTTCGCAGACCACGCCGCGGTGCTTCATGCGCTTGTACTTGCCGCACAGGCATTCGTAGTCCTTGATCGGTCCGAAGATGGCGGCGCAGAACAGGCCGTCGCGCTCGGGCTTGAAGGTACGGTAGTTGATGGTTTCCGGCTTCTTCACTTCGCCGAAGGACCAAGAGCGGATCAGATCGGGCGATGCCAGCGCGATCTTGATGGCGTCGAAGTCCAGCGACTGGCGCTGCTGGTTGAAGAGATTCAGTAGGTCTTTCATTTTGTTTCTCCGGGTAGGAGGAAAATCTGGTGTCGAGGGAGTGGCGGGCAACGGTCGCGAAACCGGCCGGCGCTAGCGCGCGGCCGGCTTCGGTTCACATCACTCTTCCAATTCCATGTTGATGGCGAGCGAGCGGATTTCCTTCACGAGGACGTTGAAGGATTCCGGCATGCCCGCGACCATCTCGTGTTCGCCATCGACGATGTTCTTGTACATCTGGTTGCGGCCCTGCACGTCGTCCGACTTGACCGTCAGCATTTCCTGCAGGGTGTGCGCGGCGCCGTAAGCCTCCAGCGCCCAGACTTCCATTTCGCCGAAGCGCTGGCCGCCGAACTGCGCCTTGCCGCCCAGCGGCTGCTGGGTGACGAGCGAGTACGGGCCGGTCGAACGCGCGTGCATCTTGTCGTCCACCAGGTGGTTCAGCTTCAGCATGTGCATGTAGCCGATCGTGGTCTGGCGATCGAACGCCTCGCCGGTGCGGCCGTCGTACAGCTGGGTCTGGCCGCTGATGGGCAGGTCGGCGAGCGCAAGCATGTGCTTGATCTCGGACTCGGCCGCGCCGTCGAACACCGGTGTGGCCATCGGCACGCCGTCGGTCAGATTGCCGGCCAGCTTCAGCAGCTCGTCATCGCTGAATTCGCCCAGATTGACGCGCTGTTCGCCCAACTTCAGATCATGGTTGTAGATCTGGTCGAGGAACTTGCGCAGGTCGGCGATCTTGGCCTGTGCGTCGAGCATCTTCTGGATCTTCTGGCCCAGGCCCTTGGCGGCCCAACCCAGATGGACTTCCAGGATCTGCCCGATGTTCATACGCGAAGGCACGCCCAGCGGATTGAGCACGATGTCGACGGTGCTGCCGTCGGCGGCGTAAGGCATGTCTTCGACAGGCACAATCGTCGAGACCACACCCTTGTTGCCGTGGCGGCCAGCCATCTTGTCGCCCGGCTGGATGCGGCGCTTCACGGCCAGGTAGACCTTGACCATCTTCAGCACGCCTGGAGCGAGGTCGTCGCCGGCGGTGATCTTGCCGCGCTTGTCGGCGAAGCGACGCTCGAATTCCTTCTCGTGCGCCTGGATCTGCTTCTGCGCGCGTTCAATGGCATCGGACGCATCGTCATCCTTCATGCGGATGGCGAACCAGTCGGCCTTTTTCAAGCCGTCCAGGTAGGCGTCGTTGATGGTGTCGCCCTTCTTCAGGCCGGCACCGCCGTTGGCCACCTTGCCCACCAGCAGCGGACGCAGGCGCGCGAAGATCGCGTTCTCGAGAATGCGGAACTGGTCGTCGAAGTCCTTCTTGACGCGCTTGATCTCGTTTTCCTCGATCTGGCGCGCGCGCTTGTCCTTCTCGATGCCGTCGCGGGTGAAGACCTGCACGTCGATGACGGTGCCGTCCATGCCCGGCGGCACGCGCAGCGAGCTGTCCTTAACGTCGGAAGCCTTCTCGCCGAAGATCGCCCGCAGCAGCTTCTCTTCCGGGGTCAGCTGGCTTTCGCCCTTCGGCGTCACCTTGCCGACCATGATGTCGCCGGCGCGCACTTCGGCGCCGATGTACACCACGCCGGATTCGTCCAGACGGTTCAAGGCCTGCTCGGACACATTGGGGATGTCGGCGGAGATTTCCTCCGGCCCCAGCTTGGTGTCGCGCGCCACGCAGGTCAGCTCTTCGATGTGGATCGTGGTGTAGCGATCCTCTTCCACCACGCGCTCGGAGAGCAGGATGGAGTCTTCGAAGTTGTAGCCGTTCCAGGGCATGAACGCGATCAGCATGTTCTGGCCCAGGGCAAGTTCGCCGATGTCGGTGGACGGACCGTCGGCCAGCACGTCGCCGCGCTCGATGACGTCGCCCACGTTCACCAGCGGAGTCTGGTTGATGCAGGTGTTCTGGTTGGAACGCGTGTACTTGATCAGGTTGTAGATATCGACGCCGGCATCGGTGCCGTCGCCGATCTCGCTCTCGTTGACCTTGACCACGATGCGGGCCGCGTCGATCTGCTCGACGACACCGCCGCGCTTGGCGTTGACGGTCACGCCGGAGTCGCGGGCCACGGCGCGTTCGATGCCGGTGCCGACCAGCGGCTTCTGCGCACGCAGAGTAGGCACTGCCTGGCGCTGCATGTTGGCGCCCATCAAGGCGCGGTTGGCGTCATCGTGCTCGAGGAACGGAACCAGCGCGGCCGCGATCGATACGGTCTGCATCGGCGACACATCCATGAAGTCGACCTCGCCCGGCGGCTTGAGCAGCGACTCGCCCTGGTGGCGGCACGGCACGAACTGCTCGGTCAGGCGGCTGCTGTCGTCGTGCAGGGCGTTGGCCTGGGCGATGACGAACTCGTTTTCCTCGATCGCCGACAGGTATTCGATCTCGTCGGTGATCTGTCCGGCCACGACCTTGCGGTACGGGGTCTCGAGGAAGCCGTAGCTGTTGGTGCGCGCGTACACGGCCAGCGAGTTGATCAGGCCG
Organism: uncultured Pseudoxanthomonas sp.; assembly: GCA_946479745.1. Next base: position 6,042 of record CAMLGZ010000038.1, on the reverse strand, counting down.
ATGTTCGGACCTTCAGGCGTCTCGATGGTGCAGACGCGGCCGTAGTGGGTCGGATGCACGTCGCGCACTTCGAAGCCGGCGCGCTCGCGGGTCAGGCCGCCCGGGCCCAGGGCCGAGACGCGACGCTTGTGCGTGACTTCCGACAGCGGGTTGTTCTGGTCCATGAACTGCGACAGCTGGCTGGAACCGAAGAACTCCTTGATCGCAGCGGCCACCGGCTTGGCGTTGATCAGCTCCTGCGGGGTCAGGCCTTCGCTTTCGGCCATCGACAGGCGCTCCTTCACGGCGCGCTCGACGCGGACCAGGCCCACGCGGAACACGTTCTCGGCCATTTCGCCGACCGAACGCACGCGGCGGTTGCCCAGGTGATCGATGTCGTCCACGGTGCCGCGGCCGTTGCGGATCTCGGTCAGGACCTTGATCACTTCCAGGATGTCGGAAGTCTCGCCCTGCGCGGCGACCAGGCGCTTGGACTCGTCGTCGTTGCGGTTGCTGAAGTACTTGTTGTCGAACAACACCGACTCGCCGGTGACTTCCTTGCGGCCGACACGGCGGTTGAACTTCATCCGGCCCACGCCCGACAGGTCGTAGCGCTCGAAGGTGAAGAACAGGTTGTGGAACAGGTTCTGCGCGGCGTCCTTGGTCGGCGGCTCGCCGGGACGCATCATGCGGTAGATCTCGACCAGCGCTTCCAGCTGGGTCTTGGACGGATCGATGCGCAGGGTGTTGGAGATGTACGGACCACGATCCAGGTCGTTGACCCACAGCGTGCCTACGGCGTCAACGCCGGCCTTGCGGAACTTGGCCAGCTGCTCTTCGGTGATCTCGTCGTTGGCGGTGGCCAGCAGTTCGCCGGTGGCCGCATCGATCACGTCGTGCGAGAGGATCCGGCCGACCATGTAGTCGTCCGGCACGGCCAGGGCGGCGATGCCCGACTGTTCCAGCTGCTTCACGTGGCGCGCGGTGATGCGCTTGCCGGTCTCGACGATGACTTTGTCGCCATCGGCCAGATCGAAGTTCAGGGTCTCGCCGCGCAGACGTTCGGCCACCAGCTCCAGCTGCACGCCCTCGCCTTCCGGCAGGATGTGGAAGGTGTTGATGTCGAAGAACTCATTGAGCATTTCTTCGTTGTTGTAGCCCAGCGCGCGCAGCAGGATGGTCACCGGCAGTTTGCGGCGGCGGTCGATGCGGGTGAACAGCGCGTCCTTCGGGTCGAACTCGAAGTCCAGCCAGGAGCCGCGGTAAGGGATGATGCGGGCGCTGTACAGCAGCTTGCCCGAGCTGTGCGTCTTGCCGCGGTCGTGGTCGAAGAACACGCCGGGCGAACGGTGCAGCTGCGAAACGATCACGCGCTCGGTGCCGTTGACGATGAAGGTGCCGTTGTCGGTCATGAGCGGAATTTCGCCCAAGTAGACTTCCTGCTCCTTCACGTACTTGATGGCCTTGGTGGACGACTCGCGGTCGTAGATCACCAGGCGCACGGTCACGCGCAGCGGCGCGCCGTAGCTGAGGCCGCGGTTGCGGCACTCGCGCTCGTCGAACACCGGATCGCCGAGCTTGTAGCCAACGTATTCCAGGGCGGCGTTGCCGCTGTAGCTGGAGATCGGGAACACCGACTTCAAAGCGGCGTGCAGACCGTGGTCGACGCGCTTGGAAGGCTCGATGTTTTCCTGCAGGAACGAGCGGTAGGAATCGACCTGGATGGCCAGCAGGAACGGGACCTCGAGGATCGAGCGCTGCTTGCCGAAATCCTTGCGGATACGCTTCTTTTCAGTGAACGAGTACGCCATGTGACTTATCGCCTTTTTCTGGGAGCCGCGCGTCCGCGGGTCCGGGGGGAACATCTGTCCGCGGCAGAAGCCCTGCGCGGCACGGGAAAATCGTCAGTTGGAAGTCGCTGGTATTGCCGGCACCAGCACGCCTTCTCTTGCTACTTCCAACTACCAACTCGGGTTTTTTTGTCTTGCGTGGAACTTGTGTGGAACAGGTACCGCTTTTTTCAACAACGACCGAAGGCCAGGGGCTTTCGCCCCTGGCCCAGGTCTGCCGCCGATGTTGCGTGGCGACGAATACCGCTTACTTCACTTCGACAGTCGCACCAGCGGCTTCGAGGTCCTTCTTGAACTTCTCGGCATCTTCCTTCGAAGCGCCTTCCTTGACGACGCCACCGGCTTCGGTGAGGTCTTTCGCTTCCTTCAGGCCCAGGCCGGTGATGGCGCGAACGGCCTTGATGACCTCGACCTTCTTGTCGCCAGCGGACTTCAGGATGATGTTGAACTCGGTCTGCTCTTCGACAGCAGCAGCCGGGCCAGCGGAAGCAGCCGCAGCGGCGACCGGGGCGGCGGCGGAGACGCCAAACTTTTCTTCGATCGCCTTGACCAGCTCCATGACTTCCATGAGGCTCTTTTCAGCAACGGCGTCGACGATCTGCTCGTTAGACAGGGACATGTTATTTACCTTCGAAAAATTTTCTGGGATGGGTTTCAGTAGTTACGGTGCGACTCAGGCCGGATCGGCCGGAGTTTCGGCCGGGGCTTGCGCCGCGACTTCAGTGACCGCTTCAACCGAGCTTTCAGCCGGGGCTTCGGCCGATGCGTCGGCAGCGCTTGCTTCAACAGCAGCGTCGCCTCCGCCCAGCTTGTCGCCCACTGCCTTGATCGCGCGGGCGAACATGCTTGCCGGTTCGGCGAGCACGCGTGCCAGCATGGCCAGGGCCTGCTCACGGGTCGGCAACGAGGCCAACACGTCGACATGGCTGGCCGGATACAACTGGCCACCCACGGCTACGAGCTTGGGCTGCAGCTTGTCGTTGCCCTTGGCGAATTCCTTGATCAGACGACCGGCAGCGCCGGGTTCTTCCGTCGAGAACGCATACACCAGGGGACCGACCAGCGAGTCTTTGACGCACTCGTATTCGGTACCCTCGACGGCACGCGAGGCCAGCGTGTTCTTGACGACTCTCAAGTACACACCGTTTTCGCGAGCCTTCTTGCGCATCAGGGTCATCTGACCGACCGTGATGCCTGCGTACTCGGCAGCAATCAAGGAGTGGGCCTTGGCGGCGACGTCTGCCAGCTCGGCTACAACTTCTTGCTTCTGAGACAGATTTAGAGCCATACACTCCTCCAAATTAACTCCGCTCACGGCTCCTGCCGCTTGCGGTCCTGGGCGGTACCCGTCCTGGGTACCGGGGACGCCGGATTGGCATCCCGGTGGTGGCCTTCTCTAGAACTGGGTTACCAGAAAACTTCTAGAAGGCGGCACCATCTACGCCGGCCCGACCCATCACTGGGTTCGAATTAAGCGACCCCGCTGTATCGACGGCGACTCCCTGCCGTAACCAAGCTTCCCTGCCCGTCGTCGATATGCGCTGACCGCGCCTGCGGTCTTTGACAGCCATCGCTTCGGGCCGGAGCCTTGGGCGATTGCCCTCAAAATTCTTTGTTGCGCGAGGTTCGCTTTTCGCCTGGCGGCAAAGAGCGCCCTCATCCGCCCTTTCGGGCACCTTCTCCCGCATGCGGGAGAAGGGTTCTTCCTATTGTTACTTCAGCGAGAGCGAGGACAGATCCACGGTCACGCCGGGGCCCATGGTCGAGCTCAGCGAAATCTTCTGCAGGTAGGTGCCCTTGGCGGTCGACGGCTTGGCCTTGACCAGGTCCAGCAGCAGCGCCTGCAGATTGCTCTTCAGCGAGGCGTCGTCGAAGCTGGCCTTGCCCAGGGTGCAGTGGATGATGCCGGCCTTGTCGGTGCGGTAACGCACCTGACCCGACTTGGCGTTCTTCACGGCTTCGGCCGGGTTCGGCGAAACGGTGCCGACCTTGGGGTTCGGCATCAGGCCGCGCGGACCCAGCACCTGGCCCAGCTTGCCGACCACGCGCATGGCGTCCGGCGTGGCGATGACCACGTCGTAGTTCAGGTCGCCAGCCAGCATCTTTTCGGCCAGGTCGTCCATGCCCACGGCTTCGGCGCCGGCGGCGATGGCTTCGTCGGCCTTGGCGCCGGCCGGTGCGAACACCGCCACGCGGACCGACTTGCCGGTGCCGGCGGGCAGCACGGTGGAACCGCGCACCTGCTGGTCGGACTTCTTGGCGTCCACGCCGAGGCGCACGGCCACGTCGACGGCTTCCACGAACTTGGTCTTGCTGTTGTCCTTGACGATCTTCAGCGCATCGTCAATGGAGTACGCCTTGCCCGGGGTGACCGCGGCAAAGATCGCTTTCTGTCGTTTGGTCTGTGCCATCGTCTTAGCCCTCTACCGTCAAGCCCATGCTGCGGGCCGAACCCGCAATCGTACGCACCGCCGCATCCAGACTGGCTGCGGTCAGATCGGGTTCTTTCGCCTTGGCGATGTCTTCGAGCTGCTTGCGGGTGACCTTGCCCACCTTCTCGGTGTTGGGGCGCTTGGAGCCGGACTGGATACCGACGGCCTTCTTCAACAGGACGCTGGCCGGCGTGCTCTTGGTGATGAAGGTGAAGGTACGGTCCGAATAGGCGGTGATGATGACCGGAGTGGGCAGGCCCGGCTCCAGCTTCTGCGTTGCGGCATTGAACGCCTTGCAGAATTCCATGATGTTCAGGCCGCGCTGGCCCAGCGCAGGACCGACGGGCGGCGACGGATTCGCCTGGCCAGCCTTGACCTGCAGTTTGATGTAACCGACTACTTTCTTTGCCATTTCGATTTACTCCTGGAGTTCAAGCGTCTGCACGTCTTGCGACTGCGGGACTCCTCCTTTCGCTTTGAATCGGGAACCGAAACCGGCCCCCGGCCTTTAGGCTTTCTCGACCTGGCCGAACTCGAGTTCGACCGGGGTGGAACGCCCGAAAATCAGAACAGCCACGCGCAGGCGGCTCTTCTCGTAATTCACTTCCTCGACCACGCCATTGAAGTCGTTGAACGGGCCTTCGGTGACGCGCACCATCTGGCCGGGTTCGAACAACACCTTCGGACGCGGCTTCTCGACGCCGTCCTGCACACGCTGCAGGATCGCATCGGCCTCCTCGTCGCGAATCGGCAACGGACGGTCGGCGGTGCCGCCGATAAAACCCAGGACCTTGGAAGTCTCCTTCACCAGATGCCAGCTTTCGTTGTCCATGCGCGGGATACCCGCTTCTTCATGCGTTTCGATCTGCACCAGCACGTAACCGGGGAAGAACTTGCGCTCGGAACGGCGTTTCTGGCCGGCGCGCATTTCGATCACTTCCTCGGTCGGCACCAGCACGTCGCCGAAACGTTCCTGCATGTCGTTGCGGACGATGCGGTCACGCAGCGCCTGCGCTACAGACTTCTCGAAACCCGAATAGGCGTGTACGACATACCAACGCTTCACTGCGACATTCTCCTCAACGACCCAGGGTAAAGAACTGCTTCAGCGCGAACTGGATGACCCAGTCGAAGCCGCCCAGCAGCAGACTCAGGATCACGACCACGATGGCCACCACCCAGGTCATGCGCAGGGCTTCCTGGCGGGTCGGCCAGACCACCTTGCGCAGTTCGAAACGCGACTCGACCAGGAATTCGCGAGTATCGCGGCCCTTGGCCGTACCCAGGAACACCACCGCGCCCAGCACCAGGCCCACCACCACGGCCAGCGCCCGCAAAGGCGTTGCCCATTGGCCCGCGAACCACCACCACGCCACCAGACCCGCAACCACCAGCGCAAGCGCCAGAGCGTATTTGACGACGTCGCCCGCGGAGGATGCGGCGGCTTTGGAATGTTCGACCTTGCTGTTCATCTGACTCTTTATTTGTTTGCGACCGTAGCCATTGACTCGTCGGCTACGCGTTCCAAATGGCGCGCCAGGTAGGACTCGAACCTACAACCTGCGGTTTTGGAGACCGCTGCTCTGCCAGTTGAGCTACTGACGCTTGTTTTTCAGGAACTTGTGATTTGTTGCAAACCCTTCAGACGGCGAAGGCGGACCGAAAGTTCGGCCCGCCATTCGCTGCTGCCCGGCGACGCGAATCGCCGGTTGGCAGGCTTACTTATTTGATGATCTTGGCCACCACGCCGGCGCCGACGGTGCGGCCGCCTTCGCGGATCG
>CAMLGZ010000037.1 GCA_946479745.1 uncultured Pseudoxanthomonas sp. | reverse complement strand
GAGCACCCCTCCTCAATCCTCCCCTGCGCTGCGCGCAAGGGAGGAGGCAGAAGCAAGTGCAGAAGCAAGATCAAGATGGATGACCAGCCGTTCGGCTGTTGAAAAGCGCTTCCAGCTTTCGCTGGGATGACGACAAATTGAGCGTCGTTTTACCGAGAAACCAAGTCACCCAACAAAGAAGCCCGCGATCGCGGGCCTTCGTGTTTCGAGTGACGCGGACGGCGACAGCCGACGAGGAGGCTGTCGCCGCCCGCGACAATGGAACGCGGGGGAACGTCAGTGGGGTTTGGCGTCGTAGATTCGTATAAGTCGTTCTTTCGCAGCGAGTTTCTCGCGTTTCATCTGACCCAGTGTGGTGTCGTCGATGGGCAGCACGCCCAACTCGGCATCGGTCACCTTCTTGTTCAGTTCGCGGTGTCGCTGGTAAAGCTGCTTGAACTCGGGGTCTGCCTTCATAAGTGCGTCGATTTCGGTTTGCGGTTGTCCTTCGAACATTTCGTAACCTCCTTCAGCGGAAATACGAACGCCCCGACCTCTGCAGGCACGGGGCGTTGGCTTGGGAGCGGAATATCGGGTCGCGGCGGGCTGCGCATTTCCCGGAATCACCCGCACTGACCTGTCGGCCTGGCGTGGGTTCCTCTGGGTTGTGGGTCAGCGTCATCGGCTCGATTCTCCGGTGAGCCAAGCGACGGGAGTCGCTTGGGTATACGACCCTACTCTTCGAAATCGGCCTCAGCAACCCCGTTTCCAAGTGCTTGATTGGATTGGAAAACACGGGCAACCGTCGCTGGGCCTGGGAGCTGCTGCGGTCCAGTATTATTGGTGCAAGCTATTGTTTTTGTTGTAATTTCTACTGCGCAACTACGACGTCCACGGCGCGCGCCTTGCTGCCCTCGCCCTTGGCCGTTGCCTGGATCCTCGCTTTGGGAATGCCAGCCGCCAGCAGAGCGTCACGAACCGCATCGGCACGGCGCTGGCCCGGGGTCTGCTTGTCGCCGAAGCCTTCGATCCTGGCTCTGGCCTTGGGATTGGCCTGCAGGTAGGCGGCCAGCGCGGAAACGCTTGCGGAACCGGCGCTGGAAAGCTTCGCTTGACCGGCATTGAACGCGGAACTGGCCAAGGTGAACACTTCGCCCCGATCCTCGAATTTGGAGGCCGGCAGCTTGGCCCCGGACATCAATTCGGCTTCCTGGCGGGCCAGTTGCGCTTCTTTCTGGCGCGCGGCGCTGAGTTTGGCGGTCTGCTGGCCGGCGACCGAGCTCAGCATGTCTTCGGCGTCCTGGCGGGCCAATGTCTCGGCTTCGGCAGCCATGCGCAGGCGCTCGGCCTCTTCGGCCTGGATCTGCGCCTGCACCCGCAGCCGTTCGGATTCCTGGCGCGCGCGCGCGGCGTCGCGGCGGCTGGCTTCCACCAGCAATTCGCTGCGGGTACGGTCCAGCCGGTCGGCCTCGCGCCGTGCCGCTTCGGCGCGGGCGGCGGTTTCGGCGATTTCGACGCGACGGTCGGCCAGATACAAAGCACTGTCACGCTGCTTGCCACGCGCCTTGGCCAACACGGCCACGGACTGTTGCGCCTGCAATTTTTCGTAGGAAGCGAATTCGGCCAGCTGCGGGTCGGACTGCAGTGCGACCAGCCGCTGGTTCAGCGCGATCACTTCAGGGCGCTCGGCCGCCAGTGCCGGCAACGAAGCCAGCAACAGCGCGCAGGCGAGCATCCTGATGCTCATCATGTGCATGCTCATCGTGCCGGTGCTCATCGCGCGCCCTCCCCGCCCAGCGTGCGCTGAAGCTCGCCGACTTCCTGGCGTCTTTGCTGCAGCTGCGCGTTGGCCACCGCTTCGTTACTGCGCGCACGGGCCAGATCGGCATCGGCGCTGGCGCGCGCGGCCAGTTCGGGCGCCAGCTTTCGATCGCGGCGCGTGGCGGCGGCGGCTTGCGCCTGGGCCAAGGCGCTTCGCGCCGAATTCAGCAGCTCCGGGGCGTACTGGTCGGCATCGGCCTGGTCGGCGCGATTGACCGCCTGCTGCGCGGCGGCAAGCTCCGGCATGGCCGCCACCTGGGCCTGTAATGGCGCGGCGAGCCCGGCCAGCAGCACGAATGCGCCAACCATCACACACAGGAATCGGCGGAATTGTGCGAAGCTACGATGCATAGGAGTGCCGTGTAAGGGGAATGCGCGGCCATTGTCGGAAGCCTGCGTCGCACTTGCAACGGTGCGAGGCCAATGTTGGGGAACATCGCACATGGATATCGGCTACTTCCTGAAGCTGATGACGGAAAAGAACGCCTCGGACATGTTTTTGACCACCGGGGCGCCGGTCTACATCAAGATCGAAGGCAAGCTGTATCCACTCGGCAATACCGGTCTGCCGGCCGGCATGGTGAAGAAGATCGCCTATTCGCTGATGGACGAAGGCCAGGTGCCGATCTTCGAGCGCGAGCTGGAGCTGAACATGGCCCTGGCCTTGCAGGATGCCGGCCGCTTCCGCATCAACGTGTTCAAGCAGCGCGGCGAAGTGGGCATGGTGATCCGCGCGATCCGCAGCGTGATCCCCTCCATCGAAGAGCTGAACCTGCCCCAGGTGCTGAAGGACATCATCATGACTCCGCGCGGGCTGGTGCTGCTGGTCGGCTCCACCGGTTCTGGCAAGTCCACCTCGCTGGCCTCGATGATCGACCATCGCAACAGCACCACCACCGGCCACATCCTCACCATCGAGGATCCGATCGAATACCTGCACAAGCACAAGCAGTCCATCGTCAACCAGCGCGAAGTGGGCCTGGACACGCACGCCTTCCATAACGCGCTGAAGAACGCGATGCGCGAAGCGCCGGACGTGATCCTGATCGGCGAAATTCTGGACGCCACCACCATGGAAGCGGCCATCGCCTTCGCCGAAACCGGCCATCTGTGCCTGGCCACGCTGCACTCCAACAACGCCGACCAGACCATCGAGCGCATCCTCAACTTCTTCCCCGAGACCGCGCACAAGAACGTGCTGATGAATCTGGCGCTGAACCTGCGCGCGGTGGTGTCGCAGCGTCTGGTCAAGGGCGTGGACGGCCGTCGTCTACCGGCCGCCGAAGTATTGATCAATACGCCGATGATCCGCGACCTGCTGCGCCGCGGGCAGGTGCACGAGATCAAGCCGGCGATGGAAGCTTCGCTTGAGGACGGCATGGAATCCTTCGACCAGTGCCTGTTCCGCATGGTCAAGGAAGGCCGTATAGAGCAGGAAGAAGCGCTGCGTGCGGCCGATTCGCGCGACGGCCTGGCGCTGAAATTCCGCTTGTCCGAAGGCAGCAGCGGCGAACACGACCCCTATGCCGATTACGATTCGGCGTCGGCCAGCGGCTCGCCGCGGATCACACAGGGTTTCGGCTGAGCCGATAGTCGCTCTTGCTCTGCCCCCGTTGTAAAAGAGGGCTATGGGGGATTTGTTTTTGATCCTTCTTGCGCCGCGCGAAAAGCAAATCCCCCTCAACCCCCCTTTTTCAAAGGGGGAAGCCGCGAGTGCAGCGAATGCGGAATTACCGCACTTGATCGACTAATCGGCTAGACGTTCTGCAGCTGCGCATCCGGCTGTTTGTCCGGCTGCGCTTCGATGAAGGCCGGCAGCTCCAGGCATGCCTTCTCGATGCGGGAAATGGTCGGGAATGCCGCCATGTCCACGCCGAAGCGCCGCGCGTTGAATACCTGCGGAATCAGACAGCAATCCGCCAGTCCCGGCGTCTGTCCATGGCAATACGCGCCTGTCGCAGGGTCGCCTTCCAGCAACGCCTCCATCGCGGCGAAGCCCTCGGTGATCCAATGCTTGACCCAATCGTCGCGCTCGGACTGCGGCACCCGCCAGGTGTGTTCGAAATAGCGCAACACGCGCAGGTTGTTGAGCGGATGGATATCGCAGGCCACCAATTGCGCCAGGCCGCGAACCCGGGCGCGGTCGCGCGCGGTCATCGGCAACAGGCGTGGCGAGGGCCAGGCCTCGTCCAGGTACTCCAGGATCGCCAGCGACTGGCGGATCACGCGTACGCCATGCAACAGGGTTGGCACCATCTGTTGCGGATTCATCGCGACATAGTCGGGCTGGTGCTGTTCGCCACCGTCGCGGATGAGATGCACCGGCAAGGTCTCGTAGCTCAGGCCTTTCAGGTTCAGGCCGATGCGCACGCGATAGGCCGCGCTGGACCGCCAGTAGGAATACAGACGCAATTGCTCGCTCATCCGTGATGGACCCGATGATTCATGGCGATGAAGGGGGCGCGTAGCTGCATGGTTTCAAGCCTGCGGGACCACTGTGACCACATTTGCGCCCTCGCCAGCGTTCAGGGCAAGGGCTGCTGTTCGATCCGCTGCTCAATCGCGCCGAATATGTGACTTCCATCACCGTTTTTCATCTCAATGCGCACCACATCGCCGAATTTCATGAAGGGCGTACTGGGCTTGCCGTCGCGCAGGGTCTCCACTGTGCGCTTCTCCGCGAAGCAGGACGCGCCCTTGGACGTGTCTTCATTGGCGATGGTGCCGGACCCGACGATGGTGCCGGCCGCCAACGGCCGGGTCTTGGCCGCGTGCGCGACCAGCTGCGAGAAATCGAACTGCATGTCGACGCCGGCTTCGGGCGCGCCGAACCATTCGCCGTTGATATGCGTGAGCAGCGGCAAGTGCACTTTGTTGTCATGCCAGCTCGCGCCCAACTCGTCGGGAGTGACGAACACCGGCGACAAGGCCGAACGCGGCTTGGATTGCAGGAAACCGAAACCCTTGTTCAATTCACCCGGAATCAGGTTGCGCAGCGACACATCGTTGACCAGACCGATCAGCTGAATGTGCCCGGCGGCTTGCTCCGGCGTCACCGCCATCGGCACGTCGTCGGTGATCACCACGATCTCGGCTTCCAGGTCGATGCCGTAGTCCTCGCTGACCACGCGCACGGGGTCGCGCGGGCCATGGAAGCCGGCACTGGTGGCCTGATACATCAGCGGATCGGTGTAGAAACTTTCCGGCACTTCCGCCCCGCGCGCGCGGCGCACGCGTTCGACATGCGGAAGATAGGCGCTACCGTCGACGAATTCGTAGGCGCGCGGCAGCGGCGCAGCCAATGCATTGAAATCCAACTCGAACACGCCGTCGGCATCGCCGCCGTTCAACGATTCGGATAGCGCATTGAGGCGCGGAGCCAGATTGGACCAGTCCTCCAGCGCGGCCTGCAGGGTCGAAGCGATGCCGGTGGCGCGAACGGCGCGGGAAAGATCGCGCGAGACGACGATCAGGGTGCCGTCCCGGCCGCCTTCCTTCAAAGATCCCAGCTTCATCCAAACCTCCCGTGTTCGCGTTGACTATATGGTTTCAATTGTAACTAAACCCAGCCGACCTGTCTTTGTAGAGCCGAGCTTGCTCGGCTGCCCTGGACTTGGCGGCTAAAAGCAGCCGAGCAAGCTCGGCTCTACGGAGCCTGTTCGTCGCCTTGGAAACCGTCGGCACGGTAGGTCAGGACCAGGGTATCGCGGTAGCCATAGTCGCCCAATGGCCGGATCGGCGTGGATTCATGGATCACACGCGCATCGTCGAGCAGCATCAGCGTCCACGGTTCGGTCAGAGTAAAGCGCTGGCCATCGGGGCCGTTGGCGTCGAATACGCGGGTTTCGCCGCCGCTGATTTCATGGCGCCCCACCAACAGCACGGCCACCAAATCCACGCCGTCGCGATGCGCGCCTTCCGGGGTCGGACGGCCGATGCCGTCGGCGGTATCGATGCGGAACTGGTGCGCTTCCACGAACCAAGGCTGGGCACCCTTCAATGCGGTGCAGAGTTCGGCCAACCCCTGCAGCAGCTTGATCCAGGCTGGGTGGGCGGCTGTGTCGGCCTGTACCGGCTCGAACCAGCGCCGCATGCCGCCGTGCAACGCGTTGTATTCCTCGGACTGCCAATGCGCGCGGTGCGGTGCCTGGATCAGGCGCCCCTGGTCGGACACGAAACAGGAATGACGGCGTTTGCGATAGCTGCCGCCGTCTTTGAGATAGCGATCGGGCTGCAGGTCTTCCCAGGCTGGCTTCAATGCATCGAGCGCACCCGCTTCCAATGCGCACAACGCTTCGACGGCGGCGGGTGCGAGCACCGCGTAGCCGCGTTCGCGCAATTGCGGCAGCAGTGCGGCCGGTTCGGTGAAAGGGGGAAGAAAGGTGGCGACCATGGATCAATTCACTCCCGACGACATCGACCAGAAACGCAAAAACCCGCACGGGGCGGGCTTCTGCTGCGAAGGCGCTTGGCCTGCCTTCGCGTGTCTTGCTTGCAACCTTGAAGTGGCAGCCCCGGATGGATTCGAACCACCGAATGTCTGCGTCAGAGGCAGATGCCTTACCACTTGGCGACGGGGCTGTATTAACCGGTGAATAGTAAAGTCGACGGCTGCGCCGCCTGTCAATGGCGAATCGGGAAAACCGCTTTCCCGTTGACTGCCCGCATAGCGGACGATTTTACCGTTTACCTTTTTACTGTGATTAACGCTTCGAGAACTGGGTGGCGCGGCGCGCTTTGTGCAGACCGACCTTCTTGCGCTCGACTTCGCGGGCGTCGCGGGTCATGAAACCGGCCTTGCGCAGCTCGCCCTTCAGCGTTTCATCGTATTCCACCAGCGCGCGGGCGATGCCCAAGCGGATGGCGCCAGCCTGGCCGGTGGTGCCGCCGCCGGTGGTCGTGGCCATGATGTCGAAGCTTTCGGTGTTCTTGGTCAGCTCCAACGGCTGGCGCACGATCATGCGGGCGGTCTCACGGCCGAAGAACTCGTCCAGCGGACGGTCGTTGACGGTGATGTTGCCGGTGCCCTTGCGCAGGAACACGCGGGCGGTGGAGGACTTGCGACGGCCGGTGCCGTAATTCTGGGTAATTGTCATGATCAGATATCCAGGACTTGCGGCTGCTGGGCGGCGTGCGGGTGATTGGGGCCTGCGTAGACCTTGAGCTTGCGGTACATCTCACGGCCCAGGGTGTTTTTCGGCAACATGCCCTTGACGGCGATCTCGATGACGCGCTCGGGGTGGCGCTCAAGCGCCTGGCCCAGGGTTTCGCTCTTGAGGTTGCCGATGTAACCGGTGAACCGGTAATACATTTTGTCGGCCAGCTTGTTGCCGGTCACATGGATCTTCTCGGCGTTGATCACCACCAGGTAATCGCCGGTGTCCACGTGCGGGGTGTAGACGGGCTTGTGCTTGCCGCGCAGACGGCGGGCCAGCTCGGTGGACAGGCGACCGAGGGTCTTGCCTGCGGCGTCGACGACGTACCAGTCGCGCTGGACGGTCTCGGACTTGGCGCTAAACGTATTCATGAAGGAGCTCGATGTTGTTTGGTCGGGCTGATTTCGGCGGGAGATTCCCGACGGAACTTTGCCTCGCGTTGTGAATGGCGGAACACAAGAGCGGGAATTGTACGGACCCACCCCCTGCATTGCAAGCCAACCCGTAGGTCGGGGCTACGCCCCCGACGTCTGACACCACGGGGACCGGGGAGCTGGATACCGCCCATGTCAGAGCCTCTCCCCGCACTTCGACCTAGCTGATACACGCGCAAGCCCGGCACAATAGCGACCATGAGCTCACGCACCCTCTCCCCCCTAGACCGGCTGCTGATCGACGCCCAGAACGCATTGGGCACCCTGGCCGGCAAACCCCTCGCCCGCCGCCCCAACCCGGCCCAGGCCACCCCGGAAGTGGAACTGGACGCCGACGAACGCCGCCATGCGGCCGGCCTGATGCGCATCAACCATGTCGGCGAGGTCTGCGCCCAAGGGCTCTATTTCGGCCAGGCCGCGGTAGCCCGTGACCCGCAGACCCGGGAACACCTGCTGGAGGCCGCTCAGGAAGAGACCGACCACCTGGCCTGGTGCGCGGACCGGCTGCAGGAGCTGGACAGCCGCCCCAGCCTGTTCAACCCCCTTTGGTACGCCGGCAGCTACTCCTTGGGCGTGCTGGCCGGTTTGCGCGGCGACGGCTGGAACCTGGGTTTCGTGGTGGAAACCGAGCATCAGGTCGAGGCGCACCTGGATGAGCACCTGCAGACCCTGCCGGAAGCGGATCTGCGCAGCAGGGAGATCATCAAGGTGATGAAGGCCGACGAGGCCCGCCATGCCGATCACGCCGAGCAGGCTGGCGCGCGGGTATTGCCGCAGCCGATTCCGACCTTGATGGCCGCAGCCTCCAATCTGATGAAGGCCGTGGCTTACCGTCTCTGAGGCTGGGGAGATCGGAATCGCGTAGGAGCGACGTGAGTCGCGAAACGGCAGGTGTCCGAAGAATCTTCGCGACTCACGTCGCTCCTACGACGCCCATGCCTTCATGCCGAGGTGAGCTTGAGGCCTATCACGCCGCTGACGATGACTGCGATGCACAGCAATCGCGCCGGCGAGGCACTTTCGGAAAACAGCAGCATGCCCAGCGTGGCCACGCCGACCGCACCGATACCGGTCCAGATCGCATAGGCGGTGCCGACCGGAATCGCGCGCAGCGCCTGGGTCAGCAGCCACAGACTGATGGCTGCAGAGACGACCGTACCGACGCTGGGCCACAGGCGGGTGAAGCCTTCGGTGTATTTGAGGCCGATGGCGAAGCCGATCTCGAAAACGCCGGCCAGCAGCAGATAAATCCAGGGCATGTTGCTCTCCTAACGGGTGCATGAAACGAAAAACGGCCCGGGGCTTTCGCCACGGACCGCCGTCGGTCTTGGTAGCGCAGGTAAATGGATCCCTGCGCGCGGGTCGTCCCGCCTTTGTCTGATGCTGTCCAGGATAACGGGGGGTTCCCGAATCCCGCGTAACCCGGCTTATTCGACCAGGTTGCGCCCGTGGAACAGCTCTTCGATCTCGCGCTTGAGCAGCGCTTCGATCTTCATGCGCTCCTTGAACGACAGGTTCTTGGCCTTTTCCTCGAACAGGTACTGGTCCAGATCGAAGTCCTTCAAGTGCATCTTGGTGTGGAAGATGTTTTCCTGATAGACGTTGACATCGAACATCTCGTAGCGCGACTTGATGTTCTTGGCCAGGAAATCCTGGATGGAATTGATCTTGTGGTCGATGTAGTGCTTCTTGCCCTTCACGTCGCGGGTGAAGCCGCGCACGCGGTAGTCGGCCACCACGATGTCCGATTCGAAGCTTTCGATCAGGTAATTCAGCGCCTTCAGCGGCGAGATCACGCCGCAGGTGGCCACGTCGATGTCGGCGCGGAAGGTGGCGATGCCGTGCTGCGGATGCGTTTCCGGGTATGTATGGACGGTGATGTGGCTCTTGTCCAAATGCGCGACCACCGCGTCGGAGATGATCTCCTTGCCCGCCAGCTTCTTGTCGATCACCGGTTCCTCGGAGATCAGGATGGTCACCGAGGCGCCCTGGGGATCGTAGTCCTGACGGGCCACATTGAGGATGTTGGCACCGATGATCTCGGCCACATCGGTCAGGATCTGGGTCAGGCGATCGGCGTTGTATTCCTCGTCGATATAGGCGATGTAGCGCTGGCGCTCCTCTTCCGAGACCGCGTAGCAGACATCATAGATATTGAAACTCAGCGCCTTGGTAAGGTTGTTGAAACCCTGGAGCCTGAGACGCGGGAGTGGTTTGACCACGGCGGTGATCCCTCTGGGGGAAGCGGCGAGGGGCGCGATTATGCGGCAAACAGGGTGACAGCGAAATGTCCGTCTGACCGGGGTTTGCCGTTGCGCACATATTCAGACTAAGCTTGCAGAACTCACATTTGAATTCCCCCGAATGAGCCTAGGTACACCCATTTCCAATCCTGCGCGTATCGCGTCCAGCCCCCTGACGCCCGATGCCGCCACTATCGAACGCTTCCTGGCCCACTGCCATCGCCGCCGCTACCCTGCGCGTGCGGACGTGTTCCGCCCAGGCGACCCGGCCGGCACCCTTTACTACGTGGTCAGCGGCTCGGTCAGCATCATTACCGAGGAAGAGGACGACCGCGAGCTGGTGCTGGGCTACTTCGGGGCTGGTGAATTCGTCGGCGAAATGGGCCTTTTCATCGAATCGGACCGCCGCGAAGTGATCCTGCGCACCCGTACGCAATGCGAACTGGCCGAAATCAGCTACGAGCGCCTGCACCAGCTGTTTTCCGGCACCCTGGTCGCCGACGCGCCTCGCCTGCTTTATTCCATCGGCTCGCAGCTCTCGCGCCGGCTGCTGGATACCAGCAGGAAAGCCAGCCGTCTGGCGTTCTTGGACGTCACCGACCGCATCGTCCGCACCCTGCACGACCTGGCCCGCGAGCCCGAAGCCATGAGCCACCCGCAAGGCACCCAGCTGCGCGTTTCCCGGCAGGAGCTGGCCCGCTTGGTCGGCTGCTCGCGCGAGATGGCTGGCCGCGTGCTGAAGAAGCAGCAGGCCGACGGCGTGCTGCATGCCCGCGGCAAGACCGTCGTGCTATACGGCACGCGCTGAAAGCACCAGTTTGGGGATTGGAACAGGCGGGCTTCGGCCCGCCTTTTCTTTTGTGGAAATCTCCAGGCTCGCGCTACTCTTGCCCGTCACCAAACCCGAGGCCGCCGCATGCAATGCCCGAAGTGCTCCAACGCAATGAACGAACTGCCCGACTTGCCAGCCAAGGCGTACCGCTGCTCCCACTGCAACGGCGTGTGGTTGGAGATGCTGGCCCATGAACAACTGGTCCCGTTCGTCGAGCAGATCGACACAGGCAGCGCCGAGCAAGGCAAGCAATACAACAGCATCGACCGCATCGATTGCCCGTCCTGTGTAGGCCAGCAAGACCTGATCCGCATGGTCGATCCGCAACAGCCGCATATCTGGTTCGAGAGCTGCCAGAGCTGCTTCGGTCGTTTCTACGACGCCGGCGAGTTCACCGATCTCACCAAGCACAGCTTCGTCGAATGGCTCAGGGACCTGGACGCGCCAGCGCGGCCGCTGTAATCCGGTAGGGTGAGCCCCGGCCCACCATTGCCATCACTCCGATTGCAATGGCAGTCGGCGGAATTGAAGAGCGACACCGCACCCAGGCAGCTATCTCGATCGATGCTGCTGATTGCGTCCGGTCCGCGATGGTGGGCCAGGGCCCACCCTACAGCGGCGCGGCGACCGGATCGCCGGCGCGGTCTTTGCATCCCCAGTTGAGGATCGGCGTACCCGGGGGCAGCACGCTGCGGAACATCGCCACCCGCTTGGCCTTGGGGTTCACCACCACGGGCGCGCGCGCGGCCTTGAGCAAGGGCAGGTCGGCGCTGCTGTCCGAATAGGCCATGGCGATCTCGCCGTAGCCGCGCTCCTGCAACATGCGCACTTTCTCTTCGTTGTGGCAGTGGCGGCGGGCGCCCATCGCGCCGAAGCGCGGACCGACCGCGGTGCCGATCACCGGTACGTCCTGATGGGTGACGAAAGCCAGAATGGCGCGGGCCAGTTCCGGCGGCGCGCCGGTGGCGATGACCACACGGTCGCCCGAAGCGCGGTGTCCGCGCAGCACTTCCAGAGCGATCGGCAGCAGGCGCTGGCGGATTTCCGTCTGGTGCGTGGCCACGTACAGGTCGATCATGGCATCGAAGCTGCGACGCCCATGCAGCCCGAACGTACCGATCCAGACATAACCGCTGATGCCGCGGCGGCGTGCAGGCAGGAACGCGACCATCGGTCCCAGCAACGGAGTTGCCAGCACCGCTACCAGCATCCGCAACGGGTTGCGCTTCAACAGCCAGCCCAACACGTGGCTGAAGGAATCGCCGTCGTACAGGGTGTGGTCGAAGTCGAAGACCACTACGGGTGCTTCGTCGCGCGGTGTCGGAAAGTTCTGCGTGGCTTCACTCATACGGAAAGAATAACTGACGCAACGCCTCGCCCGGTTCATCGGCGCGCATGAACGTCTCGCCGACCAGGAACGCGTGCACGCCCGCCGTGCGCATTCTGGCGACATCGTCGGCCACGACTATCCCGCTTTCGGTGACCAGCAGGCGGTCCTTGGGTACCGCGTCCTTCATCGCCAGGGTGTTCTCCAGCGACACTTCGAAGGTGCGCAGGTTGCGGTTGTTGATGCCGATCAGCGGCACCGGCACTTGCAGCGCACGTTCCAGTTCGTCGATGTCGTGCACTTCCACCAGCACGTCCATCTCCAGCTGCATGGCCAGCCCGGAGAGGTCGACCAGTTGGCTGTCGTCCAACGCCGCGACGATCAGCAGGATGCAATCGGCGCCCAGCGCGCGCGCTTCGTACACCTGATAGGGGTCGATGGTGAAATCCTTGCGCAGCACCGGCAGGGTGCAGGCGTCGCGCGCCTGTTGCAGGTAGGCATCGGCGCCCTGGAAGAAATCCACGTCGGTCAGCACCGACAGGCAGGCCGCACCGCCGAACTCGTAGCTCATGGCGATCTCCGCCGGGCGGAAATCCTGCCGGATCACGCCCTTGGAGGGGCTGGCCTTCTTGATTTCGGCGATCACTGCTGCGTCGCCCGTGCCGATACGTTCTTGCAGTGCATCGGCGAAGCCGCGTACGGGCGAAGCGTCTTGCGCGCGCGCGATCACTTCGGCCAAAGGTGCGCGAGCGCTACGATCGGCGATTTCTTCCGCTTTGCGGGCGAGGATGGTGTTGAGGATGTCGCTCATTGGGTGTCCTGTTTGTGCCCCTCCCCTTGCGAAGCAGGGGAGGTTGGGAGGGGGTGCTCTTGGCGTAATGCTGAAAGCTGGAGAGCAAGATCAAGAGCTACCCCTCCCTCCTCAGCCGCTAGAGGCGGCTTCGAGCTCCCCTGCTTCGCAAGGGAGGGGGTGATCTACTGCCTGTCCCAGCCATACGCGCGTTCCACCTTGGCGACGCGCAATTCGAAATGCTCGTACCAATCGGTACGCCCGCGCTCGCGCGCAGCGGTGTGCTCGGCATGCCGGCGCCAGGCCAGAATGGATTCCTCGCTTTCCCAGTAAGCCACGGTGATGCCGAAGCCATCGGCGCCGCGTGTGGATTCCACGCCCAGGAACCCGGGCTGCTCCCGCGCGAGCTCGACCATGCGCTGCGCGGTGCTTCCGTAGCCTTCCTCGTCGTGCGCATTGCGCTGCGAGGAGAAGATGACCGCGTAGTAAGGGGGCTTGGGAAGCTGGGCGAATCCGTCATTCATACGCATACCTCTCGGCCGTCATTCCCGCGGAGGCGGGAACCCAGTGCCTCTTCTTTTGCAGTGAAGGTCGATCGAGAAAGATGAAAGTCGCTGGGTTCCCGCCTTCGCGGGAATGACGATTCGAAAAATTGCGGCTTCACTTTGTTCATTGAGCCAGTCTCTTGGTCATCGCCACGAATTCCTCCAGCTTGGCCAGCGCCGCGCCGGTGGTGATGACTTCGCGCGACATCTCTATCCCAGCATCGATGGAGTCTGCGACGCCAGCGACATACAGCGCGGCGCCCGCGTTCAATACAACGATCTCGCGCGCCGGGCCCGGCCGGTTGTCCAGCACGCCCAGCAGCATCGCCTTGGACTCCGCCGCGTCGGCCACGCGCAGGTTGCGGCTGGCCGACATGGCGATGCCGAAATCCTCCGGGTGAAGTTCGTACTCGGTGACCACGCCGTTGCGCAATTCGCCGACCAGGGTGGCCGCGCCCAGCGAGAGTTCGTCCATGCCGTCGCGGCCCCACACCACCAGCGCGCGTTCGGCGCCCAGTTCGTGCAGCGCGCGCGCCTGGATGCCGACCAGATCGGGATGGAACACGCCCATCAGGATGTTGGGGGCGCCGGCCGGGTTGGTGAGCGGCCCGAGGATGTTGAAGATGGTGCGCACACCCATTTCGCGGCGAACGGGAGCGACCACTTTCATCGCCGGGTGGTGCACCGGCGCGAACATGAAGCCGATGCCGGTGCTGGCGATGGATTGAGCGACCTGTTCCGGCTCCAGCTCGATCGACGCGCCCAGCGCTTCCAGCACGTCGGCGCTGCCGGATTTGGACGACACGCTGCGGTTGCCGTGCTTGGCCACTTTGGCGCCCGCCGCCGCCGCGACGAACATCGACGCGGTGGAGATGTTGAAGGTATGCGAGCCGTCGCCGCCGGTGCCGACGATATCCACCAGGCGCGACTTATCCGGCACGTCCACCGTGCGCGAAAACTCGCGCATCACCGTGGCCGCACCGGCGATCTCGCCGATGGTCTCTTTCTTCACGCGCAACCCGGTGAGGATGGCCGCGGTCATGACCGGCGAGACTTCGCCGCGCATGATCAGGCGGAACAGGTCCACCATCTCGTCATGGAAGATCTCGCGATGCTCGATGGTACGTTGCAGGGCTTCTTGTGGCGTCAAAGGCATGTCATGTTCTCTGTAGGAGCGGGCCCTGCCCGCGACGCTTTTCGTGCATCGCGCCTGGAGCGTCGCGGGCAGGGCCCGCTCCTACAAGGGTGCGGGGTTATGCGGGATTATCCCTCAAGGAAATTCTTCAACAGTGCGTGGCCGTGTTCGGTAAGAATCGACTCGGGATGGAACTGCACGCCCTGCACCGGGAATTGCTTGTGGCGCAGGCCCATGATTTCCTCGAACGAACCGTCCTCCAGCTCGGTCCAGGCGGTGATCTCCAGCGATTCGGGCAGCGTGCCGCGGTCCACCACAAGCGAATGGTAGCGGGTCGCCTCGTAGGCATCAGGCAGGTGGGCGAATACGCCCTTGCCCTGGTGGCGGATGCGCGAGGTCTTGCCGTGCATGATGGTCTTGGCGCGGATCACATCGCCGCCGTAGGCCTGGCCGATGCTCTGATGGCCCAGACATACGCCCAGGATCGGCGTGCGCTGGCCCAGCCGCTCGATCAACTCCAGCGACACGCCGGCTTCATTGGGCGTGCACGGACCCGGCGAAATGACGATGCGCTCGGGGGCGAGCTTCTCGATCTCGTCCACCGTCAGCGCATCGTTGCGCACCACCTTGACCTCGGCCCCCAGCGATTGCAGGTACTGCACGAGGTTGTAGGTGAAGCTGTCGTAGTTGTCGAGCATTAGGAGCATGTGTCAGTCCAATCGATATTAACAACAAGGGCAACAATCAAATTAGCCTCCAATAACACGCTGAACTATTTGATTATCAAAAGACAGAACCTTTGAGCTTAAGTTGTCGAATATCCAGACTCTTGCAAAGCTTGAACTGTTCGTTGCATTTTGAATTTCAAGCCCGATAAATTCCTGGTCATATATCCAGAGATCATCTATTGGCGTTCCGCCGTCGTGAATCAGTAACTCAACCTCGTTCACTGCATAAGACTTCTTTGCTTTCTTTTGGATAAGAGAGACCACATCATCAATCGTTATCTTAAAGTTTGAACACGTCCGTTTTCCTTCCTTCCTTTTGCGAAAATTACTTGCCTCTGAGATCTTTGCTTCAATTTCATGATCGGTCAGCAAGGTAAGCTCGAAGAATCTTTGTTGACCTGCAATTGAGCAATGAATATCTGGAAGAGGAGGATCAGGCTGAAAGATCTGATCTGAGTCGATCACCAAAGACGCGGTTTCACAGAAAAATGTGAACACCTGCCGTTCGAAGTGAAGTTTTTCTTCTCGATTCCTCATAATCCTTTCGCCGCCTCGGCCACAGCTCTAAACAGAGCGCGACCTTTATTCATCGTCTCGTCCCACTCCTTCTGCGGATCCGAGTCGTAAACAATCCCCGCCCCCGCCTGCACATGCAGCCGCCCATCCTTGATGACGGCAGTGCGGATGGCGATGGCCGTGTCCGCATCACCGTGCCATCCGATATAGCCGATGCTGCCCGCATAGACGTTGCGCTTGATCGGCTCCAGCTCGCGTATCACTTCCAGTGCCCGGATCTTGGGCGCGCCGCTGACCGTGCCTGCCGGGAAGGTCGCACGCAGCACGTCGGCATAACTCAGGCCCGGCAACAGTTTTCCGGTGACTTCGCTGACGATGTGCATGACATGGCTGTAGCGCTCGATCACGAACTGCTCGCCCACCTGCACCGTGCCCGCTTCGGACACGCGGCCCGCATCGTTGCGGCCCAGATCGATCAGCATCAGATGTTCGGCACGCTCCTTGGGATCGGCGAGCAATTCCGCTTCCATCGCCAGGTCTTCCGCGTGCGTGTGTCCGCGCGGGCGCGTGCCGGCGATGGGGCGCACCGTGACTTCGCCCTCTTCAAGGCGCACCAGGATCTCCGGGGAGGAACCCACCACCTGCACATCGCCCACATCCAGAAAATACATGTACGGCGACGGATTGAGCGCGCGCAACGCGCGGTACACATCCACCGGACGCGCATGGAACGGCACGCTGAGGCGCTGCGACAGCACTACCTGGAAAATGTCGCCGGCACGGATGTATTCCTTGGACTGCTCCACCGCGGCGATGAAACCCTCGCGGGTGAAGCCGGAAACGAAATGGCTTTCGTCCAGC
>CAMLGZ010000036.1 GCA_946479745.1 uncultured Pseudoxanthomonas sp. | reverse complement strand
CGATGCGGCCGCGCGCCTTGTCGAACAGGCCGTCCTTGGAGGACAGCATGATCACCGGCGTGTTCTTGAAGACCTGATTGTTCTTGATCAGCGCGCAGGTCTGATAACCATCCAGGCGCGGCATCATGATGTCCACGAAGATGATCTGCGGCTGCTGGTCGGCGATCTTGGCGAGCGCCTCGAAGCCGTCCGTTGCCGTGACTACCTCACAGCCTTCCCGTTTTAGCAGGGTTTCAGCAGTGCGACGAATGGTTTTCGAGTCGTCAATCACCATCACCCGGAGGCCGCTGAACCCCCCGGCCGGGTTTTCTAGTTCTGTCATTGCCATTTTCCCCAAGCGCGGCGCTTCTTAATCGGCACCGCTGCGAAGCCTCTTATATCCCAGTACCAGCGCAGACTGTCAAGTTGAGCTTTTAGTCTGAGTGAAGCTGAACGCCGTGATGCGAACTCCGTCTCATTTTGCGCCTGCTAACATCTTCGCCACGGAATACCCCCTGGAATGCCCTGTATGCCCCTCGATGTCGTCGTGGTGATGGACCCCATCGGGTCCATCAAGATCGCCAAGGACACCACTTTTGCCCTGCTGCTGGAAGCCCAGCGCCGCGGCCACCGACTGCACTATGTGCAGCCCGGAGGCCTGTCGTTGCGCGACGGCCGGGCGGTGGCACAGGCCGCGCCGCTGACGGTGAAGGACGACAAGGCCGGCTGGTTCACTCTGGGCGAAAAGGCGGAATTGGCCTTCGGCCCGGGCCAGGCGGTACTGATGCGCAAGGACCCGCCGTTCGACGATCAGTTCCTCTACGACACCCACATTCTCAGCATCGCTCAAGGCGCCGGCGCGCTGGTGGTCAATGATCCGCAGGGCCTGCGCGACTTCAACGAGAAGCTGGCCGCCCTGCTGTTCCCCCAATGCTGCCCGCCGACCCTGGTCAGCCGCGATCCGGCGGCGCTCAAGGCTTTCGTGGCCGAACATGGCGAGGCCGTGCTCAAGCCGCTGGACGGCATGGGCGGCCGCTCGATCTTCCGCGCCCACGCCGGCGACTCCAATCTCAACGTCATCCTGGAAACACTGGTGGGGCGCGGCAATCTGACCCTGGCCCAGCGCTTCATCCCGGGCATCAAGGACGGCGACAAGCGCATTCTGCTGGTCGACGGCGTGCCGGTGGACTACGTGCTGGCGCGGATCCCGCAGGGCGACGAATTCCGCGGCAATCTGGCTGCCGGCGGCCGCGGCGAAGGCCGCCCGATTTCCGATCGCGACCGCTGGATAGCCGCCCAGGTAGCACCGGAAATGAAGCGCCGCGGCATGCTGTTCGTGGGCCTGGATGTGATTGGCGACTATCTGACCGAAGTCAACGTCACCAGCCCCACCTGCGCTCGCGAGTTGGATGCGCAGTTCGGGTTGAATATTGCGGGGATGTTGTTTGATGCGATCGAGAAGCGGATTGCTGGTGAGTAGTTGCGAAGCGCGAACCGGCTTCTCCCTTCTCCCCTCGGGAGAAGGTGCTCCGAAAGAGCGGATGAGGGTACGGCGGAGTGACGCACTAGCCGTGCTCGATGGCAAAACAGCAAGCGCCAACCTGATTGTGGCCCGCGAGCAAGGATCTGCGGCATTCTCACTTCGCCGTACCCTCACCCCAACCCCTCTCCCGCTGGGAGAGGGGCTTTTGATGCTTCACTGAAATGTCCGCAGTCGCCGCTCCACCCAAAATAGGTTCCAACGAACGCCTCACCGCCACCCTCGCGTTGTCGCTGATTGTGCACGGCATGCTGGTGCTGGGTCTGGGCTTCGCCCTGGACGATGCGGCGCCGGTGGTGCCTACGCTGGATGTAATCCTGAGCCAGACCCAGACCCCGCTCACACCGAAGCAGGCCGATTTCCTGGCCGCGGCCAATCAGCAGGGCGGCGGCGACCACGACAAAGCCCAACGCCCGCGCGACAGCCAGGCCGGCTGGGTGCCGCAGACGCAGACCGGAGTGGCCCCGCAACCTTTGCGCGCGCAGTCGCCCGACGTCGCCCCACCGCCGGAAACGCGCGTGGTCACCTCGAGAAACGGCGACACCGCCGTGCCCCCCGCGCAGACCAGACCCGAACCCGATCGGCCGGAACTGCCGCGCGGCGATCTGAAGATCGACCGCGATGCGGAAATGGCGCGCCTGGCCGCCGAGATCCACCTGCGTTCCGATCTTTACGCCAAACGCCCCAAGCGCAAATTCGTTTCCGCCAGCACCAGGGAATACGCATACGCCAACTACCTGCGCGCGTGGGTCGACCGTGCCGAGCGCGTAGGCAATCTCAATTATCCCGACGAAGCCCGGCGCAAACGCCTGAAGGGCCAGTTGGTGATCAGCGTCGCCGTGCGCCGCGACGGTTCGGTGGAGAACACCCGCATCATCCAGTCCAGCGGCATTCCGCTGCTCGACTCCACCGCGCTGCGCATCGTGCAACTGTCGGTGCCGTTCCCCCCGCTGCCCAAGACCGAAGAGAACATCGACATCCTGCACGTCACCCGCACCTGGCAGTTCCTGCCCGGCGGCGAAGTGCGCGACCAGTAGCGGGAAACTCTTCGAGTTCCAGAGGCGATTTCGGTAGTGGCGCCGATGACGCGGACCGGGAACGACGCAACGGGACCAAACCTGACCCTGCCCGCGACTTGACCAGGTCCAAGCATCTCGACCGTGCATAGCGCAAACACTGGATTTCCAAGCTCCATCACGCCGCCTGAACGGTTGGCATACCCCATGCATGGGTGTTCAATGGGTCTAATCTACGGGCAGGCCATCGCTTGCCCCCTTCTCACCCAGCCAAGGGAGTCCAGGTATCGAAGTGAATGCCGCCTCTCCCCCGCTACGACCCGCGGCAGGCGCCACGCCCCCGGACGACCTGCGACGGCTGCTGGGTCTGCCGCCCGCAGTCTGGGCCAGCGCTGTGCTGGTCGCCGGCCTGCTGTTCACTGCCTGGGTGGCGCATCGCGAATGGCTCGACGAGCATCACCGGACGCAGGCCGCTTACGCGGCGCTGGCCGACAGCAGCGTACTGCGTCTGCAGGCGCCATTGCAGGACGCCGCCTCCACGCTGCGCGCGATGCAGACCGTGTTCCTGTCCAACGACCACATGGACCAGCAGAAGTTTGCGCAGTACACCGACAATCTGCGCATAACCGAGAACCAGCACGGCCATGTCGCCACCGTCTTCGCCCGCCGCCGGTTGGACCCGAAAGATCCGCAACGCGTGGCCTATCCGTATGAACTGGCCGCACCGTTGCGCGGCAACGAATCGGTGATCGGCCTCGACATCGCCTCGCAGAAACCGAATCTGCTGGCGCTTCAACGTGCACGGGACGAGGACATTCCGGTGATTTCCGCACCGTTCCCGTTGCGGCAATTCCAACATTACCCGGGGCACGCCGCGCTCGGAGTGACGGTACGGCTGCCGGTCTATTCGCGCGGCCCCATCCCGGTCGACGTGGCCGAGCGCCGCGGTCGGGAAATCGGTGCGCTGGCGATCAGCCTGCGCCTGGAGCCGTTGGTGCGCGAAGCCCTGCACGGTCAAATATTCGATCGCTTCCAGGTGAGCGTTCGCGACATGGATGCGCCCCAGGCCGATGGCTTTTTCGATTCTGGCGTCCCTTACGTTGCCGATGAGGCGGCGCATACGCGGATCCTGGAATTCGGTGGCCGCCGCTGGCAATTGCAGCTGCGGCCGCGCGCGGCCGTGCTGGACGCAACGCGCGTACGCACCGTCATCGTCGCGGGCGTCACCATCAGCCTGTTGTTGTCGTTGTTGCTCTGGTCGCTGTCCACCACCCGCCGCCGCGCGGTCAAAATGGGCCAGCGGATGAGCGAACGCTTCGGCGAAAGCGAAGCCCGCTTCCGCAAGCTCAACGAACTGCTGCCCGCCCTGGTGTTGCTGGCCGATGGCGGCGACGGACGCATCGTCTACGCCAACCAGGCCGCGCGTCTGCGCTTGGGCGAGACCGGCCGGCCCTTGCTGGCGGATCTGTTCGCCGATCCTTTATTGCGACGACGCGCCAGCGATCCGGCGACCCTGGGCGAAGACTGGAACAGCATGGACGCAGCTCTGCTGGGCGATGACGGCGAACCCTTCTGGGTCAACGCCTCCATCGCCCAGGTGGACATGGACGGGACCCGGCACCTGCTGATGGTGGCGACCGATATTTCCGAACACCGCGAGCTGACCGAGCGCCTGATCTACCAGGCCAGCCATGATGCATTGACCGAACTCTGCAATCGCCGCGAGTTCGAGCAACGGCTGGAACTGGCGCTGACCGAACGCAAGCTCCATCCCGGCTCCAATCCGTGCGCGCTGCTGTACATCGACCTGGACCAGTTCAAACTGATCAACGACGTCTCCGGCCACATGGCCGGCGATCAGCTGTTGGCGCAACTGGCGCTGGCCATGCGCCAGCAACAGCGAACCGGCGATGTGCTTGCGCGACTGGGCGGGGACGAATTCGGACTACTGGCGTTCGGGGTGGACGAAGACGGCGCACGCATCCTGGCCGAGCACCTGCGCGAAACCATCGAAGCACTGATGTTCACCTGGCAGACGCATACCTACACCATCAGCGCCAGCATCGGCGTGGTGACGGTGGACCATGGCGAGCCGACGCTGAAGGACTTGCTGGCCTGGGCCGACACCGCCTGCTACCTGGCCAAGGAAAACGGCCGCAATCGCGTGCACGTCTATCGCGAGGACGATGAAACCACTCGCCGCCAAAGCGAAATGGAATGGGCCAACCGCGTGCGTTGGGCGGTGGAGCAGGACCGCCTGCTGCTGGACTACCAGGAGATCGTTCCGCTCGATGCTGCCCGGACCGATGCGCCGACCATCGAACTGCTGTTGCGGTTGCGCGACGACGAAGACGGCATCGTGCTGCCGGGCACGTTCCTGCAAGCGGCCGAACGCTACGGACTGATGCCGGCCATCGACCGCTGGGTGATCCGCAATGCATTGGCGCACTTCTCCGAATTGCATCCGGCCGGCGCTCGCCTGGGTACGTGCGCCATCAATCTGTCCGGCGCCAGCATCGAGGACGACGGACTGGCCGATTTCATTCTCGGGCTCATCGCCCGATACGGGGTTCCGGCGCAAAAAATCTGTTTCGAGATCACCGAAACCGTAGCGGTGCGCAACCTGCTCAAGGTGGTGCACATGATCGAACGCCTGCGCCAGGCGGGCTGCCTGATCGCACTGGACGACTTCGGCGCCGGCATGTCTTCGTTCGGCTACCTGAAGAACCTGCCGGTGGACATGATCAAGATCGACGGAAGTTTCGTCCGCGATCTGGACACCGACCCGATGAGCCGCACCATCATCAGCGCCATCACCCAGATCGGCCACCAGCGCGGGCTCAAAGTGGTGGCCGAGTGGGTCAGCGCCAAGCACATGCTCAAGTCGCTGCATTCGCTGGGCGTGGACTATGGCCAGGGCTTCGCCCTGCACCGCCCCGAACGCGTGCTGTTCCAGCGCGCAGGCTCGGAGTGGCGACACGCGGTGGGCCACTGATCGCCGGACGTTGAGCTTCGCAACTCAGCGCAACCCGCAAGTTTTCGAGGAGTATCCGTGAAACCTCAAATGATCCTGGTCGCCGGCCCATACCGATCCGGCACCAACGACGACCCCGTTCTTATCGCGAAAAACGTGGAGGCGATGACGGAAGCGTCGCTGCGTCTGTTCCGTGCCGGACACCTGCCCGTCCTGGGCGAATGGTATGCCCTGCCGCTGATCGAACACGCCGGGTCCACCGGCGTTGGCGACCCGATCTTCAACGAGATATTCCACCCCATCTCGCGCCGCCTGGTCGCCAAATGCGACGCTTGCCTGCGTATTGGCGGCCCATCGGCCGGCGCCGACGAAATGGTCGACCTTGCCCGGCAGAACGGCAAAGCGGTGTATCACTCGTTCGAGGAAATACCCGACGCCGAACTATGAAATCGTGCGGATCATGGAGCATGCCTATCGGGAGCATGCCTATCGGGAGCATGTCTATCGGAAGCACGCCCATCGGCATATTGCGCAGCCGGTTGTTCTGAACGGACCAGCAGGCTGGTGTCCCGAGGCAACGGACGAATGGCCAGTTTTCCGCCGCTGCAGATGTCCACGTCTTTGTAGACCAGCGTCCTGCCGTTGCGGAACTTGAGGCGGATATCGTACAGGCAGCTTCCGCCTGCGATTTCTATGGTGGTCGAATCGCCACCGCCGCGCAGGGGCGCACCCAGGGGCTTTTCCTGGAACGCGTCGCTTCCCGCCGGCGCGACTTCGAGAGAGGTCACGCTGTCGTGCGCGCGATTGATCAGGTCCAGGTAGCGGGTGTCCTTCCCAGCGCCGGCGTGCGCTGCGGTGGCGAACAGAAGTGTGGCGAGAACGGCGGGGCGAGTCAGGCGCATGGCGAGGATCTCCGGTCGGATGAGTGGACGCCGATGGCATCGCGATGGATTGCGCCGGTCGGCGCATGCATCAGGCCCAAGCGGCGGCACCCCGGCAATCGATCCGGGACGAATCGTCGTTACGCGGTTGCGAATCGTAGTCGCGCGTCTCTGTGCTTTTCAGGGCCGCGCCCCGCGCCTAGGATGGCCTTGTTCCGACACCCGGGGCACCTTGGACACTTGCAATGAAGATCCGCCTCGGCACTACCCAAATAGGTTTCTGGCGCTACTTCGCACTCTGGACGCTGGTAGCGGTGGTATTCGCCATCCAGAGCTCCCTGACCGGTGCATTGGGCGACCGTCCCAGCTACGGGATATTCACCTATCTGCGCTGGTCGATGATCCAGTGGTACACCTGGGCCGCGCTGGCGCCGACCGTGTTCCGTCTGGCCGAACGTTACCCGATGCGTGCGCCGTTCCGATTGCGCGGATTAGGCGCGCAGCTGGTGGCCAGCGTATGCGTCACCTTCGTGGCGATGGTGGCCGGTGCCCTGGTGTCTACGTTGTTCGAACCCAGCGGAATCAGCGAGCAATTGTGGTACTTCCTGGCTCAGCACTTCGCCACCGGGCTGTTGACCTATTGGGCTTTGTTCGCGATCCACCAGGCCATCCATTTCCATGCCGAGAAGGCGCGGCGAGAGGTGGAGGCAAGCCGCCTGGCCACCGAGCTCGCGCAGTCGCGGCTGCTGGCGTTGAAGTCGCAGCTGCAGCCGCATTTCCTGTTCAACACGCTGCACGCCATCATCACCCTGCTCGATGAAGACAAGGTGTCGGCCGAAGACATGTTGCTGCGCCTGAGCGAACTGCTGCGCGCGTTCCTGGAAGATTACGACGGGCAGGAGATCAGCCTGCGCCAGGAGTTGACCTTGATCGAACTGTACCTGGGCATCCAGCGCACGCGCTTCAAGGACCGGCTGACCACGCAGATCTACATCGCCCCCGATACGCTGGATTGCGCGGTGCCCAGCCTGATCCTGCAACCCATCGTCGAGAACGCGATCCACCACGGCATCGGCCAGCGCGTGGGCAGCGACAATATCGAGATCGAAAGCCGGCGCGAGGGCGATACGCTATGCATCGACGTGCGCAACCGCAACAGCACGCTGACTGCCGGACCGACCCATCCGGCGGGGCACGGCATCGGTCTGTCGAACACGCGTCTGCGCTTGCAGGAGCTTTACGGCGAGGCCGCGCAGGTGCGCCTGGAAATGATCTTCCCTGAAGGCGTGGTCTGCCGCATCCGCATTCCCTTCCGCGAACTGGAAGGACCTGACGATGCGCCGGAGTTTTCGCCGGAATTCCCGCCGGCGCCGGCCCCTGCATGAGCATCGGCGCGCTGGTGGTGGACGATGAGCCGATCGCGCGCCACGCGATCGTGCGTCTGCTGCGCGACGATCCGGACATAGAGGTGCTGGGCGAATGCGGCGACGGCGTATCGGCGGTGGCGGCGATACGCAATCAGTCGCCGGATCTGGTGTTTCTGGACATCCAGATGCCGGCCATCACCGGCCTGGACGTGGTGGCCACCATCGGCGCCGAGCGCATGCCGGCGACGGTATTCGTCACTGCCTACGAGCAGTATGCGGTACGCGCGTTCGAGGCGAACGCGGTGGACTACCTGGTCAAGCCGTTCAGCCGCGAGCGCTTCGCCGCCACGCTGCAGCGGGTAAAGGCGCGATTGTCCACGCCCGACGCAGTCGGTCCGCAGGCCTCGGCGCGCATCCTGCAGGCGCTGGACGCGCTACGCCAGCGCGACGACTATCTGGACCGCATTCCGGTGCGCGTGGACGAGCATGTGGTGTTCGTCGCCGTGGACGAGATCGTCTGGATCAGGGCCAGCCGCAACACGGTACAGATCCATCTTGCGGACCGCGTGCACGAGCTACGCGAGACGATGGCCGCGCTGGTCACCCGCCTGGACCCTCGCCACTTCGCCCGCGTGCACCGCTCGGCGATCATCAACGTGCGCCGGGTCAAGGCCATCCACCCGTGGTTCAACGGGCACCATGTGGTCACCATGGATACCGGCCAGCAACTGCGCATGAGCCGCTACCAGCACGAGACGTTTCTGCGGCTGGTGTCGACGCGGCGGGAAGAGTGACTACATGGGAGCGGAGACGAACGTTGTCGCAGGCGTACCCCAGCGCCGCATCTCCGGGTACGCCAGCCGTGTCGAGCGTGTTATCGATTGACCGTGACAACGGCCAAGGCTTCACCAGCACTCGAACGGGTCAAATCCACGTTTGGTAAAACGTTGCCGTTGCCAGTTGTCAGACGCCCATCGCAATCTCGAGTAGAACGCGCCAGGTGTTCATAGGCAACCATTCCTCGTATCCATCCCACGCCTCATATTGAGGAAGCTTCACTGCGTTCGGAATCCGCATGAAGGGCGTGCCCTTCTTGAATTCAGCGAAAATCGCACCCCTCAGGTCCTGGAGAAATTTTAGCTGGTCCGCTACGCTCGCCCTTGGCCCTACAGGCGCGTTGTGAGCAAACATCACCTGGTCGAAATCGAGTTTTTCCATCTCAGCAAGCGTGCGCTCCCATTCCTTCGGAGAGAAATCCGGCATGTAGGCGAAGGCCACCCGATTCGGCACGACAAGATCGACGGTGTAGATCGCCTTCTCGCGCGGAAACTGGAATACGGTCATGCCTTCGCCGTGGTTCGCTCCAAAATACAGAAGGTTGATCTGACTGCTCCCGAGCTTCAGCTCCGACTTGGATCCGGACCAGGTTTTGTCGGGCATGGTTACGTCCGGGCTAGGATGGCTCTTCAGCCAGCTGGCGGCTGCCTCATGGCTGAGAATCGTGGCGCCTTCTGCTTTGAACACTTCACCACCGCTGATGTGATCGTAGTGATTGTGCGAATAGATGAGATACCTGATTGGTTTGTCGGTAACTTTGCGGATGGCCTCAAGCGAGGCTTTGGCGAAATCCTTGTCGAAGCTGTCCATGACGACCACACCATCGTCGGTAACCATGAAGGCGTTGAAAGCCAACCCACCGCCGAAGCTATAGAGGCCGGGTGCAACCTTGGTCGTCTGGTACGCCGGCTTGGCAGGCTCAGCCTTCGCGGCATTGCCGAATGCGCCAGGATTCAAAGCAATGGCGGCGACCATCAGGAGCCTTCCGAGCGAATTGTTGATAAGCATTGTTCGCGATCTCCATGGTGAAATTACGTTTGTATTTATGAGTCGGCGCGGTTAATTACGATGGTATTTTTGTTTGTAGGCGAAAAAGCGCAATCAAGAAAGTTGGACGATTAGAAGAAAGTTTCCGAATTTGTCGACTCTATTCAGCAGATCGAGTGTTTCGCCAATCGACGTATCGCCACATCACTTCAGGTCATGACTGTAGACGATGAACCCTTCGTTCTCTGCCACAGAATCGTACAAGCGCCGTGCCGCGATGTTGGACTGGTGGGTTTGCCAATAAACCTCGTACGCGCCGGCCTCTTTCGCCGCCCGACACACGCCATCGATCAGAGCCCTTCCGATTCCGAAGCCGCGTCTCGATTCGATCGTAAACAGATCGCGTAAGTAGCAGATAGGTTCAAGCCGGATCGTGCTGCGATGGAAAAGGTAGTGGCTTAGACCCACCAGTTCGCCAGCGGCCTCGGCGACAAGCGCAAAAACAGGTTCGCGCGGATCGAGAAATCTTTTCCAGGCGATCTGCGTGATCTCCGAAGGCAAGACGGTCTGCGCTTGGCGCCCGTAAAACGCGTTGTAGCCGTCCCACAAGGGCTTCCACCCGCGGAAGTCATTTTCCTGCAACGCACGGACGACCAGTGGCGGCTGCGAAGGACTCACTCCACTCTGGTATCCACTGCGATCCAATTCGTTTCCCATGTCTTGCCTCCGTCTTCGGAAAAGGCTTGCTCGAAGTGGGCAGACTTCTGGCTGAACTCCGAGATGATGAAGCGAACGAGAATGCTGCGGCCGTCGAGGGTCTCATGGGCATAGAACTCGCCACGTCCCGCCTTGAATTCGCCGACCGTAGGGATCGCCATGGTGCCGCCGGCACTATTGGAGAAATTGAGGCTCCATTGGCGCGTCTCTGGGTTGTAGAGACGCAGCGCGAGGGCCTCGATGTGGCCCGCCGGCCCGGTCACGTCCAGTTCCACCAAGTTGGCGCGTCCGTTCCAGACCTTTCTGACGGTCGTGGTGCCCCGATATTCGACCCAATCGTGTGAGCCCGACAGCGGACGCAGACGCCGTTTCAGATGTGTCTTCCAGATTCCGAATTCCCAGTCGAAATCGTGCTGGCCATCTGTCGCTATGCTCTGACCACTCGGCTTGGAAACGGCCGATACGGGCAGAGCGACTCCCATGCATGCGTAGATGGCTAGCGCAAGGTAGGCGGAGTGGGAACCGGGGCTGCGTCGCATCATCTAAAGCCGTCTCTGGCGGTAGCGCCCAAGATGCCGGCCATGCGGTCATGACACAATGACCACTAGCCACATTTTTCGGATAGCCACTTGAGCAAGCATTCTGCACGCGAGGCGGTCATTCCCTTCGTCACCGTCGAGGCGGGTGGGCGTCCGCTTTACCGACAGATCTACGACGGATACCGCACAGCAATTCTCGAAGGAAGACTGCGCCCGGGGCAGCGGATTCCCTCGACGCGAGCGCTCGCCCGCGAGTTGGGCATTTCACGCCTGCCGGTGCTGACCGCGTTCGAGCAACTGCTGCATGAGGGATATCTTGAAGGACGAGCGGGCTCGGGGACCTTTGTGGCGTCGTCGATACACGACATGCGGGATACAACGGCACTGGGTGAGGGATCGGCGTATCGGCGCAGCTCGCGTAGATGCAGTATTGCAGTCCCACCCGCCTCTGGCTCGCGGGATGCGCAAGATCAAAAAAAGGACCTCGGCGCCTTTCGTGTCAGCTTGCCAGCCCTCGATCGCTTTCCGCAAAAGATATGGGCCCGACTCGTAACGCGTCATGCCCGAGGCATGCCGATCCAGCTGATGGCCTATGGCGATCCGGCGGGCCACCTGCCGCTTCGTCACGCCGTGGCCGATTATCTGCGCACCTCGAGGGCAGTGACGTGCGATGCCAACCAAATCCTGATTGTTTCCGGATCGCAGATGGCACTGCATTTGTGCGCGCGCGTGCTGCTCAAACCGGGGGATACGCTCTACTTTGAAGATCCTGGCTACCCCGGAGCGAGGTCGGCTCTGACCGCGACCGGTGCGACGTTGCAACCGGTATCGGTGGACAGTGAGGGACTCATGGTGCAATCGATGCGCCCCACGAAAAGTCCAGCGGGTGCGGTCTACGTGACGCCATCGCATCAATATCCACTGGGTGTTTCGATGAACGTGTCGCGACGCTTGGAATTGCTTGGCTGGGCGCGGCGTCACCAAGCATGGATCATTGAAGACGATTACGACAGCGACTACCGTTTTTCAAGCCGACCGCTCGGCGCGCTGCAGGGAATGAATGGCGCGGCCCAGGTCATCTATACGGGAACCTTCAGCAAAGTCCT
This sequence comes from uncultured Pseudoxanthomonas sp., assembly GCA_946479745.1. Next base: position 4,729 of record CAMLGZ010000036.1, on the reverse strand, counting down.
TTTCCCTGCGTTGCGCATGGGTTACTTGGTCGTGCCGCCGCCGCTCGTGGAAAAGTTCATCGCGCAGCGCCTGTCCATGGATCTGTTTCCGCAGACACTCGATCAACTGGTGTTGATGGACTTTCTTTGCGAAGGGCATTTCTCGAGGCACCTGCGCCGTATGCGTGCGATTTACCAAAGCCGTCGGGATACGCTCGTGTCTGAAATCGAAAAACATCTCGGCGACGTGTTGACCATCGTCAACGCGGACGCAGGCATGCACCTGACGGCGCGGTTGCCGACGGGTATCGACGACGTCGACGTCGTGCGATTTGCGCTCACTCGAGGTATCAGCGCGATCGCACTCTCTACCTGCTACGTTGCGAACACAGGCGACCCTGGCCTGGTCCTGGGGTTCGGCGGCGTTCCGGAAGCGGACATCATCCGGGGCGTGCGGACGCTGTCCAAGGTCCTAGCGGATATCACCGCCCGTAAGCGCGCATCTTGAACGTTCGAAAACCTGCGAACCAGCACGGCGCTCGCATGGCCGCTTCGGGTCGGAAGCGGACACTTCATCAGCCTTCCGGAATCCGCATCAATACGCAACTACAAACTTCCGACCTTGGGTGCGTTGCCGACCTCATTCTTCAATTGCCTCGACACCTCGTTGCTTGAGGTTCTCGAGGTGATCGCGCATTTCTTTGAGCCGGTCGGGTGAGTGACCTTCCCAATCCGCAACCTCGCCTACGACGCGGAATGGATCCCGGGAACGGTAGGACTTCGTAGGGTTTCCGGGAAATCTCTTGTTCGTCAGGTTCGGATCATCTTCAATGGATCCTGTCGGTTCCACGATGTAGATCCTGCCACGCCCCGTGCCAACGGCCAGCTCCGCTCCCCAGACGGCCGCATCCAGTGTGGCGGTCAGGTAGACGAAAGCCGCTTGCTTTCTTTTGCCGTAGTTGGAGGCATAGCCCGGTTCGATCAGGTCGCCCGCCTTCAGGTCGATTTTTGTGCCGTGGTAGTACGTTTGGCAATCGGTCATCGCGGCGCTCCGGTTTTCTGCCAGATCGGCAGGCCGGCGATACTGCATTAGGCGCAGGGCCTTGCCGCAAGCCCCCCTGTGTTGTATAAATTTGTTGTGGGGAGGCGCGCAGCGCCTCCCTTTTTTTTGTTTTTTGGGCCGCCCAAAAATCTAAAGTGAGTACAGCTGTGACCGGGACTATCCAGCGCCTGACACAGCCGACCCGCGAGGCGGGTTCGGCTTTAATGAATTGTCAGGATCGCCCGGTCCAGCGACGTACCACCCATATAAAACCGTACTGAAAAGCCATTGGTAGCAGACCAAAGAAAACGATACAGAACAGAACGCTGCCGATGAACAGAAAGCCGAGATCAAATGCCTGGGTTATGAGTGGCCGGGAGTGGGTTGCGACACGGCCATATTCCGAGCGGAACACTATTAGCCCAAGGACCGGCAAAAACCCGAACACTGCCCCGACGCAGCCGGTGCTGATGATCGTTTGTCTAAGTTGATCGCGTTGCCACATAGCGCTTAATCCCTGAACCAAGCCGACCCGCGAAGTAGGTTGGCTTGAATGAATTGTTAGGCGCCATCAGACACCCGCTCCCATGACGCCACCGATCCAGGTCGTCGGCGAAACAGCGGATGGCACGCCGGCGCAGCCACATTGCTCCATTGGGCAAGCACGGCCGGGCTGCGTTCTGCCAGCTTATGCTGCAAATGATTCCACTCAAACGCGAGTTGACCTGAACTGACCGGGATGGCTTGGATGGTCCGAACGGGCCCGACCTTGGACCGGTCGAAGGAATAGCCACGCCTGGTGGCCTCGTCATGGACCGACGCCAGATACGAGTTGATGGCCAGGCGCGAATGAGCGTGGGCCTTGAACCGCTCCAGCTGAGGATGATGGGTATAGCCGCGAGTCTCGCCACGAAGGACAGCCTTGGCCAGCAGAGCCTCGCGCCACAAGGCGACCAGACCCTGTGGATCGAGATACTTTGGGTGTAACGACCAGAGACGCATGGGGCGGCGCCTGAATCATGCCGACCTGCAGCAGGGCGACTGGGAGCGAATATAGCCGAAGAGCTAAGCTTAAGCGGCGGCCTGCTGCGCGCTCGGCTTGAATGAATACCGGGTCTTGCGCCAGTCAGTTGCACCACTGCTGCTCGCAGGGCACACCGTCTTCGTCACCGTCCATCTTGGTGTTTGGACAGTTCCGAATGAAGTAGGTAGCCTCCGCGCAAGAGTGCATCTGCGAGCAATGCGTTCGCCCATCGCAGCTGAACTGCGCTGGGGATGAGGTAGAAGCATTTGGTGCAGGAGAATAGGAGGCGGCGGATGCCGGATCGGGGACGGCCGCTGGAGCGCTCATGGATTTGTATTTGCCATAGCCGAACCAGGCGATTGCGCACACGATGACGAGTACCAGCAGATTCTTCACGTTGCACTCCTTTTTTCAAGGCCTAACGCTGGAATTAATCCGAGCGCGAAGGAAACCAGCCATCGCGTGTACAAACCCCTGTCGGTTCTGCGCCACATGTGCGCACCTGGAAGCCTGCTACCCGAGTTCTTGGGCAAGTCCGATAAGAATTCCTTCCGGGCCCCGGATGTAGCACAGCCGATACGTGTCTTCGTACTGGACCACTTCGCCGACCAGTTGCGCGCCGCGTTTTCGGAGCCTGGCGAGCGTGTCGTCGATGTCTTCCACAGTGAACATGACGCGCAGGTACCCGAAAGCGTTCACCGGAGCGTTGCGGTGATCGGCGACCACGAGCGGCGCGAGGAAGCGGGATATCTCGAGCCGGCTGTGACCGTCCGGCGTACGCAGCATGGCAATCTCGACGCGCATGTCGCGCAATCCAGTGACCCCACCTGCCCAGTCTCCTTCGATAGGGGCGCGCCCCTCGAGTTCCAGGCCAAGTTCGGTGAAGAACTCGATGGCGGCATCGAGGTCTTCTACTACGATGCCGACGTTGTCCATACGCTTGACCGTCATGATGCCTCCTTATATGTCTAACGCCCAAACCAGGCCGCACCACTTTGCGACGGCGGCGAAGCTACGATCTTACGGGCTTTCCCGACGCAGCAACCAAACGACACGTATGTGACCCTCTAATTGATTATTTCACCCGTGCCTGTTTCCACACTGCTCCTGAGTTGCCGGACGAATGCCCGGTCGTAGAGCTCCCAGCTCTTGAGTTCACCGATGATTTTCAAAGGCAACTGGCTTCTATATGAGCGCGTTGGATTGCCGGGAAATTTCTTGTCCGTGACGTTCGGATCGTTTTCGAATTCTCCTGTTGGCTCAACGATATAGACCCGAGGATGGCCATCCCCTTTTGCGATTTCCGCGGCAAGCCCAGCACCTTTTGGCAACGCAGTGAAATAAATATGGTTCATGACCACACTATCTCTGTAGTTCGATCCGAAGCCGGCCGTAAGCAAGTCGCCAACCCGCAAGTCGGCTTTCGTGCCGTGAAAAAAAGGTCCGGAATCCAGCACTTTCATCAGTCTTCTCCTCCAGCGAGGATAGTGGAATCGGTAACCCGTCAGACGCACCCAACACTAACGCCTGAACTATGCCGGGCCGCGAAGCGGCTTCGGCCTGAATCAATTGTCAGGCCGTTTAGGGCGCATAACCGAGTGTTGGCTGATATCTGAGAAGCTCGCTTTGGGCGCGTTGTACCAGGCCGGCAGGTAGCTCAATCTCAGCGAGCGAGCCTCCTCCCGAGAATGTTTGAACCGGGCGCATCAGCACGTATTGCGATAGTTGTCCGCCAATACGCAGCTTGTACCACGACATGCGCTGGTCCGCGGAACGTTTTGCCAAGTTGGTAATAGCGGACTCAAACGACGACTCCAGGCCGGGAGTAACGGTGTATGTGGTGAGCGCCAGAAACGGGGAGGCGTCAGGCAGCAACGTTCCTGTGCTGGCGGCTTCCAATCGCTCATATATGCCGTGACTGACAAAGTCGGCATAAGGCGCCACATTTACATTGTTGTCCGCCGAATCTTCGCTTGGCTTGACCGCCTGATCGAAGTTGGTGACTGCGTGACCAAAAGTTCCGTCCATGAATTGACCAACCCGCTCTCCCAGGATGAATGTCCAGCCGTACCAGTTCCATGGATCTTTGTTGTTCTTGTGCCAAGCGAGATGACGCTCGTACCCGTCAGCGAATTCGGATGCTTGTCCAGGCTTTGGTTTCAGGACAACCATGCGGGCAAACTGGCCGGGAGCCTGTTGCGCGAAACTCTGGGGCGCCAACAGGGTGAGAACAACAACGCCAAGAATCGCTAGGAGGCATCGCATTGGGTATTTCTCTGCAGATTGAATGATTGTGCGGAAGCAGTCTAATGCCTGAGTCAGGTCGAAAGCCTACCGCAAAGCGGCGTCGGTTTGAATGAATTGTCAGATGCCATGCTTTTGTTTGAAGCCGGTTAGATTGAGTGCCTCGCCGCAAAGACTGCGATGCGCAATGCTTAACGTGCTATCAACGTCGTTGACACGAAAGCTGCATGGCAATAGTTGTTCACCGAAAGATCGCACCGCTGGCTCTCTAGGATCGTCAAAAACAACGAGCAACGCTTCATATCGAAGCGGCAGCATGGCGCTGGCTCTCATAGCCGGAATATCCGTAACTCCCTTCGCGTACCAAAGGCCAGGGGCAACCTCGCGCGCGGTGCAGCGACCTGCATCGGTCAACTCTTGAGTCGTGTACTTTTTAGAAC
>CAMLGZ010000035.1 GCA_946479745.1 uncultured Pseudoxanthomonas sp. | reverse complement strand
GGCCCGCTCCTACATTATTTCGGCCTTACTGCTGCCGCAGCGCCTCGATCGGGTCCAGCTGCGAGGCCTTCCTGGCTGGGTAGTAGCCGAAAAACAGGCCCGTGGCGATGGAGAACGCCGCCGCCAGCGCCACTACCTGCCCGTTGAGTACGATGGGCAGATCGCTGAACTTGCCCACCAGCAACGCGCCCACCACGCCGATGGCGATGCCGATCACCCCGCCGATCAGCGAGATCAGCATGGCCTCGGCCAGGAACTGCCGGCGCACGTCCGAAGGTCCTGCGCCTACCGCCATGCGCAGGCCTATTTCGCGGATGCGTTCGGTCACCGACACCAGCATGATGTTCATGATGCCGATGCCGCCGATGATCAGGCAGATGGTGGCCACCGCGCCCAGCAGTTTCGACATCAGATTGGTGGTGGCCGTACGCGTGGCGACGATCTCGGAGATGTTGCGCACGTTGAAATCGTCGTCCTCGCCGGGCGCGATCTTGTGGCGCTGGCGCAGCAGCGCTTCCACTTCGCCCTGCACGTAGTTCAGGTCCTTGGCGCTGGTCACGGTCAGCGCGATCTGCATCACCGCGCCCGACGGCAGGCCCATCGCACCCATCAGACGGCGGCGCGCGGTTTCCAGCGGAACCATCACCACGTCGTCCTGATCCTGACCAAAGCCACCCTGCCCTTTCGGCTTGAGCGTGCCGACCACGGTGAACGGCACCCGCCCCAGCCGGATGGTCTGACCGACGCCGGGATCGTCGCCGAACAGCGTGCGGCGCGTGGTTTCACCCAGGATCACCATCTTGCCGGCGCTGGTGTAGTCCTGCGCATCGAAGCCCTGACCGTTGGCGATGGACCAGCCGTTGATGTCGAAATAGTCGGCCTGCACGCCCTGCCAGCTGGTGGAGGCGTTGTTCTCGGCATACACCACCTGGGTGTTGCCGCGCAGCGCGCCGGCCACGTACTGCACTTCGGGAATCTCGCTGCGGATCGCCTCGGCATCGCCCTCGTTGAGGGTGAAGAAGCTGCTGGCGCTCATGCGCGCTCCGCCGCCGCCGCGGCCCGCGCCCGGCGAGATATCCAGGCGCTGCGAGCCCAGTCCGGACACCATCTTGTCGATCTCGGCCTGGGTGCCCTGGCCCACCGACACCATCACGATCACCGCCGCGATGCCGATGATCACGCCCAGCGAAGTCAGCGCGCTGCGCATCCAGTTGCCGCGCAATGCGTGGATGGCGGTGCGCAGGATGTCGGTGAAATTCATACGGCGCCCTCCGCATGAAGCTCACCGTCGCGCATCACGAAGATGCGGTCGGCATGCGCAGCCACTTCCGAGTCGTGAGTGATCAGCACCACCGTGTGGTCGTCGTCGCGCAGCCGCTTGAACAGAGCCAGGATCTCCTCGCCGGTCTTGCTGTCCAGCGCGCCGGTGGGTTCGTCGGCCAGCAGGATCGGCGGGCGATTGATCAGCGCGCGTGCGATAGCGACCCGCTGCTGCTGGCCGCCTGAGAGTTCGCTGGGGCGGTGCGATGAGCGTTCGCCCAAACCCACCGACGCCAATGCTTCCTGCGCACGTCTGGTGCGCTCTGCCGGCTTCACCTGCGCATAGCCCAGCGGCATGGCGACGTTCTCCAGCGCGTTCATCCGCGGCAGCAGGTTGAAGCCCTGGAACACGAAACCGATCTTGTCGCGCCGTAGAATCGCCAACTCCTCGGCATCCAAGGTGGACACATCCACGCCATCGCATTCGTAGACGCCGGAAGTGGGCGTATCCAGGCAGCCGATCAGGTTCATCAGGGTGGACTTCCCCGAACCGGACGGACCCATGATGGCCACGAAATCGCCACGGCCGATGCGCAGGTCCACACCTTGCAGGGCGGCGACCTCGGCCTCGGTGCCGGGGGAATAGATTTTGGAAAGCGCGCGGGTCAGGATGACCGGTGTGTCGGCGGCTCTTGCAGAGGATGACGCGCTCATTCCTTGGCGCGCTCGCCGGTGATGATCTGGTCGCCTTCCTTCAGGCCCCCACCGGACACCTCCGTGTTGGTACCGTCGCTGGCGCCGATCCGCACCATCAACGTCTCGGGCTTGCCATCGGTCAACCGGTAGATCGAGGCGCGCTTGGCGTTGAGCAGCGCGCCCAGCGCAGCATCCCACTTCTGCTTCTGCGCGTCGTCCAGGCCGGCACGGAACGCAGCGAAGTCCTGCTGGAAGCGCTCGGCCATGCGCTGGCGCATTTGCGCCTGCATGGCGCCCGCGCCGCTACCGCTGCCGACCACGACCATGCCTTGCGGACCGCCGCGGCCGCCGCCGAACATGCTGTTGCCGCCACCCTGCGCCACCTGCGCCTGGCGTGCGGCCTGGCGTTCGCGGACCGCCGCCACTGCCGCGTCGAATGCAGCCTGCTGCTGCGGATTGACCTTGAGCTCGGCGACCGTGCGCGCCAGATCGTCGGTGATGCCGCTGCCGCCGACGCGTTGCGGGCCCTGCACCGGCGGTTGGGCCGCACCGGCGCCGTTCGCCGCCGGCTTGTAGCGCAGTGCCGCATTGGAAACCTTCAGCACCTCGTCGCGCTTGCTGACTTCTATCTCCGCGTTGACGGTCAGGCCGGGCAACAGCGTACCGTCGCTGTTGTCGACGGTGACCACCACCGGATAGGTCACCACATTGTTCGTGGTGGTGGCCGCCAGCCGCACCTGTTCGACCTTGCCTTTGAACTGGCGGTCGGCGAACGCATCGGCGGTGAAGGAAACCACCTGCCCTACCTTGACCTGGCCGATGTCGGATTCGTCCACGGCCAGCTCGATCTTCATCTTGCTCAGGTCTTCGGCGATGGTGAACAGTTCCGGTGCCGAAAAGTTTGCCGCCACCGTCTGTCCGGGTTCGATGGTGCGGGTCAGCACCACGCCGTCCACTGGCGAGGTGATCACCGTGCGTTGCAGGTTGACGCGCGTGGTCTGGGTGGAAGCGGTTTGCTGACGGATCTGCGCCTGCGAGGAATTGACCTGCGCGCGCGCCTGGTCCAGCGCCGAGCGGGCCAGGTCGACATCGCTCTGGGCGACCAGCTTCTGCTTGCCCAAGTCCGCCTTGCGCTGGTAATCCAGCTCGGCATTGCGCAGTGTCGCCCGCGCCTGCGCCAGCGAAGCACCGGCGCTGGCGATCTGCGCCGTGCCCTGTTCGATCTGCGCTTCGTAGGTGCTGGGGTCGATGCGAGCCAGCACGTCGCCTTTCTTTACCTGGCTGTTGAAATCGACCAGCACGTCGGTGACCTGGCCGGAAATCTGGCTGCCCACGGTGACCGTGGAAATGGCGCTCAGGGTACCTGTCGCCGAAATCGCAACGCGGATGTCGCCACGCTCGACCGGAGTGGTCCGGTACGCGCCCTCGGCAGCTTCGTTTTTACGGCTGTCCCAGTACCACAGACCCGCCGCGAGCAAAACCAGCGCCGCTGCGCCGAGCGCGATTCTTGAAGCCAGCTTGCGGGAATTCGGGGCGCTGCGTCGCGTCTGGCTCATGCGGAGATCGGACCTGGAAAAGTGGGGTTCGGGCAATTAACGCACGGCTGCGGTCATCGTTGACAGCATAGGCAGGGCCGCAGTTCCCGATACGCGCCGCGTTCACCCCAGGCTTAAGTCGCGAAAGCGGACAGTGGCGGTGGTGCCGGCGCCCATCGTGCTCTCCAACTCGATCTTCCAGCCGAAGCGGTCGCAAAGGCGCCGCACGATCGACAGTCCCAGGCCCGTCCCCTGCGGACGCGAGGGATCGGCCCGGTAGAACGGCTCGAAAGCGCGCTCCATCGAATCCCCGCTCATGCCGATGCCCGTGTCGCGAACGACGACCCGGTCCTGCTCCAGGATCACGTCGATACGTCCCCGGTCGGTATAGCTGCACGCATTGCGCAGCAGGTTGCTGATCACCACCTGCATCACCCGTGGCGGCGCGTGCAGGCGCGGTTTGGCGTTGCAGGTCACCTCCAGATCCACATGCTTGCCGACCAGCAGCGCGCGCGCATTGTCGGCTTCGTCCAACAGGATGTCGGCCAATTCGAAATCCTCGCTCTGCGGCTCCACCTCGTTCTCCCGCGCCAGGATCAGGAAGGCGTCGATCACCGCCTCCATGTCGCGTCCGGCACGTTGTATGCGCTGCAGGGAACGCGCCACCCGCGGCGTGGAGTCTTCGGCCATGGCCATGTCGCTGGCCACCCGGATCACGGTCAGAGGCGTGCGCAGTTCATGGCTGGCATCGCGGGTGAAGTCGCGCTCGCGCGCGATATGCGCCGATACGCGATGGGCAAGACCGTGCAGCGCCGATGCCAGCTGGCGGGCCTCGCCCTGCACTTCGGGTGGCAGCTTGTCGGGGGCCAGCTTGCTGACGTCCGGATGGCGCGGGTCCCATTGGGTGACCTGCCGGGCCAGCCAGGTGACCGGGGAAATCAGGCGTTTGGAGGCGCGGTAGGTCAGCCAGGAAACGAAATAGATGGTGACCAGGGTCAGGATGATGGGCAGCGTGCCGAAATAGAACGCCAGACGCGTGGCCTGCGAACGCAGGAACACCAGGTACAGGCGGCCTGCGGGTTTTTCGTCGACCAGCACCAGCAGGTCGTCGTCCTTCAATTCGTGGAAGCCCGGCTTGAGGGCGCGCAGATTTTCCGGAAGCAGCAGATTGGAGCGCCCGCGCAGCACCAGGTAGCCGCGCATGTTGTAGGTATTGGGCGGCGGTTGGGTTTCGGATGCCCCGTAGAGATCCCAGAAATGCGCGGCCTCTTCCTGCAGGGCGGTGTTGATCAGGCTCTGCTTGATCACCACCGAAACCAGGAAAACCCCCAACACGATCGCCAGACTGGCCAGCGCTACCTGCACGATGAAGGCGATCCGGATTTTGCGTGGCAGCCCGTGCGGCATTTTTCGTCCCGTTAATGTGCGGCCGGCTGCGATTGCAGCCGCCGTCAGGCAATATCGGCGATACGATAGCCTGCGCTCTGTACGGTATGCAGCAGCGGTTTATCGAAGGGTTTGTCGATCACTTTACGCAGGTTGTACAGGTGGCTGCGCAAGGTATCCGAATCGGGCAGGCCATTGCCCCATATCTCGCGTTCTATCTCCTGCCGGGTGACCACGCGCGGCGATTCGCGCATCAGGATGGTCAGCAGGCGTAAACCGATCGGCGACAGCATCAACTCCGAGCCGCCGCGCGTAGCCCGCATGCTCACAGGGTCCAGCACCAGGTCCGCGACCTTCAGCACTTCGGCGCCCACCTGGCGCCGCTCGCGCCGGATCAGCGCGCGCAGACGTGCTTCCAGTTCCTGGATGGCGAAAGGCTTGGTGAGGTAGTCGTCCGCGCCCGAACCGAGGCCGGTCAGCTTGTCGTCCAGGGTGTCGCGTGCGGTCAGCATCAGTACGGGGGTGGATTTGCGCGCCTCGTTGCGCAGCCGGCGGCAAACCTCCATGCCGTCCATGCGCGGCAGCATCAGATCCAGCACCAGCACGTCGTAACTGTTTTCGACCGCAAGCCGGTAACCATCGAGGCCGTCGGTGGCGTAATCCACCTCGAATCCCCGACCCTCCAGGTATTCCCCGATCATCTCCGAAATGTTGCGGTTGTCTTCCACCACAAGCACAAGCCCGGCCGTTTCCTGTGTATGACGCATGCCGTCTCCTTATCGCTTCAGGTTTGTGAAGCTACCCGCTCGCGAGTTGACGCCATGTGAAGGTCGGTCCGTGATGGCCAAGGCGGTAGGCTAGCCATCCCTCATTGCTCCGTCAGGCCTCCATGACCGCCCGCCTCCTGCCCCTACTGCTGTTACTCGGCTCCAATATCTTCATGACCTTCGCCTGGTACGGGCACCTGAAGTACAAGAGCTCGCCCCTGATCGTGGCCATTCTGGCAAGCTGGGGCATCGCCTTTTTTGAATACACGCTCATGGTGCCGGCCAATCGGCTGGGCAGCAGTGTGTACACGGTGGTGCAGCTGAAGACCATCCAGGAGATCCTCACCCTGGTGGTTTTCGCAGGATTTTCCAGCTGGTACCTGGGGCAGCCGTTGAAGTGGAACCACTACGCGGCGTTCGCGCTGATCGTGGGCGCGGCCTTCCTGATGTTCTACGAACCGGCCGCCGCTACAGCTTGACCTTGCCGGCCAGTATGTCCTTGAACATCACCCAGTCCCCGGCGAACGAATAGAACGGGTGCTTGAAGGTGGCGGGCCGGTTCTTCTCGAAGAAGAAATGCCCCACCCAGGCGAACCCGTAACCGCAGAACAACGCCCCCAGCGTCCACCACGGGTTGCCGGTAAACAAGGCAGTGGCCAGCAACGCCAGCACTCCGCAACTGCCGATGAAATGCAGCCGGCGCGAGATGCGGTTGCGGTGCTCTTCCAGGTAGAACGGATAGAACTCGCGGAAGCTGGCGAAACGGCTCATGGGAGGTCCTGGCAGTCTGCAGCACGGATGCCTACATCATGCCGCCGCGGCCGCCAAGGCACAACGCCCTAGGGCTCCTGTCCTCGTTCGAGCCGCTTCACGCGCGTCCAGTATTCCTCCTGGCGTTCCAACGACAACGCCGACAGCGCGACGCCGTCGCTTTCGGCCAGCGCCTCCATGGCACGGAAGCGCCGCTCGAATTTGAGGTTGGCCTGGCGCAACGCAGCGCCGGCATCGACTTTGGCATGCCGCGCGAGATTGGTGCAGACGAACAGCACGTCGCCTATCTCGTCCTGCAGTCGTTCGCGATTGGCCTCTACATCGCCGCGTGCGAATTCCGCGCGTACTTCCTCTATTTCCTCGTGCAGTTTGGCGATCACCGGATCCGGGCCGGGCCAGTCGAAACCCGTGTGCGCCGCGCGCGACTGCAACTTGGCCGCGCGCTGCCATTCCGGCATGCCGCGCGCTATTCCCGCGAGCGCCGAAGCGTCCGCATCGCCCGCCGCCTCGCGTTCGCGGCGTTTCTGCGCTTCCCATTCGCGGGTCTGCGCTTCGGCGTCCGCGACGCTGGCGTCCGCAAAGACGTGCGGATGCCGCCGCGTCATCTTGTCGCAGATCGCCGCGACCACGTCGCCGAAATCGAACGCGCCCTGCTCCCGCGCCATCTGCGCATGGAACACCACCTGCAGCAACAGATCGCCCAGTTCGTCCTTCAGGTCGCCCATGTCGTTGCGGTCGATGGCATCGGCGACTTCGTAGGCTTCTTCGATGGTGTAGGGCGCGATGCTGGCGAAATCCTGCTCGACGTCCCAGGGACAGCCGTTTTCGCGGTCGCGCAGGCGGGCCATGATGGTGAGGAGGTCGTTGATGTCGGGGATGGCGCTCAAGAGGCGGTTCTCGAATGTGGAAGGAGATTACCTGGGCCTTTAATGGACCCCTTAGCTGAAGTATAAGGAGTCTCGAAGTACCAAGCCCTTGCTCTAGAACCCCGTGAGTCGCGGCAAGCGGGGCAGGCAAACCCCGCAGGGGCGGCGCACAGGGATGTGCGCCGTTTTTGGAGCAGCAGGATGCTGCTTCCAAAAATTCCTGCCCCGCTTGCGGACCCAACGGCCTCATCGTTGGGCGCGACGTTAGGGCGGCTTTCTTTTGGTTACTTTTCTTTGCCGTTCAAAGAAAAGTGACTCGCGCAACGCGCGAAACGCTTTGGACTTTGAATTAAGAGCTAAGAGCAAGAGCACCCCTCCTCAATCCTCCCCTGCGCTGCGCGCAAGGGAGGAGGCAGAAGCAGAATCAAGGCCAAGATGGATCCCAGCTTGCGCTGGGATGACGTCATCATTGTTCTTTTTGCTCAGGGCGAAAGTTGCTGGGTCCCCGCCTTCGCGGGGATGGCGGAAGTAGGAGCACTTAAAGCCAAGACTTCCACGGCAGCTCCGGATCGCCCAGCGCCAGAAAATCGCCATTGAGCAAGGTAGGACGCTGGTTGTAGCGGAACGCCCTGCCGTCCGGCGCTATCACCGCGCCCCCCGCCGCTTCCAGCACGCATTGCGCCGCGGCCGTATCCCACTCAGAGGTCGGGCCGAAACGCGGATACACATCCAGGCTGCCCTCGGCGATGCGGCAGAACTTGAGCGAAGAACCCAGCCCCAGTGTTTCGGTATCGCCGATGCGGGCCAACAGCGCATCGGTACGCGGATCGCGATGCGAACGGCTGGCGGCGACCCGCAGCGTGCCGGTCGCCGGCGCACGTGTGCGCAGCTCCACGTCCACTTCGCCGTCGCGCCGATAGGCCTGCTGGCCGAGCACGCCGTGCCACAAGGCGCCATCGACGGGAGCCAGCACCACCCCGAATACCGCCACGCCGCCATCGATCAACGCGATGTTCACGGTGAATTCGCCGTTGCGTTTGACGAATTCGCGGGTGCCGTCCAATGGATCCACCAACCAGTAGCGCGTCCAGTGCCGGCGCGTTTCCCACGGAATATCCGCCGCTTCCTCGGACAGGATCGGCCAGTCGGGAGTCAGCCGTTGCAGGCCATCGACGATGGCGTGGTGGGCCGCCATGTCGGCGGCAGTCAGCGGGCTGGCGTCGGGTTTGCTTTCGACCTCGAACGCGTTCGCATAGACCTGCATGATCGCCGCGGCCGCTTCACGCGCGATCACGATCACCGCTTCCTGCAGATCGGCGGTCACCTGAGAACTCATGATGGATTCCTCAGCCATTCGCGCGCTATGAACAAGGCGGCCAGCGACCGTCCTTCGGAAAAGTCCTCGCGCAGCATCAATTCATCCAGTGCGTCGAGTTTCCACGGCACCACTTCCAGCTCTTCCGGCTCGTCGCCCGGCAGGCGCTCGGGGTAAAGATCGCGCGCCAGCACCAGCCACGACTGATGGCTCATGTAAGTGGGAGCCAGGCTCATCGCCCGCAGCACGTCTATGCGATGCGAACCGTAGCCGGCTTCTTCCTTCAATTCGCGGTCGGCGGCCTGCGCAGGGGTTTCGCCGGCATCGATGCGGCCCTTGACCAGGCCCAGCTCGTAGCGGTGCACGCCTGCGGCGTATTCGCGCACCAGCAGCACGGTGTCCTGATCCAGCATCGGCACTACCACCACCGCGCCGTGGCCATGCGGCTTCTGCCGGTGGAAATGCCGGCGCTCGCCGTTACTGAACTCCAGGTCCAGCACTTCCACAGTGCGATCCGAGGGACCTTCGGCACGCTCGGTGATGGAATGGATGACGGGCAGGCGGCGGCTCATCGGCCGACTCCGGTGCGGGGGTTGTCGGCGACCGATATGATGTGCGGATGCAGAAAAAAGATCATGAAACCGGAATGCTAACAGAGGCTGGGCCAACAGAGGCCAGCGATTGGCGTTCGCGCGATCTGTCGGTGTTGTGGCACCCCTGTACGCAAATGCGGGAGCATCCGGACACCCTGCCGCTGGTGCCGATCGAACGCGGCGAAGGCGCCTGGCTGGTGGGTTACGACGGGCGCCGGTACCTGGATGCGGTCAGCAGCTGGTGGACCAACCTGTTCGGCCACAGCGAACCGCGCATCGCAAACGCCATCTCGCGCCAGGCGCAAACGCTGGAACAGGTGATGCTGGCCGGTTTTTCGCACGCACCGGCAGTGCGGCTTGCCGAACGATTGCTGGCACTGGCGCCGCGTCAGCAGGGACGCAAGCCGCTGGCCAAAGTGTTCTACGCCGACAATGGCTCGGCGGGCGTGGAGGTGGCCCTGAAAATGGCGTTCCATTACTTCCATAACCGCGGCGAGCACCGGCGCACCAAATTCATCGCGCTGGAGAACGGCTACCACGGCGAAACCATCGGCGCGCTGTCGGTGGGCGATATTCCGCTGTACCGGCGCGTCTATGCGCCGCTGCTGAGCGAGGCTTTGTTCGCGCCCTCGCCCGACGCCTATCTCGCCGAGGCGGGCGAATCTGCCGCGGACTGCGCGGCGCGCGCGGCGGACGCCCTGGCCAATCTGTTCGACCTGCACCCTGGCGAGATCTGCGCGATGATCGTGGAGCCGCGCGTGCAGTGCGCGGGCGGCATGCGCATGCACGACCCCGTCTATCTGGCGCGCGTACGCCAGCTCTGCGACGCCCATGGCGTGTTCCTGATCGCCGACGAAATCGCGGTGGGCTTCGGCCGCACCGGGCCGATGTTCGCCAGTCAGGAAAGCGGCGTGATGCCCGACCTGATGTGCCTGTCGAAAGGCCTGACCGGCGGTTTCCTTCCACTGGCGGCGGTGCTGGCGACGCAGGAAATCTACGATGCCTTCCTGGACGATTCGCGCGAACGCGCCTTCCTGCATTCGCACAGCTACACCGGTAATCCGTTGGCCTGCGCGGCGGCGCTGGCGACGTTGGATATTTTCGAAAGCGACGGCATACTCGCCCGCAACCAGGCCACAGCCGCCAGGATGGGCGGGCTCGCAGCCGAATTCGCTTCGCATGCGCAGGTCGCCGACGTGCGCCAGGCGGGAATGATCGTGGCTTTCGAACTCACCCGCGACGGCGACAAACGCAATCCCTTCCCCGCGCAGCAACGAGTGGGTTTGAAAGCCTATCGCGCGGCGCTGGAGCGCGGCGTGGTCCTGCGCCCGCTCGGCGATGTGCTGTACTGGATGCCCCCGTATTGCGTGGACGATGAGCAGCTGCGGTTGCTTTCCGCGGTCACCCGCATCGCCATCGACGAGGCCACCGCATGAGAGTGACCCGATGCCATGTCGACTTGCCGTTACCGGTCGGCTCCAGAATCGTGCTGCCCGAATCCGCCGCTGCCCATCTGGTACGCGTCCTGCGCCTGCGCGAGGGCGATGGATGCGTGCTGTTCAACGGCGACGGCAACGACTGCGGTGCGCGCATCGCGATCGCGGGCAAGCGCGAAGTCGTCGTCGAAATCCTCGGCAGCAACCCGGTCCATAACGAATCCCCGTTTCGCATCACGCTGCTGCAGGGCATCGCGCGCGGCGAGAAAATGGACCTGATCCTGCAGAAGGCGACCGAGCTTGGCGCGGCCGCTATCGCACCGGTGCTGGCCGAGCGCACCGAAGTGAAACTGGACGCCGAACGCACGGAGAAACGCATGGCGCATTGGCGCAGCGTCATCGTATCGGCCTGCGAACAAAGCGGCCGCGCGATAATCCCGCGGCTTGGCACGCCCGCTGCTCTGGCCGACGCGGCCCGGGCGGGTGCGGATTCATTGAAGCTGACGCTCGATCCGGTGGGCGAACACACACTTGCCTCGCTCCCGGCGTCGGCTTCCTCCGCCACCCTGGCCATAGGCCCCGAAGGCGGCTGGTCGCCGCGCGACCGCGAAACCTTGCGGGCGGCGGGCTACACCGGTCTGCGCCTGGGCCCGCGCGTGTTGCGCACCGAAACCGCGGGTCTTGCGGCCATCGCCGCGCTGCAATCCAGATTCGGCGACTTGTAGAGCGATCCATGTAGGTCGGGGGCTACGCCCCCGACGCCGAAATCCCAACATCACGCGAATGCAGACATTACGCGCACTCACGCCTGTCGGCCGCATAGAGCCTGCCCCGTACTTGATACGGGGGCCGACCTACTGATCCAGATTCGGCGATCTGCAGCGCGCCGGCCCGACGCAGGTCGGGACTACGCCCCCGACACCGAAATCTGTGGTCGCCCCATCAATACCAGTTCGCAAGCTCCTCGGCGCTCAAACTACCATCGTGATTCTGATCGACCAGTTTGAACTTGCCTTGCAGCTCGTTACCGGCAGGTAGCTCGTCGCGGCCCAGCTTGCCGTCGCCGTTCTTGTCCAGTGCGGCGATCTGCGCGCGGTATTTCTCGATGCTCGGCGATTGCGCAGGCTGGCCCCAGCGTACCGTCACCGGGCCGGTCGCGGTCTGCAATTGCTTGGCGTTCGGCAACGTCGATTCCTGCGTCCAGGCCAACCCCGCCATCAGCAAGATCGGCAGTGCGAGGGTCAAGGCGGATATCAGTTTCTTCATCGCTCGTCTCCACGTTGAGTGGTGGATGAAGACTCGCGCCGCACCTGGAAACCGGCCGTGAAGCCGGCTCGATCATGCAGGGCCCGTTCAGCGAAACAGCCCGCAGGAACGGCAATCCGGCAAATTCACCTATACGGGCGATATGGCGATGATTCAGGTCGCGAACGGCGACGGACGGCAGCAATGCACATGCGCGGAAGAACCGCGCATGCTCGCCCGGCAAATCGGATCAGGCCGCTTGCGCCAGGGCGTCGCTGATCATGGCTTCGATGCTTCCCAGATCGGGCAGCAGGGCCGCCTCATCGCCCAGCAGCACGCGCATCTGCACGCCGGCCGGCAGCTGTTCCTCTGTCGCATCGGCCAGCAAACCATCGCGCGGTACGGAAATCAGGCGCGGGAAGGACTGCGTCAACAACGCGAAATACGGCATGGCTTCGCCACCGCTCAACGACTTGAGCACGACGATCTTGCTGCTGGCCACCACGCTTTCCTGGCCTTGACCGGTCAGCCCCTTGAACGAAACCAGCGGTACCTGCCAACCGTGCCAGAGAATCTGGCCGGGCAGCCAGGCCGGCGCGTCGGCGATGGATTCGACCGGCACCCGGGCCAGCACCTCGGCCACGGTCGCATTCGGCAGCAGCAGGCGTTCTTCGCCCACCTGCACCAATACTCCGCGTATTTCGTCGTTGGAACTCGCCATCGGTACTTCCTTTATCAGTATTCTTTTTATTCGTTCCGATCAATCGGGCCAATGCGAAGCCAGATACCCCGCCAGTTCGCTCGGGGTGGCCACCTTTCCGCCACGGGCCGCCAGCGCTTTAGAAGCGGCTGGGTCGTAACAGCCCTGCGGCGATTGGCCCGCGGCCAGGCCGCCTTGCGCCGCCAGCGCCAGGGCTGCCTCCACCTGCGCCGGATCGCTGCCGCTCAGCAGCAGCACCGCGCTCTCGGCGGCGGGAAGCGAAGCGACCAGCGTCTCGGGCCGCAGTGCGCCTTCGCCGAAATGGACCACGCCTTCAACCACGTTCACTGCGACATCGTTGGGCAGCACGTAGACATGCGCGCCGTGCGCGATTTCGCCGGCCTTGGCCAGCACCACGGGCAGCGCGGAAACGCGTTCCATCTGCTTGACCAGGTTGTCGTAGCGGCCTCCGTCCAGGCGCAGCTGCACCAGTACTGGCCGCGACAGATCCGCAGGCAGATCGGCCAGCACCTTGCGTACGGCATCCGGACCGCCGATGCCGGCGAACAGCAATGCTGCGCCGCGTACCACCGTGCCAGTCGCGCCGGCTTCGCCTGCGTGGATCGATTCCAGTTCCAGGGTCAGCCCACCGCTCTTGGCCGGCGTCGAAGGCGGTAACGGAGGTGGCTCGGAGATGGCTGGCGCTTCGATCGTGGCCGGCGTCTGCGGGACTTCTCCAAAGCCATGCTGCAACGGCATCGCGCGCGATGGCTCTTCGGCGGGCTTCCAGTTCTCCGGATCAAAAGCCTGGTTGGATCCAGGGCCTTCCTCGATCTCCACCAACTCCAGTCCGCCCCGCGGCAGCTCGAAGGCGACACCTTGCGCTTCCTGCAGGTGCGGTTCGATAACGGCGTCGGCATGGATTTGAGCTGGCGTACGCGGCAGGCCGGGTTCCGGGCGCGTGTCGTCTATCTCGCCACCGGGCGGCAATACGTCGGCATGGCCGTTCAATTTGGCGGACAGATGCCGTGCCCAGCGTTTGGCTTCCCAGCCTTCGCGGCGTGCGGCCAGCTCGGCTTCGTCGAAGATCACCGCGACCGCCGGGTCGTGCAGCACGTCGTCGAAACGCGAAAGGCTGTCTTCGACGGCCGCTTCCAGCGCCACCAGCACCACCTGTGGCGAAGCATCGCCCAGGGTCCGGCCATCGATGGCGTTGGGATCGTCTTCCAGCACGATTTCCGCGCCCGCTTCGTGCAGCGCCGCGCGCAACTGTTCGCGCGCAGTGCCGGCACGCGCCAGCAAGGCCACGCGCTTGGAACTTCCGGTCACCGTGCCGCCTTGCGGGGAATCATTCGCGGACACGGGCGATTCCCAGCAGGTCGTAGACGTTACGCATCAGATCGAGCTCTTGATAAGGCTTGCCCATGTAGCGCTGCACGCCGATCTCCATGGCGCGCTGGCGGTGCTTGTCGCCGGTACGCGAAGTGATCATCACGATGGGCACGTCCTTGAAGCGCGGATCGGCCTTCATCGCGGTCGCCAATTCGTAACCGTCCATGCGAGGCATTTCGATGTCGAGCAGCATCAGGTCGGGCACGCGCTCTTCCAGGCGCTCCAGCGCTTCGACGCCGTCGCGGGCGACGGCCACTTCGAAGTTGTGGCGCTCCAGCACGCGGCCGGTGACCTTGCGCATGGTCAGTGAATCATCGACCACCATCACCAGCGGCACGCGGCGTTCTTCCGGCGCAGGCGTATCGCTGACGAAGAGGTTCGGCTGCAGGATATGGCGGCGCACCAGCGGCGCGACGTCCAGGATCACCACGATGCGGCCGTCGCCGGTGATGGTGGCGCCGTAGATACCCGGCACCGAGGCGATCTGCGGACCGACCGGCTTGACCACGATTTCGCGGTTGCCCAGCACCTGGTCCACCGCCACCGCCGCACGCAGGTCGCCGGCGTGCACCAGCAACAACGGCACCTGCGGCTGGCCTTCAGCGCGCGCCGGCGGTTGGCCGATCAGCGCACCCAGGTCGTGCAGCACGTATTCCTCGCCACCGTAGACATAGACCGCGCCGGCGGTTTCGAAGCGATCGCGCGAAATGCGGCCCACGCCGCCCACGGCCGCGACCGGCACCGCGAACTGCGTCTCGCCGATCTGCACGAACACCGCCTGGGTGACCGCCAGGGTCTGCGGCAGGCGCAGGGTGAAGGTGGTGCCCTTGTCGGATTCGGAAGCGATTTCCAGCGAGCCGCCGAGCTGGCGGACTTCGCTGTAGACCACGTCCATGCCGACGCCGCGACCAGCAAGCTGGCTGATACTGTCGGACGTACTGAAACCCGATTCCAGGATCAGGCGTTCCAGATCGCTATCGGTCAGCTGCGCGTCGGACTGCACCATGCCGCGCTGTTCGGCGCGGCGACGGATCGCAGCGTGATTGATGCCGGCGCCGTCGTCGGACACCTGGAACACCATTTCCGCGCCTTCGCGGCGCAGTGCGATCTGCACCGTACCTTCTTCGGGCTTGTTCTTCTTGCGGCGCTGCTTGGGCGATTCCAGACCGTGGGCCACCGCATTGCGCAGCAGGTGCTCCAACGGGGCGGTCATGCGCTCCAGCACGTTGCGGTCCAGTTCGCCGTGGGCGCCGTCCAGGTGCAGCTTGACCTGCTTGCCGGTATCGGTGGCGGCCTGGCGCAGCACGCGGCGCAGGCGCGGAACCAGCCCGTCGAACGGCACCATGCGCGCGCGCATCAGGCCGTCCTGCAGCTCCGAACTCACGCGCGACTGCTGTTGCAGCAAGGTGTCGTACTGGCGGGCCAGATCGTCCAGCACGCCTTGCAGACCGGTGATGTCGGCCGCCGACTCGGCCAAACCGCGGCTGAGCTGCTGAAGGGTGGAGAAGCGGTCCAGCTCCAGCGGATCGAAGGTGGGATCGCGCTTGTCCTGCTCGCGCTGGTAACGCGCGACGATCTGCGCTTCGGTTTCCAGATCCAGGCGGCGCAGCTGATCGTGCAGACGGATGTTGGTGCGGTCCAGCTCGGACATCGCTCCGCGGAACGCGCCCAATTGCTGTTCCAGGCGCGAACGGTAGATCGCCACTTCGCCGGCGTGGTTGACCAGTCGGTCGAGCAGGTCGGCGCGAACGCGTACCTGTTCCTGCGCGGCGTAGGGCATCGCCTCGTCGTCGCCCGCAAATGCGGTGTCGATGGGTGCCGAAAGCGGCGCCAGGACGACCGCAGGTGCGGAAATCCCGCCGTCGCCGGACGCATCGGCCGCCACTGCTGCCTGCGGATGCGCACGTTGCTCGAACTCGGCGATGAGACCGGTCGGCATCGGCGCCTTGCGATGCGCGCCGACCTTGGTCACAAGACCATGCAAACTGTCGAAACCGCGTTCGAGCAGGCGCACGCTGTCGCCATCCAGGTCGATGCGTTGCGCCGCAACCTGTTCCAGCAGCGATTCGATCGCATGGCCCAGATCGCCGATGGCGTTGATGCCCGCCATGCGCGCGCCGCCCTTGATGGTGTGCAGATCGCGCTGCAGACCGGTGACCAGGGAGCGGTCGTCGGGGGTTTCGCGAAGCTTGGCCAGCAAGCCGTCGGAATGGTCGAGCAGGTCGTTGCCCTCTTCGACAAAGATATCCACCAGATCCCGATCCAGCTCGGTGAAATCCAGCGCGTCGTCGGGCGCCGCGGGCGCTGCAGTAACGGCGGTCGCCGCCGTTTCCTGTTCTTCCGCAACGTCCTCGGCCGGCAACGTGTCGCCGGATTCGTCGGGTCCTGCCGCCACGGTATCCATCATTTCCTGCACCCCTGTCTCCACTGCCGGCTGCTCCGGCACGACGTCGCTCGGGGGCTCGACGGTATCGATGACTGTTTCTGTTGTTTCGATCACTTCCACATCGGATTGCGCGGAACCGGCTTCGATCGCCTCGGCTTCCACCGGTTCGCTTGCGGTCTCTTCGGCCTGCACCGCCTCGACGGGCGTTTCGAATTCCACTTCGTCGATGGCGGGCTCTTCCAGGACCGACTCTTCGACGGCGATCTCTTCGACGGCGGCGGGCTCTTCGAGAGAGGGCTCCTCCAGGACGAGAGCAGGCTCATCAAGAGCGGTTTCTTCGACGGTCGTCTTTTCGAGAGCAGACGCCTCAATGGAGGACTCTTCCGTGACCGGCTCTTCGACGGTGGACTCTTCGACGGTGGGCTCTTCGACGGCGGGCTCTTCAACGGCGAGTTCTTCGACAGTGAGCTCCTCCACAACGAGCTCCTCAACCGCAATGTCTTCCGCCGCGTCGGGCTCTTCGGTCGTCGCCGATTCCTCGAGCACAGGTTCTTCTTCCGCGCTCCCGGCAGTTTCCCCGAAGTCGTGCAACGCCTGCTCGGCGCTCTCCGCGGTTTCGCCGCCTTCGGTGGCGGACACGAGCGGCCGCTCGACCGGTTCGCGTACGTAGGTCAGTTCCACGTCGTAGAACGTGACCGCCTGCTGTCCTGGCGACGCCTCTTCGGTTTCCAGCACGATCGGCTGGTCATCGAAGGTCAACTCGTCGCTCGCCGGCGCCGTGGTTTCGGTTTCGTGGCCGAAATAGGCGGACAGGTCGTGCGCCGAGAGCTCGATGTCGTTGGGCGATACCGGCGGCGCGATGCTGGGCATCGCTTCGGTGTAGGTGCCTTGCGCCGAGTCGTCGACGATGACCGCCGAGGACCTGACTTCCGGCAGGCTGTCGCGCAGGCCGACCAGCTGCGCCGCAAGCGCGGCGAAGACCGGGATGCGCGGCGAAGATGCCTGCAAGGCGGCGATGCTGCGCCGGATCGCGTACGCGCTGTCGGCCAACGCGGCCATGCCTTCGGCGGATGCGATTTCCTTCGCGGAAGACAGACGCTTAACGTATTGCTCGGCGGCAGCGGTGACCTCGGTGATCTCGGGCACGTCGGCCATGGCGAACGCGCCGTTCATGGTATGGAACGCGCGCAACAGCGATTCGTCGGCGTGGGTGGGTGCGGCTTGTGCCCGCGCCAGCCATGCGTCGACGGTTTCCAGATGCGCGCCGACTTCCGTTTCCAGGATCTCGCGCAAGACTCCGTCCACCGAGGCCGGAGTGCCCTCGGTTTCAGGCTCGAATTTCGCCACGACTTCGCTTTTCGATTCCTGATCCCGATCGGCGGAAACGGCGTTCGTTGCTGCGGCCGCCTTGTAGAAAGCCTCCTCGCCTGCGGCGACGCGGTCGCTGAGCTCCTGCAGACCGATCAGGTCCGCACTGACATGACCCTGTCCGCGCAATGCG
Organism: uncultured Pseudoxanthomonas sp.; assembly: GCA_946479745.1. Next base: position 5,476 of record CAMLGZ010000035.1, on the reverse strand, counting down.
GCATTGAGTTGCGGCAGCACCCGTGTGGAATGCTCCAGCAACGCGATCACCGCGCCTGAAGGCGCACGCGTGCCGTCGAGCACGCGGTTGAGCATATTCTCGATCTTCCAGCTGAATTCGCCCAACAACTTGGCACCGACCAAGCGGCCACTGCCCTTGAGCGTGTGGAATACGCGGCGGATGGACCGCAAGCGCTCCATGTTGTCGGGAGCGGCGCTCCAGGCCGGCAGCATCTGGTTGAGATTGACGATTTCCTCGTCGAACTCTTCCAGGAACACTTCGCGAATATCATCGTCGATATCGCTTGCGACGGTCTCGAAACCGCCCATCGCCGGCTCGTTCCGCAGGACCGCGTCGGCCACCGGCGCAGCGACGGCAGTATCGGCTTGCACCGGTGCCGCGTCTTCTTCCGGCGTCTGGTCAGCCTCGACCAGCGAAGCGGCTTCCAATTCCAGCGCCTGCAGCGCTTCCTCTACTTCCAGCGCCTCCAGCGCGGCGGTATCGAGAGGAAGAGCGGCAGCGTCTTCCGCGTCATTGGCCGCAACGTCGACGGCCGAACGATCGGCTTCGACCGTTTCGGCGGTACTTTCCAACGGCGCATCGAAGGACGCGGATTCGGCCTCCTCCATGACTACGGCAGGCGTGCTTTCGGCAGGACTGCTTTCGGCGGGCTCGCTTTCGAAAGGCTCGATTCCGACAGACGTGATTCCGACAGACGTGTCCGCCTCGGCCAAGACCACCGTTTCCTGCGCGATCTGCTCCTCGGCCGGCACCGGCCAGTAGCGCAATTTCTCCAGGCTGCTGCGGGTGATGTCCAGGATCTCGTCGCGGTTGGGGCGGCGTTCGCGCAGGGCTTCGAGGTAGTACTCGAGGCTGGCCATGGCATCGGCCAGGGTGTCCAGCTGCTGGCCGCCGGGCACGCGCCGCTTGCCGATCAGTTCGACCGCCACGTACTGGCGCACGCCCAGCAGGTAGTCGGCCGGTTCGGGTAATTCCAGCATGCGCAAAGCGCCTGCGACTTCGGACAGAAGGCGCGGCACCTGCTCCAGCTCGGCATGGTTCCAGTTGGTTTCGATGAAGGCGACGAAACCTTCGCGCGCGGAGGAGAAGTTGCGCATGGCTTCCTGCGCCAGCACTTCGACCGTGCGTTGCGATTCGGAGCTGGTCGTATCGGCCGAGCCGTTCGCCGACTCGCCCAGACGCGCTACCTGGTCGTCCAGCGATGCGTCCACGTACAGCAGCGCGCCGGCGATATCGAGCAATGCGCCCTCATCGGCCAGACGCTCGCCCTGCACCATTTCGCGCAGTACGTCGCGTTGCTGCACGACCACTCCGCGCGCCACGCCCAGGCCCACCATGCCCAGCGTATCGGCGACGTTGCCCAGTTCGACGACCTGGGCCTGCAATGCTCCTACTTCGGCGCCGGTGCGCAGATGCAGGTCCAACGCATCCTTGATGCGCAGCAATTCTTCTTTGACCGCGCTGCCGACGGTATCCAGCAGCGCGCGATTGCGCCCGCTGACGCTGCCGCGCGCATGATCCATTTCCGCTTCGCTGGGCAGTTCGGCATCCAGGGCGAAAGCTTCGCGCAACTGGTCCAGCGCGGCGTGCCGCACCGGCGATTGGGCCACCAGATAAAGCAGGTGACGGGTCGGTTCCTGGCTGCTGGGCGTGGCTGCGCCCATGGCGCCTTCCTGCTGCGAAGCCCGCACTGCGCGGCTGACCCCCGCATAGGCTTGCCGCAATGCCGGCGTCGCCGGCAAGGCGCCGTCGCGCAAAGCTTCTGCCACCGAAGAGGCCACCCAAAGCATGCGTCGGGTGGCGATGTGTTCGACGCTTTCCAGCAGGCGGTGGACCGCTCCGGCGAGCGCGCCGGCATCGGCGGGCGCGGCATCTTCCGGCCAGGCGGAAAGCGCCTGGTCCAGCTGCTCCTGCGCCTCGCCGACCCGCGCCTGGCGCGCCTGCCAGGAAAGCACTTCCGGTAACGGCAGTTCCTGCGGCAGCGGTTGTTCCAGGTCGGGTGCGAACAGCACGCTTTCGCTCAGGCCCGATGCGCCGCGCGCGGCGCGGATGTCGTTGAGCAACGGCAGCAGTACGATCGGAATATCGCGATGGCCGCCCTGCAGGCGTTCCAGGTAATCGGGAAGCAGTACGGTGCCGCGCATCAGCGTGCCGCAGGCTTCGTCCTGGTCGACCGTGGTTCTTTCCTGCAGCGCGCGCGCCAGCAGTTCGAGTTCTTCGGCCACCATCGCCGGCGCGTACAGCTCGACCATGCGCAAGGTGCCTTGCACCTGGTGCAGGTAGCCGGCGCAGAAATGCATGCGCGAGGTGTCGGCGGGATCTTCGGCGAAGAACTCCACTTCGGACCGCGCCAAACGCAGGGTTTCATCCAGCTCGGGTTTTACCCAGCCCAGCACCGCATGGCTCATGGCATCGCGCAGCGCACTCATCGGCGTGCCCCCATGACGGCGGCACGCGGGCCGCGCAATGGTGATGCCCCTCGGGAATTCCTGACTTCCATTCGTGTTCTTCCTGCCCTCAACCCGGCAACTTGAAGTCGGCGACCGAGCGGCGCAATTCGGCCGACAGTTCGGTCAGATGGCCGATGGACTCGGCGGTCTGTCCGGCGCCCAGCGAGGTCTGCGAGGTGATCTGCCGAATCACGCCCATGGTCTGGGTGATGTCGGTCGCCGCCGCGGACTGTTTCTGCGCTGCGCCGGAGATGCTCTTGATGAGTTCGTTGAGATCGTTCGACACGCGCTCGATCTCGCCCAGTGCCGTACCGGCGTCCTCGGCCAGGCGGGCACCGGACACCACTTCGGAAGTGGTCTGTTCCATCGAACTGACCGCCTCGTTGGTGTCGGCCTGAATGGTCTGCACCAGCGACTCGATGCGCCGGGTGGCGCCGGAAGTGCGCTCGGCGAGTCGTTGCACTTCGTCGGCCACCACCGCGAAACCGCGGCCCGCTTCACCGGCCGAGGCCGCCTGCACCGCGGCGTTCAAGGCCAGGATGTTGGTCTGTTCGGAAATGTCGTTGATCAGTTCTACCACCGATCCGATTTCCTGCGAGGACTCGCCCAGGCGCTTGATGCGCTTGGACGTTTCCTGGATCTGGTCGCGGATCTGGTCCATGCCGCGGATGGTTTCGCGCACCACGCCGGCGCCCTCGGTGGCGATCTGCACCGAGCGCTGCGCCACTTCGGCCGACTCGGTGGAGTTGCGCGAGACCTGGTCGATGCTGACCGCGATTTCGTTGATGCGCTCGGAGGCGCTGTTGATCTGGTCGGACTGGTGCCCGGCCGCCTCGGCCAGCTGCAGCGCAGTGGCCTGGGTTTCCTGGGTGGACGCGGCCACCTGCACGGTGGTGTCGTTGATGGTGGTGACCAGGTGGCGCAGTTCGTCGACGGCGTAGTTGATAGCGTCGGCGATGGCGCCGGTCATATCTTCGGTCACCGTGGCCTTCACGGTCAGATCGCCTTCACCCAGCGAACTGATTTCGTCCAGCAGTCGCATAATCGCCTGCTGGTTGCGGCTGTTGTATTCCACCTGGGTCTGGTAGCGCATTTCCTGCTCGCGCTGGCGGTTGCGGTACAGCGACCAGAGCAAGCCGATGATGGAGACCAGGGCGGCGATACCGGAAACGATACCCAACCAGAAATTGGGGAACATGCGCGTGTCGCGCGCCGAACCGAACGAGGAGAACGCATCGAACAGCTTCTTGCTGTCGTCCAGCATCTTGCTGGAGCCGTTGGTGATGGCCGCGGCGGCGGACTGCGCGGCGAACAGGTTCTTGGAGCTGCCGGTGATGGCGTCCAGGTCCTTCTTCATGGTGGTCCACAGCGTCTGCGACTGCGTCAGCGCGGACAGCGCATCGGCATTACGCAGGGGTGCAATGCCCAGATCCGGGTTGCCGTTGCGCAGGCCTTCCAGCACCTGGCCGAACACCACCGCGTCGCGGGCCAGCGCGTCGCCAGCCATCGCCGCGCCGCTGCCGCCGGCACGCATTTCGGTGACGCGGCGGGCCATGGTGCCCGCCACCACGACCTGCTGCAGGGCGTTGTAGATCTGCGACGACTGCGCGCCGCCGGCCGACATGGCGCGCACCACTTCGTTCAACTGCGCCTGCAACTGCGGCACCTGCGAGGTGAAGCGGTCGGCGTTGCCGGCCAGGGCCAGCACGGCGGGTTCGCTGCTGATCAGCTGATCGGCGCTCTTGCCCAACGGTGTCCAGGTGGCGGTCAACTGGCTCAAAGCATCTGAAATATCCGTCTCGGAACCGAAGCGGCTATTAGTGGTGGCTACCGTCGACTCGATCTGCGCCTTGGTCGCCTTGAACGACTTGAACGCCTCGGCGTTGCCTTCCACCGCTTCGCGGCCCTGATTGGCCAGCTGCTGGGAAAGCACCTGCAAGTCCGCCGCGCCGGTGGAAGCGCCGGACAACCGACTGCCTTTGTAAGTAGCCACGCCCGTGTTGGCGCCAAACAGGATCACCGACAGTGCCAGCAGGACCAGCCAGAAGCTGCTTCCCAGGCTGCCGAGTTTGCTGGCTTTGGGAGAATCCGGTGCAGTGCTCATCTTTCAAACCCCTGAAAATTGGACAAAGTGCAGCAATAGTTCACTTTCATCCGGCTACGCACTCCCCGTGCGCCGCCCGATACGCGATCCGGTGGTCCCGGACCTTTTCTCACGAACCCCGCATCTATGCGCCGGATCCCTGTCGCCGCCCTCCTGGCGGACTGTTCCGAACCGTTTCCAACGGCCCTTGTCTCCACTTTCGCCGAAAAACCCCCGCCTTACAGCGACGCTTGACGGAATTCCGGTGTACGCGCCAACAGCGACAAAGCAAAGACTCCCCAGTCGTGCTCGTCGCCATGGAACGCGCGCTCCACGAAATGGGCGTAGCGTCCTTCGGCCAGCGCGCCGGGTTCGACGCCCTGGTCTTCGGTGAAACTGCGCTGCCCATACAGCTCGTCGATGGTCAGGGCGACGTCGCCGCCGGCCTGGCGCACCACCAGCACGCGCTGGCCTTCATGCAGCACGGTGCGCTCGCCCTCCAGGAAATGCTTGAGGTCGATCACCGGGAAAAGATTGCCGCGCAGATTGCCGATGCCCAGCAGCCACGGCTGCGCGCCCGGCACCGGCGTGGTCGGCGGGATCGGCACGATTTCCACCACGTCCTCGAAGCCGGAAACCAGGCGGCGCTGGCCGACGCGGTAGCCGACGCCGCGCCATTGCTCGGCGACCGCCTCGCGCGCAGGCAGGGCCACGGCGTGGGCCAGGCTGCGGCGCTCGTACTCGGCCAGGATATCGAAGGGAGTGCGGCTCATGGCGTCGTTCCTTCCCGTCAGCCGACGTGGGTGCGAATCGCGTCGAGCAGCTCTTCGCGGGTGAAGGGTTTGGTCAGGTATTGCTCGGAGCCGACGATGCGGCCGCGCGCCTTGTCGAACAGGCCGTCCTTGGAGGACAGCATGATCAC
>CAMLGZ010000034.1 GCA_946479745.1 uncultured Pseudoxanthomonas sp. | reverse complement strand
CAGCAGCTGGGCGAAGTGGCGATGGGCGCGGTGATCAAGCATTCCAGCGACTGGAACCTGGGCCGCGAAGCCGCACTCTCCTCCGGCCTGTCGCCGCTGACGCCCGGCATCACCTTGCAGCGCGCCTGCGGCACCAGTCTGGATTCCATCATCACCGTCGGCAACAAGATCGCGCTGGGCCAGATCGAATCGGGTATCGGCGGCGGTTCGGACACCACTTCCGAAGTGCCGATCGTGTACGGCAAGAAGCTGCGCGCGCGCCTGTTGGCCGCCAACCGCGCCAAGACCACCGGCGACAAGGTCAAGACTTTGCTCAAAGGCTTCAAGTTCGCCGAGCTCAAGCCCGAGTTCCCCGGCGTGGCCGAGCCGCGTACCGGCAAGAGCATGGGCGACCACTGCGAGGACATGGCCAAGCAGTGGAGCATCTCGCGCGACTCGCAAGACGAACTGGCGGTCGCTTCGCACCACAAGCTGGCGGCGGCGTACGAGCGCGGTTTCTTCGATGACCTGATCGCACCGTTCCGCGGCCTGGAACGCGACAACATCCTGCGCGCCGATACCTCGCTGGAAAAACTGGCGACGCTGAAACCGGCCTTCGACAAGACTTCCGGCCGCGGCACGCTGACCGCCGCCAACTCCACCCCGCTGACCGACGGCGCCGCCGCGGTGCTGTTGGCCAGCGAGGAATGGGCCAGGGCGCATGGCCACGAGCCGATGGCGTACCTGCGCGACGCGCAGGTGGCGGCGGTGGATTTCGTGCACGGCGAAGGCCTGCTGATGGCGCCGACGATTGCTGTGCCGGAAATGCTCAAGCGCCACGGCCTGACCCTGCAGGACTTCGACATCTACGAAATCCACGAGGCCTTCGCCGCCCAGGTGCTGTGCACGCTGCGCGCCTGGGAGAGCGAGGAGTACTGCAAGAACCGCCTGGGCCTGGACGCGCCGATGGGCAAGATCGATCCGGCCAAGATGAATCCGAACGGTTCCTCGCTGGCCACCGGCCATCCGTTCGCCGCCACCGGCGCGCGCATCATCGCCACCGTGGCCAAGGAACTTAAGCAGCGCGGCGGCGGCCGCGCACTGGTGTCCATCTGCACCGCCGGCGGCATGGGCGTGGTGGCCATCGTCGAACGTTAGTCGTAGAACATTATTCTGCATTCAGGGCTTAACCCCGTTCGTCGGGATGCACCGTTGTAACCTTGCAAGATCGCAGCAGCGAAAGCTGCGCCTGGCCCGCGTGGGCTCACTTGCCAAGGAAGCAGCATGAACACCAGTACCTCGTTCCGTATCGCCTTTGTCGTCGCGCTAGGCGTCAGCCTTTTGGCTTGCGCCAAAAAGGAATCCGCCAATCAGGCCGCAATGGAAGCAGCCAGTGCGCCGGCCGCGGCCGCCGCAGTTGCGGCCGATGCGGCGGGGGGAGCAGAGTCGCAGGCTACCAGCCAGGCTCCCAACGAAACCCAGCTCACCTCGAGCGCAGCCACCTACAGCGACGCGCAACGCAAGTTCATCCGCACCGCACAGGCCAATTTCCGGGTCAAGGACGTCTACGCCGCGGCATTGGCCATCGAGGACGCCGTGGCCGCGCAGGGTGGATTCGTGACCAGCAACGACATCACCGCCGAAATCCAGGACGTCACCCGTCAGTCAATCGGCGACGGCAAGCTGGTGGAGCTGGCCGAATACACAGTGCGCGGTGCCCTCACGGTGCGCGTGCCCAGCGACAAGGCACAAGTTTTCCTGCGCTCGATCATCGGCCACATGGAATTCCTGGACAAGCGCAGCTTTGCCGCTGCCGATGCGCAGTTCGAGCTGCTGCGCCAGCAGCTGGCTTACCAGCGCAACCAGGAAGCGCAGCAGGAGCTGGGCGATGCCAAGGACCAAGGCGGCAAGCTGGGCCAGAAGGCAGCGGTAATCTCCGCGCGCAACGACGCTAAGTCCGGTCGCGACGAAGCCTTGATCGCGCAGAAGGAATTCGAAGATAGGGTTGCCTTCGCCACTTTGGATCTTTCGCTGTACCAACTGCCGAAGTTGCGCCGTACCGAAATGGCCGACATGCAGGCGGCGGTGCGCGACAGCGGGCCAGGCTTCTTTTCGCGCCTAGGCGGATCGGTACGTGCGGGTTGGTTCGGCTTGCTGGAAGTTGCGTTGGTGCTGATCCGCCTGTGGCCGCTATGGGTAGTACTGGCGCTGGGCTGGTTTGTGTTGCGGGCTCTGCGTCGCAAGCGCGCATGACTAAGGTGGAATTGCGCGACGCGCGACCCGCCGAATTCGCTACGGTGGTCGCGCTCAATGCATCCGAAGTCAGCCATACCAGCCCAATGGACAAAGCGCGCCTGCGGCAACTGCAAGGTTATGCCTGCTATCACAAGGTGGTCGAGATCGACGGCGTGGTCGGCGCGTTCCTGCTGGCGATGCGCGAAGGCTGCGGCTACGTCAACGCCAACTTCGAGTGGTTCGCCGCGCGCTATCCGTCGTTCCTGTACGTGGACCGGATCGTGGTCAGCGGCGAGCATCAGGGATTGCGGCTGGGCAGCCGGCTGTATCAGGACTTGTTCGAGTTCGCCCGCGCTCAAGGCATTTCCGTAGTCGCTTGCGAATACAACCTGGTGCCGCCCAACGAACCGTCGCGGATATTTCACGACAAGTTCGGTTTTCAGGAAGTCGGCAGCCAGTGGTTGGACGGTGGCGCCAAGCAGGTTTCGTTGCAGGTGGCGCCGGTCGGATAAACACCTTTCCCACTTGTGGGAGAGGTCGACGCGCGCAGCGCGGAGGGTGAGGGCCTGCAAGCGGATGCATAAGTCGTGTTGCGCAGTTTGCGCTGAAATTTTCCGTTTCTCTCGCTGACGGAGAGTTTTTCGCGAGGTCGGACTTCCCCCACCCTCGACGCTTCGCGTCTTGACCTCTCCCGCAAGCGGGAGAGGTGTTCATGGCTTCAACCTCTCAGTCGCGGCATGCCATGTTCGTCGCGCTCCTCGACAACCGCTTCATCGTAGATCTTCTGCTTGAGGTCGCGCCCCGGCAACTCGGTGGCGGCCACGCCGCGTGCGGCGTTCAGCGCATTGGCGTAGCTGCGGCGCGCCAGTTCTTCCTGTCCGGCGGCGGCGAAGCCGTGGCCGAGCTCTTCCCACGCGTCGGCGCTGGCGCCCTGGGCCAGTGCGCGGTGAAGGAATTCCTGCGCCTGCGGCCACTGCCCCTGCAGGCGCGTCAACTGGGCCAGCGTGACCAGCAATGCGGGACTGTCAGGATGGGTCTGCAGCCAGCGTTGCGCGCTGGCGCGGCGCGAATCCAGCTTGCCGATGGGCAGGCGACCGTACAGCGCGATCAGCGATTCGTCCCAACGCGCATCGATGGCCTGCTCCAGGCTGCGCGCAGCGGCGTCCTCCCAACGCAAGGCGGCCGCGCGTTCCGCATAAGCGGCGACGATGGCGGCATCGGCCCGCAGCGGTTTGGGCAGGGTTTCCCAGCGTTCGGCCAGGACGTTGGCGTCGCCGGCTTCACGGATGGACTGCGCGGCGAGTTCCGCTTCGAGCGTCGCATACCGATGGGAGGACAGCGCCTGTTGCTGTTTCAGCGGCCCCAGCATGCCGTAGGCCTCGCCGGCCCGGCCATTGGCGGCCAGTGCCTGCGCGCGCAAGGCCAGGCCGCGCGGCGGCAAGGGTTGCGCCGCCGGCGCATCCAGTGCGGCCAAGGCATCGGCCGGTTGCTGCCCCGCCATCGCCCGATCGGCCACCGCCAACGCATGCGCGGTAGCGCTGCGCTGGGCCAGTGCGGCCAAGTGCGCCTGCACGGCGGCATCGTCACCGCGCGCGTCGGCCGCGCGCACCGCTGCGGTACGGGCGATGGTGCCGACTTCGTCGTCTTCGGCGGCGAGCAGCAGGAGTTTTTCCGCACGCTGCCAGTGCCCGCCATGCAGCGCTTCCAGGCCTTCTGTCAGCCGCGCGCGCGCCTGCTTGCGGCGATAACGGCCCCAGGCGCGGAACGGCAGGGTCAGCAGTTTCCAGCAGATCCACAGCAGCAGGACGCCTGCCGCCAGCGCCAGCAACGCGCCGGGCAGAGTTGCGCTGAAATCGTAGCCGCCGGCGCGCACCAGCACTTCGCCCAGATCGCGTGCGCCGTCGCGTGCCAGCCATTGCGCGCCCAGCACTCCCGACAGGATCAACAGCAACAGGACAATTGCGGTGCGGAATATTTTCATCGTTCGACCTTCTGGCTGGAGGGCGAGGGCGTGGCGACGGCTGGGGGAAGCGGAAGCGTGTAGCCCGAGTTCCGCAACTGCCGCAGTTGTTGCAACGTACTCCCCAACACCGGCAGCGAAGGTTGCAGTGCGGTGCTGCGCAACGTCTTCAATTCATCGCGGCGTTGCCGCAAAGCGGGCGAATCGGGCCACAACCGCGTCAGCCATTGGTCCATGCGCACGACTGCGGCACGGAAACCGGCGGCATCGTCGCGCTCCAGCGCCGCACGCGCCAAGCTCAGTTCGATCTGCAGGGCGGCTTGCCCTGCAGCGCGCTCGGTCGGCGCGATGATCGTCTTGCTTTCGGTTCGCCGCACCTCCACCAGCGGGGAAAGCAGGCGCTGCCAGGCCGCTTGCTGGCCCTCCGCGGCGGGCGCACGGTCCGGTAGTTTCTCAAGCCCGGCGGCGAAAGCGTCCAGCCGCCGCGTAATGGCGGCATGCGGGCCATTGCCCAGCGTATCCAGTGCGGCGCGTTCCTGCGCCAGCGCCTGGCGCAGGTTGAGCAGGCGCGGGTCGTCGATTCCCTGCAATGCGCCATCGGCCAGGGTGTAGGCGCGGCGGGCGCCGTCCAAGTCATCGGCAATGGCCAGGCGTTGCTGGGCCTGGCTCAGCAACAGCTCCACTTCATCCAGGCGCAAAGCCTGGGCGCCGTGACGGGTGGGATCGGCGAGTTTGGAAACGCTGTCTTCCAGCAACGCGCCGCGCTGACTCAGGCCCAGCACCTCGTCGCGCAGCACGCGGTTGGTGGCGGCGGCATCGAGGATGCGCTGTGTCTGCGCACGCTGGTCGCGGCGCAGGGCGTCGATGCGTTGTTCCAACGCGCCAATGCGCTGTTCGGCTTCCGCTGCGCTGGCCTGCGCGCGGGCTTCGCGCGCCTGCCACATCGCCCAGCCGCGCCAACCCAATAGACCCAGCAACAGCAGGGCCAGCAGCAGCGCGATCCATCCGGTACGGCCGCGCTTGGAGGTGGAAGAGATTGTTTCTTCGGTCACACCAGCGTCCTTGTCGACAAGCGGTCATGTTGCAGTGCGAATGCTAACGGAAGCGGCGCGCCATGGCGGCAATCAGTTGCGCCGGCAACGGACCCTCCGCCAGCTCCACTTCAGCAAAGCCGGCATCGCGGGCGAACTGTTGCAATCGCGCACTGGCGGCCACGACCGGTTGGTTCCAAAGCCGCTGCAGCACGTCGGCCGGCGCCCTATCCAGCACCTGCTGCAGTGCTGCGCCGCTGCTCAGCGCCAGCGCGGCGGGCGCATCCAGCGTGCGCAGTTTGCGCAATGCCTGGGCCGACAGCGCGACCGGTTCGCGCGCATAAACGTCCGCTCGCACCACTTCGGCGCCGCGCTGACGCAGCGCGGGCGTCAGCGCTTCGCGGCCTTCGGGCGCGGTCACCAGGCCGATCTTGGTTCCCGCCAGCGCCTGCAACGAAGGCAAAGCCAGCAATCCCTCGCTGTCCATGCGTGAAGGAAAGTCGATTTCGTCGATCCCGGCTCTGCGCAGCGCTGCCGCCGTTCCGCTGCCGACCGCTATCCAGACCTGGCCCGGTTCGCGCGACAGCGGTACCAGCGCTGCCGCGGCGCGCACAGCGCTGGGGCTGGTGAAGAGAACGCGCGGCGCCGACAAGGCCAGTCTCAGCGCCTGGCGCGTCCGGTCGTCGCCGCGCGCGGTCACTCGCCACGGAGACAAGGCGATCAAGCGCGCGCCCTGCGCGGCGGCGGCGCGGCGCAATGCCGCGTGCCCGCCCTGCGGGCGCAGCGAGATGACGTACCATCCGGGCGGTTCGGCGAAAGCCATGGGTGGATCATCTCAGATGGATGCGGTTTTGAAGAATGCGGTTCCGGAGCAGGCGACTGCGCGCGAATCGGCTCTGGAGGCGCTGCGCGTCTACACTCGCGAACTGGTGCCGCTGGCCGCGATGCGGGTACGCGTGGCCGAATACGACGGCTTGCGTCTGCACATGGAAGCGCCGCTTGCGTTCAACATGAACGACAAGGGCAGCGCATTCGGCGGCAGCATGACTTCGCTGATGACCTACGCGGGCTGGGGGCTGGTGACTCTGCAGCTGCACCAGGCGGGGCTGCAGGCCGATGTGTTCGTCGCCGACAGCGCAGTGCGCTACCGGAAGCCGCTGTACGCGGACCTGCACGCCGAGGCGGAGCTTGCACAGGAGGAGTCGTGGACGCCGTTCCTGGGAACGCTGGTCCAGCGCGGCCGCGCCCGCATCCAGCTGCAGGCGCGGATCGCCCTGCCTGAAGGCGAGGTCATGGCCGATTTGAGCGGCCGCTACGTGGCCATCGCGAAAGGTTAGGATGCGGCGCTGGGGAACGGAGAGGCTGGATATGCGCAAATGGCTCAACCTGTTGGCGGTGCTGCTGCTGGCGCTGATGGTCGTGGCGCCCGCCAGCGCTGCGGGCAAGCGCAAGAAGGGCAGCCAGCTCGAAGCGATGCAGCTGGCCTACGCCACCGCGATCCGCTGGGGCGAATTCGAGGAAGCCTGGCAACTGGTGGATCCGGCCTATCGCGACGCCCATCCGATGACCGAGCTGCAGTTCGAGCGTTATCAGCAGGTCCAGATTTCCGGCTACACCGACAAGAACAGCTCCGTCTCCGAAAACGGCAACGTGCTGCGCAACGTGGAGCTGCGGGTGATCAACAAGCACACCATGGCCGAGCGCAGCCTGCGTTATCGCGAAGAATGGCATTGGGACCCGGAAGCCAAACGCTGGTGGCTGGCAGTGGGATTGCCCGATTTGTGGGACGGGGAATAAGTCCATCGACCGCTGATAGCGGGCCTGCCGCCCGCCAGACACGAACTTGCCCCGGGCCTATGCGACAATCGCGGCCCGTTTTGCAGCCGCCCATACCGTGAACTTCGAACAACTGCAGGCCTTCGCCAGTTCCTCGCCCTTGTTGTCGCTGGCCTTGGTCGGATTGACCCTGGCCATCATCGTCACCGAGATCGCCCGCCTGTTCCGCGGCTACAAGGCCTTGCGCCCGGCCGAACTCACCCCGCTGATCAATCGCGAAAATGCCCTGGTGGTGGATCTGTCGGCCAGCGCCGACTTCGAGAAAGGCCATATCGCCGGCAGCCGCAATATCGCCCCCAGCCAGTTCGACCCGGAGAACAAGCTGCTCGCCGCCGCCAAGCAACTACCGGTGGTGGTGGTATGCCGCAATGGCCAGGCTTCGGCTGCGGCGGCCAAGCGCCTGAAAAAGGCCGGTTTCGAGCAGGTGTACTGGCTGGACGGCGGCGTCGCCGCCTGGCAGCAAGCCGACCTTCCGCTGGTCAAGGGTCGCTGATCTCGCGTTTCCTCGCGGCCGGCCCTTGAAGCCGGGCCGGCGCGCCGCCATCCCATGCAATAATTCCTCTCTTTCGCGCCCTCTTTCCATTCAGATCCACGGAGTACGTTCATGTCCGACGAAATCACCAACGGCGCCGTCGCGCCCGCCGAAGCCAACGCTCCCGCCTTCACCGTGGAGAAAATCTACGTCAAGGACGTGTCCTTCGAAGTGCCCGGCGCGCCCGCCATCTACAGCGAAAACGTGCAGCCGGAGCTGCAGCTCAACCTCAACCAGCGCGTGCAGCGCCTGAACGAGAACGCCTTCGAAGTCGTGCTGGGCGTGACCCTGACCTGCAAGGCCGGCGACAAGGTCGCTTACGTGGCCGAAGTGCAGCAGGCCGGCGTGTTCGGTCTGGTCGGTCTGGAACCGCAGGCGGTCGACGGCCTGCTCGGCACCCAGTGCCCGAACATCCTGTTCCCGTACATCCGCCAGCTGCTCAGCGACCTGATCCAGGCCGGCGGCTTCCCGCCGTTCTTCCTGCAGCCGATCAACTTCGACGGCCTGTACGCGGAAACCCTGCGCCAGCGCGCCGCGCAAGGCGACGGCGGCGAACTGGCCAACACCGAGCCGGCGGGCAACGTCTGATCCTCGCAACCCGATCCTGTGGTTGAATCGCCGCGGTAAGCGGCGATCTGGCGGGCCTTGACCGGCCCGTCTTTGTTTCCAGAGGGGACCAAGCGTGGCCGAATCCTTGAAAATCGCAGTGTTGGGCGCGGGCTCCTGGGGCACTGCGCTGGCCGCACTGATGGCCCGGCATGGTCACGCCGTGGTGCTGTGGGGCCGCGATGCGCAGGCCGCCTCGGTCATCGACCAGGGCCACGAAAACGTCCGCTACCTCCCCGGTATTCCGCTGCCGGACACTCTGCGCGCCACTACCGACCTGGCTGCAGCCCTGCATCAGGCCGATCTGGTGCTGGTGGTGGTGCCTTCGCACGCATTTACCGAAACCCTGCGCCTGCTGGCGCCGTTGCGCCCGTCCGCCGCCGGCGTGGCCTGGGCGACCAAGGGCTTCGAGACGGGTTCGGGGCGTTTCCTGCACGAAGTGGCGGAAGACATCCTCGGTCCGGACGTGCCGCTGGCCGTGGTCACCGGCCCGTCTTTCGCCAAAGAAGTGGCGATGGGCCTGCCTACTGCAGTGACCGTGCACGGCAGCAATGCCGAATTCGCCCAGCGCGTAGCCGACGTGCTGCATGGCCCGGCGTTCCGCGCTTACACCGGCGACGACATGGTCGGCGCCGAACTGGGTGGCGCCATGAAGAACGTGCTGGCGGTCGCCACCGGTGTGGCCGACGGCATGCAGCTGGGCCTCAATGCACGTGCCGGCCTGATCACCCGCGGGCTCAATGAAATGCTGCGCCTGTCCGCGGCGATCGGAGCCAAGCCCGAAACCCTGATGGGTCTGGCCGGGCTGGGCGATCTGGTGCTGACCTGTACCGGCGATCTTTCCCGCAACCGCCGTCTTGGTCTGGCCCTGGGTCGTGGCCAGTCGCTGGCCGATGCGGTGCGCGAGATCGGCCAAGTGGTCGAATCGGTACAGACCGCAGACGAAGTCATGCGCCAGGCCGATCGCCATGGCATCGATCTGCCTATTTCCAGCGCCGTGCGCGCCGTGCTGCACGGCGATCTGGCGCCCGCCGCCGGTCTGCAGCAGTTGCTGGCGCGCGAACAGAAACCGGAATATCCGGAAACCCTGTTCAAGGAATAGATCGCGTCTCCGTACAAGTACGGACAGGTTTTATTCGGCTGTCACCCGGATGTTGCCGGCAGGCCGGTCCGCGTCCGTCGGGGGCGTAGCCCCGACCTGCAAAGCCAAAGGGGATTCGCTCTTCGCGCCAAAGGCAAATCCCTCTCAATCCCCCTTTTTCAAAGGGGAAGGCAAAAAAAAGCCCGGCACTAGGCCGGGCTCAGGGTGCGACGCGGAGAGAGAGGGACGCGTCGCTTTACACGGAGACAGTGGACACCTGTCGACCTTATTACCAGGTGAAGCGCGGGCCCACGAACCACTGGGTATCGTTGTCGGCGAATTTCACGTCGCCGGTGATGCCCCAGTTCGGGTTGAACTTCACCTGCGCGCCCAGGCGGCCGTAGAAATCGCCGTCGTAGTCGCTGCCGTCTTCATAGCCGGCCATGGCGTAGCCTTCCAGGTGGGGAGTCATGGCACCGCGAATGCCCACTTCGGCGCTGTAGCCATCCAGGTCGTCGCCGGGAAAGCGCACGTCGCCGACGGTGAAATCGTCGCCCTTGAACTTTTCATAAGCCACGCGGGTGACCAGATCCATACGCTGGGAAATCTCGTGGTTGTAACCCAGGCCCACGCGCCACTGGTCGTAGCCGTAGTTCACGTCCTTCAGATCCTGGTTGTTGTAACCGGCGAAGACATGGAAGTTGGGAGCGATGGCGACAGAACCATTGAGGCCCCAGCCATCGGAGTCCGCTGAATCTTTCAGGTTGGTGGCGGTGTAGCCGCCTTCGACATAGTTGTACGACACGCCCTCTGCAGCCGAAGCGGCTGCGCTCAAAGTGAGCGCGGACAGGAGCGAAAGAGCAAGCAAGGACTTCTTCATTGCAATGAGCCTCGGAGATTTATGGTTATTAGCCAGCGCTGGGGCAGAAAGCCGTTCGCAGCCGGTGTGTGAAGTATCCGTAAAGCGCCGCAATGCGCCCTGAATACCAAACTGAGTGGTACATAAATTAGCCGGAATCATGAGGAACTTATCGCCAACGCACGGGCGCACCAACTGGGAATTACGTCTGCCATCGACACCCTTCGTCATCGTGCGCGGTGAGAAAATGGGCATGAGCGCTTTTCCAAACGGGACCCGGGTTTCTTATCCCGACAGCTGAGCCATTCAAGACGAATCGGTAGCGCTTGCAGTCATGGATCGAAACATGGGTACAGGCCAGGCGTTCTCTACGTGGCGCCGCTGTCCGGGCGTACGTAGCGAAAGTCATTCGCCGCCGGTGAAGCCGATCTGCCGCCAGGCTTCGAACACCACCACGGCGATGCTGTTGGAAAGATTGAGGCTGCGGTTGTCCGGCCGCATCGGCAGGCGCAGACGCTGCTCGGGCGGCAGGCTTTCCAGTACCTCGGCGGGCAGGCCGCGGGTTTCGGGGCCGAACAGGACCGCATCGCCGGGCGCGTAGCGCGGCTGGTCGTAGCGCTGACGGCCGCGAGTGCTGAGAGCGAACAGGCGTCGCGGCGCGATCGCTGCCAGGGCGGCTTCCAGCGAAGCGTGGACCTGCAGCGTGGCGTATTCGTGATAATCCAGGCCGGCGCGTCGGAGCTGCTTGTCCTGCAAATCGAAACCCAGGGGTTCGATGAGGTGCAGCCGCGCGCCGGTATTGGCGCAGAGGCGGATGGCGTTGCCGGTGTTCGGTGGAATCTCCGGCTGGTACAGCAGCACGTCCAGATCGAGTGCGCGTGCGGTGTCGTTGTTGCTCATCGCACGGATTCTACGGGGCGCTGGCTCTATCGGCGCGCTGCCGTACTGCTCTCGGCGATGCTTGAAGCGGGTTATTGCATTAACGCTAGGTGTTGCGCTTCAAGCGATCAACGCGAAGCCAGCTGCTGGGCCAGGGTAGCGGCACCGACGGCCACGATCTGCACGTCTTCCACCGATGGGCGCACGGTCACGACCGGCATGTCGACGATGCGTGCGGTGTTGTCGGCCAGGAAGTAGGCCAGGTCTTCGGCAGCCGGGCGCACCGTGATGGCGGCCAGGTCGACGATCTTGTTGGACTGGTAGTAGACCGCGTCTTCAAACGACGGGCGGACGGTGACGGTCGGCATGTCGACGATGTGGCTGGCGACCGGCGCGGTCTTGGCGCTGGCTTCGTTGTAGGACTGGCTGGAGATCAGCATGGAGCCGGCGCAGACGGCGAACAGGGCGGCGGCGGTCAGCGGCAGGAAGGTCTTGGTGTTCATGGTGTTGTGCCTCTTTAGTGTCGTTGTTGGGTGGTGTGGTAGTAAGGTAGTACACCTAATCAGATCGGTCAAGTAGAACTTGCACTTGCAGTTCTTTTATTCAGTTGTCAGTCAGGTTTCGTTGGATCGGTTGTGCTTGCAGGTTTAGTAATGCAGATGCCGTGCCAACTTCAAGTTATTGATTTTGTTGCAAATACATCATGAGAAAAGGTGTCCGTCCGTCCGCCCGGGTGTCCGGCGGGTGACCGCAACGCCTTCCAAGACGTCCGGTCCCGTCGCGTGTGACCCCCTTTTACGAACGAAGGAAAGTCACCCGGCCAGCTTTCCGGACAGTGGTTGTGATGCGCTTCAGAGAAGAAAGGTTGAACGCGGATCGTCGATCCGCCTCACCGGGGCATGTTCACCAGGGCAGGGTTTGCCCTTGCCAATCAAGGAAGGCACCGGAGTCGTGCGCCTGCAGCCCCGCGATCACCCGCAACAACCCATGCGCCGATTCCTGCGGGCTGAGCGCGGCGCGATCGGTGCCCATGTCGGTGCGCACCCAGCCCGGATGCAGCGCCACCACCACGATGCCGCGTGGCGCCAAGGCCTGCGCCAGCAACGAGGTCGCCATGTTCTGCGCGGCTTTGCCGATGGCATAGCTGGGCGTACGGAATTCCTGGCGCAGGCCGATCGATCCGATCTCCGAGGAAATATTCGCTACGCGCGCGCCGTCGGCCAGTTGCGGGGTAAGCGTCTGCACCAGCAGAAACGGCCCCAGCGCATGGGTGCGGAAGCTGGTTTCCAGATCGGCGGCCTGCACGCCACCGTAGCGCTCGCCGCCGCGCAGCACGCCGGCGTTGTTGATCAGCAGATCCAGCGGCTCGCCTTCGGTCAGCAACGGCAGCTCGCGGGCCAAGGCCGCATGGCTCTTGGGTTCGGCCACGTCCAGCGGGGCTACGTGCAGGCGTCCGGGATATTCGCCGGCCAGCGTATTGAGCGCGGTGGCCTTGCCCGGATGGCGGCAGGCGGCGACCACCCGGCCGCCCTGCGCCAGCAGTTGCCGGCAGAGTTCCAGGCCCAGCCCGCGGTTGGCCCCGGTGACCAGACAACGTTGCGCATCCGCCTTGCCTTCCATACCAGCACCCGCCTGACGACCATGCCTTGTGGCCTAGTGTAATGACCGGCCGTGGTCGCTAGCATCACGGGCTGATCTGCAGACCCACCCTTATATAAGGAATAACCGATGCGCCTTTCCCGCCGTCCGCGTGCCGCCCTGCTTGCCGTCGCCTTGTCGACCGCCCTCACTGGATTGGCGATATCGCCGCAGGCCGCGCTGGCCAAGCCCGCCGGCGGCGCGCAGGTCGAGATCAAGTACGACGAATTCACCTTGCCCAACGGTCTGCGCGTGATCGTGCACACCGACCGCAAGGCGCCGGTGGTGGCGGTGAACCTTTGGTACCACGTGGGCAGCAAGAACGAGCAGCCCGGCCGCACCGGTTTCGCCCATCTGTTCGAGCATCTGATGTTCCAGGGCAGCGAGAACCACAAGGCCGAATACTTCGAACCCTACGAGCTGGTTGGCGTGACCGACCAGAACGGCACCACCAACCAGGACCGCACCAACTATTTCCAGAATGTACCCACCACCGCGCTGGACATGGCGCTGTGGATGGAATCGGACCGCATGGGCCACCTGCTGGGCGCGATCGACCAGAAGTCGCTGGACGAGCAGCGCGGCGTGGTCCAGAACGAGAAACGCCAGGGCGAGAACCAGCCCTACGGCCGCCGCATCAGCGCCAAGATCTTCGAAGCGCTGTATCCGGCCGGCCATCCGTACAGCTGGCAGACCATCGGTTCCATGGCCGATCTGGACGCGGCCACGCTGGACGACGTGAAGACCTGGTTCAAGAGCTGGTACGGCCCCAATAACGCGGTGCTGGTGCTGGCCGGCGATATCGATCTGAAAACCGCCAAGCAGAAGGTCACCGAATACTTCGGCGACATCCCCGCCAGCGCCACGCTGGCCGACATGCCGACCAATATTCCCAAGCGCGCCAAGGACACCCGCGAGACCGTGCCCGACCGCGTGCCGCAAGTGCGCATCTACCGCGCTTGGCCGGTGGCCGAACTGGGCAGCAAGGAAGCCACGCTGCTGGACCTGTTCGCCCAGGTGCTGGGCGGCAGTGCGTCCTCGCGCTTCGACACGCGCCTGGTCCACAACGACAAGATCGCCGACAACGCCAGCGCCTATACCTGGAGCAGTGAGCTGAGCGGCACTTTCTTCCTGGTGGCCACGGTCAAGGACGGCGTGGATGCGGGCAAGGTCGAGAAGGTGATGGATGAGGAACTGCAGCGCCTGATCAGCGAAGGCCCGACTGCCGAGGAACTGGAGCGCGCCAAGGTCACCACCCGCGCCAGCTTCGTGCGTGGCATCGAACGCATCGGCGGTTTCGGCGGCAAGTCCGACGTGCTGGCCCAGTGCGCCGTCTATACCGGCAAGCCGGATTGCTACAAAACCGATCTGGCCGACATCGACGCGGCTACACCGGCCAGCGTGCAGGCGGTGGCCAAGAAATGGCTGGGCGTCGGCTCGCACACTCTGGTGGTGCAGCCCAGCGAAACGCCGGCCTCCTCGCTGCCGGAAACCGTGCAGGCCGCGCCTGCCAGCAAGCCGGCTGCGGTTCCGTCGGTCGATCCGAAGTTCAAGACGGTCAAGACCGATATCGACCGCAGCACCGGCGTACCCAAGACCACGAGCTTCCCGGCGCTGAAATTCCCCGCACTGGAACGCGCCACGCTTTCCAACGGCATGCAGGTGGTGCTGGCCGAGCGCCACGAAACGCCGGTGGTGCAGCTGTCGGTGGAATTCCCGGGTGGCTACACCGCCGACCTGGGCAAGAAGCTGGGCACCGCCAACTTCACCATGCAGATGCTGGACGAGGGCGCCGGCGACTACACGGCGCTGGAACTGGCCGCGCGCCAGGAAGACTTGGGCGCACAGATCGGCGTAGGCGCCGGTCTGGATTATTCGTCCGTCGGCCTGTCCGCGCTGAGCGACAAGCTGCCCGAATCGCTGGACCTGCTGTCCGATGTGCTGCGCCGTCCGACCTTCGCGCCGGAAGAAGTGGAGCGCGTACGTGCGACCTGGATCGCCGGCATCAAGCAAGAGAAGGCGCGGCCGCAGACCGCGGCGATGCGCATCATGCCGCCGTTGCTGTACGGCCAAGGCCATCCGTATGCCATCCCGTTCACCGGTAGCGGCACCGAGGCTTCCATCGCCTCGCTGACCCGCGACGATCTGGCTGCTTATCACGACAACTGGCTGCAGCCTGACAAGGCCCGGATAGTGGTAGTCGGCGATACCACCTTGCAGCAGGTCCTGCCGCTGCTGGAAAAACGCTTCGGCGACTGGAAAACGCCCGCTGGCGCGCCGGCCTTGCCGGCCATCTCCAAGGTCGCGGCGCCCACGGCCAACCATGTCTATCTGATCAACCAGCCGGGCGCGACCCAATCCAACGTCTACGTCGGCCAGCTAATTCCGCCAACCGGCGATGCCGGTACCATCGACTTCGATTTCGCCAATGGCGTGCTGGGCGGGGAATTCACTTCCCGTCTCAACAGCAATCTGCGCGAGGACAAGCACTGGGCCTACGGTTCCTACAGCAACGCCAGCAACACCCTGGGCCAGCGTCCGTGGTTCGCCTCGGCCGCGGTGCAGACCGACAAGACCGCCGATTCGATCAAGGAACTGCGTTCGGAAATCACTGCCTTCGCCAGCGGCCAGAAACCGGCCACCGTTGCGGAGATCGCCAAGATACGCGCCAGCAACACGCTCAGCCTGCCCGGCGGCTATGAAACCGCTTCGGCGGTGCAGGGCCAGATCAGCAGCAACCTGCGCTACGGCCGTCCGGACGATTACATCGTCCAGTACAAGGCCCGTAACGACGCCATGACCACGGCTGAGGTCACCGTCGCGGCCAAGACGCTGGTGCCGGCTTCGCTGATGTACGTGGTGGTGGGCGACCTGTCCAAGATCGAAGCGCCGGTACGCGCCCTCAACCTGGGCGAAGTCAGTGTGCTCGACTCCGACGGCAAGCCGGTAAAGCCCGCGAAGTAAGCTCTGCCCCTCCCTTGCGAAGCAGGGGAGGGCTGGGGAGGGGTTGCTCTTGATGTTGCTTCTTTTGCTTCAAGCTCCCCGCCAAAAGCACCCCTCCCAGCCTCCCCTACCCGCTGCGCGGGCAAGGGAGGAGACCAGCGCGGCTTCCTCCGAAGTTCAGAACCCCCGCCACATACTCCAGCGCGCTTCCCAGCAAACAGGAATTCCCCATGCGTCTGCCCCTGATCGCCGCTTCCCTGATCCTGACCGTGTCCGGCTGCACCTGGGTGCAGATGGCCCCCGAAGCCAGCGGCGTGCGCGTGATCGCCGCTGGCGCCGCGCCGGCCGGCTGCGAAAAGCGCGGCGAGGTCTCGGTTTCGGTCAAGGACAGCGTGGCCTTCTACGAGCGCAATGCCCTGCGCGTACGCGACGAGCTGGAAACCCTGGCCCGCAACGAAGCCCCCGGCATCCAGGCCAACACCGTGCAGCCGCTGGCCGATCCGGCCAACGGCGAGCAGCGTTTCGCCGCCTACCGCTGCGCCAGCCGCTGAGCTTTGCCCCCTCCCTTGCGCAGCAGGGGAGGGTTGGGGAGGGGTGCTCTTGCTTTAGTTTCCCCGCCAAAAGCACCCCTCCCAGCCTCCCCTACCTGCTGCACGGGCAAGGGAGGGGTTTTGAGCGAACGTGCGATCAGGCACGGAAGCCGGTACCCTTGTCGCCCCTCCGGCCAGCCTCGGCGCTCACCTAGATGCTCTTCCAGAACGTCTCCATCGCGGGACTGGCGCATATCGATGCGCCGCACACCCTGACTTCCAAAGCCATCAACGAACAGTTGAAGCCCACCATGGACCGTTTGGGCATCCGCACCGACGTGCTGGGCGACATCGCCGGCATCCACGCGCGCCGGCTGTGGGACGACGAACAGCAAGCCTCCGACGTGGCCACCCTGGCCGCACGACTGGCGCTGGAAGACGCCGGCGTGACCGCCGACCAGATCGGCCTGTTGGTCAACACTTCGGTCAGCCGTGATTTCCTGGAGCCGTCCACCGCCAGCATCGTCTCCGGCAATCTGGGCATGGGCGAGGACTGCCAGAACTTCGACGTCGCCAACGCCTGCCTGGCCTTCATCAACGGCATGGACATCGCCGCCCGCATGCTGGAACGCGGCGAAATCAACTACGCGCTGGTCGTGGACGGCGAAACCGCCAACCTCGCCTACAAGATGACTCTGGAGCGCATGCAGTCGCCCGATGTCACCGAAGAACAATTCCGCAACGAATTGGCCACCCTGACCCTGGGCTGCGGCGCCGCAGCCATGGTCATGTCGCGCAGCGACCTGACCCCGGACGCACCGCGCTACAAGGGCGGCGTGACCAAAGCGGCGACGCAGTGGAATACCCTGTGCCGCGGCAACCTGGACCGCATGGTCACCGACACCCGCATGCTGTTGATCGAAGGCCTGAAGCTGGCGCAGAAAACTTTCATTGCCGCCAAGATCGCGCTGGGCTGGGTGGTGGACGAGCTGGACCAGTTCGTCATCCACCAAGTCAGCCAGGTGCACACCCAGGCCTTCATCAAGGCCTTCGGCATCGATCCCAAGAAAGTGCTGACCATCTTCGGTGAGCACGGCAACATCGGTCCGGCCAGCGTGCCGATCGTGCTGAGCAAGCTCAAGCAGCTGGGCCGCCTGAAGAAGGGCGACCGCATCGCGCTGCTGGGCATCGGTTCCGGCTTGAACTGCTCGATGGCCGAAGTGGTCTGGTAAATCTGAACGTTAGTTCATGTTTAAATAAGTTGATTTTTTAAACATGTTTCCCGAACATGTCGATATCATCACCATGATCGGGGCAGGGCATGCCAAGCAACACGGACAAGTTCAATCCCTCGGTCCCCTATAACGGCCTTCCACCGCTACCGCCTGCGGTGGACATAGAAAGCAAGCCGTTGCTGAAAGCCTGTATTGAAGCGCGTACGGCCTTGGCTGAATTAAAGCAGGCGACAGCATTGCTACCTAATCCTGCAGTGCTCATCAACACCATTCCGATCCTGGAGGCCCAAGCCAGTTCGGAGATAGAGAACATCGTCACCACCACCGACGACCTGTTCCGTTACGCCGAAAACATGGAAGGCGCCGAAAACTCAGCGACCAAGGAAGCGCTGCGTTATCGCAGCGCGTTGTATGAAGGCTACCAGTCGTTAAGCGCGCGTCCCTTGTGCACCGACACTGCCATCGTGGTATGCAGTCGCATCAAGGCGGTGCAAATGCAAATCCGGCGCGTACCGGGCACAGCCTTGGCCAACGACCAGACTAAACAGGTCATCTACACCCCGCCGGTGGGCGAATCGTTGCTGCGCGATAAACTGGGCAACTGGGAGCGCTTCATCCATGAACACCAGGACATCGATCCGCTGATCCGCATGGCGGTGGCGCACTACCAGTTCGAGGCCATCCATCCATTCACCGATGGCAACGGCCGCACCGGGCGCGTGCTGAATCTGCTGATCTTGATTGAGCAGGGTTTGCTGGATCTGCCGGTGCTGTACCTGTCGCGCCATATCATCCGCAACAAGGCGGATTACTACCGGTTGCTGTTGGAAGTCACCACGCAGGGCAACTGGTCGGCCTGGATCGGCTACATGCTGGCCGCAGTGGCGGAAACGGCGCGCTGGACCACCGCCAAGATCCAGGCCATCCGCGATCTGGAGCAGCAGGCACGCGACTACATTCGCGCGCAGCGCCCCAGTCTGTACAGCCGCGAGCTGGTGGAGGTGATCTTCAACCAGCCTTATTGCCGCATCCATAACGTAGTTGATGCAGGTATTGCTCAACGACAGACTGCCGCCCGCCATCTGAAGGAACTAGCAGCTATCGGCGTGTTGCACGAGCAGCGCTACGGAAAAGAGAAGCTATTCCTGCATCCGGCATTCCTGCGCTTGCTGTCGGCGGACGACCATCGCTTGATTCCGTATGGGGTTGCGGCATGAACACGCGCCTGATCCTGCCTTCCGGAAAGGTTGACTGACCATGGCCAAGTACGATCACTTGGAGAGGAGCGATCTTATCCGGTTGCTGCAGCGGCGTGACGCTGAGCGGCAGTTGGGACTGGTGTGGGAGCGCGACGGAATAGAACCAGATGCCGCTCTCAATGACGATTACGTGGCGTTTTCGTTGGATGAAGGGTTGAGTCATGGCGAGGCGCCGTGGAAAAACCTGATCATCGAGGGCGACAACTACGACGCCTTGCGCGCGCTGCGCATGACCCACAAGGGCGCAATTCGCTGCATCTACATCGACCCGCCGTACAACACCGGCAATCGCGACTTCGTCTACAACGACCGTTTCGTCGACAAGACCCACCGTTTCCGTCATTCGCTGTGGCTGGAATTCATGTATCGACGCCTGACTTTGGCCAAGGAACTGCTGGCCGACGATGGGGTGATCTTTGTCAGCATCGACGACAACGAGTTGTTCCGGTTGGGGATGCTGATGGATAGGGTGTTTGGAGAAGGAAATTTCATTGCTAATGTCATTTGGCAAAAAGTATATTCGCCCAAGAATACCGCTCAGCATTTTTCAGATGATCATGAGTACATCATGATCTTCGCCAAGAGTCGTGAACAATGGCGGCCGAATTCATTACCAAGAAGTTCAGACCAAAACAAAGCTTACAAAAATCTTGATAAAGACCCTCGTGGAAACTGGAAGGCAAGTGATCTGTCAGCGAGAAATTTCTACGGCGCTGGCACCTACGGAATCACATGTCCGTCAGGAAGGCGAATTGATGCGCCACCTTCTGGCATGTATTGGAGAGTTTCTGAAGAAAATTTTAAGAAGCTGGATAGTGACAACCGTATATGGTGGGGTAAGGACGGGAACAATGTTCCGGCAATCAAGCGTTTCCTGTCAGAAGTGAAGCAGGGCGTTGTGCCGCAAACGCTTTGGACCTACGAAGAGGTCGGCCACACACAAGACGCAAAAAAACAACTGCTTGATGTGCTGCAGTTCGAGTCATCCGGCGATGTTTTCTCGACACCGAAGCCGGTTCAATTGATGGATCGTATCCTGCGTATTGCGAGCAAACCCGGCGATACCGTACTGGATTTCTTTGCGGGCTCCGGAACCTTTGCCCAGGCGGTGGCGAAACTTAATGCTGAGGATGACGGTGACCGCCGTTTCATATTGGTCAGCAGCACCGAAGTCACCGAAGACCAGCCCGACAAGAACCTGTGCCGCGACGTCTGCGCCGAGCGCATGCGCCGGGTGCAGGGCGGCTACACCAATGCCAAGGGCGAGGCGGTGGCGGGGCTGGGCGGCGGCTTCGCCTACCTGCGCGCGCGCCGCATCGCGCGCCATCGCTTGAGCCAGAAACTGGACCACGCCGAGGTCTGGCATGCCCTGCAGCTGCTGCATGATCTCCCCTTGTCACCGTGGATGAATGCAGGCTTTGCCGCTGATGGCGACATCGCCTATCTGACCGATTTCCATGCCGCGCATGTGCAGCGGCTACGCGACTGGCTGGCTACCCGGGCGGAAGTGGCATCCACGGTGTACGCATGGTCGCCGGCCCGTGTCATCGAACTGCTGGGCGACCCCGCCGGTGTGCGCTGTCTGCCCATCCCGCAACACCTGCGCGAACGTTTCGGACGCTGACCATGCCTGCCATCCTCAAGGAATTCCAGGAACTCGTTTGCGCCGGTATCGTCGCTCGTTTCGACAATGTGCGCGACCTGTACCAACAACTCGCCAATGCCGCACCGGAACGGCTGTACGAAGTGCGCCGCAACGATGCCGGCCTAGTGCTGCAGGCACCCACCGGTGCCGGCAAGACCCTGATCGCGGTGGAAGCCATGCGCCGGGTCTCGGCGCAGGAAAAAGTACTGTGGTTCTGGTTCGCGCCGTTCACCGGACTGGTTGAGCAGTCGCGTGCGGTGATCGCCAGCCAGGCGCCGGAGCTGGCCCTGTTCGACCTGCAATCCGACCGAAGCCTGGACACCGTGCGCGGTGGTGGCGTGTTCGTCGTGACTTGGGCGTCATTAGCCGCGCGCAGTGCCGAGAGCCGGCTGGCCCGACAGCAGTCGGATGCGGGCCTGTCCATTGACCAAGTGATCGAGTTGGCACGCGCCGAAGGCCTGCGCATCGGTTGCGTCGTTGACGAAGCGCACTATAGCTTCCAACGTGCCACGCAGGCCCGCGCTTTCTTCAGCGAGGTGCTGCGCCCGGACTACGCACTGCTGATGACCGCGACCCCGCGCGATGCTGATATGGCGGCTTTCCAACGCACCACGGGTTACACGGTGGGTGACGCTGCGGACTGGGCGTCAGTCAGTCGTTACGATGCGGTGCAGGCCGGTTTGTTGAAGCAGGGCGTGCGCATGGTGCGTTTCATCGCCCGCGACGGCGATACCGCGCAGCTGGTGGATTTCGAACACCTAGCGTTGCGCGAATGCGCGCAGACGCACCGTGCCATCCAGAAATCGCTGACAGCGGCAGGCATTGCCCTGACCCCGCTGATGCTGGTGCAGGTACCAGACGGCAAGGCGGCACAGGAAGAGGTGCGTCGCCATTTGGTGGAACAACTAGGCTTCGAGGTCTCCGCCGTACGCCTGCACACGGCCGACGAACCCGACCCGGATCTGCTGTCGCTGGCGCAGGACCCCTCGGTGGAAGTCTTGATCTTCAAGATGGCGGTGGCGCTGGGCTTCGATGCACCGCGTGCGTTCACTCTGGCTGCCCTGCGTGGCGCCCGTGATGTGGGCTTTGGCGTGCAGGTGATAGGCCGTATCGTGCGTCGGCATGCCTTGTTGCAGGCCCGCGACGACCTGCCGCCGTTGCTTGAGCATGGCTATGTATTCCTGGCCAACTCGGAATCGCAGGAAGGCTTGCTGCAGGCCGGGGCCCAGATCAACACACTGACCACGCAGGCACCCGAATTGGGCACCCAGACGGTGGTGACCATGATTGGCGACGCCGCACAATTGCAGCTGGTGCGCAGTGGCGAGCCGCTGAGCCTGTTGGTCTCGCCGGGTGCGGTGCATGTGGTCGACACTGGAACCGAGAATGCTGGAGTCATGGCGCGAGCCGATTATCCAGGCGCAATCGAAACGTTGCTGGCGGACACGCCTTATGCCGATCTGGGGCCTGCAGTGCAGCGCATGCTGGAGATGGAAGGTGGGGCCGGGGAATGGCCTGTCGCCGCAGCAACAGGCTTGACCCCTGCGCTGACGTTGGCGGGCGATGCGATGTATCGCTGGCCGTGCCGTGCCGATGCGCCGACCAGCCTGCGTGGAGAGAAACTGCCGCCGGTGGCGGCGGACTTCGAGGCCGGATTGGCGGCCCATGTGGATTTCTCCCCGGACGTGCTGGCAGACAGACTGCGTACACGTGTGCAAGTACAACGCAGTGAGGCGGATCTGTTCGACGGTTTACAGATCGGCGAAAACGACGCGGGGACGGACATCTGGGCCAATCTTTCGCCCGAGGCAGTGGCAGGCAAGGCCGAACAAATCCGCCTGCGACTTTCCGAAGCCAATGACCGTGAGTTGCATGCACGGTTGTTGGAGCGTTTCGCCCGTGCCATCGAACAGTCTGGTGCCGAGAGGACGCAGGACGAAGAGCTACTGATGCAGCAACTGGACCTGGTGCTGGTGCGCAGGCCGCAGCTGTTGCGTGCGGCTTACACGCGCATGCGCCACGGGCTAGTGGCGGATATCGACGTGGGGTTGCCGGGCGAACTGGTTAGCGACCAGCGCCTGGTTCCTGCAAATCGTGCGCTATATGGCGTATTCCCACCCGGTATGAATATAGACGAACAAGCAGTGGCCGCGTTGCTGGACGCCAGTCCGCTGGTCCGATGGTGGCACCGGAATCCGCCGCGGACGGGAGTGGGTCTGTACCGCTGGGACGAGGGCGATGGGTTCTATCCCGACTTCATTGTTTCCTTGCACCAACGGCAAACTCCGGGTGGTATCGCCCTACTGGAGCTCAAAGGTGATCATCTGTGGGGCAAGCCGAGTGAAGTAGAAAAAAGTGCCGCCACGCATCGCGACTATGGCCCGGTCTTCATGATTGGCCGGCGTCGAAATGAACGGGATTTCCTGCATCTGCGTGCGCTGGGCGGTCGACTCCAGAGCGACGGTGCTTTTACTTTGGACAGGCTGCAACACGTATGAATCTTCCCGGTTATCCCTTCACGCCGAAGAAGTTCGAGGTACGCCCCGGCCTGTCGATGAGCTATCTCGACGAAGGCCCGCGCGACGGCGAAGTAATAGTGATGCTGCACGGCAATCCGTCGTGGAGCTACTACTGGCGCAATCTGGTGTCGGGGCTGTCGGACAGGTACCGCTGCATTGTCCCCGACCACATCGGCATGGGCTTCTCCGACAAGCCCGGCGACCGCGACTACGATTACACGCTGCAATCGCGCATCGACGATGTCGCCACGTTGCTCAAGCACCTGGGCATCGACGGCCCGATGACGCTGGCAGTGCATGACTGGGGCGGCATGATCGGCTTCGGTTGGGCGCTTACCCATGCCGCGCAGGTGAAGCGACTGGTGATCACCAACACCGCCGCCTTTCCGTTGCCCTCGGCCAAGAAGATGCCGTGGCAACTGTCGCTGGGCCGCGATTCGAAATTCGGCGCCTTCATCATCCGCGCCTTCAACGCGTTCTCCAGCGGCGCGTCCTACCAGGGTGTCGAAACGAAAATGCCGGCCGACGTGCGCCGCGCCTACGTGTCCCCTTACGACAGCTGGGCCAACCGTATCAGCACGCTGCGCTTCATGCAGGACATCCCGCTGCATCCCGGCGACAAAGCATGGGCGCTGGTGGAAGCGGCCGGGCAGCGTCTGCCGCAATTCGCCGACCGCCCGGCCTTCATCGGCTGGGGGCTGAAGGATTTCGTGTTCGACAAACATTTCCTCGCCGGTTTCAGGAACGCGCTGCCGAATGCGCAGGTGAATGCATTCGAGGACGCAGGCCACTACGTGCTGGAAGACAAGCAAGCGGAGCTGGTGCCGGCGATCCGCCGCTTCCTGGACACAAACCCTCTGTAGGAGCGGGCCCTGCCCGCGACGCTCTTCCCGGCGCGACGGATAAAAGCGTCGCGGGCAGGGCCCGCTCCTACAGGGGCAACTACTACAATCTGTGCATGACTGATACCTGCAACATCGCCGCCACGCTTCCACAGCTTGCACGCGACCGGCCCGACCAGATCGCAATACGCTGCCCCGGTTCGCGCGGGGTCGGGGGATTCGCCCGCTACGATGTCGCCCTGACCTACGCCGAACTGGACGAGCGCAGCGATGCGATCGCCGCGGGCCTGGCCAAGCAGGGCATCGTCCGCGGCACGCGCACGGTGATCATGGTGCGGCCGTCGCCGGAGTTCTTCCTGTTGATGTTCGCACTGTTCAAGGCCGGCGCGGTGCCGGTGCTGGTCGATCCCGGCATCGACCGCCGCGCGCTGAAGCAGTGCCTGGACGAAGCGCAGCCGGAAGCCTTCATCGGCATCCCGCTCGCGCACATCGCGCGGCTGATCCTGGGCTGGGCCCGCAGCGCGAAGAAACTGGTCACGGTAGGTTCGCGCTTCGGCTGGGGCGGAACTACCTTGGCTAGAGTCGAGCGATTGGGCACAGAAGCGAGCACGCAGCTCGCCGACACCCAGCCCGACGACGTCGCCGGCATCCTCTTCACCAGCGGATCCACCGGTGTGCCCAAGGGCGTGGTCTACCGGCACCGTCATTTCGCCGCCCAGATCGAACTGCTGCGCAATGCGTTCGGCATGCAACCTGGCGGCGTCGACCTGCCGACGTTTCCGCCGTTCGCTTTGTTCGACCCTGCGTTGGGACTGACTTCGATCATTCCCGACATGGACCCGACCCGGCCCGCCAGCGCCGACCCCCGCAAGTTGCTGCATGCGATCCACAAATACGGCGTGACCCAGCTGTTCGGCTCACCCGCGCTGATGCGCGTGCTGGCCGATCATGGCGAGAAACTCTCCGGCGTATTGCGCGTCACTTCCGCTGGCGCCCCGGTGCCGCCGGAAGTGGTGGAAAAGATCCGCGCGCTGCTGCCCGATAATGCGCAATTCTGGACGCCCTACGGCGCAACGGAATGCCTGCCGGTCGCAGTGATCGAAGGCCGCGAGCTGCAAAGCACCCGCGCGCAGACCGAGCAGGGTGCCGGCACCTGCGTCGGCCGTCCGGTCGCACCCAACGAAGTGCGCATCATCGCCATCGACGACGCGCCGATAGAGCGATGGTCGGACGAACTGCCCGTCGCCGATGGCACGGTGGGCGAAATCACGGTGGCGGGTCCCACCGCGACCGACAGCTACTTCAATCGCGAATCCGCCACGCGTGCCGCGAAGATCCGCGAGTCGTTGCCCGACGGCGGCGAGCGCGTCGTGCACCGTATGGGCGACGTCGGCTATTTCGATGAGCAAGGCCGGCTGTGGTTCTGCGGACGCAAGACGCAACGCGTGGAGACCAGGGATGGCCCGCTTTATACGGAACAGGTAGAACCCATTTTCAACACGCATCCCGATGTGAAACGGACCGCATTGGTCGGCGTCGGAGTGCAGGGTCAGCAAGAGCCCGTGGTCTGCTACGAGCTTCAGCCGGGGGTTTCAACTGAACGTCGCGCTGGAATTGTGGATGCGCTTCGAGCGATTTCGGCGGGTCGTGCGCATACTGCTGGCATCAAACGATTCCTCTGCCATCCGGCCTTCCCCGTAGATATCCGCCATAACGCGAAGATAGGGCGGGAGAAGCTGGCGGTATGGGCAGCAAGCCAAACCTAACCTTCTGCGAAAGCAGGGCGGCAAGAAAGGCCTTGCTCTGGCCCCCTCCCTTGCGCAGCAGGGGAGGGTTGGGGAGGGGTTAGCTTTTGATCTTGCTTTTACCGCTGTTCTGATGCGCAATTGCAAAGATTCCAACCAAGGCAGGAAGCCATGGATGCACTTCGCCGGAAAGCCCGTAACCTCCGCAACTCGGCCACGGATGCAGAGCGCCGTCTATGGCAGCATCTCCGTTTAAGACAGCTGGGTGGTTTCAAGTTTAGGAGACAAGCTCCAATCGCAAGCTTTATTGCGGATTTCGTGTGCTACGAGTTGAAATTGATTGTCGAACTAGATGGTGGTCAACATCTTGAGCAATCCGGTTACGACAGACAGCGCAGTTCGGTATTGAAAGAGCATGGCTATCGGGTCTTGCGATACTGGAACGATGATGCGCTGTTACGAACTTCGTTCGTGCTCGAGGATATTCTGAGAAACTTGGAGTTGACGCAAGGCAAGTAAGAGCAAGATCAAGATCAAGATCAAGATCAAGATTAAGATCAAGATCAAGATCAAGATCAAGATCAAGATCAAGATCAAGATCAAGATCA
>CAMLGZ010000033.1 GCA_946479745.1 uncultured Pseudoxanthomonas sp. | reverse complement strand
GCATCTACGGTGCGGGCTGCCTGATCACCGAAGGCGTGCGCGGCGAAGGCGGCATTCTGCGCAACAGCAACGGCGAACGCTTCATGGAACGCTATGCGCCGCACTACAAGGATCTGGCCTCGCGCGATGTGGTGTCGCGTTCGATGACGATTGAAATCCGCGAAGGCCGCGGCGTGGGCGAGCACAAGGACCATATCCTGCTCGACCTGACCCATCTGGGGCCGGAAGTGATCCACGAGAAGCTGCCGGGCATCGCCGAGAGCGCACGCATCTTCGCAGGCGTCGATGTCGCTACCCAGCCGATTCCCGTGCTGCCGACCGTGCACTACAACATGGGCGGCATCCCGACCAATTACCACGGCGAAGTGGTGCGCAAGGTTGGCGACAATCCGGATTCCGTGGTGCCCGGGCTGTACGCCATCGGCGAAGCGGCCTGCGTGTCGGTGCATGGCGCCAACCGCCTGGGTTCCAATTCGCTGCTGGACCTGGTGGTGTTCGGCCGTGCGGTGGCCAACCGCTGCGCCGAGACCATCAAAACCGGCGGCCCGCACAGCAAGCTGGCCGACGACGCCTGCGACAAGGCGCTTTCGCACCTGGACAAGCTGCGCAACGCCAACGGCGGCACGCCGACCTCGGTGATCCGCGACAACATGCAGCGCACCATGCAGAACGACGCGGCGGTGTTCCGTACTTCCAAGACGTTGAAGGAAGGCTGCGACAAGATGGCCGATATCTTCAACTCGTTCGAAGACGTGAAGGTGTCGGACCGTTCGCTGATCTGGAATTCGGATCTGCTGGAAACCTACGAGCTGCACAACCTGCTGCTGAATGCGGTGGCCACCATCAACTCCGCCGAACAGCGCCACGAAAGCCGCGGCGCGCACGCGCACGAGGACTTCCCCGATCGCGACGACGTCAACTGGCAGAAGCACACGCTGGTCAACGTGGACGAGAAGGGCAAATGCAGTTTCGATTTCCGCCCGGTGCACATGTACACGTTGAGCAAGGACGTGGACGTGGTGCCGCCGAAGCCGCGCGTTTACTGACCGGGATAGAAGACAGACATGGCAGAATTTTCGCTCCCGAAGAACTCCCGCATCGGCAAGGGCAGGCATTTCCCCGCCAAGGACGCCAAACAGCCGCGCACCTTCAAGGTGTACCGCTGGAGCCCGGACGACGATGAGAATCCGCGCACCGACACTTACGAGGTCGACCTTGCCGCCTGCGGCCCGATGGTTCTGGATGCGCTGATCAAGATCAAGAACGAGATCGACCCCACCCTGACCTTTCGCCGTTCCTGCCGCGAGGGTATCTGCGGTTCCTGCGCGATGAACATCGACGGCACCAATACGCTGGCCTGCACCAAGGCCATCGAGGATTGCGGCAAGGCCGAAGTGCCGATCTACCCGCTGCCGCATATGGAGGTGGTCAAGGATCTGGTTCCGGACCTGACCCATTTCTATGCGCAGTACGCTTCGATCAAGCCGTGGATCCGCACCCAGACCGCGGCGCCGCCGGACCGCGAACGTCTGCAGTCGCCGGAAGACCGCAAGCAGCTCGACGGGCTGTACGAATGCATCCTTTGCGCGTGCTGCTCCACTTCCTGTCCCAGCTACTGGTGGAACGGCGAGCGTTACCTGGGCCCGGCGATCCTGCTGCAGGCCTACCGTTGGATCGTCGATTCCCGCGACGAAGACACCGGCGCGCGCCTGGACGATCTGGAAGATCCGTTCCGCCTGTATCGCTGCCACACCATCATGAATTGCGCGCGGACCTGCCCGAAGGGTCTGAACCCGGCGCTGGCCATCGCTGAGATCAAGAAGCTGATGCTGGCACGGCGCACTTGATGTTTATCGCTTGTTGTCGCTGCGCTAAAAGGGGCTTTTAATAATCTAACTCCGAACAAGTCCGCAAATACCAAGAGCATAGAATCCCGTTCGTGGTGAGCCTGTCGAACCACGCTCTTGGCGATAAATTTCAGTAAGCAGCAAGCCAGTTCCCCCCTAAAAGCGTGGTTCGACAGGCTCACCACGAACGGATTACACAATTCAGAGATTCCCTTCAGAGATTCCCTTCAGAGATTCCCTTCAGGGATTCCCCAATGGCTGGTGGTGACGATTCCGGGAGTTGCGTATGAGCGGAAAAGAAGTCTTCTTCCCCGCGTTGGCAATGGTGGCCCTGACCCTGATCGTCTGGGTGCGCCTCTACGCCGTACGCATTCCCGAGATGCAGCGCCTGCGGATCCACCCCCAGTCCGTGGCAACTTCGGCGCAGAAATCCGCGCGCCTAGTCGATACCCGCGCCGCCGATAATTTCAGCAATCTGTTCGAAGTACCGGTGCTGTTCTACCTGGCGCTGATCGTGGCCTACCTGACCCAGCAAACGACGCCGCTGGTGCTTGGGCTTGCCTGGAGCTTCGTCGCTGGCCGCGTGCTGCACAGCCTGATCCAGTGCAGCTACAACAAAGTCATGCATCGCTTCACCGTGTACATGGTTTCGACATGTCTGGTATGGGCGTTGTGGGCCGTGCTTGCGGTAGGTCTGCTGCGCGGATGAGCGAGGCGGACGAGGTCGAACTCAAGCGCCTGCGCTGGCGCTGCCGCCGCGGCATGCGCGAGCTGGACCAGTTGTTCGGGCGCTACCTCGACCGCGAATGGGCGGGCGCTTCCCAGGTCGAGCGCGGGGTTTTCCTACGGCTGCTCGATTGCGAAGACGATAAGCTCTGGCGCTGGTTCATGGGCTACGAGCAATGTCCCGATGACGCACTCGCATCGCTTATCCAACGCATTCGTCAGCTGCCGCCTTGAGTGGCGTCCCTCGCGCTGGGTGATCGGCGCGTTGCTCGCATTGGGGCTGTTGGCCGCATTCGCAGTGCTGGCCTCGGCGATGCCGCGACTGGCGGCCTGGCCACTGGCCATTTCGGCGATCGCCTATGGTTTCCGCCGGGCGTGGCGGGAATGGAGATTACCGCCGGTCGCGTTGTTCTTCCCGGGCAACGAGCTGCCGGTAATGCTGGAAGGCCTGCCCATCGAAAAAGCAGAGGTGCGGTGGCGCGGCCCACTGGCTTTCCTGCGCTGGCAGGATCGACAGGGCAGGCCGCAGCGCCTGTCCTGGTGGCCGGATACGCTTCCCGCAGCACGCCGACGTGAACTGCGTCTGGCCGCCGGCAGCCTGGAGGCTGCGCGACAGCATCGCCAAGTGGCACCATAGCCGCCTATGTTCAAACCCATCCCTGTCGCCATCGGCCTGCGCTACCTGCGCGCCAAACGCCGCAATGGCTTTATCTCCTTCATCTCGCTGGCCTCCATCCTGGGCATCGCCCTGGGGGTGACCGTGCTGATCACCACGCTGTCGGTGATGAGCGGCTTCCAGCGCGAGATCCGCGACCGCATGCTGCAGATGACCGCCCATGCCACGGTCAGCGCCGCCGGGGATGCGATGCAGGATTGGCCGCATGCGGTCGAAGTGGCGTTGAAGGACCCGCGCGTGCAAAGTGCGGCCCCTTACGTGGACAGTCAGGCGCTGCTGAAAGGTGCGCGCAATCAACCTGCCATGGTTCGAGGAGTAGTGCCTTCCGAGGAACGCAAGGTCTCGGTGATCGCCGAGAAAATGAAGCGCGGCAATATCGAGTCGTTGGCTCCTGGTTCCTTCAATATCGTCTTGGGTCAGGAACTAGCTGTGTGGCTGGGAGTTACCGTAGGCGACAGTGTCGTCGTAATGCTTGCGGACGAGCGCAGTACACCTATGGGAGCCATGCCCAGTATCAAGCGCTTCAAGGTCAGCGGCATCTTCGAGGCCGGCTACAACGAGATCGACAAGGGTCTGGCCGTGGTCAACATGTCCGATCTGCAACGCGTGCTGAAGATGGGCGATGGAGTCACCGGTGTGCGGCTGAAGCTCCATGACATGGATCAGTCCTGGAACGTGGCGCGCGACCTGGCCGAGAACCTTCCTGGCCCGTACCGGATCAGCGACTGGACCAGCGAAAACGCCAATCTGTACAGCTCGCTGAAGATGGAAAAGACGGTGATGGGCATTCTGCTGTCGCTGATCATCGCCATGGGCGCGTTCAACCTGGTTTCCTCGCAGGTGATGCTGGTCACCGACAAACAGGCCGATATCGCCATCCTGCGCACATTGGGTCTGACTCCGCGCGGAGTGATGCAGGTGTTCATGGTGCAGGGCTCGCTGATCGGCATCATCGGCACGGTGCTGGGCGTGGTGGGCGGCGTGCTGCTGACCATCAATCTGGAATCGATCCTGGGCCTGATTGAGTCCACCTTCAACGTCACTCTGCTGCCGGCCGATGTCTACTACATCACCGGTTTGCCCTACGACCTGCAAGGCAGCGACGTGGCCGTGATCGCGATGATCGCACTGGTCATGAGTTTCCTCGCCACCCTGTATCCGGCATGGCGCGCGGCGCGTACCGACCCGGCGGAGGCGTTGCGCTATGAGTAAGTCCTGGGCACTGGAAAGCGGGAGCGCAAGCCCCACTGGCGAGGTCATGCGCGCCGAGAAACTGGCCAAGACCTACGCCGAAGGAAAGATGAGGACGCCGGTATTCGACGGCTTGGACCTGTCGGTGCAGGCGGGCGAAACCGTGGCCATCGTCGGCGCGTCGGGCGCGGGCAAGAGCACGCTGTTGCACTTGCTGGGTGGCCTGGATACGCCGACCGCGGGCGAGGTTTACGTGGCGGGGCAGAAAATGTCGGCGCTTTCCAATGCCGCGCGCGGGCAATTGCGCAACAGCGCGCTCGGTTTCGTCTACCAGTTCCACCATCTGCTGCCCGAATTCACCGCGCTGGAGAACGTGATGATGCCGGTGATGCTGGGCGGCGCCGACGTGAAAACCGCAACGCAGCGCGCCAAGGCGTTGCTGGAAAAAGTGGGGCTGGGCCACCGCATAGAACACAAGCCCGGCGAGCTTTCCGGCGGCGAGCGCCAACGCGCCGCCGTGGCGCGAGCGCTGGTCAACCAACCTGCCTGCGTGCTCGGCGACGAGCCCACCGGCAATCTGGACGAGAAGACCGCTGCGACCGTGTTCGAGCTGATGCTGGAACTCAACCGCGCACAGAAGACCAGCCTGGTGCTGGTGACCCACGACCGTCGCCTGGCGCGCAAGCTGGACCGCGTGCTGGAATTGCATGAAGGCCGCCTGCGGGAACTGCCGGCCTCTGACGTCTGAAGCCAATGGCTTTGTAGAGCCGAGCTTGCTCGGCTGCTTTTGCTTGCGATCTCAAGCGCTGCCACCAACCCGCGCGA
Organism: uncultured Pseudoxanthomonas sp.; assembly: GCA_946479745.1. Next base: position 23,760 of record CAMLGZ010000033.1, on the reverse strand, counting down.
TAAATTTCAAAAGACAAGGTCGTCATCCCTGCGAATGCCGGGACCCGAGCTCGCCCGCCGCTATGCGGACGCAGGAGCATTTCCTCGCCGATAGTTGGGTCCCGGCATTCGCCGGGATGACGACCTTTGAAGTTGTACCGTTATGGCAAGTAGCCGAACGATGTCGACGCTGTAAGCCCTTGCAGTCGGCGCTTTCCTACCTAAAGCGAGGATAGCGGCCGATAGCGTCGAACAACCGAAACGATCATCTTCGACGGCACTATCCACAACCCCGCGTTTCTATCCCTAGATGTCCCAAGGCAACGGAATTGCCGCAAGCCCATTCAATGTAACCAACGCCATCGCGTTGCTGGCCGGAGTAGGCGCATGCCTGTTGCTGCCAGCCCTGCTCCCATGGCCGATCCTGGCTATCTCGGTCGTCTTCGGCCTGGCGTGGGGGTGGCGTGGAAAACGATGGCGCTGGTTGGGTTCCTGCCTGATCGGATTCGGCTGGGCAGGCTTGCAGGCAGCGCTGGTGCTTTCCGCACAGCTTCCGCCGTCATGGGAAAAACGCGATCTGATCATCGAAGGCCGCATCGAAGATCTTCCGCAAGCCGAATTGCGGCGCACGCGTTTCCGGTTCCGGGTCGATGACGGGGATGCCCAACCGGAACCCTTGCGCGGGAAATTGCTGCAGATTTCCTGGTACGACGATTTCGGTGCGAAGGAACCGGGCCCGCGCATGCAACTACGCGCCGGTGCGCGCTGGAAAATGGTGGTGCAGGTGCGTGCGCCACGGGGGCTGAGCAATCCGGGCGGGTTCGACAGCGAACGTCACTCGCTTTCCCAGCGCATCGCGGCCACGGGATACGTACGCGAGGCCAGTCGGGCGCATCAACTGTCGAAACCGGAAGGTATCGACGCCTGGCGTGAAGACATGTCCGCACGCATTGGCGCCTCCGTGCCTTCCGCCTCTTCGCGCTACGTCCGCGCGTTGGCCTTGGGCGATACGCGCGGCCTGGAAGACCGCGACTGGGAAATCCTGCGCGCAGCCGGGGTGACCCACCTGATCGCCATTTCCGGTTTCCATGTCGGCCTGGTGGCCGGCTTCTTCGCCTTATGCGGTGCGGGATTGTGGCGATGGATCCCCGGTTGGGCGCGACGGATACCAAGGCCACAAGTCGCCGGATTGGCGGGTCTGCTTGGGGCGTTCGGCTATGCAGTGCTTGCCGGCTTTGCGTTGCCCACCACGCGCACGGTCCTGATGATCGCGGTGGTAGTGCTGGCCCGGTTTTCGCGGCGACCTGCAAGGGTGGTCGATTCACTGGCGCTGGCGGTGATCGCAGTCCTGCTTTTCGATCCCTTGTCGATGCTGGCCGCAGGTTTCTGGCTCAGTTTCGCAGGCGTGGCCTGGTTGGCGTGGTGCCTGCCGCAATCGCAGCATTGGGCGAAAGGGTTTCTCTCCGCGCAGGGAGCAGCCACGCTGGGACTTCTACCGCTGACGGTAGCGCTCTTCGGCCAGGCCTCGGCCGTGGGGCCTTTGATCAACCTGGTTGCGATTCCCTGGTGGAGTCTGGTCGTTGTTCCGCTGTCGCTGATCGGCACCGCGCTGGAAGCCGCGTACGCAGGTGCGGGCGGCTGGGCATGGCGAGCCGCGGCCTGGTGCTTCGATCTGACCTGGCCGCTGTTCACGACGCTTGCGGACAGTCGTTTCGCCCTATGGTGGCTACCCGAAGCGGTCTGGTACGCCTTGCCGTTGGCTTTGTTGGGCGCGTTCTGGCTGCTGTTGCCGCGTGGCGTGCCGGGCAAGCCGTTGGCCGTATTGCTGTGGCTGCCGCTGTTGTGGCCCAACCTGGAGTCGCCCGCGCAAGGCGAAGTTGAACTGCTGGTGATCGACGTGGGTCAGGGGCTTTCGGTGCTGGTGCGCACGGCCGGCCATGCGTTGCTGTACGACACCGGGCCGGCGGTGAGGGATGGGTTCGATGCCGGCGAACGTGCGGTCGTACCGGCGCTGCGCGCGTTGGGCGTGGCGCGGCTGGACCGGGTCGTCCTCAGTCATGGGGACAACGATCATGCGGGCGGTTTCGCTTCGGTGCGTGCCTTGCTTCCAGTAGGCGAATCGCTGACCCCGGAAGGCTCGCCCGTGCCCGCCGATTCGCCGTGCGTGGCGGGGCAGTCCTGGCGATGGGAAGGGGTGGGCTTCCGTTTCCTGCATCCGACGCGGCACTTTCCCTATCTGGGCAACGAAGCCAGCTGCGTGTTGCGGATAGAAACCGAACACGGCGCGGTATTGCTGACCGGCGACATAGGCGATGTGATCGAGCGCGAACTGCTGCGGCGCGACCCCGCCAGCTTGCACGCCGAGGTGGTGCTGGCGGCCCATCACGGCAGCGGCGGCTCTTCGGATCCGGGTTTCGTGACCGCCACGGGCGCACGGCTGGTATTGGTGTCGGCGGGGTTCGCCAACCGTTTCGGCCACCCCAAACGGGAGGTCGTGAACCGCTGGCAAGGCCATGGCGCCGAAGTGCTCAATACCGCCGACAGCGGCGCGATCCGCCTTTGGCTGGGCGGGGAGGGGCTTCAGGTCCGTGAAAGGCGCAGCGACCAGGCCCGGCTTTGGGATGCGGTGAGGCTGCGGCAGGCGGCTACGCTATCCTATCGGTCTGCAAACGAACGGCCCCGAGTGCCGGAGGACTGAAAGTGCTGGAATTGGTCAAGGCCGGCGGCTGGCCCATGATTCCCTTGTTGCTGCTGGCGGTACTGGCGCTGGCCATTGTGGTGGAGCGGTTCTGGACCTTGCGGCGCAAGGAAGTGCTGCCCCCCAATCTGGGCGAGGAAGTGCGCAGTTGGGCCGCGCGCGGCCAGCTGGACCCGGCCCACATCGAATCCCTGCGCCGCAACTCGCCGCTGGGCGCCCTGCTGGCTGCTGCGCTGGACATGCGCAACCGCCCGCGCGAGCAGATCCGCGAACGCATCGAAGATACCGGCAGGCACCTGGTGCACCGGATGGAGAAGTTCCTGAACACGCTGGGCACCATCGCCGCCGCAGGGCCGTTGCTGGGCCTGCTGGGCACCGTGGTCGGCATGATCCAGATGTTCCTGGGCATCCTGGACCACGGCGTGGGCGATGTGAACCAGCTGGCCGGCGGTATCGGCAAGGCGCTGGTGTGCACGGCCACCGGCATGATCGTGGCGATCCCGGCGCTGATGTTCCATCGCTACTTCCGTGGCCGCGTGGCCGGCTACGTGATCGACATGGAACAGCAGGCCACCGCCTTGCTGGACGCGCTGGACGCAAGGGCGGTGGTGGCCGCACGTACTACCCGGGCGACTTCGGCCGATGCTGCCGCTGCGACTACGCTGAGCTGAGCCGCAGATGCGCATTCGCGACGACCGCGCTCATGACGAACCGGAAATCAACCTGATTCCGTTGATAGACGTGATTCTGGTGCTGATCATCTTTTTCGTGATCACCACCACTTTCGACGCGCGCTCCACTCTGCAACTGCAACTGCCCAACGCAAAAGGCGAGCCGACGGCCGATCAGACCAAGTCGCTGAGCGTGCTGATCAATGCCGAGGGCCGCTACTTCGTAGGCGACCAGGAAGTGCTGCGCACCGACATCGACGCGCTGAAACAGGCATTGGCCACGGCTGGCGGCAGCGACCGTGTCCGTCCGGTGCTGCTGCGCGCCGATGCGCGAACGCCGCATCAGGCGGTGGTGACCGCACTCGATGCGTTGGGACAGCTCGGCTTCCGCACGATTTCCATCGCCACGGCGCCGGAGCAGAAGCAATGAGCAAGGTGCTGCCGCCGGTGTGGCCGATCTATAAGCGCCTGCTTGGGTATACCGGGCGCTACAAGTGGTTCCTGGTAGCTGCGCTGGTGGGCATGTTCGTGGAAGCGACGGCCAGCTACAAGTTTGTCACCCTGATGAAGCCGCTGACCGACCTTGGTTTCGTCAACCCGCAGCCGGGGATGGCCGTCTGGTTGCCCTTGCAGATCGTCGGCTTGTTCCTGATGCGCAGCGTGGCTACCTTCGTGGTGGACTATGGCATGGCGCGCACCGGACGCAGCGTGGTGCGCGATCTGCGCGAGGAAGTGCTCGCTAAATACCTGCGGTTACCGTCGTCGCATTTCGATGGCGAAGCCACGCCGGTCATGGTCAGCCGACTCAACTACGACACCGAGCAGGTCACCCAGGCCAGCGCGGACGCGCTCAAGACCATCGTCACCGACACCCTGACCATCGTCTACATGGTGGTGGCGATGCTGCAGTCCAGCGTGCGGGTGACGCTGGCGCTGCTGGTGATCGCGCCGCTGATCGGCATCATCGTCTCCTTCGTGGGCAAGCGCTATCGCAAGATCAGTGGTGGCATCCAGGACGGCATGGGCCGCATGGCCCAGGCGGCGGAACAGTCGCTGTCGGCGCAGCAGGACGTCAAAGTGCATGGCGCGCAGGCGCTGGAAGTCTCGCGCTACGCCAAGTTGGCCAACCGAATCCTCGGCCTGAATATGAAAGTGGAAACCACCCGCGCGCTGGCGTCGGGCATGGTCCAGTTTCTGGCTGCTTTCGCGCTGGCCGCGATCGTCTGGGTGGCGACGCGCGAAGCTCTAGCAGGCCGTCTGACCGCAGGCGATTTCATCGTGCTGATGACCTCGATGATGGCCATCATTCCCTCGCTGCGCCGGGTCACCAGCATCCAGACCCAGATTTCCCGTGGCGTGGCCGCTGCAGAACGCCTGTTCGGCGTGCTCGATGCGCCGGAAGAACAGGACCGCGGACAACGTTCCATCGGCCGCGCCAAGGGCGAGTTGGTCTTCGATCGGGTAAGCCTGAGTTATCCCGGGCATGACCCCCAAGTGTTGAGCGAGGTCAGTTTCACTGCGCGCCCTGGCACGGTTACCGCCATCGTCGGCCGTTCCGGCAGCGGCAAGACCAGCTTGGTGCGGTTGGTGCCGCGTTTTTACGAGCCGACCGCTGGTGTGGTTACCCTGGACGGAGTACCTCTGGACCAGTACAGACTTGCCGACCTGCGCCGCCAGATCGCGCTGGTCGGGCAGAAAGTGATGCTGTTCGACGACAGCATCGGTACCAACATCGCTTATGGAGCGCAGGCGAGTCCCGAGCAGCTGCGCGCTGCCGCCGAAGCGGCCAACGCCTGGGAATTCATCGAACGCCTGCCGCAGCAGATGGACACCGAGATCGGCGAGAACGGCGCATTGCTTTCTGGCGGGCAGCGCCAACGCCTGGCCATTGCCCGTGCGATCCTGCGCGATGCGCCGATCCTGATCCTGGACGAAGCCACCGCTGCACTGGACAACGAATCCGAGCGCCTGGTGCAGAACGCATTGCAGAAACTGATGCCGGATCGCACTACGCTGGTCATCGCTCACCGCTTGTCCACCATCGAACACGCCGACCAGGTGCTGGTGCTCGATCACGGTAAATTGGTGGAGCAGGGCACGCACGCCGAACTGTTGGCCAAGGGCGGGCTGTATGCGCACTTGCACGGCATGCAATTCCGCGAGGCCGAGTGAGCAAGTCGCAGGACAAAACCCCCGCTTACTGGTACGGCGACGCGACGCCTCCTTTGTCCGCACGCCTGCTGGCCGGGCTGTACGGGTGGGTGGTTGCTTTGCGTAGCAAGCTGTTCCGTACCGGCATTCTGCGCAGTTACCGGGTCTCCGTGCCGGTGGTGGTGGTAGGCAATCTTTCCGTTGGCGGTACGGGCAAAACGCCGCTGACCATCGCGCTGGTACAGCGATTGCAGAAAGAAGGGTGGACACCGGGCGTGGCCAGCCGCGGATACGGAAGACGCAACGAAGCCGACGCTGCATGGGTGGAAGGCGCCACCGTACCGTCCGAGGGCGGCGATGAACCGGTGTTGATCGCACGGCGCACGGGCGCCAAGGTGCGCGTGGACCGCGACCGCGCTGCCGCCGCGCGTGCGCTGGTCGCCGCCGGATGCGATGTGGTCGTCTGCGATGACGGTCTGCAGCACTACCGCCTGCGCCGCGATGTGGAGATAGAAGTGATTGACGGCCGCCGCCGCTACGGCAACAACCACCTGCTTCCCGCCGGCCCCTTGCGCGAACCGGCGCAGCGGAGCGCCGAATGCGATTTCCGTGTGGTCAACGGCGGCGACGCCAGCTTCGGCGAGTGGTCCATGCAGCTTCGCGCCGACAGTGCGGTGCCGTTGCAGGGCGGCCGCAGCCTGCCGCTTACCTCGTTCGGCGGCCATCGCGTGCATGCGGTTGCCGGAATCGGCAATCCGAAGCGTTTCTTCGAGATGTTGCGCGGTCTTGGCATCGGCGTGGTGCCGCATGCGTTCGCAGACCACCATCATTACGTCGCCGGCGATTTCGATTTCGGCAGCGAGCTGCCGGTGCTGATGACGGAAAAGGATGCGGTCAAATGCGCCGGTTTCGCCAATGAATGGCATTACAGCGTACCGGTGACCGCGGAGCTGCCGGAAGCGTTCTGGGTGGCTTTACTGGACAAGTTGCCGGAGAAGCTAGTCACGCAGTCGAACGAAGCCAGATCCGTTCAGAAGTAGAATTCGTATCCACGGCTCGTCATCCCAGCGAAAGCTGGGATCCATTTTGACTTTGCTTTTGCTTGTTTCCATGTACGGCGAAAAGCGAAGTCAAAATCAAGATGGATCCCAGCGTTCGCTGGAATGACGAGCGAAAAAAGAAGACGATCTTTCCCGACATCGAACGCACGGCTCCCGACATGAATGCACCACTGGATTTCGTCGTCGCCATTCCCGCCCGCTACGCGGCCTCGCGCCTGCCGGGAAAACCATTGCGCCTGCTGGGCGGCGAACCCCTGGTCGTGCACGTCGCACGCCGTGCACTGGCGGCCGGCGCGCGCGAAGTGTGGGTTGCAGCCGACGACCAGCGCATCGCCGATGCTCTGCGCGACAGCGGCGTGCGCGTGGCCATGACTTCCGCCGCGCACGCGTCGGGCAGCGACCGTCTGGCCGAATGCGCCGACATTGAGGGCTGGGCCGACGATATCTTGGTGGTGAACCTGCAGGGCGATGAGCCGTTCGCGCCTGCGCAGGGAATCCGCGCCGTAGCCGAAACCCTGGCCGCCAGCGGCGCACAGATGGCCACCCTGGCGACACCGGTGACCGAAGCCGCCACTCTGTTCGATCCCAATGCGGTGAAGCTGGTGCGCACCGGTGACGAGGCGGGGTGGGGCGATGCGCTGTATTTCAGCCGTGCGCCGATTCCTTGGCATCGCGATGCCTTCGCAAACAGCTGCGATGCGCTGCCGCCGGGTGAATGGCTGCGGCATATCGGTATCTACGCCTACTCCGCTGGGTTCCTGCGCCAGTTCTCGAAAATGCCGGCGGGGAGGCTGGAACTGATCGAATCGCTGGAACAGCTGCGCGTGCTGGAAGCGGGTTTCCGCATAGCGGTCGCGTTGACCCCCGAACGATTTCCGCCGGGCGTGGACACGCCCGAAGACCTGGCCCGCGCGGAAGCCTATCTGGCCGATGGTGGACGTTGAAACTGCTGGTCGTCTGCCTGGGCAACATCTGCCGGTCGCCATTGGCTGAAGGCGCTTTGCGCGCACGCATCGCTGCTTCGCCGCTGGCGGGCCGGGTGCAGGTCGATTCGGCCGGCACCGGCGACTGGCATGTCGGCCAACCGCCCGATCCGCGCGCCATCGCCTGCGCGCGCGGGCATGGGGTGGATATCTCCCTGTTGCGGGCCCGCCGCTTGCACCAGCGCGACTACGCCGAGTTCGACTGGCTGCTGTGCGCCGACAGCCAGAACGTGCGCGACGTGCTGCGTGAGGCCCCGCCTTCCCGGCGGGACAAAGTGGTCCTGCTGACAGAGTGGGCGCAGGTTCACCGGGGATGCGCCGTTCCTGATCCGTATACCGGTGGACCGGCCGAATTCGAGCACGCTTGGCAACTGGTCGATTCGGCCGCACGGGCGGTCGTGGCCCGCCTGTGCGCAGAGTGGGACTCCGGCATAATCGGATACCGATGAGCATCGCACCGACCCTCGAACTTCCCCGGAGCCTGCAATGGCTCAATGCGCCGCCGAGCTCGCTGCATGAGCAGCGGGGGCGCGTGGTGGCGCTGGTCTTCGTCAACGCCGGGTCTGCATGGTCCTGGCAGCGCCTGCGCGATGTCGCCCAGCTGCAGACCCGTTACCAGGGCCGCCTGCAGCCGCTGGCGGTGCATGTGCCGCGTTTCGATTGCGAACGCGATCCCCAATACGTGCTGAAGCAGCTGCGCCGGCAAGGCGTGTCGTTCCCCATCCTGCACGACGGCGACTGGCATGCCTGGCAGCGCTTCGAGGTGGAGGCCTGGCCCACGGTGCTGTTGATCGACGCCAACGGCCAGATCCGCGAGCGGATAGTCGGGCTGGAGTCGATGGCCGAGCTGGAACGGCCGCTGGCGGCATTGTGCGATGCGTTGCCCATGCCCACCGACGACGATGCCCGCGCGACCAGCGAGACCGCCGCCGAGCCGCGCCTGCCCTTGCGTTTCCCCAGCGGCATCGCGGCCACTGCCGATCGTCTGTATGTGACCGACAGCGGCCACCACCGCATTCTGGAATGCAGCCACAACGGGCGCGTGCTGCGCCAATTCGGTATGGGAACCGCCGATTTCGTCGACGGCGATCTGGAGCAGTCCGCGTTCCGGCGCCCGCAAGGATTGTCGCTGGTGCGCGACGTGCTGTATGTGGCCGATACCGGCAACCACGCCCTGCGCCGGATCATGCTGCGCAGCGGACGCGTGGACACCCTTTGCGGCAACGGACGCGCGGGCGAGCCGGTGGAAGGCATCGTGGCCAATGCCCGCGACATCGCCCTCAATCAGCCCCAGGCGGTATTCGCCACCGACAGCGAAGTGCACCTGGCGTTGGCCGGCGACAACCGGATCTGGACCTACGGCCTGGGTCGCGGCGAATTGACCTGCCGCGCCGGTTCGGGCCAGCTGGAAGTGCGCGATGGCAGCGGACCCATGGCGGCCTTCGCGCAACCGGTGGCGCTGGCTGCCGTGCAGCAGATGCTTTATGTCTGCGATGCGCTGGGTTCGTCGGTGCGCGCTCTGCAGTTGCGCAACGATGTCGTGCAGACCCTGGTGGGCCAGAGTTCCTGGGAATTCGGCGACACCGATGGTCCGCGCGAACACGCTCGGCTGCAGAACCCGCAGGCGATCGCCCTTAGTCCTGATTCTCCTCTGCTGTGGATCGCCGACACCGGCAACGGCACCTTGCGTACCCTGCGTCTGGGCGGCGGCGAAGTGGCGACCGTGCCTTTGTCGCGGCGTCTGCACGGCGTGGCCGGACTTTCCATTGCCGCCGGTGCGCTGTGGATCTCGGAGACCGATGCCCACGCCGTGTTGCGCTACGACCTCTCCAGTGGCGACCTGGGTCGGGTTGCGATCGACGAGTGACGGTTCCTGGCGTGGCTGGCAACTTCAATGGCAAGGAATTCGCGGCCGCGCTGAGCACGGCGCCCGGCGTGTACCGCATGTATGCCGCCGACGACAGCCTGCTTTACGTGGGCAAGGCCGGTGCGCTGCGCAAGCGCGTGTCCAGCTATTTCAGCAATACCCCCAAGAGCCCGCGCACGCACGCCATGTTGGCGCAGGTGGCGCGCATGGACGTCACCGTCACCCGTACCGAGGGCGAGGCGCTGCTGCTGGAGAACCAGCTGATCAAATCGCTTGCGCCGCGTTACAACGTGTCCCTGCGCGACGACAAGAGCTATCCCTACGTGCTGCTCACTACCGAGCAATGGCCGCGCATCGCCATGCATCGCGGGCCGCGGGCGGTGCCTGGGCGTTATTTCGGTCCTTACCCCGGCGTCGGTGCGGTGCGCGACACCCTCAACCTGATGCAGAAGCTGTTCAAGATCCGCAACTGCGAGGACAGCGTGTTCCGCAACCGTACCCGTCCCTGCCTGCAACACCAGATCGGCCGTTGCAGCGCGCCTTGCGTTGGCCTGGTGGATGCGCTGGATTATTCGGAAGCGGTGCGCCGCGCGTCGCTGTTCCTGGACGGGCGCAGCGACGAGCTCACCAGCGAATTGAGCAATGCGATGGAAGCGGCCAGCGCGCGCCTGGAGTTCGAGCAGGCCGCGCGGCTGCGCGATCTGGTCGGCTCGCTGCGCAGCATGCAATCACGCCAGTACGTGGACGGTCGTGCGGCCGATCTGGACGTGTTGGCCTGCGCCATGCAAGGCACCGGCGCGTGCGTGTTGTTATTGGCGTTCCGCGACGGCCGCAACCTGGGCACCCGGTCCTTTTTCCCGAAGACCAACGGCGAGGACAGCGCGGCCGAAGTTCTGGCCGCATTCGTTTCCCAGTACTACGCGGAACAGACCCCGCCGGGCGAGATCGTGCTGGACCGCGAAATCCCCGATGCCGCGCTGATCGAAACCGCGCTGTCGGCCGCCGCCGAGCGCAAGGTGCAATTGAAATGGAATGTGCGCGGCGAACGCGCCGGCTACCTGCAGCTGGCGGTCCGCAACGCCGAGATCACCCTGGCCAGCGAACTTTCCAGCCGCAACGCCCAGCAGGTGCGCAGCGAAGCCCTGCGCGATCTGCTGGGGCTGTCGGAGCCGGCCAAGCGCATCGAATGCTTCGACATCAGCCATACCATGGGCGAGGCCACGGTGGCCTCCTGCGTGGTATTCGACGCCAACGGGCCGGTGCGTTCGCAGTACCGCCGCTACAACATCGCCGGCATCGAGCCAGGCGACGACTACGCTGCCATGCGCCAGGCGATAGAGCGTCGCTTCCGCCGCGCGGTGGAGGAGGGCGGGGTACTGCCGGAAGTGCTGCTGATCGATGGCGGCGCCGGGCAGCTGACCCAGGCGCGCGCCGCGCTGGCCGAACTGGGCGTGGACAGCGTGGTGCTGGTGGGCGTGGCCAAGGGCGTGGAGCGCCGGGCCGGTCATGAGACCCTGATCCTGGCCGACGGCCGCGAAGTGAATCCGGGTGCCGCCTCGCCTGCGTTGCAACTGGTTCAGCAAGTACGCGACGAGGCGCACCGCTTCGCCATCACCGGCCATCGCGGCAAGCGGCAGAAGGCGCGCACGACCAGCAAGCTGGAGGATATCGCCGGTATCGGTCCGCGCCGCCGCGCCAGCCTGCTCAAGCATTTCGGCGGACTGGTCGGGCTGAAGGCCGCAGGCATCGACGAGATCGCCCGCGTGGAAGGCATCAACGACGCACTGGCCGAGCGAATCTACGCTAACCTGCATGGGCTGGCGCCCTCGGCGGCGCCTCCAGCTACAGGAAGCGACCAAGGCTCGTAATGAAGTTGACTGTCCCCACCTGGTTGACCCTGCTGCGGATCGTGCTGATCCCGGTGCTGGTTGCGGTGTTCTACCTGCCTTATGGCTGGACCAATTTCGCTGCGGTGTTCGTGTTCGTGCTGGCGGCGCTGACCGACTGGCTGGATGGCTGGATCGCGCGCCGCTACAACCAGTTCTCCGCTTTCGGCGCTTTCCTGGACCCGGTCGCCGACAAACTGATGGTGGCGGTAGCGCTGTTCCTGATCGTGCAGGGCCACCCCACGCCGTGGATGGCGTTCTGGGCAGCGGTCATTGTGGGCCGCGAGATAGCGGTGTCGGCCTTGCGCGAGTGGATGGCCGAACTGGGCCAACGCGCCAAGGTGAAGGTGGCCGCCCTGGGCAAGTTCAAAACCATCGTGCAGATGGTGGCGCTGGGCTGCCTGCTTTATTCGGTGACGCCGGCCAGCCAGCCGCAAGCGGATATCTGGATGGGGACGCAGGTTTTCCACATCGGCGACTGGTTGCTGGCCATCGCGGCCATCCTGACGTTGTGGTCCGGAGTGCAGTATTTGCGTGCCGCTTGGCCAACCTTGCGAGAGGATGAACGGGCAGCTGTTGACAGTTCGCGTAAGGACGGTAAAATTCCGCCCCTCACTACGCGGGAATAGCTCAGTTGGTAGAGCACGACCTTGCCAAGGTCGGGGTCGAGGGTTCGAGTCCCTTTTCCCGCTCCAGTTTCACGACGAAACCCCGTTCGCGGGGTTTTGTTTTGTAGGGCGCTTGAAAAGGCCCTGCGATTGCGCCAGTCTCGGCGTGACAGTCACCGGCCTGGTGGCAGAGTGGTTATGCAGCGGCCTGCAAAGCCGCGTACGCCGGTTCAATTCCGACCCAGGCCTCCATTTTCAATAATTCGCGGCCCATAGGGCCGCGAAGCCGTGTCCGCAACCGGTGTTCAAGAAGACCCGGGGTTGCGCCGACATTGGGCTGGTAAAACTCAAACAAAGCGCTGAATCGCAAAACGTGATCGTGATGCACGATCCGACATGGAAGCCTTCGGGCTTCGGGCCTGGCCGCTTGCAGGTGGCAGCCGCGCTAGACTGCCCATATCCTGACGGGGGTCGCATGGGCTGCAGTACGAAGATGCAAGGGCATCGCAAGATTCGCCTGCCTGCCATCGGCCCGGGTCGCTGACGCCATGAGCGCGCGCGGCAAGACTCTTTCCAACGCCGCCTATTCGTCGGCCGGCCTCTATATCGAATACCTGTTCGGCCTGATCGCCTCGATCCTGATCGCGCGCGCGCTGGGTCCTGCCGAGCTGGGCATCTACAGCCTGCTGGTCTGGATCGTTTCCACAGCCGTGATCGTGGCCAATGCCGGCATCACCACCGCTGCCATCAAGTTCGTGGCCGAGTTGAACGGATCGGGCCGGGCGGATCTGGTCGGCGCGTTGATCCGGAAACTGCAGCGGCTGCAAAGATTGATGCTGCTGCTGGTCGTCGCCGGCGTCTCGGTGTTGCTGTATGCAACCCGCCAGCGCATCGCCCCGGGTCTGGACCTGTGGGTCCTGGGCCTTGTCGTCGCCTCGGTACTGTTGCGCGCGCCGTACATGTTCAACATCGCGCTGGCCAAGGGTGGACAGGATTTCCGTTCCATCGCGCTCATCGCCGGCATCAGTGCAACCGCCAATCTTGCGATGATCGCTGCCGCACTGGCGTGGCGTGCTTCGCTTCCGGCGTTCATTGCGATCTATGCGGTTTCGGGCGTGGTGTTCTACCTGGTATCGCGCTGGCGCACCGTCCCCATGCAGCGCATGGCGCTGCAAGCACGAGCACCATTGCGTGCCGAATTGGAGGCACGCATCACCCATCATTTGCGCGTGGTCGCCTTCACCATCATCCTGGGTTCGGTGGGCGCGAGCGAAATCGAGCTGCCGTTCCTCAACTTGCTTGCCGGTCCCGACCAGGCGGGCATGTTCAAGGTCGCCAACGCGCTGGCCATGGGCGCGGCTTTGCTGGCGCCGGGCGTACTCAGTGCGCAGCTGCTGCCGATGATGGCCAGCGCCTACGGACGGGGCAGGGAAGAGGCAGCATCCTTGATCAGCGGCTCGACAGCGTGGTTGTTCGTCCTGGGCGCGCCGCTTATAGCGATTGGCGCGGTGTTCTCGCACCAGTTGATCGCGCTGCTCTACGGGCCGGCCTACGCGCCGGCTGCTCAGGCCTTGAGCATCCTGCTGGTCGCACGCGTGGCAAGCACGTTGGGGCAGGGAGCCTCCGCTTATCTGGTTAGCGCCGACCGGCAGACCGCATTGATGAAGCTCACCCTGCTTTTCACCGTGCTGCGCCTAACCGGCGCAGGTGTGGGCACGTTCTATTTCGGCTTGAAGGGAGCGGTGGTTTCATCGGCCGTGCTCGCACTGTTGGGCACGGGTTCGACGCTGGAACTGGCCCTGCGCGAGACCCGATCGTCGCTGCCCTGGGCGCGCCTGTCGCGGATAGCCATCGCCGCGGTCCTTGCCGCATTGTGCAGCTGGCCGGCAGCCTGGCTGCATCCGCCGTTGCTTGCGCTCGCCGTGGGCGGCATCGTCTTCGTACTGGCCTACTTGCTGGCGCTTTGGCTCTTGCGTTGTCTGCATGAAGCCGATGCCGAATACGCGCGGATCCTCCTGTCCAAGGTTTCGGGTGGGCGCTTGGGCGGCAGACGCACGGACTAGAGCAGTTTCGTTTCAAGTAGAGACGAACCTTGTATAAGCCTGAATAAAAGCAAGTCCCCAGAGTCGTCATCCCAGCGAACGCTGGAGGTGCTTTTCAACAGCCGAATGGCTGGTCATCCATTCTGATCTTGCTTCTGCACTTGCTTCTGCACTTGCTTCTGCACTTGCTTCTGCTTATGCCTCCTCCCTTGCGCGCAGCGCAGGGGAGGATTGAGGAGGGGTGCTCTTGATCTTCGCTTTAGCTTCGAAGAAAGAGCGTTGACCAGCCGTTCGGCTGTTGAAAGCCGCGCGTTGCGCGAGTCACTTTCTTTGCTTGTGCAAAGAAAGTAACCAAAGAAAGCACACCCTAACGTCGCGCCCGGCGATGAAGCCGCCGGGTCCGCAAGCAGGCCGGGACAACCGTAAAGCGTATTCGTGCGCCTCCGGAAACGGCGCACATCCCTGTGCGTCGCCCCTTCGGGGTTTATCCCGACCTGCTTGCCGCGACTCACGGGGCAAAAAGCAAAAAGAAAAGCGCGGAACTCGTACAATTCAATGAAGCGCTGAACAAAATCCTCAGGTTGCTCAGGCGGGCGCGTAAGCGACCTTGTTGTCTCGTACGCCGCGCCCCAGTGCGCGCAATATCCCTGCACGCCCTTCGGTGTAGGCGGAAAGCAACGCGGCTTTCATGTTGTCACGGGCGAGCGATGTGCCTACAGGCGATGGATCCAAGCCATGCTTGCGCATGCGCGCGTTGCCGCGATACAGCAGTTCGCGGCGGCGCGTGGCGGCGGTGTAGTAGGTGAAACTGACGGTAATGGACGGGTCGTTTCCGTTCTCCACCATGTGCGCGGCGGTGGACGGCATGTAACCGCCCATGCCGGGCTGCAGATCGAAGACACGGGCTTTGGCGCGGAACGATTCGTCCCAGCGGACTTCTTCGCGCGAATGCTGGTCGTGGAAGAGCTCCTGCGCGCGTTCGCTGATGATGCTGCGGTCCATCGGGTCCCAGGTGTAGAGCTTCTTGCTGCCGCGGATCTGCAGGATGAAGTTGTGCTCGTGGTCCATGTGGAAGGGCGTGACCGCGCCGGGCGAGCTGACGAAGATCCAGCCGCCGCGATAGCTCATGCCGGGATCGACGCGTTCGACGAACGGCCTGACCGCATCCAGGACCTCATCGACCAGCGTGCGATAAAGCGGGTCGGCCTGCACGTTGAGCAACGACATCCAGGCACGCGCTTCGGCGATTCCGGCGAGCGTCTCTTCGGCGCTGCGCTGGTTGGGATGCAGCGCGGGCGCATCGCCGAACGCGGTGCCGGCGGTGGCGGTGTCGCTGTGGGTTCGCACCAGCTTGCGCGCTTCCAGCCGGCGGCCCAGCTCCACCAGCGACTCGATCTGCAGCAGCGGGTGGGCGCACAGCTGGTGACTGACGGCCTGGAGTTTCCAGGGATCGAAAGTATCGGATTCGAGGGAAATCAGCGGCCGGGCCATGGTTCGGGAATATACATCTGCTGCTATCCTTGGCACATGGGGCTTATCGACACCGGCGAACGCATCGCGCGCCATGCATGGCGGATTCCCGTCCTCGGCCGGATCCTGGCCATGGACTACGCGCGCAGCTTCGCGCGCATGCCGCCCAACAGGTTCCGCGGCGTCTTCCCCGGCTTCGCCGAGGCCGAGCGTTCCATCCCCCAGGGGCGCCGCATCGGCTACGACCACGACGCCCTCTCCGGCATGTACCGGAACCGGATGGAGCGCGCCTGCCAGAGCGACTACGCCGTCCTGTTCTGGCTGCAGCGCATCGTGGATGCGGATACCGTGCTGTTCGATTTTGGTGGGCATGTGGGCGTCAGCTTCTATGGGTGGGAGCAGTATCTGGGCCATCCGCCGGTGGGATACCCTCCGGGTCTGCGCTGGCGGGTATGCGACGTGCCGGCGATCATCGACGAGGGTGCGAAGCTGGCCGAAGAACGCAACGCAACAGGCCTGTACTTCACTTCGGACATCGCCGACGGCCGCGATTGCAACGTCCTGCTCGTTGCCGGTTCATTGCAGTACGTGGATATGGACATGCCGCAACTCCTGGAAAGAATGGGCAACCGCCCGCAACACGTGCTGGTCAACAAGATGCCGCTCTACGATGGCGAAACCTTCGTCACCGTGCAGTCCACCGGCCGTGCGTTCCATCCCTACCGCATCGGCAACCGCGACGAGTTCGTGGCATCCATGACCGGCCTCGGGTACCGCGTCGTCGATCACTGGAGCAACCGCGAGCAGTATTGCCGCATCCCGTTCACCCGCGACCGCGACATCGACGCCTACAGCGGGTACTACTTCGTCCGCGACGATTCCGTTCGCTGACTTCCGGCCGGCGTCCGCGTTTCATTTGCGGGCCGCCCTTCCGAAGCGTGCGATCACCCGTCCAAGCAGTCCGCGCGATTCACTGACGGGTTCCGGTTCCCGCGCAGAGGCGTCGCATTCGGCGGCGATCTGTTCCAGGGTCTGGAACACGAACGCGCGCGGGCTGAGACTTGCGCCGGTGCGCGCCTGCAGAAGCGCGACGGCCCGCATGACTAGCAGCGAATGACCGCCCAGATCCAGGAAGTTGTCCAGCAGTCCGACTTCCTCGACTTCCAGCAATTCGCACCACAATGCGGCGACCATGCGTTCGGTAGGCGTACGGGGTTGCCGGCGCGAGAACGAATGCAGAGCCGGTGCGATCTGCGCAGGCATAGGCAGCGCGTTGCGGTCCACCTTGCCGTTGCCGGTGGTGGGTAACGCCTCCAGCGCGACGAAGATGCCCGGCACCATATAGTCGGGAAGCGTGCGGCGCAGGTGCGCGCGCAGTTCGTCGGGTTGCAGCGTCTGCGCTTCGCGCATCACTACGTAAGCCGCCAGCATCTTGTCCCCGCCCGGACCCGGCACCAGATGCGCCACGGCTTGGGAGACGGCGGGAGAACGCGACAGCGCCACTTCTATTTCGCCGGTTTCGATCCGATAGCCTCGCAGCTTCACCTGTTGATCCAGACGGCCAAGATGTTGCAGCTGGCCATCGCTGCGCCAGCGTCCCAGATCGCCGGTGCGGTACGCGGCGTAATGCGTGCCGGTGGAATCGGCGATGAATTTCTCGGACGTGAGTTGCGGCCGCGCGTGATAGCCCAAGGTCACGCCAGCGCCGTCTATCACGATTTCGCCCGGTATCCCGATAGGGCAAGGCGCCCCATGGGCATCGACTACCCGTACCTGAGTGTTGGCAATGGGCCGGCCAATGACTATGTCTCCCTGTCCGGCGGCGATGCGCGTGCAGGTCGACCACACGGTGGTTTCGGTGGGGCCGTACATGTTCCATAGTTCGCCGACACGCGGCAGCAGCGCCTCTGCCACTTCCACCGGCATGGCTTCACCGCCGCACAGCGCCTTCCACTGCTTGCCGCCACGCCAGCCCGATTCCAACAGCAGGCGCCAGGTCAGCGGGGTGGCCTGCAGCGCGTTGACCTTGTGACGCTCGCATACCGCGCGCAGCGCCCGGCCATCGGCGGCATCCTCACGGTCGACCAGCACCACGGTGCCGCCGACCGCCAAGGGCATGAGCAATTCCAGCACGGCGATATCGAACGACAAGGTGGTCACGGCCGCAAGACGGGTGGACGCATCGAATCCTGGCTTCGACTTCATCGATTCCAGGAAATTCACCACGGCCCGGTGCGGTACGCGCACACCTTTGGGTTGCCCGGTAGAGCCGGAAGTGTAGATCACGTATGCCAGGGCATCGGACGACGGCGTAGGAGCGACGAACGGCGCCGCGTCGTCGGCAGGTTCTTCGAGCAGCGTTTCCAGCGCGATCTGCTCGCCGGTGAAATTCTCGAACGGTGCCTGCGTGCCATCGTGCAGCAAGAGTGCGGCGCCGGAATCCTCCAGCATGAAAGCGAGTCGTTCGGCCGGAAAATCCGGATCCAGAGGCAGGTAGGCCGCGCCCGAGCGCAGCACGCCCAGCAATGCGGCCAGCATTTTGGGCGTGCGCTGCAGGTGCAGGCCGACCAGCACCCCGCCTTCACCGCAGACAGCGCCCGCGCGGGATTGCAGGGCCCGTGCGATGCGCGTGGCTTGCGCATCGAGTTGGGCATAGGTGAGCGCTTCATCGCCCTGCAGGACAGCGATGCGCGCGGGATTTGCAGCGAAGGTGGGTTGCAGATACGCCGAAATTTCCTGCAGCGGCGGTACGGGCGCGGAAGTCGCGTTCCATTCGGCCAGCAGGGCGGTTTCGCGTGGGTCGATGGCGAGCAGTTCGTGTAGGCGGGCGTTCGGTCCGGAAGCGATGCCTTCCAGCAAGGACAGATAGCGCTGCTTCAGAAGCTCGGCGGTTTCGCGCAGCAGGATGTCGGTATTGAAGTTGAGACCGCCCACCAGTCCGTCGCTTCCTTCCAGGAACCACAGGGCCAGATCCTGCGCCGCGGCCGCCTGGAATACCGGCAGGTTTTCGTGCGCCAGCGCGCCCCAGCGCGACGGCCGTTGGCGTGCGTCCTGGTAAGAGAAGAAGGCCTGGTAGATGGGGAAGCGACTGGCGTCGCGGCGTTTGTCCAGCACGCGCACCAGATGTTCGAACGGCACGTCCTGCGAGCCGAAGGCATCGACGACTTCGTGGCGCGCTGCCTGCAGCAACGAAACGAAGGTCTGATCGGGATCCACGCGCAGGCGCAAAGGCAGCGCGTTGACGAAGAAGCCCATCAGCGATTCGAGGCCAGGCTGGCTGCGTCCCCGCACCGGCGTGCCGATCACCAGGTCGCGCTGCCCGCTCAGCTGGTGCAGCAACAGCGACCACGCCGACAGCAGGGTCATGAACAAGGTGGCGCCCTGCGACTGGGCCTGCGTGCGCAGCGTTTCCAGCGTGTCTTGCGGAATGCGCAGCCAGACCGTGTCGCCTTCATTGCTGGGCGTCGCAGGGCGCGCGTGGTCCAACGGCAGCTGCAACGCCTCCGGCGCATCGGCGAGCTTCGCTTGCCAGTGTTGCAGCTGACGGAACAGTTCCGGACCGGACAGCCACTCGCGGTGCCAGGCGGAGAAGTCCGCATAGCTCACCGAAGCAGCTGCGAGCGGATCCTCACCCCCCTCGGCATAGGCCTGGTACAACGCCGACATCTCATCGTAGAAAAGATCGAACGACCAGCCGTCCCAGATCAGATGGTGGGCCATGAAGAACAGCACATGGTGGTCTTCGTCCAGCTTGTAGAGGCTTGCGCGGAACAGCGGGCCACGGGACAGATCGAAAGGCCGCGCGATCTGGTCCTCCAGCCTGCGCATGAGTTCGGGCTCACGCTGCCCCTGCGGCAACCCGGAAAGGTCTTCCCGGGGCAGGGCAACGTCCACCTGGGCTTGTACGTGCTGGTAAGGCTCGCCTTCATGCGTGCCGATCACGGTACGCAGCACGTCCTGCCGCTCGACGATGCGGGCCAGGGCGCGTTGCAGCGCGTCGGAATCCAGTGCGCCGCGCAGGTGATGTGCGGAAGGTACGTTGTAGACCGTGCGCCCGGGCTGCAGCTGTTCCAGGTACCACAGGCGCTGTTGCATCGGCGACAGCGGCGCCTTGGCGCCTGCGGGCAAGCGGACGATCGATTGCGCGTCCTTGTCGTCCTCTCCCTGCATGCCGATCCAGGCTGCAAGTCCGGCAACGGTGGGATGCTCGAAGGCAACGCGCAGCGGCACGTTGGTGCGCAGCTCGCTGCCCAGGCGCGCAGTGAGTTGCGCGGCCAGCAGCGAATGCCCGCCGATGGAGAAGAAATTGTCGTGAGCACCGACATGCGCCAGGCCAAGCACTTGGCGGTAGTGCGCCGCGACCTGCGCCTGGAGCGGATCGGCGAGATGTTCTTGAGCGTGGTCGGTGAGGCTTTCTTCCGCGTTGTCCGGTGCCGGCAATGCCTTGCGATCTATCTTGCCGCTACCGGTCAGCGGCAACGAGGCTAGCGGGATGAAGCGGCTGGGCACCATGTAACCCGGCAGACGCGAGGCAAGGTGGGCCCGCAATGTCTCTTCGTTCAAAGAGGAAGGCGTCGCCGGCACTACATACGCCACCAGCCTGACGTCGCCGTCGCCGAATGCATGCGTGACCGCCACGGCCTGCGCCACCGCAGGATGGGTCGCCAGCTGCTGCTCGATCTCGCCCAGTTCGATGCGGTAACCGCGCAGCTTCACCTGGAAGTCGTTGCGACCCAGGCATTCCACCGTGCCGTCGTTGCGCCAGCGCGCCAGATCGCCGGTGCGGTAGAGGCGACCGTGTCCGGTATCGACGAAGCGTTCGGCGGTCAGCTGCGGACGGTCCAGATAGCCACGGGCGACGCCATCGCCTCCGATGCAAAGCTCGCCCACCACGCCGATCGGAACTCGTTTCAGGTCGGCGTCCATGACGTGCAACTGGGTATTGGCGATCGGCTTGCCGATGGGAAGCGGCGGGGTGGCGTCAACGATGCGGTACGCGCTGGACCAGACCGTGGTTTCGGTCGGCCCATAAAGATTCCAGAGCTCCCCCGTACGCTCCAGCAACGCCGCAGCGAGACTGGGCGGCATGGGTTCACCGCCGCAGAGGGCCTTCCATTGCGGGCCGCCGTGCCAACCGGATTCCAGCAACAGGCGCCAGGTCATCGGCGTGGCCTGCATGGCGTTGATGTCGTTGCTTTCCAGCAAGGCGCGCAGGGCCTGGCCGTCGATGGCCTGTTCGCGTTCCACCAGCAGCACCTGCGCGCCGACCAGCAATGGCAGCAGCAGCTCCAGCACGGCGATGTCGAACGACAGCGTCGTCACCGCCGCGAAGCGGGCCTGCGCGTCGAGCCCGGGCGCGGCGCGCATCGATTGCAGGAAGTTCACCACCGCGCGATGCGGTACGCACACGCCCTTCGGCTGTCCGGTCGAACCGGAGGTGTAGATGACGTAGGCGTCGTCGCTCGCGGTTTCCTGTCGTAACAGCGTTTGGTCGCTGAAGGCCGGAATGGCTTCAACGTGGATGACGACCGCATCGCCGACAGCGACTTGCAGCTTTTCCGCCAGGGCCTGGGTGCTGAGTACGAAACGCAGTCCCGCATCGCTTGCCATGTAGGCGAGGCGTTCGACCGGAAACGCCGGATCCATGGGGACATAGCACGCGCCTGCGCGCCACGCGCCCAGCAGAGCAGGCACCAGGTCGATATCCCGCTCCAGCAGCAGTCCCACGCGATCGCCCGCCGAAACGCCAGCCGAGCGCAGCGCGCAGGCGATGGCGTGGGAGCGCGCGTCCAACTGTGCGTAGCTCAGCGATTGCGCGCCTGCCCGTACGGCGATGGCATCGGCTGAACGACGGGCCTGTTCGAGGATCAGGTCTTCGACGCGGCGGTCGCGGGGATATTCCATTTCCGTCGCGTTCCAGCCGTCGAGCTGGCGCCGGTCCTGGTCGCCCAGCAGGGCCAAGGCACCAAGTGCGCGTTCGGGATCGGCAGCCGCATCGGAGAGCAGGGTTTCGAAAGCCGACATCCAGCGCGCTACGGTTTCGGCGTCGAACAAGTCGCGGTTGTACTGGCATTCCAGGCGCATGCCGCCGGGGCCCAGGTCCACGGCGTTGACGAACAGCTCGAAGGTCTCGAACCGCCGCGCATTGCCGGCGACTTCGAACTCCAGGCCGGGCACCGCATCGCGTTCCAGGGTCATCGCCTGATCGATGTTGAACATCACACTGATCAGCGGCAAGCGTGCGGTGTCGCGCGCCAGCGGCAGGGCCTGCAGCAGGCGCCCGAAGGTGACGCGCTGATGGTCGTAAGCGTCGAGCATCGCCACGCGGCTGGATTCCAGCAACTGCGCGAACGGCATCGCACGCTGCATGCGCAACCGTAGCGGCAACATGCTGACGCAATGGCCGACCAGCCCTTCACTGCCTGCCGCCTGTCCGGCCACGGGAATGCCTATCACCACGTCATCCTGATTGGTCAGGCGATGCAGCAAGCCGGAGAAGGCGGCCAGCAGACTGGCGAACAGGCTGGTGCCGCGTTTGGCGCCCACTTTGCGCAGCGACGCGACTAATTGCGCCGGAAGCAGGTGATCGTGCCGTCTCGCGGCCTGCGTGCGCAGGCGCGGACGCGGCCGGTCGGTGGGAAGCTCAAGCACAGGGCCGCCATCGGCGTATTGCCGCGACCACCATTGAAGATCCTCGCTGTCGTTGCCGGCTTCATTGGAGGCAAGTAGCGCGTAGTCGGCAAAGGAAGGAGCTTCAGGAAGCGGCGTGCCCGTTGCATGCTTGAAGCGTGCGTATTCGACGGCCAGTTCTTTCACCAGTACCCAGAACGACCAGCCGTCCAGCACGATGTGATGCCCGGTAAGCACGAAAACGTGGTGCGCTTCGCCGAGCCGTACCAGCGCCGTGCGCACCAGTGGGCCGCCGATCAGGTCGAACGGTTGCGAGACGTGCTGGTCGATCAGAGCGGCGAGCCCCGCTTCAGCCTGCGCGGACGTGTGCTTGGAGAAGTCGTGAAGCTGCAGGTCCAGCGTTGGCGGTGCCGCATGCACGTGCAACGACAGTCCATCGGCGGAGAGGGTGGAACGCAAAGCATCATGGCGCGCGATCAGCGACTGGACAGCGGTGCGCAGGGCGTCCACGTCCAGCGTTCCGCGCAGGTGCAGCGAGATCGATTCGTTGTAGGCGAGCGACGCATCGGTTCCCATCCGGTCGGCCAGCCAGACTTCGCGTTGCTGTTCGGTGGTGGGGACGACGCGCACCTGACCGGCAGATGTTGCAGATCCGCTGCCGGTTTCCACTACCGGGAAGAAGCCGCTTTCGATCATCTCCGCCGCCGCACTCCGGTACGCGGCCACGATGCGCGCGATGTCCTCATCGGTGTGGGCGGTGGTCAGGAAACAGGGGAAATTGTCCAGGATATGTATGCCGCGATCGCGCAGCATCACGTACAGCAGATCGCCGTAGGGAAGGTCTTCGGTGAACACGTTGCGCCATAGCGAGGCGAACGTGGCCAGCTTGAACGGCGCCCCGAGTTCACGCATCGCTGCGTTGACCGCCGCGACCATGTCGGCAGTGCGCCGGTTCAACCCTTCCTGCAATTCCGGTCCGGCGTCGCGCAGCCGTTGCAGGCTGGCCTTGGCCGCCGCCAGCGCCAGCGGATGGCGCACGAAGGTGCCGGCGAAGTAAGTCACGCCCACGGTGGGCGTGGAGTCGTCGCCGTATTCCCAGTGGCCGCCGTCCAGGGCGTCCATGAAAGGACGCTTGCCGGCGATCACGCCGATGGGGAAACCGCCGCCGACCACTTTGCCGTAGCAGGCAAGGTCGGCCTCGATGCCGAACAGGCCCTGGATGCCGCGCGGATGGGCGCGGAAGCCGGTGACCACTTCATCGAAGATCAACACCGAACCGCTTTCCCGGGTCAGGCTGCGCAACTCGCGCAGGAATTCCACCGGCTGGAAATCCGGACGCCGGCTCTGCACGGGTTCGACCAGGATCGCGGCCAGCTCATGCGCGCGTTCGCGCAGGATCCGCATCGATTCTTCGGTGCCATAGTCCAGCACCAGCACGTTCTGCGATGCCGAGGCCATGATGCCGGGTGCGGCGGGAATGCTGCGCAGCTTGCGCGTGCCGCGCACGATCACTTCGTCGAAGATGCCATGGTAGGCGCCGGTGAAGATGGCGATGGTGTTGCGTCCGGTCACGGTGCGTGCGATGCGCATCGCACCCATCACCGCTTCGGAACCGGTGTTGCAGAACGCCACGCGCTCGGCGTGGGTGAGTTCGGCGAAGAGCTCTGCGGTTTCGCCGGCCAGTACGTGCTGCGGGCCGATCTCGTAGCCGTCT
>CAMLGZ010000032.1 GCA_946479745.1 uncultured Pseudoxanthomonas sp. | reverse complement strand
GTGGGGTTTGCCGTGCCGGTCTGTTGCCAGACTCGCGGTGCGCTCTTACCGCACCATTTCACCCTTGCCACGCGCTCCGAAGAACCGTTCGGCGGTATCTTTCTGTTGCACTTTCCGTCGGCTCGCGCCGCCCAGGCGTTACCTGGCACCGTGCCCTGTGGAGCCCGGACTTTCCTCGGCATTCTTTCGAATGACGCGACTGTCTGGCCGACTCCGCCAAGTGCATTGTCGCACGCATGCGCTGACTAGCCCGCAACCCAGGCCTGCGCCGCCCCGCCCAGGCCCATCGCCAGCACCACCAGCCACGGGGGCAATTTCGCCCACATCAGCGCCGCTACGCACACCGCTACCCATGCGGCGTCGCGCCAGTCGCGCACTGCGGTGGTCCACAGCGGGTCGTAGAGCGCGGCCAACAACAAGCCGACCACCGCCGCATTGACGCCAGCCAGCGCCGCTTGCACGCCGCGCTGCCCGCGCAGCCGCGACCAGAACGGCAGCACTCCCAGCACCAGCAGGAAAGAAGGCAGGAAGATCGCAACCAGGCACAACAGGCCACCGATCCACCCTCCCGGTCCAGCGGACATCGCAGCGCCCAGAAACGCGGAGAACGTGAACAAAGGTCCAGGCACCGCCTGGGCCGCGCCGTAACCGGAAAGGAATTCGTCGGCGCCGATCCAGCCGGGCGTCACCACTTCGGCCTGCAGCAGCGGCAGCACCACGTGACCGCCGCCGAAGACCAGGGCGCCACTGCGATAGAACGCGTCGAACACCCGCAGATCGGATGAAGAGGAATATTGTGCGACCATCGGCAATAGCAGCAGCAACGCAAAAAAGCACGCCAGCATGACCAAGCCGGTACGCGTGGACAGCGAAATCTCCAGGCCGCCACCTTCTGTCGGCTCGGCCACGCGCCGCAGCGCCAGACCCACTATCGCGCCCAGCACGATGACGCCCACCTGCACCCAAGCCTGCGGCCACCACAACACCAGCACCGTGGCTGCCGCCGCCAGCAGCACGCGCGTCGAATCGATGCAGAACAGGCGCGCCATGCCCCACACCGCCTGCGCCACCACTGCGACCGCCACCAACTTCAATCCATGCAGCGTATCGGCCGGCAGCGCGGCACCCCACTGCGTCAATCCGAACGCGAAAAGAATCATGATCAACGCGGAGGGAAGAGTGAATCCGCACCACGCCGCCAGCGCGCCACCGATGCCCGCGCGCGACAAGCCGATGGCCATGCCCACCTGGCTGCTGGCCGGCCCCGGCAGGAACTGGCACAACGCGATCAGCTCGGCGTATTCGCTTTCGGTCAGCCAACCGCGGCGCGCGACGAATTCATCGCGGAAATAACCGAGGTGCGCGATGGGGCCGCCGAACGAGGTCAGGCCCAAGCGCAGGAACACGCGGAATACTGTCCAGGCGTTCACCCGGAACGGCTCGTCGGAAGCCGCCGATTCCCGCATGCCGATCAGTCCGTTCCACCTTGCCCGTACAGCGCCTTGCGCGGCGCGCCGCTGATCTCCGCCGCCAGTTTCGCTGCGGTCGAAGGCGGCAGGTGCTCGCTCAACTTCGCGTACAGGCGCCTGCCTTCGATCAGCTGCGCCTCTTCATCATCGCCGGCGCCCTGCACCATCACCACGAATTCGCCCTTGCGCTGGTTGTCGTCGGCTTCCACTTGCGCGTGCAGTTCGGCAAGCGTGCCGTCGAGCACTGTCTCGAACATCTTGGTGAGTTCGCGCGCGATCACTGCGATGCGCCCGTCGCCGAACACGGTGCGCATGTCGGCCAGCGATTCGGCGATGCGATGCGAGGATTCGTAGAACACCAGCGTGCGGGTTTCGCTGGCCAGGCGGCCCATGCGTTCGCGGCGCGCGGAGGACTTGGCCGGCAGGAATCCTTCGAAGGTGAAACGGTCGCTGGGCAATCCGGCCACGCTGAGCGCGGCGATGGCCGCGCATGCGCCGGGAATGGGGCTGACCCGCAGGCCCGCGGCACGCGCGGCGCGGACCACGCGATAACCGGGATCGCTGACCAGGGGCGTCCCCGCATCGCTGACCAGTGCCAGCGAGTCTCCACCGGCGATGCGTTCGACGATGCGCTCGGACATCGCCTCTTCGTTGTGCTCGTGCAAGGCAAGCAGAGGCCGGTCGATGCCGAAATGGGACAGCAACTGGCGGGTGTGGCGCGTGTCTTCGGCGCAGATGCCGGCGACCGTCTTCAAAGTCTCCAGCGCCCTTGGCGAGAGGTCGGCCAGATTGCCGATAGGGGTGGCGACGATGAACAGCGTTCCAGCGGACATGTGCGGTGGCTTCCTGAAGCAGTGGGCTGAACGCAGTCCCGCGCCGCCGAAGGTACAATCCTAGCCGGTTCCCACGTACAGCCGCTGAGCAAGCCCATGGATAAGCGATTCGGAAGGATGCGTCCCCTCAATACTGCCGCCCTGTTGCTGCTGGCCGCGCTGTTCGCGGGTTGCGCCACCACCAATGTGAGCGGCCCGACCGCTTCCCGCCTGGCCAGCGGCGCATTGAAGGAAGCTGCGGCCCTGGCCCGCGACGATGCCGCGCTGACCGGCCAGGCCAAGATGGACAACGCCCGCCAGATCGAACGCCTGCTGGCCGGCATCGACAATGCGACCCTCGCGCGGGATGCCGCCGCATTGCCGGTCGGCGATCCGCTGTACGCCTTCGCCGGCCGCGCATTGCTGAATCGCGGCCTGCCGTTGCCCCGTCCTTTCGATCGTGGCGCGCAATGGCGTTTCGACCTGAACAACCGCCCGGCCGCCGAACGCGACGGCTACCGGCCTCCGGTCAAACTGGCGGTGCTGCTGCCGCTCTCGGGACAGCTGGCCACCGCCTCGGCGCCGGTTCGCGATGGCCTTCTGGCGGGTTACTACGGCGAATCCCGCCGCCGTCCGGAAATAAATTTCTACGACACCGCGGGCACGCCCGTGGGCGCGGTGGATGCCTATGGCAAAGCCGCCGCAGCAGGCGCGGATTTCGTCATCGGACCACTGGGCCGCGATGAAGTGACTGCGGTGTTCCGCGACACGAATCTGTCGGTGCCGGTGCTGGCGCTGAACCGCGGTGCGGCGGCCCCGCCGTCCGGCAACGCCGGCTTCTCGCTGGCGCCGGAGGACGACGGCATCATCGCCGCCGAGTACCTGCTCAGCCACGAGCGCAAGACTGCACTGATCATCAATGGCAATGACGACAACGGCAAGCGCGCGGCCAATGCGTTCCGCGAACGCTTCACCGAGCGCGGCGGCACGGTCGTCGAAGCGATCGGCGTGGCCGACGCTCCGGGCAGCATTTCCGCGAATCTGGCCAACGCCTCGCAGCGCGGCGTCGATGCGGTGTTCCTGGCATTGAAAGGCAGCGTTGCCCGCGCGGTCGCACCGCAACTGGCCATGGCCGGCCTGGGCAGCAAGAGCCGCGTGGCGACCTCGCAGCTGATTTCCGGCACCGGCAAGCCGGAACAGGACAGCGCGCTGGATGGCATCGTCTATCCGACCGAAGTATGGACGGCGCGCGGCATCGGCGGCCTGCCCGCCGCCAGCACTATCGGCGCCAGCCTGCCGACCGCTCGCGGACCGGCAGCCCGTCTTTTCGCCTTCGGTTACGACGCGTGGTTGCTGACCGCCTATCTGGAAAAACTGGCGACCGGCAACAACGCAGAGGTGAAGGGCGCGACCGGCGTGCTCAGGCTGGATGGTTTCGGCAATGTGATCCGCACTCCGGCGTGGTCCACCTTCAACGGTGGACGCGCGGCGCCCATCGCAGGCGGCGACTGAGCGCGCTGCGCTGGACCGCAAGGCGCGGGGAAATCTGGCCGAAACGGCCGCGCGCGATGCACTGGTGCGCGCCGGCCTGCGCGAGGTAGCCGCCAACGCGAACTATCGCGGCGGCGAGCTGGATCTGGTGATGCTGGATAACGGCGGACGCGATGGTCCGATGCTCGTGTTCGTCGAAGTCCGTTACCGGCAGTCGGGCGCCTTCGGCGGCGGTGCGGCTTCGGTGGATGCCGGCAAGCGCCGCAAACTCGTGTACGCCGCCCAAAGCTTTCTCGGCCAGCACCGCGAATACACCAACTTTCCGTGTCGGTTCGATGTGGTCGAAGCCGATGGCGATCCGCAATCGCCGCGGATCAATTGGCTGCGCGATGCGTTTCGCGCGGACGATATCTAGAGCGGGACCAATGCCGAGCATCATCACCCATGCCGCGGTTCCCCTGGCTCTGTGGTACGCCGCAGACCGCGGGCGTATTTCCCCCAGGCTCCTTGTCGCGGGCGTGGCGGCTGCGATATTGCCGGACCTGGACATAGCCGCATTCGCATTGGGAATCCCTTATGCCGACGCTCTGGGACATCGCGGCGCCAGTCATTCGCTGTTTTTCGCTGGTTTGGTCGCCTTGCTCGGCGCAGCTCTGCACAAGCTCCTGCGCGCTCGGCCTTCGCAAGCATCCGCCTGGCTATTCGTCTGCGCTGTATCGCACCCGCTGCTCGATACTTTGACTTCCGGCGGACTGGGCGTGGCATTGCTATGGCCGTGGAACGATCAGCGCTTCTTCGCCCCGTGGCGGCCGATCCTCGTATCGCCCTTCGCCAACGGATTCTTCAGCGCGCGTGGGATGGCGACGCTGCTGTCGGAGCTTCGCTGGGTCTGGCTGCCGTTGTTCGCGGGAGCCGCGCTGTGGAAGCTGATCCAATACGGGGAAGAGCGTGGATCGCCGCAGGAACGCCTCTAGAGGAAATGCTCGTAACCCCGGCGAGGGGGCTGCCAATCCTTGCCCTCCGCATCGAAGGCGCGAACGTCCTGCCCTGCGACGATACGGGCGATGCGCGTTGCGGAAACGTCGGTGAAATCCAGCGCCTGCAAGATAAGTTCGCGATCACGCGGTGAAGCGGTAAAACACAGCTCATAGTCGTCGCCGCCACAGGCCTGCCAGCGCCAGCGTTCTGCCGATTCCACCGATGCCAGATGTGCTGACGCAGGCAGGTCCGCGAGGTTTATTTCCGCACCTACGCCGCTGCGTTCGCAGATATGCGCCAAGTCCGCGAGCAAACCGTCCGAGACATCTATGCAGGCATGCGCCAGCGCGGACAACCGCAGGCCTGCGGCGACGCGCGGCGTGGGCCGGTCCAGTCGCTGGCGCAACGACTCCGGAACCCCGCGTCCTTCCAATATCGCCTCCAGCGCCGCCGCCGCGTCGCCGAGCGTGCCGGTTACCCACACATCGTCGCCCACCCGCGCACGATCACGGCGTAATGCCTTTCCTGGTTCGACCAGCCCCATCGCGGTGACTGAAACAGACAGAGGCCCGCGTGTGGTATCGCCGCCGATCAGGCTTACGCCATGCTGATCGGCAAGCGCGAGGAATCCATCCAGAAAAGCATCGATCCAGCTTTTGTCGGCTTGCGAAAGCGACAACGACAACGTGCACCAGGCAGGCACCGCGCCCATCGCCGCGAGATCGGACAGATTGACCGCGAGCGCTTTCCAGCCGATATCGGCAGGCGCGGTAGCTTCCGGAAAATGCACGCCGACATTAAGAGTGTCGGCCGTCACCACCAACTCGCGGCCTGGCGGCACTTGCAGCAGCGCCGCGTCGTCGCCGATGCCAAGCACCACACCGCCGCGCTGGCTTGCGCGTGCGCGGATGCGGGAGATCAGGTCGAATTCAGCGATAGCCATAGCCTCAGCATAAAGCCTGTGAAGATAATTGTTTTCTCGACCACCAAGCCGTGGGAGCGGCGTCCCGCCGCGAGCTCTTAGTCCTTCTATTTGCAGCCAAGCGCGGTCGAGAGTGTGCGCGGAGAGCTCGCGGCGAGACGCCGCTCCCACCACCTCGCTCTTACCGCTCTTGCCGGGTTGTGCCCTTACCTGACGGCGCTGAATTCCGCCGGGCGCCAATCCGCAGCCGCCTTGTCCAACACGCCGTTGACGTAGGTGTGCCCGTGTTCGGAACCGAAACGCTTGGCGATTTCGATGGCCTCGTTCAGCACTACGCGATACGGCACGTCGAGGCGATGGATCAGTTCGTAGGCCGACAGGCGCAGCACGGCGCGCTCGATCGGGTCGACTTCCTCGACCGGCCGGTCGAGATAGCCGACCAAGGCTTCGTCCAGGCTGGCGCGATGCTTGACCACGCCGCGCACCAGATCATCGAAATACTCCAGATCGGCGATCTCGTGCGCCTGCTCGTGCGCGAACTGCGCGATGACCTGCTCCACCAGGCCGCCCGACATCTGCCAGGCGTACACAGCCTGCAGCGCGCGACGGCGCGCGCGCGCGCGGGTGACCGGATCGACGCCGTCGCGGCGGCCGTCCTTGCGCGGGTGACGGTTCATGCCAGTAGCTCCAGCAGCTGCGCCATTTCGATGGCGGCCAACGCGGCCTCTTCGCCCTTGTTGCCGTGGCTGCCGCCGGCGCGCACTTCGGCGTCCTCGATGCGTTCGACCGCCAACACCCCGTTCATCACCGGGATGCCGAAGTCCAACGACACCCGCATCAGCCCTTCGGCGCAGCGGTCGGCGACATGTTCGTAGTGGCGCGTGTCGCCGCGGATCACGCAACCCAACGCAATGATGGCCGCATGCTGACCACCCGCGGCGATACGAGCGGCGGCCACGGGGATTTCCCAGGCGCCCGGCACACGGATCACGTCCACCGCAGTATCGGCCACGCCATTGCCGGCCAGACTCTGGCGTGCGCCAGTGACCAGCGCGTCGGTGATGCGCGGATTCCAGCGGCTGGCGATGATCGCGAAACGTGCGGCTTCGGGAGCGCGCAGCTCGCCTTCGTAATGGGGCATGGGCGGATACCTGATGGGGCGGCAAGTTTAGCAGCCAGGGAAAAGCGACGCTTCAGGCCTCCGAGATCAAGCCAAACAGTCAGTACGGAACGTATTCCACGACATCCAGCCCGTATCCGGCCAAACCCACCTGCCGGCGCGGCGTGCCCAGTACCCGCAGTTTGCCCAGGCCCAGGTCGGCCAGAATCTGGGCACCAGCGCCGTTGCGCCGCCACTCGGCCACCGCCCCGCCCCGCGCCGCTTCCGGTTCGTGTTGCCCTGCCTCCGCGCGGATCCGCTCCAGCATCGATTCGGCCGTGCTGGATTCGCCCAACAGGACCAGCGCGCCACGGCCTTCCTTCGCGATGGCCGCGAGCACTTCGCCGACAGCAGGACCGAAGTCCGCGCGGCGCCAGTGCAATGCATCGGCCAGCGGATTCTGCATATGCACACGGACCAGGGTGGGAACGGCTGCGTCGGCCTGCCCACGCAGCAGCGCAAAGTGCAGCCCGTGGCTCAAGCGGTCGCGATAGGTGTGCAGCTTGAAGGGCCCGTGTTCGGTCTCGATATCGCGTACGTCCACCCGCTCGACGGTGTGCTCGGTGCTCAGGCGGTAACGGATGAGTTCTTCGATGGAACCGATCTTCAAACCGTGTTCGCGCGCGAATTCCTCCAGCTGCGGACGCCGCGCCATGCTGCCGTCGGCGTTGAGGATTTCGACCAGCACGCCGGCCGGTTCCAGTCCCGCGAGCAAGGCCAGATCGCTGGCCGCTTCGGTGTGGCCGGAACGGTTGAGCACGCCGCCTGGTTGCGAAGTCAGCGGGAAGATGTGGCCGGGCTGCGACAGATCCTGCGGCTTCACGTCCGGGCGTACCGCAGTGCGGATGGTGTGCGCGCGGTCGTAGGCGGAGATGCCGGTGGTGACGCCCTCCGCTGCTTCGATGCTGACGGTGAAGTTGGTGTGGTGCTGCGAAGTGTTGTCCTGGACCATCGGCGGCAAGCCCAGCTGGCGGCAACGTTCGCGGGTCAGCGACAGGCAGACCAGACCGCGCGCGTGGGTGACCATGAAATTGATGTCCGACGGCTTGACCATTTCCGCGGCCATGATCAGATCGCCTTCGTTCTCGCGGTCTTCGTCGTCGACGATGACGACCATGCGGCCGTTGCGGATTTCTTCCAGCAGTTCGGGAATAGGGGCGAAACTCATGCGGCCGCTCCTGTGGAGTCGGTTCCGAGCAGACGTTCAACGTAACGCGCCACCAGATCGATCTCCAGGTTGACCAGATGGCCGATCAAGGTCTGTGCGAAGGCCGTATTCGAAACGGTGTGAGGAATCAGTGCGACTTCGAAACCGGCTGCATCCACTTCGTTGACGGTGAGGCTGACGCCATTCACGCAGATCGAACCTTTCTTGGCGATATAGCGCAGCAGCGCCGCCGGCGCGGCGAAACGCCAGCGTTGCGCGCGTGCGTCCTGCTGGATATCGAGAACCTTGCCGACGCCATCGACATGGCCGCTGACCAGGTGACCGCCGAGGCGGTCGGTGGGGCGCATGGCACGCTCCAGGTTCACCAAGGCGCCGGTCGCCAGGCTTCCCAGCGTGGTCAGCGCGAGCGTTTCGTTGGAAGCGTCGGCTTCGAAGGAGTTCGTGTCGAACGACACCACGGTCAGGCATACGCCGTTCACGGAGATGCTTTCGCCCAATCGCGCATCGGTAAAGGATAGATTGCCGACCTCGATGGTCAGGCGGGCATCGCCGCCCCGGTTTTCGGACCGGGCCAGACGGCCTACGCCTTCTATGATTCCGGTGAACATCAGCCTGCGCTCCTGGTCTGGAGAGCGGCGCACGAGTTTTCGATTGCGATGGGCATGAAACGTTTCCCGCGAAGTGAATGCGAAAAACGCCCACAGGGCACGAAGCGACGCGACCGCAAGGCCGCGCGCGACTGTCTTCTTTCATCCGGACTATGACCGTCGGCTCCGGCATTGGACCGGATCTGCTGACCCTCCGGCGTTCGCTATGGAAGCGGCTTGCCGGAAGCGCTCGCGGGCTCATCTGCGGCGCTCGCGCGCCTGGGACCTACCGCCGGTGGGGAATCGCACCCCGCCCTGAAGACGTTACGTTGTGTTTGCCAGCGAGCCGGCGCGCGAATTCTATCATTCGGGCCGCTCGCCGATGGCCGGACAATGCGTTCCACTCGCCCTTTTGTAGGAGCGGGCCCTGCCCGCGACGCTTTTAAGATCTGATCCAAAGCGTCGCGGGCAGGGCCCGCTCCTACAAGAGCTTTTGGCGCAGATGCAGGATCAGCGGCCAGCGCATGGTCCGTTCGCGCTGGGGCCCACCCCAGGCCAAAGCCAGCGCATCGGCATGATCTTCGACCGGGTCGCGCCCGGTGGCGGTGCGGCAGCGGGCGGTGGCGGACAGGCTGCCCAGGTAACCGAGCAGCTGCGGCAGGTTCCATTCGGCGGTCAACCACAGCGCGGGCGCGGGCAGCGCCGGAAATGGCCAGGCGTAGTCCGCATAACCGGTGTCCACCTGGACGCGTTCGGACGGCCAGTAGGATTCGATCTGCGTGCGGAATGCATCGGCCGCAGGCGCGAGGTCGTCGGAAAACACCATGTCCTGGTAGGTCCAGACCGCCAGCACGCCGCCGGGCCGCAACACGCGCTCGCATTCGGCGAAGAACAGCGCGCGATCGAACCAGTGCAGGGCCTGGGCGACGGCGATCAGTCCGACGCTATGGTCGGCCAGCGATGTCGCTTCACCCGGCTCCACCGCCACGCGCACGTTAGCGGCTTCCCCTTCCTTCGCCCAATGCTGCCCGATCTGTGCGGCGCTGGGATCGGTGGCGAATACGTGGGCAAAGCGCGTGGCCAGTCCGCGGGTGGCCTGGCCGCTGCCGCAACCGGGTTCCCAGACCTCGGCGCTGTCAGGCACGACTGCCGTGATGGCATCGAACAACGCATCCGGATAAGTGGGGCGCCAGTGAGCGTAGGCACTCGCGACTTGGGAGAAGTGGTCTTTGAACGTTGTCATAGAGACCTCTGATATTCGCGGTGGCATTACATTTTATCGACGTCATCCCAGCGAAAGCTGGGATCCATCTTGATCTTCGCGTCTACCTGCGACGCGCAAAGAGCCAAAGTCAAAATGGATTCCAGCTTTCGCTGGGATGACGTCATGAGGATGTCGGGGGACTACGTGCTCTCGGCCTTGATGGGAACAAGCAACAAACGCTGATCCTCCCCAATTGCACGCGCATCCACCACCCTGAGTTGCGCGCGCTGCGCCATCGCATCGATGCCCAGCCCCGAGAACAAGGGCCGCGCGCGTTCGCCCAACAACACGGGAGCGACGTACAGCAGCACTTCGTCGGCCAATCCCCCCGCGATGAAAGCACCCGCCAGCGTCGCACCCGCTTCCACCTGGATCTCATTGATTCCGCGCTCCGCCAGCAGCTTCAGCACGGCCTCCAGATCGAAGCGGCCATGCTGCACCGGCGCGACGGCCCGTTCGACATGAAGATCGCGCGGAGGTTTGGCGTCGGACGCATGCAGGTACAGGGTAGGCGCCGAATCGTCGCGCACCTTGCCGCGCGCGATGGTGGCCAGCCCCGGATCCAGCACCACCCGCAGCGGCGCCACGAAAGGCGTGTCGTCGCCCAGACGCACGGTCAGCGAAGGGTCGTCGATCAGCACCGTGTTGGCGCCGGTGATCAGCGCGCCCGCGCGGGCGCGCCATTTCTGCACGTCCAGGCGCGCGGCTTCGCCGGTGATCCATTTGGATTCGCCGCTGGCCATCGCGGTTCGCCCATCCAGGCTGGTGCCCAGCTTGATCCGTACCCACGGGCGGCCACGCTCGACGCGCGAGAGGAAGCCGCGATTGAGCTGCCGTGCCTGGGCTTCCATCAACCCCGATTCGACTGCAATGCCGGCGGCGCGCAACTTATCGAAACCGGCGCCGTCCACCTGTGGAAAGGGATCGCGCATGGCCGCGATCACGCGCGCGACCCCGGCGGTGATCAATGCGTTCGCGCAAGGACCGGTACGGCCGGTATGGGCGCAGGGTTCCAGAGTGACGTAGGCCGTCGCGCCCTTGGCGCGTGTGCCTGCGGCCTGCAACGCGATCACTTCGGCATGCGCTTCGCCAGCGCGCTGGTGGAAGCCTTCGCCGACGATTTCCTCGCCTTGCGCGATCACGCAGCCGACCATCGGATTGGGTTTGGTGGTGTAGGCGCCGCGTTCGGCCAGGCGCAGGGCGCGGGCCATGAAGAAATGGTCGGTGGCGGTGAATGTAGTCATGTCGCTTTCGCTTTCCCTTCTCCCACCGGGAGAAGGTGCCCGCAGGGCGGATGAGGGAATGGATCATCAGCTTGCGTGCATGTTGGCCGGCGAGTCATTCCCATTCCCTCATCCGGCGCTTCGCGCCACCTTCTCCCGGTGGGAGAAGGGAAAAATCTAACGCTTCTTGTTCTTATCGATCGGCACCACATCCGCTCCCAGCAGCGGCAACTGGCCGCTGGCGGTGGGCAGATCGCGCTCAAGCTTCTCGATCTCCTCACGGAAATCGGCCACGTCCTCGAAGCTGCGGTAGACCGAGGCGAAACGCACGTAGCCCACGTGGTCCAGCTTGCGCATTTCCGCCATCACGAAATCGCCGATCTTGCGCGAAGGCAATTCGCGTTCGCCGCTCATCCGCACCTGATGGACCACGGCACGTACGGAGGCCTCCACTTGCTCTTCCGAGACCGGGCGCTTGTGCAGCGCGCGGTCCATGCTGAGCCGCAGCTTGCGCGTGTCGAAGGATTCGCGCCGCCCGTCGCCCTTGATGATTACCGGCAGTTTCAGTTCCACCGTTTCCAGCGTGCTGAAACGCTCGCCGCAAGCCTCGCACTCGCGGCGACGGCGGATCGTCGCGCCGTCTTCGGAAACGCGCGAATCGATGACGCGGGTGTCTGTGTGCTGGCAGAAGGGGCAATGCATCAGTGCACCATAGAACTGTACGGAAGTGAGGAACGCGAGCGCCGGGAGCAAATCATTTGTGCTGCCGGAACCCGTACTTCGGCCCGTCCGGGTAAAAACGCATGCTCACATTGCCATAATCCGCAACAGGCCGGCCATCACGTAGCGCGGGAACGAAGCTCACCTGCTTGGCGAACGCCAGCGCGGGCGCGTGAAACACCGGGTCGTTGCTGCAGATCACCATCGCGTCGCGGGTGCGACCCTTGGCATCGACGATGACTTTCACCACCACCTCGCCGACCTTGTCGCCAGCGGCGACGGGATAGCTCGCTTCGGGGCGGTTGCTCGGTTGCGGCGCGCGGCTGCCGGGCTGCAGATACGGGTCCGTCGAATCGACGCGGTCGCGTTCGGACAGCCACGGAACATGATTTTTGCTGTGGAAGTCCAAAATCTCACGCCAGCTGGCCCGATACTTTCCTCCCGGCATGTACACCTGACAGGTCGGAATGTAATACGTCTCGGTCATACCGATGTTTTGGCTGAAGTCGGGCCGCATTGGCGGCGGCCCCGGCATTTCGACCGGCATCGCCATAGCCGCTTCGGCTGGCGTCAGCGTCCTGATTTCGATGGCCTGCGCTGCGGGATCTCCAGCCGGCGGAACCTCAGCCGCCTGCGCACTCAGGCACGCAAGCCAACCGACGGCTGTCAGCCGGAAACCGACCTTAGCCATAAACCGGAAAATTAGCGCATTGCTTTTCCACGTTGGCGCGCACACCAGCGATGACATTCTCATCACCCGGCGCGTCCAGCACATCGCAGATCCAGTTCGCCAGCGCTACACAATCCGGTTCCAGGTAGCCACGCGTGGTGACCGCCGGAGTACCGAGGCGCAGGCCGGAAGTGACGAACGGCTTCTGCGGATCGTTGGGCACCGCGTTCTTGTTGACCGTGATGTGGGCCTTGCCGAGCGCTTCCTCGGCCGCCTTGCCGGTGACGCCCTTGCCGATCATATCGACCAGCATCAGATGGTTTTCGGTGCCACCGGAGACGATTTTGTAGCCGCGGGAAATTATCGTCTTGGCCATCGCCTGCGCGTTCTTCACCACCTGCGCCTGATAAGCCTTGAATTCCGGCTCCAGCGCTTCCTTGAAGGCGACTGCCTTGGCTGCGATCACGTGCATCAGCGGGCCGCCCTGGATGCCGGGGAAGACGATGCTCTGCAGCTTCTTCTCGATCTCTTCGCCCGCGCCCTTGGCCACGATGATGCCGCCGCGCGGACCGCGCAGGGTCTTGTGAGTGGTGGAAGTGACTACATGCGCATGCGGCAGCGGATTGGGGTACACGCCCGCGGCGACCAGACCGGCGACGTGCGCCATGTCCACGAACAGATACGCACCCACCTTATCGGCGATGGCGCGGAAGCGCGCCCAGTCGATTTTCTGCGAATACGCACTGAAGCCGGCAACGACCATCTTCGGCTTGTGTTCCAGCGCAAGGCGCTCTACTTCGTCGTAATCGATCAGACCCTGGTCGTTGACGCCGTATTGCATGGCGTCGAACAGCTTGCCGGAAATATTGACCTTGGCGCCGTGGGTGAGGTGGCCGCCGTGGGCCAGGGACATGCCCAGGATCTTGTCGCCCGGATTCAACAGCGCCAGGTAGACCGCCTGATTGGCCTGCGAACCCGAATGCGGCTGCACGTTGGCGTACATCCCTTCCGTGGAGCCCGCTCCAAACAGCTCCTTCACCCGGTCGATCGCCAGCTTCTCGGCGATGTCCACGTATTCGCAGCCGCCGTAGTAACGCTTGCCCGGATAGCCTTCTGCGTACTTGTTGGTCAGCTGACTGCCTTGCGCCTCCATCACCCGCGGACTGCAGTAGTTCTCCGACGCGATCAGCTCCACATGGTCTTCCTGGCGGCGGTTCTCGGACGCGATCGCCGCGGCCAGTTCAGGGTCGTAACCTTCGATACGGGCGGTGCGCGGAAACATCGGAGCTCCGGAGGGGAATGGGCCGGTGATTGTAGCCCCTGCCCCCGCCTCAACCAAAAAACGCGCCGTTCGGCGCGTTTTCCGGGTTCCAGTCCTGCCGGCCTGCGGATCAGTGGTGCAGGATCAGGTCGGCGATGATGCCGGTGGCCGCGGCGACCAGCAGGAAGTCGCCCACGTCGCTGCGACGCCAGTAGTAACCGCGCGGCGGCGCGCGCAGGCCATAACCGCGGTAATCGCGGATCACGTAGGTGGGGCGGTAGCCGTCGCCGTAGTAGCGGCCGCCACGGGCCCAGCGCGGAGGACCGTAGCCAGGGTGATAGGCAGGCCGGTAGACCGGGCGATAGACCACGCGCGGCGCCGGGCGGTAATAGCGGTCGCCGCGGTAATAACGGTCGTCGCGATAATCGCGGTCGCGGCTGTAGCCATAATCACGATCATGGCCGCGTCGGCGGTCGTCGTAACGGTCGTAACCGCGACGATCATGGTCGCGGTCGCCGCGATCCTGGTAACCATAGCGGTCGCGATCGTTATCGCGGTCATGGCCGCGACCGTGGTCCCGTGCCATAGCCGGGGCGGCGGCCAAGGCCGTCATGACCAACAAAAGCGACAGGCCGGACTTGATAGCGTGACGCATGGTGCATACCTCTGGGGTGGGAACTTGTGGCCAATATTCGGACCACAGCGCTGAACGGCATCTTGCCGTCACGGGCCCCGTAGAAATCCGTTAAGACAGCAGCCAGCCGGTCGCAACCGGTATAATTCCGCCATTCCCAGCTTTTACCTCCGTGCAGCCCTTGTGCGGGCACGGCAGCGCCATTTCCGGAGACACCATGTCGCAATACATCTACACCATGAACGGCGTCAGCAAGACCGTTCCGCCCAAGCGCCAGATCATCAAGGACATCTCCTTGTCGTTCTTTCCGGGTGCCAAGATCGGCCTGCTGGGGCTGAACGGCGCCGGTAAATCCACCGTGCTGAAGATCATGGCCGGCGTGGACACCGATTTCAGCGGCGAGGCGCGCCCTGCGCCCGGCATCAAGGTCGGCTACCTGGCCCAGGAGCCGCAACTCAACCCCGAGCACACCGTGCGCGAAGCCGTCGAGGAAGGCGTGGGCGAAGTACTCAAGGCCCAGGCCGCGCTGGACAAGATCTATGAAGCCTATGCCGAGGAAGGCGCGGACTTCGACAAACTGGCCGCCGAGCAGCAGCGCCTGGAGGCCATCCTGGCCAACAACGACGCTCATACGCTGGAACACCAGCTGGATGTGGCCGCCGATGCGCTACGCCTGCCGCCGTGGGATGCCGTCATCGGCAAGCTTTCCGGCGGTGAGAAGCGCCGCGTGGCGCTGTGCCAGCTGCTGCTGCAGAAGCCGGACATGTTGCTGCTGGACGAACCGACCAACCATCTGGACGCCGAATCGGTGGAATGGCTGGAGCAGTTCCTGACCCGCTACACCGGCACCGTGGTGGCGGTGACCCATGACCGCTATTTCCTGGAAAACGCGGCCGAATGGATCCTGGAACTGGACCGGGGCAAGGGTATTCCGTGGAAGGGCAACTACACCGCCTGGCTGGAACAGAAAAGCGAGCGCCTGAAGCAGGAAGAAAACCAGGAGAAGTCCCGCCAGAAAGCGCTTGCCAAGGAACTGGAGTGGGTTCGCAGCAACGCCAAGGGCGGGCGCAGCAAGGGCAAGGCGCGCCTGGCGCGTTTCGAGGAACTCAATTCGGTCGAATACCAGAAGCGCAACGAGACCAACGAGATCTTCATTCCGCCGGGCGAGCGCCTGGGCCAGTCGGTGATCGAGTTCAAGAACGTGTCCAAGAGCTTCGGCGACCGCCTGCTGATCGACGACCTGAGCTTCATCATCCCGCCGGGCGCCATCGTCGGCATCATCGGCCCCAACGGCGCGGGCAAGTCCACGCTGTTCAAGATGATCACCGGGCAGGAAGTACCGGACAAGGGCGAGATCATCAAGGGTCCCAGCACCAAGATCGCCTACGTCGACCAGAGCCGCGACGCGCTCACCGGCAACCACAACGTGTTTCAGGAAGTCAGCGGCGGCGCCGACATCCTCAACATCAACGGCATCGAGATCCAGTCGCGCGCCTACATCGGCCGCTTCAACTTCAAGGGTCAGGACCAGCAGAAGATGGTCGGCACGCTCTCCGGCGGCGAACGCGGCCGCCTGCACTTGGCCAAGACGCTGCTGCAGGGCGGCAACGTGCTGCTGTTGGACGAACCGTCCAACGATCTGGACGTGGAAACCCTGCGCGCATTGGAAGACGCGTTGCTGGAATATCCGGGCTGCGCGGTGGTCATCTCCCACGACCGCTGGTTCCTGGACCGTATCGCCACGCACATCCTCGCCTTTGAAGGCGACTCGCACGTGGAGTACTTCCAGGGCAACTACCGCGAGTACGAGGAAGACAAGAAGCGCCGCATGGGCGCGGAAGGCGCGCAGCCGAAGCGCTTGAGGTTCAAGGCTCTCAAGTGACGATTTGGCCCGTGCGCCTTGCGCACGGCTTTGCCAAATCGTCATCCCCGCGCAGGCGGGGATTCAAGGACTTTGGCACCGGTTCGACCCTCTGAAACAAACCCGGATGAATTAGATCGTCGTCATCCCAGCGGAAGCTGGGATCCATTTTGATCTCGGCGCAATTCTTCAGTGGCAAGGGATGGCGGTCCAATCGACTATTTTTGGCTCATGGAAACCCCCCGCGCGCCGCAAATGTCCAGGCTTCCCCGCGAAGATCAAGATGGATCCCAGCTTCCGCTGGGATGATGATTCATTTTTTCTCGCCCATTAGGACCCGGCCCAGCTTCATCGAAGGTCTAACGGATCCTCAAATCACCACATCGATGAACGAGTGGGCATCCCGACCTGGCAAGGCGCTTCATGCCTGCTGCAACCTCACGTACACGACGATAGCCACGACTAGAGTCAGTACGGCATTGACCGACATGACTATCCCGAAACCCAGCAGGGCACGCAATACGGATTTCCAGCGTGGATAGGGATGGAAAAACTGCGCCAGCGAAAAGACGCTATAGACGATCGCTATCAGCATCACCCAGGCAAGCGCCTGTGGAAACCATCGCTGCAGCGGCAGTGCGAGCGCCCACAGGACGAAGGTCTGCGCGGTCAGGAAGGCGGTAACCACCAACCACTCGGGATAGTTCGGATTGCCCTGGCGGTGGAACGACAGCTTGAACGCAAGAGCCTCGACTGGCAAAAGCAGCAAGGTGAACGCTGCGAAGTGATGGTTCATCCAGTCCGCTACTGCCGCGAGCGTCTTCGCCATCAACGCGGGATCGACTCGCGCACCCGCGTTGGCCTTGGCCGTACCGGCGGCGCCTGCGGACATCACCGAACCGAGGACATCGCCTTGCAGAAAGAACTTGCTGGCTAAGACCACCACCGCCGCCATGATCATCAGCAGCATCAACGGCTTGACCTGCCCTCCGCGCCGGCCTTCGATGTAGTCGCGCATCAGATGGCCTGGTCGCAGCATCAGTCCTTTGAGCGAATAGAGGACGCCCCGATCCATGTGCAGCACGCTGTGCTCGAGTTCGTGGCCGAGGAAATGCCAGTCGATCCGATGCACGGGCGTGGGCTGTCCGCATCCAGGACAGAACGCCTGGTCCGGCGCCGTGACGGCCCGCCCACAGTTGACGCAGCCGCCAGTTTCAAGAGTGTCCAATGCGTTCCCCGGTCTGGTCCCCGACTGATTTTCTCATGAACACGAATAGAAATCGCAGTCCGGCCATCGCCAAG
This sequence comes from uncultured Pseudoxanthomonas sp., assembly GCA_946479745.1. Next base: position 12,919 of record CAMLGZ010000032.1, on the reverse strand, counting down.
ACCGCGCCGCGTCTGGCCAGCCCTCGCCACGGCGCCCACAACTTATGGAGACCGCGCCACAACGGTGTCCGACTATGCAGAACAAGTCACGGCTCTGGAGGTCTGTGTGTCGTCGGGGACGTAGCCCCGACCTACGCCGCTGCGAAGGCGGGGATCAGGACGTCATTTTTGCAGTTCCTTCGCCCATCGGCGCCCGTAGGGTGTGCAAGGCTGAGAAGGTGCCCGAAGGGCGGATGAGGGCATGGTTCGTCAGCTTGTAATGAAAGCTTGAAGGCTGGGAATTCTCGATCTCTCATCCGTCGCTGCGCGCCACCTACTCCCGAAGGGGAGAAGGGAATCAGAAGCGCCGCTTCACCATCACGACAATAAAATGCGCCCAAATCGCACACCACACGCCGATCCGCGTCGGCACATTCCGTTGCGATGATTCGAACTTGCGGAAGTAGCGCCACAGGCCACGATGCTTGTGCCACTCCACGAATACAGGCCGCGCGCGGCTGGACACGCCGCGCACATGCAGCACACGGATGTCGTTAGCCACTGCCACGGTTGCGCCCGCATCGCGGGCTCGCCGGCACAGGTCCAGGTCTTCGGCATGCAGGCGGTAGCCTTCATCGAAGCCCTGCAATCGATCGAACAATCTGCGCGGCATCAGCATCAATGCGCCGGAGATGGCATCCACGTGCTGCAGGCTTTCGCCTTCATCCGCGGCCACACCGAGTTTCGAGGATTGCGAGGGTGAGGAAAGCATCGCGCCGAAATCAGGATCGCGGCGGCGCGCCGCTTCGTCGCGTACGCCCGCTTCATCCATCAGATCCACGCCAAGCAGCGCATCGCCTTCCATCGACTCGGCGTGCGCGCGAAGGCGCGACAACGTATCGGATTCCACCAGCAGATCCGGATTGACGAAGGCCAGCCAGGGCGCTGTCGATTCCTTCGCTCCCTGATTGCAGCCGACCGCGAAGCCGGGATTGTCCGGATTGCCGATGAACCGTACACGCGGATCCATGACCGCGTGACGCTGGATGATGTCCAGCGTGCCGTCCTGCGAGGCGTTGTCGATCACACGAATTTCCGCTACATCGCGGGCCGCGCGCAAACGTCGCAGGCAGTCTTCCAGCGTGCTGGCGCTCTCATGACTGACCACGATGACGGCAATGTCGGCGCGGTCAGGAAAAGAGTTCACGTTGCGGCTCCGGCGATCCGGTTTCTGCGTACAGCGCGGCCAATCGTTCGCGCGGTTCTCGCAGCGGGTCGTGCATCAGGAAGTTGGCCAGCCGTGCGTGCCAGGCCGGCCAGCGCGCATTGAGCGCGTCCATGTCGCCATCGGCAGGCATGCCTTCGCCGCCGCGTGCGACGAAAGCGGTTTCGCACAGGGCGTTGCGCCAACCCAGCCCGGACATGCGCAGGGACAGATCGATCAACGCCGCATACCAAGAGGCGTAGCTGCTCATGTCCAGCCCACCGGCGCGTTGGCGCGCGGTTCCGCGCAGCGCGACCGCGTGATTGACTGCCGAAGGCAGTTCCGGATGCAGCGGCGGCATGGCGGCGCAGGCGGCGGCGGTGCGTTCGAAATCGTGCGGAGGCGGTGCGATCTCGCCCAGACGCGGCCACGAGGCGGCTTCGCCCGCATTGCACCAGGGCGTGGCGCTGGCGATGGAGGCGTCGCGGGAGAAACAGGCCGACAGTTGCTGCAACCAACCGGGTAACGGTTGCGCATCGGGCGCCAGCACCACGATGTCGGCACCGGCGCAGGCATTGAGCATTTCGTCCAGGTGCGCGACCTCTCCGATCACGCTCTGACGGCGCGTGTAGTCGGCCTGCAGCGGAGTTCGCTTTAACCATCGTTCGATGATGGCAGTGCCGCGCGGGCCGGCCTGCGCGTCGTCCGCCAGCCAGACGCGACTGCCGGCAGGGGTGCCGGTATCCAACGCGCCCAGGCAGGCGTCAAGCGCATCATCATCAACGCCGACTGGCAACAAAATAATCAATCTTATGAGGACTCTCTACGGCACTTGAAGGTGCCGCCATCAAAATAGATGGCGGCACGCACACATTACTCAAACCTTATGTTGTCTATCCATGCAGGTGTAGGCTCGACAGTCATCTGCCCAAACGAGTCGATAGACCCGCTTGTCGCCCCCAACACAGTGAGCTTAATGCTTTTACCACCGTACTGACTTACGCCTACGGAGCGAGACAGAAATACCGGACAACTGGAGTTAACAACGCAGCGACTCGTTTTCTTGGTCTCTGAGTAAATAGTGATTTCAGATCCAGTGCTCGCATCAAATGCGATTATGGAGACCGTCATGTTGCCAAAAGACCATGGCACTGTATATGTGAGCTCTGCACCAAGTTTAATGTCGAACTTCAAATTTTTGTTCAGCGGAACAAATACTGTTTGTTCAATTTTGCGACAAACATACCAACTTCCCGCTCCGTAAGGCAGGTAGTCATTCAATTTAGCAACCCGTCCTGATGCGGGCGAAGATCCAGAATTAGGAGTATCAGCAGAGGTGCTTGGACTGAAATTTGCGTACGTAGTCGTGGAACACGTTGGGCCAAAAATCGATCCCGCAAATACGGATTTACTCCAGCTCCATGAAGCGGTGCCGCTAGCAAAATCGCCATTTGCAACCTGCGCATAAGACGTCAGAGGTACAACAAAAACCGCGAAAGAGAAAATAGAGCGCCTGATAATATTCATGTTCGATCATCCTTATTCGAAATGCATCAAGAAGTGATTTTTTGAGAGACTCCAGAAAAGTTAGTCCATAATACTTCTCCTATTTTTTATTCAGCGGCTCCAAGGCACGGAACTTCTGCCCGTATTCGTCGGTGAGGTCGCGTGCTTCCTGGGGGTTGCGGATGATCGTCGGCGTGATCAGCACAATGGTCTCGGTGCGCCCGGTATTTTGGGTCTTGGTGCCGAAGAGCGAGCCGACGACGGGGATCTTACTGAGAAAAGGAACCCCTGAAGAGCCGTTGTCCACACTGTCCCTGATCAAACCAGCCAGCATCACGGTGTCGCCGCTCTGTATCGCCGCCTCCGTCTTGAGCTTGCGTGTATCGATGCGGACATTGCCGCCGTTGGCCGGAACCGGACCTGGAGAACTGACTTCCTGCACGATGTCCAGGAATACCACCCCGTCCTTGGTAATGCGCGGCCGCACTTTGAGAATGACGCCTGTGTCCAGATACTGCACCTGGCTATAAGTGCCGTCGGTTCCCGTGCCGGGATTGAAGCTGACCGACTCGATCGGAATGCGGGTGCCCACGTTGAACGTCGCTTCGCTGTTGTTGCGCACGAATACCGAAGGTGTCTGCAGCAGGTGCAGATCGGTTACTTTGTCCAGCGCCTTGACCACGGCCGCGGCATTCCTACCCAGAAACGTCCAGCCCAATCCGGTGCTGCCGGTGATGCTTCCGGCGATATCTCCCCAGATATCGCGGCCCAAGGCGTTGCCCAGGCTCGTTCCATTCGGCCCTGCAGTGTTGACCGCGTTCTCGAAATACCAGTTGACCCCGTACTCCAGAGCGCCGGTGAGTTGCACCTCGGCGATTTGCGCCTCGATATGCACCTGCATGGGCATGATGTCGAGTTTTTCGATGACGTCCTTGATCGACTTCCAGGCGGTGGCGCTGGAGCGCACCAGCAGGGTGTTGGTTTCCTCGACCGCCGACACGCCCACTCGATCGCCTTCCACCTCAAGCGTGACGCTGCCGTTGCCGCCGGAACGCTGGTTGAGCGACAGCGAACCGCCGCCGGTTCCGCCGCCAGTCGATGACGACGCGTCACCACTGGAATTACTGCCACCGAAATCGACACTGCCACCATCGGCGCCGTCCTTGATCGAGACTGGATCGGTACCCGGCATCAGCGACGCGGGCGAGTTGCCGCCGGTTTCCTGGCTGCTGCCGCTGCGGCCGGCGCCAAAGACTTCGGCCAGGCGATCAGCCAGGTCCTTGGCCTTGATGTACTTGAGTTCATACGAAAACAGACGCGAACCTTCCCCCGCGCCATCGATGCGTTCCAGCCAATCCTGGATCTGGTCCAGGTAGGCGGCCTGTGGAGTGATGACCAGCACCGCGTTGGCGCCTTCCAGCGGCATGAAGCGGAACATGCCCGCGCTAGGGGTCTTGCTGCTTTCGCCAAACACTTTCTCCAGATCGGCGACCACTTTGCTGGCGCGCCCGGATTCCAGCGGGAACACGCCCACCGACATGCCCGACAACCAGTCGACGTCGAAGATCTCGACCGTGCGCAGGTAGTTTTCCAGCTCGCCGCGCGTACCCGACAGAGTGATGACGTTGCGGGTGGAATCGATGCCGACGATGGCATTGGGCCGCGCGTAGGGTTCCAGCACCTTCTTCATTTCGCTGGCGGAAATGAAACGCAGCGGTACCACGCGCACTTCGAAACCGCGCGCGTTGGAGGCAGGGCCGGTGCGCGGCGCCAGCGTACCAGCCAACGCCTGGTCGGCCGGCATGATGTTGTAGCGGCCGTCGCTGTAGACCATGCGCGCGTTGTTCTGCGCCAGCACCTGCTCCAGCAGAGTCATGGCCTGCGCGGGCGACACCGGCTTGGGCGTGCCCAACGTGACGGTGCCTTGCACGCCGGGCGCGATCACGTAGTTCTGGCCCAGCATGTCGCCCAGGATGGCCTTGACCACCGCGTGCACGGATTCGCCTTCGAAATTGAAGCTGGCTCCGCCGCCGCTCATTCCCGCCAGCGAAGGCGGCGGTGCCGAAGCTGCGCCTCGGTTGATCATCTGGCCGTTGCCGCGGCGGATCACCGCCTGGGGGCCGGTCTCGGGCTCTTCCACAGAATTCAATGGCGAGGTTTGCGCCGTGCCCGCACCGCTGTTGCGGATGTCCGCATCGCGGCGCACCTCGGGCGTGGGCACGCTCGCGCATGCCGCCAACAGGCCGGTCAGAACGGATACCAGGATCAAACGTGACTTCATGCCGGCACTCTACTTGGTCTTGTTCGGGGGAGGCGGGGCTTGGCCCTGCTGGCGCAGTTGTGCGCGCCGCGCTTCGATGCGCTGGCGGATCGCTTCCATCTGCTGTTCGGTGGTCATCGGGGATTCGGCCTGGGGCTGGTTGCCAGGCGGTTGGGCGGGGGCACCCGCAGGCGGTACCGGCATGGGCCGGGAGGGTGTGGTCATCACCGCCGGGGTGGACGGCGGCGGCATCGCAGCCCCCGGCGCCGGAGGCTGCACGGGCGGTGCCGATCCTGGCGAAACGGGCGAGGCGCTGGGCGGCTGACCGCTGAGTCCGTCGAACACCCGCAGCTCCAGGGTGCGTGGCCCCTCCGGTCCCTCGATCACCACGCTGCGTGGATGGATTTCTGCCAGGCGCCAACCCTGCGCGCTTCCGGGCGCGTCGCCGATCTTCAGCCGCACTCCTTCCCCGCCTTGGGTCGGTTGCAGGATCGCCATCTGCAGGCGCGGCGTGATCAGCACGCTGGTCAGGACGAAATCGAAAGTCTGCGGCTGCTCGCCGCCTTCCTGTCCCTGGATGAAAAAGGGTTGCGGCTTGCGGCTCTGGGAAAGCAAAGGACGTGCGGCGATTTCGGAATACTGGGCCAGCGGTCCAAGCCGTTCCGGCGTCTGCTGCGGAAGCTTCGGCAACGCAGTCACCAGACTGGGGTCATCGTCCAGCGGACGGATCTGTCCACCCATGCCGAACAGGGCCAATACCCACGCCAGCAATGCCCAACCCGCCAGCGCGGCCAGCAACCAGGTGCGCGGACCGAAAGCGTCAATTCGCATCGGCTGCTCCTGGCTTCACGGGCGCGGGCGCAATCGCTGGCGGCATCGTCGGCGACATTCCTATACGCGCCGCGCCTGGCGGACGCAGGTAACCGTACAGATCGAAACTGACATCCAACCCGGCGCTGGACTGCCCTGGCATGAACGAATAACCCATGGTCAGGACATTCAGGTTTTCCACGAACAGACGCGGCGTGCCGCTTTCCAGCGCGTACAGCACGGAGGCCAGCTCCGGCGTGCCGCAGCTCAGACGCACCTGTACCACCACTGGCGCGAAGCGCTCGCTGCCGGGCTGGGCCAGCGGCGAGCGATTGGTGATGGCGCAGCTTCGGTTGCCCGGGCTGGCTTCCAGCACCACCGTTTCCAGACGTTTCACCAACCCGGCAGTGGCCAGTTCCGGAGTGGCCTCCGGCAGGAAACCCGGACGCTGCGCTTGCTGGGCCAAGGCGGCGGCGAGCCCTTTCTTTATCTCGGGGGCTTGCTGCAGCTGGGTGCGCACGCGCAGCTCGCGCTCGCGTGCGCTGTCGATGCGGTCCTGCACTTCCCGCATCGGCGCGGTCCATAGCGGATGGACGATCAGCAGATAAGCGAGCACCAGCGCCGCGACCAGCAATCCCAGCGCCAGCCAGCGGTCGCGATCGGGGCGGCTGCGGTCAGGGCTGGCGGGCGCCATTGGCCGCTCCCGTGCTGGTGGCTTGAGCCGGGGCGGTCGCAAGCTCGGCCGTCATGCTGAAACGGTCGAGCCGGGTCCGCGGATCCGGTTGCAGGGCGCCACTGAGGGCGGGCGCACGCCACAGCTTCGACCCTTCCATGCGCCCGACCAGCGCCGAGGCTTCCGGGCTCAGGCCGATCAGCAGCAAGCGATCGCCTTCTATCCCGACTTTTTCCAGATAGGTGCTGTCCGGCAATCGGCGGCTCAGTTCGTCGAAGATCTCGATAGTGGTGGGACGCGCCGAACGGGCGCGGTCGAGAAAGGCGGCGCCTTCCACGATATCGACCAGCTGCTGGCGCTGGGCAGCTACGCTTCGGGCTTGAAGGGCCTGGGCTTCGACCTGCCGGCTGAAGGCGTCCGCAGATTCACGCCGGTTATCCAGAATTTGCCAGAACGCGGCGGCCACGCCGAGCAGCGCCAGCGCCCCCAGCACCCAATTCCAGACCCCCATCGCATCGCGGCGGTTCCGGCGTGTTTCGGCGGGAAGCAAGTTGACGCCCAAAGGCAAGCCGCCGGCCTCGCTGGCGTCCACGCCTGCCAGCGATCCGGCCAAGCCGCCCAGCCCGTCCAGCGCCGCGTCGAATCGTGCGCGCGGAACCACTACCAGTTCGGTGTCCAGCTGACCGTCGGCGCGGCGCCCCAACACACGCGCATCGAAACGCACGCTGTCGGCGGTGAAGGGAGTCTGGCGGTCGACCTCGAAGCCGACCACATCGCGCAAGCGCTCGGCCGCCGCAGCTGGCAGTAACAGGCGGCGCTGCAGAGCGGTGGCCGCCGGCAGCAGCAGCCAGCGCGGCAGTTTGCCGGTGCGGTTGTCGAGCACGGCATCCAGCTGGTCGGTTTCCAACGGCAACGGCAGCCAGGCGATTTCGTGCAGGCCTTCGGCATCCTGGAGTTGCAGCCGCAGCTGGTCGCCGATCTGGGAAAACAGCAGGCGGTTGCTGGCCAATCCGAACAGCACGCGCCAGCGCAAAGGCAGCCACGACAGCAACGCCTGCTTCCACCAGCGGAAAAAGCCGCCCGCGCCGGCGCCGTAACGACGGACGCCCTGCATCAGCGACGGATTTTCCTGCGTGGTCGTCATTGGGCTGCCGTTCCTTCCTGCCATCGCAACGCGGTATACGCCGAACCCGGTACCGAGCCGCTACCCGCACGCACCACTGTCCGTAATACCGCAACCCGGCCATCGTCCAGCCGTGCGCGGCTGTCGATACTATACGTGCCGCTGCCTCCGCCCACGAGCTGCGCTGCGCCAGCGCCGGGCACCGGGTTTCTGCGCTGCGTCAGATAAGTCGTTGCATCCAGCCCCATCGCGGTCAGTACCGGCGCCTGCGCGTAAGTGGGATCGGGTTCGCCACGACCGCTGTAGAGGGTCAGATACGGCTCCAGCCTGGCGTACAGTTCGGGGGTCATTCCCAGCACCTGTTCCACCTCGGCCACGGTTTCGAACGGCGCATCCTTGGCTCCATAAGGCCGTCCCGCTGCTGCATAGTCCGGGTCTTCCGCACCGCCGCCGACCTGGGTAAGCGGATCGGCATCGCGCCAGTCGACAATGGCCGAGGCGATGCGCCCGGCCTGCTCCTGATCGATGCCCTGCGTTTGCATCAACGCGGCGAGCAGAGGTTGGCCGGCCTGATTGAGGTCCACTTTGCCGGTTTCATCGACGATCTGAAGCTCGACTTCGCTGCCCGCGTAGCTCCACCGATAGCTGCGTCCATCGGGCAGCCAGCGGGTCGTGGGTTCGGTGTCGGCCAGCCGCACCAGCGAGTACTCCACCCCTGCCCGCGCCATTTCCTGGGCCCGGGCGCTGCCGCTCAATATCCTTCCCTGCAGGGCTTCCACCCGCGCGGTCAGGGCGAAGGCGCCGATCAATGCCGTGAGCAAGGCGATCAGCCACAACACCAGCAGTAAGGCGGCCCCGCGTTCGCGCTTCATGGCGGCGGCTCCAAGCCCTGGCCGAGTCCGTTGTCCTGGCCGTTGCCTTGCGCGAGCGATACCACTAAGCCGGGCCAGGCCTGGCCATCGGCGGACTCGATGTCGATCGATACCTGCAGCGGCAGAGACTCGGCCGCCGTCCAGCGTTCCTGCCACTGCCCCAGCTTGCCCTCCTGGTCCAGTCCGCGATAACGGAAGCGTATGCCGCCCAGGTTGTCGGCCAGGATTTCCGGCGGGCGCGGCTGCGCCTCGCGCACGGTCTGTCCGGCCTGGACCATGGCGAACGAGGCCAGCAGCTGGCTGCCTTCATCGGCCGCGACCAGATCGTGCAGGTACGGTCCGCCGCGGCCCAGGTAATCCGGCAAATCGGCCACGAAACGCATGCGTCGCTCTTCGCCGACGAAACGGTATTGCCTCTGGGTATCGGGATCGATGGCGAAGGCGATGGTCTGCGCCGAGGAGATGCGCCGGCGCAGGAAACCCTCGACCGAGCGGATGCGTTCGTTGCGCTGGGCGATGGTTTCGCCACGCTGCACCATGGCCGTGGCCGAACGCAACGTGGCGAAGGCCAGCGCCAACCCTGCGGCGAGCAATACCGTGGCCAGCAATACTTCGATGAGGGTGAAGCCGCGGACGTTGCGGTTCATGGCCTTGCGGTTCATCGCACGACCGCCGAGGCATTGATGTCGGCAGGCGCCAGCCGCAGCGTCTGCCAGCGCAGCCGCTGGCCCGGGGCATCGCCCCATTCCACTTCCAGTTGCAACTGCAGCAGGCGCGGCGCCGACGCGACGGTCTGCGGGGAACGCCGCTTCAATGGATCGACATACGGCTCCACTTCCAGCGTCCAGCGATAGCGTCCTTGCTCGAACGTGCCCTGCTTGCGCCCCGGCTGCAGGATTTCTCCGACGCCCAACTGGGCCAGCAGGGATTGCGCGTGCAAGGTCGCACGCCCGCTGTCGTTGGCCGTGCGGATTTGCCGCGCCGCGCCCGACAGCGAACCGAGCAACAAGGTCAGCGCCAACGCCAGCAAGGCGAAGGCGATGATCACTTCGATCAGAGTGAAACCGCGCTGGCGACGGGAATGCATGGATTTCATGGCAGCGATTTCATGGCGACGGCGCACCACCAGGCGCGCGCGCCAGCCTGACTTCGCCAGTCAGCCAGGCCACGTCGATGCGCCAGGCCGCTTTCTTCGCGCTCAGCTGCACCCGGCCGCCGGTGGAAGCTCCGTCCGGGAAGAACAGGATGCCGCCTTCACCCGCGCGCGCCTGCGCTTCGCGCGCACCGGTGAATTCCACGCCCAGCGACGGCGGAATATTTCCCTGTCTCTGGTTCGGTCCCTGCCAACGGTGTCTGGCCGGATCGATCACAAAACGCTGCGGTTGGCCGGTGGCGATGGCCTGCGCCCGCGCGTAGCGAAGTTGCGCAGCGATTTCCTTGGAACTGGAGCGCAGGCGCATGCCATCCAGGCCACCGGTCAGCACCATGGCCGCCAGCATGCCGGCGATGGCGATCAATGCCACCACCAGCAACATCTCCAGCAAGGAAACGCCCCGCGCTTTGCGCAGACTACCGACCGGAGGTTGGCGCAGGCGGATGCGCTGGATGCGGGTCCGCTCCATACAGGCGTTTTATTCGAACTTGATGTCGGCGTTGTAGCTGTCGCCGCCGACTTGGCCATCCTTGCCCAGGCTGATCAGGTCGAACGGCTGCGCCTCACCCGGCGCACGGTATTCGATGACGTGGCCCCACGGATCCTTGAGCTCGGCCGCCTTCGCATACGGACCCAGCCAGCCGTTCGCGTTGCCCGGCTGGGTGACCAGATCTTCCAGACGCGAAGGCAGGCTGCCGGTATCCAGCTGATAGTTCTCCACCTTGCCGGCCAGGGTCTGGATCTGCGATTTGGCCAGGTTGGCTTTGCCGCGATCGGCGCCGCCCAGCACGCGGCTGCCGACCAGGGTAAGCACCGCGCCGATCAGCACGATGACGATGATGATTTCCAGCAGGCTCATGCCGCTCTGCGCGGCCGGCGAGGGGGAACGGGTGATCGAGCGCGAAACTCGCAGCATTACGAAATCCTTGGAATCATGAGGCGGTTAGTGTGGGTGGGGATCTCTGAACGGGCTGTTTCCTGAATCGCCAGCGGTCCCTCAACCGATCGAATTGGTCAGATCGTACAGCGGCACCAGCACAGCGATGATGACCATGCCGACCACCGCCGCCAAGACCAGGGTGATCACTGGCACCAGCGCGGCCAGCATGCGGTCCATGGCCTGCGCGGTTTCCAGCTCGAAGGTGTCGGCGGTTTTCAGCAACATGCCGTCCAGCGCGCCGGATTCCTCGCCCACCTGGATCATCTGCAACGCCAGGCGCGGGAAGCGCTTGCCCTTGGCCAGCGAAGCGGACAGGCCATGGCCGTTCTTCACGTCCTCGGCGGCCTGTTCGACGTCTGCGGACAACGCGCGGTTGCCGAGCACGTTGCGCGAAATGCCCAGCGCGGCCAGCAGGGGCACGCCGTTCTTCAACAAGGTGCCCAGGGTGCGCGCCAGGCGCGCGGTTTCCATTTTCGCCACCAGCGGTCCGACCAACTTCTTCTGCAGCAGCCATGCATCGAAACGATCGCGGAACACCGGATCGCGGCGTTTGCGGTCGAACCACCAAAGCAAGGCCGCCGGCACCGCGATCAGCACGAACCACCAGTCGCGCACGAACAACCCCAGAGCGAGCACGCCGCGGGTGAACCATGGCAGGGTCACGTCTAGGCTTTCGTACATCAACGCGAACTGCGGCACCACGTAGCCCATCAGGAACAGCAGCGCGAAGCCCACCACCACCATCAGGATCGCCGGGTAGACCATCGCATTGATCACGCGCCCGCGCATGGCGCTGCTGCGCTCCAGATAATCGGCAAGACGCTGCAAGGTTTCGTGCATGCTGCCGCCGGCTTCGCCCGCGCGCACCATGTTGATGTACAGGCGCGAGAACGTGCCGTGCTGCCGCTCCAGCGCAGTGGACAAGGGCGCGCCGCCGCGCACCGCATCGCGGATGTCGGCAATGGTGCGCCGCGCTTTGTCGTCTTCCGGGAGTTCCAACAGGATGGTCAGCGAACGGTCCAGCGGTTGCCCTGCGCCCAGCAACGTCGCCAATTGCTGGGTGAACTGCACCAGCCGGTCGCCGGCGAAGGGTTTGGCCTGGAACAGCGAGCGCAATGAAGTTCCGCTGCCCTCTGAGGCAAGTTTGGCCTCGACCGGCAGATGCCCTTGTTCCTGCAGACGCGCCACCACCTCGCCGTCGTTGGCGGCTTCCATCTGGCCGTCGAGGACTTCGCCGCGGGTGTTGAGGGCTTTGTAGCGGTAGAGGGGCATTGGGCTGTGGGCTGTGGGCTGTGGGTTGTGGTTTATCAGATATAACCGGAACTCTTCAGATCGTCATTCCCGCGAAGGCGGGAACCCAGCGACTTTGCTCTTAACCGATGATCTCTTCCCAAAGATCATTCCAATAGAGGTTCTTCTCTTCGATCAACCGGGTTTTCCACGCCCGGTTCCACTTCTTGATCCGTTTTTCGCGGAGGATTGCTTCTTCCATTGTGCCGCGCATCTCATACCAGACCAGTTTCGTCACGCGGTACTTGTTTGTGAACCCCGCGACGACGTGTTCGCGGTGCTGCCAAACTCTGGCGATAAGATCGCTGGTGACTCCGATGTACAGGGTCCCATTTCTATTGCTAGCAAGAATGTAAGTCGCTGGTTGCTTGTCCATAAGCATTCCAAAAGCAAAGTCGCTGGGTTCCCGCCTTCGCGGGAATGACGACCTGAAGCTATACGGTCATTCTCCTATTGCGGTCTGTCTGATCATGCATCCTCCGTCACCCGCAACACTTCCTCGATCGTCGTCTCCCCGCTCAACGCCTTGACGATACCGTCCTCGTACATCGTGCGCATGCCCGCATCGCGCGCCAGTTGCTCCAGCTCGCCCATGCCGGCATGACGCATCACCGCACGGCGCAGCTCGTCGTTCATGACCAGGAATTCCATGATGGTGGTGCGGCCCAGGTACCCGGTCGGGGCGATGGCCGAAGCGCGCGGGCGATACAGGAATATCTCGCCCTGAGGCTGGTAGCGGCGCAGGCCGAACTTCTCTATTTCCTCCGGCGAGGCCGGGTACTTCTCCGCATGCGCAGGCTCCAGACGCCGCACCAGGCGCTGGGCCAGGATGCCGTTGATGGTGGAGGTCAACAGATAGTCCTCCACGCCCATGTCCAGCATGCGGGTGATGCCGCCGGCGGCGTTGTTGGTGTGCAGCGTGGACAGCACCAAGTGGCCGGTGAGCGCGGACTGGATGGCGATGCGCGCGGTTTCCAGATCGCGCATTTCGCCGATCATGATGATGTCCGGGTCCTGACGCACGATGCTGCGCAGCGCATGCGCGAAATCCAGTCCGATCTGCGGCTTGGCCTGGATCTGGTTGATGCCTTCGATCTGGTATTCGACCG
>CAMLGZ010000031.1 GCA_946479745.1 uncultured Pseudoxanthomonas sp. | reverse complement strand
GCCCGCTCCTACAGGGCACTGAACAGTTACACTTCTTGCACAGGGGATTGTGAGGGACACGAATGAGCGAAAACCGCAGCGCCCTGATCGTCGATGACGAGCGCGATATCCGCGAGCTGTTGACGTTGACCCTGGGCCGCATGGGTCTGCGCATCGATACCGCCGCCAACCTGGGCGAAGCGCGCGAGCACCTGTCCCGGAACACCTACGATCTCTGCTTCACCGACATGAACCTGCCCGACGGCAACGGCATCGAGCTGGTCGGCGACATCAGCCGCCTGTATCCCAAGACCCCGGTCGCCATGATCACCGCCTTCGGCAACGTCGAATTGGCGGTGGAGGCGCTGAAAGCGGGCGCCTTCGATTTCGTCAGCAAACCGGTGGATATCAGCGTGCTGCGCGGCCTGGTCAGGCATGCGCTGGAACTCAACAACACCGAGCGTGCTCCCGCTCCACCGCCCCCGCCGGAACAGGCCAGCCGGCTGCTCGGCAATTCGGCGCCGATGGGCCTGCTCCGCGACACCATCGCCAAGGTAGCCCGCAGCCAGGCGCCGGTCTACATCCTGGGCGAATCGGGCGTGGGCAAGGAACTGGTCGCGCGCACCATCCACGAGCAGGGCGCCCGCGCGGCCGGCCCCTTCGTCCCGGTCAACTGCGGCGCCATCCCGGCCGAGCTGATGGAAAGCGAGTTCTTCGGCCACAAGAAAGGCAGCTTCACCGGTGCCCATGCCGACAAGACCGGTCTGTTCCAGGCCGCCAATGGCGGCACCCTGTTCCTGGACGAAGTCGCCGAGCTGCCGCTGCCCATGCAGGTCAAACTGCTGCGCGCCATCCAGGAGAAGGCGGTGCGTCCGGTAGGCGCTTCGCAGGAAATCGCGGTGGACGTGCGCATCCTGTCCGCCACCCACAAGGACCTGGGCGATCTGGCCAATGACGGCCGGTTCCGCCATGACCTTTATTACCGCATCAACGTGATCGAGCTGCGCGTGCCGCCCCTACGCGAACGCACTGGCGATCTGCCGCAACTGACCGCGGCCATCCTGGCGCGCCTGGCCGGCTCGCACGGCCGTAGCGCTCCGCAACCGACCGCCGCAGCCATCGACGCACTGGCGACCTACGGCTTCCCGGGCAACGTACGCGAACTGGAGAACATCCTGGAGCGCGCCATGGCCATGGCCGATGGCGACCAGATCGATGCCGCCGACCTGCACCTGCCGCAGGGCAATGGCCACGGGGGGCGGGGCCAACCGGCCGAGGCGCCGCCCAGCGCCGCCGATGATGCGCCCTTGGCCGGCATCGACCCAGGCGCGGGCGCGTTGCCTTCCTATATCGAGCAACTGGAGCGCGCGGCGATCCAGAAGGCACTGGAAGACAACCGTTGGAACAAGACCAAGGCGGCCGCGCAGCTGGGCATCACCTTCCGTGCGCTGCGCTATAAGTTGAAAAAGTTGGGGATGGAATAGCGCGCCCCTGAAACCTGTAGGAGCGGGCCCTGCCCGCGACAGCTCTTGGTTTGATCAACAACGCGAAAGGCGATCACACGCTGGCCGCTCTCCTACAGGCGATGCGGTGAATAGCCCTTCTATTCGACGCAAAATATGCGTTGAATAAAGGAAACAAACGCCGCATGCCCTTCTGGCAACGAGTCGCAGGCGTGGCCCTGTCGCCCCGCCAGGTCCAGGTGCTTAACCGGCTCATGGACGAGGGGTTCGAGGGCAGGCTCAACAATAGAAAATGGGCGGCCTTGACCAAGACCTCCGCCGATACCGCGCTCCGCGACATCAAGGCACTGGTGGCGGCTGGTGTGCTGGTGCCTGCGGAACAGGGTGGCCGCAGTACCAGCTACTGGATCGCCGGCATTCCACGCGGGAGAGAGGAAGTCTCCGGTTCTGGAAGAACAGTTCAGGAACCCTGACAAGTGAACGCCGCTGCATTATTCAGAGACTGGGTCAGCTACCTGGGCAGGCATTACCGCAACTGTGATCATCATCAGGAATGGCCTGTTACCGGCCCATAAAAACGACCCTCAACGTCACTTAGTGACGCATAGAGTCATGGAAAAGGCGAATTGAAGTCCCGTTCCGAAAGAGAACGGAACCGGTGACTCTTTTTGGATGTGCCGGCGGTCAGAACCGGCGATTGGCACGTTTCCTGCGACAATCCCCGAGCACGTGGCACGTTTCACCCACGGCGCCCACGGTCCATACCAGTGATGGGACACGGGGCTTGTGTCCCATACCAATCAAGCCAAACCTTAATAAGGGGATTTATCCATGAAGAAGAACATGCAGGGCTTCACCCTCATCGAACTGATGATCGTTGTCGCCATCATCGCCATCCTGGCCGCCATCGCTCTGCCGGCTTATCAGGACTTCCTGAAGCGCTCGAAGGTTTCCGAACTGGTAGTTGCCGCTGGCGCCTGCAAGACCTCGGTTGCTGAATATGTCGCTTCTAACAACGCCCTGCCGGCCGACCTTGCGGCTTCGGGCTGCGCAAACAACACCAGCCAGTACGTTACGTCGCTCGGTGTCACCGACGGCGTCATTACGGTAACCGGCAACGTCCCGGGCGCCCCGGGCAACATCACGCTGACCCCGCAGGCTGTTGATACGACCAACGGCGTGATCGGCTCCTGGGTTTGCGCCGGCTCCATCGACACGAAGTACAAGCCGTCGAACTGCCGCACTGCTGCTGCACCCGCTCCGTAATCAAGAAACTATTACCAGCTTGATCCAGCGGGGGCGTTTTTTAACGCCCCCGTTTTGTTTGGAGTAATGCATGAAGGGTGGTTCAGTCTCAATTTGGCTCATCCGGCTGATTACCGCATCGACATTGGGCATCTTCCTTTGGCGCGCATGCCATCAATGGCTCGAGCAACCAAGCCTGACGCTGACTTTAGTGATTGCTGGCGAGCTGGTTACCTTGTCGATCTATCTTTCCGCCCGAATGTCCAAGCACGCCAAGATCAGACCTATCGCGCTTGTCAGCACGCTCTTTGGCACATTCTTCTTTTACTTCGTTGTACTTGAGCAGGGCCAGGTTCTTACGCCTATCTGGATCTCGGCCTTCTTACAGATCTTTGGAATTGTTTGGCAAATCGCTTCCAAACTTTCGTTAGGTCGATCGTTCGGGCTCCTGCCGGCCAACCGTGGGGTCGTTACACGCGGGACTTATAGGGTCGTTAGGCACCCCATATATCTCGGCTATCTGATTGGTCATACGGGCTTTCTGCTGGCCAGCTTTAGCTGGTACAACTTGCTCCTATTCATGGCGATGTACTTCTTTCAAGGCCTGAGAGTATGGGAAGAGGAGCGCTTGTTAAAGGATGATCCAACCTACCGCGAATACATGCTCCGAACCCGGTATCGCCTAGTGCCAGGCATCATTTAGGAATCGACGATGTCGACAATTGTCAATCAACCTGAAGTGGCAGCCGCGGTTAGCGCGACCAACCTAAAAGCCGTGTACTTGTTAGGCCCCGTCGTTGATTTTCTGTTGCTGGGCGGCGGATCACTCATAGCACTAGCTGCGGTTCCGTTTCTTTGGCCTAAAGGCGCCGATATTGCCGTCGTGGCGACAACGATGATGTTGTTGGCAAATGTGATTAACCACCCCCATTTCGCCAACTCCTATCAACTCTTCTATCGCGACTTTAAGGCGCGAGCTTTCGGAGCCGTATTCCCTACGGGCCTGAGAAGAAAATACCTGTTCGCTGGATTGGCCGTCCCAGTTCTTCTCGTCACGTTCCTAACTTATTGCGTAGCCACAGGAAATCCGAATTTATTGGGCTGGGCTTCGAATCTCATGTTCTTCCTAGTGGGCTGGCACTATGTGAAACAGGGGTATGGAATGCTTATGGTAGACGCCGTATTGAAAAAGAATTTTTTTGATGAAAAATCTAAAAAAATACTTTTGTACAACGCCTACGCCGTTTGGATAACTTCCTGGATGCTGTTGAATCGAACATTCTCAGAAGTGGATTATTGGGAGATCAACTACTACAGCTTTGCAGTACCCGATTCTATTTTTTGGTCGAGCATTGCCATAACCGTCGCAACTACGCTGCTTGTAATTCCCGTGTTCCTGCGCAAAATAAAGTTGACGCAAGTTGCAGGCACGCCCATAAATGGAATGATCGCATACGTTGCCAGCTTATATATTTGGTTGCTTTCCATGCACCCGGCGATGCTGCTTGTTATTCCCGCCTTCCACTCACTGCAATACCTCGCTGTTGTGTGGAGGTATAAACTGAATATGGAGCGCGGCAAGACCGAATCTAAAAGCTCCATCTGGAAAAAATTCGCCTTGTTTCTCTTCTCTGGTTTCATACTGGGCTATGTTGGGTTTTGGCTTGCGCCGGAATGGTTGAGCTCGAACGCGAGTTATGATCGGAGCGTTTTTGGCGGGTCATTGTTCTTGTTTCTCTTCTGGGTTTTCATAAACCTTCACCACTACTTTCTAGACAATGTCATGTGGCGTAAAGACAACCCTGATACTCGCAAATATCTATTCGGGGCTTCTTAACCCACGGTGCGCTGTAGCCGCTTATTCGTATTTTCGGCAGAATGTGACCAGATGCGGCAGCCATGTAGTTCGCAAATCCATGCTGTAGGCCGAAGTCCCGACTGGCTCGTTTCTTGCGCAACTGATCTTATAGCCGCAATGCCCTAGGATTCCGCAACATGAACGCAGTAGTTTCCAGCAGCAACCTCGTCGGTATTACCGGAATCGCCCGTCGGCTGGTTCAGGATGGCGCCCTGGATGAAAGCAATGCACGTTCAGCCATGGCCAACGCAAGTGAAGCGAAAGTGCCGTTGGCACAATGGATCGCAGAGAAAAAGCTTGTTAGCGCACCCCAGATGGCAGCCGCCAATGCCATCGAGTTCGGCATGCCTCTACTGGATGTGTCAGCCTTCGACCCGGCCCATAACGCGCTCAAGCTGGTCAGTGATGAGCTAATCCAGAAGCACCAAGTCCTACCGTTGTTCAAACGTGGTAATCGTTTGTTCGTGGGAGTGTCTGACCCCACTAGGACCCATTCATTAGACGAGATCAAGTTCCACACCAACCTGGTGGTGGAGCCCATCCTGGTAGACGAAGATTCGCTCCGTCGTGCCCTGGAACAATGGTCCAATCTGACCGACAACCTGAGCAATGCATTCGGCAGCGACGACGACGGCCTGGAATCGCTGGATATCACCAGTGGCGATGATGAGAGCTCTTCCTCGGACGCCGCAGCAGGCACCAAGGAAGACGACACGCCAGTCGTCAAGTTCGTCAACAAGATGCTGGTGGATGCCATCAAACGTGGCGCTTCCGACATCCACTTCGAGCCCTACGAAGCCGACTACCGGGTGCGCCAGCGCATCGACGGCATCCTGAAGCAGGTGGCCAAGGCACCAGTCAAACTGAACATGCGCATCACCGCCCGCCTGAAAGTGATGGCGCAGCTGGACATCGCCGAAAAGCGCGTGCCCCAGGACGGCCGCATGAAATTGAACCTGAGCAAGACCAAGCAGGTCGACTTCCGCGTGAGCACCTTGCCGACCCTGTTCGGCGAAAAAGTCGTATTGCGTATCCTGGACGGCAGCGCCGCCAAGCTGGGCATCGAGAAACTGGGCTACGAGCCGGACCAGCAGAAGCTGTTTGAAGATGCCATTCAACGTCCTTACGGCATGGTGCTGGTGACCGGCCCAACCGGCTCCGGCAAGACCGTATCGCTCTATACCGCGCTGGGCATCCTCAACGACGAACAACGCAATATCTCCACGGTCGAAGACCCGGTCGAAATTCGCCTGCCCGGCGTCAACCAGGTCCAGCAGAACACCAAGCGTGGCATGACCTTCGCTGCCGCCCTGCGCAGCTTCCTGCGGCAAGACCCGGACATCATCATGGTCGGCGAAATCCGTGACCTGGAAACTGCCGAGATCGCGGTCAAGGCTGCCCAGACCGGCCACATGGTCTTGTCCACCCTGCATACCAACGACGCGCCGCAGACCATCGCCCGCTTGATGAACATGGGCATTGCGCCCTACAACATCACCAGCTCGGTCACCCTGGTCATCGCCCAGCGCCTGGCGCGCCGGCTCTGCAACAAGTGCAAACGGCCCATGGATCTGCCGCATCACGCGTTGCTGGCCGAGGGATTCAGCCAGGCCGAAGTCGATGAAGGCATCACCGTCTACGAACCCGTCGGCTGCGAGGAGTGCACCGAAGGCTACAAGGGCCGGACGGGCCTCTACCAGGTCATGCCGATGAGCGACGAGATCTCGGCCATCGTGCTGGAAGGCGGCAACGCCATGCAGATCGCCGAGGCCGCCCAGAGGGCCGGCGTCCGCGATTTGCGCCAATCGGCCCTGTTGAAGGTGCGTCACGGCATAACTGGACTGGCCGAAATCAACCGCGTAACCAAGGATTGACCCCTGTAGGAGCGCCCCATGGGCGCGAGCTCCTCCGCAGGCATGACCGAAAGCTCGCGCCCATGGGGCGCTCCTACGAGGGAAATCTAAAACCCTGCGGCGCGTCACAGTGGCAAATACCGCTGCTGCCGGGAAACGGCTAACATGCGGGGCATGACCGCCGGTGTGGGGATGCCGGCCTAGGGGATACCAGTATGGCTGTGACACGTAGCGCGAAGAAGATCGAGCCCGTAGCTCGCAATACCTCTCAGTTGGTCACGTTTGTCTGGGAAGGAAACGACAAGCGCGGCATCAAGATGAAAGGCGAGCAGCAGTCGAAGAGCATGAATCTGCTCCGCGCCGAACTGCGCCGCCAGGGCATCTCGCCAACGGTGGTCAAACCGAAGCCCAAGCCTTTGTTCGGGCAGGCCGGGAAAACCATAACGCCCAAGGACATCGCGTTCTTCAGTCGCCAGATGGCGACCATGATGAAGTCGGGCGTGCCTATCGTGCAATCGCTGGAGATCATCGGCGAGGGGCACAAGAACGCCCGCATGAAGAAGATGGTGGGCCAGATACGCGCCGACGTGGAAGGCGGCTCCTCATTATACGAAGCAGTGGCCAAGCATCCCGTGCAATTCGATGAGCTCTATCGGAACCTGGTCCGTGCGGGCGAGAGCGCAGGCGTATTGGAAACCGTGCTCGATACGATCGCCAGTTACAAAGAGAACCTTGAAGCGCTCAAAGGCAAGATCAAGAAAGCCATGTTCTATCCGATCATGGTCATGGCGGTGGCGCTACTCGTCAGTTCCATTCTTTTGATTTTCGTAGTGCCACAGTTCGAGGAAGTATTCAAGAACTTCGGCGCTGATCTACCCGCCTTCACCAAAATGATCGTAGCCGCGTCCAAGTTCATGGTGTCGTGGTGGTGGGCCTTCTTGATCGTCATAGTCGGTTCGATCTTTGCGTTTCTGTATTTCAAGAAACGATCGCTCGCCTTCCAGCACTTCCTTGACCGCATGATCCTGAAAGTGCCGATCATCGGCCAGATCATGCATAACTCCGCTATCGCACGTTTCGCACGCACTCTGGCAGTGACGTTCAAGGCAGGCGTACCGCTGGTCGAAGCGCTCGAAACCGTGGCAGGTGCGACCGGCAACACCGTTTACGAGAAAGCGGTGCTGCGTGTCCGCGATGACGTTGCAGTGGGTTATCCCGTCAACATGTCTTTGAAGCAGACCAACCTTTTCCCGCACATGGTCATCCAGATGACCGCCATCGGTGAAGAGGCCGGCGCCTTGGACGCGATGCTGTTCAAGGTCGCCGAGTACTACGAGATGGAAGTGAACAACGCCGTGGACGCGTTGGCCAGCCTGATCGAGCCCTTCATCATGGTATTCATCGGCGTACTGGTCGGCGGCATGGTCATAGGCATGTACCTGCCTATCTTCAAGCTGGCCGCGACGATTTAATATTCCCGCATGGCATTCCTAGACCAGAACCCCGCACTGGGGTATCCCCTTGCGGCCGGTTTGGGCTTGCTGGTGGGCAGCTTCCTCAACGTGGTGATCCTGCGGTTGCCACGGCGGCTGGAATGGCAGTGGAAGCGCGACGCGACGGAGATCCTGGAACAGCCGGAGATCTACGACCCGCCGCCGCCGGGCATCGTTATCGAGCCTTCCCACTGCCCGCACTGCAAGCACAGGCTGTCCTGGTACGAGAACATCCCGGTATTCAGCTGGCTGGCGCTGCGCGGCAAGTGCCGCCATTGCCATGCGCCCATCTCGGCCCAGTATCCGGCGGTCGAATTGCTGACTGCGGTCCTGGCCCTGGTTTCGGTCTGGCATTTCGGTTTCGGCTGGCAGGGCTTCGGCGCCATTTTGCTGAGCTGCTTCCTCATCGCGCTGTCCGGCATCGACCTGCGTACTCAATTGCTGCCCGACCAGTTGACCCTGCCGTTGATGTGGCTGGGACTGATCGCCAGCCTGGACAATCTGTACATGCCGGCCAAACCGGCGGTACTGGGCGCCATCGCCGGCTACGTTTCGCTATGGACGGTATGGTGGCTGTTCAAGCAGCTGACCGGCAAGGAAGGCATGGGTCACGGCGATTTCAAGCTGCTGGCCGCGCTGGGCGCCTGGGTGGGCCTGAAGGGCATTCTTCCGATCATTCTGTTGTCCTCCGTGGTCGGCGCCGTCATTGGCTCGGTGTGGCTGGCCGTCAAAGGCCGTGACCGCGCCACGCCCATTCCCTTCGGCCCGTATCTGGCCATCGCCGGCTGGATCGTCTTCTTCTGGGGCAAACAGATGGTCGACGCCTACATGAAGTTCTCCGGCCTGGCCTGAGCCCGTAGGAGCGCCCCATGGGCGCGAGCTTTGGACATCATCGAACGTAGAGAAGAGCTCGCGCCCATGGGGCGCTCCTACCCATAATGGGCGCATGAGCGATTACTTCATCGGACTCACCGGCGGCATCGCCTCGGGCAAAAGCGCGCTGGAACGGGAATTCGTTGCACGCGGGATATTCGTTGCCGACTCCGATCTGATAGCGCGCCAGATCGTGGAACCGGGCCAGCCAGCGTTGGAAGCGGTGGTGGCGCATTTCGGCGCGTCCGTGCTGATGGCGGACGGTAGGCTGGACCGCGCAGGCTTGCGCGCCCTAGTGTTCGACAACGAGCCGGCGCGTCGTGCGCTGGAAGCGATCCTGCACCCGATCATCCGCACTCAGTTGCAAGAGCAGTGCCGCGCAGCCGCCAGTGCGTATGCGATCGCTGCGATCCCGCTGCTGACCGAAGGCGGCGGCCGCAACGCTTATCCGTGGCTGCACCGCATCCTGGTGGTAGACGCCCTGCCCGCCACGCAGAAAGCGCGCCTGATGCAGCGCGACGGCATCGACGAGGCCTTGGCCGAAAAGATGATCGCCGCCCAAGCCACGCGCGCGCAGCGGTTGGCTATCGCCGACGATATCGTGGTCAACGATGGCGACCTCTCGCACCTGAGCGCAGCCGTCGATGAACTGGATGCCCGCTACCGCGCGCTATCCCTGCAGCCGTAATCGCTCTGTAGGAGCGGGCCCTGCCCGCGACCGCTCTTGGCGGGGAATATCCCAACAAAGAGCGTCGCGGGCAGGGCCCGCTCCTACATATCAGTGATTCATATCCAGAGGGAATTCCAATATGGGTAGTCGCCTATGCTGGTAACCAATTGCGCACGGACAGGATTGGCGATGATGTATTGCGCCACCTTCATCGGATCGTCGTCCGAGCGCATGGCCCGATCATGATAAGCCTTCTCCCACAGTGCGCCGCTTCGGCCAAGCACGGCATTCGCTTTTCGCGCGCTGGAAGATTTGAGTCGGTTTACGACCGTATCCAAACTGTCCCTGGCGCCCAATTGCAACAACCAATGCACGTGATCGGGCATCAGTACCCAGGCTAGGAGATCACAATCACCCAGCAGGGAGCTTTCGGTGAAGCATCTGGCAGCGGCGTGGGCCGCATTGCTCGCGTTGAAGAATGGTTCGCGCGCTTTTGTAGTTGTGGTCACGTGATAGACGTGATCGATCAATGACTGGCGCCCTCGCCGCAAAGCAAGATGTCCTTGATCTTTTTCCGCAGACCTTGTTTCTTCCATGCTCCAAGATTGGAGCAGCCCAGCCATTATTGTTATCGGCAAACGCCGCGATCCACCCTAGGAAAACCCCTGTAGGAGCGGGCCCTGCCCGCGACCGCCTTTGGCGGAAACATCCGGCTAAAGGCGGTCGCGGGCAGGGCCCGCTCCTACAAGGATGAAGGGAGCCAAAGGCTACGGATGGCGGCGATGCCTTGAGCGCCGTGTTGGCGGGCTTCATGGATGTCTGCGGGGGAAAGGCCGCCGATGGCGTAGATGGGCAACGAGACCGATTCGCGGAGCTTGGCGAAGCCTTCCCAGTCCAAAGGGTTTGCTTCCGGGTGGGTGGCGGTTGGCAACACGCTGCCGAGGACGGCGAAATCGCAACCCAGGGTCTGGGCGAGCTGTAGTGCTTCGGCGTCGTGACAGGACGCGGCGACAGTCAGGTTTTCGGGAAGGGGCCGTGCAGACAGCTCTTTCAGCTGGGTGGAGCGCAGATGCACGCCGATGCCCAGCTCCCGCGCAAGATCGATGTCGCCGTTGACCAGCGCCTCGACGCCGGCCTTGCGGCAGAGGGTTGCGGCGGCTTCGGCCAGGTCACGCCAACGCGGCCGCGCGTCGATCGTGCGCGCGCGCAGCTGCACGCGGTGGATGCCGGCGGCCAGTGCGGCGGAAAGGGAAGCAAGCCAGGCGGCATCGTCATCGCCAGGCTCGGGCGTGACCAGATAGCGGTCCGGTTGCAGCAATGCGGCGACCACCGGCCGGTCGGCGGGTGGCATGGGGTAGCGCGTCAGCTTTTCAGGCGCGACCCAGGCCAGGGCCTGGCCCTCGACGCCACGTGCGACGCCTTGCCATACCGTGACCTGGCGTACGTCCAGGCGCAGGCGTTTGTCGGGGTACTGCTGCGGGACGTTGATCAGCGGCGGACCGACCTGCACGGTGATGCCCAGCTCTTCCTGCAGTTCGCGGATCAGCGCGTGCTCCGGCGATTCGCCCGGCTCGCACTTGCCGCCCGGAAACTCCCACAGGCCGGCCAGATCGCGGCCATCGGTGCGGCGCGCCAACAGGATGCGGCCACGCGCGTCGGTGATGACCGCGGCGGCGACGTGGATGAAACGCAAAGAAGAAGGCATGACCCGGAGCTTGCCGGGAATCGCGCACCGAACGCAAATCAATCGACTGTAGGAGCGGGCCCTGCCCGCGACTGCTTTTGACTGAGATTACGCAAAAGGCGGTCGCGGGCAGGGCCCGCTCCTACAATTTCAGGTCAGCTCAACTGCCCGTGGCAGTGCTTGAACTTCTTGCCGCTGCCGCAGGGACAGGGGTCGTTGCGGCCGACCTTGGGGCCGTCACGGGTGACTGGCGAGAAGCCCAGTTGGGCGGCCTCGACATCGGCGGCTTCCTCGTCGGCGCTGTAACCACCAGCCTCCTGGTGCTGGAACTGCAGCTGCTGCGCGCGGGCGGCCGCCACGCGGCGTTCCTCGGCCTCCAACGCGGCCACTTCCTCTTCGCTGCGGATGCGTACGCGCGCCAGGATGGTGACCACCTCGCGCTTGACCTTCTCCAGCATCTCGGAGAACAGTTCGAAGGCTTCCTTCTTGTATTCCTGCTTCGGCTGCTTCTGCGCATAGCCGCGCAAGTGAATGCCCTGGCGCAGGTAATCCATGCTGGCCAGATGCTCCTTCCAGCTCTTGTCGAGCACGGTCAGCATGATGTGCTTCTCGAGCGAGCGCATGGTTTCCGGACCCAGCTGCGCTTCCTTCTCGTCGAAGTGCGCGGCCATCGCTTCCTGCACGCGCTGGGCGATGCGTTCGGCGTCCAGCTCTTCGGCTTCCTGCGGCCAGCGGGTGACCGGCAGCGGCAGGCCGGCTTCCACCGCCAGCTCCTGCTCCAGGCCCTGCAGGTCCCACTGCTCGTCCACCGAGTTGGGCGGCACGAACTTGGCGACCATGTCCTCGACCACATCGGCACGGATGCCTTCGATGTTTTCCTTCACCGACTCGGCGTCCAGCAGCTCGTCGCGCTGGTTGTAGATCACCTTGCGCTGGTCGTTGTTGACGTCGTCGAAGTCCAGCAGGTTCTTGCGGATGTCGAAGTTGTGCGCTTCCACCTTGCGCTGCGCCTTCTCGATCTGGCGGCTGACCAGGCGGTCTTCGATGACGTCGTCTTCCTTCATGCCGATCAGCTTCATCGCCTTCTGCACCCAATCGCTGGCGAAGATGCGCATCAGGTTGTCTTCGAGCGACAGGTAGAAACGCGAGGAACCCGGATCCCCCTGACGGCCGGAACGGCCGCGCAACTGGTTGTCGATGCGGCGCGATTCGTGGCGTTCGGTGCCGACGATATGCAGACCGCCGGCGGCCTTCACTTCGTCGTGGCGCTTCTGCCATTCGCGCTTGATGCGGACGCGGTCGAGATCGCTGGCGCCTTCGGGCAGCGCTTCGTATTCGGCTTCCAGCGAACCGCCCAGCACGATGTCGGTGCCGCGGCCGGCCATGTTGGTGGCGATGGTGATGGCCTTGGGACGGCCGGCCTGGGCCACGATGTGCGCTTCGCGTTCGTGCTGCTTGGCGTTGAGCACTTCGTGCGGCACGCCGGCCTTGCGCAGGTGCTCGGACAGCAGCTCGGAGGTTTCGATGGAGGTGGTGCCCACCAGCGCCGGCTGGCCGCGTGCGTAGCAGTCCTGGATGTCGGCCAGCACCGCGTTGAACTTGCCGTTGCGGTTGAGGAACACCTGGTCGGGCGAATCCTTGCGCACGGTCGGGCGGTTGGTCGGGATGACGATCACTTCCAGGCCATAGATGCTCTGGAATTCGTAGGCTTCGGTATCGGCCGTGCCGGTCATGCCGGACAGCTTCTTGTACATGCGGAACAGGTTCTGGAAGGTGATGCTGGCCAGGGTCTGGTTCTCGCGCTGGACCGGTACGCCTTCCTTCGCTTCCACCGCCTGATGCAGGCCGTCGGACCAACGGCGGCCGGTCAGCGTGCGGCCGGTGAACTCGTCGACGATCACTACTTCGCCGTCGCGCACGATGTAGTCCACGTCGCGCTGGTAAATGGCGTTGGCGCGCATGGCCGCGTTGAGGTGATGGACCACGCTGAGGTTGTTGGCGCCGTACAGACTGTCCTCTTCGCTTTCCAGGATGCCGGCCTCGCGCAGCAGCTCCTCGGCGTGCTGCATGCCCGCCTCGGACAGGTGCACCTGCTTGCCCTTCTCGTCGACCCAGAAGTCGCCTTCGCTCTCTTCGGTTTCCTGTTTGACCAGCTTGGGCACGATGCGGTTGACGCGGATGTACAGTTCCGGCGATTCGTCGGCCGGGCCGGAGATGATCAACGGGGTGCGCGCCTCGTCGATCAGGATGGAGTCCACTTCGTCGACGATGGCGTAGTGCAGGCCGCGCTGGTAGCGGTCCTCGCGCGACATCGCCATGTTGTCGCGCAGGTAGTCGAAGCCGAATTCGTTGTTGGTGCCGTAAGTGATGTCGGACGCGTACGCTTCGCGCTTGTCGCTGTGCGGCATGCCGGGGTACACCACGCCCACGGTCAGGCCCAGCCAGCCGTACAGTTTGCCCATCCAGGCCGCGTCACGGCGCGCCAGGTAGTCGTTCACGGTGATGACGTGGACGCCTTTGCCTTCCAGCGCATTGAGATATACCGGCAATGTCGCCACTAGCGTCTTGCCTTCGCCGGTACGCATCTCGGCGATCTTGCCCAGATGCAGCACCATGCCGCCGATCAGCTGCACGTCGTAATGGCGCATGCCCAGCACGCGGCGCGAGGCTTCGCGGCAGACGGCGAAAGCTTCGGGCAGGACCTTGTCCAGCGCTTCGCCGTCGGCGATGCGCTTCTGGAATTCCGGGGTCTTGGCCTTCAGCGCGTCGTCGGAGAGCTTTTCCAGCTCCGGTTCCAGCGCGTTGATCTTGGTGACGCTACGTTGGAGTTGCTTGAGCAGGCGTTCGTTGCGACTACCGAAGACACGGGTGAGCAGACTGTTGATCATTGAGTAGAGAACCGGAGTTGAAAGGAGCGTCGGGCGCAGTCGGCGGCTCTCCGAGCCCGCTTCCTGCCGCCCAAAACGAAACAGGGCGCAATGCGCCCTGTTGGCAACACACCATTGTAGCTTGGGGCGGGACCCGGTGAATCAAGGTGCGCTCCCATGTAGGAGCGGGCCCTGCCCGCGATGCCCTCAGGCAGAAGCCAAGGGTATCTCCGTGCGTCGGGGGCATAGCCCCGACCTACCGCTCAGCCGCGCTTGACCTGCCCTACCGGGGTCGGGCCTTCGCCCAGGAACTTGCGCGGATTGACAACGTTGCCGTTTTCCCAGACTTCGAAATGCACGTGCGCGCCGGTGGAACGGCCGGTGGAGCCCGCCTTGGCGATCTCCTGGCCCACGCGGACCAGATCGCCCACACGGACGACCAGGCGCGAGTTGTGCGCGTAGCGGGTCACGTAGCCGTTGCCGTGGTCCACGTCGACCACGTTGCCGTAACCGCTCTTGACCCCAGCGAAACTGACCACGCCGTCGGCCACGCTCAGCACCGGATCGCCCACGTCGGCCTCGAAATCGATGCCCCGGTGATACTGGCTGCCGCCGCCCAGCGGATCGGCGCGGCCGCCGAAACCGGAGGTGATGTAGCTGTTGGCGATCGGCATGCGGGAAGGCATGGCGTTCTTGTCCAGCTCGCGATTGAACAGCAGCGCTTCCAGCACCGACAACTGCTTGCCCGAGGCGGCGAACTGGCGTTCCAGCTGGGTCACCCCGGCATTCAGCGCCCGGGGCTCCATGTCGAAGCTCTGGTCGTTACCGCCCACGCCCACCGGCTTGTCGAAGTCGAATTCGCCGTCCTGCAGCTGGCCGACACGGGTCAGGCGTTCGCCCAACGCATTGAGGCGGTTGGCCTGGGCCTGCAGTTCGCCCAGGCGCGCAGCCATGGCGTTGACTTCCTGCTGGGCGCCACGGCGGACCTGCTCCAGCTCGGTCTGCTGCTTGTCGGCCTTGGCCTGCAGCAGCGAAACCTGGGCCATACCGGCGGCGCTGCGACCGCCGAAACCCAGCAGAAGGCCGGCAGCGAGCAGGATGCCGACGCTGGCGAGCGGGCGGGAATACATGAATACACGGGCTTGATGGGACCTGCTGGCCAAAAAGTGGGCCATGCCGGCGCGTGAATTGTTTACGATGCTTTGAAAGATCATAGATACCGATGTCTGATTCGAAGTCCCAACCGCGTCGTGCTTCATCCCCACAGCCCGCCTTGCAGGCTGCGATGTCGGATGCCGCCACCGACCCGGTGCGCAGAGCCTTGTGGCTCGACGCGCTGGAACAGCAACTTCGCCCCTGTCTACCGCCTGCCCTGGCCCCACACTGCAAACTGGGGAACGTGACCGGCGGAAAACTCGTTTTTATTGTCGATTCCCCTGTGTGGCACGCCAAATTGCGACTTGCCGCACCCGAATTGATCAACTTGGCCCGATCCATCGGGTTTGCAGCCACCGAGGTGGTTGCGAAAACTACAACAGCGCCCTTCCAGCGGCCTGAGCCGGCCGGACTTGCGGTGAAACCCATGTCGGAAGCTTCGCGCAGTGCGCTCAAAGCCGCCTTGGCATCCCTGGACGACCCGGACTCCGCCGGACCCGATGGGGGCAAGGACCCCGTTCCTGAACACCGGGGCGGCCGGGCCAAACGTTGAATCCGGCGCGCACAGGCCGAAGCATGGTACCCAGCAAAGGCAATGCGTTCGTTATCGAATAGTTAATTTATTGTGAATTGACGGCCAAGCGGCGTCGTGGGTTCACAGTTCCGGCCAAATCAGGCTGCCGGCCGACGGCCGGGGTTCAGACGGCGAGCGCGGGGCTGCCGTAGGCCACCGGCGCAGGGCCGGCGGTTTCGAAAGTCACTTCTTCCCAGGCCGAGCGTTCGGCCATCAGGGCCCGCACCAGCTTGTTGTTGAGCGCATGGCCCGACTTGTAGCCCTCGTACGCACCCAGGATGGGGTGCCCGGCCAGATACAGGTCGCCGATCGCGTCGAGGATCTTGTGGCGCACGAACTCGTCGGCATAGCGCAGGCCGTCGTCGTTGAGCACGCGGAATTCGTCCAGCACGATGGCGTTGTCCATCGAGCCGCCCAGCCCCAGGTTTCGCTCGCGCATATATTCCAGGTCGCGCATGAAACCGAAGGTGCGCGCGCGCGCGACTTCCTTGGTATAGGCGGCGGTGGAGAAATCGATCTCCGCACGCGATTGCGAAGCGGGGATCATGGGATGGTCGAACTGCACAGTGAAGCCGACCTTGAAACCGTCGTACGGCACGAAACGCGCGATCTTGTCGCCGTCGCGCACTTCCACCGGGTGCTTGATGCGCAGGAAGCGCTTGGGCGCGTTCTGTTCCACCACGCCGGCGGACTGCAGCAGGAATACGAAAGGACCGGCGGAACCGTCCATGATCGGCAGCTCGGCCGAAGACAGTTCCACGAAAGCATTGTCGACGCCCAGGCCGGCCATCGCCGACATCAGATGTTCGACCGTCATGACCTTGGCGCCGTCACGGCTCAGGCCGGTGCATAAAGTGGTTTCGCTGACCAGCTCGGCATTGGCGGGAATCTCGACCACCGGGTCCAGGTCCACGCGGCGGAATACGATGCCGTTGTCCACCGGGGCCGGACGCAAGGTCATGTAGACCTTTTCCCCACTGTGCAGCCCCACGCCCGTAGCGCGGATCACATTCTTGAGGGTGCGCTGCTGGGTCATGGGTGGGAAACGCGAGGCAGGGGTTCAACGGACCGCGAGATTAGCACGCAGGTGCCTGAATCTTAACGGAAGAATCGTACTGTCCTACGGCTGAAACAATGCCGTGGGCGAAGTTTCGAATCAAAAACCTGCCGGGCCGAAAAGGCCCGGCAGCAAAAGGACAGGACAGTCTTGCTTGGCAGACCTCCCTGGCAAGGAGATCCGCCTTCAACTCACTACCCCGCTCCATTTACAGGGAGAGGGTCGATCTGTGACCGGTCAGTCCGCCTGGCGGCGCAGGAACGCCGGAATATCCAGGTAATCGCCCGGCAGGTCGGCGGCGGCCGGCGCGGAAGCCGGTTCGGCGCTGCCGCGGCGCAGGCCCAGGCCGCTGACCGCGTTGGCCACCGGATCCATCATGGCGTTGGCGTCGTAAGCCATGCCGGTGGTGGCGTCGCGGACCAGCTTGATCGGCGCGCGCATCGGCTCGCGCAGGTTGTGGCTTTCGCCACGGCCCAGCGGCTGGCGTACGGCCGCGGTGCGGTTGAGGCCGGTGGCGACCACGGTGACGCGGACTTCGTCCTGCATGTCCGGGTCCAGCACGGTGCCCAGGACCACGGTCGCATCTTCGGCGGCGAAGCCTTCGATGGTGCGGCCCACTTCGTCGAACTCGGCCATGGTGAAATCCGGGCCGGCGGTGATGTTGACCAGGATGCCGTTGGCGCCGGACAGGTTGACGTCGTCGAGCAGCGGGTTCTGGATCGCCGACTCGGCCGCGGCGGAGGCGCGGTCGTCGCCGCGGGCGCTGCCGGTGCCCATCATCGCCAGGCCCATCTCGCTCATCACGGTGCGCACGTCGGCGAAGTCGACGTTGATCAGGCCCGGACGCACGATCAGGTCCGCAATGCCCTGCACGGCGCCCAGCAGCACGTCGTTGGCGGCGCGGAAGGCCTGGATCATGGTCGCGTTGCGGCCCAGCACGGTAATGAGCTTTTCATTGGGAATGGTGATCAGCGAATCGCAATGGTGGCTGAGTTCCTCGATGCCTTTCAGCGCCACCTGCATGCGGCGGCGGCCTTCGAACGGGAAGGGCTTGGTGACCACGGCCACGGTCAGGATGCCCATCTCTTTAGCGAGCTGCGCCACGACCGGTGCGGCGCCGGTACCCGTGCCGCCGCCCATGCCGGCGGTGATGAACACCATATCGGCGCCATCCAGCGCAGCGATGATGCGCTCGCGGTCTTCCAGTGCTGCCTGGCGGCCGACTTCGGGATTGGCGCCAGCGCCCAGACCCTTGGTGACGTTGCCGCCCAGCTGCAGCTGGGTCTTGGCGCCGCAGTTGTTGATGGCCTGCGAGTCGGTGTTGGCGGTGACGAATTCAACGCCTTCCACGCTGCTGCTGACCATGTGCGCGACCGCGTTGCCGCCGCCGCCGCCCACGCCGATGACCTTGATCACCGCGTTGGGAGCCATTCTTTCAACCAGTTCGAAATGTGCCATGTCCATGTCCTCTTAATAGTTATGTTGTGTATCGCAATCAATCGGGTTGCAGCTCAATTCCCGTTTTTCCCTTCCCGCCTCACCCACCCGCGCCGTCGCGGATGCGCTTAACTCTTGCGCGGCTCAGAACTCGCCGCGGTACCAGTTCTTCAATTTGTTGAGCAGGCTTCCGGTCTTGCCCAAAGGCAGCGACGGACGCCGCGGGTGCTCGATCTGGCTGCCCATCAGCAGCAGGCCAACGCCGGTGGCATGCACCGGGTTGCCGACCACTTCGCCCAGCCCGGTGACGTGCTGCGGAATGCCGATGCGCACCGGCATCTGCAGCATTTCCTCGGCCAGTTCGACCACGCCTTCCATCTTCGAAGCGCCGCCGGTCAGCACCATGCCGGCGCGCACCAGTTCCTCGAAACCTGAGCGGCGCAGTTCGGCCTGCACCATCTCGAAGATTTCCTCGTAGCGGCCCTGCACCGCCTGGGCCAGCGAATGGCGCGGCAACCGGCGCGGCGGACGATCGCCGACGCTGGGCACCTGGATGCTTTCTTCGGCAGTGGCCAGCTGCGCCAACGCGCAGGCGTAGCGGACCTTGATCTGTTCGGCTTCCGGCGTGGGCGTGCGCAGCATGTGCGCGATGTCGTTGGTGACATGGTCGCCGGCGATGGGCAGCGACGCGGTGTGGCAGATCGCGCCCTGCACGAACACGGCCAGATCGGTGGTGCCCGCGCCCATGTCGACCAGCACCACGCCGAGTTCGCGCTCGTCCGAAGTCAGCACCGCTACGCTGGAAGCCAGCGACGACAGGATCAGGTCGTCGATCTGCAGACCGCAGCGCTGCACGCACTTGCTGATATTGGCCGCCGCCGACTGCGCGCACACCACCAGATGCGCATGCACTTCCAGGCGCACGCCGGTCATGCCGACCGGATTGCGGATGCCCTCCTGCGAATCGTCCAGCACGTACTCGCGCGGGATGGCGTGCAGGATCTTCTGGTCGGCGGGGATGGCCACGGCCTTGGCCGCTTCCAGCACGCGGTCCAGGTCGCCCCAGGTTACTTCGCCGTCGCGGATCGGTACGATGCCGGGCGAGTTCTTGCACTGCACGTGCGCGCCGGAGATGGAGGCGTAGACCGAACGGATTTCGCAGCCCGCCATCAGTTCGGCTTCTTCCACCGCGCGCTGGATCGACTGCACCGTGGACTCGATGTCCACCACCACGCCGCGCTTGAGCCCGCGCGATTCGTGCGAGCCGATGCCGATCACTTCGATGGGATTGCCCGGCGAATACTCGCCGACCAGTGCGGTGACCTTGGAAGTACCGATGTCGAGACCGACGATCAGCGATTTGTCGCCCTTGCGATTCATGTGCTTGCCTGCGTCTGTAACGTGCCGCCAGTGGCGGCAGGAATGGAGGACGAAGCCCCCGGAACGGCTGGCTTCGTAGTCGACCAGCTCAATGCAAAACCATTGGTGTAGCGAAGATCGGCGCGCGCCAGCGGCGACGTATTGCGCGCCAGCAGTTGCGGCAGCATCCGCGCGAAGCGGCCCAGGCGCGGGCGCGCGTCGGCGCGGCCCACCACCACCTGGGTGCCATTGCTCAGGGCCAGCGACCAGCTGCCGCGACGGTCCATGACCAGGCTGTCGACCTTGAAACCTATCGGTGCGAACAGTTCGCGCGATTCGTTGTAGAGCTTCACCACTTCCTGCACCTGCGAATCGGGACCGCCGAGCAGCGGCAACGCATCGGAGCGCATGCCCTTCGGCACCGGAAACAGACGGCCGTGCTCGGACAACAGACGATCGGCGCCCCAGCGCGCGAACGGCTTGTGTTCGACTATTTCTATTTCCATCACGTCCGGCCAGCGCTTGCGTACTTCTGCGCGTTCGACCCAGGGCAGTTTTTCCACGGCGTCCTGCGCACTCTGCAAGCGCACGGCGAAGAAGCCGGGCTTGGCGTAGGGCAACACCACTGCGCGCAGCTGGACCGGATCGACACGCTTGAACTCGCCATGCACGCGCAGCTTGGTCAGCGGCCAGCGCTCGGCGCCGATCCAGCCGTTCATCACCGCGACCACGGGCATGACGACCAGCGCCAATGCCAGCAGCCAGGTGAAGATGCGCAGCGCGGCGTTCATCGGCTGGCCACCTCCGGCAGCGTGGTTTCCAGGATCCGCCAGCACAGTTCTTCGAAACCGATGCCCGCCTGTTTTGCGGACTTGGGCACCAGCGAGTGGCTGGTCATGCCGGGTGCGGTATTCACTTCCAACAGGTAGAAGTTGCCGGTGGTGCGGTCGCGCATCACGTCCACGCGGCCCCAGCCACGGCAACCGGCCGCTTGGAACGCGGCCAGCGCGATGCGGCCGATCTCGGTTTCGTCGGCGCCTTCCAGGCCCGGGCACAGATACTGCGTATCTTCGGCCTTGTACTTGGCGTGGTAGTCGTACCACTCGCCCTTGGGCACGATGCGTATCGACGGCAATGCCGTTTCGCCGAGCACCGCGACGGTGAGTTCGTCGCCGACGACCATCTGCTCCATCAGCAACTCGCCGTCGTAGCGCGCCGCAAGCTCCACCGCCGCTTCCAGATCGCCCTGCGCGAACACGCGGGTCACGCCGACGCTCGAGCCTTCATTGGCCGGCTTGACGATCACCGGCAAGCCCAGCTTGTTGGCCGCCGCATGCACATCGTCGCCGGGGAGCAGGCGCACGTAACGCGGCGTAGGCAGTTCCAACGACAGCCACACCTGCTTGGTGCGCACCTTGTCCATGCTCAGCGCCGAACCGAGCACGTCGGAACCGGTGTAGGGAATGCCGAAGGTCTCGAGCAAGCCCTGCACGATGCCGTCTTCACCACCGCCCTTGTGGCCATGCAGGATGTTGAATACGCGATCGAATTTCTTCTGCACCAGCGCCTCGGCCAGGGCCGGTATCCCGTCCACAGCGGCTGCGTCGATGCCGCGCGACTGCAGGGCCTCCAACACGTTGCGGCCGGAGTCCAGCGACACTTCGCGTTCGCTGGAGCTGCCGCCGAGGAGCACGGCGACGCGACCGAATGCTTTCGGGTCGGCGGTTCGCAGCGCGGGGAATTCGTACTTGCTCATTCGTGCTTGCTCACTAAATGCCCGCTTACTCCAAAACCCTGGGCCGCGATGTCTTGCGCGACATGGCCGATATCGCCGGCGCCCATCAGCAGCAGCAGATCGCCGTCCTGCAGCACGTCGGGCAATACACCGGCCAGTTCGGACACCTGGCTGACCACCACCGGCTCGTTGCGGCCGCGCGCGCGGATGGCACGCGCCAGCGACTTGGCGTCGGCGCCGGCGATGGGCGCTTCGCCGGCTGGATAGACTTCGCTCAGCACCAGGGCATCGACTTCGGAAAGCACCGCGGCGAACGCGTCGAACTGATCGCGCGTGCGGCTGTAACGGTGCGGCTGGAAAGCGACGACAAGACGCTTGTCAGGCCAGCCGCCGCGCGCGGCGGCGAACACCGCGGCGAGTTCGCGCGGGTGGTGGCCGTAGTCGTCGACCAAGCGCACCCGCGCACCGTTCGGCGTGGTGATTTCGCCCAGATCGTTGAAGCGGCGGCCGATGCCGGAGAATTTCTCCAGCGCGTTGGCGATGTCCTGCGGCGCCACGCCCAGTTGCCAGCCGATGGCCGCCGCTGCGAGCGCGTTCTGCACGTTATGGCGACCGGGCAAGGCTAGCTTGACCTGCACGTGCGTATCTTCAGGCAGGCGCAAGGTGAAGCGCATGCAGCCGCCTTCCTGGGTGACGTCCTCGGCGCGCACATCGGCGTTCTCGGCAAAGCCATAACTCATCACATGGCGCGGCGTATCGGCCGCCAGCGCCGCCACTTCCGCGTCGTCGATGCACAGCACCGCCAGCCCGTAGAACGGCAGGCGTTGCAGGAATTCGGCGAAGGCGGCCTGGACTTTGGAGAAATCGTTGTCGTAGTTCTCCAGGTGATCCGAATCGATGTTGGTGATCACGGCCATCAGCGGATTCAGGCGCAGGAAACTGCCGTCGCTTTCGTCCGCCTCGGCCACCAGCCACTGGCCGTCGCCGAGCTTGGCGTTGGCGCCGGCGGCGAGCAGCTGGCCGCCGATCACGAAAGTCGGATCCAGCCCGCCTTCGCTCAGCACCGCCGCAGTCAGGCTGGTGGTGGTGGTCTTGCCATGGGTGCCGGCCACGGCGATGCCGCGGCGGAAACGCATCAGCTCGGCGAGCATCGCCGCGCGCGGCACGATCGGAATGCGCTGCGAGCGCGCTTCCATCAGTTCCGGGTTG
Organism: uncultured Pseudoxanthomonas sp.; assembly: GCA_946479745.1. The sequence goes on along the minus strand of CAMLGZ010000031.1, from coordinate 11,554 downwards.
TCGTGCTTGATGGCGCTGGAAACCACCACGCAATCGGTGCCCAGCACATTGGACGCGTTGTGCCCGCGCATCACCCGCGCGCCCAGCGACACCAGCCGGCGCGTGGCGGCATTGTCGGCATTGTCGGAACCGGATACTTCATAGCCCAGCGTGCACAGCACCTCGGCTATGCCGCTCATGCCGGAACCGCCGATGCCCACGAAATGCACGCGGCGGAATTCCTGGGCCAAGTTGCCCGTATGTTGCAAGCGGCGTTCGCGTGCGGCGGCCATCATCATGCTGCGCGTTCCAATACTGATTCTTCGAGAATGATGTCGGCGATGCGTTCGGCCGCATCGGGTTTTGCCAGCGAGCGCGCGGCGTCGGCCATGGCCAGACGGCGGGCGGGATCGGCAGCGAGTTCGCCCAGCGTGCGCTGCAAATGCATCGCCAGCTGGTCGTCCTGTTTCAGCAGAACAGCGGCGCCGCGTTCGACCAGATACATCGCGTTCCTGGTCTGGTGGTCGTCGACGGCGGCGGGGAAAGGAACCAGTACGCTGCCGATGCCGACTGCACATAGTTCGGCCAGCGTGGATGCGCCCGCGCGGCAGACCACCAGGTCGGCCCAGGCGTAGGCCTCGGCCATGTCGGCGATAAAGCTTTCCACGCTGGCGGCCACATTGGCCTGTGCATAGGCGCGCACTGCTTCCTCGCGCATCTTTTCGCCGCATTGATGGCGCACTTCGATCTGGAATCCGGAAAGCGCCGAGAGCGCTTGCGGCAGCGCGAGGTTCAAGGCACGAGCACCCTGACTGCCGCCCAGCACCAGCAGCCGCAGCGGCGAGGTGCGTCCTGCAAAACGTTGCGGGGGCGTCGGCAGACTGGCGATTTCGCCCCGCACCGGATTGCCTACCGCTTCTTCACGGGTCGGGAAGCTGCCGGGAAAGCCGGTGAGGATGCGCCGCGCGAACTTCGCCAGCACGCGGTTGGTGAAACCGGGTGCGCGGTTCTGTTCGTGCACCAGCAACGGAAGGCCCTGCAACCGCGCCGCCATGCCGCCGGGACCCGCCGCGAAACCGCCGAAACTGACCACCGCCCGCGGCGAACGTCGGCGCAGTACCGAGGCCGCGCCGCGGATCGCCTTGAAGATGCGCCACGGCGCGCCCAGCAAGGCGAGCTTGCCCTTGCCGCGCACGCCGGAGATGGCAAGGGTGTCCAGTGGAATATCGTGCTGGGGAACCAGCCGCGTTTCCATCGCCCCGTCGGCACCCAGCCAGGTCACCGGCACGCCGCGGGCGCGCAGCACTTTGGCCACGGCCAACGCGGGGAAGATATGCCCGCCGGTGCCGCCCGCCAGGATCATGACCGGCGCGTCGCTGCGTGCGCTCATGCGATCCTCTCGAAGGTGGGCTCGACGCGCGAGTTCAACCGGCTGGTACCGCGCATCGGCGCTTGCGTCGTGGCGGCGGGAGCAGCAGGTGCCGGCGCTTCCGCTGCCGGCGCTGCTTCGCCGCGCAGCAAAGCGACCTGGCGTTCGGCGCGATTGAGTTCGTAGGAAACCCGTAGCAGCAGCCCCATCGCCACGCAGGTCATCAGGACGCTGGAGCCGCCCGACGAAATCAGCGGCAGGGTCAGGCCCTTGGTCGGCAGCAGGCCCAGATTGACGCCAATCGAGACGAAACTCTGCATGCTGATCCACAGCGCGATGCCGAACGCGCAGTAACCGGCGAAGTGCCTGCGCATTTCCACACAGCGCAGACCCAGCTGGAAAGCGCGGCCGGCCAGCAGTGCGTACAACGCGATCACGCCGCAGACGCCGACGAAACCCAGTTCCTCGCCGATCACCGAGAAGATGAAATCGGTATGCGCCTCGGGCAGGTAGTTCAACTTCTGCACCGAACCGCCCAGGCCCACGCCCCACCACTCGCCGCGACCGACGGCCATCAGCGCGTTGCTGAGCTGGTAGCCGGAACCCAGCTGGTCTTCCCACGGATTCATGAAAGAGGTGATGCGCCGCATGCGGTACGGCTCGAGAATCGCGATGAAGGCGAAGATCGGCAGGCCGATCACGATCGGCGCCGACATGCGCGGCAGGTTCACCCCGCCCAGCACCAGCATGCCGGCGGTGATTGCCAGCAACAGCGTTGAAGAACCGAAGTCCGGCTGCAGCAGCAGCAGGCCGACCAGCGCCACCGCCACACCCAGAGGCTTGAGCATCGCCGGCCAGGTGGCGTTCACTTCGTCGCGGAAGCGCACCAGGTAGCTCGACAGCCACACGATGTAGAGCACCTTGACCGCTTCCACGACCTGGAACTTGGAGACGCCCAGGTTGATCCAGCGGCGCGCGCCGTTGACGCTGCTGCCCAGGCCCGGCACGTACACCATCAGCAGCAATACGAAACAGGCCAGCAGCAACCACTGGTTGTAATGCTCGACGGTCTTGAGTTCGGTGCGCATGGCCACGTAGGCAAGACCGATGCCCAACGCCAGGAACACCAGGTGACGGGTCAGGTAGTAGAAGGGATTGCTGTCCATGGCGATCGAACTGGATGCGACCATCACCACGCCCAGCGCCGTGAGCGCCAGGGTCACCCCGAGCAGCCACGGATCGTAGCGGCCGCCGATGGCTTCCAGGCGCGTGGCCTGGCGCGGCGGATTGTTGATGGGAGCGCCGTTCATCAGCGCACCTTCAACGTAGCAAGGCCGACAAGAACCAGCACCACCGAAATGATCCAGAAGCGCACGATCACGCGCGGCTCTGGCCACCCTTTCAATTCGAAGTGGTGATGGATCGGCGCCATGCGGAATACACGCTTGCCGGTGAGCTTGAACGAAGCCACCTGGATCATCACCGACAGGGTTTCGATGACGAAGATGCCGCCCATGATCACCAGCACCAGCTCCTGGCGCACGATCACTGCAACGGTTCCCAGCACCGCGCCCAGCGCCAGCGCGCCGATGTCGCCCATGAACACCATGGCCGGATAGGTGTTGAACCACAGGAAGCCCAGCCCCGCGCCGGCGATGGCCGCGCAGATGATCACCAACTCGCCCGCACCCGGCACCTGCGGAATCTGCAGATAGGCCGAAAACACCGCGTTGCCGGAGGCATAGGCGAACACGCCCAGCGCGCAAGCCACCAGCACCGTGGGCATGATCGCCAGTCCATCCAGACCGTCGGTCAGATTGACCGCATTGGAGAAACCGACGATCCAGAAATACGCGATGGCGATGAAACCGATGCCGGCCAGCGGCAGGGCCACGCTTTTGATCATCGGAATATAGAAAGTGGTCGAGGCCGGCACCGAAGGATCGGCGGTCATGAACAGGAAGATGCCGGCAGCCAGACCGAAGATCGATTGCAGCAGATACTTCCAACGCGACTTCAACCCGTTGGGATCGCGCTTGACGATCTTGATCCAGTCGTCGTACCAGCCGATCGCGCCGAAAGCCAGCATCACCAGCAGCACCACCCAGACATAACGGTTGCGCAGGTCGCCCCATAGCAGCACCGACAGCAGCACCGTCATCAGAATCAGCGCGCCGCCCATGGTCGGCGTGCCGGCCTTGGTGAAATGCGTCTGCGGGCCGTCCTGGCGGATCGGCTGGCCGCCCTTGAACTGGGCCAGCCGGCGGATCACCGCCGGACCCATCCACAGCGACAGGAACAGCGAGGTCAGCGCCGCCAGGATGCCGCGGAAGGTCAGGTAGCCGAATAGTCCGAACAGGCTTTCCAGCTGCTGCAGCCAACGTGTCAATTCAAGCAGCATGCGATGCGCCCTCCCCTGTGGACAGCAATGCCGTGACGATGCGATCCATTGCGCTTCCTCTCGATCCCTTGACCAGGCAGCGCAGGGTTTTCGGCTCCGCGGCCTGTGAAAGATCGGTGCGCAATGCATCGACCAGTTCTTTATGCGTTTCGAAACTGCGCGCGCCTTCGCCGAAGGCCAGCGCGGCGGCCGCACTCAACGGTCCCAGCGTGTACAGGCGGCGCAGGCCTGCAGCCTTGGCCTGGCGCCCGACATCGGCATGCAGCGCTTCGCCTCCCTCACCCAGTTCGCGCATGTCGCCCAGCACCAGCCAGGCTTCGCCGCCCGCCGCGGCCAGCGTGTCGATGGCCGCGGCCAGCGAACCGGGATTGGCGTTGTAGCTGTCGTCGATCAGAACGGCGCCATTGGCCAGCACGTGCGCGACCTGACGGCCGGGCACCGGCTTGCTTGCGGCCAAGCCTTCGACAATCGTTGCCAGGGCCACGCCGCTCGCCAGCGCAAGCGATGCGGCAGCGAGCGCGTTGAGCAGGTTGTGGCGGCCAGGCAACGGCAGCTCGACGGCCGCTTCGCCTTGCGGAGTGACCAGAATGAAACGCGAGCCGTCGACTCCGGCCGCGATGTCGCGTGCAGTGACATCGGCAGTGGAGTCCAGACCGAAGCGCAGTATCCGTCGGCCCGCGGCAAGGCCGGCGAAGTACTCGGCGAACGCGTCGTCGGCGTTGATCACGGCCACGCCGTCGACGGCGAGTGCCGAGTGGATCGCGCCCTTGGTCTGGGCCACGCCCATCAGGCTGCCCATGCGTTCCAGGTGCGCGGCGGCGACGTTGTTCACCAGCGATACGTCGGGAGTGACGATGTCGGTCAGGTAGGCGATGTCGCCCGGTTTGCCGGCACCCATTTCATAGATGGAGAAATCCGCATCGTCCGGCGCATCGATCACCGCCAGCGGCAGGCCGATCTCGTTGTTGCGGTTGCCGGGATTGAAATAGGTGTTGCCGGCGCGCTGCAGGATCGCCACGACCAGGGTCTTGACGCTGGTCTTGCCGTTGCTGCCGGTGATGGCGATGGCTTTGCCGCCGCGATCCAGCTGCAGATTGCCGGCGATGCGCGCCAGCGCCAGCTGGGTATCGGCCACAACGACCTGCGGCAGATCCACTTCCACCGGGTGATCGACCATCAATGCCGAGGCATTGCGCATGGCCGCGTCGTAGGCGAAGTCGTGGCCGTCGAAGCGCTCGCCGCGCAGCGCAACGTACAGGCTGCCCGGCATCAGGCTGCGCGTGTCGTTGGTCAGCGTGTCGACCAGCAGGTCTTCGCCGCGCAGTTCGCCGCCAGCCCAGTGCGCAAGCAGCGATAAGGGAAGCCGCTTCATGCCCGCGCCTCCAGATATTGGCGGGCTACCGCCGTATCGTCGAATTCGTGACGCACGCCGGCGACTTCCTGATAAGGCTCATGGCCCTTGCCGGCGATGAGCACGATATCGTCGGCTCCGGCTTCTCCGATCGCGCGGGCGATCGCCTGAGCGCGGTCGCGCTGCACGATCACCGAATCAGGCTTGGCGAAACCAGCCAGGATGTCGGCGACGATCGCGTCGCCGTCTTCGCCGCGCGGATTGTCGTCGGTCACGATCACCCGATCGGCCAGTCGCTCGGCACACGCGGCCATCAGCGGGCGCTTGCCCACATCGCGCTCGCCGCCGCAGCCGAACACGCAGATCACACGCGCCGACGCATGGTCGCGCAGGCTGGACAGCGCCTGTTCCAACGCATCGGGGGTGTGCGCGTAGTCGATCACTACCAGCGGCCGTTGGCCGTCGCCGCCCAGGCGGTTCATGCGGCCGTGGATGGGCTGCAATCTGGACAGCGTGCGCGCGATGTCGCCGGGCGCGTCGCCCAGCGCATGCAGCGCACCGGCCACCGCCAGCAGGTTGTCCACGTTGAAACGGCCCAGCAGCTTGGACTGGACCCCGTAGCTGTCGTTTTCGACGATCAGGTCGAAGGCGATGCCGTTCGCGTCCAGATTCAGATTGCTTGCGCGCACGCTGGCCCGGGCTTCGTCGCGCGAGCTCAAGCCGATTGCGCGAAGGTCCTGCGGCAGCTGCGCCATCAGTTCGCGGCCGAACGCATCGTCGAGATTGACCACCGCCGCCTGCAGCTCGGGCCAGGCGAACAGTCGCGCCTTGGCTGCACCGTAGCCGGCCATGTCGCCGTGATAGTCCAGATGATCGCGGGTGAGGTTGGTGAACACGGCGACATCGAAATGCACCGCATCCACGCGGCCCTGATCCAGCGCATGGGAACTGACTTCCATGGCCACGGCCTTGGCTCCGGCGTCGCGAAGCTGCGCCAGCAACGCATGCATCTGCAGTACCAGCGGCGTGGTGAAGCCCGTTGGAACGACTTGTCCGTAAAGTCCTGCGCCCAACGTGCCGATGCTGGCCGCACGCAGGCCGCGCAGGTGCCAGGCCTGCGCCAGCAACTGCACGGTGGAAGTCTTGCCGTTGGTGCCGGTGACGCCGACCATCGACATGTCGCGCGAAGGACGCGCGTGGAAACGGTCGGCCATCTCGCCCATGCGCGCACGCAAGCCGGGCACGGCGATCGCATCGGCGGGCACGTCGAATTCAGCCGGCGCAGGCGGTTCGAACAGGATCGCGCTGGCACCCGCAGCCTGGGCCTGCTCGACGAAACCCAGGCCATGCGCGCCGAACCCGGCGATGGCGACGAAGGCGTCGCCCGGCTCGACGTGGCGGCTGTCCAGGACCAGTCCGCGGATCACGATATCGCGCGGAATCTCCATCTCCGGCAGCAGGTCGGCAAGAGCCATGGCGCGCCTCATTGCACGTCACCCGGCAGCGGCGCCGGCAACGAGGCGTGCACGTCGACGGGCATCGGCGCATCGGGCGTCGCCACTGCGGTCGCGCGCTTGGCGTCGCCCTTTTCCTGCGCCGCGATCCAGGTCTCGATGTCGTCCGGCGGCACGTCCATCAGGCGCAGCGCACCTTCCATGACGTTGTGGAACACCGGTCCCGCGACCAGGCCGCCGTAGTAGGAGCCGCTGGTGGGATCGTTCACGACCACGGCCATCGCAAAGCGCGGGTTGTCCACCGGCACCACGCCGGCGAAGAACGACAGATACTTGCGGGAATAACCACCGGCGGACGCCTTGCGCGAAGTGCCGGTCTTGCCAGCGACGTGGTACCCGAGGATCGCGGCCTGGGTAGCGGTGCCACCGGGCTCGGTCACGGTCTGCATCATCTTCATCACCTCGGCCGCGATCGCCGGGTCGAGGACTTGCTTGGGCTCGTTGCGCTCGCCCTTGACGAAGGTCGGCTGGATGGCGCGCCCGCCGTTGGCGAGCGTCGCATAGGCATGCGCGACCTGGAGCGGTGTAACCGCCAAGCCGTATCCATAGGACATGGTCTGCTTGCTGGTGCCGCTCCACTGGTCAGGTGCAGGGAACAGTCCGGCCGCTTCGCCGGGAAAGCCGCTGCGGGTGCTCTGGCCGTACCCCATCTTGCGGAAGAAGTCGTAGAACTGCCGCTTGTCCAGCCGGTTCGCGATCTGGGCCGCACCCACGTTGGAGCTCTTGCGGATCACACCCGTAGTGTCGAGCACGCCGTAGTTGTGCGTATCGGTGGTGCGATACCTGCCGTTGGGCATCCATCCCGGATTGGTGTTGAACACCGTCGCGGGCGTGATCACGCCGGTTTCGAGGCCGGCAGCGACGGTGAGCGGCTTGGCGGTCGAACCGGGTTCGAACAGATCGGTCACTGCGCGGTTGCGATGCGCATCGGGCTTGCCCAGCGAAGCCGCATTGGGATTGAAGGCGGGCAGGTTGACCATGGCCAGCACTTCACCGGTCGCCACGTCCAGCACCACTGCCGAACCGCTGCTCGCGTCATGGGAAATCAGCGCGTTACGCAATTCGCGATAGGCCAGGTACTGGATGCGACGATCGATGCTCAGGGTCAGGTCCTTGCCCGGCTGTGCCTGCTGGACAAGATCCACGTTCTCGACGATGCGGCCGCGGTTGTCGCGGATCACCTTCTTGGCCCCGGGACTGCCGCGCAACCACTCGTCGAACGCCAGTTCCACGCCTTCCTGACCACGGTCGTCGATATTGGTGAAGCCCAGCACATGCGCCATCGCTTCGCCCTGCGGGTAGAAGCGGCGGTACTCGCGCTTGGAATACACACCGGGCACGCCGTGGGCCAGGATCTTCCTGGCTTCGTCCGGATTGATGCGGCGCTTGAGGTAATAGAACTCTTTTTCCGCTCGCTGGCTGACGCGGCTGGTCAGCGTATCCAGCGGCTCGCCCAGGGCGCGCGCCAGCTCCGGCAAGCGGTCCGGGGCTTTCAGCAACTCCTGCGGGTCGCACCAGATCGATTCCACCGGCGAAGACACCGCCACCGGCTCGCCGTTGCGATCGGTGATCATGCCGCGCGAGGTCGGAATCTCGATGTTGCGCACGAAGCGTTCGTTGCCTTCGCGCTGGTAGAAATCGCGATTGACCAGCTGCACGTAGGCGGCGCGGCCGATCAGGCTGACCGAGCACAAGCCCAGAGCGCACACCACCAGCATCACCCGCCCGCGCAGATTGAACCGCGCCCGGTTGCGTCCACGCGGTGCCTGGTTCTTTTCCCGGTTCTTCATGGGCGCACCACCACGACATCGCCCGCTTCGGGGAATTTCATGCCCAGGCGCATGCGCGCGATCTGGTCGATACGGTTGCTTTCGGCCACGGTGGCCTGCTCCAGCTGCAGGCGGCCGAATTCGATGTTGAGCTCATCGCGAACTTTCTCCAGGCGCGAGAGTTCCACGAACAGCAGGCGATGGCGATGGCGCGCATACACCACGCCGATCGCCGAAGCGATGCCGCCCAGGATCAACACCACCAGCAGGAAGCGGCTCATGCGGCCAGCCCCAGTTTTTCGGCCACGCGCAACACGGCACTGCGGGCACGCGGATTGGCGGAAGTTTCAGACGTGTCGGCGCGTTGGGCGTCGCCGATGGCCTTGAGCGTGGGCACGAATGCATCCAGTTCCGGCAAGCGGCGATTGGCCGGCGGCGCTTTCGCATGCTTGGCGATGAATCGCTTGACGATGCGGTCTTCCAGCGAATGGAAGCTGATCACCGCCAGCCGACCGCCGACTTTCAGGCGATCCAGCGCGCCGTCCAGGCCAGCTTCCAGATCGGCCAACTCGCGATTGATGTGGATGCGGATGGCCTGGAAGCTGCGCGTGGCTGGATTGATGTCGTGCTTGCCACGGCCGACGACGGCGCCCAGTAGATCGGCGAGATCGGCCGTGCGGGCGAACGGTTTTTCGGCGCGGCGCGCGACGATGGCCTTGGCGATGCGTCGGCTCAGCCGTTCTTCGCCATAGGTCCAGAGCACGTCCGCGATCTCGGCCTCGTCCGCGCGCATCAGCCATTCGGCCGCGCTCTCGCCGCTATCCGGATCCATACGCATGTCCAGCGGGCCATCCTTGCCGAAGCTGAAACCGCGTTCGGCCACATCCAGCTGCGGCGAAGACACGCCCAGATCCAGCAGAATGCCGTCGAGTCCGGCGGCGGTCGCTTCCCATTGGGCGAGCGTGGCGAAACTGCCGCGGCGGATCGTCACGCGCGCATCGCTGGCGAACTCTTGTTCGGCATGTGCGATCGCTTCGGGATCCTTGTCCATCAGCAGCAGCCGGCCTCCCGGGCCGAGTTTTTGCAGCACGCCGCGCGCATGTCCGCCGCGCCCGAAGGTGCCATCCAGGTAGGTTCCGTTCTCTTGCACCTGCAGTCCTTCCATGACCTGCACAAACATCACTGGCAGATGCCGCGCGGGAAGGTGGCCGGCCTGCGCTTCGCCGCGCACCCGGGCACCGCCCGTCACAGCTTCAGGTCGAGCATGTGCTCGCTCAGATCGTCGTCGGACAAGGTCTGACGGATCTGCGCGTGATGCGCCTGCTCGCTCCACAATTCGAATTTGTCGCCCATGCCCAGCAGCACGGCTTTTTTCTCGATGCCCACCGCACTGCGATGGCTGGCCGGAATGCTGATGCGGCCGTTGCCGTCCAGCTCCACAGGAGTCGCAGCGCCCACCAGCTTCAACTGCAGGTTGCGGTGCGCGCGTTGGGTGCTGGGCAAGGCATTGACCGAATCGCGGACGCGCTGCCATTCCTTCTCGGGATACAGGTACAAGCAGCCCAGCTCGAAGGGGTTGTAGGCGATCACCAGCCGGTTGCCGCATTCGCGCGCGACAAGCTCACGGTAGGCGGTGGGCACCGCCAACCGGCCCTTATCGTCAACTGTGATGGCGGTCTCACCTTGGAACACGACCCCTGCACCCACGAAATCCGCTGGAAGGCGGCAATTGAACCACGAAAAACCACTAATAACCCGGTCTTCCCTCTGACACCCACCTTAGCACTGGTCGAAAGGTTGTCAACAGGGAAGACGGGAATAAATCAGCTTGTAGTTCAATAGCTTGCGGCATACTTCACAAACTTGTTCAAAGGTTATCCACAAGATGCTGTTTAGTCTCAAATTTTGAGATTGAACGTGGATTCAGGGCTGTGGAGGGGATGTGAACATCACAAATCTCACGGTCTCCTGAGATGGCTTCACTGGCGGCCGACTGCGCGAGGATCGAAAATCACGGGCATGTGTCTGGTCACCGTCGCCTGGAAGGTCCACCCCCGCTGGCGGTTGCTGATGGCCGGCAACCGCGATGAATTTCATGCGCGCCCCACCGCCGGACTGGCGGTGTGGCCGGAACCGGCCGGCGTGCGGGCCGGGCGCGACCTGCAATCCGGGGGTACCTGGGTAGGCATCGAGACGCGCGGGCGCGTCGCCGTGGTCACCAATGTGCGCGATCCGCTGGCGCAGACCGTTTCAGGACCGTCGCGCGGGGAACTGCCGGTGGGTTTTCTGCGTGACACAACCGATGCTGCACGCCATGCCCGCGACCTGATGGCGAGCGCCCGGGATTATTCGCCCTTCAACCTGCTGATCGCCGACGCGGATTCGTGCGAATACGCCGGCAACCATCCGTCGCTGGAACACCGCACCATCGCTCCGGGCATCCATGGCATGTCCAATGGAGGTTTCGATATTCCGTGGCCAAAGACGCAACGTCTTTGCGAAGCGATGCTGAAGTGGTCGGAGACCGACGCGAGAGATCCGGAACCGTTGTGGCGTGCGCTCGCCGACGAGCATGTCGCCGCCGATGCCGAATTACCCGATACCGGCATCGGCCTGGATCTGGAACGCAAACTCTCCCCCGCCTTCATCCGCGACCCCGTCTACGGCACCCGCGCCAGCACGATCATCGCCATCGACTACGAAGGACGCGGCTACATAAGCGAACGCAGATTCGGCCCCGATGGCGTTTTCGAAGGCGAAACCACGCTATTCAACAACGCGTAGGAGCGACGTAAGTCGCGATGGAAAAAATATTCGCGACTCACGTCGCTCCTACAGACACTGTAATAACGGTCGAAGCAACAGCCCCCTTTAGTAAAGGGGGCGCCGCGACAGCGGCGGGGAATTGGAAGCACAAGCCCGGGGCCCATAGTTGCAAAGCAACCATGGGGCTTCTATTGGCGCAAGGCGCCAATAGAAGCGGCGGAGCCGGCCGATAAGCCGGGTTCTGTCGTGGACAGTCATTCCTCTAGGCGCAACGTCGCCGTTACGCTCGAGCAACCTACCCGGACCCGACGCGGGCCGCGTCATGAGGTCCCTATTTGGTCTTGCTCCCGGTGGGGTTTGCCGTGCCGGTCTGTTGCCAGACTCGCGGTGCGCTCTTACCGCACC
>CAMLGZ010000030.1 GCA_946479745.1 uncultured Pseudoxanthomonas sp. | reverse complement strand
CGCGGCGATGAAACCCTCGCGGGTGAAGCCGGAAACGAAATGGCTTTCGTCCAGCACGTTGCGGGTGATCGGCGCCGGATACGAGCCGGGCTGGCGCAATTTTTCGGTTAATGCATCAAGCCGCAATTGCGCGTTTTCCCAGGCGCCGGCTTCGCGCGGATCGGCGTGGACGATGAGGTACAGGCGACCCTTGAGGTTGTCGAAGACCGCGAGCTCCTCCGACAGCATCAACAGGATGTCGGGCGTGTCCAGTTCGTCAGGCTTGTCGCCGCCCGCCAGGCGCGGCTCGATATAGCCGATGCACTCGAAGCCGAACCAGCCCACCAGCCCACCGGTGAAACCAGGCAGACCTTCCAGCTTGGGCACCGAATGTTCCGCACGCAGCGCTTCGACTTCGGCGAAAGGGTCGGCGACTTGGCGCGATTCGATCAGTTGGCCATGGTCGCGGATTTCCATGGCGTGGCCGCGGAACGTGACCACGCGTTTGGCTGGCAGGCCGATGATGGAATAGCGGCCGAAGCGTTCGCCGCCTTCCACCGACTCGAGCAGATAGGTGTGCGGGGCGTCAGCGAGTTTCAGGTAGACCGAAAGCGGCGTGTCCAGGTCGGACAGCACTTCGCGCACCACCGGGATGCGGGTATGGCCTTGCTCAGCGTGCTGCTGGAATTGCTGGGGCGTGATCAAAACAGGTTTCCTTCCGAATCGCGGGAGTCAGGCGGACGACGGCAACAGGCCACCATCGCCAACTGGGGCGAGCGGAAGAAAGGGCGCGGGAGAAGGTCTGTGTGGTCACGAGGAGTACTTTAACCCGAGGCCGCGGCTTTTTGCCTTCCCCCGTGTCATCACCCCGTCATTTTGGACCCTTAGCGTGGGAGTCCATAGCAGGGACGACTGGCGGAGGCAGGATAAGCCTCCAATCTTCCGGGGACGGGGCGAAAGCTTCCGTCCCTTTTCAATGACGGGGTCTTACCGAAGGATTTACCGGCCCGCGGCGGCGACTGCCGCACGCATCTTCGCAATCACCTGCGGGTAGTCCGGCGCGTTGAAGATCGCCGAACCGGCCACGAAGGTATCGGCGCCGGCGGCCGCGATTTCGCCGATGTTGTCGGCCTTCACGCCACCATCGATCTCCAGGCGGATGGCCTTGCCGGTCGCATCGATTTTCTTCCGCACCGCGCGCAACTTGTCCAGCGCCGAGGGGATGAAAGCCTGACCGCCGAAACCGGGATTGACCGACATCAGCAGCACCATGTCCAGGTCCTCCAGCACCCAGTCCAGCGCATCGACCGGCGTGGCAGGGTTCAGCACCAGCCCGGCCTTGCAACCGTGCGATTTGATCAGCTGGATGGTGCGGTGCACGTGGTTGCTGGCCTCCGGGTGGAAGCTGATCAGCGTGGCGCCGGCTTCGGCGAAATCGGGAACGATGCGGTCCACCGGCTTCACCATCAGGTGCACGTCGATCGGCGCGGTCACGCCGTGCTTGCGCAGTGCACTGCAGACCAGCGGGCCGATAGTCAGGTTGGGCACGTAATGGTTGTCCATCACGTCGAAATGCACCCAGTCGGCGCCGGCCTTCAGCACATTGTCCACTTCCTCGCCCAGACGGGCGAAATCGGCGGAGAGGATGGACGGGGCGATGATGCAGTCGGACATGGGGGCGGGTTCCATTGGCGATCCGGTGGCGATCCGGTGAGATGGGTCAGCGCTTGCGCAGCTTCTTGATGCGGTCGTAGGCGGCGTTGATCTCGCCGGCCTTCTTTTCGGCCTGCCGGCGCAGATCGTCGGCCGCACCGGTCATCTTGTCGGGGTGGTACTGGGAAATCAGCCGTCGATAGGCCTGGTCGATTTCCGCGTCGCTGGCCTCGCTGGTCAGGTTGAAGACGCGATAAGGGTTGTCGCGGCTCAATTTGAACCAGTCCTGATCGAAGGCGTGACCGATGATCAGACCTATCAGCGCACCAAAAACGGGATTGGGGCGGAACAACAACGCGCCGGCGATCAGACCCAATAGTTTTCCGTACCAGCGGTTCATCGGCGGCCTTGTTGGCGTGTTGAGCGCATTTTACGGCACGGCAGCGCCTGCGCGCCGTAAACTAGGCGGCCTGCTCCCTTTTACCCGGCGGACCCAGGCTCCATGCCCACTACCCTGCTTCAATCCGATCTGCCCGGCCTTACGCTGCGCCATCGCGGCAAGGTACGGGATGTTTTCGACCTGTCGCGCGAGCGCCTGCCTGCCGATGCGCCGTCCGGGGACTACTTGCTGATGGTCGCCACCGACCGTCTGAGCGCATTCGACGTGGTGCTGCCCGACCCGATTCCCGGCAAGGGCGAGATGCTTTGCCAGATTTCCAATTTCTGGTTCGAGAAGACCGCCCACCTGCTGCCCAACCACCTGACCGGCATCGATGTGGCTTCGGTATTGCCGGCGGGAGTAGAGCCGGCGCTGTACGCCAAACGCAGCGTGGTCACCAAACGCCTGAAGCCGGTGCCGGTGGAAGCGATCGCACGCGGCTACCTGATCGGCAGCGGCTGGAAGGATTACCAGCGCACCGGTGCGGTCAGCGGCATCGCTCTTCCCGATGGCCTGCGCCAGGCGGAGAAACTGCCGGAACCCATCTTCACCCCTTCGACCAAAGCTGCGGTGGGCGATCACGACGAGAACATCGACTTCGACACCATGGTCAAGGCCGTGGGGCCGGAGCTGGCCGAACGCGTGCGCGACGCGACCCTGCGCATCTACGCCTTCGCCGCCGACTACGCCGCCCAGCGCGGCATCCTGCTGGCGGACACCAAGTTCGAGTTCGGCACCGATGCCGACGGCCGCCTGTACGTGATGGACGAGATGCTGACGCCCGACTCCTCGCGCTACTGGCCGGCGGACGAGTACGAAGTGGGCACCAGCCCGCCGAGCTACGACAAGCAGTTCGTGCGCGACTACCTGGAGACGCTGGATTGGGGCAAGACCGCGCCGGGGCCCAGGTTGCCGGCGGAAGTGATCGAGCGCACGCGTGCGAAGTATGCCGAGGCGCTGCAGAAGCTGGCGGGGATTGTGGTCGAGTAACAGCCGGGAAAAATCGCCTTGTCGTCTCGCGAAAGCGGGATCCCCGTAGGTCGGGGCTACGCCCCCGACAACGCATCCCCGGCCGCTCCTACTCAATACGGGGACCGATCCAGCGGGCTTAAGCAAGCATCCCGGAAACCCCGGCCATGATCGGCTATGCTCCATACCCTAGCGCACTGATCCTCGGGAGGGATGTATGAATGCGTCGGTACAACGCCCCATCGACCGCTGGTTCCATAGCTATTCCGGCGATCATCAGAACGAAACCAACCAACTCATCCATGTGTTCGCCGTACCTGCGATTCTCTGGTCGGTAGTGGCTTTGCTGTGGTGCATTCCTGTATTCGGCACGCTGTTCAAGAGCGGGGTGTGGGCGGCGCTGGCCATGTTTGCGACCTGGATGTTCTACAACCGCCTCTCGCGGCCCATCGGCTACGGCATGCTGGTGGTTTTCTTCACCATGGGTTGCCTGTGCCGGCTGCTGGAACAAAGCGTCGGTTTGCAGAATCTGCTGTACCTCGCCATCGGGGTATTCGTGCTGGCGTGGATCGCGCAATTCATCGGCCACAAGATCGAAGGCAAGAAGCCCAGCTTCTTCACCGACCTGGTCTATCTGTTGATCGGCCCGATCTGGGTGCTGTCCAAGTTCTATCGCAAGATGGGCTGGAAGTATTGAGCCCCTTCCCCCTTCATTGATCCCCTTCCCCTTCAAGGGGAAGGCCGGGATGGGGATGGTTTTCCGAGCAGACGAGATGAATCTCGGAAGCAGGCTGGCACCATCCCCACCCAACCCCTTATCAAGTACGGGGCAGGCTCCTCCCCTTGAAGGGGAGGGCTTAAGCAGCCGAGCAAGCTCGGCTCTACAAGGAAAACATCCCGTTCGTGGGTTGGAATAGCCGCGGCGAATAGCCGAAATCCCGCCGTGCGGGCTCCGCATCGAACACCAGGTCTTCGTGCATCCGCGCCACCGCCGCGCCGCCCAGGCTCTGCATTTTCCCCAGCGCGTGTGCGCCAGCCAACGCAGCCTTGAACAACGGCGTCGGCACCCGGATCAATCTCGCCGGCGGCTGTAGCGAGGCCAGCGTGCGCTTCACCATCTCCGCATAAGCCAGCGTTTCTCCTCCGGGCAGCGCATAACTGCGGCCGGGGGCATTGCCAGCGTCAACCACCGCCAACGCCGCATCGGCAAGATCCTGCACGTGCACCGGCTGCCGCAGCCCCCCGGCGTTGCTTGGCAATACGAAGAAACCGGTGCGACGCGCCAGCGACGCGATCCGGGTCAGAGTCTTGTCCCGGCCCGCGCCATAAACCAGGGTCGGACGCAGGATCGTCGCCCCGGCCTGGCGTTGCCGGGCGGTCTGGAAGATACGCGATTCCGCATCGCTCAGCCTGGCGGCGACGTCGCGCTCGGGCAGGTCTTCCGATTGCTGCTTGGTTTCCAGGCTGGTCGAACCAAACGCGATCACGCGCGGCGCGATCAGCGCAGTGTTCGAATACCAGTGCGAGAAATGGTCCAACGGCCCGAGGCTGAAAATCGCGTCGGCCCGCTGCGGCAATCCGTCCACCCGCTGCAGATCACCGCGCAGCCATTTCAACTCTGCATGATCGATCTGCGGCGCGCGCGATACGGCAGTCACACGCCAATCGTTCGCCAACAGCCGTTCGATCACCGGCGCGCCGATCTGTCCGCTGCCGCCAAAAACCAGCGCCTGGCGCATTCAGTCGTTGCCGGGCTTCAAGGTGAAACGCAACCAGACCCAGCCGGCCAGCGCAGAGATCACCGACGCGCACAACACGCCCAGTACCGAAGCGTCCCCGAACTGGCCGCCGATGCTGGCGAAGGCCAGATTGGAAATGAACAGGCTCATGGTGAAACCTACGCCGCAGAGCATGCCCAGGCCGAGCATCGCCTTGAAATCCATACCTTCGGGAAAGCGCGCGATGCCGGTGGCGCGCGCGATCAGCGCGACGGCGAGGATCCCGACCGGCTTGCCCAACACCAGGCCCAATACGATCCCCAGCGGCACCGGCGCCAGCAGGTCGCTCATCTGAAGGCCGCCCAACGCTAGCCCGGCATTGGTGAAAGCGAACAAAGGCAACACCAGGTAAGCCACCCAGGGATGCAGCGTGTGCTCCAGCGATTCCAGCGGAGAGGGCGCATCAGGGGTCTTGCCGCGTAGCGGAATCAGCAAGCCGGTAACCACACCGGCCAGCGTCGCGTGCACGCCGGACTTCAGCACGAAATACCAGACCAGCGCGCCCAGGAACAGATACGGCGACAACCGCGTCACCCCGCGCCAGTTGAGCAGCAGCATCAAGCCGATGCCCGCCCCGGCCCAGGCCAGCTGGTGCGCAGCCAGATCGTGGGTATAGAAGATGGCGATGATCAGGATGGCGACCAGATCGTCGACCACCGCTATCGTCGACAGCAGCAGCTTCATTCCCAACGGCACGCGCGAACCCAGCAACGCCAGGATGCCCAGCGCGAAAGCGATGTCGGTGGCAGTAGGAATCGCCCAGCCGCGCAATGCTGTGGCATCGCCCTGGTTCATGGCCCAGTACAGGGCCGCCGGCACAACCACGCCGCCGATCGCGCACAGCACCGGCAGCAACATCTGTTCCCTGCTGGAGAGCTGCCCGCTGAGAGTCTCGCGCTTGATTTCCAGCGCCACCAGCAGGAAGAACACCGCCATCAACCCGTCGTTGATCCAGTGTTCGGCGCCCTTCACCAGGCCAAAGCCGCCAACGCTGAACCCGATCGGAAGGTGTCGGAACGCTTCGTACGCGCCCTGCCACGGCGAATTGGCCACGATCATCGCCAATGCGGCGGCGGCCATCAGCACGATGCCGGCGGCGGCCTGCAGGCGGAAGAAATCGCGCAGCAACGCGATGCCGCGCGTAACGGGATTGATTCGGCTCATGCGTCCAGTATATCGACCGGGCCGCGGCCGCCCTCAGTTCGCGATCAGAAACAGTTCCAGCGCCACCCAACCCAGGAATGCGACGAACAGGATCGTGCCCTCGGTCTTGCTGATGCGCAGATCGCCGCGCAGCATGGGATACAGCACCAGCACGAAAGCGATGGCTGCGGGCAATTCCAGTTTCACGAAGGACTCGGGCAACGGCAACGGGCGCAGCGCGGCCATGCCGCCCACCACCACCAGCAGATTGAACAGGCTGGAGCCGATCACATGGCCCACTACCATGTCGCCCTGCCCGCGCCGCGCCGCGGCGATGGCGGCGGCGACTTCCGGCAGCGCGGTGCCGATGGCCACCGGCAACAGGCCCACCAGCAAAGGCGACCAACCCCAAGCGGCGCCGATTACGGGCGCGCCCTGCACCACGAACCTGGCGCCGAAATACAGCAACGCTACCGCTATCGCGAAGCGCAGCAGGTTTATCCACAACACGCTGCGGGTGGCGGCGTAGGCCGCGATGCTCTCGCGTACTTCCACCTGCTCGCGTCCGCTGCGCGCCAGGACGAATGCCAGCGTCGCGACGAAACCCAGCAACAGGACAATGCCCTCGAGCCGGCTGATCACGCCATCCAGGCCGAACACGATCAAAGCCACGCTGGCCACCGTCAGCAACACCAGCAACGGCGACAGCAGGCGCATGCGCACCAGCAACGGCGCGAAGATGGCAGCCAGACCCAAAGTCAGGCCGACGTTGACGATGTTGCTGCCCACCGCGTTGCCCAGCGCCAGATCCTGCGCACCGACCACGTAGGCGCGCGCGTTGACGAACAGTTCCGGCAGCGAAGTGCCGAACGCGACCAGCAACAGGCCTGCGACGAAAGGAGAAGCACCGAATTTCTGCGCCAGGCCGGAAGCGCCTTTGACGATGGAATCACCGCCCAGCGCCAGCAGCACCAGACCCAATGCGAAAAAACCCCAGGCTTCAGCCATCGTCGCTCTCCCCTACCGTTGTGCCGATTCTAGGGCCAAGTCCATGCGCAAGCACGCTGCAAGCCGCGCTGTCGTGGGAGCGGCGTCCCGCCGCGAGCTTTAAAAAGCAAAAACTCGCGGCGGGACGCCGCTCCCACCGACAACATATCACCGCCGGTTGGCCGGTGCGCGGTCCTGGCTCAGGAGCAACCTTCCACGTAGTCGACCTGCGGCGACAGGCCTACGCGCCATGCGGAGACCTTGCCGGCCGCATCGGTTTCGAACACCAGCTTGCTGGGCGCCACGCCGCTGGCCGCGATGGAGAGATAGTGGCCGCCTTCTACGTACTTGTGCGGCGTCGACTGCAATGCACCGTTATAGAGTTTTTGCAGTTCTTCAGTGCTCATGCCGACCTTGCCGCCACCCGGCGCCGCTTCCTTGTCGGTGCCGACGTCGTAGCGCACGAACTTGCCCTCCTCGGCCATGAAGGCGAAATCGGACGCTTTCTTCACCCATTTCGGAGTCAGGTAATAGCAAGTGCTGCCTTCGCTGGGTTTGCCATTGAGTTCACCACCCCACGCAGCCTTGGCTTCATCGACGGTGCTGCCGAGTTTCATGTCGCCATAGCCGGCGAAGCTGGCCTGGGTATCACTGGGTGGTGCCGCGTCTGGCATTGCCGGAGCGGCCGCTTCCGGAACGCTGGCCGCAACGTCCGCAGCAGGCGCTTCGGCAGCGGGAGCGGCGGCGTCGGGTGCCGGCGCTTCGGGTTTGCAGCCGACCAGCGACAGGGTGGCGGCCATCAGTACCCACGGGGCGAACGAACGGCGCATGGCGGAACTCCGGTTCTGGACGAGGACAGCACGCTAACACCTGCGCGTTAAACGGTTGCAAACCGCGACCGGCCTGTCATACGCCTTTAATTGCCGCCGCGTAGGCTGCCCGCGGTCCATTACGCCCAAGCGCGCCGTATGTTGCCACTCAAGACCGAACAGGCACGCCTCGCATTGCAATCGCATGCCGGGCCGCTGAGCATGCGCGAACGGCGCGCATTGATACTTTGCGATGGCCGCCGCAACCTGGAAGAGCTCACGACGTTATTGGGGCCGGACGCTCCCGCATTGATAGGACGCCTGCACGAAACCGGCTATCTGGCCACGGAGGCGTCGATCAGGAAAGCCTTCCCTGCTCCGATGCCTGCACCGGTTCCAACTCCAGCCCCAGCTCCCGCTCCCGCTTCATCGCCATCGCCAGCACCACAACGGGAAACGACTACAGGGGCACGTCGCTCGCTGGTCGGTGCCAAGTTCTACATGCTCAGCATGCTGGAATTGCAGCGTCATGAATCGGCGGCCGCTCACCATGCGCAATTGCGCGCCAGCCAGGATCCGGACGCGACCGTGGCCCATCTGCTCGCTTCGCTGCATTGCCTGCAACGCACCACCAATGCTTCGATGGTGCAGCGCGTACGCGAACGTCTGGCCGAGGTGCTGCCCGAAGACTATCTGCCCGCGCTGGAAAAATTGAATCTGGCGACGCCCCAATTCGTCAGGTCTTGAACGCGATGCCTGGTCACCCCATCGGCGCGATGAATCGCTTGCGCAGCCCCGCCCAGCATTCCTGGTAATCGCGCTGCCGATGCACCGCCTCCATGGCCTGCTGCGTCGGTCGTATCACCGCCCGTGTCTCGAACATGAAAGCCATGGTGTCGGCGACGACATCCGGTTTCGACAGGTCCGCGTTGCTGCCTTTCTCGAAAGTGGCCGCGTCCGGCCCATGCCCGCTCATGCAGTTGTGCAGCGACGCGCCGCCCGGCGAAAAGCCTTCCGCCTTGGCATCGTAAGCGCCATGGACCAGGCCCATGAATTCGCTGGCGACGTTGCGATGGAACCACGGCGGACGGAAGGTGTCCTGCGCCACCAGCCAACGCGGCGGGAAGATCACGAAATCCAGGTTCGCCGTTCCCGGCGTATCGCTGGGCGAAGTGAGCACGGTGAAGATCGACGGATCGGGATGATCGAAACTGATCGAACCGATCGCGTTGAAACGACGCAAGTCGTAGCGGTACGGCGCGTAGTTGCCGTGCCAGCCCACCACGTCCAGCGGCGAATGGCCGATATCGGCGCGCCACAGATTGCCCTGGAACTTGGTGATCAGTTCGAAATCGCCTTCGATATCTTCGTAAGCGGCCACCGGCGTTTCGAAATCGCGCGGATTGGCAAGACCATTCGCGCCGATGGGCCCCAGATCGGGAAGCCGCAGCATCGCGCCGAAGTTTTCGCACACATAGCCGCGCGAGGCGCCGTCCGGAAGCTCCACGCGGAAACGAACGCCGCGCGGAATCACCGCGATCTGTTGCGGTTCCACTTCGAGCACCCCCAGCTCGGTCGCGATGCGCAACGCGCCCTGCTGCGGAACGATCAACAGCTCGCCATCGGCATCGTAGAAGTATCGGCCTTGCATGGAGCGATTGGCGGCATACAGATGGATGCCGACGCCGTGCTGTGCGGCCGCCGAACCGTTGCCGGCCATGGTGAACAGGCCTTGCACGAAATCGGTGGGCGCTTCGGGCAGCGGCAGCGGCGACCAGCGCAGTTGGTCGGGCGACACCGCTCCGGATTCAAAATCGTTGTGGAAACCGGCCTGCACGAACGGCGAGAAGGTGCCGTGCATCGCCGCCGGCCGGATGCGGTACAGCCAACTACGCTTGTTCTCCGCACGCGGGGCGGTGAAAGCGGTGCCGGACAGCTGTTCGGCATACAGGCCGTGCGCCACGCGTTGGGGCGAGTTGCGGCCGACCGGCAGCGTGCCTTCGATCGCTTCGGTGGCGAAGTGGTTGGCGAAGCCGGATTGGTAGGCGTTGTCGCTATTCATGCGGGAGCCTTGCTTAAAGCCCCTCTCCCGTCGGGAGAGGGGTTGGGGTGAGGGTACGGTTTACAAGTAGCGTTCCAGATCGCCTCAACTACGGCTTCTGTTGCCAGCAATACATCATGATCCCAGAAGCGGATAATTTTCCAACCCTGGGACTGCAGCGCACGGGTTCGAGTCGCATCACTTAAATCCGTATGCTGGGATCCGTCCAATTCAACGATGATCTTTTTGCTGATGCAGCAGAAATCCGCAATATAGGGTGGGATTGGATGTTGACAGCGGAACTTGAGCCCATCCAGTTTCCCGGCACGCAGGGCGCTCCACAGTTTGCGTTCCGCATCCGTCATTTCCTTGCGCAGACGGCGTGAGTTTTCGAGCGTGGTGGTTGGCAGTGGTGGTTTGATTTCCATGGCTCCACCGTACCCTCACCCCAACCCCTCTCCCGTAGGGAGAGGGGCTTTTAAGACGTCAGAGAAACCCGCGCTTCATCTGATCACGTTCGATGCTCTCGAACAGCGCCTGGAAATTGCCTTCGCCGAAACCTTCGTTGCCCTTGCGCTGAATGATCTCGAAGAAGATCGGGCCTATCGCGTTCTGGGTGAAGATCTGCAGCAACTTGCGCTGGTGGGTCTCAGTGTCTGCGTCGATCAGGATCTTGTTGCGCGCCAGCCGTGGCACGTCTTCGCCGTGGTTGGGTACGCGCTGGTCGATCACGTCGAAATAGGTGTCCGGCGTATCCAGGAATTCCACGCCCTGCGCGCGCATCGCCTCGACGGTGGAGTAGATGTCGTCGGTGAAACAGGCGATATGCTGGATGCCTTCGCCGTGGTAGGCGTCCAGGTATTCGTTGATCTGCGATTTCGGGTCGCTGGATTCGTTGAGCGGGATGCGCACAACGCCGTCCGGCGCGGTCATCGCCTTGGACACCAGGCCGGTCTTGGCGCCCTTGATGTCGAAGTAGCGGATCTCGCGGAAATTGAACAGACGCTCGTAGTAGTCCGACCACTTCTGCATGTTGCCGAAATACAGGTTGTGGGTCAGGTGGTCGATGAAGGTCAGACCGAAGCCTTTCGGATTCTGCTCGGCGCCCTGCACCGGCAGGAAGTCGTCGTACATGCTGCCGTGGTCTCCGTACCGATCGATCAGGTACAGCATGCAATCGCCGATGCCCTTCACGACGGGCGCGTCGACTGCCTTGCTCGCCTCCTTGTGGTCGATCGCTTCACCGCCGTTGCCGAGCACGGTCTTCAGCACTTCGCTGCCGGGTTTGCGGAAGCGGATGGCAAAGCCGCAGGCGCTGGGGCCATGGGCCTTGGCGAAATCGGCGGCGAAGGAATCGGGGTCTTCGTTGACCAGGAAGTTGACCCCGCCCTGGCGGTAGACGGTGATGGGCCGGGTCTTGTGGTGCAACACCGCGGTGAATCCCAGCTTGCGGAAATAGTCGTGCAGCAGCTCGCCCTGATCCGGGGGAGCGGCGAATTCGACGAATTCGAAGCCGTCGATACCCATGGGATTTTCGAAGGTGGTGACCTGCATGCCAAGATTGGGCTGTGCGCTCATGGTTCATGCCTCGCAGGCTTGTTCCGGGGAAGCCAACTTTATAGTTTCATATGAAACCAATTGCAAGCGGCGATGCATCATTACCGAGGAACGCTTCATGAACGACCCCAGCCCCAGCCCTAACTCTTCTTCTCCCGCCGCCCCCCAGGAACGTCCCGTCCAGGAGCATGCCGTCCTGGAACTGGAGCATTTCCTGCCTTACCGCCTGAGCATCCTGTCCAACCGCATCAGTCAGACCATTTCAGGCCTGTACGGCCAGCGCTTCGGTCTGGCGGTCACCGAATGGCGGATCATGGCGGTGCTGGGTCGCTACCCGGAGCTGTCCGCCGGGGAGGTGGCTGAGCGCACGGCCATGGACAAGGTCGCCGTCAGCCGGGCTCTGGCCCGCCTGCTGGAGCGCGGGCTGGTGCAGCGCGACACCCATGGCGACGACCGCCGGCGTTCGGTGCTGGAACTTTCGCCGGTGGGCTACACGGTCTACGACGAAGTGGCGCCGATGGCGCTGGAGTGCGAGCGCCGCCTGTTGGCCGGCCTGGACGAAAACGACCGCGCGCAACTGGACCTGTTGATAGCCAAGCTGGCCGAGGGCATCGGCAACATTTCGGAAAAATAGAGCAGGCTTTGTAGAGCCGAGCTTGCTCGGCTGCTTTTTGATTTCGCCAAGAGCAGCCGAGCAAGCTCGGCTCTACAAGACAATCAGTTGGTGGCGGGCGCCCATTCCTTGAGGAAGGCGAAGAACTTTTTGCGATCGTAGCCTTTGCCCTTTTCCAGATCCCCGGTGAACTGGGAGTGCAGCAGATTGCCATCGGCATCCAGTACGAACAGGTGCGGATAGCCCTTTATTTCGGGATACGCGGAAAGAAACGCCTTGTTCTCGTTCTCTTCGCTGTAGTTGACCTTCATCCATACGAAGTTGGCGTCGCGGAAGCTGCGGATCTCGCCGTCTTCTTCGACCAGCTTGTCCAGGATGTGGCACCAGCTGCACCACTCGCCGCCGACATCCAACAGGATGCGCTTGCCGCCGCGCTGGGCTTCGACCTTGGCCATTTCCAGGTCGCTGGCCGGGTCGCGCTTCGGATCGAACATCGCACTCAATGCCGCCACCGCCGCGATATCCGCAGCGGTGGGCGTGTTGCCGGAAGCGACCGGCCGGGACGTATCCGGCTTGACCGAGGTATTGGCTTTCATCGACGGCGGGTTGGGTTCCGGCTCCGCCGCCGGCTTTTCCCGTGAACACGCTGCCAGCACGACAGCCAGCGACAGGGCCAATGCGCTTAAGAGAACCTTCCGCATCATTTGACGCCGTGCATGAGTTTCTGGATCAGCGGCCCCAACAGGAACAACAGGGCGCCCGCGATCAACAACGCCCAGAACCCGAAGGTGTAGCCGGCATGCGCGGACTGCACCGTCATCCCGCCCGTACCGCTGACGTGCCCGGCGAAAATACCCGACAGGTTGTTGCCGATGCCGGTGGACAGGAACCAGCCGCCCATACCGAAACCCACCAGACGCACCGGCGCCAGCTTGGTGACCATCGACAGGCCGATAGGCGACAGACACAGTTCGCCGACCGACTGGATGACGTAGACCATGAACAGCGTCCAGAACGGGATCTTGCCGACGACATTGACCAGGCTGGACAGCGCGAACATCAACAGCAGGAAGGCCAGGCCATTGAAGATCAGACCCAGGCTGAACTTGCGCGGGATCGAAGGCTCGACGTTGCGCCTGCCCATCCAGATCCAGATCATCGCAATCACCGGCGCAAGGGCGATGATGGCCAGCGAGTTCACCGACTGGAACCATGCATTCGAGAACACGAAGCCGCCAGGACCGAAGATGTCGCGATCAACGATCTTGTCGGCGAGAAAGGTGAACGAACTGCCCGCTTGCTCGAAGAACATCCAGAACATCACGTTGAAGACGAAGATGATCAGCATCGCGATGGCCTTGTCGCGCTGCACCTTGCCTTCGCGGATACCCTCGATCAGCAGCAATGCGCACAGAATGACGAACATCGGCAGCAGCACGAACCATTGCAGCGCCTCGGCGCCCATCGACAGCAGGAAGTACACGGCCGGGATCGCGAGCAGTGCGCCCAGGAAGACATACAGCACCTTCTGCTTGCCGCCATCGCCCTCCGGCGGACGGCCGATGCCTTTGAGCTGGCGGCGACCGAACCAGAACCACACCAGGCTGAATACCATGCCGATGCCCGAAGCGATGAACACATACTTGTAGGCCGGCATCGCCTGCGTACCGAACACCTGCTCGGCGAGAAATCCGGTCGCGATCGGCGCGAGGAAACCGCCGAGGTTGATGCCCATGTAGAAGATGGTGAAACCCGCATCGCGACGGCCATCGCTTACGGCGTAAAGCTTGCCTACCATCGTCGAGATATTGGGCTTGAACAGGCCGTTGCCGCAGATCACGGTGGCCAGGCCGAACTTGAAGATCTGTTCGTCGGGCATCGCGATCATGAACAAGCCGGCCGCCATGATCACCGCGCCCAGCAGGATCGAGCGCTGATAGCCGAGCACCCGGTCGGCAACGTATCCGCCGAAGATCGCGGCTGCGTAGACCAGCGCCAGATAAGCGCCGTAGATGAGATTCGACGGCGCCTCGCCAGCGTCGTTGCCGGCGTGGAACTGCGCCACCATGTACAGCACCAGCGCCCAGCGGATGCCGTAGAACGCGAAGCGTTCCCAGAACTCGGTCATGAACAGCATCCACAGCGGTTTGGGATGGCCCATGCGCTGGCCGAATTCCGGCGGCGGCGAAGCGTCGTTGCCTGCAGGCGCCTCCAGCGGTGGGCCGGCCGGTTCTGCGGCGTTCGGTATGGTTGAGCTCATGGATTTGCCCCCTTGTTCAGCATTCGGATATAGCGGGAAATAGGATTCCGCGCCTTGGCGCGGGACAGGCGAGGATCACCGACCGGCGCCGCTGGCGTCAAATAAAGCGGACTTTTGCCAGCGGGGCGCGGGCTGCGTAGGTCGGGGCTACGCCCCCGACGCGCATGGACCCGGACGTGGCTGGCGTGTCGGGGGCGTAGCCCCGACCTGCGTTAATAGGCGGGTGCGGCCGATCCGGGCTTGCCGTCGATCATGGTGCGCACCTCGAACAGCTCCGGGAAGAACGTCAGCTCCAGCGCCTGGCGCAGGAACCCCACCCCGCTGGAACCGCCGGTGCCGCGCTTGAAGCCGATGATGCGCAGCACCGTGCGCATGTGCCGGAACCGCCACAGCTGGAACTGGGTTTCCAGGTCCACGAAGTCCTCGCACAGCGCGTACTCGCGCCAGTAGCGGCCGGTGTCCTCGTAGATGGCCTCGAACACCGGCAACAACGAAGGATCGTTGACGTGCGGCAGGCTCCAGTCGCGCTCCTGGCGTTCGGCGGGAATGGCATGGCCGAAACGGGCCAGGTAGCGCAGGAATTCTTCGTACAGGCTGGGCGCGCGCAACACTTGCTCCAGATCCGCCTGCCCCTGCGGGTCGTGGGCGAACACGCGCAGCATGTCGGCGTTCTTGTTGCCCAGCAGGAACTCGATGGTGCGGTACTGCAGCGACTGGAAACCCGAAGACGGCCCCAACAGGTCGCGGAAACCCATATATTCCGAAGGCGTCAGCGTTTCCAGCACCGACCATTGCTCGGTCAGCTGGCGTAGTACCTGCTTGCTGCGCGCCAGCACCTTGCGGCATTGCCAGACCTCGTCGCGCTGCAGATGCGCCAGGGCCGCGCGCAGCTCGTGGATCATCAGCTTCATCCACAGCTCCGACACCTGGTGCTGCACCACGAACAGCAGCTCGTCGTGGTGCGGCGGCTGCGACACCGGCTGCTGCGCGGCCAGCAGCAGGTCCAGGCGCAGGTAGCCGGCGTAGCTCATGCGGCCGGCCAGATCGGTGTGGATGCCTTCTTCCAGCGGGCGCTGGTTGTCCTGGATGCTCATGCGGAACCTGAGGGGTGCGGGTTGGGCATGGTAACGGCTGGCGTCACGGCGGTGTCATGCGCCGGGCCGAGGATTGCGCCACAATCGGCCGGCAGTCAGTCGCTCGTGCTGCGTTCATATCTAGGGAGAGGTTTATGAAGTACGGGTTCGCGCGCCTGACGGCGCTGGCGGTGTTTTCGTTGCTGTGCGCGGGCGCTGCCCAGGCGCAGGTCGTAATCAGCCAGGTCTACGGCGGCGGCGGCAATTCCGGCGCGCCGCTGCGCAGCGATTACATCGAGCTGCACAACAATTCCACTTCCACGGTCAGTCTGGACGGTTGGTCCGTGCAGTACGCCAGCGCCGCCGGCACCACCTGGGCGCGCACCAACCTCAGCGGCAACCTGCCGGCCGGCGGCTACTACCTGATCAAGCAGGCCGATGGCACCAACACCGCCGCGCCCGCGCTGCCCACGCCCGACGCCACCGGCACCATCGCCATGTCCGGCACCGCCGGCAAGGTGGCGCTGGTCAACTCGGTGGTTACGTTGAGCGGCGCCTGCCCCACCGGCAATATCGACTTCGTGGGCTTCGGCACCACCGCCAGCTGCGCGGAAGGCTCCAGCCCCACCGGCAACCTCAGCAATACGACCGCCGCTGTGCGCGCCGACAACGGCTGCACCGACAGCAACAATAACGTTGCCGATTTCGCACTCACCGCGCCGGCGCCGCGTAACGGGGCGTCCGCCGCTCTGGTCTGCGGCGGCGGCGGTCTGCCGATCCTGTCGGTGGCCGACGTGAGCCAGGATGAAGCCACCGGCAATTTCGTCTTCACCTTGATCCTCACCCAGCCTGCAGGCGCCGGCGGCGTCAGCGTGGACTACGCTACCGCCGACGGTACCGCGCAGGCCGGCACCGATTACACCGCCGGCGCCGGCACGGTGACCATCGCCGAAGGCGCCGATTCGACCCAGGTCGTCATCGCGGTCGCCGACGACAGCGTGCAGGAAGCCGACGAAACCTTCTTCCTGGGCCTGGGCAACATCAGCGGCGCCGTGCTCGGCGATGCGCAGGCGCAAGCCACCATCGTCAACGACGACGTCACCCTGATTTCCATCCACGAGATTCAGGGCAGCGGTGCGACCTCTCCGGTCGCCAACCAACTGGTCACCACCACCGGCATCGTGACCGGACGCAAGAGCAACGGCTTCTTCCTGCAGACCAGCGATGCCGAAGCCGATGCCGACCCGGCCACTTCGCAGGGCGTGTACGTGTTCACCAGCATCGCGCCGCCCGCGGCAGCGGCCGTCGGCAACCGGGTGCGGGTCAGCGGCACGGTAATCGAATACGTCCCCACCACCGATCCGAACCAGTTGCCGTTGACCGAGATCAGCGGTAGCCCGAGCGTGGCCCTGCTCTCCAGCGACAACCCGCTGCCCGTACCCGTGCCGCTAAACACCAGCCTGCCCTCGCCGAGCGGCGCGCTGGACCAGTTGGAGCGTCTGGAAGGCATGCGCGTGACCGCCGCCAGCCTGACCGTGGTGGCGCCCACCCAGGGCAACACCAACGAGCCCAACGCCACCGGCACCAGCAACGGCATCCTCAATGCCGTGGTCACCGGCACGCTGCGCCCGTTCCGCGAGCCCGGCATCCAGGCGCCCGACCCCGCGCCTGCTGGCAGCAGCATTCCGCCGATCCCGCGCTGGGACTTCAACCCGGAACTGCTGACCATCGACAGCGACTCGCTGGGCGGTCCGACTTTCATCCTGAATCTGTCGGCCGGCGCGTTGATCGAAGGCCTGACCGGCCCGCTGGACTACGGCTTCCGCCGCTACACGATCCTGCGCGACCCCGCAGTCGCCATCACCACTTCGCCGGGTCCGTCGCCGCAAGCGGCGCGCGTGGCCAACGCCGATGAGTTCACGGTGGCGGCCTACAACCTGGAACGCTTCTTCGACACCGTCAACGATCCCAATACCGGCGAACCTGTGCTGACCGCGGCGGCCTTCGCCAACCGCCTCAACAAGGCCTCGCTGACGGTGCGCAACTTCCTCAATGCGCCGGACATCCTGGCCACGGTGGAAGTGGAGAACCTGACCACGCTGCAAACGCTGGCCAGCAAGATCAATGCCGATGCGGTGGCCGCCGGACAGGCAGACCCCAACTACGTCGCCTACCTGGAAGAAGGCAACGACGTGGGCGGCATAGATGTGGGCTTCCTGGTCAAGACCGCGGAAGTCGCCACCGGCGTGGCGCGCGTGCAAGTGCTCGGCGTGACCCAGCAGGGCAAGGACATCACGTGGACCGAGCCCAGCGGCACGGTCAGCCTGCTCAACGACCGTCCGCCGCTGGTGCTGGATGCGGTGGTGCATTACGCCGATGGCCGCACCTACCCGATCACCGCGATCGCGGTGCACCAGCGCTCGCTCAACGACGTGGACAGCGTGGAAGCTTCCGGCCCCACCACGCTGGGCGACCGCGTGCGCCAGAAACGCCAGAAGCAGGCCGAATATCTGGCCAATCTGATCCAGTCGCTGCAGACCGCCGACCCGGGCAAGCGCATCGTCAGCCTGGGCGACTACAACGCATTCGCCTTCAACGACGGCCTGGCCGACACCATGAACGTGGTGACCGGCACGCCCAGCACCGACAACGAGACCGCAGTGCCCGGCGACGGCGTCGATCTGGTGAATCCGGACCTGGTCAACCTGGGCGTACTGGAGCCGCAGGAAGAACGCTATTCGTTCGTCTTCGGCGGCAATGCGCAGACGCTGGACCATGTATTGGTCAATGAGCAGCTGATCGTTTCCAGCACCGCTTTCGGCCTGGATCACGCACGCATCAACGCCGACTTCCCGGAGATCGCGCGCAACGACGCCAACTCGCCCTCGCGTCTGTCCGATCACGACCCGGTGGTGGCCTACTTCGAATCGCGCCACCGCGCCGACCTGTCGGTCACCGCCGTGGCCGACACGGCAACCGTCAACGTGGGCCAGACCCTGCGCTACACCGCTACGGTGACCAACCTGGGGCCGGATGCGGCCGCAGCGACCGGCATTGGTTTCGCGCTGAATGCCGAATCCAGCACCTTCGCAGTGGTTGCGCCCAGCGGTTGGCTGTGCGATGCGGCGCAGATCTCCGCCGGCATGACCTCGATCGCCTGCCACACCGATAGCCTGGCCAATGCGGCCAGCGCCTCGTTCGCGGTCAGCGCGGTAGCCACTGCGGCGCAGGTCGGGGGCAGCGCCAATCTGGCCGTCGCCGCCACTACCCAGTCGTACGACGCGGTGCACGCCAACGATGAAGCCGTGGCCGCGGTCCTGGTCACCGCACCGTCCACGGCGGATCTGGACCTGCAGTTGAGCGGCCCGGCCAGCGTGCCCCGCCTGACGTTCTCGATCCCATACACGGCAACCCTGCGCAACCTGGGCACACTGGCCGCCGAGCAGGCGGTGGTCGTATTCAGCGGCAACACCATGAACCTGGCCGCCACCCTCGATGCGCCCAGCGGCTGGGACTGCCGCAAGCAGGGTACGGTCCGTCAGGTCACGTTCCGCTGCGCCGCCCGCGTGCCGATGGCCGCCAGCGCCCGAGCCGATTTCAGGATCCGTGTCAACGCACTGCCGATCCCGGCCAACCGCAGGCCGCAAGTCAACGGCGCGGCGACCACCACTACGCCGGAATCCGACACCGCCAATAACAATGCCAGCATCACCACCATCGTGCGCTGAGCTTGACGCAAACGGTTACAACCAGAGACGCGGCTTCGGCCGCGTCTTTTTTTCGTCTGGGTTTGCGCTAAAAAGTGCTGCCACGCCCCTCTCCCGCTAGCGGGAGAGGGTGCCGAAGGCGGGTGAGGGAAAGCCGGAGCCGACTCACTCGACGTATCAAGAAGGTGTCGAGCGTTCGGCTCTAGACTTTTCGCAATGGCGCATGTGCATAAGTCGAACTATTGGCGGCTCACCACCCCTCATCCGGCCTGTCGGCCACCTTCTCCCGCTAGCGGGAGAAGGGCGCAGTTCAACACTGGATTGCGGACACCCATTTTTTGTGAACCATCGCCGTTGCCCTGCGTATTGCTGCGCTGCACGACGGTTTTGAAACCCCGGTTCCTTAACATGGCGCCACTTATCATTGGTTTCACTTGCAACAGGAACCCGACACGCGATGACCCTCGCCGCGAAATTCGAAATCGAATACCTGCAATACCTGGGCCCGGACGGCAAACTCGTCCGCGACGACCTGCCCGAGGCTGCGCGCGACACGCAGCGGCTGAAGGAACTGTTCAAGCAAATGCTGTTCGTGCGCACCTTCGACACCAAGTCGGTGGCCTTGCAGCGCACCGGCAAGCTGGGCACTTACGCCTCCTGCCTGGGCCATGAAGCCACCCACGTGGGCATCGGCGCTTCGACGCGTCCGGAAGACACCTTTGCGCCGAGCTATCGCGAATACGGCGCGCAGTTCATGCGCGGCGTGCGCCCGCGCGAAGTGTTGCTGTACTGGGGCGGCGACGAACGCGGCAACGATTTCGCGGTGCCGCGCCACGATTTCGCCTGGTGCGTGCCCATTTCCACCCAATGCCTGCATGCGGCCGGCGCGGCGCTGGCGTTCAAGCTGCGCGGCGAACCGCGCGTCGCGGTCAGCACCTGCGGCGATGGCGGTTCTTCCAAGACCGATTTCTACGCCGCGCTCAACTCCGGCGGCGCATATCAATTGCCGTTGGTGCTGTGCGTGATCAACAACGGCTGGGCAATCTCGGTGCCGCGCTCGGCGCAGACCGGCGCGCAGACGTTGGCGCAGAAGGGCATCGCCGGCGGCGCCTTCTGCCTGCAGGTGGACGGCAACGATCTGATCGCGGTGCTGGAAGCCATGCGCATCGCCACCGAGCGCGCACGCAGCGGCCAGGGCACCAGCGTGCTGGAATTCGTCACCTACCGCCTGGGCGACCACACCACCGCCGACGACGCGCGCCGCTACCGCGACGATGCGGAAGTGAAGTCGGCCTGGGAACGCGACCCCGTCACCCGTCTGCGCACCTGGCTGACCGCGCAGAAACTGTGGAGCGAAGCCGAAGAGGCCGCATGGAAGGAAGAATGCGGGCGTCTGGTCGACATTGAAGTCAACGCTTACCTGGAAACGCCGGTGCAGCCGGTGGAAGCGATGTTCGATTATCTCTACGCCGATCCGCCGCCGGAATTGCTGGCCCAGCGCGCCGCCGCTATGGCTGCGGAAAATGCCGCACGGGATCACTCGGTACGGGAGCCCCGCCCATGAACGTCGAAGTTGCCAAGACCGTGACCGCTGCGACTGAAACTTCCGTCGGACAGGCCGCGAAGGCCTCCCTGCCGATCACTCTCATTGAAGCCATCACCCAAGCCCTGGCCTGGGAAATCGCCCACGACGAATCGGTAGTGGTGCTGGGCGAGGACGTGGGCGTGAACGGCGGCGTGTTCCGCGCCACAGCTGGTCTGCAACAGCGTTTCGGTTCCGACCGTATCCTGGATACGCCGCTGGACGAAACCACCATCGCCGGTCTCAGCGTGGGCATGGCCGCGATGGGCATGAAGCCGGTGGCCGAGGCGCAGTTCGACGGCTTCGTCTATCCCATGGTCGATCACCTGATCTGCCACGCCGCGCGCATGCGTTACCGCACGCGCGGCCGCCTGCACTGCCCGATGGTGCTGCGCGTGCCGTGGGGCGGCGGCATCCGCGCGCCGGAACACCATTCCGAAGCCAACGAATCCATCTTCACCAATGTCCCCGGTTTGCGCGTGGTCATGCCGTCCTCGCCGCAGCGCGCGTACGGCCTGCTGCTGGCCGCGATCCGCGACCCGGACCCGGTGATCTACATGGAGCCCAAGCGCATCTACCGCCAGTACAAGGAACTGGTGGTCGACGATGGCGAAGCGTTGCCGCTGGATGTGTGCTTCGTGCTGCGCGACGGCAGCGACGTGACCCTGGTGACCTGGGGTGCGCAAGTGAAGGAAACGCTGGAAGCCGCCGACGCGCTGGCCAAAGACGGCATCAGCGCAGAAGTGATCGACGTGGCCACGCTGAAGCCGCTGGACTTCGACACCATCGCCGAATCGGTCAGCAAGACCGGGCGCTGCGTGATCGTGCACGAAGCGCCGCGCACGGCGGGTTTCGGCGCGGAGATCGCCGCGCGCCTGGCCGAACAGTCGATGTACGACCTGCTGGCGCCGGTGGAGCGCGTCACCGGCCCCGACACGCATATCCCGCTGTTCCGCCTGGAAATGAAATATCTGCCCAGCGTCGACAAGATCGTCGCCGCGGCAAAACGCGTGCTGGCCGCCGGCTGATGCAACGCGCGCGCGTCATCGCCGAACACCGTTCACCGGACCGTCCCGCGATCCGGGTTTCGGCCGGCGACTCGGTCACTCTGGGCGAACGCGACAGCGACTGGCCGCAATTCGTCTGGGCCACGCTGGCGCAAGGTCTGGGCGGCTGGATACCCGCGGCATTGTTCGACCGCGACACCGGCGCGGCCACCGCGCTGGGCGACTACGATACGCGTGAGCTGGCGACCCGGATCGGCGAATCGATCATCGTCCATTACCAGCAGGAAGGCTGGTGGTGGGCGGAAAACGCGAACGGCGAAAGCGGCTGGATACCGGCGCGTGCCATAGAACTGATCGACAACGAACCCACCTGACCTTTTTGTAGAGCCGAGCTTGCTCGGCTGCTCTTTGCTTTGAATCAAGAGCAGCCGAGCAAGCTCGGCTCTACAAGGCAAACAACTCAACCTGGAATTTCCATGAGCGACAGCAAGACTTTCAATCTTCCCGATCTGGGCGAAGGCCTGCCCGACGCCACCATCGTCGAGTGGTTCGTCAAGGAAGGCGACACGATCCGCCTGGACGAACCGCTGGTGTCGATGGAAACGGCCAAGGCGGTAGTGGAAGTTCCGTCTCCAGTCTCAGGCAAGGTGTTGAAATTGGCGGGCAACGCCGGCGACATCGTGGTGACCGGCGCGATGCTGGCTGAATTCCAGCCCGACCCCAACCTGCCGCAACGCGCAGACGGGCAGGACACCGGGCATGCGCACGGAAGCGGACATGCGCCCGTACCGGCCAAAGCCGAAGCACCTGCGGCGAAAGTAGAAACCGAGAACGAACGCGACGACGCCGGCACCGTGGTCGGCGCGATGCAGAGCTCCAATGCCGTGCACCAGGAGCAGGCCGTAGCCGTCGGTGGCGTGCGCGCCATGCCGGCAGTGCGAGCGCTGGCGAAGAAATTGGGCGTGGACCTGACCCGCGTACGCGCCACTGGCGCCGACAACACAGTCACGGCCAACGACGTGAAACAAGCCGTCGCCGACGGTCTTGTAGGAGCGGGCCCTGCCCGCGACGAAGCTTCACCTGTATCGGCCGGTCGCGCGCAGGGCGCGCTCCTACAGGAAAATCGCGAGCGCACTACCGTCTCCGCTTCCGGAAAACCCATGCGCACGCAACCGCCCGGCGTCTCGGTCAGCGGACAACCGGAGCAACTGAAGGGCGTGCGCCGCAACATGGCCCGAGTGATGGCAGACGCGCACGCCAAGGTCGTGGCCACCACGCTCAACGACGATGCCGACGTGCACGCCTGGACCCCCGGCAACGACGTCACCGTTCGCCTGATCCGCTCCATCGTACGCGCCTGCAAAGCGGTGCCGGCGTTGAACGCGTGGTTCGACGGTGAAAAACTCAACCGCACCCTGCATCCGCAGGTGGACATCGGCATCGCGGTGGATACCGACGACGGTCTGTTCGTACCGGCGCTGCGCAATGCGGACATCCTGGACGCGCGCGGCATCCGCGAAGGCGTCAACCGCCTGCGCGCACAGGTGGAAGACCGCAGCATCGCAGCCTCGGAACTGAGCGGCTACACCATTTCGCTATCCAACTTCGGCATGTTCGCCGGACGCTACGCCACACCCGTGGTAGTACCGCCCTGCGTAGCCATCGTGGCCGCCGGCCGCGCGCGCCACCAGGTCATGCCGATCATGGGCGGTTTCGAATCGCACAAGATCATCCCGCTGTCGGTCACTTTCGATCACCGCGCCGCGACCGGCGGAGAAGCCGCGCGTTTCCTCAAAGCGATGATCGACGACCTGGCGCTTCCCCAATAACACGTAGGAGCGGCCCATGGCCGCGAGCTTTTTGGCGTGGCGCCGGAGAGAAGAGCTCGCGGCCATGGGCCGCTCCTACATTTCTCCATCGAGAATTTTATGGCACATCGCAGCCGACTCGCCGGTTTCATCATCGACTGCAAGGACGGGACGTTGCGCGAATCCGCGGATTTCTGGGGCCAGGCATTGGGCCTGGAAGTCCAGGACTACGACGAAGACGGCCTGGGCATCTACGCGCCGATGCAGGACGGCCCTGGCGGCCTGCACATCGAAGTGCAGAAAGTCTCGCACCCCTCGCGCGTGCATCTGGATATCGAAACCGACGACATCGAAGCCGAAGCCACGCGACTGGAGAAACTGGGCGCCAAGCGCATCGAATTCGTGCGCGACCGCTGGTGGGTGATGGAAGCCCCCAGCGGCCATCGTTTCTGTGTGGTGCCGATGGCGAAGAAATCGACGCGTGCCAAGCCCAACGTTTGGAAATGACCACCCACGTGTTGACGGCGTAGGAGCGACGTAAGTCGCGATTGTTTGAAGGAGAGAGCGCCAATTCGCGACTTACGTCGCTCCTACGCCCTCTTACGCCTCCTACGTGCGCTTATCGCGGTCCAGCCACGATGCCAGCCCCTGCGCGTTGAGCTCGATGTCCATCCGCAACGCATTCTCCACACCTGCATCGTCCAAGGGACACCCATGCTCTCGCGCTCGTCGCAGATAGAGCGCGGCCAGTGCCTGCTTGATACGTTGATGGCGGTCCGGCAGACCATCGCATTCGCGCCCGATGGCGACCATAGCGTCGATCTGCTCCACCAGATCGCCCGCAAGCTTTTCCACCTCGGTCACGCGCCCGTAGTGGGTCAGATACATCGCCTCGGGCGAATACGACAGCATCCGCGCGATACTGGCCTTCAGCGCTTCGGGTTCGAATTGCACTGGCGTGGAAGTAGGAATCACGAACGCACCCTTTGCGCTATCCAACTCTCGATAGGACAGACCGAAGGTGTCGCCGGTGAACCAGCTGCGGCTGCGTACGTCCCAGATGCAGTGGTGATGGCGCGCGTGCCCGGGAGTATCGATGAACTCCAGCGCACGGCCGGCCAGCAGAACGACCTGCCCGTCTTCGACCACCTGTACGCGTTGTTCGTCGACCGCCAGGATCTGCCCATAGCTGCGCTGCATTTCTTCCTCGCCGTACACCGCAGTAGCGCCAGCGATCAACTTGGAAGGATCGACCAGGTGCGGCGCCGCACGCGGGTGCGCGACCAGCCGGGCGTTCGGCAGTTGCTGCATCAATAGCCCTGCGCCGCCGGCGTGGTCCAGATGCACATGGGTGACGATCAGCCAGTCGATGTCGGCCGGAGCCAATCCCGCACCGTCCAATGCGGACAGCAGCAAAGGTACGGAATAATTGGTGCCGCAATCGACGAATGCACCACGGCCGTTCTCCACGACCAGGTAGGCGGCGTCGAAATGCTCGCGCTGGAACGCGGTGTCGATAGTGTGGATGCCGTGCCGATTCATCCGCTGATCCCGTTCAACTGGTCCCGTTCAATCGCAGTAGCGGTTCAACCGCGCGACAGCCACCAGCCGCGCAACGGAATGGCCAACGTCAGCACGAACAGGAACGCGCCGTACGCCACCAGCGTGGCCAGCACCTGTTTCCAGATGGCGCCGGTGCCCTCATCGGCCAGGCCGAGCGCATAACCCCATTGCATGCCGATGAAGCTGAGCACGAATGCGATGCCCAGCGTGGCCAGGTCGAACGTTTTGCGGCGCGCATTGCGGGGCTGGCGCGGAAACAGCCAGTACAGCGAACCCAGCAAAAGAAACCACGGCAGGAACAGGATCAGCGCCAGGTACGGCATCAGGCCTCCGTGTCGCGCAATTGTTCGAGCGCCGCCAGCACATCCTGCACCGGCACCAGCACGTTGATCTCCGGAGTCTCCATCGCATCGGCGCGATCGCTGCGCTTCAGCACCGCGATCAGCTGCCCCGCTTCTTTCGGCGAATCGAAGCCGTTGCTCTGCACCAGCAGCACGCCGTTGCCGTCCAGGAACTTGAAATAGAAGCGGTTGTCGGTATCGCGGTACTGCTTGAACGAAGGCGGCGCCGGCTTCTGGACGGCCGCTTCCTGCGCCTGCGACGAGGAGGACAGATCGCGCAGGCCGACGGCCTGCCGCAGTTCCGCGAGGAAAGGCGTCGCGTACTTTTCGCGCAGCCTGCGCGCGCCATCGCGCAAAATAGATTCGATCTCCGCAGGCTTGTCGATCAATGCCTGGTAGCGTTCGCGCAGCGGCGCCACTTCCGTATCGATGCGTTCGAACAGCTTCTGCTTGGCGTCGCCCCAGCCGATGCCTTCGGCGAAGGCCTGGCGCATCTGCGCAGTTTCTTCGGCGCTGGCGAAGGCCTGGTAGAGCTGGAACACATGCGAGCCTTCGGCTTCCTTGGCCTGGCCCGGCAAGCGCGAATCGGTGACGATCGAAGCGATCAGCTTGCGCATTTCATCGCGCGGAGCGAACAACGGAATGGTGTTGTCGTAGCTCTTGCTCATCTTGCGGCCGTCCAGACCCGGCAAGGTCGCTACGTTCTCCTCGATCGCCGCCTCCGGCAAGGTGAAGTACTCGGCGCCGAACAGATGGTTGAAGCGCTGACCGAAATCGCGCGCCATCTCGATGTGCTGCACCTGGTCGCGGCCCACCGGCACCTTGTTGGCGTTGAACAGCAGGATGTCGGCCGCCATCAGCACCGGGTACATGAACAGCCCTGCGCTGATGCCCGCATCGTCGTCCTCTTCCTCGGCGCGATTACGGTCCACCGAAGCTTTGTAAGCGTGCGCGCGGTTGAGTACGCCCTTGCCCGCCACGCAGGTCAGGAACCAGTTGAGCTCGCTGATCTCGGGAATATCCGATTGACGGTAGAACCAGACCTTGTCCGGCTCCAGCCCGGCCGCCAGCCAGGTGGCGGCGATCTCCAGGGTGGAACGCTGCACGCGGGCGGCGTCCTGCACCTTGATCAGGCTGTGCAGGTCGGCCAGGAAAAAGAAGCTCTCCACGCCAGGGGTGCGGCTGGCAGCGAGGGCCGGACGCACCGCGCCCACGTAGTTGCCGAGGTGCGGGGTGCCGGAGGTGGTGATGCCGGTAAGGACGCGGGTCATTCGCTGGGCTGGGTCTGGTTCTGAACGAACCCAAGTTTAACCGCTGCCGCCGGCCAACCCCGATTTCGATGCCCAAGCGTTCGTGGTTGTGCCTACCGAAGGAGAACGACCATGTTCCGCAAGACTGTCCTGATGTCGCTGGCGCTGTTGCTGACCGGCGCCTGCACGCCCCTTTCCGCCAGGCCATTGGTGGATGTCTCTGTCGTGGACCGCGACACCGGCGAATGGTTGCGCCAATACCCGCACCGCGGCGACACCTGGGTGGCCGGCACGCCCGGCAACCGCTACGGCGTGCGCCTGACCAACACTACCGGTGAACGCGTGCTGGTGGTGTTGTCGGTGGACGGCATCAACGCCGTCACCGGGCAAACCGCCGCGCCTTCGCAGGCCGGCTATGTGCTCGAACCCTGGGAAAGCGCCGAGATCGCCGGTTGGCGCAAATCGCTGGACGATATCGCCC
Source organism: uncultured Pseudoxanthomonas sp. (assembly GCA_946479745.1). The sequence goes on along the minus strand of CAMLGZ010000030.1, from coordinate 8,431 downwards.
AGTTCGTCTTCACCGACCTGGGCGACAGCTATGCGGCCCGCACCGGACGCCCGCGCAACGTCGGTGTGATCGGCGTGGCGGTGTTCCAGGAATCGCGCCCGCGCTATTACCCCGCGCCGACGCCTTCAATATCGCGTGATCGCGGATACGAGCGCGACGAAGCCAAATCCGCGTCCGCACCCGCCGCCGAAGGCCGCATGCGCGAGCAGGCCGCCGACAGCGCTGCGCCCCAGAGCATGGGCACTGGACATGGCCAACGCGAATGGTCGCCGGTGGGCCAGACCCAATTCGTACGCGCCACCCGCAGCCCGGCGCAGATCAGCGAACTACGCTACGACGATGCGCATCGCCTGATCGCCATCGGCGCGATGCCGCGGCAGTACCCGCGTTACGAGCGCCGCGATCCCGCTCCGCGCGCGTTTCCCAACGGATTCGTCGCCGATCCCGATCGTTGATTAACCCGGCGGTTTGCCAGACGACGGAGAGAACAAGACAACGGGCCGAAAGGCCCGTTGTCGCATCAGCACGCGTAGGAGCGCGGGGGATGTGGGGAGTCAGTTGCGCATGTCGGATTTATCAAGGTTGCGTGCGAAGTCATCGACCTCTGTGTGGGCGCGATCGCGATCCCAACCATAACGCTCCTGCAGTTTGCCTGCGAGATATTCCGAATTGCCCTCGGCGACCTTGAAATCGTCGTCGGTCAGGTCACCCCATTTGGCCTGGATCTTGCCTTTCAACTGCTTCCAATTACCAGCAATGGTGTCCTTGTTCATGGCTTGCCTCTTTGAAAAAGTCACGGCAGTGATACCGTGCGGACAGCATGGCAGCGCGCCCGTTTTCGCAAGATCAAACCCGTGTAAATACGCCATAACGGCATTCAGCTCCCAACGCGAAGGCCACGCTCTGGATAAAGATGCTTTGGATAAAACGTTCCGGGCAAAGAAAAGGGCCGGTCGCCCGGCCCTTTCCATGGCGCATCGCTACGCCGTATTCAATACAGAACTACTGGGATCAGCACTTGGCGTCCTTGCAGTCCTCGGCCTTGTCTTCGACCTTCTCGCCGACTTTTTGCACATCCTTGCCCGCGCCCGCCATGGTGTTGCAGCCGGCCAGCATTCCCGCCGAGAACATGGACAACACCATCAATGCCAGTAAACGCTTCATATTGATTCTCCTGATTGAAAGTAGGTCTTGCCAGTTGCCGTACGCAATCGGAACGATCCCCGGACAACCTTGGGCATACGCTGACCTGTGCCACATTCACCCCGTGTGAACGCTAGCGCCCGTATTCAGTTACGACTCAGTCCCGCATCAGCGTCGACTTTCCGAACAGGCTTTCCACCAGATCCACCACCAGCTCTGCGGTCAGGTTGCGCGTATCTATCACCGGATTCAGCTCCACGATATCCAGCGACAGCAGGCGGCCGGTATCGGCGATCATTTCCATCACCAGTTGCGCCTCGCGGTAATTGGGGCCGCCGGGCACGGTGGTGCCGACGCCGGGTGCGATGCTGGGGTCCAGGAAATCCACGTCGAAACTGACGTGCACGTGCGTGTTTTCGTCCACGCCCTCCAGCGCCGCTTCCATGGTGCGCTTCATTCCGTTCTCGTCGATGTAGCGCATGTCGTAGACGTCGATGCCGTTGTCCTTGATCAAGCGCTTTTCTTCCGCGTCCACCGAACGGATGCCGATCTGACGCAGGTCGCGCGCATCCATGGCCGGAAAGTCGCGGCCCAGCCGGGTCAACGCATCGGGCCCGATCCCGCACAGGCAGGCGACCGGCATGCCATGGATATTTCCCGAAGGCGTGACCGCGCTGGTGTTGAAATCGGAATGCGCATCCAGCCAGATCACGCGCAGCCGCTTGCCGGTATCGCGGCAGTGCTGCGCCACCGCGGTGATCGCGCCCATACCCAGGCAATGGTCGCCGCCGAGCATGATCGGCATGCGCCCCAGCTGCAGTTCTGCGAGGGTGGCGCGCATCAGTTCGCTATTCCAGGCCACTACTTCGTCCAGGTGGCGATACCCCTCCACCGGCGCCAGCCACGGGTTGACCGGACCATTGAGATTGCCCCGGTCGGCGACGTCGACCCCACGCGCGGTCAAGGCCTCGCCCAGCCCGGCGATGCGCAAGGCATCGGGCCCCATGCGCGCGCCGCGATGTCCGGCGCCGACATCGGTAGGCACGCCGATCAGGGAAACAGGCGGGAAAGCTCGACTCATCTGCGATCTTCAAGTTGCGCAAGGGGTGAAGAGTCTAGCCTCGATCGCCGAACCGCACTGTGGCGGTGCAGCAAGCTCCGCCGGCACCGGCATCCGTTTGTCCGGCCGATCGCTTAACCTCGCTGTCACGCATCGATCACGGCGCGGTCACCACCAATTCAGAACACTACGAACGCAGGGAACAAATCGCCGGAGGTTGCCATGGGCACCGTTCGTGACATTCGTTCGACCCCGCAGGACGTGATGCTGGACATAGACGCCGAACTCCGGCACTGGCGCGGTTGCTACCGCGAAAGCGCCTTCCATCGCAGTTCGCGCGAGTTCGACGATTACATTCCCACTTTGAAATTCGGCTACGACCTCTATCTGCTCAATCATCGCGCCGAGCTCGACGTGTTGCTGTCCACGCTCAAACAACGCTACGAACGCAGCATCCCGGAATGGCAGCGACTCGATTGGCCGCTGAGCGAAGCGATCATCCGCGAGACATGGAAACGGATGAAGAGCGGACAGTCGTGGCGGCGGATGCCGGCGTTGAACCACGAGTTCCATAGCGCTGCCGCATCAATGTGATCGCTGCTTCCGAAGGCCAGTCACTGCCTCCGCGCACGCGTGTCGTCAGCGCAGCTTGTACTCTGCATGCTGGTGTCTGCATGGTCATAACGATACTGTGTCCGACGATTTGGCGACTTGCATTCGGAGCATCATTGCTTCCAATCCACCCACGCACCAGGGGCGATCGGCTGCAGTTCGATGGATTTATCGCGCGCGATCGCGCGCAACCGGGCGATCGGCTCCTCGACTTCCACATACTCCTCCATACCAGCGATGCCGTAGTGGATAGGCACTAGCGTGCGCGCGCCCAGAATATTCGCGGCCGCCACCGCTTGCTCTGGCGTTAGAACGCCCGGCTGGCCACTGACTGGCTTGCGCCAGCCGAAGCGCGCACCGTTGACAGGCAGGAACGCCGCATCGAAAGGCCCGAACTGGCGACCTATCCGCCACCAATGCCCGTGCCAAAGCGTGTCCCCACCGTGGAAGATGCGGCGGCCTCCGGCGGATACGACCCAGGATACCTGCGGGTCGCCGTAGCCATCCGACGCGGGCACCGGTGTGGCGGTGAAGTCCCCAAGCAGCTGCGGTTCCCAGAGCGTACTGGGACGTACGCGTACGCCCTCGGGGATGGGAAGCGGGTTGGTTCCGACGGGATGCACGAGCGTACCGCCCTTGGCCAGCGCGTCGCCCACGGCCATTGCATCAAAATGGTCGGGATGCGCATGGGTAATCAGGACACAGGTGTCGCCTATGGCATCGTTTACGGGAATCATCGGATCCTTCAGCGCCGTTCCCCATGCATCGGGATTCACCAGCGGATCGATGAACAAGGTCGCCTGCGGGAGCTGCAAACGAATGCCCGCCCACGCCAACCGCTGGATACGCAGGCCCTCCACGCCGGGAGCCGCAAGAACCTGTTCGCCTGGCAGCAGCGTAGAAGCGGTCAAGGCAACGCAGCCGGCCAGGAATTCCCTGCGCCCGATGCGCGGGCCTGCCATGCGGTCGTCGTTGTTCATGCCTTGCCTGCCCGCGACGCGAGCGCGGCATCCAGCGCAAAGATCGACTGCGCCACGATGACATCGAGGTTTTGCTGGTGCCATTGCCGTTCGAAAGCGACTGGCTCGACCTGCGGCGCCAAGCAAGCCTCTATGGGAATCGCGCCGATATTCTTGTCCGCCTCCTGCGATGTCGCATCGGTACGGATCCGCACCACAGCATCGCGCAGCCGATCCAGATAATGGATGGCGTTATCCAGCGTGGCGGCGGGAAATCTGCCGATGTGCCCGCCGATCACCGCGCTCCTGCCGAACTGTTGCATGCGCACGATGGCGCTGCGCATCAAAGCAGGATCCGCCTTCGACAGATAGACGATGTTGCCGACGATATTGTCGCCAGCGCACACCAGGTCGGCGGTGGGCACGTCCACGCTGACATGGTCCATGGTCTTGCCAGGGTTGTGCACGAAGCGCAGCTCATGCCGCCCCCAGCGGATGTTCATCGAAGTGCCGAACACCACCTGCGGTTCCCGATAGAGCGCATCGACCCGCTGGTTTTGCGACAGGAAGGCATGGCGATAGTGCCGGTGCGCGATCGTCAGCGCGTCCGGGAACAGCGAAAGGCCGGCGATATGGTCGCTCATGAAATGGGTAGCGGCGATGACGCGCACCGTCTTGCCCATGTCGCCGCACAGCACACGCTGCAGCCAGCGTGCGTCCTCCGTGCTGCCTAATGAGTCGATCAGCAGCGCATCTTCGCCGTCGAGAAAGGCCGTGGCGACGGATTCATGGTCGTCGCCGACGAACATCAGCACGTTGGAATCCACGTACTCGAATTTCATGAGGAGCCCCATTCGGTTGGAGGCGCCATCATTGCCAGCCATGTTGGCGGCGACAAACGAGATGTTTTGGGCGTCAGTTTAGGAAAAGTAACCTGATAGGATGCGCCGGAGTTGCGACTGCCCGACGAGACCGTGAAGCCCCGCCATCCCGCACCGCTTAATGCCTTGCGCGCCTTTGAAGCCGCTGCGCGGCACCTCAGCTTCCAAGCGGCGGCCGGGGAGCTGTTCGTCACTCCGGCCGCGGTCAGCCATCAGGTCAAGCGCCTCGAGGCTTACCTGGGCACAGAGTTGTTCCATCGTGGGCATCGTTCGGTCGAGCTGACTGCGGAAGGCGACACGTTGGCGGCATCGCTGCGCGAGCTGTTCGGTCTGCTCGACCGGGCGCTGGACAGGGTCACCGCGCGCGCCACCACTGACTTGCGGGTCAGCACCATGGAGTCCTTCGCCGCGAAATGGCTGGCGCCCAGGCTGCATCGGTTCCATCGTGATTGTCCCGACGTCAAAGTGCGCATCGAGACGCGGAACGAACACGCCGATTTCGCCCGCGACGGTGTCGACATCGCCATCCGGTATGGAATTGGCGGTTACCGAGGTGTCGACGTCGAACGGCTGATGGACGCCCCCGTGTTTCCCGTGTGTTCGCCCTCCCTGCGGGGCGACGGCCGCCGGCCGCTCGCGGTGCCGGACGATCTGCGGTATCACACGCTGCTTCACGACGAAAGCGCAGCCGGTCGTGCCGGTGTCCCGGACTGGTCCGGCTGGCTGCAGGCGACCGGCGCAGCGCGGGTGAACGCGATTGCCGGCCCGGTTTTCGCAAGCATCTACCTGGCGCAGGAAGCGGCCATCGCCGGGCACGGCGTGGCGCTGGGGGTCGCACCGCTGGTCGAAGAGGACCTGCACCAAGGCCGACTGGTCAAGCCGTTCGATCATTCGTTCGCCAACGCTTACGCGTTCTGGCTTGTTCGCCGACGCGACGCCGACACGCGCCCCGCCATCGATGCCTTCTGCCACTGGTTGCGGAAGGAAGCCGCAGGAGAGGCACCTCTCCCTCCAGCGTTCGAGCGTTGAGTGCATCGGCTACATAAAGAAAGAATCTTCTGCAGGCCTCCGTCGCGAGCTCACGTGTAGCGCGCTGCCGCCATACAGATCACGGTGATCATCAACAGACCAGCGGCCAGGCGGGCGACCAAGGCCATGCGGGCCTGCGCGGCTGCTTCCGGCAACGTTGCCCGCGCGAGCTGCCAGCGAGTGCGCGCCCCCGCGCCGACCTGCACAAGGAAGGCCAGCAGCGCGCAGGCGATGCCGACGGCGAGAACCTTCTCCGGCCTTCCGAAGGCTGCGCCGTGCAAGGCGTGCCAGAGATAACCGCCGGTGAGAAGGGTCACGATCGCCGCTCCCAGCATCGGTGCGCGCAAGCGCGGACCACCAGCGCCGCCGAGGCGCGCGAGAACGAAGGTACCGCCGGCCCAGAACACCGCGGCGAGAACGTGCAAGGACAAGGCTATGATCAAGACCGTCTGCATGGGCTGCTCCTGACGACTGGAAATTAAGTGTACACGTTGTATACTCAATAAAAGTGGATTGCAATGGCTGAACGTATTTATTCCAGCCCCGGACGCGACGCAATGGCGGCCGAGACCAGAACGCGGCTGCTCGATGCCGCCAGCTTGCTGTTGCGGCAGGCGCCCGACCCCGGCAAGGTGTCGCTAGACGCAGTCGCCAAGGCAGCGGGCGTGACCCGGCTGACCGTCTACAACCAGTTCGGGTCCAGGCGCGGCCTGTTGGAGGCGGTCTTCGATGAAATCGCGCGCCTGGGTGGACTGCATCGCATCCCGGCCGCGATGGCTTTACCGGACCCGAGCGCTGCGCTACATCGACTGCTGGACATCTTCTGCGACTTCTGGGCTTCCGACCACGCCTTGGGCAGACTGTATGCGGCCGCTGCCGCAGACGCGGAATTCGCCATGGCCATGGCCGAACGTCAAGAGCGCCGGCGCAAAGTCATGGGGGTGCTGGTGCAGCGGTTGGTCGCAGCGGGAGTTGTAAGCAAAGCGAGGGCGGACGAAGTCACCGACATGCTCTTCGCCCTGTCCAGCTATGCCATGTTCGACATGCTGTGCGAGCCTGATCGTAAGCCCGCCGCGGTGCGAAGGATGCTGAGGTCGGCCTTCACTGCCACGCTCGAAAGCTCGCACAACGGCTCGGAACGAGGATCGCGACAAGGTCCGGCGAATAAATAAGGATCCGCCAGCCAAATGGTATTTTTGTTCGCCGGATTGGCGTGCCGCGGTTGATCTTCTATTCGTGGCGCGCGCGCTTCAATACGCGAGCAAGCGGAACTTGCCAGATGTTGTAATTGCCGTTGTCCCAGGATTGCATGCGGGCAACGTCGGCCGCTGCCTGTTCCAGCGTGCGTGGAAATTGCACCGGGACCACGCGCTCACTGCTGAAATACAGCGCCTGTCCGTCCGGCGCCAAGCGCGGTTCGGCGTCTGACTTCGGCGTATTGATGTCGTTGCCGAGATGGATGGGTTCGCCCCAGTCCTGGCCGTTACGGAACACGATGAACAAGTCGATGCCGCGATTGGCGATGCGCGCTGAACCGAACACGAGAAACGATTCGTCAGGCGAGACGGCGGGATCGACATCGGTAGCGGTTCCGTCGCTGAAAGGCAAAGGTTGCGCGGGCAGATAGGTTCCGTCATGGGATTGCGCGCGAAACAGACGGAATTTTCCAGAGTCGGCATCCGTGGTCATGAAATAGAGGCTGCCGTCCGCCGCCACGCTCGGCGCATAGATCGACGCGCTGGTATTCACGCTTGCTGGCAGCAGCGATGGCGGGCTCCATCCGTGGTTCAGCCGGTCGACACGCCATAGACGACCACCGTTCTGCTTGCTGCCGTTGTAGAAGCCTTCCACTTCGGGGCCGCCCTCCCGGTCGGGACGGTTCGAAATGAAAACAAGGAAGCGGCCATCCGGCGATAGCGCCGGTTCCATGTCGTTCCATGTACCCGAGAAAGGCGCAATGTGTGGTTCTGACCAGAGGCCATCGGCTCGACGCTCCGCCACGAGAATCGTGGATTGCTGGGGATTACTGCGTCCGAAGTAAACGACGTCGCCGGATGGGGTGAAGGCAGGCGCAGAATCGTGCGCTGGTCCGGACAGGATTCCTGGCGCGAAGATCGTCGGCACGATATCGACGGATTCGGCCGAATGCGCCGCTCTCATCGCAGCCAAAAGTGCGAGCGCGACGAGGGAAGTGATCGAATGGTTTTTCATGTGTCGACCTGGAAGTCAGATTGCCGTACTTGGTCGACAGGGTATCCGGTAGGTATCCTGGGCGGCCAGCGTTTTCGATCCCGTGATTTCGAATACCGCATCGGGCAAGAGGATGCCCAACAAGTGCTATCCGTCCCAACATCATTGGCGAACGTTCTCCACAAGAGGGTGTATTCGGGATCCGGCTGGAAGAATGCGGTCGAAGTGAAAACAAATTCTTTCACTGCCGCCTGCTTCGCGGCGGCGTGGACCGGTTGACCGTTTGCAACCAGCTGGGGGTCGGTTACGGCGAAATCTTTTGCTGATAGCTCCCTGTTCGGGCGTGGGGCAGAACTGCGAAGCTTCTCGCGTAATGCGAGCGGTCATTCCGCGCAGGATCGCTGCCCGCCAACCGGTTGACCGCTACGGGTCGAAGGCACCGCTCAATCCGCCAGGAAACCAATGCTCCCTCGGCTGCAGTGGCGCGGATAACGAACGGGTTTGGTGCCGGCACCCGGATTCGAACTGGGGACCTACCGCTTACAAGGCGGTTGCTC
>CAMLGZ010000029.1 GCA_946479745.1 uncultured Pseudoxanthomonas sp. | reverse complement strand
TGCAGCTGGACGGCCAAGGCAAGCTGCAATCAAAGTACCTGGGCGCCTTCGGCGATACCAGCGAAGCCGGCGCCTTGCGCATGGTGGAATCGATCGCCGGCGATTCGGTCAACGACCGCCTGTTGATCGCCGATGAGGATCGGCGGGTGGGTTCGACCTTGCGCGAATACACCCTGGAAGGCCTGTACCGCGCGCGCAGCCTGCCGCCGTTCGATGCCGATGCCGAAGGCGTGGCGCTGTGGGCCTGCGATTCCGGAGAAGGCTACTGGATCGCCGTGGATCAGGTGCGCCCCACCGTGTTCCGCGTCTTCGACCGCACCAGCCTGCAGCCTTTGAAGACTTTCTCGGGCCAAGTGGTCGCCAATACCGACGGCCAGGTGCTGTATGCGGCCGGCACGCCGCGTTTCCCGGCCGGGGCGCTGTTCGCGCTGCATGACGACAAAGCGGTGGCCGCGTTCGACCTGCGCGACGTGGCGCACGCGCTGGGGTTGTCGGAACGCTGCATGCAATGAAAGCAGCGGGCGTCACTGCAGCCTGGGGATTGGGCTTGGCGCTGATGCTGCTGGGCTCCACCGACGCCGACGCCGCGCGCCTGTACCGCTGGAAGGACCGCAACGGCGTAACCCAATACGGCGACCAGCCGCCGGAAGCGGACGAGCTGCCCTCCAGCGACGTCAACGTGACGCGCTTCCGCAATCCGCCCGGTGCGCTGGTGCGCTTGCGCCTTGAAAACAAACGCGGGCGTTACGAGGCCTGGGCGGACAACCTTATGCACGGGCCCGTGCAGGTGATGCTGCGCTTCAAGCGCGACCACAATGTCGTCGGCAGCCCCGCCCTGCCCGCCGAAGCGACCGTGCCGGCGCGCAGCAGCCTCATGGTCGCCACGCTCACCATCACCGATCCGATCCGCGGAGGCGATTTCGAACTGCTGCTCGACGGTCTTCCCGGCAGCCCGTCGGCCAAGCCCGTCGACTACGACTACCGCCTGCCCTTCGATTACGCCCGCGTCCGCGTAGACCAGGGACCGGGCGGCGGCTTCAGCCACAACGACCCGCAAAACCGATATGCCATCGATTTCGCATTGGCCGAGGGCACGCCGATAGTGGCGGTGCGCGAAGGGGTGGTGATGCAGGTGGAGTCCGATTTCGAAAAAGCCGGTCTGAACCGCGAGAAGTACGGCGGCCGCGCCAACTTCATCCGCATCCTGCACGACGACGGCAGCATGGCCGTCTACGCGCACCTGCAACCGGAAGGCGTGCAGGTGCGTACCGGCCAGCGCGTGCGCCTGGGCCAGCGCATCGGCCTGTCCGGCAACACCGGCTTCAGCACCGCGCCGCATCTGCACTTCGTGCTGCAGGTCAATCGCGGGATGCGCCTGGAATCGGTCCCCTTCCGCATGTTCGGGCCGTTGGGCGAGCTGAAGTTCCCCAGCAGCCGTTAGCACGGGGGAACGAGCCGCAGGCGCTATAATTCGCGCCTTCCTGTCCTTTATGAACGCGCCCGCGCGGGCGCCATCGCCATGTCCGCTGTCCTTATGTCAGATGTAGCCACCGAAGCCGCGCTCCGCCGCACCTTCGCCATCATTTCCCATCCCGACGCGGGCAAGACCACGCTGACGGAAAAGCTGCTGCTGTTCGGCGGCGCCATCCAGATGGCCGGATCGGTCAAGGGCCGCAAGGCCGCGCGCCATGCGACCTCCGACTGGATGGCGCTGGAGAAGGAGCGCGGCATCTCGGTCACGAGCTCGGTGATGCAGTTCCCGTACGAAGGCCGCATCGTCAACCTGCTCGACACGCCCGGCCACGCCGACTTCGGCGAGGACACCTACCGCGTGCTCACCGCGGTGGACTCGGCACTGATGGTGATCGACGTGGCCAAGGGCGTGGAAGAGCGCACCATCAAGCTGATGGAAGTCTGCCGCCTGCGCGACACGCCCATCATGACCTTCATCAACAAGCTGGACCGCGAGGGCCGCGACCCGATCGAGCTGTTGGACGAAGTGGAAAGCGTGCTCGGCATCCAGTGTGCGCCGGTGACCTGGCCCATCGGCATGGGCTCGCGCCTCAAGGGCGTGGTGCACCTGGTCAGCGGCGAAGTGCACCTGTACGAACAGGGCCGCAACTTCACCCGCCAAGATTCCACCATCTTCGCCTCGCTGGACGACCCGCAATTGGCCGCACGGCTGGGCGAGAACCTGCTGGCCGAGCTGCGCGACGAACTCGAACTCGTACAGGGCGCCTCGCACGCCTTCGATGTCGACGCCTACCGCGCCGGCAAGCAGACCCCGGTGTTCTTCGGCTCGGCAGTCAACAACTTCGGCGTGCAACCGCTGCTCGACTTCTTCGTCGACCACGCGCCCGCACCGCAGGCGCACGCAACGACCACGCGCGAAGTGAAACCGGACGAAGCCAAGCTCAGCGGTTTCGTGTTCAAGATCCAGGCCAACATGGACCCGATGCACCGCGACCGCGTGGCTTTCATGCGCGTGTGTTCGGGCCGTTTCACCGCCGGCATGAAGAGCTTCCACGTGCGCACCGGCAAGGAAATGAAACTGGCCAACGCGTTGACCTTCATGGCCAGCGATCGCGAGATCGCGGTGGAGGCGTGGCCGGGCGATGTGATCGGCATCCATAACCACGGCACCATTTCCATCGGCGACACCTTCACCGAAGGCGAAGCGATCAGTTTCACCGGCATTCCAAACTTCGCTCCGGAACTGTTCCGCCGCGCGCGCCTGCGCGATCCTCTGAAACTGAAGCAACTGCAGAAGGGTCTTGCGCAGCTGAGCGAGGAAGGTGCGACGCAGTTCTTCCGTCCGCTGATGAGCAACGACCTGATCCTGGGCGCGGTGGGCACACTGCAGTTCGACGTGGTGGCTTACCGCTTGAAGGACGAATACAGCGTGGATGCGAGCTTCGAACCCGTCGGCGTGGTGACCGCACGCTGGGTCCGCTGCGCCGATGCGAAGAAACTCGAGGAATTCCGCGACAAGAATGCGATGAACCTGGCGCTGGACGCGGCCGGCGAGCTGGTCTACCTGGCACCCACGCGCGTCAACCTGCAATTGGCGCAGGAACGCGCGCCCGATGTACAGTTCATGGCCACGCGCGAGCATGCGCACAGCGTGAGTCTGGACTGACATGCCGGCGGCAGCGGAACAAGGGAAATTCAAGCGGTTTGCGGGTTGGCTATGGCGCACGCCGTTCGCGCGCATGGTCCATTTTGCCGTGTTGTTGCTTGCGTTCTCGATGCTGGCCCGCGCGATAGCCAGCGTAATGCATATCGCTCCCAACAGCCTCAAGACCATGGACGCCAACCTGGCGTCCACCTTGCTCATCGTGTTGCCCTACGTGTTGGCCTATTGGGTATTGGTCCGCGTGATCGAGCACCGCAAGGTCGACGAACTGTCGTGGCGCAAATCGCCGCAGTTGCTGTGGGGCCTGCTCGGCGCGCTGGCATTGTTCGCGCTGCTGACCGCGCAGCTGTGGGCATCCGGCGTTTATCGCATCACCGGTTATGGCGATGCGCCGGTGTGGACTTTGCTTCTGTTGACTGCAGTGGTGCCCGGCATCACCGAAGAAATCATCTGCCGCGGCATCCTGTTCCGTCTGACCGAAGAAGGCCTCGGCACCTGGATCGCATTGCTGGTGTCGGCCTTGTTCTTCGGTTTCGCCCATGCGTCCAATCCCGGCGCCACCGCCTGGAGTTCGATCGCCATCTCCATCGAGGCCGGTTTGCTGTTCGGGTTGCTGTATCACGTCACCCGATCCTTGTGGTGGTGCATCGGCCTGCATGCCGGCTGGAACTTCGTACAAGGTGCGGTATTCGGAATACCGGTCTCGGGCATCAGGATCGACGGCTTGTTCGATTCGCAGCTGCAGGGGCCGGACTGGCTGGATGGCGGCGGTTTCGGCGCCGAAGCCTCGGTGCTGACCGTGCTGACCTGCACCATCCTCAGCCTGCTGCTGCTCCAACGCACACTGCGCGCCCGCAGTGTCATTGCGCCATTCTGGAAACGTGAACGGCGTACGGATGCAAGGATTGCTGCATTGCGGTAGTTTGCACCGCATGGGTAATGCCCCGCTCGAGGAAAAGATCGATCTGCGCGACGAGCTCGCCAGCGCCCTGACCCATGGACTGGGCGCGGTAGCGGCATTGGCCGGCGGGTCGGTGTTGATCACGATGGCGGCGTTGTACGGCGACGCCTGGCAACTGGGCGCGTCCATCGTTTTCGGCGTGACTTTGCTGCTGCTTTACGTGGCCTCCACCCTGTATCACTCGATCCAGCACCCCATCGCCAAAGCGCGATTGAAAGTGTTCGACCATTGCGCGATCTATCTGCTGATCGCCGGCACCTATACGCCGTTCACGCTCATCGGCCTGCGCGGTCCGTGGGGCTGGGGTTTGTTCATCGCCATCTGGACGCTGGCGGTGGCGGGTGTGGTGTTCAAACTGTTCTACACCGGCCGCTTCAAGCTGCTGTCGACCGCGATCTATATCGCCATGGGCTGGCTTGTGATCGTGGCGATAAAACCGATGCTTGGCGCGCTGGACGGCTGGACCCTGGGCTGGCTGTTGCTGGGCGGTGTGTTCTACACGCTGGGCACGTATTTCTACCATCGCGAATCGATACGTTTTTCGCATGCGATCTGGCACATGTTCGTGATCGCCGGCAGCGTCTGCCATTTCATCGCCGTGACCGCGCAGGTCTTGCTGCCCCGGCTCTAGCCCGCCGCAAGATGAACGCTCGCCGCATACTTTCGCGGAATCTGAACAAGCGATTCCTATATTGGACGCATGGACAACGCCGCCCGCGAGCGAACTCCGTTCTTCAAACGCCCGTTCTTAAAGCGCAGGCCGTCGCGCCGCGCGCAGATAGTGCTGGGCGTGCTGCTCGCCGCAATTGTGTTGCTGGTCGTGTTGTTCGACTGGAACTGGTTCAAACGGCCTCTGGAAATGGCGGTGCAAGCCAGCACCGGACGGCAACTGCATATCGATGGCGACCTGGACGTGGATCTGGGCAAAGTCACCAAGGTGAGCGCCGATCGCCTCAGCTTCGCCAACGCGGAATGGTCGAAGGAACCGACCATGGCAAGCGCGGACCGTGTGGAGGTCGGCTTCGAGGTCTGGCCGCTCTTGTTCAAGCGGGAGACGCGGATTCCGGAGATACGCCTTGCCGCGCCCAAGTTGCGCCTGGAGACTGGCCCGCAAGGCATCGGTAATTGGGTGTTCGGCGGAGATTCCAACGGCAAGCCGGTCCAGTTCCGCCGCATCTGGATCGAGGACGGTCGCTTGCAATTCTTCGATACGGCGAAGAAAACCGACATCGATATCGCCGTCAACAGCGTGCAAGAGCAGGATAAGAGCACGCAGGGTAAGAGCACACAGGATAAGAGCGTACAGCGCAAGAGCACGGCGCCGCCCATCGAGATCAAGGGCAAGGGCCGCTGGACCGGCAACGCATTCAATGTTTCCGGCCGCGCCGAATCGCCGCTGGAGCTGAGCAACAGCGATGAGCCTTATCGCATCGATCTGCGCGCGGACGCCGGACCGACCCGCGCGCATGCCCGCGGCAACCTGCTCAATCCATTCGAACTGCGCTACTTCAATCTGCAGTTCACTCTTTCCGGACAGGACATGGAAGACCTGTATCCGCTGATCGGCATCGCTACTCCCGCCACCCCGCCCTACAAACTGGATGGGCGCCTGATACGCAAAGCCGATGTGTGGCGCTACCAGGATTTCACCGGCGTGGTGGGCGACAGCGATCTGGGCGGCACCGCCAATGTGACCCTGGGCCGCAAGCGCCCGTTGCTGGAAGCCGACCTGGTCTCCAAGCGACTGGACCTGGACGATCTGGCCGGCTTCCTGGGCGCTCCGCCGCAGGCCGGCGGCGATGAAACCACCAATCCGGAATTGAAGGCGCAGGCGCTGCAGCTTGCCGCCGACACCCGCGTGCTACCCGACAAGCCATACGATCTGGGCAAGCTGCGTTCGATGGATGCGGACGTGCGCCTGAAGGCCCATCGCATCAACGCGCCCAGCCTGCCGCTGGACGACATGGACGCGCATCTCAAGCTCAATGACGGCATCCTGGAATTGGTGCCTCTCAATTTCGGCGTTGCCGGCGGCGACATCCGTTCCAACATCCGCATGGACGCGCGCGAAGCGGTGATACGCACGCGCGCGCAGGTGTCGGCGCGTCGCTTGAACTTGTCCAAACTCTTCCCCGATGTGAAGTTGACCCAGGATGCGGTGGGCTTGATAGGCGGCGATATCGCGATTACCGGCACCGGCAACTCCATCGCCGCGATGCTCGGAAGCGCCGACGGCGATATAGCGCTAGGCATGGGACATGGACAGATCAGCAATCTGTTGATGGAATTGGCCGGCATCGATATCGCCGAAGCGCTCAAGTTTCTGGTCACCAAGGACCGCAAGGTGCCCATCCGCTGCGCGTTCGGCGATTTCGCGGTGAAGGACGGACTGATGCAGTCGCGGGCGCTGGCCTTCGATACCGAAGACACGATCATTGTCGGCCAGGGCAATATCAATTTGAAGAACGAAACGCTGGATCTGGAATTGCGGCCGCGGCCCAAGGACCGCAGCATCCTGGCGTTGCGGTCGCCGCTGGTGGTCGGCGGCACCTTCAAGGATCCCTCGTTCCATCCGGATTTCAAACGCCTCGGATTGCGCGGCGCACTGGCCGTGACGCTAGGCAGCATCGCCCCGCCTGCCGCTTTGCTGGCAACGTTGGAGCTGGGGCCGGGGAAAGACAGCAACTGCGGCGGCAAGTACGCCAAGTAGGGCGGGCAATGCCCGCCCTACGTGTCAAATCGCTCTGCGAGAACTAGAAACTCCTGGGCCCAGCCACTACCCAGGCTGACTTCTTGAAGGGGGCCAGTGGGTGCATACAAAACGGAAAGATCGGGAAGCAACCCGTACTCCACCTGCTGGATATGAGCATCCATTTCTTGGAGAGCGGCAGTCTGGTCCTTCCAGGACGAGCGGGAAAAGTCATTGTCAGGACGAGCGAGAAGTCGCCGAGTCTCTTCGAGAACGGTTAGCAAACCACTGGAGTCCGACATGGCACCTAACTGGCGATATACCGCTGCAACTGATCCAGCTGGACCTTCTGATCCTCGATCACCGCCTTGACCAGATCGCCGATCGAGATCACGCCGATCACTTCGCCGTCCTCCAATACGGGCAGATGGCGGATGCGGTGGTCGGTCACCAGCTGCATGCAATGTTCGACCGTGTGGTTGGGCCCCACCGTGATCACGCCCGCGGTCATGATGTCGCGTACCGAGGTATCGGCGGACGAGCGGCCGTGCAGCACGACTTTGCGCGCGTAGTCGCGTTCGGAAACGATGCCGGCCAGACTTGCGCCGTCCATCACCAGCACCGCGCCCACGCTTTTTTCGGCCATCAGGCGTATGGCGTCGATTACGGAGTCGCCGGGGGCGACCGCATAGACCTCAGGAGTCTTGCTTCCCAACAGTTGGCGTAGCGTATGCATCGACCTCTCCTTTCGTACCGGATTGCTGAGCCGAGAATACTCCTCCTGCGCCCGGTTGCCAGACATCCACCAGATACAGCGGCCGCTGCTTGGCTTCGTCGTACAGCCGGCCCAGGTATTCGCCTATCAATCCCAACGCGATCAACTGGATGCCGCCCAGGAACAGGATCACCACCATCATCGTGGGCCAACCCGCCACAGGATCGCCGTACAAGGCGGCCTTGACCATGATCCAGACCGCGAATACGAAAGAGAACGCCGCGGTCAGCAGGCCGAAATAGGTGGCCACGCGCAACGGTGCAGTGGAAAAACTGGTAATGCCTTCCAGCGCGAAGTTCCACAACTTCCAGAGACCGAAATTGCTGCGTCCCGCAAGACGGGCGTCGCGGCGATAGGGAATAGCCACCTGGTTGAAGCCCACCCAACCGAACAACCCCTTCATGAAACGGTGCCGTTCGCGCAACTGCCGCAACGCAGTCAGCGCGCGCGGCGACAGCAGACGGAAATCGCCGGTATCGGCGGGAATGGGGGTCTTGGACAAGCGTCCGATCACGCGGTAGAAACCGGCCGCGGTGGCGCGTTTCAACCATCCCTCGCCCTCGCGTTGGATACGCGTGCCGTGCACATCGTCGTAGCCTTCGCGCCACTTCGAAACGAATTGCGGAATCAGCTCCGGCGGGTCCTGCCCGTCAGCGTCGAGGATGAGCACTGCGCCGGTTTCCACCTGGTCCAGCGCTGCGGTCAGCGCGAGTTCTTTACCGAAATTGCGCGACAGGCGCAGCAGGGAGACGCACGCATCGTGCCGGGCCAGGCGTTGC
This sequence comes from uncultured Pseudoxanthomonas sp., assembly GCA_946479745.1. The sequence goes on along the minus strand of CAMLGZ010000029.1, from coordinate 29,628 downwards.
ATCGTTTCCCAGGTGGCATCGGTACTGCCGTCGTCCACGTAAATTACCCGGCCTTCCACTCCTTCCAGGCGCTGCAGCGCCGCGACGATGCGCGGGTGCAGCGCAGGCAGCGCCTCGGCCTCGTTGCGCGCGGCCACCACTACGGTAAGGCGATCCTGATCGTGGGGCATGTTCAATCCAGTGATTGCAGATAGCCCGATCCGCCGATCTGCCGCGCCTGTCGCTGGATCCAGTTGGCGCGTCGCTGCACGAAAGGTCCGGGGCGGGCAACACTGTAACGCCTCGGGGCAGGCAGCACCGCGGCCAATCGGGCGCTTTCGGCCGGAGACAAGTGGCTCGCGTCCTTGTGCCAATAGCTGCGCGACGCCGCCTGCGCGCCGTAGATGCCATCGCCGAACTCGGCGATGTTGGCGTAGACCTCCAGGATGCGCGTCTTCGGCCACATCAGTTCGATCAGCAGCGTGTACCAGGCTTCCACGCCTTTGCGCACCCAGCTGCGGCCCTGCCACAGAAACAGGTTCTTGGCGACCTGCTGGCTGACCGTGCTCGCGCCACGCACCCTGCGGCCTTTGGCGTTGTTGGCGCGGGCTTTCTCTATTGCCTTGAAGTCGAAACCGCGGTGGGTGGCGAAATTCTGGTCCTCCGCGGCCACCATGGCGACCGGCAGGCTGGGCGATATCCTATCGATATCGCGCCAATCGTAGGCCACCCGGAAGCTCACTTCGCCCGCACCCCACGCCTCGAATTGGCGGGCCATCATGAATGCGGAGAAAGGCGGATCGACGAAACGCAGCACCGCCACCTGCAGGATGCTGGCCGCGGCGAACAGGAACGGTAACGCCAGCAGCCAGCGCAACCAGCGACGGGATCGGGATCGTCGGGTAAGAGGCGGATCGATGGCGTAGGTTCCCGGCAAATGGTTTGGAATCTTGCCGCAATGTTAACCTTTCGCTCATCGCGGTGAGTACATCGAAGGGCGGCCATGCAAGCACAAGACCGGATAGCCGCCCTGATGACCGAGGCCGACCTGATGTCCAGGCGCGGCCAGTCGGAAGCGGCTGTCAGCCGGTGGAAACAGGTTCTGGACATCGAACCCGACTATCCGCCGGCGCTCAATTTCATCGGCGTCTACAGTATGGCGCGTGGCGATTTCGCGCTGGCCCGCGACTATCTGCTACGAGCGGTGGCCGCGGCCCCGGAATTCGCCATGGCGCACGCCAATCTGTCGCGGCTGCACAGTGCGCAGGGCAACACCGACGACGCCCTGGCTTCGATCAACCAGGCCATCGTTGCCGATCCCACGGCTTGGGGTGCCCATATGGAACGGGCGCGGCTGCTCGAAGCGAAAGGACAGCCCAGGGATGCGGCGGCCTCCTGGGGAAGAGCGCTGGCTTACATGCCGGAATCGGCCATGCAGTCGCCGCAATTGCAGCCGCTCGTCGCGCAAGCGAGAAAAGCCGTAGGCGATAACCAGGAGTCGCTGCGCGAGTTCCTGCAGGATCGTATGCACGGGCTGATAGGCAAAGGAAGCCGCCCTGAGCTGGAACGCTTCGAAAACTGCCTGGATATCGTGACCGGACGCCGTGAGTTCGTCACTGCGCGGCCATTGATGCTGCCTTATCCGAGGCTTCCGGCCATTCCTTTTTTCGACACCTCCGCCTTCGACTGGGTGCCCGCCATGGAGGCAGCCTTCCCCGATATTCTCGGCGAGCTGGAATCGCTGTTGCAGCGGCCTGATCTTTTCGTGCCGTACGTACAAACGCAGGCAGGCGCTCCCACCGGGCAGTTCGATGCGCTTGATCACAACCTGGACTGGGGCGCGCTTTTCCTGTGGAAGAACGGCGCTCGCATCGATTCCAACGCCGATCTATGCCCACGCACCGAAGCGGCCATAAGCCGCGCACCGCAGAATGTCATTCCCAACCGGGCGCCGGTGGCTTTTTTCTCGGCGCTCAAGCCGGGCACCCATATCCCTCCGCACAATGGAGCGACCAACACCCGCCTGACAGTGCATCTTCCCCTGATCGTTCCACCCGACTGCGGGCTACGCGTGGGCGGAGAAACCCATATCTGGCGGCCCGGCAAAGTGGTCGCGTTCGACGACACCATCACCCATGAAGCATGGAACTACAGCGATCGGCTTCGCGTCGTGCTGATCTTCGACGTATGGCATCCCATGCTTACGCCGCTTGAACGGCAGTTAGTCGCCCATACCGTTGAGAGCATCATGGCTTTTTACGGCGAAAACGCCGACCTCGGAGAACTGTGACCAATACCGGCGACAACCAGACACGCTTCCTTCTGCCCAAAGCCGGCGTGCGCGGCGTCTGCGTGCGCCTGGAAAATACCTGGCAGGAGATCCTGTCCCACGCCTCCTATGCCGACCGCGCGCGCGCGCTGCTGGGCCAGGCCTGCGCCGCCTCCGCGCTGTTCACCGGCCATGCCAAGGTCAACGGCCGCTTGTCCCTGCAACTGCGCAGCCCGGGCGCGTTGCGCACGCTGTTCGCCGAATGCACCGCGCAAGGAACCTTGCGCGGTATCGCCCGGCTGGCGGAAGACCAGGACTCCCCGCAAGACCTGCGCGAACTCGGCGAGGAAGCGCTGCTGGCCATCACCATCGAGAACCCCGGTCTCGACCCGCGCGAACCGCAGCGCTACCAGAGCCTGGTTTCCCTGCACGCCGCCACTCTTTCCGAGGCGTTCGAGAACTACTTCCATCAGTCCGAGCAGCTGCCCACTCGCCTGCTGCTGGCCGCCGACGGCAAGGCGGCGGCCGGGTTGATGCTGCAGAAGCTGCCGGGCGACGAAGGCGACAGCGACGGCTGGAACCGCGCTGGGGCCTTGTTCGAGACTTTGCGATCCGACGAGCTGCTGGCCGTTCCCGTGGGGGAGCTTTTGCACCGCCTCTTCCACGAGGAGGAGCCAACGATCCTGGCCGAACGCCCCCTGCGCTTCGCCTGTTCCTGCTCCCAGCAACGGGTGGCGGCCATGCTGCAGTCCCTGGGAGCCGAAGAAGCCCATGCCGCCCTGGCCGACGGCCAGGCCCAAGTGCGTTGCGAGTTCTGTGGCCAGAGCTATATTTTCAGTGCGCCGGAAATCGATGAACTTTTCGCCCTGCCGCCGGTCGGAATAGCAGCCCCTGAACGGCTCCAATAGCTTTCGTGCGGGTGTCGGGGACTTGTTAAAGAAACATAAATCGAATAGCATCAGATCCCCTTGGGAGGGGAACCCCAGCGCGGGGTTGGGAGTCTTAAGCTAGCCATGAACCTGCGTCTTCTGCATCTGCCGTTTGTCCTGCTGCTCGCCTTTGGCGTGGCGGCTGGCGCGCAGGCGCAATCCAAGAAGCCGCAAGCCTCCAAGCGCGATCCCACGGTTCTTCCGGTCTGGAACAACACCAGCGGCAAAGTCGAAGCGGTGCTCCTGCTGGAGCCGACCGGCGAAGCCTCGGCTGGTGCCAGCTGGCGCCTGGGCAGCAACACGCTGGGAGCGGCCTTCGGCCTTGAAGCCGGCGACTCCCTTGGACTGGTCTGCAACCGCCAGAGCGCCAGCAGCATCGGCAGCCTGATCAGCAATTGCGCCGTCGCCGAACTCACCGACGGCAATGACGGCAGCAGCCAGCGCCTTAGCGCCGGCGCCTCCCTTACTCGTCCGGGCGGCAAGCTGGGATTGTCTGCCGGCACCGGCCGCGACACCCTCCCCGCCTGGCTGTCCTCCAACGCCGGCGCACGCGTCGAAGAAAACGATCTGGCCATATTCGGCCAGAAGAACATCGGCCGCGAAGGCTACGTACGCATTGGCGGCGCAGTAGCCCGTGCGCGCCTGGTGCCAATCGCCGATGTACCGGCCATCGCCGACCGTTGGAACACCAAAAGCCTCAGCGTTGGCGGCGGCTATGGCGCCTTCAGCGCCAATATCGTCGGCCGCGTAGTCGATGTCCCCGGCCAGCCGGGCAAGTGGGAAGGCCTGGGCCTGGGCCTCACCTGGCGCACCCCATGGAGCGGCCAGCTGACCGTGGGTGCGGAAAACGTCATCACCCGCGGCAAGAATCCCTTCTCGCCAAGCGATGAAAGCGGCGACGAAGGCACCGTGCCCTACGTGCGCTACGAACAGGACCTCTAATAAGCTGCGTCTTAGCGCGCTCTGATCAAGAGCACGCATTGCCTCTCTTCATTCCAACTGCGTGGCAGCCACGAATCCCCAGCCGATGATGCCTTCGGAGCCCTGGCTGACGGGTTCGAGCCGTGTCTGCAGCGCTGGCCGTGCGTGCTTGAAGTACGCCCCGATAGCATGAGCTTGCTGAGCATCCAGGGCGCTGCTCACCATTTCGGCGCTGCGCAGACGGGCGCCCATCAATCCTTCCCCGTAAGCGCGCAGCTTTTCCAGCAACGCCTCCGTTTCCACGACCCCAGTCGATGCGACCAGCGAATGTACATATTCCCTACTATCCAGCAGTAGATCGGGCACCTTGCTGGCGTCGATAGCCTCCGCCAGCCGCGACATCGATGCGTTGTACTGGGCGCGGCATTCCAATGCTTCGGCATTCAGGCCGGCCGACGGATCTTTTCGAGCCGCCTGCAGCCACGGGACTATCCGCACGGCAGCCGACACCAGGCCGTCGCTGGCGAGCAGCCTGTCGATGTGCGCGACTTCCTGCTCGGCCACTCGCACCAGCACACCATCGGCGTGGTGCCAGATGAAGGCGAAGATCGCCGACTCTTTCGCGACCCTCAGGCATTCCTCCAGAGATTCCTGGCGGCGGCCGTACTCCATACCGTACTGACTGACGACTGCATCGAATCCACGATCCTCGAAAGGAAGCCGCTCCATCGCCACGTTCGGATGGAACGCAATCCTCCCCATCTTCTCCGGGTCGTACCATGCGGGCGCCACCGTCGAATAGTCGACCGCGTCCACGCGCGCGAACCTGTCCGGAAAGCCGTCCAGAAGCAGCTTGGGCAAGGCTCCATTGCCTGTCGCGATGTCCAGTACATTGCTGCCTTCGTGCAGACGGCCGAAAACGGAATTCCAGAACTCCCCGATCGCGCCGCCGTAGTTGCCGGCATAGCTGCCTATGCAAGAGTGCAGCGCGCCGCTCTTCCAGTAGTTCGACCAGGCCTCGCTGCGTGCGCGTCCGCTGTTGTCCATCGCCGTATTGTCACCTAAACCGACCCAAAAAAAGGGCCCCGTTTCCGGGGCCCTTCAATACAACCTGACTGCTTAACTGCTTAGAACGACTGCGTGTAACGGAAGTACACGGTACGACCGTAAGCGTCGTACAGCCTGAAGTTCCACGGACGTCCGTCGAAGTCCACCAGTTCCGGGTAGCGGTCGCCGACGTTGTTGGCACCAACGGTGATGGAGGCCTTCCACGGGGTCTTGTAGTTCACGAACACGTCGTTGGTGGCGTAACCGCCAACGGTGGGCTCGACAACCAGCTCGCCGTCTTCGTCAAGGAAATTCGGATCCTTGTTGTCACCGATGTAGTTGATGTTCCAACCCACGGTGAAATCGCCCAGCGCCCAGGTGTTGCGCAGAGCGGCGCGAAGGTCCGGCTGACCCTTGATACCAGCTTCGTTCGTCACGTCGCCGACTATCGAGATAATGTCGAACTTTTTGACGTACGACACCTGCAACGCATTGTTCAGCTTGCCAGCGCCGCCAAGGTCGAATTCGGTACGCAGGTTGAAGTCGAAGCCGTCGGTCTTCAGCGTACCTTCGTTGGCGGAACCGCGAGTGACGTTGGTGATCGCGTTGGAGATCGGATCACGCGTCACGCTCAGGCCGGCGGGAATCGCTCCCAGGGCCGGATTCAGCGAGCGGTCGACCAGCTCCTGTGCGGTGAACTGGTTGATGCGGTTGTCGACCTTGATGTTGTAGTAATCGAGGGTCACGTTCAGCCAGTCGAACGGGTCGTAGGCTACGCCCACGCTGTACTGCTTCGACTGCTCGGACTTCAACGCTCCATTGGCGATAACCGTCGAGTTGACCTGGACTTCTTCGTTCCCGCAGGTGGCCGGGTTGCCGCCGAAAGCCACGCAGGTATCGGGATCGATGACCGGGTCGGCCGAGAACGCGGCCTGCTGGGTCAGGATGTCCAGCGTCGGAGCGCGGAAGCCTTCGCCGTACGAAGCGCGGAAGGTCAGGTTGTCCAGCGGCTGCCAGCGAGCGGCGATCTTCGGCGAGAAGTCGTTGCCGTAATCGCTGTATTTGTCGTAACGGCCCGCGATGGTGACGTCGAAGGTGCTGGTGAACGGGAACAGCCATTCGAAGAACACCGAGTAGACATCGCGACCGCCACCGGCGGAGTTGCCGGCGGAGCCTTCAATCTCACCCGCTTCGGAAAGCGGATCGAAGACATCGGCGTAGTCCTCCTTGCGGTATTCGCCACCCAGGACGGCATTCGACACACCGCCGCCCATTTCGAACAGGTCGATATTGGCGATGGCGTACAGCTCTTCGGTCTTCCAGGTGGATTCGCGGGCGATCGTGGCGGTGAAACCCTTGATGACCGCAGGATCGGCACCGAAAGGATCGGACAGGTTGTAGTCGCCGCTGTTGATGGCCAGTTCGGCCAACCTGCGCACGATGAACCCGTGGCCGAGTTCTTCGTAGTGGTATTCGTTGCGGCGCAAGCCGAAGTCCAGCGAGATCTTGTCGGTCAGCTGACCCTGTGCGCCGACCAACAGATCGGTGATGGTCGCATCGGTGCTGGTGTCGCGATTGCCGGCAGCGGCGAAGCGGTGACGGACGAACGAGCCCAAGCCGTCGCCCTGAACCGGATCGTTCGGGGTGTCGGAGAGCACATAGACTTCACCCGGGGTGGGTGCGTAGCGGCCGAAGCTGCTGACGCGGGTGGCCGTGGCGGTCATGTAGAGCGACCAGTCGTCGTTGATCTGGTATTCGCCACGAGAGAACAGCGACTTGTTGTCCACCGAGGCTTCGTTGGCGGCCACGGAGTTGAAGTCGAACGAGCAAGTGCCGCCCGTAGTGATCCAGAAGCCGTTGGTATCGCAAGGGAAGGTCGTGATGCGGCGGAAGGGACCGGTGGGGGACCAATCGGCCGCTACACCCGGACGTGCGGGAGTGGTGGGGTCTGCGCGATCGGGGTTGGGGACGACGTTACGGTAGTTGTTACCGTACGAGGAAACGCCCAGGCCGCTGCCGCCAATCTGGTCCTTGGTGAACACCATGCCGCGCTTGGAGTAGGAAACACCACCGATCAAGCTGCCACGGTCGCTGGAAATGCCGAAGATGGCCGAACCCTCATCCGTATCGCCGCCCTGGATCTTGGTCTGGCCGGTGCCGATGCGGACTTCCGCGCCGTTGAAATCCTTGCGCAGGATGATATTGACCACACCGCCGATCGCATCCGAACCGTAGACCGCCGAAGCGCCGTCGGACAGGATTTCGATGCGCTCCACCGCAGCGAGCGGGACGGCGTTGAGGTCGGCCGCCTGACCCGAGAACGGGGCCTTCGGCGCGCGACGGCCATCGATCAGGACCAGCGTACGGTCGGAACCCAGACCGCGCAGGCTGATATCGGACAGCGCCTGAGCCGAGCTACCGGACTGCGGCTTGACGTTGCCGAACGAGGAGAAAGTCGAATCGCGCAGCACATCGGCCACGGATACTTTGCCGCTGGCATCGATCTGCGCGCGGTCGATCACGACTACGGGCAGCGAGCCTTCAATATCGGCGCGCTTCAGGCGCGAACCGGTGACTTCGATGCGGTCGAGGGTCTTGGCGTCGGTTTCGGTTTCCTGTGCAACTACGTTGCCGGAAACCAGCGTCGCCGCGCTGGCGAACAACGCGAACTTAATCGCGCCTGGCAGCTTCTTAAGGTTGGTCATTTGATGCTCTCTCTCAAGGTCGAGTTGAAGACCAGGTCGCAAGGACCCAAGCCAAATAAACAGACGCCAAATGGGAGTACGCCTGGTGGCCGAAGGATAACGTAATTTTTACGGTGATGGATACAACCGCAACGAAATCTCACATTTCAGTACGAATATTCATTAAAAACAATAACTTATGTTGTTATGAATTAGTGATGCGAGTTCCATTTCCCCTGTTCAAAAACTTCAAGTCACAATTTCAGCTGAATGGCACGCCAAACCTGCTAAAGCCTGATACCCAGTCGGGTCATCTCAAAATGCCAAGTGCGTTAAGCGCTTCGGCGACCAGGGGAGCCGGGATTTTTTCGCCGTATTCGTCAAGATAGGCGCAGATCTGTTCGAATTCGGCCCTCCAGGCCGAATTATCGAAGGAGAAGAGCTCTGCTAGCTCCGTGGGCAAAATGCCGGCTCCTTGCAGATTGAGATCCGCGGGCTGTGGCTGCAGACCTATCGGAAGCTCCATCGCCCCTGCCCGGCCCTCCACCCGTTCGATCATCCATTCCAGCACCCGCAGGTTCTCGCCGAAGCCGGGCCACAGGAACTTTCCGCCCTCGTCCTTACGGAACCAGTTGACGTGGAAGATCTTGGGCAACCGGGCGCCGGGCACATCGAAGGACAGCCAGTGCGCGAAATAGTCGGCGAAGTTGTAGCCGCAGAACGGCTTCATGGCCATGGGGTCGCGGCGCATCACGCCAACATCGCCGGTAGCGGCAGCGGTGGTTTCCGAACCCATGCTGGCGCCGACCAGCACGCCGTGGGTCCAGTCGCGGGCCTCGAACACCAGCGGCACCAGCGAGGCGCGGCGGCCGCCGAAGACAATGGCCGAGATCGGCACGCCCTGCGGATCTTCGGCGCGCGCCGAGTAACTGGGGCACTGGCGGGCAGAAACCGTGAAGCGCGAATTGGGATGCGCGGCCGGACCGTTGGCGGGATCGAAATCGCGGCCTTGCCAGTCCTTCGACGGCACCCGGGCATCCAGGCCTTCCCACCAGGGCTGGTTGTCGGCGGTCGTCGCGACATTGGTGAAGATGGTGTCGCGTCCGATGGTGGCCAGCGCATTGGGATTGGATTTCTCCGAGGTGCCCGGCGCAACGCCGAAAAAGCCTGCTTCCGGGTTGATGGCGTACAGGCGGCCGTCCGCACCGGGACGCATCCAGCAGATATCGTCGCCCACCGTCCACACCTTCCACCCGGCTGCGCGATAGCTCTCCGGCGGGATCAGCATGGCCAGGTTGGTCTTGCCGCAGGCCGACGGGAAGGCCGCGGCGATGTAATGGGTCTCGCCGCGCGGATTCTCGATGCCGACGATGAGCATGTGCTCGGCCAGCCAGCCTTCCCGCCGCGCCTGCCAGGAAGCGATGCGCAAGGCATGGCATTTCTTCCCCAGCAACGCATTGCCGCCATAGCCCGAGCCATAACTCTTTATGCTCAGCTCTTCCGGGAAATGCATGATGAAGCGGCGATCCGGGTCCAGTTCGCCGGTGGAATGCAGACCTTTGACATACATGCCGCCCTCCGCACCCTCGCGCTCGATGCGTGCCAGCGCCAGCGCGCCCATACGGGTCATCAGGCGCATATTGGCCACCACGTAAGGCGAGTCGGTGATCTCAACGCCGCAACGCGCCAGTGGAGAATCGATCGGACCCATGCAGTAGGGAATGACATAAAGCGTGCGGCCGCGCATGCAGCCGGCGAACAAGGCGTCCATCTTCCGATGGCCCTCGGCCGGTGCCATCCAGTGGTTGTTGGGGCCGGCATCTTCGCGGTCGCGGCTGCAGACGAAGGTGAGATGTTCGACGCGTGCGACATCGCTGGGGTCGGAGCGGTGCAGCCAGCTGCCCGGGTGCGTATCGGGATTGAGCGGCAGCAGCGTGCCGTCGTCCTTCATCAATTGAAGCAGCGCGGCGTACTCGTCGTCGCTGCCGTCGCACCAGTGGATCGAATCCGGCCGGGTCAACGCGGCGGTTTCGGCGACCCAGCGGTTCAAACTATCGAGTCGGCTGCCGGCCGGTTTTTTTTCGCCGAAGTACGAAATCGCTGCGTTCATGCGCGCCCTCCCAGGCCAACCATATCGTTGCGAATGCAACTAAATGGTACTCGCGCCGGCAAGCGGGGTCTTGCTGCAGCGCAGGCCCGACTCCATGAAAACGTTTGCGAAAACGTTATCAGCCGTTCTGCGCGCGCCTGTAGGGTTGGAACAACTGCAGCAGCCACGGCTTCTGCGCCAACACCAGACTGACGCCGACCCGTTCCTGTGCGCTCAAGGTCGCATCGCGGGCCAGCAACGCGTCGAACTCGCGCGCCAGTTCTTCCAATCGCAGGCGGAGTTGCTTGACGCCTTCGATGCTCAGACTGCCGCTCAGCAACAGCAGTGCGTCCTGTTCGCCGTCGAAGGGATCGGCGAAGAAATCGCCGAGCAGGTTCAAGCGGAAGTAGCGCTCCATCGGTCCATTTGCGCGCCAGCGGAAATTGCGCGCGGTGAGCGGGCGCCCGCGGTTGCCCGGCATCAATTCGATGATTCCCAAACGGTCCAGCTTCACCAGCAGTGCGGTCCATTGCGCGACGTTGAAGTCGAACTGCGCCAGCACGTCCTCCTGGCGCCAGCGGTTGATGGTCAGGAACAAGGCGAGCAACAAGGCAGGCTCGCCCACCAACGCTTGTTCCTGCGATTCGCTGAGGTTGGCCATGGCAGGACGGCCACGGGCGGACTCGGCGCTGAGTTCGGCCAAGCCCACGTCCAGCGCATCGCAGATCTGTTCCAGCCGCTGCAGGCTCATGGCGCGTTGCGAAAACATCCGCTTGATCGCCGCTTCGCTCAGTTTCAAGCGCGCGGCCAGGTCACGATAGGTCAGGCCTTGCGCGCGCAGGCAGCGTTTCAGGGAGTCGACTAGTTCGATGGAGAGGGCCATAGGTCTAGGAATCGTATACCCAACCCATAGCATCCGGCCACCCGGTAGAAAAATGTTGAGTTTCGGCTCAAGACACGCAAGCTGCGGCCAAGCCCAATCCGGAGTCGACCATGCCGCACCGCTACGCTTGCTTTCCGATCTTGGTATTGGGTTTGTTGCTGGGTGGTTTCCACACCCCGGCCACCGCGCAATCCAACCATGTCAGCGATGCCTCGACGGCCAGTCTGGATGCTTCAGTCGAAGTCCCGATTGCGCTCTACGATGCATTGAAGGCTGGAGCCCATTTCACCGTAACCGGCGTGCAGGCCAGCGCACGCGGCACGGTACTGACGATTTCGGTGGCGCCGGCATTCGGTTCCATCTTGCTGGCCGGCCTTGTAGAACCCGACTACAACCTGCTTTCCGGCTCGCCCAAGACCAGCGTGGGGACCGCGCTGGTGGTCTCGGGGGGTTTGCTGTTGATGGTGGGCGACAAAGCGATCGCCTTCCTCCCCGAGCCCGCTGCGCGGCCCCATATCCATAGCCGGCGGATCAGCCAGTGAAGCCTACCGCCTGGCTGCTGGTGCTCTGCCTGGCATTGCCGCTGGTCACTCATGCCGGGACGCAGTGCGACATCCAGCCGGCCACACCGCAAAAGCTCGCCGACGCGACCGTCACCGCGATGCGCGTGGTGGCCGCACTGGACGAAACCGACGCACCGGTCGCATTGGTAGCGCGCGTTGGCACCGATCTTTCCAAGCAAGGACTGCTCTACAGTCATGTCGGCTTCGCGCTGCGCGACCACAGCGATGGCCGCTGGACCGTCCTGCATTTGCTCAATGAATGCGGCACGGCACGCTCGGCCCTGCATGCGCAGGGGCTGGTTAACTTCTTCGCCGACGATCTGGTGAATCAGGACGCCCGCATCGTCTGGCTGAAGCCGGATCTGGCGCAGCGCCTGGCCGATCACCTGCGTGACTTGCCGCGTAACACCTTGCACGAACAGGCTTACAACCTCATCGCACGTCCTGGCAGCAACGATTACCAGAACTCCACGGCCTGGGTGCTGGAAACCCTCGCAGCGGTCGCGTCCACGCCGGAACTGCAAAACCGCCGCATCGCATACGCGTGGGCGCAACACGATGGCTTCAGGCCGGACATCGTCCATATCGCCTATGCAAAGCGCGTGATGGGCGGATTGTTCGGCGTCAATACCATCTTCACCGACCACTCCGTCGGCACCCGCCTGTCGGGCGACTATCCGGTGATCACCGTGCGCTCGATTCTTCGCTACTTGCAGGAGCAGGGTTACGCTGTGCGTGTGACCGAATGGCGCAATGGCCGTTTGCAATCCATTCCGGGTGCAGCTTGACCGTGACCGAGGATTGAAGCCCCTCTCCCACCGGCGCCCCGGAGGGGGGTGCAGGGCTGAGAGGGGTTGGGGTGAAGGTACGGCGAAGCAGTCATGTTGAAACAACTGCGGCAGTTCGAAAATTCGTGCTGCGACGTACCCTTCAGCCCTACGGGGCAGACTCTGCTCCCGCCGGGAGAAGGGAAAAGCAAACGCCTCGCAGTGTCTTCTTCCGCCAGGTCATTCCAGCTTCAATTCCGCATTGCCCGAGAATGTTTCCAGTCTGATCTCACCTTCTCCCGCGCCGTAACGAGTACTGAAGCTCGAACCAGGCCCGTGTTCGGGTCGCTGTATCTTCACGTCAGGCGCCTTGAGGTCGCCACTGAAGCTTTCCCCACTGACCTGTGCGGACAGATTTCTGGGCAGTACCAGCAGCAGATTGCCGCTGACGCTTTCCATCCCGATTTCGCCTTTGGCCGCCAGCGCCGTGCGCAGCTCGGCGTTGCCACTGACGGTGCTGGACGAAAACTCGCGCACGCGCTCGCCGTTGACGGCGACATTGATATCGCCCGATACGGTTTCGGTCTTGATCTGGCCATTCATGCGACCGCGCAGGAAGATGTCGCCGCTGACGGTCTGCGCCTGGACATCACCGCTGTTGACGGTGACCCGCAGGTCGCCGCTGACGCTCTCCACATCGACCTCTCCCGGCGCTGCCGCCACCAGCACGTCTCCGCTGACGCTGTCGATGGACAATTTCGAGGACGCCACGCCGGATACGTCCACGTCCGCCGATACCGAATCGATCTCCAGCTCCGCGCGCACCGGCACGGTCAATTGCAGATCGGTAGGCCCGGATTTATTGCCGCCCCAGCCGCCGCTCCGAGGGTATTGCACTTTGACCACCAGATGTTCGGAGTCGCCCTCCACCACCAGCTTCTCGACGCCATCTCCGAGAGTGCCGGAGATCTTCACTTCATTGCGTTCCCAGGCCCGCACCTGGATGCGCCCCTTGATGTTTTCGATATCGATGCGGCCCCGCGCATCGAGCGCACGGGTCTGATCGATGGGCGTGGCGGCGCCGGCCGCGGCGGAAACCGCCAGCAGCGGAGCGAAGAACAATGAAGCGATGGGGGTGAAGTGGCGCATGGGAATCTCCTCAGGTCATGACCGCGCGCTGCGTCAACTGCAGGCGTCGTGCGTAGGTACGGCGAAGTTGTTCGAGCAGGAACGTCGCGTTGGGGTCATCGTCGATCGCACTGAGTATCTGCGCAGCGCTGCGGTCCAGCTCGCCGAAGGCGCCATGCATCTCCGGGTGGGTATTGGCTTGCTGCTGCAGGCGGGCGAATGCGCGTTCGTAATCCAGGGCCATGGAGACGGCTTGCTGGCGGATCATCGGATTGCCGGCCGGCGCTTGCGGTTGTACGGCGGGCATCATCTGCCAGACCACGCCGACGGCGAGCAGCACCGAAGCGGCCATGGCCCAGGGAGCGAATCGGCGCGCCCGCGGTTTGTCGATCGCGGCGGCTTGCTGGGGCGTTGCAGCGATGCGCGCGGCGATGCCCGGCCACAGGTCGGTCTGTGGGTCCAGGTCGCGGCGTAGTCCGCGCAGTTGCCAGCGCAACGCTTCGTCGGTCTGCATGCTGTCTTCGTGTGTGCCGTCGTTGTGCGTGTTCATGCCTCACCTCCTAAACGTCCGCGCAGCAACTGCCGCGCGCGGTGCAACTGCGCCTTCGAACTGCCTACCGCCATACCCAGTTCGTTGGCGATTTCTTCGTGTTTCCAGCCTTCCACATCGTGCAGCACCAGTACCGCTCTGGCGCGCGGCGGCAAGGTGGCGACCGCACGCTCCAGATCCATCGAAAGCGCGGTGCCGTTGCCTGCCGAATCGGCGACGCCCAAGCCGTCGAGCGCGTCTTCATCTTCGTCGAAGCGCGGACCGCCGCGCCGGCTACGCAGTTCCATCAACGCGGTGGTGACCGCCAACCGATGCAACCAGGTGGAGACGGCGCTTTCGAAACGGAATTTCGGCAGCGCCTGCCAGGCGCGGACGAAAGCCTCCTGGGTCAGATCTTCCGCGCGCACGCCATGGGCGCCCACCAGTCTGACGATGACGCCGTGTACGCGCCCGGCGTGGCGGCGGTAGATCGACTCGAAGGCGCAGGCATCGCCTGCAGCGGCCGAACGCGCCAGCGCGGCATCGGTAGCGGCGGCCACCTCGGCGGTGGTCGTGTCGGTCATCGATTCGCTCATGGCGGCGGTCAGCATAGACATTGGGATGCGGCTATGGGCCGTTGGGTTTAAGGCGGTCGATCGATAAAAGCAAAAACGGTGTTCCACGGCCCTGCACCCGCTTTGCTTTGCTCTAGCGGCCCCGTGAGGCGCGGCAAGCAGGCCGGGTTCAACCCCGCAGGGGCGGCGCACAGGGATGTGCGCCGTTTCCGGAGGCGCAGGAGCGCCTTACGGAAATTCCCGGCCTGCTTGCGGACCCAGCGGCTTCATCGCTGGGCGCGCTGTAGGGCGGCTTTCTTTTGGTTACTTTTCTTTGCCGTTCAAAGAAAAGTGACTCGCGCAAAGCGCGAAACGCTCTATTGCATAAGCCAAAGCAAGATCAAGATGGATCCCAGCTTTCGCTGGGATGACGTCATGGTTGTTCGAGAGAGGCGCGGGGCCCGCCCTCGCGAGGATGACGAAACCAGCGGGCTCAGTTCGGGATCAACGTACTGATCACATGCTCCACGTAGGCCTCGAACTCCTCGTGATGCAAACGCGGCTGCTGCAGCTGCAGGGCCAGCTGCAGGAAACCCAGATAGGCCGAATACGCCAGGCGCGCACGGTGCTGGGCCTCGGTGCGGCCCAGACCGGCCTGGCGGAACGATGCAACCAGATATTCCAGGCGCCGCTGCGAAACCCGGTTGATCACCGGCTGTACGGCCGGGTGGTCCAGCGCCTTCAGCAACTCGCTATAAATAACGTGTGGCTTGACTTCGTGGGCGACCAGCAGGAAGAGCTCGCGCAGGCGCGCCCGGGGATCCGGTACCGCCTCCAGACTGCCGAACACACTTTCCTGTTCGATCGCCTCCCAACGCTCCAGCGCCGCCTGCAAAAGCGCGTCGCGTGAGGGGAAATGCCAGTAGAAGCTGCCCTTCGTGACACCCAAGCGACGCGCCAGCGGTTCCACCGCCACTGCAGCGACCCCCTGTTCGGCAACCAGATCCAACGCGGCCTGCGCCCAATCCTCAGCGCTGAGGCGTGCGGGTCGGGACGTGTTGGCCGAAGCCGATTCGGGCATGTTTGCAGTCATATTTCACATTTAACCATACGCCGAGGTTTGTTGCGGTATGTTTTGCGATGCCACTGCGAAGGTCTCTGGAATCAGTAGCTTGCAGCGGCGTCGGATTGGCGCGGTCGCTACCGAAACCGATTGACTACTCTAAATTGTGAGATCCATACTAGCCCGTATGGTATCTATTCCCTCCAAGCCTCTTCCGGGTCCATTGCCTGCGCAGTCGCGGACGCTGACCGGCGCCGGCGGCCTTGCCCTGGCCGCGACCGCTTTCCCCACCGCTTCGCCTTTGCAGGCTTCCACTTCCAATACGCTGCTTTTCGCGCATGGCTTCGGCCAGACCCGCGGTGCCTGGCAGCGCAGCGGCATGGCGCTGGCAGCAGAGGGCTATGCCGGGCTTTCATATGACGCGCGCGGCCATGGCGAGTCGGCACGCAATCCTGCCGAGCTGCCCTACGCCGGCGAACAATTCGCCGACGACCTGATCATCGTCGCTGGCGAACATATGCAGCCGCCGGTGCTGGTCGGCGCTTCGATGGGCGGCCTGTTCGGCATGATTTCCGAAGCGCGCTGGCCGGGCCTGTTCCGCGCCATGGTGCTGGTGGACATCACCCCGCGCTGGGAAGAAGCCGGGCTGCAACGCATCCTGGGTTTCGTCACCGCGTTTCCGCAGGGCTTCGATTCGCTGGATCACGCCGCCGACATCATCGCCGCGTACCTGCCGCATCGCCGTTCGCGCAAATCACCGGAAGAACTGCGCGAAGTCCTGCGCGAAGGCAGCGACGGCCGTTGGCGCTGGCATTGGGATGCGCGTCTGATCGACGATCTGGTTCGCGATTGCGCGCAGCACCAGGACGACATAGTCGACGCCGCACGCACGATCCGCTGTCCGGTGCTGCTGATCAGCGGCGGCCGCAGCGATCTTGTTTCGGCCAAGACCGTGGAAGAATTCCAGGAACTGGTTCCGCACGCGCGGCACGCGCATCTGCCGCAGGCCACGCACATGCTGGCCGGCGACGACAACGACACATTTACCGGTACCGTGCTGGAATACCTGGCCGATCTGCCGCCCGCCAGCGCAGAACTTCCGACCGCTGCCAACCTGTCCGCAAACGGCGAATCCGCCGTCACCAAGTCCGCTTCCGGAGCCGCCTCATGAGCATCGTCGCCCCCTTCCTCGCCTTCCTGCTGGTCGGTGCATTCGCCGCCTACCACCGCATCCGGCTGGCCTACTGGGCCGCGATCACCGCGACTCTGTTGGTGGCGTGCTGGCTGCTGGGCGCCAATGTCACCGCGACGATCATCGCCGCCGTGCTGGTGGCGCTGATCGCGATGCCGTTGCTTATTCCCGCTATCCGCAAACCGCTGGTGACCGCGCCGTTGCTGAAGTTCTTCCGCAAGGTGCTGCCGCCGCTTTCGCAGACCGAGCGCATTGCGCTGGAAACCGGCTCTGTAGGTTTCGAGGGCGAGCTGTTCACCGGCGACCCGGACTGGAACAAATTGCTCAACTATCCCAAGCCGCAGTTGTCGGCCGAAGAACAGGCCTTCCTCGACGGGCCGGTGGAAGAGCTGTGCCGGATGACCAACGACTGGGAAATCACCCACGTTTACGCCGACCTGCCGCCGGAGCTGTGGGCTTTCATCAAGAAGAACAAGTTCTTCGGCATGATCATTCCCAAGGAATACGGCGGCCTGGGTTTCTCGGCGCTGGCGCATCACAAGGTGATCCAGAAGATCGCTTCGGTCTCCAGCGTGGTCAGCTCTACCGTCGGCGTACCCAATTCGCTCGGCCCGGGCGAACTGCTGAATCACTACGGCACCCAGGAGCAGAAGGACTACTACCTGCCGCGTCTGGCGGCGGGCGAGGAGGTCCCGTGCTTCGGCCTGACCGGTCCGTTCGCCGGTTCCGACGCCACCTCCATTCCCGACTTCGGCATCGTCTGCAAGGGCGAGTGGAACGGCGCCAACGTGCTGGGCATCAAGCTGACGTTCGACAAGCGCTATATCACGCTCGCTCCGGTGGCCACGCTGATCGGCCTGGCGTTCCGCATGTACGACCCGGATAAACTCATCGGCGACACGCGCGACATCGGCATCACTCTGGCGCTGCTGCCGCGCGAAACCGCCGGCGTGGAAATCGGCCGCCGCCACTTCCCGCTCAATTCGCCATTCCAGAACGGCCCCATCCACGGCAAGGAAGTCTTCATTCCGCTCAGCCAACTGATCGGCGGCGTGGACAAGGCCGGCCTGGGCTGGAACATGCTCAACGAGTGCCTGGCGGTGGGCCGTTCCATCACCCTGCCCTCCACCGCCAGCGGCGGTGCCAAGGCCGGCGCGCTTATTACCGGCGCCTACGCGCGCATCCGCAAGCAGTTCGGCCTGTCGGTCGGCCGCTTCGAAGGCGTGGAGGAAGCGCTGGCCCGCATCGGCGGCAAGGCTTATGCGATCAGCGCACTGTCGCAGGCCACGGCGGCGGCGGTCGACCGGGGCGATGTGCCGTCGGTGCCGTCGGCCATCGCGAAATACCATTGCACCGAAATGGGCCGCGAAGTGTCCAAGGACGTGATGGACGTGGTCGGCGGCAAGGGCATCATCCTGGGGCCACGCAATTTCGCCGGCCGCAGCTGGCAGGCCGCGCCGATCGCCATCACCGTGGAAGGCGCCAACATCATGACCCGCAGCCTGCTGATCTTCGGCCAGGGCGCGATCCTGTGCCATCCGTGGGTGATGAAGGAAATGAAAGCCGCCGCCAATCCCGACCATGCGGCCGGCCTGGAAGAGTTCGATCGCAACCTGTTCGGCCACATCGGCTTCGCCATCTCCAACGCGGTGCGCTCGTTCTGGTTCGGTCTGACCGGCGCCAGGATCGGCTCGGCGCCGGGCGACGACTACACGCGCCGTTACTTCCGCAAGCTGGACCGCTACTCCGCCAACCTGGCGTTGATGGCCGACGTGTCCATGCTGTTGCTGGGCGGCAAGCTGAAGTTCAAGGAATCGCTGTCCGGCCGGTTGGGCGACGTGCTGAGCCACATCTACATGACCAGCGCCATGCTGAAGCGTTATCACGACGAAGGCGCGCCGGTCACCGACCAGCCGCTGCTGGCCTGGGCCTTCCACGACAGCGTGCACAAGATCGAAAACGCCCTGTCGGCCGCGTTGCGCAACTTCCCGATCCGTCCGGTGGTGTGGTTGCTGTGGCCGCTGATCTTCCCGTGGGGCCGCCGCGCCGTCGCGCCCAGCGACCGTCTGGGTCATCGCGTCGCCGCGCTGCTGATGACGCCGAACGAGGCGCGCGACCGTCTGGGCGACGGCGTGTTCCTGACCGCGTGCGAGAACAATCCGGGCGGCCGCATCAACAGCTACCTGGCCAAGGCGATCCTGGCCGAACCGGTGGAACGCAAGTTCATCAAGGCGCTGAAGAACAGCGACATCGAAGCGCTGGATTTCGCTTCGCAGCTGGACGAAGGCGTGCGCGAAGGCTGGATCACGGCCGACGAACGCAGGCAGTTGGAAGAGCTGCGCGAGATCACGCTGGAGACCATCACTGTGGACGATTTCGATGCGCATGAGTTGCGTTCGGCGGGTTACTACGACAAGCACGGCGCCGGGACGCGGCAGTCGCGCGAAGCGGCATGATTTGCCCCTCCCCTTGCGCAGCAGGGGGAGGCTGGGAGGGGGTGCTTTTGGCGCTGACTTTCAGATACGCAGGCGTTGAGCAACAGCAAGATCAAGAGCAACCCCTCCCCAACCCTCCCCTGCGCCCCGAAGGAAGTCCTCTTGGGGGACTTCGCAAGGGAGGGGGCAAAAGCATAGGGTCGATACGCTATGAGCACTTCCGTTCTCCAGCTCTACAACCGCATCGCCCGCAAGCCGTTCGGCCACTGGCTGTTCTCGCGTCTGATCTGTTTCAAGGCGCCCTACTTCGGCAGCATCAAGCCGCGCATGACCGTGCTTGAGCTCAACCGCGCCGAGGCCACCATCGCCCACCGCCGCAGCGTCACCAACCACCTGGGCACCGTGCACGCCATCGCGCTATGCAACCTGGCCGAATTCACCGGCGGGTTGATGACCGACGTCAGCATCCCTGCGTCGATGCGCTGGATTCCCAAGGGCATGAGCGTGGAATACCTGAAGAAGGCCGTCGGCGCCCAGCGCGGAGTGGCCACGCCGGAATTTCCGCCGCGCGAAGCGGCCGAAGGCTACGAGCTGCCAGTGAACGTCGTGGTCACCGACCCGCAGGGCGACGCCGTATTCAAGGCGCGCATCTCGATGTGGGTGTCGCCGAAGCCGGCCCGTGCGTAGAAATGCGCAGGAGCGACGTGAGTCGCGACTGATACTGCGCGCAATGATTCGGTCGCGACTCACGTCGCTCCTACACCGCTCCTACATGCGGGTCAGCCACACCGCGATGAGGGCAGCGATGGCCGGGACACCCTGCACCATGAAGATTCGCTTATTGACGCTGTAGGCGCCGTAAAGCGCCGCGACCAGCACGCAGCCCAGAAAGAACAGCACCACATTCCACTGCGCCGTCGCCAGACCCCACAGCAGACCCGCCGCCAGAAAGCCGTTGTACAACCCCTGGTTGGCGGCCAGCACGCGCGTGGTCTCCGCTTTCTCGGGTGAATTGCGGAAAGTCTTCAGGCCCAGCGGCCTGGTCCACAGGAACATTTCCAGCACCAGGAA
Organism: uncultured Pseudoxanthomonas sp.; assembly: GCA_946479745.1. The sequence continues at coordinate 9,525 of CAMLGZ010000029.1, read as the reverse complement.
ATACGCGTGCAGAGCAGCGACCACAACCGTCAAGATCTGTGCAACCAAAAGCATGGCTGTCTCCTCGATTTCGTCAATGATGCGACGCGGTCGTTTCCCCTACCGCCTGCACTCGCCTCCACAAGCGCCAGCCGACGCCCGCCGCGGCGAATGCGGCCAGCGCACTCAGTCCGGCGAAGCCGCCAATCGTCATGCCCAGCGACTTCAGACCATTCATGCCGGTTGCGATGGCCAAGTCGCCGAAACGCCATACCGCAGTGTCGACCGCGTCCTGGCCCTTGTAGCGTACGTTGCGCGGCACGCGGGTGTACAGGCTATGCCGCGCCGGTTCGGCCATGCCGTAGGCCAGGCCGCGACTGACGATCAATGCCAGCACGGTCGGCGCTATCGGGCCCAGCAGGAACGGCAGGGTGAACAGCGGCGCATGCGGATCGGCCGAGAACACTACGACCAGCAGCACCGCGATGCTGACCAGCGCCCAGAGCATGATCACCGCGCCCGGCCCGCGCAATGGCAACAGCCAGCGGGTCAGGGTGACTTGCACGATCACGGTCAGCAGGTTCGCGACCAGGTCCACGTCGGCGTGGAAGCGCGTGCGCGCCGCCGCGTCGGCGAAGGTCGCGCCGGAGTAATCGATCATCAGCGCGTAGTTGACCGTGCCGATGCCGTCGGCCAGCAGCAGCAGAAGGGCCATGCCGCGTATGAACGGGTCGGCGAAGATCTGCTTCAGACCATCCCACATGCCGCCGCCAACCGCATCCTCGTGACCGGCTTCGTGCCGGCGCGCACCGTGCACGCGCGCCCAGCGGCCCAACAGCGTCACGCAGACCGTGGCAATGCCCAGCAGGATGGCCGATATCAGCAGCAACGGCGCCACGCCGATCACGTTGACCAGCGAGCGGGTCAGCGCCGGCCCGGCGAGCGCACCCAGCGTGCCGGCAACGGCGATGATCGGGAACAGCCGTTTCGACTGGTCCAGGCTCCAGATGTCGGACATGAAAATCCAGAACACCGACACCACGATCAGGTTGAACACGCTGACCCAGACGAAGAACACCATGCCCAGCGCGCGCGGGCTGAGCAGGCCCGCATGGGTGAAAGCCGGGATGAAGGCCAGCAGGCAGGCGATGAAGAATACGTACACCACTGGCACCACCACCCGGCGCGGCCAGCGCGAAGCCAGCGCGGCGAACACCGGCGTCAACACCAGCGTGGCGATGAAGGTCGCGGCGTAGAACCAGGGCAGCTGGGTCGAACCGACCGCGGACGACAACTGTTCCCGTACCGGGCGGATCATGTAATAGGCGGCCAGCACACAGAAGAAGTAGACGAACGAAATGGCAACCCCGCGCCATTCGCCCGTGTGGATGCGCCCCTGGTTCGGCTGCATGGCCCCGTTCCCATCCTTTACCGCCACGTCAGCGCGCACGGTATCCGATGCACTGCAACATCGCCAGCGCCGACAGGGCCGATCCCCACCAGCTTTCAGTCGCTTAGGCGCTTCGGCCACGCACAGAGCATTTGCTCTACCCCCGGCGGCTAGCTTCGCCGCACTCCTGCAACAGGTCTGGGCGTGTACGACTACATCATCATTGGCGCCGGTTCCGCCGGCTGCGTGCTGGCCAACCGCCTTTCCGAAGACCCCGCCGTCAAAGTGCTGCTGCTGGAAGCCGGCCCCCGCGACTGGCACCCCTTCATCCACATGCCTGCCGGCCTGGCCAAACTGGTCGGGCAGAAAGGCGTGAACTGGAACTACGACACCGCGCCCGAGCCGCAGCTCGACAACCGCCGCCTGTGGTGGCCGCGCGGCAAGGTACTGGGCGGTTCAAGCTCGATCAATGCCATGTGCTACATCCGCGGCGTCGCCGGCGACTACGACGACTGGGCGGCGGCAGGCGCCGAAGGCTGGGACTGGAACGGCACGCTGCCCTACTTCAAGCGCTCCGAGCGCAACTCGCGCGGCGGCGACGCGCTGCACGGCAGCGACGGCCCGCTGTACGTCTCCGACCTGCGCTACACCAATGCCCTGTCGTCGGTGTTCATCGAGGCCGGGCAGCAGGCGGGCTTCCGCCACAACCGCGATTTCAACGGCCCCGAACAATCCGGCGTGGGCCTGTATCAGGTCACCCAGAAGGACGGCACGCGCTGCTCCTCGGCCGTGGCCTACCTGCAACCGGCCAAATCCCGGCCCAATCTGGATGTGATGACCGGCGCGCTGGTACGACGCATCCTGCTGGAGAACGGCCGCGCCGTCGGAGTGGCCTATGCCAGCGGAGGCCAAGAGATCCAGGCACGCGCCGAACGCGAAGTGCTGCTGAGCGGCGGCGCGATCAATTCGCCGCAGCTGCTGATGCTGTCGGGCATCGGCCCGGCCGATCATCTGCAGAAGCACGGCATCGCCGTAGCCGTGGATTCACCGCATGTCGGCCGCAACCTGCAGGATCATCTGGACATCTGCACGCTGCAGCATTCCACCCAACGCGTGACCTACGACCGCGTCGGCGATATCGCGATCGCCTACAACTACTATCTGAGAAACCACAGCGGTCCGGGCAGCAGCAATATCGCCGAAGCCGGCGGCTTCCTGCGCTCGCCGCTGGCGCCGGACGCGCGCGCCGATATCCAGCTGCACTTCGTCCCGGCGATGCTGGACGACCACGGCCGCAACCGCCTCAAGGGCGACGGCTACACCCTGCATGCCTGTTTCCTGCGCCCGCACAGCCGCGGGCGGATCACGCTCAACAGCACCGATCCCCGTGCCGACGCACGCATCGAAGCGAACTACCTTGGCGACGAGGACGGTTTCGACCTGAAGATGATGCTGGAGTGCGCCAGGCTGTCGCGCGAATTGTTCGCCCAGAAGGCCTTCGACGCCTATCGCGGCGCGCCGATCCAGCCGCCGCGCAGCGACCTGAGCGATAGCGAGCTGGTCGCCTTCATCCGTGCCAAGGCCGAAACTGTCTACCACCCGGTCGGCACCTGCCGCATGGGCAGCGACGGAACCGCCGTGGTGGACAGCCAGCTACGGGTCAACGGCGTGGAAGGCCTGCGCGTGATCGACGCTTCGGTGATGCCGTCGCTGATCGGCGGCAATACCAACGCGCCGACCATCATGATCGCCGAACGCGCATCGGACCTGATTCTCGGCAAACCCTTGCTGGGCTGATTCCGTACAGGCAATTCAGCCTGTCGAAGGCACCGGAGCAGGATTGCGGGTAGCCATCCACACGCCCACCGTCGCCAACAGGAATCCACCGACCTTCAGCAGCGTCAGGTGTTCTCCGAGCAACAGATGCCCGAACACCGCAGTGACAGGCGGCATCAGAAAGAACAACGCGGCCACTCCCGTCGCCGCATTGCGACGGATCAGCAGGAACAGCAATGCGAATCCACCGACCGAGTTGACCAGCACGGTCCAGGCCAGCGGTTGGTAGAACGCCATGCTCGATTCGAAACGGAATCCTTCGGCCAAGGCCAAAGGCAGCAATGCGAGCGTGGCTACGCCGTTCTGGATGGCCAGGCCCAGGCGCATATCTATCTTCGACGAATAGCGCTTCTGGTACAGCGTTCCCATGCTGATGCCTACCAAACCCACCGCCAACGCAATCCATGCCCGCGTGGGTGTCGCGCCGTCCACGCGGTCGGCCACGACCAGCAACACGCCTGCGAAGCCCAGCAGCAAGCCGCACCACTGCGCAAGGCCCAGCCGCTCGCTGCCCGCAAGCATGGCCAGAAACGCCACCAGCAGCGGCATGATGCCGATCACCAACGCCGTCACGCCGGCACTCGCGCCCCAACCCATGGCCAGATAGACGCCGCCGAACTGCATCGACAGCATCAGCATGCCGGCGACCATGCTGTGCAGCACATCGCGGCCGCCGCCGCGCGCTCCCGCCACAATCGCGAACGCGGCGAACACCAGTCCCGCCAATCCGAAACGCCATACCAGCGCGGTGAACGGGGCCGCATGGCCCAGCATCAGCTTGCCGGCGATATAACCGGTGCACCAGACGACGACGAACGATACCCCGAGCACAGACAAGCCGCTGCTGCCTTGGGTGGCTGATGGAGAATTGCTCATTGCTTATCCACGATGCACCGATGCGTATCATCGTTCGCATCGGCTATCGGGTCATCACGACTTTGGTCGGTCGTAGAGTTCGCCATCATCCGCGTTCGAGCATCGCCGGCAACGGACAATGCAGCACACCGCAGATCGTGCGCAGCAGTTCGGACTCGGCCACGTTGACCCGACCGTCGTGGCTGATCGCGGCGGTGATCGCTTCCACCATCACCTGCTTGGCCAGTGGATCCAGCGCGTCCAATCCTTCCCAGACGTTCTCCAGCGCCAGCACGCCTTCGGCCGGCGGCGCGTACGGAAGATGATCGCGCGGCAGCACGCGCTGCAATCCGCTCAGATAAGCATGCTGGGCGGTGGTGGGATTGTTGTCGTTGCCCGCCTGCGCCACCACCGCCAGCAAGGTCGCGAATTCCCGCTTGACGTTGCCGGGCTTGCGGCGGCCGAAGCGCGCGTAACGCGCGGGGTCCAGCGATTCGCGCACCTGCACTTCCAGCAACTTGCCCAGACAGTATTCGAACAGCGAAACCTTGCCGTCCGCATGCACCACCGCATGGACAGCGGCGAGGAAGGCATCGAGTTCCGGCCGCGGACGCAGACGCAGCACCGGAAAGGCCAGCGATGCCAGCGGCAGCCGCAGCATCGGATGCAGAGACACGAGCTGCTGGGCGCGCAACGACCAGGCTTGCGTGGCGACCGCTTCGCCCAGCCGTGCGGCGACCTCGATGCGCTGGTTGGCCGCGATGCCGAGGTTGTCATCGACCAGCAAGCCCAGCAGCAACGGCATGACGCCTTCGCGCTGCGCCGCCAACTGGCGCAGATCAGGCGACAACGACTGCGCGATGCTGTCCGCGCGGCGGTAGTCGTCCTCGGCAGGCAGGCCCACCTGTGCGGCGATCATCGGCGGGGTGACGCTGATTTCCCGCGCCAGCGCCGGCAGCGGCGGCGGTGCGGCGGCCAGACCCAGCGCCAGGTCTTCCTGCATGCCGTCGGGCGGCGCGGCCATCCAGCGCGCGGCGAGTTGTTGCAGCTGCTGTTCGTTGAAAGACGGATCCAGCAGGCGGATACGCTCCACCAGCGGCGGATGGGTGGCGAACAGGCCCGACATGGACAGCCCCTCGCCGAACAGCATGTGGCTGACTTCCTCGGCCTTGGCTTTGTCGGTGAGCTGCGAGCCTTCATGCAGGCCGCCGATCTTCTTCAGCGCGCCCGCCAACCCCTCGGTCTGGCGCGTGAACTGCACCGCCGAGGCATCGGCCAGCAGCTCGCGCTGGCGACTGACACCGGCCTTGATCATGCGCCCGAAAAACGCGCCGATACCGCCGACGATCAGCGCGACCAGGGCCACACCCAGGACGGCGCCGCCGTTCTTGCCGCCGCCGCGCCCGTAGATCAGCACGCGCTGGCCGATGATGCTCAGCATCATGATGCCGAACAGCGTGCCCATCAGACGGATGTTGAGACGCATGTCGCCATTGAGGATGTGGCTGAACTCATGCGCGATCACGCCCTGCAGTTCATTGCGGTTGAGCCGATCCAGCGCACCGCGGGTGACGGCAACGGCGGCGTCGGAAGGCGAGTAACCGGCGGCGAAGGCATTGATGGCCGCTTCATGCTCCATGACGTAGAGCTTTGGCACCGGCACGCCGGAAGCGATGGCGATTTCCTCGACCACATTGCGCAGGCGCCGCAATTGGAAATCGGTGGTGCTGGAGGGCACCTCGGTGGCACCCATCTGCAGCGCGACCGCTTCGCCGCCGCCGCGCAGCGAAGCCATGCGGTACATCGAACCCAGGCCGATCACCAGCAGCGTACCGACCGTGGCGACCAACAGCAGCGCCGCAACGCCGCCCGCGCTTTTCAGCTGAGTCCCCAACAGCACCAGCACCGCCAGATCCACCGCCAACACGATCCCGCCCACCGCCAGCGCGAACAGAATCACCATGCGGGTGGAACTGCTGCGTGCCTTGGCTTGGTGCTCGAAGAAGTTCATGGAGGGAATGATGCCCTGTTGGTTCGCGATTGATGCCGGGTTCCGCTTGCTGCTTTGCTTTGGATCCAATCCCCGTGAGACGCGGCAAACGGGTCGGGATAAACCCCGCAGGGGCGGCGCACAAGGATGTGCGCCGTTTTCGGAGCAGCAGGATGCTGCTTCCGAAAATTCCCGATCCGTTTGCGAACCCAACGGCTTCATCGTTGGGCGCGACGTTAGGGCGGCTTTCTTTTGGTTACTTTTCTTTGCCGTTCAAAGAAAAGTGACTCGCACGCAGCGCGAAACGCTTTTATAGCTCTACTCGGATAGACCTCGCCAAGAGCGCCCCCATCCGCCTTCGGCACCTTCCCCCGCAAGCAGGGGAAGGGCTACCCCATCAAGAAGGGAGAGGGTTACTTCGGTCAGAACTGCACCTTCGGTGCTTCCCGCACTTCCGCCTTGTCCGCCGGAATATCCAACAGCGCCGCCGGCCCGAAATTGAACATCCCCGCCAGCAGGCTGGACGGAAACACCTCGCGCTTATTGTTGAACGCCATCACAGAATCGTTGTATGCCTGCCGCGCAAACGCCACCTTGTTCTCGGTAGTGGTCAGCTCCTCGGTGAGCTGCATCATGTTCTGGTTCGCCTTCAGGTCCGGATAGGCTTCGGCCACCGCCAGCAGCCGCCCCAACCCCGCATTCAGCTGCCCCTGCGCCGCGGCCAACTGCGCCATCGCCGCCGGATCGCCGGGATTGGCCTTAGCCGCCGAAAGCCCGGACTGCGCCGCAGAACGTGCGGCGATCACCGCTTCCAGCGTCTCGCGCTCATGACTCATATAGCCCTTGGCCGTCTCCACCAGGTTGGGAATCAAGTCGAAGCGGCGCTGAAGCTGAACGTCGATCTGCGCGAACGCGTTCTTGAACGCGTTGCGGGCAGTGACCAGCCCGTTATAAATGCCAACGCCCCACAGTCCGACCACCACTACTAGGCCCACAATCATCAACAATATGAACAAGATGGTCATCGAACTTCTCCCCGTTTGTGCATTTGCAAAAACCGGCGCTATTATCCGGAACAGAGACAGCTTACGCAGGCGCGACACACGATGAAAGACAACAGCAATTCGCGGCCTGCAAGGTCCATTCGCATCGGACTGCTGGGCCTGCTGCTGCCGTTGACGCTTTCTTCCACCGCACAGACTCCGCTTCGCTGGAACCAGACTGCCAACACCGCCGCTCCAGCCGCCGCCCCCGCTCCACAGTACCGGTCGCCTGCACAGCCGCAGGCATATCGCACAAGCCTGGCCAGCCAGCGCGTGATGCCGTTGGCGCAAGGCTTCGACGTGGCGGCATTCGAGAACATGGCCAGCGCACTGACCGTGGGCGAACGCGTCCCGGGCATGGCCATGGCCATCGTGCAGAACGGGCGCGTGCTGAGCGCGCGCGGCTATGGCGTGACCGATGTGACCGCACCGCAACTGGTGGATGGCCATACCGTGTTCCGCCTTGCTTCGCTGTCCAAGGCTTTCGCCGGCACCATGACCGGCCTTCTGGTCAACGACGGTTCTCTGCGCTGGGACAGCAAGGTCACCGATTACGTACCCGACTTCCAACTCAGCGATCCGCTGGCCACGCAGCGCGTCACCGTGGCCGACCTGCTCAGCCATCGCGTCGGCCTGCACGACCACAACGCTTTCGACCGCGACATCGAATCCAATGGCGAGTACTACGGCGTCTCCCGCAAACTGGCCTACGCACCGCTCGATTGCGCTCCCGGGCAATGCTATGCCTACCAGAACGTCGCCTTCAGCCTGATCGGCGATGTGGTGTTCGCGGCCACCGGCAGCTTCTACGACCAGGCGGTGGATCGGCGTATCTTCAAACCGCTCGGTATGAACGACGCCAGCATCGGCCTGACCGGCATCGAAAGCAGTCCGCGCTGGGCGCGTCCGCATGTGCGCAGCCGTAACGGCTGGGTGTCGCTGATGCCCAAGCCGAGTTATTACCGGCTTCCGCCAGCGGCCGGCGTCAATGCCAGCGCGAGCGACATGGCGCAGTGGTTGATCGCGCAGACGGGGCACCGTCCCGACGTGTTGCCCGCCCCGTTGCTGGCGACCTTGCATGCGCCGCTGATCAGCACGCCGGGCGAAATGCGCGCCGGCTGGCGCCGCGAGCGCGTGTACTCGGCCAGCTATGCGCTGGGGTGGCGCGTCTTCGACTATGCGGGGCATCAGGTGGTATTCCACGCCGGCGCCGTGCAGGGTTACCGGGGCCTGGTGGCGTTGGTGCCCGAACGCGATCTGGGTATCGCCATCCTGTGGAACAGCGACAGCAGCGTGCCCTCCGGGCTGTTGCCCACCATCCTGGACCGTGCGATGGGCTTGCCTGCACAGCAGTGGCTGGATACGCCGATCGGCAACGATCTGCTGATGGCCGAATCCACCGACACCCCCACCAACGAAAGCGGCAGCTCTTCCAGCAAGGCTTCGGCCTCGCCCAAGTAAGCGGGGCATCCGCACTCCGGCATGCGCCGGAGGCGGACAAGAGTCGCTCTCAACGCGGGCTGTTTTCCATGCCGCGCTCCAGCACGTCGCTTTCCAGCACGGCCTTCAGTTTGGCCAGACCCTTTTCGTAATCTTCGCCGACCATGCGGTCGAGCAGCAATGCGCCGAACAGGCGATTGATCGGGTTGTAGCCGTGCTCGCTATCCAGCGACCAGATCACCCGGGTTCCATTGCCGTCCGGGGTCAGCTGGAAAGTCGCCTTGGCTTGACTGCCGTCGAAGTCCAGCGCGTTGACGATCCTGCCGTCCGCAACGCTTTCGATGATTTCCTGGCTGCCGCTGCCGACCGAACTGTTCCCCACCCAGGCCATCCTGGCGCCGACGCCCGATGCCGGACCGCTATAGGTGTATTTGGCGGAGGGGTCCTTTTCGAACCAGGGCGACCACTCGTTGAAGCGGCCGAAGGAATTGAGAGTGGTGAATACTTCCGCGGGGGGACGCTGGATGAGGGTCGACCGTTCCACATGGGAACTGGCCGGAAAGAGCAACCCTCCTCCGCCGATCAGCACCGCCAGCACCACGACTACCCACAAAAGCCACTTCAGGATCTTCATGCGCGCGCTCCCAAGTCCGCAGGCGAAGGCTACACCCTGGCGCATAAAAAAACTCCCTCCCCGCTGGGCGCCGGGGAGAGAGTTCTATGTCTTACGGGTAATCGGGATTTCTTTTTTTAGATCAGCGGAGCCGGGGTTGGCGGCAGCGCTACCGGAGCCTTTTTCTTTGCCTTTTTGGCAGGCTTCTTGGCGGCTTTCTTAGCAGACTTCTTCTTGGCAGCCTTCTTGGTAGCTTTCTTGGCGGCCTTTTTGGCCGGCTTTTTGGCTACTTTCTTGGCGGCCTTTTTTGCGGCCTTCTTGGCTGGCTTCTTCTTGGCTACTTTCTTGGCGGCCTTCTTTACGGTCTTCTTCACGGCCT
>CAMLGZ010000028.1 GCA_946479745.1 uncultured Pseudoxanthomonas sp. | reverse complement strand
GGCGCACGCGCTTCCAGGCCATGTCGGTGATGTGCAGCAGGCCGTCGATGCCGCCCAGGTCGACGAACGCGCCGTAGTCGGTGAGGTTCTTGACCACACCCTTCAGCACCACGCCTTCCTGCAGCTTGTCCATCAGCTGCTCGCGCTCTTCCGAATGCTCGCTCTCGACCACCGCACGGCGGGAGACCACGACATTGTTGCGCTTGCGATCCAGCTTGATGAGCTTGAACTCCAGCTCCTTGCCTTCCAGGTAGCCCGGGTCGCGCACGGGGCGCACATCGACCAGCGAGCCCGGCAGGAACGCGCGGACGTCCTTGATGTCGACGGTGAAGCCGCCCTTGACCTTGCCGCTGATGCGGCCGGTGATGGTGGCGTTGGCTTCCAGCGCTTCTTCCAGCTCGTCCCACACCATGGCGCGCTTGGCTTTCTCGCGCGACAGCACGGTTTCGCCGAAGCCGTTTTCCAGGGAGTCCAGGGCGACCTTTACTTCGTCGCCGACAGCCACGGTGAGCGTGCCGTCGTCGTTACGGAACTGTTCGATCGGCACGATGCCTTCGGACTTCAGACCGGCATTGATCACCACCACGTCGTTGCGGACTTCCACAACAGTGCCCATGACGATGGAACCGGGCTTCAGCTTGGTGAGGTGGATCTGGCTCTGTTCAAACAGTTCTGCAAATGATTCGATCATTGAATAAATCTCGGTTGATGACGCAGACCGTGCACGTGTTGAGTGCGCGACGGTCCACCCGTTGTCGGCCTGGGCGGGATGCCTGTGACCGTGAGTGTTGTGGTGGATAAACCGCAAGGAAGATTCCCGACGGGGCTGGTTTTGTTGCGTTGTCCGCTGCGCTGGATCCGGACCGGACTAGCCGGCTTGGGATTTCACCAAGGCCAGCACGCGCTCCACGACCTGGTCGATGTTCAGGCCGGTGGTATCGATGAGGACGGCGTCTTCGGCCGGTCTCAACGGCGCCACCGTGCGCTGGGCATCACGGGCGTCGCGAGCGAGAATCTCGCGTAGCAGACCGTCTATTGTTACCGAAACCCCTTTGTCTTTCAACTGGTTATAGCGCCTTTCCGCCCTTTCCTCGGCGCTGGCGGTCAGGAAAACCTTGTAGGGGGCATCCCTGAAGATGACCGTCCCCATATCCCGTCCGTCCGCTACCAGCCCCGGCGGCTGCCGGAAAGCCCGCTGGCGCTCCTTAAGCGCGGAACGGACCTCGGGGAAGGCGGCTATGGCCGAGGCCACCGCGCCCGTGGTCTCGAGCCTGAGTTCGTCGGTGGCATCGGAATCATTGACCCAGACCCGCAGATCGCCCTTGGCGTCCTCTTTGAAGCTGACGGCGGTGTCGAAGGTGCAGCGCACCAGGGCCGCGGGGTCGGAAATATCCAGATTGGCCCAGCTCGCCGCGACGCCTACCGCACGGTACAAGGCACCCGAATCCAGGTAATGCCAACCCAGACGGGCCGCGGCGATACGGCTTACGGTGCCTTTGCCGGCGCCGGAAGGGCCGTCGATGGTCAGAACCGGAATATTATCGGACATGGGAACCCCGTGGATTTGTCCGGCATTATGCCCGGCCACCCCGCCAGCAACCGACGGACGCCGATCATTGCCGGGCAAAGGCTTGAACCTCAAGGAAAAAATCCGCTAGAATGCGCGGCTTGATTTTTGTCCCGGCCGGACCACTTGTCCGTTCCGGCCACATCCCCAGACAGTTACAGTCCAAATTTCCCGAGGTATGTCATGAAAGTCCTTTCCTCCCTGAAGTCGGCAAAGACCCGTCATCGCGACTGCAAGGTGGTCCGCCGCCGTGGCAAGGTCTTCGTGATCTGCAAGTCGAACCCGCGCTTCAAGGCGCGTCAGCGCTGAAAATAAAGGGTTAGCCGAACGCCGGGTTTTTGGCGCGCCGCTGCAAGCCCTACGAAAGACCGCCTCCGGGCGGTTTTTCTTTGCCCGGGCCAGGGGCGACGGTCCCGCACCCGGGCGCGTGACGACGCGGCCACCGTCACGTTTGCCGCAACGGGTCGCCGCGTAGCGGTTTTTTGTTGGAGCCGTTTTGTTATAAAGACGCGTCCTCTGGGGAGCCACCGCTATGAACCGTCGTTTTCTTGTCATCCCGATGCTCGTCCTGCTGTGCAGCGCAGGCGCTGCCAGCGCCGACACCCTGCTGATCGAACGCGCCCAGGAAAAACCCGCCGTCGCCCTGCCGGTACGTGGTCAAACCGCTGCGGCCGTGGAAGCCAGCTTTGGCGCCCCGCAGCAGAAGCTGGAACCGCGCGGCGGCCAGAAACGCCAATGGCCGGTGATCAACCGCTGGGTGTACCCGGCCTTCACCGTTTATTTCGAGAAGAACCGCGTCATCGACGTGGTCGCCAACCAAGCCAGCCCTGAAGAAGTCGGGCCCAAACCCCCAATTCGATAGAACGCCCCGATGACCGATGCTTTTCGCTTCCCTGCGGAATGGGAACCCCAATCCGCGGTCCTGATTGCGTGGCCGCATGCCGAAACCGACTGGGCGCAACGCCTGGGCGAGGTGGAGGAAACCTATGTAGCACTGGTTGCGGCTCTCACCCGTTTCGAGCGCGTCGTGATCTGCGTGGCGGACGAGGATCTGCAGACTTATGCCGAAGCGCGCCTGCGTTCGGCACGGGTGGACATGGCCAAGGTGCGGTTCGTGCCTGCCGAGTACGACGACACCTGGCTGCGCGATACCGGCCCCATCACCCTGAGCTCAGGCGACCGATTCAAGCAACTGGATTTCCGCTTCACCGGATGGGGCGGCAAATATCAGGCGAGCCGCGACGACCTGTTGGTGGGCGAGCTCTCCGGGATGAACCTGTTTCATAACTATTTCGTGCAAAGTATTGATTTTGCACTGGAAGGTGGCGCCATAGAAACAGATGGCGAAGGCAGCTTGCTGACCACCTGGAAGTGCCTGCATGAGCGCCACCCCGAAGCCTCCCGGGAAGATCTGAGTGCGCGCCTGGCGGATTGGCTGCAGCAGGATCGGGTGTTGTGGCTGGATCGCGGTTATCTGGAAGGCGACGATACCGACGCCCACATCGACACCCTCGCACGCTTCGCAGGTGCTGAGGCCATCGTGTTCCAGGCTTGCGACGACCCGGCCGATTCGCATTACGCCGAGCTGGGTGCAATGGCCGACGAAATCGCGGCGCTGCGCACCCGCGACGGAAAACCGTACCGCTTGTTCCCGCTGCCTTGGGCGCAACCGATTCTGGACGAAGGGCGCCGACTGGCGGCTTCATATGCCAACTTCCTGATCGCCAACGGCGCGGTGTTGATGCCGGCTTACGGCGACCCGGCCGACGCGCGGGCTGCCGCGGTATTGGCCGAAGCATTTCCGGATCGCGAAATCGTGCAGGTGCCCTGCCGCTCTCTGATCTGGCAGAACGGCAGCCTGCATTGCATCACCATGCAATTGCCCGCCGGCCTGCTGGCGGCGGCTGGCTGAACCACCAGATCGACCGCCCTTGCGGAAATTGCCTCGCAATCATTGGCGGCTTCACGCAACCGTGACTTTAGTGGGTGCGCGAATTGACGTTTCATTTACACCTGACCGGTGGCGATGACCGATAACGGCAGCTCCCCGAGCGGAGACTGCCATGTACACGCGACGCAGATTCCTCACTTCCACCGCTGTCGCGGCTGCCGCCGGCATCGGTCTGGCAGCGTGCCGCGACCCGGCGCAGGCGACCCCGGCTGAAGCAACGGCGGCGCCTGCGCTGTCGGGCCCGCTGAATACCCGTCCGATCCCTTCCTCCGGCGAGAAAATCCCGGTAATCGGCATGGGTACTTCGGGGAGCTTCGAAGTGGGCGACTCCGCGGGCGAACGCGATCCGCTGCGTGAAGTGCTCAAGCGCTTCTTCGCCGCCGGCGCCAGCCTGATCGACACCGCGCCGACCTATGGAACCGCGGAAGATGTGCTGGGTGCATTGTTGGACGAACAGAAGCTGCGCCCCAAGGCATGGATCGCGACGAAGTTGTCCGGCGTCAGCGGGCGTGAGGCGGGATTGGCGCAGTTCAACGACACTCTGCGGCGCCTGAAGACCGACAAAGTCGAACTGTTGCAGGTCCACAACCTGGGCGACCTGAAGACGCAGCTGGCGCTGGCGCGGGAACTGAAATCCGAAGGCAAGGTGCGCTACGTCGGCGTCACCCATTACCTCGAAAGTGCGCAGGACGAACTGGCCAGCGTGGTCCAGGCCGAGAAGCCCGACTTCCTGCAAATCAACTATTCGGTGGTGACGCGCGGCGCCGAAAAACGGGTACTGCCGCTGGCGCGCGATCTGGGCGTGGCAGTGCTGATCAACCGCGCCTTCGAGGACGGCAGACTGTTCGCGAAGGTCAAGGACGAGCCGCTGCCCGCTTGGGCGCAGGGCGCAGGGATCGCGTCCTGGGCGCAGGCATTCCTGAAATTCGCGCTCAGCCATCCGGCGGTGACGGCGGTGATCCCGGCCACTGGCAAGCCGGACCGGCAAAGCGACAATCTCGAGGCAGGCACCGGTCCGGACCTGGACCAGACGCAGCGCCAGTCGTTGATCGCTGCGCTGGCCTGATGCCGCGCATGGTATCGGAAGCGAGTGCGATGACCCGCCGTCTCGCCGCGTTGTTCAACGTGCAGGAACGGGAAGCTGGCGCGGTCTCCGCCGGACTGCTGCTGTTCTTTCTGCTGTTCGCCGGCTATTTCATGCTGCGGCCGGTGCGCGAAACCATGGGTGTGGCGGGCGGCGTGGACAACCTGCAATGGCTGTTCACCGGCACTTTCATCGCCACGCTCGCCGCGCTGCCGCTGTTCGGCTGGCTGGCTTCCAAAGTCGCACGGCGGCGCATCCTGCCCTGGACCTATGGTTTCTTCGTGTCGAATCTGCTGGTTTTCGCCGCGGCTTTCGCAATAGCGCCGGACAACCTGTGGTCCGCACGCGCCTTCTATATCTGGCTGTCGGTGTTCAACCTGCTGTCGATCTCGGTGGCGTGGAGCGTGGTCGTCGATGTATTCGCCTCGAACCAGGCCAAGCGCCTGTTCGCATTGATGGCCGGAGGCGCGAGTCTGGGTGGTTTGGTCGGGCCGCTGCTGGGCACCTTGCTGGTGAAGCCCATCAGCCATTCCGGATTGCTGCTGCTGTCGGCGGCGATGCTGGGCGGCAGCGCGCTGGCTGCACGTTATCTGCAGCGATGGCGCGATGCCAACCCCTTGCCGCAAAAGGACAGCCAAACGCGGCGCGTACCGCTCGGCGGCAATCCTTTCGCGGGCGCCACGGATGTTTTCAAATCGCCCTACCTGATGGCCATCGCGCTGTTCGTACTGTTGTTGACCAGCGTCACCACGTTTCTGTATTTCGAACAGGCGCGGCTGGTGGCCGAAACCTTCAGCGACAAGACGCGGCAGACGCAGGTGTTCGGCGCCATCGATGTTGTCGTGCAGAGCTTGGCCATCCTGACCCAGGTCTTTCTCACCGGCCGTATCGCGCAAAGGCTCGGTGTGGGTGTGTTGCTGGTGGCCGTGCCCATCATCGTCGCGGCGGGATTCGTCTGGCTGGCACTGGCGCCGACCTTCGCTGTGTTCGTGGTAGTAATGGTGGTACGGCGCGCGGGCGAATACGCTTTCGTGCGCCCCGGACGCGAGATGCTGTACACCGTCGTCACTCCCGGAGAAAAGTACAAGGCCAAGAACTTCATCGACACCGTGGTGTACCGGGGTGGCGATGCGGTGAGTGGCTGGGTCAAGCGCGGGCTGGATCTGGTCGCCGAGCATCCTGCGCTGGCGATGCTGATCGGCGCCGGCATCGCGCTGGCCTGGGCGGCTGCGGGCGGTATGCTTGGGCGCTGGCAACGTGAACGCGAAGGCAAAAACGCCCTCGGCTGAGCGCGCGTTCATCGCCTGGAAGCCCCCTCCCCGGGCTTACGCGCTACCATGCGCGCTCCCCGGATTTCCCCACCGACATGACCCGCAAAACCGCCCTGCCCGTCGCCCTGATCCAGGAAAAGAACCATGGCGATGCCGATGCCAATCTGTCGGTGATCGAAGACCGCGTGGCCGAAGCCGCCAAACGCGGCGCGAAACTGGTGCTGCTGCAGGAACTGCACAACGGCGCGTACTTCTGCCAACACGAGTCGGTGGACGAGTTCGACCTGGCCGAACCCATTCCCGGCCCCAGCACAGAGCGTCTGGGCAAGTTGGCCAAGCAGCATGGCGTGGTGCTGGTCAGTTCGTTGTTCGAGCGCCGTGCCGCCGGTCTGTACCACAACACCGCAGTGGTCTTCGAGAAAGACGGCAGCACGCTGGGCAAGTACCGCAAGATGCACATCCCGGACGATCCGGGCTTCTACGAAAAATTCTATTTCACCCCCGGCGACCTCGGCTTCAAGCCCATCGATACTTCGGTGGGCAGGCTGGGCGTGCTGGTGTGCTGGGACCAGTGGTATCCGGAAGCCGCGCGGCTGATGGCACTGGCCGGCGCAGAACTGCTGCTCTACCCCACTGCAATCGGCTGGGACCCGGACGATGCGCAGGATGAAAAGAACCGTCAGCGCGACGCGTGGATCCTGAGCCATCGCGGACATGCCGTCGCCAATGGTCTGCCGGTACTGTCGTGCAATCGCGTGGGCCACGAAGCCTCGCCGCTGGGCGCCTCGGGTATCCAGTTCTGGGGCAACAGCCACGTACTGGGGCCGCAGGGCGAGTTCGTCGCCGAAGCCGGTGGCGAGCCCGAAATCCTCAGCACCGAGATCGACCTCGCGCGCAGCGAACACGTGCGACGCATCTGGCCTTTCCTTCGCGACCGGCGCATCGACGCTTACGGCGATCTGCTGAAGCGGTATATCGATTGAATCTGCAGCTGCGCAAGGCGACCCTTGCCGACATTCCGCACATCCACGCGGTGTACGCCCGCGAAGTACGCGACGGCGTGGCGACCTATGAGTACGAAGCGCCCGATGAGGATGAGATGGCGCGGCGCCTGCAGGAACTGCTGGACGGCGGATACCCGTTTCTGGTCGCGGAACTCGACGGCGTTTTCGCAGGTTATGCCTACGGCAGTTCGTACCGCGGCCGCGCCGGTTATCGCTGGACGGTGGAAGACACCGTCTATGTGAGTGCCGAGGCAAAAGGCAGAGGCGTCGGCCGAGCCCTGCTTACACGCCTTATCGCGGAGTGCGAAGCGCTGGGCTTCCGGCAGATGGTGGCGGTGGTCGGCGAACCCGGCAACGGCGCCTCGGTGGTCCTGCACGAAAAACTGGGTTTTCGCATCATCGGCATATTTCCCGGCCTTGGCCGCAAACACGGACGCTGGCTGGATACGGTGCAAATGCAGCGTGCACTGGGCAGCGGCAACAACGATGCACCTTCCAAAGAATGAATCCATGAATGATATTTCTCCCCCTTCCGTGCAAGATCCGCTTGCCGGGCAGCCGCACCAGATCGTCGAGCGCGATGGCGTGCGCTACACCTTGCTGGGAACCGCGCACGTCTCCAGAACCAGCGTGGAAACGGTGCAGGCCGCGATCGCCAGCGGCAATTACGATACCGTCGCGATCGAACTCGACGCCGGACGCCTGCAAGCGCTGACCGATCCCGATGCTCTGTCGAAACTCGACCTGGTGAAGGTGATCCGCGAAGGCAAGACCCACCTGTTCGCCGCCAACCTGGCGCTGGCCGCCTACCAGCGACGCCTGGCCGAGCAGTTGGATGTGGAGCCTGGCGCCGAACTGAAAGCCGCTGCGCTGGATGCGCGCGAACGCAACCTGCCCTTGCATCTGATCGACCGCGAAGTCGGGCTGACCTTCAAACGCGCCCTGAGCCGGCTGGGCTGGTGGGGCCGCGCCAAGATCAGCGCCGGCATCATGATGGCGATGTTCGCGGATGAGGAGGTCGGCGACGACGAGATCGAGAAACTGAAACAAGGCGACCTGCTGGAATCGAGCTTCGGCGAGTTCGCGGTGGAAAGCCCCGCACTGTACGAAAGCATCATCGCCGAACGCGATCGCTACATGGCCGCGCGCCTGCGCGAGTCGGTCACTCACGCCAGCGGCGCGCGCGAGGTGCTGGCGGTGATCGGCGCCGGTCATCTGCAAGGGATGGCCGAACACCTGCGCAACGATGCGGACGCGCCAACCGACGTTCGCGCCGCGTTGGAATCCGTTCCGGAAAAGAGCAAGGTGCCGTGGTTCACCATCGCGCTGACCGCGTTCCTGCTGGGCGGCTTCGCCTGGGGCTTCTATCGCGGCGGCGTGGACGTGGGCGCCGATCTCATCGTGCAGTGGGTGCTGGCCACCGGCCTGCTGGGCGCGCTGGGTTGCGCCATCGCCGGCGGCCACCCGCTGAGCATCCTGGCCGCCTTCATTTCGTCTCCGCTGACGCCGCTGCACCCGGCGCTGGCTTCGGGCACGGTGAGCGCGTTCGTAGAGGCGACGCTGCGCAAACCCACCTATGCGGATTTCATGGCGTTGCGCGATGACGTGCAGACGGTACGCGGCTGGTGGAAGAACCGGGTCGCGCGGATCCTGCTGAATTTCTTCCTGACCAGCCTGGGCACGGCCATCGGCGTGTGGACGGGCGGCCTGCGGATGCTGGGCAAACTCGTCGGCTGACCAAGATCCTTGTAGAGCCGAGCTTGCTCGGCTGCTCTTGGCGTGGAATCGAAAGCAGCCGAGCAAGCTCGGCTCTACAACACGATGCAGCCATGGCGGGCCGGGGCCCGCCTTGCTTTACTCCGCTTTCAGCGCCGTTATCGCGGCCGTACCCAAGCCATCTCCCTTACGCATGCGCGCACGCTTGGTCAGGCGTGCGGTGCCGCTGCGCATATCGTCCAGGATGGCGTAGATGGTCGGCAGGAACAGCAGGCTGACCACCGTGGAGAACGCCAGACCACCGGCAATAGCGCGGGCCATCGGATAGTACGGCGGGCCATCGCCACCCATCTGCGTATTGCCCCAGGCAATGGGGATCATCGCCAGGATCGCCGTACCCATCGTCATCAGGATAGGCCGCAGGCGTTCGCGGCTGCCTTCCACCAGCGCATCGGTGCGCGACTTGCCGCGTCGCCGCAGATTGTTGATGTGCTCGATCATCACGATGCCGTTGTTCACCACCACGCCCATCAGCACCAGGATGCCGATGAAGGCCATGATGTTGAACTCGGTGCCGGTCAGCCAGAACAACCAGAACACGCCGAAGATGGAAAACAGCACGCCACTCATGATCGCCGCCGGGAACAGCAGCGATTCGAACACCGCCGCCATGATTATGTAGATGAACACCAGGGCAAGAACCGTTTTGGTCATCATCTGCGTGCCCGCTTCGTCCTCTTCCTGGAATGCGCCGCCGTCGAAGGAATAGCTATAGCCGGTCGGGAACGTAGCGGCCTTCAGGGTGTCCTCCATCGCCTTGCGCGCCTCGGGCACGGTCACCTTGTCGGCCAGATTGGCCTGCACGGTCAGCGTGGTCTGGCGGTTGGTGCGCGAGATCTGCGTGGCAGCCGGAGTGACGCCCACATCCACCATGCTCAGCAGCGGTACCGTGCGCCCGTCGGGCGCCCGCACCATGAAGCTGTCCAGGTCTTCGATGCCGTACTCCTCGGCCCCGGCGAAACGCACCCATACCGGCACTTCGCTTTCGCCACGACGGAACTCGCGCAACGGCGCACCGCGCAGTGCGATGCCGACAAAACTGGCCACGTCATTGGCGCTGAAGCCGAAGGCGGCCGCCCGCTCGCGGTCCACGCGTACCGACAATTCGCTGTTCTGGTCGCCGGCATCCACACGCACGTCGCGCAGTTGCTGACTCTTGGACAGCATAGGCACGATGTCCTTGGCGATCTCGGCCAAGGTCTCAGTGGAATCGCCCACCAATTGCACCTGCACGTTCTGGCCCGGCTGACCGCCTCCACCACCCTGGCCGCCGTCATTGCCGATGCCGACAGTGGCACGCGCGGATTTGGGTAGTTCCTTGCGGATTTCGTCGATCAGGGCCTTGGTGTCGTCGTTATCCAGCTCGGTCATGTCGAACTTGATACGGGTGCCCGCATCGCCCTGCTCGCTGTACCAGGAGTAGATCTGCTCGACGTGGAAGCGCTTGCGGTTGGCATCCATGAAGTTTTCTATCTTCAGCACTTCGTCGGACATCTGTTTCAGGCTGTACGAGCCTTTCCACTGATAGAAGATATTGGTTTCGCCGCCATCGTCGCCGCCGAACATGTTCTTCTTGGTCAGGACCATCGGCACGATGCTGACCATGATGATCAACAGGATGCCCGTCACGCTCCAGCCGCGATGTTCCAGGGTCCAGCGCAACAGCCCGGCATAGCGCTTCTGCATGCGCGGGATGATGCCGTTGGTGCTGCCGACCGCGGGCGGCGTCTTCAGACGCGCCGACAGCATCGGGATCAGGCTCACCGCCACCAGCCACGAAGCCAGCAACGACACCGAGATGGTGATGGCGATCTGCGACAGATAGATGCTGAGGAAGTTGCGTTCGCCGAACAGATTGGGCAGGAACACGATGCAATGGCACAGGGTACCGGCCGAGAGCGCGATAGCCACATGCCGCGTGCCGACGATGGACGCCAGCCGCGGCTGGTTGGGCATACGCTCGCGTTCCTGATAGATGCTCTCCACCACCACCACCGCGTTGTCCACCAGCATGCCGATGGCCAGCAGCAAGCCCATCATCGACAGGATGTTGAGGGTGACCCCGGCGAAATACATGAAGCCCAAGGTCATGATGAAGCAGATCGGGATGGCCAGCGTGACCATCATGGTCGAGGGCCAGTGGCGCAGGAAGAAGAACAGCACCGCGATCGACAGCACCAGACCAAGAGCGCCGGCCTCCGCTAACTCGATCAGCGAGGTGGTGACGTTGTCGCCCTGGTTGTCGATGATCTTGATCTGAAGACCGCTAAGCGACGGCTCCTTCTTGATTTCCTCGACTTCGGCTAGCGCGCGCTTGGAGACCTCGACAAGATTCGCATTACGCTCCTTGAAGATATCCAAGCCGACCGCTTTCTTGCCATCCAGGCGTCGGCCCATATCCATGCGCGCCTGCTTGAACCGCACTTCCGCGACATCGGACAAACGCACGCCATTGCCGATCACCAGGTCGCGCAACTGCTGCAGGTCGGTCAGCTCACCGACCGGCTGCACCCGCAAGCGCATGCCGCCATCGGTGATGGTGCCGGCTGAAACGGAGAAATTGACCGATTGCAGACGAGTGGTGAGATCGTTGAGGCCCAGGCTGTGCGCGGTCAGGCGATCCTGGTCGATCGCGATCTCCACTTCGTTGGCCGGCGCGCCGGAAATGTCGACGCGGGCTACCCCGGGTATCCGTTCGATACGCCGCTTGAAATCACGGTCGATCATGTCGTACGCGCTGGTCAGGTCAACTGTGCCGGCCAGCCGCACTCGCAACACCGGTTGATCGGTAGTGGAGAATTTCAACACCAGATAACGCTGCAAGTCATCCGGCAGGTCGGCGCGGATGGCATCGATGCGTTCGCGCGCATCCGACGCGGCGATGGCCACGTCGCGGTCCCAGTCGGTGAACTGTATGAACAACTGCGCGCCATTGGCATTGGCGCTGTTGTCCATACGCTTGATGCCCGGCATCGTGGACAACGCCTCTTCCACCGGCCGCAGCACCGTGCGCTCCACTTCCTCCGGCGTAGAGCCCACATAGGGCAGCTGCACGAAGATAAAGGGCGGCGATACTTCCGGGAATGCCTCCAGCGGCAGCCGGAACGCGGCGATGAGACCGATCACGGTCAGCGACACGAACAGCATGATCGCGCTGACTGGGCGCTTGATGCTCAGTTCGGCAATGCTCATGCGGGCTCGAGTCCTTCATTATCCGCTTCCAGCGACGCACGATGCAGGCGGCCGCGTTCGGCGTAGTACTCGTCCGAACGGCGGTCCAGCAGGTCGTACACCACCGGAATCACCACCAGCGTCAGCAGCGTGGAAACCAGCAAACCGCCGATCACGGTGATCGCCATCGGCGAACGCACTTCCGCACCTTCGCCGAAGGCCAGCGCCAGTGGCAGGAAGCCGAACAGCGTGCACAGGGTGGTCATGATGATGGGCCGTAGACGCGAACGGGCGCCCTCCACCAATGCCTCGCGCTTGGCGACGCCCGCTTCGCGCAACTGGTTGACCTTGTCGATCAGGATGATGGCGTTCTTCACCACCAGACCGACCAGCAATATCAGGCCGATGAACACCACCACCGATACCGGCGAACGCGTCAGCAGAAGCGCGAGCACCGCGCCCACCAGCGCCAGCGGGATGGTGAACAGGATCACGAACGGATGCAGCAGCGATTCGAACTGCGAAGCCATCACCAGGTACACCAGGAAGATCGCCAGGCCGAAAGCGAACAGCAATGCCTTCACCGATTCGGCCAGTTCCTCGCCCTGCCCGCCGATGTGCATGCCGATGCCGGCGCCGAGGTTGTTCTCGGCGACGATGCTTTGCACTTCATCCACTGCGCCACCGAGGTCGATATCGCGCAGGTTGGCCGAGACGATGGCCACGCGCACCTGGTCGGCGCGATGGATCTCGCTGGGGCCGGTGGTGGAGACCACCTCCGCCACCGATTCCAGCGTCACCGGACGCGAACTGCCCGGGTTGACGATCAGTCTGCGGATGCTTTCCACCGAAGCGCGGTCCGATTCCTGCGCGCGCACCAGCACGTCGATCTTGCGGTCGCGGAAGCTGTAGCGCGTGGCCACGTCGCCGCGCACTTTCTTCACCACTATGTCGGCGATCTGGCGCGTGGTCAGACCCAGCGCACCCGCGCGGTCCTGATCGAAGCGGATCTGGATTTCAGGGAAGCCTTCTTCGACCGTCGATTTCACGTCCGCATAGTGCGGATTGGCCCGCAGCAGCGCCGCCATTTTCTGGCCGGCCCGCTGGATGGTGTCCAGATCCTGGCCACGCAATTCGATTTCAAGCGGCGTAGAGAAACTGAAAAGCTCGGGGCGGCGGAAATCGACCTGCACGCCCGGATGGTCCTTCATCGTCGAACGCAGTTTTTCGGTTTCATCGGCTTCAAGCTGCTTGCTTCCGCCATCGGCCATCACTACGGTGATCTTGCCGATGTTCTCGCCGCTTTCGGTAGGGCTGGCATCTAACCGCGTGCCGGTGCCGCTGACGCCGTACAGCGCCTTGATACCCTCGTCTTTGGCGTGCGCCTGCTGCAGATTGCGCACCAGGCCATCGGTTTCGCGCAACGGCGTACCCGGCGGCAGTTTCACCGTCATCTCGAAGCGGTCCTGCGCCAGCTGCGGGATCAGATCAGCGCCCAACATCGGCACGATCATCATGGTCAGTACGAAGGCGATGGCGGCGAAACCCAGCACCAGCCAAGGTCTGCCCAGCGAGCCTGGTAGCAGTTTCATATAACCGCGTTCGGCGCGGTCGTAGGGCATCATCGCGACGTCGCTGGCCTTGCGCATGACCGGGCCTACCGTGGCCACCAGGATGCGCCAGATACGCACCAACAACCAACTTACTCCGAAGAAAATCGGGGCGCCACAGGCCGCAAAGAACAACACCATGATCCAAAGCGGCAGGATGAACGCGATCCGTATCGGCAGCAGCAGAATCCACAAACCCCAACGCAGCGGTGCAGACCAGCGTTCCATGTATGCGGGCCACCAGAATACCCATGGCTTGCCAACCACGGCAGCCTTCAGGCTTCCGGACAAGAAAAGAATCGGGAACAGGAAAATCGCCAGTATCCAGGCCAATACACGCGGCAAACCGAAGCTCAGAGGCAGCCTCGTTACGCCGAAGACTGTCGAGATGGCAGTCGTCATCAGTGGCGAATGCGGATGCGGCATTTCTTCCGGGAAGGCCATCGGCGGCCTGCCCTTCAAGGCACTCAGCATCGGGATCAAGGTCATCGACACCACCAGCGACACCGCGATGGCGATGGCCACCGTCAGCGCCTGGTCGCGGAACAACTGACCGGCGATACCCTGCACGAACACCAGCGGCAGGAACACCGCGATAGTGGTCAAAGTAGAAGCCACCACGGCCATGCTGACTTCGCGGGTACCGGTTATCGCGGCCTGCAGCACGCTGAGGCCACGCTCGCGAGCCTTGGCGATGCTTTCCAGCACCACGATGGAGTCGTCGACCACCAGACCGGTGGCCAGTGCCAGACCACCCAGCGACATCACGTTCAAGCTCAGGCCCAACTGGTCCATGAAGAAGAACGTGGTGACGATGGAAGCCGGCAATGACAGCGCCACCACGAAGGTGCTCCAGCCATCGCGCAGGAACAGGAAGATGATCAGGATAGCCAACAAGCCACCGATCACCGCGTCCACCTTCACGTCGCTGATAGCGTGGCGGATGAACTGCGACTGGTCGTCGATGGGAGTGAGATCGACGTCCGGCGGAACCTGGCTTTTGATTTGCTCCAGCTTCGCCTGGATGGCGTCGGCCGTGGCGACCGTGTTCGCGTCGCCTTCCTTGTAGATCGCCAGCTCGACCGCTTCGCTGCCGGCCAGACGGATGATGCCTTCGCGCTCTTTGTAGCCCTGGCGCACGTCGGCGATGTCCTTCAGGCGCACCGGCATGCCGCCAGCGATGGTGCTGGACGATGAGGAGTTCGCGCTCTGCACCGAAGCCGCCGCCGCCATGGCCGCCGCATCGCCGGTGGAGGCGGCGATCGCCGCCATTTGCGCCGCCGCGCTGGCTGCTGCATTGCTGCCGCCGCTCTGCGTGGTGACCAGCATGTTGCGGATTTCTTCGACGGTGGCGAACTGATTGACCGTGCGCACCAGGTAACGCTGCGAACCCTGCTCCAGACGGCCGCCGGAGATGTTGATATTCTCCTGCTGCAGACGCTGGATCACCGTGTCGATCGGCAGGTTCAACTGCGCCAGTTTCTGCTGGTCGATGTCGACCTGGATCTCATCCTCGAGACCGCCGCCGACCTTGACCGCAGCCACGCCTTCAACCGGCTCCAGTTTCTTCTTCAGGTCCTCGTCGGCATAACGGCGCAGCTCGGTGAGCTGGCGGACCGAATCGGCCTCGGTCTTGCCCGCGACCTTGGACGACAGCGCGAGCCGCATGATCGGTTCGGTGGAAGGATTGAAACGCAGCAGCACTGGCGCCTTGGCTTCCAGCGGCAGTTGCAGCACTTCCATTTTGTCGCGCACCTCCAGGCTGGCCTGGTCCATGTCGGTGCCCCAGGCGAACTCCAGCACCACGTCGCTCTGGCCGGTACGCGAAACGGATTTCAGTTTGCGCAGGTTCTTCACCACGCCGACGGCTTCTTCCACCGGTTCGGAAATCAAAGTCTCGATTTCCGAAGGCGCCGCACCGGTGTATTCGGTGCGCACGGTCAGCGTGGGATAGCTGAGATCCGGCAGCAGATTGACCTTTAACGCGGCCAGTGCGATGCAGCCGAACAGGAACATGGTGACCCAGAACATCGCCACGGTGACGCGGCGGCGGGTGGAGAATTCCACCAGACCGCCGCCGGTCAGACCGGCCGGTGGCGCCAGAGGATCGTTTGTGGGACCCGGAGCTCCCCGGTCCGGAGCTCCCCGGTCAGAGCCGTGGCCGCTCATTTCTTCTTACCGGCTGCTTCAACCTCCACCTTGGCGGTGGCGGTCTTCTTCTTGGCATCGCCGATCACCTCCACCGGCGTGCCATCGCGCAGCGCGATCTTGCCGGCGGTCACCACACCATCGCCGGGCTTGAGGCCTTCGCGGATTTCCACCCACTCGCCATCCATGTAGCCCAATTTGACCGAAACGCGCGCCGCCTTGCCGTTGCGCACCACGAATACCGCCGGATCGCCATCGTCGTCCAGCAGCGCTACGCGCGGCACCACCAGCGCGTCGGCGCGCTTGTCGTAGTCGATCTTGATGCGTCCGAACATGCCGGGCTGCAGCAGGCCTTCGCCCGCAAATGCGCAGACCGCTCGAAATGTGCCACTACCTGAATCGACCACCGGTGCTACGCGGTCGACAATGCCGGTGAAACTTCTGCCCGGCAAGGCATCCACGATCAGTGTTACCGGTTGTCCGGCCTTGATCGTGGCCAGCTCGCGTTCGGGCACATCGAGCGTGGCTTCAAGCCTGGATAGATCGACGATGCGGAAGATAGGCGTATTGATCTGGACGAAGTTGCCGGTCTTGATGCTGCGTGATGCGACCACGCCCGAAATCGGTGCCAACACCGTCGTGTAGGACAATTCCAGGGTCGCCATGCGGTACTGGGCTCGCGCGTTCTCCAGATCGTATTTGATCTGATCAACGTCGTTCGCGCTGATCATCTGCTGCCCAACCAGTTGTTTGGCGCGGTTGTAGTTGGCTTCCAGCTTGCGCATCTGCGCTTCGATCTGGGCTACAGCCAAACGCGCGCGATCAGCATCCAGCCGCACCAGCGGCTGGCCAGCCTTCACCTGCTGGCCTTCCTCGACCAAGACCATCAGGGCAACGCCCGAGGTCTTGGCCACCACTTGCGATTCGCCACGCGGCTCCAGCGCCTTGGTGCCGGTATAGCTGGCCGCGACAGCACGATGGGCCGCCTTGACCACTTCCACCGGCACCGCATCCGGCCCTTTGGCCGGATCGCCCGGCTTGGCCTGGGCCTCGCCGTCCCCCTTCTTGCAGGCGGCAAGGGCGAATACGAATACACAGATAAGCGCGGATGCACGGAGCGCACGCATAGGGAGACGGCCTGCGGTGAAGTCGGGTCGAGACATGGGTGGTACCGGGTGGTTGTTAGGTGTTGTACATAGGTATATCACCCAAGTACGACTCCGGCATGCGCCGAAGGTCATGGTGACTTGCGTCGCGTTCTATGTTGGATGCCAAGAATGGCCCCAATGCGATGGGCATGCACGGCCTCTCCTGGTTCTCGAGTCCGGCACGGATAGCAGGCTTCGGGAGTCGCACGCTATACTTGCCACAGCCAAGCGCTGCGGTTGGACGTAGCGCGCGCAATGAGAGAGTCCCGGATTACGACATGATGCGACCGCTACCGCTCGCCGCTTGCCTTGCCTTGGCCGCCGCCCTTTCGGTGGCCGTCGTTACAGCCCAAACCCCTGCTCCACCGGCCCCCAAGCCTGCCGAGCCCGCCCCCGCGGCCGCTGCGCCAGCCTCGCCTGCCGTATTGGTCGGCAATGCCCAGACCGGCCGCACCCTGGCCTATACCTGCCAGGGCTGCCATGGCGTCGAAGGCTACAAAAACGCCTATCCCAGCTTCCACGTACCGCGCATCGGCGGCCAGTCGGCCGAGTACCTGGCCCAGGCGCTGACCGAATACAAGAAAGGCAACCGCAAGCATCCGACGATGCAAGCCCAGGCACAGAGTTTCTCTGACCAGGACATCGCCGATCTCTCCGCCTATCTCTCTTCCGTGAAGTAAGCCGCCCATGTCGAACGCCGTGCACGCCCCGCGTCTAGCCATCGCCCTGCTCGCCGCCCTCGCCCTGGCCGCCTGCTCCCAGAACAACGAAGTCGCAGCCGAAGACCCTGGCCATGCCAGCGGCGAACATGGTTCCAGTTCGTCCGCCGGCCTGCCCGACGGTCACGTCGCCGCCGGCGAAAAACGCGCGCAGGTCAAGAGCGAAGCGACCAAACAGAGCTGCATCGATTGTCACGGTGCCGAAGGCAATGCGCCGATCGACCCGACCTATCCCAAGCTCGGCGGCCAGTACGGCGACTACATCGCGCATGCGCTGCAGGCCTATCGCGCAGGCGACCGCCAGAATCCGCAGATGACGCCGCAAGCGGCAGCGCTGACCGACCAGGAGATCTCCGACCTGGCCGCCTACTTCGGCTCGCGCCCCACGAAATTGCGGGACTTGCACGGCGTCGATTAAGACCCCCGCAAGCGCAAACGAAAACCGAGGCGATCTGCCTGCGAACCCCCAGCTAGCTGGGAGTTTTTTTTGAGGCAACGTATTGCAGTGCCGCCTGAATTTTGGTGCAAAGGCCACCGATACTCTCCGCGGCAACCGCTCACATAGCCGAGCCTCCGGCAAACCCTTCCCCACCCTCCTTCTACCCATACTCGACAGCTGTTGTTGACATACTGTGTATCACAAAGTAGTGTGCATTAAACCCTATAAGGTGCCGTATGGTAGAAACCAACCAGAACCCGATACCCAAGCTGGAGCTCGAGCTACGACGCGGCGCGCTGGTGTTGGCGGTGCTTTCCCAGCTGCGGGAAGTCCAGTACGGCTACTCCCTGCGCCAGGCCTTGGTCCTGCGCGGCATGCCCATCGAAGAAGGGACGCTTTATCCCTTGCTTCGTCGGCTGGAAGGCCAGGGTGTGCTCGCTTCCGAGTGGCGGATCGAAGATGGTCCGCCCCGCCGCTATTACCGGCTTAACGACGCTGGCGAGGCGCTGCTCGTCGAACTGACGGCTACTTGGAACGCCCTTGTCGGAACCATGGCCGGACTACTTGAAGGGAGTGGGAAATGAGCACGAACGACGTGATCGAAGCCTATGTGGTCGATGTAATGCGCCGCCTGCCCAGCAAGGAGCGCAACGAGATCGGCTTCGAGCTTCGCGATCTGCTGACCGAAATGCTGGCCGAAAAAACACGGACTGAAGGCAAGGCCGCCGATGACGCCATGGTCCTGGCCATGCTGCGGAATTTCGGTACTCCTGCCGAAGTCGCCGCACGCTACCGCCCTCCGGGCGTGGTAATCATTCCCGCCGATCAGACCAGGACGTTCGCTCTGCTGTCGCTGGCCGGCATCGGTCTGCAATGGGCGCTGACTCTGCCGCGCGTATTCGCGGGCCAGTCGCTGACCACCTGGTGGTTCACTTGGGGCCTGGGTGCGTTCTGGTGGCCGGGCTTCCTGGTGACGATGACTCTGCTGAGCGTTTGGGTACGCCAGTTGGGGTTGTTCAAGCCAAGCTGGAAGCCACGCAGCGTCGATCCCGAGCGCATCAACCGCGGCGCCATGATCTTCGGCCTGGTCTGGTTCGCCATCGGCGCGGCGACGATGATCTGCCTGCCCTGGATAGCGAAGCTGATGCCGGACCCGATGCCGCGCATCTTCGCTTTCCATCCTGAGTTCCTGCGCGAACGTGCGTGGCCTGTCTTGTTCTCGTGGCTCGGCAGTTTCGCCAGTCTGTTCGCGGTGCTGGTCCAGGGCCGCTGGTCTAAGCTCACCCGACGATTGGAAATTGCCTTCAACGCGGGGTTCATCGCGCTTCTTGCCTGGTGGCTGGTCGCAGGCGATATATTCCTGGCCAAGCCTACCGACGATGGCGCCAAGGCAGCCATTGGATTGGTCATCGTGATCATCATCGCGGACTTGGCCTACAAGCTGTACCGCGGCCGGGTGCGCATCCACACACCGAAGTTGCTGGCTGAAAGTCCACAGAAGGCGAAGGCGTCGGGGGCGTAGCCCCGACCTACGGTGCGGCCGATAAATGTCGGCCGCCTCACGGGGATCAGCTGTCGGTCGGTATCGGATTGCGCTTGACCGGAATGTCCGGCGGCGGCCGTGCCACGGCCGGCTGCTCGTTGAGATTGGGATCGAACAGACTGCAGGCTCCTCCGACCTGCAGCACCGACACTACGCATCTCACCCGCTTGTTGGTGCCCGGTATCTTCATATCCACTTCGCGGATATTGCGGCGCACCCATTCGGCCAGCAACGATTCGTTGGTCGGACGCCAGTACTTGTCGAACATGCTGGGCTCGTAAGGAAATTCCGGACGCTCCATCCACTTGCTGGCGCGGTCGGCATCGGCGCGCTGCTGCTGCTTGGAACCGGGCGCGCCTGGGCGTGCCGCGTTGCCGGTGGCGTTGGACGGCACGCGCACGCTGCCGTCGGCGTTGAACAGACCAGGCCCATCGCCCGCACGCCCGCCGGTTGTCGAGCCGGGGGTATTGCGGGTGGAATCGCCCCAATCGTCTCCGCGGGTTGGCGTGGCAAGGCCGCCGGGACGATTCGCGGCGGCGGAAGAACCGGCTGCGGTCGAACCCGGTTGCGTGCCCTGCTGCGCACTGGGCGCGCGCGCGGAATCGCCGGTGGTGGAAGGACTCGTCGTATTGGCGGTGCTGCTGGAAGAGGCCGTACCGCGATTCGGCGCTGCGATCTCGGCCTGCCGCACGCTCTGAGCGGGTGCGCGCAACTCCGGTGCGGCGATGGCGCGCGATGGAATCTGCACGCTGCGTATCTGCGGCAAGGGAGCAGCGATCTCGCGTTGTCTCACTTCCTGCGTAGGTTGGCTCACCTGTGGAATCGCGATTTCCCGCTGCGGCAATTCGCGCTGCGCGGGAGGCGTTTCCACCACTGTCACCTCACGGGTCGGCACGCCCAATTCACGCGGCTTGAGCTGCGGCGGCGCGATTTCCACCGAACGCGGAGTGGCCGGCGGCAACACGAAGGCGGTGGTGGGCACGGGCGTTTCGGTTACCTGCACGTTCTGCTGGGCCACGGGCGGTGCGGGTGCGGGAATTTCCTCTTGCGGCACCGACGAAGCCTGCGCCGTTTCGGCGGGCGCGGCTGAAGCCGGAGGAGTCGCGGACTGGGCGGCAGCGGTCGCTGCGGATTCGGATTGCGCGGCGGGCGGTCCGCCTCCTTCTTCCTCTGGCGTGCCCTGACCCATGAACTCGACCTGCACGCGGCTCTCGTCTTCGGCCGTCGCCGGCGGCGGCGGCAGTTTGATCATCGCCAGCAGCACCAGCAGCAGTACGAACAGCAGATGCATGAAGAAGCTGACGCCGCCGGCGAACCAGCGCAATCTGCGGTCCTCGCGCAGCGGCGGGCCCCAGTCCTGATAGAACATCGAACGGAAAGCCTGCAGCCGATTCAACGCCAACGGACGGCGCGGCGCCGCCGGTACCGGCCGCTCGGCGAACAGTTGGACGATGGCCTCAGCGCTGTCGTGACGGATCGCGCCCAGCTTTTCCTTCAACGCGCGCAACCACAAACCCCAGCCATAAGGCATGCCGGTGTGGCGTTCCAGGATCGGCGCAGGCTTGCCCGCCTGCAGCGCTGCGATGATTTCGGCGGCTCTCGTCACCGGGAAGTGCGGATCAGGCCGCGTTGTCGCGCGGAATGTACGGTGCGTCGCCGGTATCGTGATCGGTGACGTCGCGCACCGCGGTGATGCCGGGTACACGCGCCATCAAGGTCTTCTCGATACCCTGCTTCAAGGTCACGTCCGCCATGCCGCAACCGTTGCAGCCGCCGCCGAAGCGCAGCAACACCACGCCTTCTGCGCTTACCTGCTCCACCGCCACCCTGCCCTTGTGCTGGGCGAGCTGCGGATTGATTTCGTTCTCCACCACCCACCGCACGCGCTCCACCAGAGAAGCGGATTCGGCCGGCGCCTGTCCCTTGATCTTGGGCGCCTTGATGGTGAGCTGACTGCCGGCGCCCTGGGTGACGTAGTCGATCTCGGCGCCGTCCAGCCAGGCCACGCTTTGCGCATCGACATAAACGGTGAAGCCTTCGCAGTCGACTGCCCATTCGTCGCCGACCAGATCGCGCGGCTCGGCGAATTCAAGACGCGCATCGGCGCGCGCGGTGCCTGGATCGACCGCGCTCAGGCGCACGCCCAGGCCGGGCAGCGCCTCGCGTTCGATCAGCTTGCGGAAATGGGTCTGGGCGGTGTCGGAGATATGGATCATGCGGCTATTCTAGCCACCCTATTGTCAGACGCTCATTCGAGCACGTAACGGTGTGGATGATACGTTCAGCCAGTCCAAGCCGAGGAAACCCCCATGTCCGACCTGATCCCCCTGGCCCAAGCGCATTGTCTGCCGCTCAAGGGGAGCGAGCACAAACTCACCCAGGCCCGCGTGGCTGAACTGATCCGGGAGATTCCGGGCTGGGACCTGGTCGAAGAAGGCCGCGCACTGTGCCGGACTTTCCATTTCGATAATTACTACCAGACCATGGCTTTCGTGAACGCGCTGGCCTATGTTGCCCACGCCGAAGATCACCACCCCGATCTTGGGGTGCATTACAACCGGGCCGTCGTGCGCTACTCCACGCACGACGTGGGCGGCCTCAGCGAGAACGATTTTATCTGCGCGGCCAAAGCCGACGCGCTGGCCGGCTGATGCCAGCCATTCCTTCCAGGGCGGCAATGCGCATGCGCACTTTTGTTCTTCTTATGGTCGCGGCAAGCGCGTTGTTGCTGCCGGACAAGGCGCGGCCACAGGCTCCGGACATGACCGACATCGGCGCCAGCATCGATATCGCGTCGAAAAGGATGCACAGCCCGACCCACCCGAAGGAATACGCTTGCACGGAAGGGACCGTGGTCCTGATCATCGATGTCGATCAACACGGGCACCCTGTCTCAGCCACGGTAGAGAAATCCAGCAGGACACCGCAACTCGATCAGGCTGCCCTGAGCGCCGCGAAAGAGTGGAAGTTCAACCCCGCCGTCGTGCATGGTGAACTGGCAGCCGGCCGGGTCAGGATCCCGGTCGATTTCGCGGTGGACGCGGATACTTGCTGGAGCGAAATCCCGCCAGGTTCTGCAGCAACTCCGGATCGCCATTCCTCCCGCTCGGCCCAATGGCCCGATATCGTTGAGGCCAGGAAACTGATCGGCAACGTCACACTCCTGGTCTCGGTCACAGAACAAGGCTCGATGGATTCGGTAATGCCGGAATCCTCCAGTGGTTACCGCGAAATCGACCAGGCGGCTGTCGACGCCGCTCCCCAAAGATATGTACCGGCAAAGGATTCCAACGGCAAGCCGGTGCGCTCGGTAGTGCGCGTACCGATGACTTACGGTTCCGCTGGTTTCCGCAATTAGATCGATAACTGCACTGGAGACGACCATGCCTGCCCAACACAACTGCCGCGTTCGTGGAACCGCACTCGCTTTCTCGGTATTGGGTTTGCTTTGCGCGTGCAAGGCTCCCTCCACCGGCATCCCTGTCATCCCCTCGACACCGCTTGCCGCGGTCAGTACGCCCAAGCCCGACTATCCCATCGAACTGGCCTGCGCCAACGTGGGTGGCACCGTGGTGTTCAATGTGGTGGTCGGTGTCGAAGGCAAACCGGTGGAAGTAAAACTGCTCGCCAGCAGCGGTCAGCCCAAGCTGGACGCCTCGGCCGAGAAAGCCGTGCATACCTGGATCTTCGAAGCGGCCACCCGCGGCGGCAAGCCCGTCGTGCAGGGCCTGCAGGTACCGGTGCGGTTCACGCCTCCGGCCGAACGGCCAACCGAGTGTTTCGCGCTCGACGCGAAATCCTGAGGTAGGTCGGGGCTACGCCCCGGACGCGTTGAACCTGCGGATCAAGCCAGACGATCCAGCGCCGCGGCCAGATCGTCCGCCAGCGGCGCATTCAACACATAGGGCGCCTTCCCGCCGTCCAGCGCGAACTCCAGCGACGCCGCATGCAGGAACAGACGCTTCAGTCCCGCCTGTTCGCGCAACCGCTTGTTGACCGCCTCGTCGCCGTATTTGTCGTCGCCGGCCACGGGGTGGCCGATGTGCTGGGCATGCACACGGATCTGGTGGGTGCGGCCAGTCTCGATTCTCACTTCGCAATAGGAATGACCACCGCGACGCTCAAGCACCTTGAAGTGGCTCAGCGACGGCTTGCCGATAGCGTTCACCTGCACATGGCGCTCGCCGCCCTGGCGCAGGCCCACATGCAACGGCGCGTCCACGCTCATGACCCCGTCGGGCATGCGCCCGACCAATAAAGACAGGTACCGCTTGCGGATGCCGGTGCCGCCCTCTTCGCGCATCAGCGCCTGCAACTCTGTCAGCGCGGAACGCTTCTTGGCCACGATCAGCAGGCCGGAGGTATCCCGGTCCAGCCGGTGCACCAGTTCCAGGTTCATGTTGGGCCGCAGCGCACGCAGGGTCTCGATGGCGCCGTGGCTGATGCCGCTGCCGCCATGGCTGGCCACGCCCGTGGGCTTGTTCAGCACCAGCAGGCGTGCATCCTCGAACACGATCGCCGCCTCCAGCCGCTGCAGGAACCCGCTCGGCGGCGGCGCCTTGTCTTCGGGATCGCTGAGACTGACCGGTGGGATACGGACTTCGTCCCCGGACAGCAGCTTGCGGTCTGCCTTGGCCCGGCCGCCGTTGATGCGAACCTGCCCGCTGCGCACCAGCTTGTAGACCAGGCTGCGCGGGGCGCCTTTCAGCTGGCCCAGCAGGAAGTTGTCCAGGCGCTGTCCGTCGCGGTCTTCAGGCACCTTGATGGTGCGAACGGCGGTCTTGGTAGCCCCTTCGGGCCTGCTTGCGGGGGGCTGATCGGTCATCCGTCTTTTATTCTGATACACTCGGGGGGCGAGATAAGGGTTTGATTTCGCTGGAAGTTAACCAGCATCTTCACGATGCTGCGGGCCAGAAGCCCAGCTTCCCGCGATTCCGGCAAAGTGCGTAGCCACCGCCCACGGGGTAGTGAATGTTACCGCGGCTGGTCGGCGAATCCGGACATCGCCCGATGCGTCAGACGTCGGTAGCTGAACATGCCCCGTGAGGCGCAAGGGTTATTCCCGAGCAGCCTCCGGTCCGAAACATATTTGTTAAATGAACCAAAGCGCTCCCGCGGCCTGCCGTGGTGTTGCAGCGCTGGAAACCAACCCCTGCCCCGTTCGCGCCTGCGCGAGGGGTGGCGAGCAGTATCCAGAATGCGAAACCCACGGTGTTCCGCGCGGTAGCAGCGCGCGAGGAACGCACAATGAAACGTATGCTGATCAATGCGACGCAGGAAGAAGAACTGCGCGTCGCCATCGTTGACGGACAGACCCTGTACGACATCGATATCGAACAACCGTCCAAAGAACAGAAAAAGTCCAACATCTACAAAGGCCGGATCACCCGGCTCGAGCCTTCCCTGGAAGCGGCCTTCGTCGAATACGGCGGTGAACGCCATGGCTTCCTGCCGCTGAAGGAAATTTCCCGCGACTATTTCCAGGCAGGCGTCGACCACAACAAGGCCGGCCTGAAGGAACTCCTGCGCGAAGGCCAGGAAGTGGTGGTGCAGGTCGACAAGGACGAGCGCGGCAACAAGGGCGCCGCCCTGACCACGTTCATCTCGCTGGCCGGCCGCTACATGGTGCTGATGCCCAACTCGCCCACCGCCGGCGGCGTCTCGCGCCGGATCGAGGGCGACGACCGCGCCGAACTGAAGAAAGCGATGGACGCGCTGGTCATCCCCGAAGACATGGGCGTGATCATCCGCACCGCCGGCGTCGGCCGCGATGCCGAAGAGCTGCAATGGGACCTGGACTATCTGCTGCAGGTCTGGCGTTCGGTCGCCGAAGCCGCGCTCAGCAAACCGGCTCCATTCCTGATCTACCAGGAATCGCGCCTGATCGTGCGCGCCCTGCGCGACTACCTGCGTGCGGACGTCGGCGAGATCCTGGTCGACACCCCCGAGCTCTATGAAACCGCCAAGGAGTTCATGGAGCAGGTAATGCCGCACAACCTGCGCAAACTCAAGCACTACACCGACGACATTCCGCTGTTCAACCGCTTCCAGATCGAATCGCAGATCGAAGGCGCCTACGAGCGCAACGTGCGCCTGCCCTCGGGCGGCTCCATCGTGGTCGACCAGACCGAAGCGCTGACCGCGATCGACGTCAACTCTTCGCGCTCCACCAAGGGCAGCGACATCGAAGACACCGCCTTCCAGACCAACATGGAAGCGGCCGACGAAGTGGCCCGCCAGCTGCGCCTGCGCGATCTGGGCGGCCTGGTGGTCATCGACTTCATCGACATGTCCAGCAGCAAGCACCAACGCGATGTCGAAAACCGCCTGCAGAACGCGCTCAAGTACGACCGCGCACGCGTGCAGATCGGCCGCATCTCGCGTTTCGGCCTGATGGAAATGAGCCGCCAGCGCCTGCGTCCTTCTCTGGGCGAATCCAGCCAGATCGTGTGCCCGCAGTGCGAAGGCCACGGCCGCATGCGCAGTATCGAATCGCTGTCGCTGTCCATCATCCGCGTGGCCGAAGAGCATGCGATGAAGGAGAACACCGGACAGGTGCTGGTGCAGGCCCCGGTGGAGATCGCCAACTTCCTGCTCAACGAAAAGCGCAACGCGTTGCGCGAAATCGAGAAGCGCCACGACGCGCCCATCGTGATCGTCGCCGACGAAGCCTTGCATACGCCGCACTACGAAGTCACCCGTATCCGCGAGAACGAGCTCGGCGAGGAATCCTCCAAGCCCAGCTACCAGCGCAATACGCCGCGCAAGCTGCCGGTGCACGCATTGACCAAGGCGCAATTGAACATACCCGCGCCCGCCGTCACCCACGTGAAGCACAGCCAGCCTGCACCGATCCGCGAAGAACGCGAGGAAGCGGCAGCGCCCGCACCGGCATTCATCAAGGCCCCGGTTTCGTCCGTACCCGCAACCGCCGCTTCCGGCGGCGTAGTGGGATGGTTGAAGCGCGTGTTCGGCGGTGGTTCCAGCGAGACTTCCAACGCCACCCTGGCCGAGCAAACCCGTCAGCGCGAAAACCGCCAGCGCAACGAACGCGGCAATGAGCGC
Source organism: uncultured Pseudoxanthomonas sp. (assembly GCA_946479745.1). Next base: position 12,220 of record CAMLGZ010000028.1, on the reverse strand, counting down.
AACGGCCAGCGCCGCGACGGCCGCGGCAACCAGCAGAATCAGGGCCGTGGCAATGCAGGCGGCCAGCGCCGCGACGAGCAGCGCGGTCCCAAGCCGCAGAACGCGCAGCCCGTCCAGCAGCAGGGCGGCCAGCAGCAGAAGCAGCGCAACGAGCAGCCGCAGAAGCAACAGCAGCAGCCGAAGCAACAGCAGAACCCGCCCAAGCAGCAGAAGCCGCAGAGCGAAGCAGGCCAGAACAGCGGTCGTCCGCAGCGTCAGCCGCGCAACGATGCGCCCAGGCAACCCCGGCAGGAAAATGCGGCGGAAACAGCCGATCTGACTGTGGTGCCCGCCATCGCAACGGCGGCGGTGGTTACCGCGACAGTAGCTGAGCCGGCGCCTGCCACCAGTGCCGCGCCTGCAGCAGTCGTCAGCGCCGCGCCTGTTACCCCGGGTACGGATGAAAAAGAGGCCTCTTCCGCCCAGGTTGCGGCTGTCAACGATTCCAACGAAGGCGAAACCGCGGAAAGCGCGGAAGCCGGAGATGGCACTGGCCGTCGCCGCCGGGGTCGCCGCGGTGGGCGCCGCAGGCGTCGTGGCGCGGGCGAAGCCGGCACCGGCAACGAAACCGGCGGTTCAGAGGATTTCGGCGACGACGAACAGCCGCAGGTCATCATCGCCAACGGCTCGCAGCCGGAGTTCGATTTCGACGACGAAACGCCGCCTGCCGCCGTTCCCGTAGCACGTCCCGCCGCTCAGGCCCCCGCAGCGCCCGTGGCGGCGCTTGCCGTTGCCGCATCGGTTCCCGAACAGGCCCGTCCTGCTCCGGAAGCGGCCATGCCCGAGCCTGTCGTTGCCGCTCCGGCTGTCGTGGTCGAAACTCAGCCAGCGGCGGCAGTCGAAACGCTGCAACCCGTAGCCGCATCGACGACATCGCCGGTCGAGTCGCGGACCGAATCCGTCGCGCAAGCCGAGTCCTTCGTGATCGCTACGCCGGCCGAAGCCAATGCGACGGCACAGGAAATCCTGAAGAACGACACCGTCGAAAGCTTCACCCTGGTCGAAAATCCGGCACCTGCGGAAGCGGCCTCGATCGCCGCGCAAGCCGCACCCGAGCCCACGCCTGAGGTACCTGAGGTAGTCGTCGGACACGATGTCGAGCCGGCCGCCACGCCCGTGGCTGCCGTCGAGCCGCCCAAGCCCGCGCCTGTGCGGTCGGCGGTCGGCAACACCGGTTCGCTGTTCTTCACCGCCGACGCCGACACGCCTTCCTCGGTCACACGGCACTTGTTCGAGCCCATGCCCGCCCCGCAGCCGGCGGCGGCCGTGGAAAAGCACGAAGAGCGCGATCTGCCCCTGATTGCCGAGAACGATGAAACGGCAGGCGAAGAAAAGGATCAGGGCAGCGAACGTAGCGCCTGATCGAGCGACAGGCACCCCGCGCGTTCGCTACAGCGAATGCGCGGGATCCAGCAATCCGTACTGCGCGGCCAGCCGCGCCAGTGCGATGCTGTCCTGGATGCCGACCTTCTGGAACAAGCGCGTCTTGTGCGTGTTCACCGTCTTGGCGCTCAGGCTGAGGCGCTTGGCGATATCTTCCTGGCGCAATCCCTGGATGAGCAGCATCGCCACTTCCAGCTCCCGCGGCGACAATCCGTCGAATGGCGACGCGCTTCCGCCCACGTTGGAAAGCGCCATGTTCTGCGCGACATTCGTACCCAGGTAGCGTTTGCCGCGCGCCACTTCGCGCACTGCGCGCAATAGTTCGCTCGCATCGCCGGCCTTGCCGATATATCCGCAGGCACCGGCTTCCAGCAGGCGCTTGGGCAACGGACCGTCTTCCAGCACCGACACGATGATCACTTTGGCCTCAAGGTCGCCACGGGTGATGCGTTCGGTGATTTCCAACCCGCTCAATCCCGGAAGATGCAGATCGCACAGCACCACGTCGGGTTTCAGGCTGCGTATCTGGCGCAACGCGTCTTCGCCGTTGTCGGCGTCGCCCACGACTTCGATATCCACTTCGCCGGCCAATATCATCTTCATGCCGGTTCGCACCAGCGCGTGATCGTCGATCAGGTATACGCGTATCGTCATCCTTGTTTCCCCTCAGTGACACTCCCGTCGTGAGAGTAGCTTCGGCAATCGATACGAAGCAACTCACACTTTCCTTTGGAAGCGGTGAAAAACAAGGCCAAACAACGTAACGAACGTTTCGCACAAACGGCTGCAGCGGGGCAATTCTACTTGTTCGTTCCGGCCGCGCATCCTCCGATGGTCACGCTTCCTCCAAGCGGCGCATTGCCGTAGGTCGGGGCTACGCCCCCGACACATGGGAAACCTGTCCGCCCTCTGCGAGTCGGGGCGTAGCCCCGACCTACGCGATGCGTTTCAGTGGTTGCATGCGTGCGTAAGTCAGGCTTCGCCACAACCATTCCATCGGGCCGAAACGATAGCGCGACAGCCACCAATGGCTGAAAAAGATTTGTGCGCCGAACAACAGTACCCACGTGGACAATATGCCGACAAGGCCATACCTCGGCCCGACGCCCAGTCCGGCGCCATAGAACACCGACAGGCACACCGCCGTCTGGAGCAGGTAATTGCTCAGCGCCATGCGCCCCACTGGGGCTAACGGACGCAGGTAACGCCGGCATGACGGACGCAAGAACAGCAATGCGAAACCGGTGGCGTAAGCGATACCCAATGCCAGTGGACCGGTGCGCAGGATGATCTCAAACAGTAGAGTTCCCGCCTGTCCTGCCAAAACCGCGATGCGGCTAGCTATGCGGCTCTCGAAGTAGCCGAGCAAGGTCGCCGCAGAACCTATGAGGGCCGTGACCAGGAACAGGCGCAGTAGCAGGCCTCGATGAATGTCTGGTCGCTGCAGCAACTCCGACCTGCCGGCCCAGCAACCCAGCAGGAAGCGCCCGAAAACGAAAGGAAACACACCCCACCACGCAAGGTAGGCCCAGTTCGAGAACGCCAGATTCTGAGCCAGCGCCCGCGCCCAACGCGGAGACGAGAATGCCGCGATGTTGGCTCTTTCCATCGTCTCCTGGGTTGGCAGGCCCTGCAACAAGGCGTCTATCCAAGGCTCAGCCAGCGCAGGCGCCAATGCCACGAAAAAACCCAGCACCAGCAGCATGCGCTGCGAAAGATTCCGGCAAACGACCAGCAACAGGCCCATCAACGCATAGATCAGCAGGATGTCTCCCCACCAGAACAGATAGGAATGCACCACGCCGAACAACAGCAGCGCTCCAATCCTGCGCAGGTACAGGCGCAAGCCGGCCGAACCTCGCGTTTCCGCGCGTTCCAGTTGCAGGGCAAAACCAAGGCCGAACAGCATCGAGAACAATGTAATCGCCTTGTCCTCGACCAACAAAGATTTGATCGCATCGGCGATGCGGTCGAAGCGGGCGGTCGGCAGCGCCGCCTTCGCGGCTTCATCCAGGAAGGCATAGAGTGTGAAAGAACCCAGGTTAACCAGCAGCACGCCCGCCAGTGCGAAACCACGCAAGGCATCGATCAGTTCGAAGCGCTCGCCTTCTGCGCTGGGGCTGCCGTACTGCGCGGGGGGAAGTTGCTGCATTCCTGTTACAAACGCCTTTCAGCGCGGGAACAGGCCGGTTTCAGGCCCCGAACCATCCCTTGTCACGAGCTTCTTCAAGCCTGCTCTGCAAGTAGTCCCACAGCGCGGGACAGCCCGCTTCGATCGGCGGAGCCACCCGAGCCAACACGCGCTCGTAACTGATCCCGTTCTCGCGCCAGCTTTGACCCACGTTGGCCAGGTTGAGCAAGACCGGCATGGCGCGGTCTGCGGCATTGGCGAAACGCGCGTCGGCGGTTTCGCCGTGTTCGAATTCCTTCCACAACGACAACAGTTCAGCGCCCTGCTCCGCCGGCAGCAAACCGAATATCCGCGTCACCGCAGCCAGTTCGTCCGCCTTGCGCTCTTCCCACCCGCCTTCGACGAACACCATGGTGTCGCCGGTATCGATCTCACCGATGTCGTGCACCAGCAGCATGCGGATCACCCGGTCGATATCGACGGAATCCTCTGCGTAGGGCGCCAGCGACGAGGCCAGCAGCGCGATCTGCCAGCTGTGCTCGGCGGAATTCTCGTAGCGGTCTGCATTCCGGAGACGGATCTTGCGCGTCACGGCCTTGAGCTTGTCCAACTCCAGGATGAAATCGATGACCTGCTGCATACCGTTAATCATTGGATGGAATCCTGATACTGCGCATCAAGATTGGCTCGATAGCGCAGCAATGGAGAAGAGGCAACAAATGTGAGTCTCTGCACATCTCTCGAGGGAGGGATACTTTCACTGCAAAGTCAGGTTATTTTCTCCATGTTGCCAGATGGCAGCAACCTGAAAATAGAAGCGACAGGAGAAATGGCCATCCGTACGGACGCCTATATCAAAAAGTACTTCACTCAATAGAACAATCACAAGGCTCAGTTATGAAATGTGTAAACGCAGGAAGCGTACTGGCGATCTTTCTTCCCCTCGGTTTTTCTCTGGCAGCGATGGCCGCTGCCCAGGACGCCATACCCGCCGTCACCTATCCAACGATTCCCGCAACAACGACAACCGCGAACGCCTTCGTGCCCACCGGATGGAAATTGGAGACCCAGGCCACCGGCGACTTGAATGGAGATGGCGCCGAAGACATCGCATTGGTATTGCTCGACCAGGATCCCAACAACATCCTCAAAATCGACGGCACCACATTTGACAGCAATCCACGCATCCTGGTCGTTGCTCTCGCAGACGGACAGAGGGGGTATCGGCTTGCGGCCTCGAACCACACTCTGATCAGCCGACCCGACAATCGAAACCAGGACGATAAATTAGCGGGTATCAAAATCCTCAAGGGTACTTTGCGGGTGGCGTTGCAGAATTTCATGACTATGGGCGGCTGGACGGTCAATAACTACGTCTACACCTTCCGCCTGCGGAAAGGCACTTTCAACCTGATCGGTTATGAGAGGACGGATACTGCCCGGAACACTGGAGAGGTCGAGACGCTCAGCGTCAACTATGCCACCGGCCGTTACTCGACAGAGAAGGGAAACATCGAAAACAACAAGACAACCATCCGCTGGCATCGGCTTCCCGCAGCCAGATCGCCGATAACTCTGGAGCAGGTCGGCGATGGCATGGATTTTCAGCCGCCCGGTATTCCGGATTGAATGATGGCACCGGCGTGCATGAAGACTGACTCGATAACGTGGCAATCTTATGGGATAGGGGAAAGAACATAAATGTGAATCGCCGCACATAACGGCGGAACGATATTTCAAATGCAGATTCGCTAACATGCCTCGCATATCGAAGTTTTTTTAAGCGATTAGAGAAGACAAACATATGACGATCGATGAAATTTATTCAAACATCGGCCAGAGTATCCTCAATGCCATTGCGGATGAAAACTGGACAAAGGCCAGGCTGAATATTGAAGTCGTAGGCGATGGCGTCGTTGGTTATTCCGGAGAATATGAAGTCGGTAGTGATATCAAAGATATTTCTGTCAGGAAGATATCAAGGGACATCAGAAGCTGGATAAGAGAGCTTCACGCAATAACTACCGAGGGAGGAAACAATAGATGGAACAGGGCCGTTTTCAACCTGCCCCCGGACGGCAAGTTCGACATAGACTTCATCTGGGATCAGAACTTGCAAGATGAGATCGAACGACTGGAAAAAGAATGAATACCCTCTTGCTGAGACGCTCATTGAGTCCGGAGCCCGCAGGCTGAATGGCCTTTCAGCCCGACCAAAGAGAAACCGGGAATGGCGGAGAGAGTGGGATTCGAACCCACGGTGGTATCGCTACCACGCCGGTTTTCAAGACCGGTGCCTTAAACCGCTCGGCCATCTCTCCTAAGCTGTTGATCCAGGCGGCCCATTGCGGGCCGCATGGCATTTTCCCACGAAGCGCGCGTGCTTGCCTACGACGCCTTCTTGACCTTGATCTCGGGCAGCTCCCCACCCTGCTTGGTCTCATCGCACTTGCCGCCGCAATCCAGCCGCGAGGACTCGATCTCCTTGGGCAGGTGCTCGGCCAGGAAATCGATGAACACGCGCACGGCGGGCAACATACCGCGGCGCGAGGCGAACACGGCGTGGCAGATGCCTTGCGGCAAGGTCCAGTCGCGCAGCACCACTTCCAGCTCGCCCTTGCGCACCGCTTCGGCGCACACCGTTTCCGGCAACAGCGTGATGCCGAAACCATCCTTGGCCATCGACTGCAGCAGCGGGAAGTCGAAACCCGAAAGCCGCGGCTGGATATCCACGCGGCGGATGTCGCCGTCCGGGCCGTGCAGCTCCCAACGCTGACGGGCCTCGTCCTCGCTGGTGCTGAGGGTTACGTGGTCGGTGAGCTCGTCCGGATTCTTGGGACGGCCCGCACGGGCCAGGTATTTGGGACTGGCCACCATCAACTGGCGGATCTGGCCGAAACTGCGCATGACCAGGCTGCCGTCGTCGTCCAGCTTGGCGCGCACGCGCAGGGCCACGTCATAGCCTTCGTTGATCAGGTCCACGCGGCGGTTGCTGACGTGCAGCTGCAAGCGGACCTTGGGGTACTTGTCCAGAAAGGCCGGCAGGATCTTCGGCAACTGTGTTTGCGCCACTTCCACCGGCACGCTGACGCGCACCACTCCGCGCGGCTCGGCGCTGAGGCGGTCCACCACTTCGCGGGCGGCTTGGGCCTCGGCCAGCATCGTCTGTGCGTGACGGTGCACGCTCATGCCCACGTCAGTGACCGCGAAGCGGCGCGTGGAGCGTTGCAGCAGGCGCACGCCCATGTCGGTTTCCAACTGACTGATGCGCCGGCTCAAGCGTGATTTGGGAATACCCAGCGCACGCTCGGCGGCCGCGAAGCCGCCGTGGTCCACGACCATGGCAAAGTAGTAAAGGTCATTCAGATCCTGCATGGCAATAATTCCATATTCAGAACAATTAGTGATATTAAACCATCTTTATTCTATTTATACAACGATCTACTTTAGCTTCCAACGCGGCGCCGCCGCTTCCTGAAGTGGATAGCCAACATGAAACTCCTGCATATTGACTCCAGCGCTCTGGGCACCGGCTCGGTTACCCGTGAGCTCACCGCCGCCATCGTAGCCCGTTGGCAGGACAAACTCCCGCAGCTGCAGGTCGAATACCGCGACCTGGACAGCCAGCCCCTGCCCCACCTGACCGGCCAGTCGCTGGCCCAGACCAATCCGGAAGAAGCGGCCGACGCGGCGCGCACCATGGAGCAATTCCTGGCCGCCGATGTTCTGGTGATCGGTGCGCCGATGTACAACTTCTCGGTTCCTTCCACTTTGAAGGCTTGGATCGACCGCGTGGCGGTAGCCGGCAAGACCTTCCGCTACACCGAAAAAGGGCCGGAAGGTCTGGTGCGCGGCAAGAAGATCGTCATCGCCAGCGGACGTGGCGGCATCCATAGCGATTCGCCGAGGGATTTCCAGGAAGCCTATCTGCGCCAGGTGTTCGGGTTCCTGGGCGTGACCGATATCGAATTCGTGCGCGCGGAGGGTGTGGGGTATTCGCCGCAGCACCGCAGCGATGCGATCGCCGGGGCACTGGCTTCGATTCCGGAACCGGTGCGGTTGGCTGCGTAACGAACCAGTTGTTCGTACCTATCGAAGCGGGTCTGCTTGCGCAGGCCCGTTCCGGATCGTCATTCCAGCGGTCTTTAACAGCCGAATGGATGGTCAAGCTGGGATGACGTCCGTGTGTTCTTAATTTTTACTGCCCGTGAGGTTACGCGATGGTTTCGACGCTACCCATATAGGGCCGCAGCACTTCCGGCACGGTGATCGATCCGTCCGCATTCTGGTAGTTCTCCATCACCGCGATCATCGCCCGGCCGATGGCGACACCCGAGCCGTTGAGCGTATGCACCGGTTCCGGCTTGCCGGTGGCCGGATTGCGCCAGCGGGCCTGCATGCGGCGGGCCTGGAAATCCTCGCAATTGGAGCACGAAGAAATCTCGCGGTAGGTGTCCTGCGACGGTAGCCAGACTTCCAGGTCGTAGGTCTTGGTAGCCGAAAAGCCCATGTCGCCGGCGCACAACAGCATGCGTTTGTACGGTAGGCCCAGTTTCTCCAGCACCACTTCGGCGCAGCGGGTCATGCGCTCGTGCTCGTCGTAGCTCTCGGCTGGGCGTGCGATGGACACCATCTCCACCTTCTCGAACTGGTGCTGGCGGATCATGCCGCGGGTGTCGCGGCCATGGCTGCCGGCTTCTGCACGGAAGCACATGGAGTGCGAGGTCATGCGCAGCGGAAGCACGCCGTCTTCCAGGATCTCGTCGCGGACGATATTGGTCAGCGGAACCTCGGACGTCGGAATCAGATAACGCTTCGATTCGCCGACGACGGTGGCAAACAGGTCTTCCTCGAATTTCGGCAACTGGCCGGTGCCACGCATCGAATCTTCGTTGACTATCAACGGCACATTGGTTTCTTCGTAGGCGTGCTCGTTGCTGTGCAGGTCGAGCATGAACTGCGCCAGTGCCCGGTGCAGGCGAGCGAGTTGGCCGCGCAGCACGGTGAAGCGCGCACCCGATAATTTCGCGCCCGCATCGCCGTCCAGCCAACCATGGCGCGCCCCCAGTTCCACATGATCCTTCACCGCGAAATCAAAAGTGCGCGGGGTGCCCCAACGGCTTACTTCCAGATTGCCGCTCTCGTCGCTGCCCGGCGGCACGCTGCCGTGCGGCAAGTTGGGAATGCCCAGCGCGATGGCTTCTATCTCTCCGCGGATACGCTCCAGCTCGACTTCCGAAGCCTTCAGTTCTTCCCCGAAGCCGGCCACTTCCGCCATCAGCCCGGTCGTGTCCTCGCCTTTGGCCTTGGCCTGTCCGATGGCCTTGGAGCGCGTATTGCGAAGGTTCTGCAGCTCTTGCGTGCGGGTCTGCAATTGCTTGCGCTCGGATTCCAACGATTGCACGCGATCCACATTCAGGTCGAAGCCGCGGGTGGCTTTGAGGCGTTGTGCGAGTTCGGCGGGCTGGGTGCGCAGTAGGGTTGGATCGAGCATGTAGGGGATTCGCTGAAATTGGAACTTGGGAATGTCCGGAAACCACCCTCATCCGTCGTCCCCGCGAAGGCGGAAATCCAGCGCCTTGAGCGCCGATAGGTGCAAAGGCACTGGGTTCCCGCCTTCGCGGGAATGACGACAGGAAAAAGGATGCTTCCGATTTCCCTTAATTATCGCTTTTTATGCGCGGCCTTGCCTCGCCCCGCTGGCCTGGGCTATGCCAGAATCGCGGGCAGTCCACCGGAACCCACCATGCCCGCCTCCAATCCGCCCGAACACGATTACGTTTTCCGCCTGCCGCGTAGCGCCCTGCGTATCGCGGGCATCGCCTTCGGCATTGGCCTGGTACTGTTTCTGATCGTATGGTGGATGGGGCGCGACCAGGCGTTCTACAAAGTCGAACCCACCGCGCCGGGCAAGCCCTTGAGCGAACTGGAAGCCTTGCCGGAGCCTTTGGCCGGCGGCGACGGCGCCAGCGACATGCCTGCGGCGGGCACCAGTGCCGAACCGACGGAGCGCCCGCAACTGGTGGAAACCGCACCGCCGCCGCCGTTACCCGCGCCGATCGACGAAACCGCCCAACCCGGAGCTCCCGAAGGCACTCCGGCTACACCCGGCATTGCACTCGCACCGGGCGACCAGCCGGTCCCGCTCAGCGGACAGACGCCGCCGCCGCGTTACCCCAGCGACGCGTTGCGCCGGGGCGAAAGCGGCACGGTGCTGGTGCGGGTGGAAGTGGACATCAACGGCGCACCGGCAGGCGTGGCGCTGGTGCAGCGCAGCGGCTCGCGAGATCTGGACCGCGCCGCCATGGAAGCGGTACGCAAGTGGCGTTTCATGCCCGCGCAGCGTGACGGGCAAGCCGTCGCCTCAAGCCTGGTGATCCCCATCGATTTCAAGGCCGACGAGTAAATTCGGAACCTGAACGGCCGCGGCGCCGGCGACCCCCTTTCACGGCGCCGTGACGCTTTCGCAACAAACCCGCATGCAAGACTCGCACCTGTTCATCCACATGTTCAGGGAGGTCAAGCATGTCCACACCTAATCCGAACGATCCCGGTTACAACCGCGTAGACCCCGATGCCCCCGTAGTCGCACCGCCGCGCAACAGCAGCGCGCTGCTCTGGTTGCTCCTGCTGGTGGCGCTGGTCGCGCTGGGCCTGTGGTGGTATGGAAAACGTCAGGCGACCGAAGCCACCAATCCGCCCCCTGCCACCACAGAACAGCCGGCGGCGGTGGACGGAACCGCAACGGCCCCGGCCGTAGTGGCCGACAAAAAACCGGTAGCGAAAAAGCCGGAAGCCAAGCCCAAGCCTGCGGCCAAACTCAATCGCGATCCTTCGCCCTTGGCCGGCAACCAGGCCCCCAAATACCCGCCGCAAGCGCTGCGCTCGGGTGTGGAAGGCAGCGTGAGCGTGCGTGTGGAAGTGGACGCCAACGGCAACGCCACCGATGTGCAAGTGGTGGAACGCAGCGGCGAACGCAGCCGCGACCTGGACCGGGCGGTGACCGATGCCGTGCGCAGGTGGCGGTTCGAGCCTGCGATGAAGGATGGCAAAGCGGTAGCAGGCGCGGTGGTGGTGCCGGTGGAGTTCAAGAACCAGTAAACGATCCGAAACCGACGCTTCGCGCCAGCGCATCGTAATTCGGGAACGACGTGGCCACATTGGCCACGTCGGATATTCCGACTTCGCCGGCCGCAACCTGCGCGGCCACGCTGAAAGCCATGGCGATGCGATGATCGCCATGGCTTTCCACAGAACCGCTTCCGATCCGGCCGCCAAAGAGGGTGGCGCCATCGGGGGTTTCGTCCACCCGGACGCCCAGCGCGCGCAATCCCGCCGACATGGAAGCCAGGCGGTCGGATTCCTTGACGCGTAGTTCTGCAGCACCGCGCACGACCGTGTTGCCGCTGGCGCAGGCCGCAGCAACGAACAGCGCGGGAAATTCGTCGATCATGTCCGGCACGATTTCCACCGGCACTTCGATGCCCCGCAAAGGCGCGTGGCGCACGACCAGGTCGGCGACGGGTTCGCCGCCATGCTCGCTGCGGTTCTCTTCTGCGATGTCCGCACCCATGGCCCGCAATGCGATCAGCAATCCAGTGCGCCGAGGGTTGAGACCCACCGCCCGCAGGCGCAGTTCCGAACCGGGGACGATGCTGGCCGCGACGATGAAAAAGGCCGCCGAAGAAAAATCCGCCGGCACCGAAATATCCGTGGCGCGCAGGCGCTGGCCGCCGCGCAGGCGGGCGTGGCCCGGCGAGAATTCGATTTCCACGCCGAACGCCGAGAGCATGCGTTCGGTGTAGTCGCGGGTGGGATGCGGTTCGCGCACCACGGTTTCGCCTTGCGCGTACAGCCCGGCCAGCAACACTGCGGACTTCACCTGCGCGCTGGCCACTTCCAGCGTGTAGTCCATGCCGCGCATCGGCTGCCCGCCATGGATGCGCAAGGGCGGTACGCCGCCCGGTTCGGATTCGATGCGCGCGCCCATCTTCGCCAGCGGATCGATAACCCTTCGCATGGGGCGTTTGGAAAGCGATTCGTCGCCCACCAGTATGCTGTCGAAGCTTTGCGCCGACAGCAGGCCCGCCAGCAAGCGCATGCCGGTGCCGGCGTTGCCGCAGTCAAGGGGCGCGGCGGGTGCGCGCAAGCCGTCGATGCCTACGCCGTGCACGATGCGTTGCGAGGGCGAAGGGGTTTCGATGCGCACGCCCAGCTGCGAGAAGATCGCGGCGGTGGCGCGGGTGTCTTCGCCTTCCAGGAAGCCGTCGATGCGGGAGGTGCCATCGGCCAGGGCGGCGAACATCACCGCGCGGTGGGAGACGGATTTATCTCCCGGGATCTCGATTTCGCCGCGCAGTGCTTGGCCGGGGGAAACAGTCCAGTTTTGCTTTCCAGTCATTCTTTGAACCCTACTCGTCCGTACCGTCATCCCAGCGAACGCTGGAAGTGCTTTTCAACAGCCGAATGGCTGGTCATCTATGTTCTTTGGCTTTAGCTCCAACCAGCCCCGTGAGACGCGGCAAGCAGGCCGGGCAAACCCCGAAGGGGCGGCGCACAAGGATGTGCGCCGTTTTCGGAGGCGCAGGATGCGCCTTACGAAAATTCCCGGCCTGCTTGCGGACCCGGCGGCTTCATCGCCGGGCGCGACGTTAGGGCGGCTTTCTT
>CAMLGZ010000027.1 GCA_946479745.1 uncultured Pseudoxanthomonas sp. | reverse complement strand
TACTTTTCTTTGCCGTTCAAAGAAAAGTGACTCGCGCATAGCGCGAAACGCTTTTCTTTTAAAGCAATGGTAGAGAAACGAAGCAAGATCAAGAGCACCCCTCCTCAATCCTCCCCTGCGCTGCGCGCAAGGGAGGAGGCAGAAGCAGAGCCAACTGCAGGAGCATGGTCAAGACCTAAGGCACCGCCACCGGATACGAACCCAGCACCTTGATCTGCGCCGAATGCGCTTCCAGTTCTGCCAGCGCCTTCTTCATCGACTCGTCCTCGACGTGGCCGGCCAAGTCGATGAAGAACCCGTATTCCCACTTGGCGTGATGCGAGGGCCGCGATTCGATGCGGTTCATGCTGATGCCATGGCGCGCGAACGGGCTCAACACATTGAACAACGCGCCGGGCTGGTCGCGGATGAACACCAGTACCGAGGTGCGGTCATGACCCGACGACGGGAAAATCTGCCGGCCGATCACCAGGAAGCGGGTGGTGTTGTCGGCGTCGTCCTCGATCGAAGCCATGATGACTTTCTTCAGCCCGTAAACGTGTCCAGCGCTTTCGCCGGCGATGGCCGCCGCGTCGTCCGAATTGCGGGCGCGGCGCGCGCCTTCGGCGTTGCTGGACACCGGGATCTTCTCGACCTTGGGCAGGTTGGAGCGCAGCCAGGAAGAAGTCTGCGCGAACGACTGCGGATGCGAGTAGATGCGTTCGATATCCTCGATGCGGCCGGTGCGCGACAGCAGGTATTGATGCACGCGCAGCTCGACTTCGCCGCAGATCTTGAGGTTTGAAGTGAGGAACATGTCCAGAGTGACCTGGATGGTGCCCTGCCCCGAGTTCTCCACCGGCACCACGCCGAAATCGGCGTTGCCGTTCTCCACTTCCTGGAATACTTCCTCGATGCTGGCAAGCGGCAGGCCGTGCGCGGAGCGGCCAAAGTGCTTCATCACCGCCTGCTGGCTGAAGGTGCCTTCCGGGCCGAGGAATCCGACCTTCAAAGGCTCCTGCTGGGCCAGACAGGCGGACATGATTTCGCGGAACACATGCACCAGCACTTCATCGCTGAGCGGGCCCTCGTTGCGGTCCACCACCATGCGCAGCACCTGCGCTTCGCGCTCGGGACGGTAGTAATCCACGGCTGCTGCGAGCTTGCCCTTGGCCTTGCCCACCTGCAGCGCGTAAGCGGCGCGGTCGGCGATCAGGCCCTGGATCTGGCGGTCGATGCCGTCGATATGCGCGCGCACGTCGGCCAGGACCGGCGCCTGGGTGGCAATGGGCTTGGCGGCTTTCTTCGCGGCGGGCTTGGCGGTCTTCGTCGCCGGTTTTTTAGGTTTTACGGCCATGGTGTCCCGTTCTCTGGTTATCTCAGCTGTTGTAGGAGCGACACAAGTCGCGAAGAGGCGTCATCGATAAAGCTTCATCGCGACTTGCGTCGCTCCTACATGGATTTTTCTTCTACCCATTACGTTTCTGGAAATCGCGCATGAAGTCGACCAACGCCTGCGCCGCTTCCACCGGCAACGCGTTGTACAGCGACGCGCGCAGACCCCCGACGGCCTTGTGGCCCTTCAGCGCCAGCAAGCCGGCCGCTTTCGATTCGGCGACGAAGCGCGAGGTAAGCGTTTCGTCCGGCAGGAAATAGGGAATGTTCATGCGCGAGCGCGCTGCCGGCACCACTTCATTGCGGTAGAAACCGCCCGAGGCGTCGATGGCGTCGTACACCAGCTTCGACTTCAATGCGCTGCGGCGGGCGAATTCCGCCACCCCGCCCTGCGCCAGCATCCACTTGAACACCAGCCCGGCCAGATACCAGTTCCAGGTAGGCGGCGTGTTGAGCATGGAATCGCGCGCGGCATGCGAGCGGTAGTCGAAGATGTCGGCGCGCGGCTGTCCGCTGCGTTCCAGCAGATCGCGACGTATGATCACCACGGCCACGCCCACCGGGCCCAGATTCTTCTGCGCACCGGCGTAGATCACGCCGTATCTGGAGACGTCGATGGGTTCGGAAGCGATGCTGGAGCTGAAATCGGCGAACAGCGGAGCGGTGCCGACTTCTGGCGTATCGCGGAATTCGACGCCGTGGATGGTTTCATTGGCGGTGATGTGCACGTAGGCCGCATCGGGGGTGAGCTTCCAGCCATCGCGGGCGGGAATGCTGCGGAAGCCTCCCGGTTCGCCATCGGCGGCGATATTCACTTTGACATAGGGCGCGACCTGCTTGATCGCGGTCTTGCCCCAGTGGCCGGTGACCACGTAATCGACGGTCTGGCCGGGCGCGGTGAAATTCAGGGCCAGCAAAGCCTGCTGGGTGGTGGCGCCGCCGGAGAGGAACAGCACCGCGTAGTTATCCGGGATTCCCACCAGGGTCCGCAGGTCGGCTTCGGCCTCGGCGGCCACCGCGATGAAATCGGCGCTGCGGTGGCTGATCTCAACGATCGAGGCGCCTACGCCATTCCAGTCGAGCATTTCCGCCTGGGCCTGCAGCAATACTGATTCCGGCAAGGTGGCGGGGCCGGCACTGAAATTGAAGACGCGGGTCATGTTGGGCCTGCAAAGTGGACCCATAGTATGCCGCAGCGCAGCAGCCGGAGCAGTCCTGGTTTCAAACGTAACTTGTGCTGTCTGGACCGTGCGGCCGCGAAACCTTTTGCCGCCTGCCCGCCTCTATAGTTGTGCAATCCCAAGGAACGCCGCCATGTCTCTCCGCGATGCACTGAAAATCCCCGCCAGCCAGATCACCGACGAATCGGTCTATCGCCAGCGCCGCACGCTCCTGCAGGCCTTCGCCATGGCCCCGGCGCTGACCTTGGCCGGCTGCGCCGAAGCCGAGCCGCCCGCTGCACCGAAGACCGTGGTCACCCCGGCGCAGGCGCGATCCGGTTTCCGCACCACCGAGGAACCGACCAAGTTCGCCGACATCACCAGCTACAACAATTTCTACGAATTCGGCACCGGCAAGACCGATCCGTCCAACGCCGCCAAGACCCTGAAGACCCAGCCATGGTCGGTCGCGGTAAGCGGCGAATGCGCCAAGCCCGGCCGCATTTCCATGGAAGATCTGATCAAGGGGCTGACGCCGGAAGAACGCATCTACCGGCTCCGTTGCGTGGAAGGCTGGTCGATGGTGATCCCATGGCTGGGCGTGCCTCTGGGAGAAGTGCTTAAAAAATTCGCGCCCACCTCCAAGGCCAAGTATGTGGCCTTTACCACCTTGGCCGACCCCAGGCAGATGCCGGGGGTGCGCTACAACTCGATCAACTGGCCGTACCGCGAAGGCCTGCGCATCGATGAGGCCATGCATCCGTTGACCCTGCTGGCCACCGGCTTGTACGGCAAGCCGCTGCCGCAGCAGAACGGCGCGCCGCTGCGGCTGGTGGTGCCGTGGAAATACGGCTTCAAGAGCATCAAGTCGATCGTGGAGATCAAGTTCGTGGAAAAGATGCCGGAAACGGCCTGGCACGATCTGCAGCCTTCCGAATATGGTTTCTTTTCCAACGTGAATCCGGCCGTCGACCATCCGCGCTGGAGCCAGAAAACCGAGCGCCGCATCGCCGGCAACGCCAGCAAGCTGTTCGCCGAACGCATCCCTACCCGGCTTTTCAACGGTTACGCTGCGCAGGTGGGTTCGATGTATGCGGGGCTCGACCTGAAGAAGTGGTATTAAGGCTGAGCCTCAATAGCGAAATTCAATAATAGAAATTTAATGACCCGTTCGTGGTGAGCCTGTCGAACCACGCTTTTTGCGAGATATCTCGGCACACGCATGCCTGGAAGATCGCGCCAAGGGCGTGGTTCGACAAGCTCACCACGAACGGTATCTTCGACAAGCTCACCACGAACGGTATCTTCGACAGGCTCACCACGAACGGTATCTTCGACAGGCTCACCACGAACGGTATCTTTTTCCCTCCTTGTGACCCACACCCGGTAATGAATGGCCAAGACCTCCAGCGGCATCATCCTCGCCAAGACCCTCGTGCACCTCGCCGCGCTGACGCCTGCGGCGATCCTCGCCTGGCAGTTCTACGACGTCTGGCAGAACAACAGCGACGCACTAGGTGCCGACCCGGTGGCCGAGATCGAGCACCGCCTCGGTCTGTGGGCGTTGCGTTTGCTGATGGTCGCCCTGGCGATCACGCCGCTGCGGCAATTGACCGGGCAGGCGGTACTGATCCGCTTCCGTCGCATGATCGGCCTGTACGCCTTCTTCTACGCCTGCCTGCATTTCGCCGCTTATCTGGGACTGGACCTGCGCGGCTACTGGACGCAGATATTCGCCGAAATCGTGAAGCGCCCGTACATCACCGTGGGTTTCAGCGCCTGGCTGCTGTTGCTGCCCTTGGCCATCACTTCCACCAAGGGCTGGATCAAGCGTCTTGGGCGCAACTGGGGGCGCCTGCACAAACTGGTCTACGCGGCCGGCGTACTGGCCGTGCTGCATTTCTGGTGGCTGGTGAAATCCGATATCCGCGAACCGCTGCTGTACGCCTCGATCCTGACCGCGTTGCTGGGATGGCGCGCCTGGAAAGCCTTCAGCCGTCGCCGAACAGCAGCAGCGCACTGAGCACCGCTGCCAGGAAAAGAGCTGCCAGCAACAGCCATGGCCAACGCCGCAGGGAAGGCGCGTTGACGGGGGCGGCGTCCGACCCGGCCTCGTCCTGGACACTATCGTCGGCGAACCCGGCGGCTTCGCCGGACGCTTCCTGCCAAGGTACTTCCACCAGAAACCGGTGCTGGTTGCCGAAGGCCACCTGATCGCCAGACGCCAGCAGCGCATCGCGCACTACCACGCCGTTGACTGTGCTTCCCGTGGCGGAACCCAAGTCGCGCAACAGCACGCGATCACCGCGGCGTTCCAGTTGAGCATGGCGGTCGGCGAAATCCGGATCGTCTATACGGATCGACGCGTCGGGCGAACGGCCGACCAGGCAGGGTTGCGACAAGGTGAAAGCGCGGCCGTGATGCTTGCCGCCTACGCCGCGAAGAACGATGCGCGGATCGTTGTTGTCGGCCGGATCGGCCGGCGGCACCGCGTCCAGACCCTGATGCGAGGCCCGCACCAATATTTCGGCACCGTCCAGGTAGACCGTATCGCCTGCGCGCACCACCGCCATGCGCTGCACCGGCCTGCCGTTGACATGGACGCCCCGGGTACCCGTGGCCACCTGCAGCCACAAGCCGCGGCGGTCCACGCAGAACTGGGCCAGCAAGGCACCCTGGGCGTTGTCGCCCACGCCCAGCAGGCCGCTGGCTTCGCGCACGATACGATGCACGCCGGTGACCAGCGCGCGATCGGGTTGTTGGCGGTTGCCGAAATGAAGTCTGAGGTTTTCCACGCCGCGGGAGACTAACATGCCGCGTTGCGGCTTGGACTCGGCGGCACGCTTGCGCACAATAGGCAACGAACGACAGGAATCGAATAAATGCCCAGCATCGACATTCACCACGAGCACTCCAAGACGCCGAAACAGGCGCGCAAGGCGTTGGAAGACGTCGCCGAGAAACTGGCCGAACGCTTCGGCATGCAGCACGAATGGGACGGCGACACGCTCAACTTCAACCGCTCCGGGGTGGATGGAAAGATCGAATTGTCGCCGAAGAAACTGCACGTCACCGCGCAGCTGGGCTTCATGCTGTCGATGCTGAAGGACCCCATAGAGTCCGAAATCAGGCGCGTGCTGAGCGAGAAATTCGGGTAGGTCGGGGCTACGCCCCCGACACGCGGACCGCCGAAGCGTCGGGGGCGTAGCCCCGACCTACCGGAAGGGGTCGGGATCGGCTTCGAACAAGCGCTTGGCCACCAAGCGTTCGGATTTTTCGATATCGGCGACGAATGCCTTGCCGTCGCCCAGTGCCGCAAACGCATCGAAGCCGCGCTCCAGGAAACCCTGCAGTTCCCCCAATCCGCTTGCCTTGGCCGGCCCGCGTGACAAGCGCAGCAGCATGGCCACACCGGGCGTCTTCACGGCGCGGGCCAGGCCCACGCCGACGCCCGAGATCAAATCGATCTGATGCTCCCGCAGGCGCCGGTGCCCCACCTGGCGATAAGCCTTGCCATACAACTGCGCGTCCAGCCGTTTGCGTGTGGGCGCGATGCGCTGCAGTTCCTCGGCCATGCGCAGATCCATCGCATGGGTCACCGCACCCAGTTCAATACCGTCGGCGACCGTGCCCAATACCGCCGCAGGCAGCAGACGCTGCATCATCGGCAGCACCTTGGCGACGTTCGCGTCGCGCTTGCTGAAGTCGCGGTCGCCATAGACATCGGTGAGGAAGAACAGGGCCGCCGCGCGACGCTGCGGGTCGTACAGAAAGTGCTCGAAGCTGGTTTCCAGGCGCCGGGTCTGCCAGCTGCGTAGCAACGGCAGCCAGCGCAGCTTGTTGCGCGGCTCGCGTTTGTGGTCATGCAGGGTTTGGTGGCAAGCCAGACGGCGGCCCAGCCGGTCGATGAGGGGATTGCCGCGCGCCATGCCCGAATGATCCGGTTCAAGCCGAACAATCGCAAGCCGAGACCCTGCTTATTGCTACCGGGATAACGTTTCCAAGCTCTACGGCATGTCGGCTACACTCGGACAGTTTTTCGCGACCGGATTGTGCATGCTCTCACTTCACAGTGCCCAGAAACGCGGCTCCGACGGCCGTATCGGCCTTGCCATCGCCGGCGGCGGCCCCATCGGCGGCATGTACGAACTGGGTGCGTTGCGGGCCATGGACGAGGCGATGGACGGCCTGGACCTGACCCGCATGGATTGCTATGTCGGCGTCAGTTCGGGCGCTTTCCTCGCCGCGGGCCTGGCCAACCGCATGAGCACCGCCGAGATGTGCCGCATCTTCATCACCGGCACCAGCGACGATGCCGAATTCCGTCCGGAAATATTCCTGAAGCCCAACGTCGGCGAGTATCTGCGCCGCGCCGCCACCCTTCCCGGTCTGTATGCGGACTGGGCGCGCCGGCTGATGCTCAACCCGCGCAAGGCCACGCGGCTGTCGGATCTGATCCTGCGTTTCGGCGGACTGGTCCCGACCGGCCTGTTCGACAGCGAAGGCGTGGAAAGCTTCCTGCGCGACATCTTCACCCGCCGTGGCCGCAGCAACGATTTCCGCACCCTCGGCGCGGATCTGTTCGTGGTGGCGGTGGACCTGGACAGCGGCGAAGCGGTGCGCTTCGGCGAAAAAGGCTGGGACGGCGTGCCCATCTCGCAGGCCGTGCAAGCCAGCTCGGCCTTGCCGGGGCTGTACTCTCCCGTGCAGATCAATGGCCGCCATTTCCTCGATGGCGCCCTGCGCCGGACCATGCACGCCTCTACCGTGCTGGAACGCGGCATCGACCTGATGATAGGCATCAACCCGCTGGTGCCCTTCGACGCCGGCAATGCCGCGCCGCAAGCCGGCGAGGAAGAACGGCGCGGACTGGCCAGCGGCGGGCTGCCCGCCGTGCTGTCGCAGACCCTGCGCACCCTGCTGCAGTCGCGCATGCAGATCGGCATGGAGAAATACCCGCACCAGTTCCCCAACATCGACCAGCTGGTGTTCGAGCCGAACGCGGAAGACAGCGAGTTGTTCTTCACCAATCTCTTCAGCTTCTCTGCACGCCACCGCGTCTGCCAGCTCGCCTATCGCAACACCCTGGCCGACCTGCGCAAACGCGCCGATGTGCTGCGGCCGATGCTGGCCGCGCACGGCATCGGCCTGCGCGAGGAAATCATCAACGACCGCCATCGGTCTTTATTGGATGGTCTGGACGTGGCCCCGCGCATGACCGAAACGACCGCGCGTCTGCGACGCGCGCTGGACGACGTGGACCAGGTAGTGGCCAAGCGCCGCGTCCGACGCGCCACCCGCACGCTGAAATCGACCGGCTGAAGCGCAGCCAGGTCAATCCGCCTTAGAGCCTACTCAGAGTCTCGATCAGAAGCGTTTTTTTTGCCACGGATCAGAGCAGATCGACGCGGATGAGCAAAGACTGAGCTACCTCCGCGAGATCTTGTCTAGCCGCTTGGCCCTATCCGTGTTGATCCGCTCTGATCCGTGGCAAAAAATGCTCTTTTGGCCGAGACCTTGAACA
Organism: uncultured Pseudoxanthomonas sp.; assembly: GCA_946479745.1. Next base: position 37,219 of record CAMLGZ010000027.1, on the reverse strand, counting down.
GGTTCTTAGCGGGTGGTGTGAAAGCTCTAGACAAGCGGTTGATTCTTCGGCTTCCTCAATCATTCCTTTTGTCGACGGAACCCATGGCCAAGCTGAAGAAAACCGCGCGCAAGACCACCTCCGCGAACAACCCCAACCTGCAGGAGCAGGCCGAACGCCTTTCCAAGAACCTCGGTGAATCGGCGCAGCAGGTGTGGCTTGCAGGCGTCGGTGCGTTCGGACGCGCCCAGGCCGAAGGCAGCAAGCTTTTTGAAACGCTGGTGAAAGAAGGCCTTTCGGTCGAACAGCTCACCCGCAAGGTCGCCGGCGGTAAGGTCGGCGCGGTACGCGACGCGGTCGAAAGCACCGTCGGCCAGGCGCGCGAGCGGGCCTCCGACACCTGGGACCGTCTGGAAAAAGTGTTCGAAGAACGCGTGCAGCGCGCTTTGCGCCGTCTGGAAGTGCCCAGCCGCGAGGACCTCAGCGCCCTGATCGACCGCGTGGATTCCTTGAACGGCGAACTGCGCAAACTCGGTGGTGCCGCCGCGCCGCGCAAGAGCGCCGCGAAGAAGGCCGCAACCAGGAAATCCGTTGCCAAAAAGGCCGCGCCGGCCAGCAAACGCGTGCGCAAGTCCGCCAAGTAAGCAGCGGCTAAACCGTGGTACGCACTGTTCCCAAAAAATTGTTGCAAGGCACCATATAAAACGTAACAATCGTTACTAGCCCGCCAGTCCAACCGAAGTACGTATGCTCCCCTCCCCTTACGACTTCGGACTGGCGGGCTTTTTCGTGCCCGCAAGCAAATCGGCAGCACTGGGCGCTGGCGTAGAATGTGCGACTTTCCGCACCGCTTGAAAGGTAATCATGCCCGCCTGGTTGTTTGGATCGGTCATTACGCTCCTGGTGGGTGCCGTTACCACTGCCTATCTCTGGCTGATTCGCCGCCGCGACGATGAGACCGCGGCCGGGCTGCTGGCGCTTGCCGGCATGCGCTGGCGTGATTTTTCCCGCCTGATCCTGGAAGCCATGGAGCTGCGCGGACTGGAGCGCATCCCCACCGCACAAGAAGACAGCCAGGAGCACGGGGCCAGTTTCCTGCTCTCTGGCCAGGGCAAGCAGCTGCTGCTGGCCTGCAAGCATGGCTCTGCCTACCGCATCGGTTCTGCAGCCGTCGACGAATTCGCTTCCGAGATCCGCTTGCGCGGCGTCCAGGGAGGCATCCTGGTGACAGAAGGTGTGCTGGACAAGGGCGGCGTGGAAAAAGCGGGCCGCTACAACATCGAAGTCATCGATGGCCCCCTGCTCTGGCCAACGGTCAAGCCGATGGTGGAAGGCAACCTGCAGCGACGCATCACCGGCAATGCCTCATCCCGCGCGCGCCGCCACATCGGCATCGCCTGGCTGGGCGCGTTCACCCTGGGCCTGGCTTCGGCGCTGGCCTTCCCGGGCAGGCTGGCTCCCGAATCGAATCCGGCGCCCGCTCCGGTAGCGGCTGCTCCTACTCCTGCCCCTGCTCCACCAGCGCCTCCGGCAGAGACCGGCAAGCCCATCGCTGCACCCGGCGCTGCGGCAGCGTCCAAACCTGCGCCGGCAACCACCCGGCCGGCCGCCGGAGTTTCCGAAGCGGCTACCGAGGCCGACACCGAAAAGCACCGTGCGGAAATCTCCAGGAAACTGTCCAGGACGCCGGGCATCAGCCGCGGTGTATGGATATCGCGCTCGACCCTTGCCGTCGACCGCATCGTCTCCGAAGAAGAAGCCTGGGCGCTGGTTTGCGGCCAGTTGAAGGCCTACTCCGACCTGGAGCTGACCCGCGTGCAGATGAACCCCCCGCAGGGCAGCGCCGACCAGGTGCGCTGGCGGCAGTGCCCGCTTTAGTCGCTTTAAGAGCCTGCCCAAGATTTCTGGAATGATCTGCGAGATTGAAAAACAAGCTCGTCATCCACGCGAAGGCGGGGATCCAGTGTCTTTCGTACGGCGACCGCAGGGTTTGTAGATAAGCTTAGAGTCGCTGGATCCCCGCCTTCGCGGGGACGACGAGTCGTTTTTTTTCGCAAGCCGTCCGGCCGCTCGGCCTACCAGTGCACGCCGCGCATCAACGAAGCGAACGCGATCTGTTCCTGGCTGGGCGCCGATTCCTTCAGCGCCTTGCGGTCGCCCTTGGCGGCGGCCGAATCGGGGAACAGTTCGAACGCCGTGCTCATGATCACCTCGTAAGCTTTCGGCGCCAGCGCATTGATCAGGGCCGAGAAGATGCCCAGGCGTGTGGCGATGCGGCTCGGTTTCTCGATGATCGCCTTGACCAGCAGGTCCGCAGCTTCTTCCGGCGATAGCGTGGGCACGCTGTCGTACATCTTGGTCGGCGCGATCATCGGCGTCTTCACCAGCGGCATGTTGATGGTGGTGAAGCTGATGCCCTTGCCCGACAGTTCGCCCTGCGCGCAGCGGCTGAAGGCGTCCAGCGCTGCCTTCGAGGCCACGTACGCGGAGAAACGCGGCGAGCTGGCCAGCACGCCGATCGAGCTGATGTTGATGATATGGCCCTTGCGGCGATGGGTCATGGTGGGCATGAAGCCCATGATCAGGCGGATGCTGCCGAAATAATTCAGCTGCATGGTGCGCTCGAAATCGTGGAAGCGGTCGTAGCTGGCTTCGATGGAACGGCGGATGGAACGGCCTGCGTTGTTGATCAGGATATCGACGTGGCCGTGCTCTTCCAGCACCAGTTTCACCAGCCGGTCGCAATCGGCCATGTCGGCCAGGTCCGCGGTATAGGCGAAGACTTTGCCGCCGGCCTTCTTCATCTCATCGCGGGCCTTGAACAGCTCTTCTTCGCCGCGCGCCACGATCACCGTCACCGCGCCGGCCTCGGCCACGCGCTGGGCGGTGGACAGGCCGATACCCGACGAACCGCCAGTGATCACCACCACCTTGTTGCGCACCTTGCCCTTCAGGGTGCGGTCGATGAACAGGTCCGGGTCCAGGTGCCGTTCCCAGTAATCCCACAAGCGCCATGCGTATCCGTCCAATTTGGGCACCACGATGCCGCTGCCCTTGAGCGCACGCTCGGCCTCGCGGCTGTCGAAACGCGTGGGATAGGTGATGAACTTCAGCACTTCCTTCGGAATCTTGAAATCGCGCAGCAACATGCCGATGAAACGTTTCACCGGCGGCAGGTTGCCCACTGCGCCGCGTATGCCGCTGGGCACGAAGGCGAACATGCGCGCGTCGATGCGCATGGTCATCTCCGGCGCATGGCCGGCGCGGCAGAAAGTGTTCAGCACTTCGCCCACGCGCAAGGGCTCCGGATCGGTCAGGTGAAAGGTATGGCCGTCCAGCTTGGGCTTGTGCGCGATGTGGTCCATGGCGTCGGCCACGAAATCCACCGGCACTATATTGATGCGGCCGCCCTCGATACCCAGCACCGGCATCCACGGCGGCAGCACTTCGCGCAGCTTCTTGATCAGGGTGAAGAAGTAATAGGGCCCGTCGATCTTGTCGATTTCACCAGTCTGCGAATGCCCCACCACCATGCCGGGACGGTAGATGCGCCACTTCAGGCGCTTCTCGTTGCGGACCAGCCCTTCCGAATCGTGTTTGGTGCGCAGGTACGGGTCGTCCAGGCCCTCGGCCTCGTCGAACATGTCTTCGCGGAAGATGCCCGGGTACAGGCCGGCGGCCGCGATGGAGCTGGTGTGGTGGAAGGTTCCCGCCTTGATGGCGGCGGCCAGGTCCAGTGCATGCTGGGTGCCGTCGATATTGGCGGCGCGCTGGGCTTCGGCGCTGGCGGCCAAGTCATAGATGGCGGCCAGATGAAAGAAATGCTTCACCTTTCCCGACAGCGTGCGCTGCTGTCCCGGAGTGAGACCGCACTTGGGCTTGGTCATGTCGCCGTAGACCACGCTGACGCGCTTGAGGTCCCAGCCCGCTTTCTTGGCGATGGCGTCGAATTTCTTCTGCGAATCCTTGCGGACCAGCACGTATACAGTCCCGCTGCGCTTGAGCAGGTTGGTGACCAGGTAGCGGCCGATGAATCCTGTGGCGCCGGTGACGAAATAACTCATGTGCGGTCTATCCCTGGTGTTTGGGCGCGGCCCCTCCGCTGCGCCCCTACGGCCTAAGTTGCCAGAGATGGCGCTATTCGACAATGCCGCCACGACTATGCCTTATAGACAGGACGGCATTGACCCATCCTGCCCCGCGTGGTGTGATGCGCGCGATCACTGGGAGGGATCTTTACATGGCAGATCTGAAAAGCAGCTTCGAACAGGCATCCAAGGCGATCCAGGGCCTGTCAGAGCGACCGGACAACGACACTCTGCTGCGCCTGTATGCGCTGTACAAGCAGGGTTCGGAAGGCGACGTCAGCGGCGACAAGCCGGGGTTCTTCGATTTCGTCGGCACCGCCAAGTACGAAGCCTGGGCCAAGCTGAAGGGCACTTCGCAGGAAGACGCGCAAAAGAAGTACGTGGATCTGGTGAAGAAGCTGACCGCCTGACCCGGCGCCGGATCCGATCCTGGTGGCACGCGATACGCGCCAACGCATCCTCGATGCCTCGCTTGCGATGTTCAACACGCAGGGCGAGCCGCACGTCACCACCAACCACATCGCCGACGAGCTGGAGATCAGCCCGGGCAATCTGTACTACCACTTCCGCAACAAGGACGACATCATCGAGCAGCTGTTCGCGCGCTATGAAGAGCGCATGGACGCGGCCTTGGCGACGCCGTCCGGACGTCTGCCGGAACTGGAGGACATCTGGCTGCAGCTGCACCTGGTGTTCGAATGCATCTGGGACCACCGGTTCCTGTATCGCGATCTGGTCGAAATCCTCAGCCGCAACCGGCGCATCCGCATGCGCTTCGCGCGCATCCTAAAGCGCGCCGACGACAGCGCGCATATGGTGATGCGGGGTCTGTCGCAGGCCGGCATCATGCGCGCCTCGGCCGCGGAGCTGGCCGGCACCGCCACCAATGTGCTGGTCATCGCCACCTTCTGGCTGAACTATGCCGCTGCCCGTGGAGACAAGGACGAACAGGTTGCGATTCGCCATGGCATCGTGCAGGTGATGATGCTGCTGGCTCCGTTCCTGCGCGATGCGGAGCGGGTGCATCTGAATACGTTGACGCAGGCATATCTGGACTAGGGTCTGTCAATGGTGGTGGCTTGTCGCCTTGTAGAGCCGAGCTTGCTCGGCTGCTTCCGATTCCGTGCCAGGAGCAGCCGAGCAAGCTCGGCTCTACAAAGAGTTAGGATCAGCCAATGATCTTGCCCAGCATCCGCAAGCCAGTGACCACAAGGTTCATTCGCGAGCTGATGCTCGCATCGCCACCGGATGCGGACAGTGCCCGGCACATCAGCGCGGCGAGCGGCATGGTTGTCGCTGGTGAGTTCCTCTATGTAATTGCCGACGACGAACTGCACCTAGGCGTGTTCGAAAGAAGCGGAGCGGGGACCGGCGCCCTGGTCCGGCTTTTCCCGGGTGATCTCCCCAACACCTCTGCCGAGCGCAAAGCGTTCAAGCCTGACCTTGAAGCGCTCGTCCGCTTGCCCAGCTTCCCCGGATATCCGCATGGCGCTCTGCTGGCACTCGCTTCCGGGTCCAAGCCCAACCGGCGTACCGGTGCTGTCCTGACACTGGACGAATCCGGCGGCGTTGCCGGAGAGCCTTGCCCGTACGATCTGACGCCCTTCTACTCATCGCTGGAGAACAGATTCTCCGCCTTGAACATCGAAGGCGCCGTGGTGATCGGAGACGAGCTGGTACTTCTCCAGCGCGGAAGCAAGGCGCAACCTGAAAGCGCCTTGATCTCGTTTCCTTTGCGCGAAATTATCCGCGCGACGAACCCTGGGACCGCGAGCGCCTTCCCGGTCGCCGCAAATCGCATACGGATCTTCGACCTTGGCGCGATCGAAGCCACCCCGCTCTCTTTCACCGACGGCGCAGCCCTCCCTGACGGCCGCATCGTATTCAGCGCCGTGGCGGAAAACACGGAAGACAATTATCTGGACGGTCCTTGCCTGGGCGCCGCCATCGGAATCATCGGAACCGATAGCCGTGTGGAAGCCATGCTTCGGCTCGAACCTACTGAAAAGGTCGAAGGTATCCATGCGACAGTCGTAGGCGACCGCATAAGTCTGCTTCTGATAACCGACGCGGATGATGCAAACGTGCCGGCGAAACTGCTAGGCGCCGAGATTCCTGACTGACTCCAACGGGAAATCCCCGCCACTTTGATTGACAGGCCTCCCGGGCACTACCCAGAATCTGCGACACACCTCACCTTGGGGTCTAATGGCCGTTAGGCGACACTTATGAGCTCAATGAACTGTCCTCGTTGCGAAAAGTCGCTAGCTGTTCAAGAAGTTCTGCGGCATGGGACATCCTCCTGGTCGGAGCTAAGCGCTTTTTGGTTTGTTTGCCCTCACTGTGATGAAGGTAGCCATTTTCGGGTAACCGACAATGAGCTTTCCCGTATCCGAATTCTTGGCGCGCCAGGTCCGGACTGGGAGATTATTGACACACTGCGAGTCGCGGGCCTCACAGTTCGTGCAGATCCCGGTTTTTTGCATGTCTGGTTTAACCAAACGCGCTTTGAGTTTCCTGCCCGCGTCGCCTAACAATTCATTCAAGCCGAAGCCGCTTCTCGGTTCGGTTTACTTCGGGTGCCAGCTGCTTATCATGAAGATTACCGCTCTCATATCCATTGCTTTACTGACCGCTCTCAGCTCGTCTGTCGCGGCAAAAAATGCGTGGCTCGACGCACAAGGGAAGCCCGCGGCCGAGTCCGATTCAAGCAAGTCCATCGACGGCTTCAGCGGCATGCTACTTGTCACGCCAGATAAGGACTGGGCGGAAAAGTGGAATACTTCGCCCGAGACCGTACCTCAATTCACCTCAGCGAACGAGGTCACAGAGGGAAACACGCTCTTCATGCTCACGTTCTTCGCCGGTCCAGGGCGCGACTCGACCGGCAAAACAAATGTGCTTTGCGACTTCGCCATGATTCGGCCCGACGGGTCGAAATCCATAGGGCAGACGGATGCACCCTGCTTTCAGGTCGATCTGAAAGAGGATTCAAGCTCCATGTTCTTGGCTCCTGCTGTTGTCGGGTACTTGGCCGAGGCCGGCGATCAACGAGGCACCTGGACATTTCATATGACGCTCAAGGACAAGGTGCGTGGAGTTGAACTCCCCCTCAAGGCCTCGTTCCTTGTTAAGTGATTGCCGCGGTCAACAATTCATTCAGGCCTAACCTAACTCTCGGCTCGGCATCGGGAGTTGGACGCGTACCCTTATTAACGACATTATTTCAGGGGAATATCCATGTCGCGTAATTCTGTTCTGATCCTATTGATCTGCATCGCACTATTCGGCGCCTGGCGACACTTCCGTGGCGACACTCAACAAGCTTTGCAAAGTTCAACGGACGCCTTACCCCTGGACGCGTCATCCAGCGGCACCGTGGTCGTGTATGGGCGCGACAGTTGTGCCCATACTCAGAACACCCTTGCGTCTTTACGCTCCAACAATGTGCCTGTTACATACGTAAATATTGACTACGCCAGCGCAAACGATGCCTTTCACGAGAAATTCGACGGAACAGGCCTGAGCGGGGATCGGGGTTACGCCTTGCCCGTGGTCGAAGTAGCTGGGCGTGCCAGCATGCGGCCCGATCCGGAAATGGTGGCGAAACAATTCATGAGCGCGCAATGAGCGGGCGGTCGTCATCCCTTCGGAAGGATTGATATTGACTCGTCGTCCCCGCGAAGGCGGGGATCAGTGTCTTCCTTACCGCGACCGTATGGTTTGTGAGCCGCAGAGAAGTTGTAGGAGCGACTTACGTCGCTCCTACAACGCCACTCAGCCGCGCGTCTTGCGCACCGTGCGCTTGGCGGCCGGCTTGCGGGCCGGGGTGGCGCGGGCGCGTTTGACGGGCGCTTTCTTCACCGGCTTGCGACCGCGTGCGGCTTTCTTCGCCTTCGGTTTCAGGCCCAGCTTGACCAGTACCGGGGCCAGACGGGCTTCGACGTCGGCGCTGAACCGGCTTGCCGTGGCTTCGCCCTGTTCGCGAACGCTGGCGATGCCGCCCAGCACATTGGCCTGGGCTTCATCGGCCAATTTTCCGGCCTGCTGCTTCAGCGACATGACCTTGGCGACCGCGTCGTTGGCGGCATTCAAGGTTTCGCGGCGGGCGACGGCGGCCGCGCCCAGACCGGCGAGCCACAGGTGACGCAGGGTGGTTTCCTGCACCTTGGATTTGGTTTTCTTCTTGGCGGCCATGGGGGCTCCGGAGTACCGGCCCCGATGGCCGGTTTACGTAACGGATACTGCCCAGCGATGCTGGAGCAAACACACTATTGCCACCACCCTGATGTAGGAGCGGGCCCTGCCCGCGACGCATTTCGAGAGCATCGTTGAGAGCGTCGCGGGCAGGGCCCGCTCCTACATGGGTTGGGGCTTGCCAGCCGCCTTGCCGCCCGCCATGCTCGCCTTAATTCCTTGGAGGGGATTTTGATATGGCTGGAAAATCATCGAAGTGGGCCGCGTTTCCGCACGACACCAAGACCTTCGCCTATGCCGGCGATGCCTTGAAGAAAGCATGGCCGGCACTGCATGCGGGCGATAACGAACCCTACCCCGATGCGAAGCGCGCCCAAGCCCTGCTGGACGCCGCCGGCAAGTCCGCGAAAGGATTGGACGCCACCACCCTCTCGACGAAGCTGCAGGACGCCTGGCGCGCCTTCCACCATGGAGATTTCCAGTCCGCATTCGAAGCCGGCGAAGCCCTGGGCCCGCTCGGCGCCTCGGTCGCGGTGAAAGCGTTAGGCATCCACGCCACTTATCTGGTCGATGACGATGCCGAAAAGCTCAAGCGTTTCGAACAGGCCGCTAAACTGGCCGAAGCGGCGATGAAAGCGCTGCCGGACGAAGCCAACAGCCACTACCGCCACGCCTTCGCGCTGGGCCGCTACAGCCAGGGCCTGAGCATCGCCAAGGCACTCAAGCAGGGCATCGCGGGTAAAGTGCGCGAATCGCTCAACGCCACTCTGGAACTGGCGCCCAAGCACGCCGAAGCGCATACCGCGCTGGCGCTGTACCACGCCGAGATCATCGGCAAGATCGGCGCCATGATCGGCGGCCTGACCTACGGAGCCAAGGCCGCCGAAGCCGAGTCGCATATCAAGACCGCACTGAAGCTGACCCCGGATTCGCCGATCGCCCATGTCGAACACGGCAACGTCCTGTTGCTGCTGTACGGCGAGAAAAAGGAAGACGACGCCGCCACTGCTTTCGAAAAAGCCGGCAAGCTCAAGCCCAAGGACGCGATGGAAGCGCTGGACGCGGCATATGCGAAATCGCAACTCGAGTAAGGCGCTGCTGGGGGCAACGCTGTACCTGTGGGCCTGTGTTTCCCTCGCACAGGTCCCTGCGGCCAAGCCGGCAGCAACCACTGCCACGCCGGCCGCACAGCCCACGCCGGTTGTCAGCGCCGGTGCGGATGCGTTGGCCGATGCGCTCACTTGCAGAATCAGCTACGAACGCTATCCGGGCCTGATGCGTGAGATCCGCGAGGAACGCGAAGAAGATTTCACCCAGGCCTACCGGCAGTACAGCGAGCCGATGCTCGATGTATACCGCCTGGAAGAGCCGATCACCGCCTGGGGCAACGAAAGCGACGTCATCGTGATCGCCCCCAATCGCGTGATGATGGCCGTGCAGGGTTCGCTGGATGCGGTAACCGCCCAACTGGAGCACGCGCTGGAGCAATCCAGCGAATCGCCGTTGTCCGGCGCACTGGACGACCAGCACGCTCTGGTGATCTTCAACGCTGAGGCGCCGGGCCTTGAAGGCCTGGTACTGCTGGGATGCGAATATCGCATTCCGGATATTTCGCTGCTCGAAGACCCGGACGATGCATGGCGCAAGCCGCATGCCGTTCCCGCATCTCCGGCCCACCCCTGATCTTCTTTGCCGGACCCACCCTTGTCCGCCATCCTGCCCTGCCCGCTTCCCGATATTTCGCTGCTGAACCGTTATCGACTGCAGCAAGGCGCGTACACGGATTGCTACTCGACCGAAATCGCCCGCAGCGTGAGTCAAGCCGATTTCGTGGAGGCTTTCTATACCACCTGGGTATTCAAGCTGGAAAGAACGATTCTGAAATGGGCCGTGACCAGGCCTTCTACCGACGCGCAAGCGGCAATGCTCGCTCAAGGCGGGCTGGATGTGTTCTCCGCATGGAATGTCGAAGACCGGCGCGCAGACCAACTACTGTTGTGCGATATGCACGACCGCACCCGGTCCTGGTTGATGGCCATACCAGCCGAATCCGGCAACGGCACGCGCTTATATTTCGGTTCGGCGGTGGTTCCTGCCAAAGGGTCGGAATCCGGGGCCGATATCGGTTCCGGATTCCGGCTGCTGCTCGGATTCCACAAGATGTATTCGAGAGTGCTGCTGAAAGCCGCCGTTGCGCGCTTGCAGGCCCGCAACGCCTGATCCTCACATCTGCGGCAGATCGAACGCCAGCACTTCGGCACCCTTGCCTTCCGCCAGACTTATCGAAGCTTCGTCCCGATAAAGCAACGCGTCGCCCGCCACCACCTTGCGGCCGTTCGCGACGATTTCGCCACGCGCTACATGCACGTAACCGAGCCGGCCCGGAGCCAACACCAAGTCCGCGCGTTCGTCGCCATCGAATAATCCCGCATACATCCGCGCGTCCTGATGGATGTCGACCGAACCGTCCGCTCCATCGGGACTGACCACCAGCCGCAACTTGCCGCGCTTTTCCGCGGACGAGAAGTTCTTCTGCGCATACGACGGCTTCACGCCCTGCTTGGCAGGAATGATCCATATCTGCAGGAAGTGGGTAGTGCCGGCATCGCTATGGTTGAATTCCGAATGCTGCACGCCGGTACCGGCGCTCATGCGCTGCACGTCGCCCGGCACGATGCTGGAACTGGTGCCCATGGAATCCTTGTGTCCCAGCGCGCCGTCCAGCACGTAGCTGACGATCTCCATGTCGCGATGGCCGTGCTCGCCGAACCCGCGGCCGGCGGCCACGCGATCCTCGTTGATGACGCGCAGCGGACCCCAGTGGACATGGCTGTCGTCCTGGTAGCCGGCGAAGGAAAAGCTGTGCCAGGAATCCAGCCAGCCGTGGTTGGCGTGGCCGCGTTCGCCGGCGGGTCGCAGGGTGATCATGTTTCGCGCTCCATAAGAAGGTGCGCAAAGAATGAGGGCCTTACCCCTGTGAGGTAAGGCCCTTGGAACCGACTAATTGTTCCATATTTAGAACAAAATACGATATATGTCTTAGATAGTCCTATCTACAACCTTATCGCGACGCAGTACTTTCCTTCGGAACGTACTGCGGCCAGCCACCCGCCAGCGCCTTGTACAACGACACCACGGCGACTGTATTGCGCACCCTGCCCTGGGCGAATTCGTCCTCGGCCTGCAGGCTGGCGCGCTCGGCTTCCAGTACGTCCAGCACATCGATGGCGCCGTTGTCGTAGCGCAACCGTGCGGTGGCCGTAGCGCGCGCTCCGGCGGCGGCGGCACGCTCCAGGTGCGCGTTTTCCTCCGCACTGCGGGAAACACGGACCAGCGCGTTTTCGGTTTCCTCCAACGCCAGCAGCACCGTCTGTTCGTAAGCGGCCAGATCGGCGGCGGTGGCCGCATTGGCCGCCGCAATGCGCGAGCGCACCCGCCCGACATTGAGGAAGGAACCATCGATGCCGAGGGAGATCAGGCGCGTTTCGCTATCGCGTTCGAACAGCGCGCCGGCATCCAGCGCCTGCGTACCGATCAGCCCGCCCAGCGTGAATCGCGGGAACAAGTCCGCGGTCGCCACGCCGATGCGTGCGGTAGCCGCGCCCAGCCTGCGTTCGGCTGCGGTCACGTCGGGACGGCGGCGCAGCAAGTCGGCAGGCGTGCCTGCAGCGATGGTTTCCGGCAGCGAAGGCAACGGCGTGGACGACTCCAGTCCGGCCAGTACCGTTTCCGGCGTCTTGCCCACCAGCACCGCAATGCGGTGGGTGGACACGGCAATCGCCGACTGCAGCGCGGGAACCCGCGAACGCGTGTTCTCCAACTGCGTGCTGGCGCGGTCCACCTCAAAAGTGCTGCTCAGGCCCGCGCTGCTGCGCAGATTGATCAGCCGCAAAGTCTGGGCCTGGTTGTCGGCGTTCTGCTGGGCGATACGCAGCTGTTCCTGCAAACCGCGCAGACGGAAATAGGTCTCCGCCACATCGCCCACCAATACCACTTGCGCGGCTGCCAGATCGGCTGCGCTGGCCTCGGTCTCGGCGCGCTGCGCCTCGATACCGCGACGGATGCGGCCGAAGAAATCCAGCTCCCACAGCGCGCTGATGCCAGCGCTGTACTGATCGTTGTCGCGCCCCGGCCTGTCCACGCCCGGCGACTGATCGCTGCTGCTGCGCGCGTCGCTGGCTTCGGCGTTCGCACCCAAAGTGGGGAAACGGTCGAACTTGGAATTGCGCAGCAATGCGTTGGCTTGTTCGTAATGCGCCAGGGCGATGCGCAGGTCGTGGTTGGAAAGCAGCGCTTCGTCCACCAGCTTCTCGAGCACCGGGTCGCCGAAGCTGCGCCAGAACTCCACGTCTACCGCAGGCGTTGCCGCTTGCGCGGTCTGCGGCGTCACATTGTTGGAAGGCATGTTGTTGGAGAACTGGTCGACCGCCGGCAGGTTCGGACGCACGTAGTCCGGGCCTACGGTGCAGGCCGCCAGCAAGACGCTGGCGACGGCAACCGTGAGAGTACGAATCACCATGGCAACACCTCCCCGCGGTGCTGGAACGTACCGGTCGGGCCGGCTTCGCCGAGCAGCGCCAAACCCACGCTGGTGCTGGCGCCATCGGCCAATTCAAGCTGCCCGTTGCTGTTCATGTCGGTCTTCACCGAACCCGGATCGGCTGCATTGACCTTGATCGCGGTATCGCGCAACTCGTAAGCCAGTTGCACGGTCCACGCGTTGACCGCCGTCTTGGACACGTTGTAGGCCGGCACTTTGAAATCGTAGAGTTCCGAACCCGGATCGCTATGAAACGCCAGCGAAGCGAGGCTGCTGGAAAGATTGACGATGCGGGCAGCGGGTGCCCGCCGCAACAGCGGCAGCAGAGCCTGGGTGACCGCTACCATGCCGAACAGGTTGGTGTCGAAGGTTTCGCGCCAGGTTTCCAGGCCCTGTTCGGAAGGCGATTTGGCGAAGTCGTCCTTGAAGATGCCGGCGTTGTTGACCAGGATATCCAGACGGCCGTGGCTGTCTCCCACCTGCTTGGCAGCGGCCGCGATGCTGGCGGCGTCGCTGACATCCAGCGCGATGGCTTCCACTGGCAGTCCTTCCGACTTCAACGCCTGGGCGGCCTCGCGGGCCTTGGCCAGATCGCGTCCGGCCAGCAGCGTATGCACGCCGGCCGTGGCGAGTTGGCGCACGGTTTCCAGGCCGATGCCGCGGGTTGCGCCGGTCACCAGCGCGATTTTCTGATTGTTGCTCATGATCTACTCCGTTGACGCGCGCGTTGCGCGCAGGACGTTTTCACATTTTCTGTTTTGCATGGATCGCTCTCACGGTCCATCTGTTCTTCACCACGGAAGGACGTTGTCCAGGTAGCGGTAGGAACCGTTCGGACCGGCATCGTCGATCAGCGCCAGGGCAACGCTGGTCTTGGCGCCGTCCGGCACATCGATCTCGCCTTCGCCTGCATTCATGTCCGTCTTCACGTAGCCCGGATGGATGGTGTTGACCTTGACCTTGCTGTCGCGCAGTTCGTAAGCCAACTGCACGGTCCAGGCGTTCACCGCGCTCTTGGAAACGTTGTAGGCCGGAATCTTGAAATCATAGATGGGCGAAGAAGGATCGCTGTGCAGCGTCATCGAACCCAGCAGGCTGGACACGTTGACGATGCGTCCGGCCGGCGACTTGTGCAGCAACGGCAGGAACGACTGGGTGACGGCGATCAGGCCGAACACATTGGTGTCGAAGGTCTCGCGCCAGGCCTGCAAAGTCTGCTCGGAAATCTTCTTGCCCTGCTCGTCGCGCAGGATGCCGGCGTTGTTGACCAGGATGTCCAAGTGGCCGTACTTCTTCGCCACTTCATCAGCGGCCGCGGCGATGCTGGCCGTGTCGGTCACGTCGAGCACGATCGCTTCCACCGGCAAGCCTTCGGCCTGCAGTTTCAGCGCCGCTTCGACGGCCTTGGCGCGGTCGCGCCCGGCCAGCAGGGTATGGACGCCGGTTTGGGCCAACTGGCGCACGGTTTCAAAACCGATGCCGCGGGTGGCGCCGGTGACCAGCGCGGTCTTGGAGGTGTTGCTCATGGGGGATGCTCCGAATTTGTGGGGGAATTGCTGATACGGGGGCGGCGGATTGGCGCCGCCCATGCGATCGATAGGACATGTAGTCGATAAGATCGGTTGCGCCGCCAACCGGCGCTATCCGATTCCTGCTTTCGCGATCAAGCCTGCACCGCGTGCGACGGCGGCAAGTGTTCGCCATGCGTGACCAGCGGACGTCCCGACAGCTTGCGCAGCGCGACATAGAACACCGGGGTCAGGAACAGACCGAACAAGGTCACGCCCAACATGCCGGCGAACACGGTGATGCCGGTAACCGAGCGGACCTCGGCGCCAGCGCCATGCGACAGCACCAGCGGCACCGTGCCGGCGATGAAGGCCACCGACGTCATCACGATGGGACGCAGACGCAGGCGGCACGCTTCCAGCGCGGATTCGACGATGCCCTTGCCCTGCATTTCCAGTTCGCGGGCGAACTCGACGATCAGGATCGCGTTCTTGCACGCCAGGCCCATCAGCACCACCAGGCCGACCTGCACGAACACGTTGTTGTCGCCGCCGGTCAGCCATACGCCGGCCAGCGCGGACAGCAGCGTCATCGGCACGATCAGGATCACCGCCAGCGGCAACGTCCAGCTCTCGTACAGCGCGGCCAGCACCAGGAAGGCGAGCAGCACCGCCAGCGGGAACACCACCAGGGCGGCCTTGCCCTGCGTCGCCTGCTGGTAGCTCAGGTCGCTCCAGTCGATGCCCATGCCCGGCGGCAGCACCTGCCCGGCCAGTTCGGTCACCTTGGCCATCGCTTCGCCCGAGGACATCACCCGCGGGTCGGCGTCGCCCAGCAGGTCGGCCGCCGGATAGCCGTTGAAGCGGATCACCGGATCCGGGCCGTAGGTCCGCTTGATGTTCACCATCGAGCCGATCGGCACCATCTCGCCGTTGGCGTTGCGCGTGCGCAGGTTGGCGATGTCTTCCACGTTGTCGCGGAACTGGCCGTCAGCCTGCGCGATCACCTGCCAGGTGCGGCCGAACATGTTGAAGTCGTTGACGTAGGCCGAACCCAGGTAGGTCTGCAGCGTGTCGAACAACTCGGTCAACGGCACACCCTGGGCCTTGGCCTTGACCCGGTCCACTTCCGCATCCAGCTGCGGCACGTTGGCCTGGTAGCTGCTGATCGGGAAGCCCAGGCCCGGCGTCTGCGAGGCTGCGCCCTGGAACGATTGCACCGCGGTCTGCAGCGCGCCGTAACCCAGATTGGTGCGGTCCTCGACGAACAGCGACCAGCCCGAACCGTTGCCCAGGCCCTGGATGGGCGGCGGCATCAGCGCGAACGCGAAGCCTTCCTGGATGCCGCCGATCTTCTGGTTCAACTCGGCGGTGATCGCCGCCGCGCTGTTCTTGCGCTGGTCGAACGGCTTCAAGGTGAAGAACACCACGCCGTTGTTGGGCGTGTTGGTGAACTGCAGCGGGTTCAGGCCGGGGAACGCGACCTCGCTTTCCACGCCCTCGATTCCCTTTGCGATCGACGCGATCTTCTTCAATACCGCATCGGTGCGCTCGATCGACGCGCCTTCCGGCATCTTCACGCCCGCGATCAGGTACAGCTTGTCCTGCAGCGGGATGAAGCCCGCCGGCACCGCCTTGAACATCACGCCCGCACCGATCAGCAACACCACGTACACGGCGAACACCGCGCCGCGCTTGCCGAGCGCGCGCGACACCGCACCCTCGTAGCGCTGCGAGTTCTTCTTGAAGAAACGGTTGAACGGGCGGAACAGCCAGCCGAACAGGCGGTCGATCAAACGCGAAGGCGCATCCTTGGCCGCGTCGTGAGGCTTCAGCAGCTTGGCGGCCAGCGCCGGCGACAGGGTCAGCGAGTTGATCGCCGAAATCACCGTGGAAATGGCGATGGTCACCGCGAACTGCTTGTAGAACTGCCCGGTCACGCCGGTCAGGAACGCCATCGGCACGAACACCGCGCACAGCACCAGGGCTATGGCGATGATCGGCCCGGACACTTCCCTCATCGCCAGATGCGCGGCCTCCAGCGGGCTCGCACCCAACTCGATATGCCGTTCCACGTTCTCCACCACCACGATGGCGTCGTCCACCACGATGCCGATGGCCAGCACCAGTCCGAACAAGGTCAGCGTGTTGATCGAGAAGCCGAGCAAATACAGCGCGGCGAAGGTGCCGACGATGGATACCGGCACGGCGATCAACGGAATGATCGACGCGCGCCAGGTCTGCAGGAACAGGATCACCACCAGCACCACCAGCAACGTGGCTTCCAGCAGCGTGGTCACCACGGCCTTGATCGAATCGCGTACGAAGATGGTGGTGTCGTAGATCGACTTGTATTCCACGCCCGGCGGCAGCGTCTTGGCGATCTCGTCCATCTTGGTGATCACCGAGTCGCGGATCTCCAGTGCATTCGCGCCAGGTGCCTGGAAGATGCCGATGGCCGCGGCATTCATGCCGTCCAGGCGCGCGCGCAGGGTGTAGTCGCCTGCGGCCAGTTCGATCCTGGCGACGTCGGACAAGCGCACGATTTCACCATCAGCGCCGCTCTTGAGCACGATGTCGCCGAACTCCTTGGTGGTGCTCAGGCGGCCCTTGGCATTGATCGGCAGCAGGAAATCGCTGCCGTTGGCCATCGGTTCCGCGCCGAGCTGGCCGGCCGAAACCTGCACGTTCTGCTCGCGTACGGCGCGCAGCACATCGCTGGCGGTCAGGCCGCGTGAGGCGACCTTCTCCGGGTCCAGCCACAGGCGCATGGCGTAGTCGCCGCCGCCGAAGGCCTGCGCATCGCCGACACCGGGGATCTTGGCCAGTTCGTCCTTCACGTGCAGGCGCATGTAGTTGCGCAGGTAGAGCGAATCGTACTTGCCGTCGGTGGACACCAGGTGCACCACCATCAGGAACACCGGCGACTGCTTCTGCGTGGTGACGCCCTGCCGGCGCACGTCCTCGGGCAGTCGCGCCAGCGCCTGGCTGACCCGGTTCTGCACGCGCACCGCCGCGTCATCGGCATCGACGCCCGGCTTGAAGGTGACGGTCAACTGCAGCACGCCGTCGGAGCCGGCGATGGACTTGACGTACATCATGTCCTCGACGCCGTTGATGGCTTCTTCCAATGGCGTGGCCACGGTTTCGGCGATGACTTTGGGGTTGGCGCCGGGATAGACGGTGCGTACTACCACGGAGGGCGGCACCACTTCCGGGTATTCGCCGATAGGCAGCATCGGGATCGAGATCAGGCCTGCGGCGAAGATCACGATCGACAACACCGCGGCGAAGATCGGCCGGTCGATGAAGAATCTTGAGAAGTCCATGGGTGGATTTCCTGTAACTGGATAATCTGAAAAAAAACAGGACCCGTCTCCCCGATATCAGAGAGTCGAACCCTTCTCCCGCAACGCGGGAGAAGGTGCCCGAAGGGCGGATGAGGGCAAGCTTTTGCCTTTCGGGGAGTCAGCGCGAAGAGCACCCCTCCCCAACCCTCCCCTGCGCCCCGAAGGAAGTCCCCTGGGGGACTACGCAAGGGAGGAGGCTGTCACCGTTACTTCATTGCTACAGGCTGCTGTGCGGGCTCAGGCGCGCCCATCACGACGGTCTTGGCCTTAACCGGCATGCCCGGGAAGAACACCTTCTGCACGCCGCTGACGATCACCTTGTCGCCGGTAGCCAGACCGGACTCCACGATGCGCAGCCCGTCTGCGGTGCGTCCCAATTGCACATCCTTGCGCTGGGCCTGGCCCTTGGCGTCGACCACGTACACATACTTGCGGTCCTGGTCTGTCAGCACCGCCTTGTCGTCGATCAGCATCGCCTTGAACTCGCCGCTGCCCAGCACGCGGACCCGTGCGAACAGGCCCGGCGTGAACGCGCGGTCGGCGTTGTCCAGCAAAGCGCGCGCGCGGATGGTGCCGGTGGCCGGATCGACCTGGTTGTCGAGGAAATCGACCACGCCGGTGTGCGGGAAACCGTCTTCGCCCACCAGCCCGACCTGCACCGGCACGCCCGCACCGTTTTCGCTCGGGCGCTCGCCCTTGCGCGCCAATTCGGCGTAATGCAGGAAGGTGCGTTCGTCGGTATCGAAGTGCACATGCATCTTGTCCAGCGACACCAGTGTAGTCAGCACGCTGGCAGAGTCGCCGGCGCTGACCAGGTTGCCGGCGGTGACCAGCGCGCGACCGGCGCGGCCGCTGATGGGCGCACGCACCTGGGTGAACTCCAGGTTCAAGCGCGCCGCATCCACCGCGGCCTGGGCGGCTGCAACGTTCGCCTGTGCTTCGGCAGCGGCCGAACGCCGCTGCTCGTAGGACTCCGTGGAAATGGCCTGCAACTCGGAAAGCTTCTTGGCGCGCGCCGCTTCGCTGCGGCCCAGTTCGGACTGGCTGCGGGCGCGGGCCAAGTCGGCCTGTGCGCGTGCCAGCTCGGCACGGTAGCTGCGCGAATCGATAGTGAAGAGCACGTCGCCCTTGCGGACTTCCTGGCCCTCTTCGTAATTCACACGATCGATGTAGCCGGATACGCGCGGACGCAGGTCGACGTTTTCCACCGCCTCCACACGGCCGCTGAAGTCGTCCCACTGGCTGATCTGCTTGACCAGCACCGGCGCGGCGCTCACATCGGGCGGCGGCGGCATGCCGGTTTCGGCGGCCTGGCCGCTGCAACCGGCAATGACGGCGACGGACAGCGCCAGCACGACGCCTAGCGCCGTGGTACGTAGCGCTCGATTCTCAAGAAAGGAAATAGCGTTCATAGGTTGGTCTCGTGGGTGGACAAGGGGAGAGGAAAACTGCTGAAAAGAGGTTGCGCAGGGGTCAGCGCACGTCCCGCATCGAAACGCACCACCGGCTGCGCGCGTTCGGTGCGGGTCAACAGCGACACCGCGTGGCGGCCCACGGCCATGGCGCTGGGCCATTCGGCGCAGGCGTTGCGCGCGTTTTCCGGCGTGCAGACCGGGTGGTCGACGGACAGCATCTGCACGCGCACGCCCAACGGCTGCGATTCTTCATGCAACACGTTGGTCAGCATGCGCAATGCGGCAGCGGTGATGGAGGCATGACCGTATCCCGCCCAGCCGCGTTCGGCATACGGACCGCCGATGAGAATATAATGCGAAGTGACATCGTTCTCGGCCAGCAGCGGCACCAGATGGCGTGCGGCGGCCAGATGCGGCAACAGATCCATGTCCAGCTTCTGGCGCAGGAAATCCGTGGGCTTGTCGATCAGCCGGCCGCCTTCCAATGGGCTGGCCAGGCTTGCGAACACCGCACGCAACGGACGCTTGCGCTTGCGCAGATCCGCCGCCAGTTTCGCAGCGTCTTCATCGCTGCTGATGCATCCTGTGGTCATCAGCTCGAGCGCAGGTTCGCCGGCGAAGTGTTCGGCCAGCGCCTGCATGCGTGGACCGTCGCGGCCCACCGCCAGCACCGGGCTGCCGGCTTCCAGTAACGCCCCGACCACGCCGAAGCCGACCGTGCCACCGGCGCCCAGCACCAGGACCTCCGGATTCAATATCCCATTCATGGGACTTTCACTCCCGTCATCGGGATAATCCCAATACTGGCGATAGTCCCGCGCCCCTTGCGCCCGAGCCGCACCCCGCCGCCGGTCTGGCTGCGATGGGGGGAGGTGAATTCGCGAAAAGCCGTACCGGACAAGCGATTAGTCAGCGCTTTCAGCTCGGAAAGCGTTGTCTCTTCGTTGATTACGGGGTCCGGCTCGGGGCGGAAGAAGCGGGAGAACAGCATAGCGGCAGCTGGCTACTTGGGAGAGTGCCGACAAGATAAACCTGCAATCAGGACTTGATTAGTCCGAATTAAAGGGAATAATAATCCCGTCAGCGGTCCAATACCCGTACCACCCCCATCGGGAGTTCCACATGAGCCACGATCTCAACGACACCCTCATCTTCGTCAAGGTGGTCGAGCACGGCAGCTTCATCGCCGCGGCCAATTCGCTACGCCTGCCCAAGACCACGGTCAGCCGCAAAGTGCAGGAACTGGAAACGCGCCTGGGCGCGCAGCTCCTGCATCGCACCACGCGCAAGCTGGGGCTGACCGAAGCCGGCAACGTCTACTACGAACATTGCCAGCGCATCGCGCGCGAACTGACCGAAGCCGAAAGCGCGGTCAGCCAGCTGCATGCCGGCCCGCGCGGCTGGCTGCGTTTCACCGCGCCCTACTCCATCGGCATCGACAAGATCGCCCCGCTGCTGGGCGAATTCCATGCGCGGCATCCGGAAGTGCGTATAGAGATGGTGTTGAGCAACGAACCGCTGGATCTGATCGGCGGCGAAATCGATGTCGCCCTGCGCATCGGCAATCTGCCCGATTCCAACCTGGTCGCGCGCCGCCTGGGCAGCCTGCGCACGCAGGTGTACGCCAGCACCAGCTACATCGCCAAGCATGGCGAGCCTCTGCACCCGGACGATCTGCAGCACCACCGTACGCTGGCCATGCCCAAGCACCGCCACGGCAACAGCTATGCATGGACCTTGAACGACGGCGTGAGCGATCGCGATTTCACCGTTAATCCGATCCTGGTCGCCAATGATCCGGCCGCGCTCAAGGGCGCATTGCTCTGCGGCGAAGGCGTGGTGATCGCCGCCGACGTGATGGTCAGGCCGTTCGTGGAGATGGGTCATGTGCAGCGCGTGCTGGCCGGCTGGATCGGCGGCGAGTACGAACTCAACGCCGTATTCCCGCGCGGCCACACCCAGTCGCCGAAAGTACGCGCGTTCGTCGACTTCCTGCTGGAGCGCCTGAACCTGGACATCGACTACATGAGCGCGCACTGCCCGCTGATGATGGCGCAGGTGGGACTTGTGAAAGGCCAGGAAGACGTTGCCGAAGTCGAAGAGACGACAGCCGCGGCTGGCCAGCGGATTCTGGAAGAAGTGGTCCGATAGGCCGGCCGTACCGCGCTGTAGGTCGGGGCTACGCCCCCGACGCGCGGTCGATCGGAAGCATCGCGTGATGTCGGGGGCGTAGCCCCGACCTACGCTTCCGAAGGACCGTGACACCGGACTGAAACAAAACCGACGCAAACTTGTTGCCTGGGCGTAATGCCGGGCGCTGCCCGGCCGCTCCATTGGAGAAACCGGCATGTCCGCAAAGTTCGCTCTTGGTCTGACGCTTTTGCTGGCGTCGTTCGCTGTACTGGCCAAGCAACCCTACGTGGATATCGAGCAGCGCCTGACGTCCGAACAACTGCAAGCCACGGGTCTGAACACGCTTTCGGCCGAGCAGCTGAAACTGTTGAACAGCCTGCTGCGCGAAGACGTGGTCAAGGCCGTGGAAGCCAGCAAGACCGAAGCGGAAACCGAACGCGCTTCTTCTTCGTCCCTCATCGGCCTCAACGACCAGCCCATCCGCAGCCGCCTGAAAGGTTCCGTCAGCGGCTGGGAACCCGGCACCGTATTCGAGCTGGAGAACGGCCAGACCTGGAAAGTGCTCAAAGGCAACATGAAGCTGCGCAAGCCCTTCGAATCGCCTGAAATCGCCGTCATCCCCGGCATCGCCGGTCGCTGGTTCCTGCAAGTGGACGAAGACCTGCCGAAGGCGCGGGTTTATCGGATCGATTGATGCCTGATCGTATCGCTCCAACCTGAACGGTCGCCGGCGATGAGAGACTTGTATGGGGCCGCATTACTCGCTTTGAGCATGTCCCAAGGCCTTTCGACCGCTGCATTCAGATGCCTGCTGTATAGCTGATACGTCGCTTCAAGGGCGACGTTGGTGGCATATGCCACGGAGGCTTGCGGATGCATGTGAACAACTGCGCTGAAATACCCCTGCCGATCGGGACGCCGGATATGGTGCGGGAACTGCTGCACTGGCGCCGCGGTTATCCGAACAGCCCATTCTTCAAGTCCGGCCTGGAGTTCGAACGCTACGTCGCCACTTTCAAGTTCGGCTACGACACCTTCCTGTCCAATCGCGAAAAGCGTTCCGCGGAGGAGCTGCTGCCCAGTCTGTGCCACCGGTACAAGGATGGCGTAGCGGCCTGCGACCGCATCGACTGGGTCGAAGCGGAGATGATCGTTTCCGCCACGTGGGCGCGGCTGGAGGACGCGGATTCCACGCAAATTGCGGTCAAGCTTTAACGGGAAGATTCGATCGCATCATCGCGATCGGACATAGCGCGATCTGTGAGCCCCCCGCCCCGCCATCAGGGCGCGCCGCTGGCGGTCACAGTACAAGTCAACGTTAATTGCATCGAGCCGCCTGCCGGGAAAACGGGGATGGTTACGCCCGATCCTTGCAGATCCGCCACCGTCGGCGATGCCGGGCAAACCGCACCGCCGGTCGCATTGCCGCAAGTCAGCGTGCCGGTACTACAGTCCACGCCGGAGACCGCGGGATCTCTGATCACGGCGCCATCGCCTGGACCCGGTCCGTCGTTATCGAGCGTGATCGTATAAGCCACCGTGTCGCCGCTTTCCACCGTAGCCGCGGCAGCGGTTTTGTCGATGCGCAGATCGACTGTCGGCGTATTGGTGAAATTGCATTCGAAGCTTTCGGCGCTGCTGTCGATCAGGCCGCCGGGGATGGTGTAGGCGCTTCCCGAGCGACTGCCAACAGCGATACCGGCGGAGGTACAGGTGGCATCGGACAATAGCCAGCCGGCCGGCAACGACGATTCGGTGATGACTACATCGCTGCCGAAGGTGGCGACGCTGAAAGGTTCGATGGTTCCGGCAGTGGCGGTGTTGCCGTCCACCTGATTAGGAACATCCGCAGTCGCGGTAGTGATCGCGCCTGCGGCCTGGCTGGTATTGGTCAAACCGAAACCGAACGGACCACCCGTGACGAATCGCGAGGTCTTGTTGAGCGCGACCGTGGCCGGCGCGCACACCGCCGCCGGCGGCAGCACCTGCGCCAGGAACGCTTGCGCTCCCGGGCCGGACTTGATGTGTACGACGATCTCGTTGAGCCCGCTCAGCCAAGGCCCGTTCAACACGCCCGCAGCCTGGTTGCCGGCGACGAATCCCGAATAGAAATACGGATCGGCGGCGCCATAGTTGGAGTGCACGCCCTGCGCGTTGCCGTTTACCCAGACTTCGAACACCGAATTGTCGGCGTAGAACTGTATGTTCAAGGCCATCGTCGACGGATCCACGCCCGGAGCGATGTTGAACTGGAAGCGGTAGAAGATGTCGTAGTTGGTGTTGGTCGGATGGAGGGCATTGGCCGCATGCGCGATCCAGTTCGCGTTGCCGTAGGGCGAGACGATATAGGCAGCCGGCGGCGCGGCGACGACTTGCGCCGCGCCGTAGGTCAGCCCCACCGGCGGCGCGCCGGTGATCGGCGTGGTGGTCAGAGCGACCTGCCAATAATTGTCCGCACCCGAAGACAAGCGCCCGCCGGCGCCGTCGTAGGCGGTGTTGAACATCGCACCGCCGCTGAGGCAGCTGATAGTGGCGACGTTGGCCGGCGGCAGCGGGAACTGGGTGTCGCTGTCGGTCGCGCTGTTGTTGGCCGTGTTCGAGTCGGGCGAGCCAGCCGGCGCCGTCACTGTTGCGGCGTTGACCAGGTTGCCGGAGAACGTCGAGGGTGCGAACAGCGCCAGGCTGTAGGTGACCGAACTATTCGCCGGCAGGTTGGCGGTGGTGTTGATCGCACTGGTGCCGCTGGGCGCGCCGCAAGTGGCGCCGCCGGTAGCGCTGCCGCAAGTCCAATTGGCGGTGGTGATGCCGGTGGGCAGCGGGTCGGTCACCTGCGCGTTCTGCACGCCGAAGGGACCGTTGTTGCTGACCACGATGGTGTAGGTGACGTTGTTGCCGGGCGTATAGATGCTGCTGCCATCGGTCTTGGTGATCGCCAGATCGACCGCGAACTCCACCGGCGTCGTGACGCACTTGGCGCCGTCGCCGGCGCCCGCTGGCGCGTCCGAGATCAAGGTGGCCTGGCCGGTGGTCGTATCGAACTTGTAGAACCCGCCGCTATTGCGACGGCCGAAAACGCCGTTGCTGGCGCCCATCATCGAGCCGAAGGCGTCGGTACCGCCAATGAACCCCGAAGGCCCGATCGTGGTCACGGCGCCTGTCGTCGGATTAATGGCGTTAAGCAGGCCGGTTACATTGTCCTGGGCGTAAAGCCGGCCGTTGTACCAGGCCAGATCCGCCGACGCGATGGCTTGGTTGAGCGTGATCAGGGTGGAGGTACGAGTGCTGAGATCGACCCGCCACAGCTGGTTGATGGTCGCGTTGTCCTTGATGTAATAGAAGCCGTCCGCGCCCACCTCTCCCGAAGCTATTCCTGTTCCACTGGCATTGATCCCGCCGCCTGCGATGGCACCCGTATCCTCCACCACACCGTTGCTGGCGATGCGCAGCAGGTGATAGGTACTGGAGGCGGTGTCCCATATCGTCGCGAAAATGTAGTTGCTCGCGGGGTCGTAACCCATCGCGTTGTAGGAAGGAGAATACGGGGAACCTATCGCAGGATAGGTAAGCGGGTTGGTGCTGGTGTCGATGCGATGCAGCTGGGTCGGACCGCCCACCCCGAGATACATGGTGGAAGTACAGGTGCCGAAGCTAGGCTGGGTGGTGTTGACGTAGGAACACTCGAACGTCTCGCCCGCCGCCACGGCCGCCGCCGGAATGGTGATCTGCCGGGCGCTTACCGTTCCGACCGCGGCGCCTGCGGAGTTGGTGCAGCTGACGGACCCGAATGACCAAAGCGCCGGCAGCGTGGATTCGTTGATGGTGATCGCCACGCCGAGGGCCGAAGCGGTGAAATCGGTGACGGCTGCGTTCGCGTCGCCATCCACCACGGTGGGTATTCCCGCCGCAGCAGTCGTCGCCGTGCCCGTGGTGCGCACCGTGTTGGTCAGCGCGAAGCCGAACGCGCCACCTGCGCCATTCTGGGTGGTTTTGGTCAACGTTACTGTCGGCATGGTCGCCAGCATCACGTCGTCGATGCCGAAATCGTTGCCCGCGCCGGTGGTGTTCGCGTTATTGATGCGCAGATTGACCGAAGTGGTGGTGGCGCTGGTAGTGAATATCACCTGGCGCCGGATCCAGGTGTTGTTGGTCCCCGGATAGGCCGTGTTGACGGTGCTGACCACGGTAACCGTGCCGGCGTTTGGCGTAATCACTTGCGTTAGCACCGGGTCGCTGACCTGGTTGACGACCATAGTCCAGTACGAGAACACGTAGTTCTTGTTCGGTTGCACAGTGATCGCGGAGACGGTGCGCCAGATCGCCTGGCCTGCGGTGTACGCGCAGTTCGCGGTGTTGTGGTACAGGTAGCGCGACGACGCGGCGCCATCGGAAGCGGAGTCGCCGCCGGTGGCTACGATCTGTCCGTTCAAGCAGGCAGCGCTGAGCCAGTTGCCGTCGGCGGTGCTCTGCGCGGTCGGCAGAGTGGCGTTGACCGCGCCGAAGGTCTCGCGGAACGCGATCTGCGCCTGCGCGCTGCCGCTCCACAACGCCATGATCAAGATTGCGGCGCACGAGGCTGCGGCTACGAGTTTCGTTTTCATATCGCTGATCAAGTCCTTGTCCCAAACACGCATCAGTACGACCCCACGATATTCAGGAACCACCCTTTGTGGTCGTAGTCGAAGTCGGTGAGGTCGTCGCTGAAATCGGTGAAGTTATAGCCCACGCCTACGCGGAAGTTTTTGTTGAGGTCGCGATCCAGACCGATCAGATAGCCGCTGCGCGTGCCGCCGTCCTTGACGTCCAGCCAGCGGTACTCGGCCAGCGCATGCCACTGCGTGCGCAGCTCGTAACGGATCTGACCCGAAGCGAAGGTAGTACCGGAATCGAACCACTGGCCGGCACCACGGCCAAAGCGGACTTCTCCTTCGCGCCGCGCCAACTTGGCGGCCAGCTCCCAGTGATAGTCCAGCTTGTACACGCCTTCCAGCGACAGTATCCGGGATTTCTGGTCGTAGGTCGCACCGTTGACCTGCTCCAGCGTGGCCAGATCGTACAGATACGTGTAACGGCCGAACACGCCCCAGCGCGTGCTGTTCCAGGGTCGCCACGCGAAACCGAAGTTGCCTTCGATGAACTTGGCGCCGGCGGTCGGATCGATTTCGTCGTCGGTATCGGAATAGTTGAAGCGCGCCGCGATGCGCCAGCTCTCGTTGATCTTGTGCAGCAGGCGGTTGGTGCTGACCCACTGCTGGCGTTGTTCCGCACCACCATCCTTGCGCCACTCCAGCTTGCTTTGCCAATCGGTATCGGGCGAGGTGCGCCCGCCGCTGAGGCTGATCGCACGGCGGTCGACTTCGCCGCCCGCGCTGTTGACCAGTTCGCCGTCCGACAGCGTGAACCCCAGGTTCCAACCCTGCGAGGGATAGAAGTCCATGCCGAAGGTATGGGCCAGACCGGACTCCTGGCGATTTTTCAGGAACTGGCTTTCGTTGAACAGATTGACCTGTTGCGACAACCGCCAGCGCTGCCCCAGGGTCCAGCCGTTCTGGCTGCCGGGATTGAACAGCGAGTCGTATTGAGTGCTGTCGGTGGAATAGGTGTAGCTGCCGTATACCGAATGCTCGGGATTGAAGCGGTACTCGGCATTTACCGTGGCCGCGTCGCCACGGTCGCCGCTAGTGACTTCCGCGCCGACCGTCGACAGATCGCCGAACAGGTACTTGCCGCCCAGGGTGTAGGCATCGTTGTCGGCGTAGGTGCCGCCGTCGTCGTCCAGCGTGAACTGGGCGATGCCGTAAAGGTCCAGCGACGTGCCGATCTTGTGGGCGTAGCGCAACGCCGCCAGTGTGCCGGCGGTGTCACCCGTCGTGCGCTGCTCTTCGATCCTGCGCAGCTCCGTGGAAAAAGTGTCGGAGTCGGTGATGCGCCATTCGCCGGTGATCTGGGTCTGGTCGAGCGATTCGCCGCCGCGCTCGGCCTGGCTGTAGCGCGCGTACATGCTCAGGTTGGGCGTGAACTGGCCAAGCAACTCGGCGCCCTGTTCTTCGATCTCCATGCCCTGGTCGAAACGGCTGACCGAGTAGCCCGCACCCACTCTGCGCCACCAGGCGCCGGCGGACCAGTCCTGCTCGGTCCAGCCCAGCTCGCGGAAATTGACCCGCGCCTCGATCGCCTTGGCTTCGTCTTCGCGCGGACCGACCGGGTTGAGCTGGGTGAAGGTGAAGCCGCCGTTGTCCGAGAAGAAAACCGGCGCGCTGAAGGATTCGGTCTGGCTGTATTCGGCCTTCAGGTAAGTGCCTCTGCCGGCTTGCAGGGTGATGTCGCCAGCGGCCAGCGTGTAGTCCTCGCCCGCGCGGTTTTCATCGATGTAGGTGGCGCCAATACCGAGATGGTCGCCGAACCAATGCTTGCCGCGGACGCCAGCGGTGACTTCGCCAGCATCGAAGCCCGACGGCACCCATTCGTAATCCGCGATCAGACGCTGCTCATAACCGTCAAGTGGCGTGTCGCGCGAGATGCTGCGCAGATTCTCGCGGGTGAGCATCGACAACGGGCGGGTCAGAAGAATGCGGCCCTGCAGTTCGTCTATCTCGTAATCGGCGCCGCGCTTCAACGTCACCCGGTTCTCGATGCGGCCGGTAGCGGCATCGCGGATCTCCAGCACCACCGCGTCGGAGCCGGGCAGCAGATCGGTGTGCTTGAGGTAATACAGGCTGCCGCCGGTACCGATGAATTCGCTGTGGCCGGGCGCGGTCTGCGCTTCGGAGCCGAATGCCCGCAGTTCGGTGCCCGGGTCACCCCAGGCATTGCTGCCGCGCGAACGCCAGTTGAATGCGGCGCCGTATAGCGAGCGCACGTACTGGCCGTATTCGGTGCCGGTGATGCCGGTGTTGAAATTGCCCCACAACGCCTGGTTCTTGTCCCAATCGGCACGCAGGTAGAAGCGGCCCATGGTGTCGACATCGCGATAGGTCGTCGAATCGTCGCCATACACGGGATAGTACAAATCCGGATCCAGACGACGGAAGATGTCCTGCGGTTCGGCCTGGCCGAAACCATCGAACAAGTGCTCCAAGTCGCGTTCGGTAGTATCGGCCTGCGCGGTGATCAGGTATTTGCCCTTGATTTTGGCCTTGCCGTAGAACGCCAGGCGGCCGTCGCTGATCACATCGTCGGCGTAGCGGCTGTCGGTCGTGAACGCATCCACCGATCCGCCGATCTTGTTCTGCCATATCGTCACATCGGCCAGGCCGACGCCGAAGAAGTAACGGCCGGTGACGTCTACGTTCAACGTCTGGCGGATACCCTGCGGATCGTTCGCGGGCGCACCGCCCAGACCGTCGCTGCCGCCGCTCAACGCGATCTCGAAATCGTGCCGGCCTATCGGCATCAGGTATTCGGCGGCGAACTTGCGCTCCAGATCGACCGGGTAGCTGTCGCCGTTGATCGACAACGTATAGCCGGGCGGCAGATTGCGGCCCTGAATGCGGATGCGCGAACCGTAGATCTGGATGTTCTGCTGACGCAGGCCGTTGCCGGAAAATGCGTCGTCGATCAGTTCCTGGGTTTGCGCCTGGTCGGTGGTCAGCGCGGTGCCTAGCGATTTCTCGACGCTGTCGCGCACCTGCCGTCCGCCGCGTTCGGCCTCCTCCGGCGTCACCAGCTGCAGCTTGCGCGGTTGGGTTTCGTCGAAATTGCCTTCCTTGTCGTATGCGCGCAGCACATAGACCAGTTCGTCGCCGGCGCGGAAACGGTATTTGGGCGGCAGTGTGCCGTCCCAGTCCGTATTGGAAACGGCGGCTACGTCCACCGGCACCCTGACCAAGGGTTCGATCAGATCGGTATCGGCGGCGCGGTAGACCTTCAGCTCATAGCGCTCGATGAAGGACGAGTAATTGCTGCGCACGTAGAACTGCACGGGCTTGACGATGGCACGACCGTCGAACGGCGCGAAGCCGGGCGCGGAGATCGACAGTTCCGGTTCGCTCAGCGCCGGATCCTCGGTGGCCCAGATCACGCCGCCGTTGTCCAATTGCAGGCTGAACTTGCCCGCCACCGTCGCCCTGCCCGGCGCGGCCATGTCGATATCGACGCGGCGGTCCGGCTGCAATGCCGCCGACGATGCGGCATCGCCCGGCACCAACGGATCGCGATCGCCCAGCGTACGCAGCCGGAACAGCAGGCCTTCTTCGGAATTGCATTCGTCGCCGGTGCAATCCGTCGGAGCCGGCGCTTCCTGCGCAAGAACCAGCGGCGGCATGCTCGCGAGCAGGCCGATCAAAGTGCAGTCGAGTAGTTTCATTCTGATGGTCATGGCCCGCGCCCTCACTTGCCGCTGCCGGCAGAGGCCGGGCCGTTGCTGGATTCCATTTCCACGCGCTCCACGCGCACCTGACTGCGCAGCTCCGGGCTCAATCGCTGGGCGATCGCCTCGTACACCGCTCTCGCCCGCCGCATTCCCAGTGCCAGGTTGTAGGTGTCCGCACCGCGCACGTCGGCATAGCCGACGACCGACACCGTGCCGCCGCGGGTTTGTTCCAGATGCGCCGCGATGCGGTCGAGCAAGGACGCGAACTCCGGCCGGATCGTCTCGCGGTCGGTATCGAACAGCACCGTGCCCAACCGCGGCCCGTTCTGGCCCACGCCGGCGACAAGGCTCTTCGGATCATTGACCGTCGTGCGCACGCTCACATTCAGTGCATTCGCCGTCTCCGGCCGCAGCTTCGCCAACAGCGCCGTCCTCACCGCGGTGGCGCGGTCGAAAGCAAGGCTTTCGCTTTCGCCATTGGCACTGATCACCACTTCGCCGCCACCGTGTTCGGTGAGCTTGGCGGCGATCTGCTCTATCGTCGGCAGATAGCGTTCGCGCACCTGCGCACTGTCCGGCGCGAAGATCACTTCGCCCAGTTCCAGCTCGACCTTGCGTTCGCCGCCCTGGATCAACGCGACGGGCAGCTTGGCGCCGAAGTCGAACCGCACCGGCAGGCCTGGAGTGATGCGGCGGACCAGCGGATTGTCGGTGGTGATCTGCGTGCCTGGCGGCAACGTCGATGGATCGACTTTGAGGATGAAGTTGCGTCCACGTTCCCAGGCGCCGCCCGGGATGCCGGCCAAGTGGTAACGGCCGAACTGATCGGTCTCCACCAGCAAACCGTCGACCGAAGCGATACGCACGCCCGGGATGCCGCGTTCGTCGATGCCGGCATTGCGGATGATGTAATCCACCACATAGCCGCCCTCACCCTGCGCGATGCGGCGTTCGACTTCCGGTGCTGCGGCATTCAAGCCCTTGGCCGCTTCGCCTTCGGTCGTTAGCGTGGTCGCGCCTGCGGCATCCATGCGCAAGGTCACGCCTTGTTTGGTGGTGAGTACGAAATCGCCGGTGAAATCGGGGCTTGCCAAGCGCTGACGCAGCACGATCTGCCGGCGCTGCGCCGGATCGGCGAGCGACTGGCGCGCGCCGATGTCGCCCAGCACGACACCATGCAGCAGCGGTGCGCTGGCGTCGGGCACCGGCTGCGGACCGGTGCCGCGATCGATGGTGGTCGAGCCCGCCAAGTAAGCCGAAGCGTCGAAGCCGCCCTGGATACGCACGCCGGAGAGAGCTGCGTTGTCCTGCCAGCCGTCGCCATCGCGATCATCGAACACCGTGCCCAGGATCAGGCTGTCGTCGGTCAGCGGATCGGCCGCCAGCGTCAGCTCCGCCGTGGCAACGTTCGAGATCGGCGTGCCTCCATTGGAATAGGCCTGTGCCTGGTTGACCAGTACGCCCGGCCGTACCCCAGCGCCGATCCGCATCAGGTAGACCAGGGTCGCCGATTGGCCGGCGTCGATGTCCAGGCCTTCGAAGCGGATCGGGTTGTAGCCGCTGGCCGTGGCGGCGTTGTCGCCGTCGGTGACCGACAGCGAACCGTCGACGTAGGTGAAACCGGCCGGCGGCGTATCGAGGAGGTCGGCATCGACGACATTGGCCGCGCCCACGTTCTCGACCGTCACCGTGTAGCGCACCAGATCGCCGATCCGCGCCTCGCGCACGCTGCTGGTCTTGATCACGCGCAGCTGCGAAACATCGAGGACTTCGTGTTCGATGCTGCAGGTGAGGCAGGAAGGCGGATTCTGCTGGCCCCCGCCGCCATTGGCGAGCACGACGTTGTTCACCGTAGCGCCGGTGTTGGCGTTGATCGTCGCCGGATAGGTGAAGGCATAAGTACCCGGCGCTGAACCGCTGGCCAGCACGCAGCGCAGACCCGCGCCACTAGGCGTGCAACCTGCCGGCAAAGCGCCCAGGGTCAAGCCAGCGCTCGGCGTATCGTCGAGGATCAGGTCCGAGGTGGTCGCAGCCTGCGCCACGTTCACCGTCAACGTGTATTGGATAGTATCGCCCACCCGCAGGGCCGTACCGCCGCTGGGATCGGCCGACTTGGTCACGTTGACGATGGGTTCGGCGATGCGGTGTTCGGTGCTGCAGGTCTGGCAATCGGGTTCTTCGCCGCCGCCGCCGCTGGCGACGACTGTGTTGCCTATGGTGCCGGTCGCACCCGCATCCACCTGCACCTGATAGGTGAAAGCATAGCTGCCGGGCGCCGTGCCTGCCGCGAGGCTGCATTCGAGGCCATTGGCGACGGCATTGCACGCGCCACCCGCCGGGACCTGGAACGTAGCGGGCAGCAGCGTCTGTCCGGCACTCACGGTGTCGGCCAGCGCCACCGCTTGCACAGTCGCGGAATTGGCCACCGTCACCGTCACTGTATAGGTGACGATGTCGTTCACTTCCACCGTTTCGCCACTGATCGGATTGGCGGTCTTGTTCACCGCCACTCGCGGCGCCACAGGATTGGTGGTCGTGCAGGACGCGCAGTTGCCGGTGCTCGTCGTCACGCTGTTGCTGACCGAAGTGACAGCGGCGGCGTCGACCGTGGCGGTGTAGACGAAGGTATGCGTGCCGATGGCCGCGCCCGCGGCGAGCGTGCAGGTAATCACCTGCCCCGCGGCCGTGCAGCCTGCGGGCATGGTGCCGGCGGTGAGGCCGGTGCCCAGCGTGTCGGTCAGCACTTCGGCAACGGTCGTGGCCGCATTGGCGACGCTGACCGTCAGGGTGTAAGTCAGCGTATCGCCGACCGATACGGCGGTGCCGCTGGCCGGATTCACGGACTTGCTCACCGTCAGCGTCGGTGTTAACGGATTGGTGGTCGTGCAGGTGGTGCAGGTGCCCGTGCTGGTCACCACGCTGTTGCTGACCGACGTGGTCGCAGTGGCATCTACTGTTGCCGTGTAGGCGAAAGTGTAAGTGCCAATGGCGCTGCCGGCAGGCAAGGTGCAGGTGATCGCCTGGCCTGAAGGCGTGCAGCCCGCCGGCAAGGTGCCGATGGTCAGGCCGGCGCCCAGCGTATCGGTCAGCACTTCCGGCGCGGCGGTGTTGGCGTTGGCCACGGTGACAGTGAGCGTGTAGGTCAGCGTATCGCCGACCGCGACCGCCGTGCCGCTGCCCGGATTCACGGATTTTCCGACGGTGACCGTCGACGCGACCGGATTGGTGGTCGTGCAGGTCCCGCAAGTGCCGGTACTCGGCACCACGCTGTTGCTGACCGAAGTGGTCGCAGTCGCATTCACCGTCGCCGTGTAGACGAAGGTGTAGATGCCGATGGCGCTGCCGGCAGCCAAAGTGCAGGTGACGACTTGGCCCGAGACGGTGCAGCCCGCCGGCAAGGTACCGATGGTGAGGCCCGTGCCGAGCGTATCGGTGAGCACCTCTGCGGTCGTCGTCGACGCATTCGCCACATCCACGGTCAGCGTGTAGGTCAGCGTGGCGCCGACCGCCACCGCGGTGCCGCTGCCCGGATTGACGGATTTGTTCACCGTAATCCTGGGCGTGACCGGATTAGTGGTCGTGCACGTGGTGCAGTTGCCGGTGCTGGGCACCACGCTGTTGCTCACCGAGGTGGTCGCGGCGGCATCCACCGTGGCGGTATAGACGAACGTGTAGGTGCCGATCGCACTTCCGGCAGCCAGCGTACAAGTAACGACCTGGCCCGAAGGCGTGCAGCCCGCCGGCAAGGTGCCGACGATGAGGCCGGCGCCGAGCGTGTCGGTCAGCACTTCCGCAGCGGTCGTCGCGGCATTGGCAACGTTCACCGTCAGCGTATAGGTCAGCGTGTCGCCGACCGCTACCGCGGTGCCGCTGCCCGGATTGACGGATTTGTTCACCGTAATCCTGGGCGTGACCGGATTAGTGGTCGTGCACGTGGTGCAGTTGCCGGTGCTGGGCACCACGCTGTTGCTCACCGAGGTGGTCGCGGCGGCATCCACCGTGGCGGTATAGACGAACGTGTAGGTGCCGATCGCACTTCCGGCAGCCAGCGTACAAGTAACGACCTGGCCCGAAGGCGTGCAGCCAGCTGGCAACGTGCCAACGGTGAGGCCGGCGCCGAGCGTATCGGTCAGCACTTCGGCGGCTGTCGTGGCCGCATTGGCGACGTTGACCGTCAACGTGTAGCTCAGCGTGTCGCCGACCGCCACCGCGGTGCCGCTGCCCGGGTTGACGGACTTGTTCACCGTCAGCGTCGGTGTGAGCGGATTGGTGGTCGTGCACGTGGTGCAGCTGCCGGTGCTGGGCACCACGCTGTTGCTGACCGAGGTGGTCGCAGTGGCATCCACCGTCGCCGTGTAGACGAAGGTGTAGATGCCGATTGGGCTGGCGGCGGCCAAGGTGCAGGTAATCACTTGACCGGAAGGCGTGCAGCCCGCCGGCAACGTGCCGACGACCAGGCCCGCACCGAGCGTATCGGTCAGCACTTCGGCAGCGGTCGTCGCCGCATTCGCCACGTCTACGGTCAGCGTGTAAGTCAGCGTGGCGCCAACCGAGACGGCCGTGCCGCTGCCAGGATTGACCGACTTGTTCACCGTAATCCTGGGCGTGACCGGGTTGGTGGTCGTGCACGCAGTGCAGTTGCCGGTGCTGGGCATCACGCTATTGCTGACCGACGTGGTCGCCGCAGCATCCACCGTCGCGGTATAGACGAACGTGTAGGTACCGATGGCACTACCGGTAGGCAAGGTGCAGGTAATCACTTGGCCCGAAGGTGTGCAGCCTGCCGGCAAGGTGCCGACGACCAAGCCGGCGCCGAGCGTATCGGTCAGCACTTCCGCGGCCGTCGTGGCCGCATTGGCGACGTCCACCGTCAGCGTGTAGGTCAGCGTGCTGCCGACCGACACGGCGGTACCGCTACCCGGATTAACGGATTTGTTCACCGTAATCCTGGGCGTGACGGGATTGGTCGTGGTGCAGGCCACGCAACTACCGGTGCTGGGCACCACGCTGTTGCTGACGGAGGTGGTCGCCGCGGCATCCACGGTCGCGGTGTAAGTGAAGGTATGCGTGCCGATGGCCG
Organism: uncultured Pseudoxanthomonas sp.; assembly: GCA_946479745.1. The sequence continues at coordinate 2,621 of CAMLGZ010000027.1, read as the reverse complement.
CACCCGCTGCCAGCGTACAAGTGACGACCTGGCCCGAAGGCGTGCAGCCCGCCGGCAAGGTGCCGACGGTCAAGCCGGCGCCGAGCGTATCGGTCAGCACTTCCACAACGGTTGTCGCAGCATTGGCGACATTGACCGTCAGCGTGTAGGTCAGCGTACTGCCGACCGCCACCGCGGTGCCGCTGCCCGGGTTGACGGACTTGTTGACCGTCACTGTCGGATCGACGGGGTTGGTCGTGGTGCAGGTCAAGCAGGTGCCGGTGCTGGGCACTACGCTGTTGCTGACGGAGGTGGTCGCAGCGGCACCGACCGTCGCGGTATAGGTGAAGGTATGCGTGCCGATGGCTGCGCCCGCTGCCAGCGTACAGGTGACGATCTGACCCGAAGGCGTGCAGCCCGCCGGCAGCGTGCCGACGACCAGGCCGGCGCCGAGCGTATCGGTCAGCACTTCAGCGGCCGTGGTGGCCGCGTTGGCGACATTGACCATCAACGTATAAGTCAGCGTGGCGCCGACCGCCACCGCCGTACCGCCGCCCGGATTCACGGATTTGTTGACCGTCACCGTCGGGTTGACGGGGTTGGTCGTGGTGCAGGTCAGGCAAGTAGCGCTGCTGGGCACCACGCTATTGCTGACCGACGTGGTCGCCGCAGCATCCACCGTGGCGGTATAGACGAAGGTGTAGATGCCGATGGCGCTGCCGGCAGCCAAGGTGCAAGTAATCACTTGGCCAGAAGGTGTGCAGCCCGCCGGCAAGGTGCCGATGGTCAGGCCTGCGCCGAGCGTATCGGTCAGTACTTCCGCCGCGGTCGTGGCCGCGTTGGCCACGGTGACAGTGAGCGTATAAGTCAGCGTACTGCCCACGGACACAGCGGTGCCGCTGCCCGGATTCACGGACTTGTTGACGGTCAGGGTCGGATCGACCGGATTGATGGTCGTGCAGGTTCCGCAAGTACCGGTACTGGGCACCACGCTGTTGCTCACCGAGGTGGTCGCCGCGGCATCCACCGTGGCGGTATAGACGAAGGTGTAGGTGCCGATGGCACTGCCGGCAGCCAAGGTGCAAGTCACTACTTGGCCCGAAGGCGTGCAACCTGCCGGCAAGGTGCCGACGTTGAGGCCTGCACCCAGCGTATCGGTCAGCACTTCCGCGACCGTCGTCGCGGCGTTGGCGACGTTCACCGTCAGGGTGTAGGTCAGGATGTCGCCGGGCGATACCGCGATACCGCTGCCTGGGTTCACCGTCTTATTGACCGTCACCGTCGGGTTGACCGGGTTGGTGGTGATGCAGGTTCCGCAAGTACCGGTACTCGGTACCACGCTGTTGCTGACCGACGTGGTCGCCGCAGCATCCACCGTCGCCGTATAGACGAAGGTGTAGGTGCCGATCGGACTGGCGGCGGCCAAGGTGCAGGTGATGACTTGACCGGAAGGCGTACAGCCCGCCGGCAATGTGCCGACGTTGAGGCCTGCGCCGAGCGTATCGGTCAGCACTTCCGCGACCGTCGTCGCGGCGTTGGCGACATTGATCGTCAGCGTGTAGGTCAGCGCGCTGCCGACCGCTACTGCGGTGCCGCTGCCTGGATTCACGGACTTGTTCACCGTCACCGTCGGGTTGACCGGGTTGGTGGTGATGCAGGTTCCGCAAGTACCGGTACTCGGTACCACGCTGTTGCTGACCGAGGTGGTCGCGGCAGCGTCCACCGTCGCGGTGTAAGTGAAGGTATGCGTGCCGATGGCTGCGCCCGCCGCCAGCGTACAGGTGACGACCTGGCCCGAGGGCGTGCAGCCTGCCGGCAAGGTGCCGACAGTGAGGCCGGCGCCCAGCGTATCGGTCAGCACTTCCGCGACCGTCGTCACTGCGTTGGCGACGTTGATCGTCAGCGTGTAGGTCAGCGCGCTGCCGACCGCTACTGCGGTGCCGCTGCCTGGATTCACGGACTTGTTCACCGTCACCGTCGGGTTGACCGGGTTGGTGGTGATGCAGGTTCCGCAAGTACCGGTACTCGGTACCACGCTGTTGCTGACCGACGTGGTCGCCGCAGCATCCACCGTCGCCGTGTAGACGAAGGTGTAGGTGCCGATCGCGCTTCCGGCCGGCAAGGTGCAAGTAACGATCTGGCCCGAAGGCGTGCAGCCCGCCGGCAAGGTACCGATGGTGAGGCCGGCGCCGAGCGTATCGGTCAGCACTTCCGCGACCGTCGTCGCGGCATTGGCGACGTTGACCGTCAACGTATAGGTCAGTGTGCTGCCGACCAACACCGCGGTACCGCTGCCAGGGTTCACCGACTTGTTCACCGTCACCGTCGGATTGACCGGATTGGTGGTGGTGCAGGTCACACAGCTGCCAGTGCTGGGCACCACGCTGTTGCTGACCGACGTCGTCGCAGCGGTGTCCACCGTCGCCGTGTAGACGAAGGTGTAGGTGCCGATGGCACTGCCGGCAGGCAACGTACAGGTAATCACTTGACCCGAAGGCGTGCAGCCCGCCGGCAAGGTGCCGACGGCAAGGCCGGCGCCCAGCGTATCGGTCAGCACTTCCGCTGCCGTGGTGGTCGCGTTGGCGACGTTGATCGTCAGCGTGTAGGTCAAGGTGTCGCCGACCGCCACCGCCGTACCGCTG
>CAMLGZ010000026.1 GCA_946479745.1 uncultured Pseudoxanthomonas sp. | reverse complement strand
GTTAGGCCTACCGCCAGCGTTCACTCTGAGCCAGGATCAAACTCTTCACTTAAAACTACAGGCCTTGCGGCCAATACTTTGAAAATGCAGAACGTTTGATTCTTAGCTATACGTATCGCTTGCAAATTACTAATTACAAGATGCTCATGAATCGAACGTCTGCAAGATGGACAGCTAGTCCTTCCTGCAGGCGTCCACACAAGTCACCTGCGCACACTGTCAAAGAGCTTCGAAGTCGGCCTCAGCGCCTCCCTCGTTGACCCCGTCGTTTCCGTCGAGGTGAGCCGCACATTATGCGGGGTGTTCTTGAAAGCGTCAATACCTCGTTTCGAGATTTTTTCGCTTCCCTCGTTTCGATCATTGCCCGAAGGCGTCGATCTGTCCGAGTGAGCCGCCCATTATAGGGGGCTTTCGGGGAACGTCAACACCTCGTTTCGAGAAGTTTTTCGTTTCCGCCCCCGCCGCCTAGGGCTGCGAGGGGGGCGAATTATGGGCGGCGAAAATCCTTTTGGGAAGGGGTTGATTGAAATAATTTTGTGCTCTCCAACAGGAAGCAGGCAGGGCAAGGGGTTTCGCGATTGCGATGGCCCACAATCGAAGAATCCCCCCACTCAACCGGACGCATCGCATGGCACTTCTCACCGGCAACACCATCAACGAACGCCTGCAGGCCATGCTGCCCAGTGGCTCCGGGTTGCAGATCCCGCCCGCCTGCCTGCTGGATATGCAGGGCGAACCGCTGGAATACGAGGAAGGCGTCTCTTTGAGCGTGCGTTTCCCGGTTCTGCCGCGCTACGCAAACCCTCTAGGGCATATGCAGGGCGGCTATCTAGTTGCGGCGCTGGACAATACGGTGGGGCCTTTCTCGTACCTGATCGCGCCGCCCAGCGTGACCAGCTCGCTGAATACCCAATACTTGCGGCCGGTGACGCCGGAAACCCGCTTCCTCATCTGCGTCGCGCGATTGACCGAACGCACGCGCGCTACGCTTTATCTGACCGGCGAGGCACGCAACGACGAGGGGAAAGTGGTGGCGATGTGCCAGGCGACTTGCCAGATCCTGCCCGCGAAGAGCTAAAGGGCTACTCGACGGCAGCGGGCGCTGGCTGGCTTTGGAGCAAACCACCGTAGGACAGCACGGGCCCCAGCAGCGGTACGGTGAAAGTCACCTGGAACCGGTAGCGCCCGTCTTCGATGCGCTTATAAGCGTTGGATCGGGGGAACAGGGCCAGCGGCAGCCTGATCCCGTACAGCCAGACCTTGCGGCAACGCCAGTGCCAGCCGCCATCGACCACCTCGACCGCCAAGCCCAGCCGCACCGGACCGGTCTGCTCCAGCCATAGGCCGTCCGGCCATGCGCCGACAGGGCGGAAAGTGGAATCCATGCACTGGCGGTCGTCGAAGCGGCGGCTCCAAAGCAGGCAGTCGGGCCGATGGCCGATTTCGACCTGCAGCGTGTGCGGGCCGGCCCAGGTCGGAATTCCCAACTTGCGTGCAACGGCACGGCCAAACGGACGCGCCAGGCCCCGCCCCAGCGTTATTTCTATCGGACCCGCCAAGACGCCACCGTGCAGATGAAGCTCCTGCAATAAAGGATGCAATCGTTCGAATCCCACGCCGAACCATCGGCTGACCACGCTTTGCATGCGGGTGGAGGCCGGTCTTCTCAGCCCGCCAGCAGACGCACGCGCGCGAAGTTGCGCTTGCCGACCTGCAGCACGCCCTCGAACCCGGGGTTGAAATGCGTTTGCGGGTCTTCGACCACGGCGCCGTCCACGCGCACCGCGCGTTCCTTGAGTTTGCGCGTGGCTTCGCCGTTGCTGGGCGTGATACCGGCGGCGGTCAACAACGCGGCGATACGCAGGCCTTCGGCAGGCACGTTCACCTCTTGCAGCGGCAGCAGCGAGGTGTCGCCTTCGCCGCGAACCACGGCGTGCCAGCCGGCGATGGCTTGTTCGGCCTTTCCGGCATCGTGGAAACGCGCCGTCAGTTCGCGCGCAAGGCGCAGCTTGACGTCGCGCGGGTTGAGCGCGCCGGACGCCACTTCAGCCTGCAGGGTTTTGGCTTCGGCCACTCCGATATCGAAGCTGAGCAGCTCAATCCAGCGCCACATCAGTTCGTCGCCGATCTTCATGGTCTTGGTGACGATGTCGATGGCCGGCTCGCTGATACCGATGTAGTTGCCCAGCGATTTGGACATCTTGTTGACGCCGTCCAGGCCTTCCAGCAGCGGCATGGTCAGCACGATTTGCGGCGGCTGGCCATAGTGTTCCTGCAGGCCGCGTCCCATCAGCAGGTTGAACTTCTGGTCGGTACCGCCCAGCTCGACGTCCGCCTTCAAGGCCACCGAGTCGTAGCCCTGGACCAGCGGATAGAGGAATTCGTGGATGGCGATGGACTGCTGGGCGGCATAGCGCTTGGCGAAATCGTCGCGCTCCAGCATGCGCGCCACGGTGTGCTGGCCGGCCAGCTTGATCATGTCGGCCGCGGTCATCTGCCCGAACCATTCGGAGTTGAAGCGCAGCTCGGTCTTTTCACGGTCGAGCACTTTGAACACCTGGTCGGCGTAGGTGCGGGCATTGGCTTCCACGTCTTCGCGGGTCAGCGGCTTGCGGGTGACGTTCTTGCCGGTGGGGTCGCCGATCATGCCGGTGAAGTCGCCGATCAGGAAAATCACCTGGTGCCCCAGGTCCTGGAACTGGCGCATCTTGTTCAGCAGCACGGTGTGGCCGATGTGCAGGTCCGGGGCGGTGGGGTCGAACCCGGCCTTGATGCGCAAGGGCCGGCCCCCGGCTTTCATGGACGCGGCAAGGCGGGCTTCCAATTCCTCGCGCTTGAGGATTTCGTCGGCGCCGCGGCCGATCAGTTCGAGTGCTGCTGCGTGTGGCAAGGGAGGGCTTCCAATTAATGAACAGGCGCTAGGGCCTGCTGACAAAGGTGAATCTAAAGTTAAACCAAAGTTAATCGTGACGCCAGTCAAAAAAGTCAATTGACTCAAGGGTTTGACGCAGACAATTCGCGTGATTATGGTAACCGGATTGGACTCGCCGTCTTGGGTCCGGGGAAGTCATATAGATGCACACTCACGGTGACGGCCCCGGCCGCAATCAGCGTTTCAAGGAACGCTTGGAAATCCTTCGCGATTCGGCTTTGCATCATCAAGTGAGAGCGCATCTTTCGGCAAGGAAGTGGACACGGCGGCAGTGGATCCACGCCAGTCTGTTCACCGCCATCGGCGTAATGGTCGCCACCATCGTGCCAGGCTTCTCCACGGTCGTGCAGACTCCGGCGGCCGCCCCGCACGCAGTGCTGGCGCTGGATCTGCCCGAGCTCTCCAAGGAACGGCAGGAAGGCACGGCCGGCGACAGCTGGCAAATCGTGAAGGTCAGGCCGGGGCAGACCCTGGGTTCGCTGTTCAAGGAACTGGGCATTCCGCGCGAAACCATGCAGCGCATTCTCAAGAACGCCGACGCCAAGGCCACGCTGACCAAACTCAAGCCCGGCACGGAACTGGCTTTTGATCTGCCCGTTTCCGGCAGCCTGCGCACGCTGCGCTACGACCGCGACGCCGATCACCGCGTCGAGCTGTCGCTGGCCGGCGATAGCCTCAATGAAAAAGTGGTGGCGCGCGAAAGCACCACCCGCACCGTGGTGCTCAGCGGCAAGGTGGGACGTTCGCTCAACCGCTCGGCGCGCAAGGCCGGGCTGACTTCGGCCAACATCAACTCGCTGACCGACGAGATCTTCAAATACGACATCGACTTCGATTCGGATCTGGACGCCGACGACCGCTTCAGCGTGGTGGTCGACCAGACCTGGCGCGAAGGCGAGCTCATCAGCACCAGCCCGGTGCTGGCCGCCACCTTCACCGTCGATGGCAAGCTGCACTCGGGCTTCCGCTTTTCGCGCCCGAGCAGCAAACCCGAATACTTCACCGCGCAGGGCCGGCCGCTGAAGAAGACCTTCATCCGCATGCCGATTCCCTATGCGCGTCTCAGCTCCAAGTTCGGTGCGCGCAAGCATCCGGTGCTGGGCACCATGCGCATGCACAAGGGCGTGGATTACGCCGCTTCCACCGGCACGCCGATCATGGCCGCGGGCGATTCGCGGGTGGAGTTCATCGGTTGGCAGCGCGGCTATGGCAACGTGGTGATCCTCAATCACGGCCGTGGCTACACCACGCTTTATGGACACATGTCGCGCACCGCCAAGCTGCGCAGGGGCCAGTCGGTTCCGCAGGGCACGGTGATCGGCTATGTGGGTTCCACCGGCCTGGCCACCGGCCCGCACCTGCATTACGAATTCCGGGTCAACGGCGTGCACCGCAATCCGCTGTCCATCACGATGCCGCCGCCGGAACCGCTGGCGGGTGCGCAGCTGGCGGCGTACCGCACTTACACGGCCAATGCGCTGGCCCGCATCCGCACGGTGGAGAACATCATCTACGCCGATGTGGACCCCGCGCCGGCGCCGGCAACGACCGCACTGGCCACCGCACTGGCTTCCAGGAAGCGCTGATCTCTTCGCCTTCGCCTGCCGTCCGCTCTTGTAGGAGCGGACGTGGGAGGCGATGCTTGCGGCACGAAATCCATCGCGCCTTTCCGGTCACCGCATGCCTGACGACTCCGCCCAGCTTTATCTGGGTCTTATTTCCGGCACCAGCGCCGATGGCATCGATGCGGCGCTGGTCCGTTTCGAGCCGCACTGCGAACTCGTGTTCGGCCGCACCTATCCCTGGGATGAAACGCTGCGCGCGCGTCTGATCGCGCTGGGGCAAGGCGGCGAAGCGACCTCGCTCGACGAACTGGGCGAACTGGACACCGCCCTGGCCCGCGCTTTCGCCGATGCGGCGATGCAGGCGATCGCCGATTCGGGAACGGACCGGAACCACGTGCGCGCGATCGGTTCACATGGGCAGACGGTGCGCCATCGTCCCGAATCGTCCGCGGCTTTCACTTGGCAGATGGGCGACGGCAACGTCATCGCTGAACGCAGTGGCCTCACCACGGTGGCCGATTTCCGTCGTCGCGATGTCGCGGCCGGCGGACATGGTGCGCCGTTGATGCCCGCCTTCCACGCGGCAATGCTGCGCTCACCGGACGAAAACCGGGCGGTGCTGAATCTGGGTGGCATCGGCAATTTCACTCTGCTACCACGTGCGGGCGAAGTCCGCGGCTTCGATACGGGCCCGGCCAATGCGTTGATGGACGCGTGGTACGAGCGCCATACCGGCCAGGCCTACGATGCGGGCGGTGCATTCGCCGCCAGCGGCAAGGTGGATGCGGGTTTGCTGGCGCGGTTGCTGGACGATCCCTGGTTCGCGCTGCCGCCGCCCAAGAGCACGGGGCGGGAACAGTTCCATCTTCGCTGGTTGGAAGCGCAGTTGAGCGCCGAAGCGTCATCGCCTGCGGACGTGCAGGCGACTCTGCTCGAGCTGAGCGCGATCACCGTGGCGGAGGCGCTGCGCGCCACCCAGCCCAGCACGGCACGCGTGCTTGGGTGCGGCGGCGGCGTGCGCAATACGGCGCTGATGGCGCGGATCTCGGCGAATCTGCCCGGCGTGACGGTGGAGTCCACCGCGGCGCACGGGTTGGATCCGGACTATGTGGAGGCCATGGGCTTTGCGTGGCTGGCGCGGGAAACATTGGCCGGACGCCCGGGTAATCTGCCCAGCGTCACCGGAGCGAAAGGTCCGCGGATACTGGGAACGGTCTATCCGGCCTAGGGCTCTTGTAGGAGCGCCCCATGGGCGCGAGCTCCTGGGCTGACGACGGAAAGCTCGCGCCCATGGGGCGCTCCTACCGGTCGAACCCGTGTCCCTGCGGCACGTCTTTCAAAGCGGTGATCGCGGCGGACAGTACGTCTACTTCCCGATCGTTGAAACCGCTGCGCACTTCGGCCTCGGTGACGAACAAGCCCTGCTCCAGTAAGTGGAACAAGGTGTCGTGCATGTTCCAGCCCCGCGCTTCGGCCACGCGGCGGATGCGGTCGGCCAGCACCGGGTCTATGTTCTTCATCACGATGTCGGTCATGCCGCTCCCCGGGGTCCGGTTCCGCTGTCCGCAGGACCATATTTACGCGTGGCCAGGCGAATGCACAACAAGAAGGCCGGGATACCGATCAAGGCCGTCCCTACAAAAAACAGGGAATAGGCCTGCAACAACGTGCGGCCTGATTCGAGATGCTCCACCGCCACGCCCGAGAAGCCCTTGAACACCTTGCCAAGCAACGCATAGAACGAACTCAGCAGCGCGTACTGGGTAGCGGTGTAGCCGATGCTGGTCAGGCTGGACATATATCCCACCAGCGCCACTCCGGCGAACCCGTTGCAGAAGTTGTCGATCACCATCGCGGCCGTGAATACGCCGGCGTCGGCACCATGCAGGGCCAAGTAGGCGAAAGCCAGATTGGAGCCCGGGCCCAACACCGCACCGGCCAGCAACGTGGGAACGAAGCCGAAGCGCACCGCGCACAACCCCGCAGCCGCAATGCCGACGATGGTTGCGATCAATCCGACCGAACCGCGCACCGCACCGACGGTTTCCTTGGCGATGCCCAGGTCGGCATAGAACGGGTTGGCCATCGGCCCCATCACGAAGTCGGGCAGGCGATACAGGCTGATCGTCAGCAGGATCAACAGCGCCCAGCTGCCGTGCTGGCGGAAGAACGCCAGGAACGGGCCAACCAGCGCGTCAAACAGGCCCTGCGCGGTAAGCAGCGAAGGGTGTGGCGTAGTTGCGGCGATCACCGTGGCCACCGGTTCGCGCGCCAACAGTGTGGCCAGGACGCCCACCCCCAGCAACAGCGCCATCACTTCGTAGGAAAGCGACCAACCTATGCTGGCGGCAAAAATGAGAATCAGCGAATCGGTGACCAACAACGCGCCGCGATAGCCCAGTGTCGAGGTCGAGGTCAGCAGGCCCTGCTGCTCGTTGCTGTCGGCGCTTTCGATGCGCCAGGCATCGATCACGATGTCCTGCGTGGAGGAAGCGAACGCCACAATCAGCGCCAGGACGCCAAACACGACCAACTGATCCAGTACGAAGCCGGCCAGCATGAGCTGGCCTTCGACCGGCTGCACCAACGCCATGCCGATCAACCCGGCTGCAGCGATCAGCTGCGACAACAGCATCCAGCCCCGCCGCCGTCCCAGCCAACGCCCCAGGACCGGCGCATCCAACTTGTCGACCAGCGGCGCCCACAGAAACTTCAGCGAATACGCTAAACCTACCCACGACAGGAAGCCGATAGTGGACAGCTCGATGCCGTTCTCGCGCATCCAGAAGCCCAGCGTGTTGCCCACCAGATAGATCGGAATGCCCGAGCTGAAGCCCAGCAGCAACATCACCAGCACCTTGGGTTGGCGCAGGTTGATCAGAACCTGCCTCCAACCGGGATGCTTGGGTTTCGCCGCAGTTTGGCTCACAGGGCGTAGTCCACGATAAACGGCGCATGGTCCGAGAACCGCATGGCGTTGTAGATCGAGCACGCCTTCAGCTTGTCGCGCAGCGACGGCGTGACGATCTGGTAGTCGATGCGCCAACCCACGTTGTTGGCGCGCGCGGCGCCGCGGTTGCTCCACCAGGTGTAGTCCTGCCCTTCGGCATGCAGCGCGCGGTAGGCGTCTACCCAGCCACCGCCTTCGACGCACATGTTGTTGAACCAATCGCGTTCGGCTGGCAGGCAGCCGGAGTTCTTCTGGTTCGACGTCCAATTCTTGATGTCCAGCCGCGAGCGCACGATGTTCCAGTCGCCGCACAACACATAGTCGCGGCCGCTGTTGCGCCATTCCTCCAGAATCGGCGCAAGCCAGTCCATGACCTGGAACTTGAAGCCCTGGCGCAGTTCGCCCGAAGAACCCGACGGAATATAGAAGGACACCACGCTCAGGTTGCCGAAACGCGCTTCCAGATAGCGGCCTTCCTCATCGAACTCCGGCCAGCCCAATGCGGTGCGGATTTCATCCGGCTCGCGCTTGCTGTAGATCGCCACGCCGCTGTAGCCCTTCTTGGTGCTGGCATCGCGGAACCAGGCCTTGTAGCCCTTGGGCAGGAATTCTTCGCTCAAGCCCGCCGGCCCGCCCAGCTGATGCTCCTGGGCTTTGGTTTCCTGCACGCACAACACATCGGCCTTCTGCCCGGCGAACCAGTCGAAGAAACCCTTGTTGGCGGCCGAGCGCAAGCCGTTGGCATTGAAACTGATGATTCTCATGGAATGTTTCTCATGGACAAGGTTGCCGCAGATCAAAACCGGATTGTGCCCGAACTGCACCCGCCCGGTGGCCGGGGCCGGCAGCGATGGGCTAGGCTTGCAGGCATTCCCCACCGCAGAACACGCACATCAGAGCACGCCCATGAGCGATCACAGAAGCCGCTTCCTGCAATTGGCCCTGCATTCCCAAGCCCTGCGTTTCGGCGAATTCACATTGAAATCCGGACGCCTGAGCCCGTATTTCTTCAATGCCGGCCGTTTCGACAGCGGCGCCAAGCTGGCGGATCTGGCCGCCTGTTATGCCGACGCCGTGGAAGCGGCTGGCGTGCAGTTCGACTTGCTGTTCGGCCCCGCCTACAAAGGCATCCCGCTGGCGACGGCGCTGGCCTGCGAATTCGCGCGCCGCGGCCGCGATCTGCCGGTGGCCTTCAACCGCAAGGAAGCCAAGGCTCATGGCGAGGGCGGCATGCTGATCGGCGCGCCGCTGGAAGACCGGCAGGTACTGATCGTCGATGACGTGATCACCGCCGGCACGGCGATTCGCGAGGCCCTGGGGATGATCCGGGCCGGCGGCGGCCGTGTAACCGGGATAGTGGTAGCGCTGGACCGGCAGGAAGTGCTGGGCGAGGCGGCAGGGTCCGGCGGATCGCGGCTTTCGGCCGCGCAATCGGTGGCGGCAGAAACGGGGGTGCCCGTGATTGCGGTCGCAAACCTGCACGACCTGCTTGCTTTCGCTGGCGAAAGCGCTGAACTTGTATCCCACCGCGACCGTCTGCTGGCCTACCGCGCCAGCTACGGCAGCAGCGCGTCCGACTAAGGCAAGGGGGCCTGCGACGATGCCGAAACGCAAATTACTGTTGCTAGCCATGTGTACGGCGCTCGCGCCTTTGGCCATGGCGCAAAAGGCCGAAGGTCCTGCCAAAAAACTCTATTGCTGGAACGAAAACGGCCAGCGCGTCTGCAGCGATGCGTTGCCGGCCGAGGCAGTCAACCGCGCGCGCGAAGAGATCAGCGCGCGCAGCGGCCTGCGCACGGGCGGCGTGGACCGCGCGATGAGCGAGGAAGAACGCGCGCTGGCGGCCTCGGAAGAACAGCAACGCCAGGTCGACCAGGCCGCCGCCGATACCCGCCGGCGCACCGAACAGGCCCTATTGTCGTCCTACCAGAGCGAAGACGAACTGCGCCGCGTGTTCAACGAACGCACCGGCATCGTGGACAACAGCATCCGGACCGCGCGCTACAACGTGACCAGCCTGCGCGAGGGCCTGGTCAGCCTGCTGCAGACCGCCAGCGACCAGGAGTTGGCGGGCAAACCGGTGGCGCCGAAGATCGCCGAAAGCATCGGCAGCCGCCATCGCGAGCTGCAGCGCCAACGGCTGCTGCAGACCAGCTTCGAACGGCAGCGCGCGGAGCTGGATACGGAAATCGCCGACATCCTGCGCCGTTACCGGGAGCTGAAAGGCATTCAAAACCCGGCGCCGCCGGCCGATGAGTCGGTGGCGCAAACACCTACTAAGACCGGTAGCCCATAACCGGGAAATGCGGCCGAAATCGCCGATCTGCACCGACTTCGCGGGACCGTTTATGTCCGGTCCCTTGCGCCTTCAGAACGTTGCGGTGATTTCCGGCGCCACTGTCGACAGGTGCGCGCGGAATTCGTCCTTGATGCGGGTCAGCGCTTCCTTGTTGTCGGCTTCGAAGCGCAGCACCAGGATCGGCGTGGTGTTGGATGCGCGCACCAGCCCCCAGCCATCTTCCCAGTCGGCGCGCAGACCATCGATGGTGGTCAGACGCGCGCCTTCGAACTGCGCGCTGGCGACGAACCGCGCCACGATTTCGTGCGGGCTGCCGGCCACCGGCACCTTGATTTCCGGCGTGGACAAAGCGTTGGGCAACGCGGTGAGCACTTCGCTGGGCGTCTCGGCGCGGGCGGCCAGGATTTCCAGCAGGCGCGCGGCCGAATAAAGACCGTCGTCGAATCCGTACCAGCGTTCCTGGAAAAAGAAATGCCCGCTCATCTCGCCGGCCAGTTCCGCGCCGGTTTCGCGCATCTTGGCCTTGATCAGCGAGTGCCCGGTCTGCCACATCAGCGGCGTGCCGCCGTGGCTCAGGATCCAACCTTGCAGCTTGCCGGTGCACTTGACGTCGTAAATGACCAACGCGCCCGGATTGCGTTCCAGCACATCGGCCGCGAACAGCATCAGCAAGCGATCCGGGAAGATGATTTCGCCTTCCTTGGTCACCACGCCCAGACGGTCGCCGTCGCCGTCGAAGGCCAGGCCGATGTCCGCATCGAAGCGCTTGACGGTCTGGATGAGATCTTCCAGGTTGTGCGGTTCGCTGGGGTCGGGATGGTGGTTGGGGAAGGTGCCGTCCACTTCGCAATACAGCGGGATGACTTCGGCGCCGATGGCTTCCAGCAGGCGCGGGGCGATATCGCCGGCCACGCCGTTGCCGGCATCGACCACGACTTTGAGCGGGCGATCCATCTGCACGTCGTCGGCGATGCGCTGCACGTAGTCGGCGTCCACTTCGCGCTGCTGCAGCGTGCCCGGCGCAGCGGCCTGGTGCAGGCGGTTTTCGCTGATGCGTGCGTACAGATCGGTGATGGCGTCGCCGGACAGCGTCTGCCCACCAACCACGATCTTGAAGCCGTTGTAATCAGGCGGATTGTGGCTGCCGGTAACGGCCACGCTGCTGCCGGTGCGCAGGTGATAAGCGGCGAAATAGGCGACCGGCGTGGGCGCCATGCCGATGTCGATCACGTTGCGGCCAGCCTTGCGCAGGCCTTCGATCAAACCTGCGGAAAGTTCGGGTCCGGACAGGCGTCCGTCGCGGCCGACCACGATATCGGTCAGTCCTTCTTGCTCCAGCACTGTACCGATGGCCTGGCCGATGCGTTCGGCCACTTCCACGCTCAGCGTTTCTCCCACCACGCCGCGGATGTCGTAGGCGCGGAAAATACCTGGATCTATTTCGATGTGCTTGCTATTGCCGATGGTCACTGCGTTTGCGTCCTTATCGGGGGTCTGGCGGGCAGGCGCGGGCGGCAACGGCTCGCGTTGCAGGGCCTGGACCAGAGTGGGCTCGTTGTCGTCCGCCGCACCGGCGTGCTTGACGCCCAAATTCAAATTCAACCTGCCGCGTGCGACCAACAGGGTCAATACAGCCAGCAATGCGCTTAACGCCGCCACAACCAGACTGGAAATCGCGCTCAGACCCAGGGGACCTTCCGTGCCATCCGGCGTGGCCGCGACCACCCGCATGCCGGTCTCTCCTATCGGTCGGGCCAGGCTCTCGGCGCCACCGGCCAGGTTGCGGTCGCCGCTTTCGCTGACGGTATAGCTGCCTTGCCTTATCGCCACGTAGGCCTGTGCAGGAACCGCAGCCTGATCGACGCTGCCGGTCAGCAGAGTCAGCGGCACAACCAGGTAAGCGACTCCATCGCCGGCGGGCGCGGCCAGGCCGAGCTGACTTTGCTTGCCTTCGCGCACCACCCGTGCCACCGGCTTGTTTTCGCTGAGCGCCGCTTCCAGCAAGGCCAGTTTGCTGAAACCGAAATCCGCCGCAGCCGCGTATGCGGTTCCAAGGTCGGCGGGCAGTACTTGCACTGGGCTGGCTCCTTTCCAGCCTTCGCCGATCGCAAGAGCCGCAGCCGCGCTATCGCCGGCCCGCAGTGCGGTCTGCACCGGCGCGGCGGCAACTCTATCGGCCAGCTGCTTGAGTTGCCCGGCGAGGGTCTGCTGGCTGGCCGACAGCACCGAGTCGCGCGCCTGTTGCAGACCTTCTTCCAGACGGGCGTCGCGCCATTGCTGCACTCCGCTCCATCCCAGCCACAGGGCGAGCAGCGCGAACAGCGCCGCCAGCATCGGTAGCGCGCGCTTCAGGTCCGAAGCCGACGATTGCGACTTGCGTGGTTTTTTCTCAGCCATGGTGTATCGCCTTTATCAGCGGACGCCTGTGTGGCCGAAGCCCCCTTCGCCACGCGCGCTATCCGCAAAAGTATCCACTACCTGCAAGCTTACCCGCGTGATGGGCAACACAACTAGCTGAGCGATGCGGTCGCCGGGCTGGATAGTGAAGCTTTCCTGACTGCGGTTCCACACGCTGATCAGCAAGGGCCCCTGATAGTCCGCATCGATGAGGCCGGTGCCGTTGCCCAGCACGATGCCGTGCCGGTGACCCAGGCCCGAGCGCGGCAACACCACTGCGCACAGATGCGGGTCGGCCAGGTGGATCGAGATGCCGCTGGGAATCAGGGCGGTGTCGCCCGAGGCCAGGGTGAGCGGCGCCTCCAATGCGGCGCGCAGATCCATGCCGGCGCTGGCTTCGGTGGCATAGGCCGGCAGCGGCCATTCGTCGCCGAAACGCGGGTCCAGCAGTTTTACTTCGATGGCCTGGGGAGTAGCGGGCTTCGCGGAAGTCGGGCTCATGCGTTCAGACGCTCCACGATCAGTTCGATCAAATCGTCGGCCAGCCTGGTTTTAGCGCCGGGGGTGAAGACGCGCTCGCCGTCCTGCCAATAGGCGGTCATTGCGTTCTGGTCGCTCTCGAAACCCCCGTCGGCCACGCCGACCCGATTGGCCACAATCAGGTCCAGGTGCTTGGCCACCAGCTTGCCGCGCGCGTAACCGGCCACGTTCTCGGTTTCGGCGGCGAACCCGATCACCAGCTTCAGCCCCTGGGTCTGCGCGGCGACTTCGGACAGGATGTCCGGCGTGCGCACCAGGTCCAGCGCCAGCGATTCGTTCGACTTCTTGATCTTGTTGGCAGCCGGCGCGCGCGGCGTGTAGTCGGCCACGGCCGCCGCGCCTATATAGATGTCGGCCGGAAACGCGGCAAACACCGCCTCGCGCATCTGCGCGGCCGAACGCACGTCCACCCGCTTCACCCCCGGCGGAGTGGCCAGATGCACGGGGCCGGCGACCAGCACGACTTCGGCGCCCCGCTTTCTTGCGCTGTCGGCCACCGCGAAACCCATCTTGCCGCTGCTGCGGTTGCCCAGGTAACGCACCGGATCCAGGTCTTCGTAGGTGGGGCCGGCGCTCACCACGACCTTCAGCCCTTTCAAAGCCTGGTCGGCGGTCGGCGGAGATGCCGCTGCCGGGGATAGCGCCGCCACGATCGCGTCGGGTTCGCTGAGACGCCCCGGACCCGATTCGCCTTCGGCCAGCGGGCCGTCTTCGGGGCCGATCACCTGCACTCCGCGCGCGCGCAGGGTCGCGATATTGGCCTGCGTGGCAGGGTGTTCCCACATGCGGTGGTTCATGGCCGGCGCCACCGTGATCGGCGCGGTCGTGGCCAGACACAAGGTGGTGACCAGATCGTCGGCGAAACCGTGCGCCAGCTTGGCCAGCAGATCGGCGGTGGCCGGGGCGATCAGGATCCGGTCGGCCCAGCGCGCCAGTTCGATATGGCCCATCGAGGCTTCGGCAGCGCTGTCCCATAAAGTGGTGCGGGTCGGGCTACCGGACAGCGCCTGGAAACTCAGCGGTGTCACGAAATGCTGGGCGCCGGCGGTCATCGCTACCTGCACCAGCGCCCCCGCCTCGCGCAGCCGGCGCACCAGTTCCAGCGCCTTGTAGGCGGCAATGCCTCCGCCGACGCACAACAACACGTGCTGGCCTATCAGTTTGTCGTCCGCCACGTCGGGGAATTCCTATCGCCGTACAGGCACTTAGCTTACCTGAAGCATATGCCCCGCCTTATGCCCGGCAGGCATGAGCCAAGGCAAGCTGGTCCTATGCACATACGCGACTGGCCCACCGAAGAACGACCCCGTGAAAAGCTGCTGGCCCGCGGCGCCGGCGCACTGTCCGATGCCGAACTGCTGGCGATCTTCCTGGGGTCCGGCTTGCGCGGGCAGGATGCCGTGCAGACTTCCCGCGAATTGCTTGCCTCCCATGGCCCGCTGCGCACTCTGCTGGAAAACGACGCGACCCAGCTGGCGAAACTGCCTGGCCTGGGCCCGGCCCGGGCCTGCAAATTGACGGCGGCGCTGGAACTGGGCCACCGCCATCTGGCCGCCGCGCTGGAACGCGGCGAAGCGCTGACCGATCCCGGCTCCGCCGGCCGCTATTTCGCCCAGCGCCTGCGTGGCCGCAGAAAAGAGGTCTTCGCCGCTCTGTTCCTGGACACCCGCCACCGCGCGCTGGCGTTCGAGGAATTGTTCCAGGGCACGGTCGATTGCACCGAGGTGCACCCGCGCGAAATCGTGCGCCGGGCCCTGGTCCACAATGCCTCGGCCGTGATCGTCGGCCACAACCACCCCTCGGGGGACGCGGAGCCTTCTTCCGCCGACCGTGCCGTCACCGCACGCCTGAAACAGGCGTTGTCCTTGATGGAAGTGAGATTGCTGGATCACTTCGTGGTGGGCGATGGGCCGCCGGTATCGCTGGCTTCGCGCGGCTGGGTGTAGGTCGGGGCTACGCCCCCGATGTGGAGAATCCGGAATCCGTGCGCCGGGGACGTAGCCCCGACCTACCCGGCCGGACCTTGAGCGGCGCAGTCGGTTAAAATCGCCGACCCGCATCGCCAGCAGAACTCCGTGAAATCCCAACTCCGCGCCCTGATCGCCCAAGGCATCGACGCCCTGCGCAGCGCCGGCACATTGCCGGCCGACACCGCCACCCCGGATTTTGTGGTCGAACGCCCCAAGGATCGCAGTCACGGGGATTTCGCCAGCAACGCGGCCATGCTGCTGGCCAAGCCCGCCCGCAGCAATCCGCGTGCGCTGGCGCAGGCGCTGGTCGCCGCACTTCCCGCCAGCGAGGACATCGCCAAAGTCGAAATCGCGGGACCGGGCTTCATCAATTTCCACATGAGTCCGGCCGCCTATCAGCGCGAAGTCGCCGCCGCCCTGCAGCAGGGCGATGCTTATGGTCTCAACACCTCCGGTGAAGGAAAGATGGCCGGCGTGGAATACGTCTCGGCCAATCCCACCGGCCCGCTGCATGTCGGCCACGGCCGCGCCGCCGCCATCGGCGACTGCATCGCCCGCGTGCTGCAAGCCAACGGCTGGAACACGCGCCGCGAGTTCTACTACAACGATGCCGGAGTGCAGATCGAAAACCTGGCGCTCTCCGTGCAGGCGCGCGCCAAAGGCCTGAAACCCGATGAAGCGGGCTGGCCGGAAGCCGGCTACCGCGGCGACTACATCCAGGATGTCGCCGACGCCTACCTGCGCGGCGAAACCGTGGAATCCGACGGCCACGCCATCGCCGGCGCCAAGGACGCGGACGATATCGACTCGATCCGCCGCTTTGCCGTGGCCGCTTTGCGCCGCGAACAGAACGGCGACCTGACCGCCTTCGACGTGTCCTTCGATACCTATTTTCTGGAAAGCTCGCTGTACGACGACGGCAAGGTCGCCGAGACCGTGGAGCGCCTGGGCAGCACGGGCCATACCTACGAGGAAGGTGGTGCGTTGTGGCTCAGGACCACCGACTTCGGCGACGACAAAGACCGCGTCATGCGCAAGTCCGACGGCACCTTCACCTATTTCCTGCCGGACGTCGCCTACCACCTGTCCAAGTGGCAGCGCGGCTACAAGCGCGCCATCACCGAACTGGGCGCCGACCACCACGGCTCGCTCGCTCGCGTGCGCGCCGGGCTGCAGGCGCTGGACGTGGGCATTCCGCAGGGTTGGCCCGAATACGTGCTGCACCAGATGGTCACGGTGATGCGCGGCGGCGAGGAAGTGAAGCTTTCCAAGCGCGCCGGCAGCTACTTCACCCTGCGCGATCTGATCGAGGAAGCCGGGCGCGACGCCACGCGCTGGTTCCTGATCGCGCGCAAGCCGGATTCGCAACTCACTTTCGACATCGACCTGGCGCGTCAGCAGAGCAACGACAACCCCGTGTTCTACGTGCAGTACGCGCACGCCCGCGTCTGCAGCCTGCTGCGGCAGGCGGTGGAGAAGGGTTATAGCTACGACCAGACCAACGGACTGGGCCACCTCGCCTTGCTGGACGACGAGAACTCACAGTTGTTGATGGTCGAGCTGTCGCGCTTCCCTGAGGTGGTGGAGAACGCGGGGCAGCTGCTGGAACCGCACCTTATCGCGCAATACCTGCGCGAACTGGCCTATGCTTTCCACACTTGGTATCACGCCACGCCGGTGCTGGTGGAGGATGCCGCTACGCGCGATGCGCGCTTGGCGCTGGCCTGCGCGGCGCGACAGGCGTTGGCCAATGGGTTGGCATTGTTGGGCGTCAGCGCCCCTGAAAAGATGTAACTGGAGAGTAGTTAGATGGCGGCACGACGCAACAAGTCACAGGCGCGGCGCAATTCGGGCAACGGCACGCCCGGCTGGGTGTGGCTGATCGCGGGCTTGGTGCTGGGCGCGGCCGCGTTCTTCATCGTGCCGGGGTTGATGAAAAAAGACGGCGACGGCTTCTTCCGTCCGCAGCCCAATCCCGATGCGCTGCCGGCGCAGGTGGCCGATGCCGACAGCAATATCGACGACATCGCCCCGGAAACTTCCACCGCCACCTCGCAACCGGACCCGAAAACCGGCGACGACGCGGCCAAGGAAACGCAGTACGACTTCTACACCCTGCTGCCCGGCAAGGAAGTGCAGATGTCCGACGCCGAATTGGCCGCCAGCGCGCGCGAGGAAAAGGCGCGTGAAGCGCGCGCAGCGCAAGCCGCAGCGGCGGTCACGACAGCGGCAACCACAGACACCGCGGCCAGCAATCCGAAGCCGATTTCGGAAACGCCAGCCACCACGGCAACCGCAGCGACCGCAGTCGCCGCGACGATCACGGCAGCGAAAGTTTCCACCGCACCGGCCGGCAAGGACGCACGCTACATCCTGCAGGCCGGCGCGTTCGGCGCGTCCGGCGATGCCGAATCCACCAAAGCCAAGATCGCGCTGCTGGGTCTGTCGGCGCGGGTGGAATCGGCGCAGATCGGCAGCAAGACCGTCTACCGTGTGCGCATGGGACCCTACGGTACCGCCAGCGAGCTGGCCGAAGCCAAGCAGAAACTCGCCAGCGGCGGTTTGCCGGCGATGGCCATCAAGGCGCAATGAAAGACCTCGTCGGCCTGAAGCGCTTGCTGGCGGCCACCTTGGCCGCCATCTTGCTGTTGTGGCTGCTTGGTTTTTTGACTTCCCTCATCACCGGACCTGGCGGAACCAACCTGGGGACGTTCCTGGGATACCTGGATCCCCTGAACCTGCTGGTGACCGCGATCGCCATGGGCGCCGGCGGCTATCTGGAAGGCAAAAGGTTCATCGGCATGGCGCTGTTGATCATGGTGGCGTTCTGGGTGGTCACCGTCGTCATCCTGCTGCAGATCGCAAAGCCCCTGCAGGATGCGCCTCTTGTACCGATCCTCGCCTTCAACCGCATGCAGATGGCGTTCTCCGCACTGGCCGCGTGCGCGGGCGCGGCGATCGGCGCCTGGCTGCGGATGAAACGGCCCCCGCGCGCTTTTTCGTGAAGCTTCCGCTGCCCGGCGCATGATCGACATCGCCACCCTGCCGGGACAGCTGTTCGGTGCGCTCACCCTGGTTTGGGCGTCCAGCGAGCTCTGGCTGGGATGGACGCGCCGCTCGCAGGACCGCTCGCGCATGCGCGACCGCGGCACGCTGCGGCTGCTGTTGGCCACCGTCTACTTGTGCATCGGTCTGGCGGTGTGGCTGTCGTATCAGACGGCCGGGCGCATCGGCAACGAAGGCTTGCGTATTCCCCTGTTCTGGGCCGGCCTTGCGCTGATGGCCGGCGGCCTGGCCCTGCGGTTCTGGGCGATCCGCGTGCTGGCGCGCTTCTTCACCGTGGATGTGAATATCCAGGAAGGCCATGAGCTGATCCGTAGCGGTCCCTACCGCCTGCTTCGCCATCCCTCCTATACCGGTTCGCTGATGACCTTCCTGGGCTTCGGGTTGGCGTTGGGCAACGTGTGGTCGTTGCTGGTGCTATTGGCGCCGGTGATCTTCGCATTCGTGTGGCGGATGCGCGTGGAGGAACGCGTGCTGGCCGAGGCGTTCCCCGTGCAATATCCCGACTATGCCCGGCAGACCAAGCGGCTGATACCGTTTGTTTGGTGAAGGTGCGCGAATGCCCCGCTCATGGTGAATCTATCGAAGATCCCGTGGTGAGCCTGTCGAGATCCCGTTCGTGGTGAGCCTGTCGAACCACGCTTTTCGCGAAGCAGTTCAATATGTTGTTTAAAGACTGCGCCAAAGGCGTGGTTCGACAAGCTCACCACGAACGGGGGTTTCGACGGACCCACCACGAACAAGATTAAAGTAAACGTCCCCACTCACTCCCACCGCAGATAAACCCCGATGACCAAAACCGTTCTCATTACCGGCGCCACCTCCGGCTTCGGCGCCGCCGCCGTCGAGCGTTTCGCCGACGCGGGCTGGCGCGTGATCGCCACCGGCCGCCGCGCTGAACGCCTGCAGCCGCTCGTCGGCCGGTTCGGCGATAAAGTGCATGCCGCCACATTCGACGTGCGCGACGAAGCCGCAATGGAAGCGGCGTTGTCCGCGCTGCCCGAAGACTTCCGCGGCATCGATGTGCTGATCAACAACGCCGGCCTGGCGCTGGGCACCGCGCCCGCGCAGAAAGCCAGTCTGCAGGACTGGCGCACCATGATCGACACCAACATCACTGCGCTGGTGACGCTGACCCATCGCCTGTTGCCCGGCCTGATAGAGCGCAAGGGCGCGATCATCAACATGAGTTCGGTGGCCGCCAGCTATCCGTATCCGGGCGGCAACACCTACGGCGGCAGCAAGGCCTTCGTGAAGCAGTTCTCGCTGGGGCTGCGCTCGGACCTGCACGGCACCGGCGTGCGCGTGACTTCGATAGAACCCGGCATGGCCGAAACCGAATTCACCCTGGTGCGCACGCATGGCGACCAGGCCGCTTCGGACAAGATGTACGGCGGCGCCACGCCCATGACCGCCGGCGATATCGCCGACGCGCTGTTCTACATCGCCACCCTGCCGCCGCACCTCAACATCAACCGGCTGGAGATCATGCCGGTGACGCAGTCGTTCGCGGGATTTCAAGTAGACCGCAAGTAGGTCGGCCCTACGCGGCCGACGCTTGAGCCCCTCGGGTAGGGGGAGGTTGGGAGGGGGTGCTGTTCGCGGTGTTTTGAGAGAAGGGTGAGTGCAAGATCAAAAACAACCCCTCCTCAATCCTCCCCTGCGCCCCGAAGGAAGTCCCCTTGGGGGGCTTCGCAAGGGAGGAGGCAAGAGCGTCAGCTCAGAGGTTCGTCCGACAAATACGTATATCCGGTCAACCCTGCTTCTAGCGCCCCCGCCAGCAGCTTCGATTCCTCCGCAGGCAACCCCGCTTTGGCCACCCGCTCCGCATACGCCGCACGCAAGTCCGCCAAACTATAACCCACGTAATCCAGCATCACGTCGGTGGTGTCTCCGCTGCGCTGCTGGCTGATGCTGAAACCCTCGCCGTCGCGCTTCACTTCCACCGTATCGGTATCGCCGAACAAATTGTGGATGTCGCCCAGGATCTCCTGGTACGCGCCGACCAGGAAGAACCCGAGGCGATAACTTTTGCCAGGGTTCAACCCATGCAGCGGCAACGAGGAATCCAGGCCTTCGTTCTCCACATAGGTCTTGACCATGCCATCCGAATCGCAAGTCATGTCGCAGACCACGCCGCGGCGTAGCGGCGCTTCGTTCAATCGCTCGATCGGCAGGATCGGGAACACCTGGTCGATGGCCCACACGTCGGGAATCGATTCGAACACGCTGAAATTGACGAAGTATTTATCGACCAGGCGTTCGTTGAGTTCGTCCAGCAGATCGCGGTGGTTGCGCTCGTCGCTGCTCAGGCGCCCGCGCACGGCGTGGGCGATGGCGTAGAACAGATCGTCGATGCGCGCGCGATGGGTGAGGTCGATCTGGCCCAGCGCGTACAGGGAAAGACCTTCGCTGTGGTGGTGCTGGGCGTCGTGGAAAAGCTCCACCGCCGGGCGTGAATCCAGCTCGTCGTGGATTTCGCGCAGGTGGCGGATCACCGCCGGCTCGTCCGCATGCGACGGCGGCACGCGGCCTTCCGGCGCCTGTTCCACTTCCGACACGTTGGCCACCAGCACCGCATGGTGCGCGGTCATGGCACGGCCGCACTCGGTGACGATGCGCGGCGGCGCGAGCTTGTGTTCTTCGCAGGCTTCGGCCAGCGGCTGCACGATATTGGAGGCGTACTGGTTCAAGCCGTAGTTGATCGAGCAATAGCTGCGCGAACGGGTGCCTTCGTAGTCGATGCCCAGGCCGCCGCCGACATCGACGTGGCTGATGGTGGCGCCCAACTTGGACAGCTCGACGAAATAACGCGTGGCCTCGCGCATGCCGTTGGCGATGTCGCGTACGTTGGAAATCTGCGAACCCATGTGGAAATGCAGCAGGCCCAGCGATTCCTGCAGGCCGTTGTCGCGCAATTCCTTCCACAGATCCAGCACCTGGCGCGGCGACAGGCCGAACTTGGCCTTGTCGCCGCCGCTGTTCTGCCACTTGCCCGCGCCCAGCGAGGCCAGGCGCATGCGCACGCCCAGACCCGGCTTTACGTTCAGTGCCCTCGCCTCTTCGATCACCAGCGTCAGCTCGGACGGTTTCTCGATGACGATGAAGGTCTGCAGGCCCAGCTTGCGGCCGATCAGCGCCAGGCGGATGTATTCGCGGTCCTTGTAGCCGTTGCAGACGATCAGTCCGCCCGGCCGCGACAGCGCCAGCACCGCCATCAATTCAGGTTTGCTGCCCGCTTCCAGGCCGAAGCCTTCACCGCTGTGCGAAGCCAGCGTACCGGCGACGCCGCGATGCTGGTTGACCTTGATCGGGTACACGGCCGTGTACCCGCCGGCGTATTCCCATTCCTGCATGGCCTGGCCGAACGCGGCCTGCAGCTTGCCCAGGCGATCGCCCAGGATGTCGGGAAAGCGCACCAACAGCGGCATGCGCGCGCCGTTGGCGCGTGCGCTGTCCACCACCTCGGGCAGCGAGATCGAAGGGCCTTGCGCGCCCTTCGGGCTGACCACTACATGGCCTGCCGCGTCCACGTCGAAATACCCTTCCGCCCAATGCGGGATGGAATAGGTCTTGCGGGCTTGGTCTTGGGACCAGCTGGACATGGGCGGAAGCTCTTGGAGGCGAAAACGGACGCGCATTCTAACGCCGTCGTTGTGCCGCTCCGGTTACGGCCGCTGGTAGGCCGGTTCGCCGGCGCTCATCCTGACCGTGCGCGCCCGGGCGGCATCGCTGGATGCGGTGAGCACGGTGCAGCTTCCCGGCAACTGCAGTTGCGAGGCGATGTGCGGAAGGGCGGCGCGTTCGCTGGCCACAGAGCCGGCCCAATCCAGCAACACCAGGAAATGCGGCAGCACCTCGGCGCCGGCGAGCGGCCGCCGCACCACCCACGCCGCACGCACCTTCTGGTGGCCGCGCAGCGCTCGCGTCAGTTCCCGCAGCTGCGTTGCTTCCAGCGCGTGGGGCTGCAACGACTCGCCATGATCGTTGTCGGCTCGGTCGCCCTGCAGCGAATAGCGGGTGCGCAGGGTTTCAACGATGGCATCGAATGCCGATTCTTCCTGCCGCCCACGCGCGTGACTGTCCAATGCCGATTCTTCCTGCCGCCCACGCGCGTGACTGTCCAGTGAGCGCAAAGCTGGCTCGACCAGCGCCGCGTCCAGCTCCATCGCGCGGCCCAGGTGCTGCACGCCTTCGCTTTCGTTGCCGCGTTTCAACAGCAGGGCACCCAGCCGATAGTGGCCGTTGGCATTGGACGGCGCCCGCGCCAGTGCATCCTGATACAGCGGCAAGGCATCGATGCCGGGCTGATGGTCCTCGGACAGGCAAGCCAGCTCCACCGCTTCGGCAGGCGTGTGCTTGCGATGGGCCTGCAGTTCGGCCAGCCGTTGACGCTCGCGTTGCGCTTGCTGATAGCCTGCTTTCCACTCTGCATCGGCGCCCGTGCGCCATTCCAGACTGAAACGCTGCTGCAGCGATGCGTCGAGTTCGCCCAGCATGCCCGCCGCCGCTTCGCCCGCCGCTACCGCCACCTGCGGCAGCTCCACCTGCAGGGCCGCCACGCGTTTCGCCAACGTGGGATGGGTGTCCTCCGGATCCGGTTGCCGGGCCAGCAGCCGTGCGGGAATGCGGGTGTCGCGCTGGCGTTCGCGCGTGAGTCCCTGTGCGAGTTGTTCGTGCACGGCGATGGGCGGATAGGCCTGCGCGCGCGCCGATTCATTTACCTGCGGCCAGAATTCGCCTTGCAGCCAGTCCGATGCCAGTTCGATGCGCACCAGCGCACTGGCCGCCGCGTCGGCGCCGGCAACCTGCGCGGCGACCGCATCGGCAGCGTATTCCTGGCGGCGGGCCAATACCTGGCTGTAGGCCTCGAAGTAAGGCGCATACCAGCGGAAGAAGAACCACAGCAGCTGCCCGCCCGTCATGCCTCCGGACATGCCTTCCAGCAGGCGATGCCAGCTGCTGCGCAGCCGATAGATCCAGCCGGTGAAATGACCGTGCCCGCCGTGGAAATGCCCGAACTCATGCGCCACTACCGCGGCCAGTTCGCGGCGATCCAGCGTATGCAGCAGGGGCAACCCCAGGATCAGGTAGTGGCGCTGGCGCCACAGGCCAAGCCCTTGCGGGACATAGGCCGCAGCGGCGTTGAGTTCTCCGTTGATGACGATGCCATGCAGCGGCGCGGCGCCCACGGCATCGCGTATGCGCTCTATCTCGGCACGTAGTTCCGGCGCTTCGCCCGGTTGCAGGTCGTGGCCTTCGGGCAACACGAAACGGACCCAGAGCGCGCGCAGCACGACCGTGCCGGACAGGGCCAGCATCATCAACGCAATGATCTGGAATGGACCTAGCGACGGACGCGCGATCAGCACGTATCCCAGCAGGAATACGAGCAGGCCCAGCGTGGACAATAGCGCCAGGCCCAGTACCGCGTAGCCCAGCCCCGCCAGCAGCGCCAGTTTCAGCCGATACCGCGCCGGCGCCTGTTCGGCTTCCCGTTCCAGCCGTTCCACCAGTTGCCGCCGCGCTTGCGGTGATTGCATTCCATACTCTCCTTGCCGTCCCGCAGGATGCTAAGCCATCGCAGCCGGGCTGTAACGCGGCATGCTGTAACGCGGCATCCGGTACAATTCGCGCCCCCTGACCGTTGAGCCCCGGCGATGACGAACGACAGCAACTGGTACATCGAACACTTCCAGCCCACGGGCTCGGCCATCGGCTTCCGCACCACCGGCAAGCTGGACGAGGTGCAGTCGCCGTTCCAGAAGATCGAGATCTACGGCACCACCGATTGGGGCAACCTGATGCTGATCGACGGCGCGGTGATGCTGACCACGCGCGACAACTTCTTCTATCACGAAATGATTTCGCATCCCGCGCTGTACACCCACGCCGATCCCAAGCGCGTGGTGATCATCGGCGGCGGCGATTGCGGCACGCTGCGCGAGGTGCTCAAGCATCAGGGCGTGCAGAGCGCGACCCAGTGCGACATCGACGAACAAGTCACGCGCATGTCGGAAAAGTATTTCCCCGAGCTGTGCGACAGCAACAGCGACCCGCGCGCCGAGCTGCTGTTCGACGACGGCGTGGCCTACATGGCCGATTGCACGGCCGGCAGTGTGGACGTGGTGATCGTGGATTCCACCGACCCGGTGGGCCCGGCCGAGGGGCTGTTCAACAAGGCTTTCTATGAGAGCTGCTTCCGTGCGCTGAAGGACGACGGCATTCTGGTGCAGCAATCCGAATCGCCGTTGGCCCTGCTGGACCTGATCAACGAGATGCGCGGCGAAATGCGGAAGGCCGGCTTCAGCACCTTCAAGACGCTGCCGTTCCCGCAGCCGTGCTACCCGACCGGCTGGTGGAGCGTCACGCTGGCGCGCAAGGGCGGCAACTTCGATTTCCGCGAAGGCGACGCCAGCAGCAAAGCGTTCGACACGCTGTACTACAGCGCGCATCTGCACACCGGTGCGCTGGTGGCGCCGCCGTTCGTGGCCAAGGCGCTAGGCGAGTAACGCAGGTCGGGGTTACGCCCCGACGCGCATCAAACCTAAACACCACGTATGTGTAGGGCGGGGCTTGATCCGCCCTAGGGATCCCAACACATCAATGCGGTGGCGACGTCTCTTCCACCGCGGCGAAAGTGCCGTCCGGATGAAAGGTGAAGCGGTACGCATTCATCGGCCAGGCGTGGAGACTGTTCAACGTACTCTCCCAACGCTGCTCGCCATCGCGACCGCCGACCACGAAGTAGATCGTGCGATCGCTGTCGGCCTGGGCCAGATCCTCGCGCTTGTCGGGATGGCGCGCTTTCAGCGATTCGAGTTGCCGGTCCATCACGGCATCGGCGACAGGCAAGGCTTGCAGCGGCAGATCGTCCAGCAAGATCAGTTGCGACGCCAATTCCTTCTGATCCTGATCGCGTGCGAACACATGCGGACCGTCCCATGCCGGCACCGGTTGATCGAGGATCGCGGGCCGATACTCGTAGTGATCCAGTTGTCCCGGGTGCTGAGGGTTCTGCACTTTCAACATGACCAGGCCGTCATCGTGGAAAAATACGTACTGGAAGACCTTCAGCTCGTGCCCCTTCAATTCCGGCCGCGCCTTCAATTCAGCGAACGCCTGCCGGAACGCTTGCGGCCGCTGCAGCATGCCGTGCGCCTTTACAACCGTCTGCTCCTGCTGTGCCGCCGGCTTACCGTCGCAGCCGGCCATCGGCAGCGCAGAGACCAGTAACAGCACCAACGCATAGCGGCACCGCGTTAATGCGGCTGTGGCCGCGGCGCTAAAGCGCGTCCGCATCCAATTCACCGGTACGTATCCGCACCACCCGGTCCAGCGCATAAACGAACACCTTGCCGTCGCCGATCTTGCCGGTGCCTGCGGCCTTGACGATGGCTTCGACGACCTTGTCCACCTGATCCTCGGTCACCGCGACCTCGATCTTCACCTTGGGCAGGAAATCCACCACATACTCCGCGCCGCGGTAGAGCTCGGTATGGCCCTTCTGCCGGCCGAAGCCCTTCACCTCGGTCACCGTGATGCCGGTGATGCCCGCTTCGGCCAGGGCCTCGCGCACATCGTCCAGCTTGAAAGGCTTGATGATGGCCATGATCATTTTCATGCGTGATTTCCCTCAGGAGGTCTGGTCGAAGGATATCCCGGTTCAGCGGGCCATGCTTGCGGGCCGCGGAGCGGTCGGGTTCAATGCAGTTCCCACACGGCGTCGGGATAACCTGACGCCGCGCCGCAGACAAAGCCGATGGCGCGACCGCGGCGATGCGTTCAGGCTGACTCCACAGCCGGAAGGCATGTCAATTGAGAGCCCCTACATGATCGACCTCAACACCATCGACGACCTCGCCCGCCGCCTCAGCGACCTGATTCCGCCCGGCCTGCGCGAATCCCAGGGAGAACTGCAGCAGGCCTTCAAGAGCGCACTGCAATCGGGCCTGTCCAAGCTGGATCTGGTGACGCGCGAGGAGTTCGATGTGCAGCGCGCGGTGCTGTTGCGCACCCGCGAGAAACTGGAAGCGTTGGAGCGTGCGGTCGCCGCGCTGGAGACCGACGCTTCTCCGCCCGCTCCTCCGCAAACCCCGCAGCACTGACGGTCCGCCGCCATGAGTCTTGCGCTGGTGCACAGCCGTGCACGGGCCGGCGTGTCCGCGCCTCCGGTGAGGGTGGAAGTGCACTTGTCCGGCGGCCTGCCACTGACGCATATCGTGGGCCTGCCCGAAGCCGCCGTGCGCGAATCCCGCGACCGCGTGCGCGCCGCCATCCTCTGCTCACAGTTCGAATTCCCGGCACGCCGCATCACCGTGAACCTGGCCCCGGCGGACCTGCCTAAGGACGGGGGGCGTTTCGATCTGCCCATCGCACTCGGCATCCTCGCCGCCAGCGGCCAGATCGACCGCAATGCGTTGAGCGAATACGAATTCCTGGGCGAACTGGGTTTGACCGGCGAACTGCGCACGGTCGACGGCATCCTTCCCGCGGCGCTGGCCGCAGCGCGCGCCGGACGCAAGTTGATCGTGCCGCTGGGCAGCGGCCCCGAAGCCGCATTGGCGCGCGAAGTGGAGGCCTACACCGCACGCACTCTGCTGGAAGTCTGTGCGGCATTGAATCGCACCAAGCAATTGCCGATAGCCATAGCCCCGCCACCGCAGCTGACTCTGATTCCCGACATGGCCGATGTGCGCGGACAACTGCATGCGCGTCGCGCGCTGGAAGTGGCGGCGGCGGGAAATCACCACTTGCTTCTATTGTATACCCATTAACCCCATTCACTGTCCCATGTGAAGAGACGCCGTTGACCTACTTTCTCTTGAAGCTGGGGAGTGAGAGAGCGGGCTACCACTTACGCCCTTGTGGTCTGGCCACCCCAATTCGGATGGCTTTGGCTTCTCAACCTCGCATCAAGCCCGGCCGTAGTAGTTGCCGAAAAAAATATCGGCGACCGGAGCTACTTAAATTCAATAGCAAATTCACGCTCTCCGTTTCCTACTAAATAAGAAAACCAAACCAGCTTTGGTGCCTTAAGTTGAGCCAAGTGCCTGCTTAGTACGAAACGGATTCCAAAAGGATTCTGATAAGAATAACTATGTGAAAAATCTATAGAGGAACTTTCAATGGACAAGACACTACTCAGATACACAGCCGCATTCTTGCAAGACCACGTAATAAACAATCAGCCCCAATACTTTATAACGCTTACATTAAATGGTTTGTACTCAGATACAGAAGCGATCAGCACATTCAATTTTTTTACCAAATCAATTCAAAAGCCGCTGAAGTTAGAAAGAGACGTACAGGGCATTTGTTTCATTGAAAGAACTTGGAAGGAAGCGTACTACGAGCATCAGCCACACATACACAGCGTGTTATGGGGCTTTAGCAGTACAACGGCTGACACCGAATCCTTCTTGCGAAAACGGGCCTTGATGGCAGCGCTTAGGCTCAAGTCCTCCAGAGGAATCCCAATGGCAGACATGGGAACTCTAGATGTGCAGAGCGTCTACGACCCTGAAGGATTAGCTGATTACGTTACAAAAGACGTCATAAGACTAAACGGGAAGCGAAGGCCGCTTGCGTACGACGTTAAAAGGGAGGGGTTGGATTTAAGGCAAAACTTATGCTGTTAGCCACACACCTATAAATAGAGCGATACGAATAGGTGCTTGGATGAAACTCAGAGACATAGCAGGAAAGCAACTCAATACAAAGTTAAGCGGCGTAAATCCCTGCTTTCAAAACTACGAAATGATAAAGGCCGAAGAGCTAATGTGGCCCGAGATCGAAGAACTGCAGAAGGCAGACGTGTCTGGTTTAGTAGCCAGTTGCATATATCTTGAAGAGGACGAGCGAGAGCTGGCCAATAGAATTCTCAACAAATTATCGGATACTGGCTACCAGCCGTCGCCAATAATTTATCAAGCAATTAGAGCCATCAATGCCCGCATACAAATATCGCTAGACAGATGGGACCAATCTAGATAGTCGAGCCAACACACAAATGCACCAGAAAGATACAAGGGCGAAGACGCATATATTCAAGGCAACGGCGCACTTCGCAATGTCTGAAATAGACAAATCAACCTGATGAAAGTGGTGCCTCAGCGGCTCGCCACCTCATCGAGATAAACTCATTGCGCCACCATGATAGGCTCCGTCTTGCAATCACTGCCAATTAGTTCCACGGTCGCCTGCGGTCTGTTCCATAGAATCTAACCCCAACAAGGTAAGGTGTTGCCAATGAGCAACGTCAACATAAAACGCGCTGTAGATAACATCCGAAGCGGCACCACTATCTACACACCAGTTATAGAATTGGTCGTCAATGCAATTCAAGCAATAGAGGCGACGGGGATAGAGAACGGCCTAGTAACTGTGACGGTGAGGCGCTCACCCCAACAAGAGCTTGATGCCGAGGGACTGTCCATACCTCCCGTCGAATCTATCCTTGTTACCGACAATGGAATTGGATTCGACACGGCAAACCGTGACGCCTTTGACACGCTTTATACGGACAATAAGTTGAGTCAGGGTGGAAAGGGGTTTGGACGCTTCACCTGCCTAAAATACTTTGAGAACGTCACAGTTGATAGCACGTTTTCCGACGGTGGACTTCTTCGTCGTCGACAATTTGATATGGGAAAAGGGACAGAAATAATTGTTAACGAACGGCTAACCGCCGGCACTCAAGGTCAAACCGGCACCACGATCATCCTAGACACAGTAAAAAAGGTTGGGTTTGATAAGCGAATTTCGACAATTGCTCGAGGATTAGTGGAGAAGTTGCTTCCTTACTTTATTACCGAGAACTATGCATGCCCCCGCGTCATTCTTAGAGAAGAAGACGGCAGCGAGGAAGTGGTTCTCAACGAATATTTGAATGAAAGTCGAGCTGTCATAAGCGAATTACGTTCGACGAACCATTCGTTTGATTTTGAAGTTAACGGAAATGTCCATCAATTTCAGGTCCGTATTTTCAAGCTTTACTCTCCACGCAATTCCAAGAGCAAGATTAGCCTCGTAGCACATAACCGAGAAGTTACCGAAACAGCTACCCAACTGTATATCCCAGAGTTCGCAGAGGACTTCTACGAGAAGCGCAGCGACGGCACTCCGGACGCGGGCCGGAACTATGTCATTAAGACCTACGTATTTGGAGACTACTTGAATGACCACGTGTCACTCGAGCGCGGAGGCTTTGAGTTTCACAAAGATAGTGACGCGATTTTGGGCGTGTCCCAATCACAGATTGAAGCAAAAGCAGCGGAGCTGACGAAGGCCGCGATTTCCTCCGAAGTCACATCACGGCAGGAAAAGAAGGCGGCACAAATAGCATCTTATGTCGAGAGCGACGCGCCTTGGCATAGATCCATTCTCAAGAAGGTAGATCTAAATGCGTTTCCCTACAATCCGACCAATGAACAAATAGAAGCCAAGCTCCAAGAGGAAAAGTTCAAGGACGAAGTTAGAATTCGCAGGGAGGTTGGCAGCATTCTGAATGATGGAGATGTTGCTCATTTCGAATCCAACATTGCAAGTGTCGTCGAGCTAATTTCGGAAAGCAGCAAGAACGATCTAGTTCACTATGTGGCGCTTAGGAAGAATGTTCTGGCTCTCTTTGAGAAGAGCTTACAGTTGACCTCAGCTAGCGCATACGAAAGCGAGGGTTTTGTCCACGACATCATATTTCCTAGGAATAATGATAGTGATTCAGTCGAGTATGTTGGACATAACTTATGGCTGCTCGATGAGCGCTTAAACTTCACAAGGTACCTATCATCCGATGTCCCATTAAATGGAGGCAAATCGGAACGACCTGATTTGATTGCTTATGACCACCCTTTTGCATACCGCGGTGATAATGAAGCTAGCAATCCGGTCACGATATTTGAATTCAAGAAACCACAGCGGGACGACTTTGCAAACGCCTCGTCCAAAGAAGACCCTGTCGAACAGATCATTCGGTATGTCAACAATATTCAGGACGGAAAATTCAGAACACCGCAAGGCCGGAATATACTCGTGGCTGAGAACACCCCATTCTACGGATACGTGGTTTGCGACTTAACTGAGAAGGTAAAAAACTGGCTTAAACGCGAGAAAGATTTCAAGGTGATGCCTGACTCGCTTGGTTGGTTCAACTGGTACAGCAACATAAATCTTTATATCGAAGTTCTTAGCTGGGACAAAGTCCTAAAAGACGCCGGAATGCGAAACAAAATATTCTTCCAGAAGCTTGGCCTCTGAGCCTTAGATTCGGTAGCGGCAATCGCTTTTGCTTTTTGCGGCTGCAAGCTCGATGACCATTCGCGTCAATGAATCACTTCAACGTCGACACTTGCTGGCCCATTGAACGAGAAGCCCAAATGTTGGGATACTCGCGTTCCGACTGGTGGCAAGTCCGCACCATCTTTCATCGAGTATGCATTGAAATAGCAGCTTATTCCGTTGCTATCGAGTTGAATGAATCCGTACGAATCTCGCCTGCTCGTCACTATGCCGTTGTAGGCTCGAAGCGTGCCATCTGACAGCTTTACTTCTTCCTTGACGTAGGTTCTGGTTTTGAACGGAACAGGCGCCACTTTCAGCAAATCGAAAATTGCCTTAGCTTCTTGATGTTTCCCAGCCAACGCGAACTGCCGGGCGCAGAGAAGTTGTGCTCGATAGTTCTTGTCTCCCTTTGCGAATGACCTCAAGAAATAACTCAGTAACTTCTCTGGGTCGTTAGCATCTATGCCCGGGTCTATGGCTCGCTCAAGCTGAGCGAAGTCAAAGTTCAAATCCTGACTAAATGGATTGAATTCAAGCGCTTCTCGCAGTACTTCTCTGGCATCTCCAAGCTTGTTTCTCGCCTTAAGTACCACTGCGTAACGCTTGGCGATTAGTTGACTCTTCTTGTTGGAATCAAAAGCACGCTTCAGCGCTCTCTCCGCACGCTCGTCATTCTCGAGAAGTTCAGCTAATCGAGCTTCCTCAGACAGCAGATGCGAATCACCGGGAAAATGACTTAGCCCGGCCCGGATGGCTTCCTCCGCGGCTTTAATAGTTTCGCTCACTAGGTCGCCAGTTAAGGCGTCGTCGTTTGGCAAATCGAGAGCATCATTTAGGGCGCTAGTTTGAGCTTTCGCAATCGTGTGATATGCATGAGACCCATTAGAAGACCCAATGAGCGGCTGCGCTCTTTTTATAGCCTCGCCTCGCCATGCTGCACGCTCGATAGGATCAACTGAAATTCTTGATCTCGACAAAGCCAGCTCCGCGAGTGAATGTCGAATGGTTCTGTCCGATGGAGCAATCTCATTCGCGCGCTTTAAGGCATCCTCGGCTTGGCCCAATGTTTTTATGTCATGCCCACGTTTCATGAGGTAGATGCCCATCTGATGATAGATATGCGCCTCTTCACCCAATGCATCCAAAGCCAAGTCGTAGATGGCTATCCCTTGTGCGATATCAGGAAACGATTCCGCCAGCTTGCTCCCACGCAACAGGTCACCAATTATCCGGCGGTCATAGGAATAGGCCGGGTTTAGCCGTGTAATGAGCTTCGTGTGATTGTCGAAGCGATCTTCTGGCGTTACAAATACCTGACCGTATAGCATCTCAGCGATGTATGGGTGGCGCGCTCGATATATCCAATCGCCGCTACGTTTGTCCTCTTCAAGAGCAACGACTTGTTCTAGCGGTCTAAAGAAGCGCTGCTGAAATTGTTCAAAATTTATACCGTGGACGCGAGAGATTAGCCCGGCTCGGACAGGTGACCCGAAGCGATTGAGGGCGCATATATCCGCATAGAGTATTTGAGCTTCCGGTGGCGTGATCTTTCGATATTCATCGAGGATCACGTCTGCAAACTGCGAGTTGCGCGTTGCTTCATGCAAAGCGACGAGTAGCTGTCGACCATATACCTCTTCAAATTGCTTAACTCTCTGGTCTTGCTTGAGGTGCTCAAGTTCACCTAGGCAATCATTTAGCTCCAACAGAACAAGAAGATCCTCAACTTCGCGATGATTGAGGTATTTAAGTTCATACTCGGAAGTGATCGCTGCATCAAGTGACTGGGCGCGAATGTTCCATTCGTTGAAACGAGCACCGCCAATCACAATGAGTTGGTGTTTGGATTTTTTGAAGCCGTTCAGAGCGTCAAGGACTCCGTCAGCCACCAGAGTGAGGTCTTCCACTATCAAGAAGATCGTTTCTTGGGTCAGCTCGGACAGCTCCTGCAATGCCTGAACATTTACGAATCCGTTGCTTGGAACGAATATGACCAGCTTGTTCAGCCGTTTGGCGGCATCCCAAGCCACTCTGCGAAGCAATACACTCTTACCCGCGCCAGCATGCGCCTTGAGAACTACTAGACGTGGAGATACTGGCGTGCTCGCAGTGACGACCTGCTCATGAAGTATTGTGCTAGTCAATGAGCGGGAAAAATCCAACTGATGTTCAATCGGGTACCAACCCAAATCAAATCCGCTGAAAAATTTCTTTGCACTTCCCGCTTGGGCTGCTGTTTCACTGGAAACATGTTCGGCACCGGTCTGGAGGTAACTGTCTAGTAAATGGCTTTCTTGCTTATTGCTTGCAATGAACTTTGATAACGAAGTGGACTCCTTCTTTTTTGCTCCCGCGAGCATGCGGGTAGCTTTAGGAATCGCCGCATCAAGCTCGTCGATGAATGCCTCGAAGGTTGAGTCAACAACGGTGAATCGTCGCTCGGCCCAATATTGTTTTTCAAACTCTAGGATGTTTGGTTTGATTATGTAGTGCTTCGGACGCGTGTCCCCTTCTTTAATTACTTCATCAATTAGCTGACGCATGTTGTGGTCGCTAATTGAATAGCCAGCGAAAAGTACTGTCTTCCCTCGCGCCCATTCCAAGAATTCGGCGAACTGCGCCGCTCGGCCATCTCGATGTCTAAGGATTGCTTGAGTACTGAAGACCATGCCGGGCGATATTTGCTCGTAGGCGGTAATACAGCCATGCAGCTTCAGGTAAAGAAGGTCTCCCTTCTCCAGCGTATCCATGAAATTTGCAACGTCTCTAATGAGCGGTTTAAGACGCTGCAGCGGATGAGCTGCGGCCTTGTAGGCGCGCTCCACGATTAAATCAAAGTTGGTGGTAGCAAGACCTGCCCAATGAAAATCAGGAATTTTTAGATGAAATCGCGCTGGTTCGAATGGCTCTAACGTTTCCTTTATAAACCTCTGCAGCTCGCGGCCACTTTTAGCTGTAATGGCGTAGTCGCACGTATTGAAGAAATCCAAGCCCGCGTATTGCGGCCCGAGGAACTCTGCACATATCAGCTTCCCTAACTGGTCTGTGTCAGGGATCAAATTGCCACTTTTGTCCGTGGCACCTAGGGAAGCGCCTGCACCCAAGAAAAGAACGGCTCTTCCAGTCTTAACTTCTTCAATGAGTCCCGCGTCCAGCGTCATACAGCAGCCTTAGTCACCCCTATAGCGCTCAAGCATACGTCGTAGGGCAAGCCAGCCCTATCGCTCGTGGTCGTTCCTATTTGTATACCTCTTGGGACAGCCCAAAAAATGTGTCACAAGTCATTCCACAATGATACAATCCCATCCTCTAGACCTTCTGGGACAAGTCTTATGGAAATCGTTGGCTATGCCCGTGTCAGCTCAGCCGGACAGTCGCTGGATGTCCAGCTCGATAAGCTCACCAAGGCGGGCTGCAGCAAGGTCTTCAAGGAGAAGCGCTCTGGGAGGCAGGCAGAGAACCGCCCCGAACTGCTAGCTTGCTTGGAGTTCGTCAGGGAGGGGGATGTGCTGGTCATTTGCCGGCTCGATCGCATGGCTCGCTCGGTACTCGACCTTGCCAAGATTTCCGACCGTCTAAAGCAGAAGAGGGTCAGCCTGAAGGTCTTGGACCAAGGCTTGGATACAACCACGTCCGAAGGACGATTGATGTTCTCGCTGCTGGGAGCCTTCGCTGAGTTCGAGGCGGATATCCGTATGGAGCGCCAAAGGGACGGTATCGCACTCGCCCAGAAGAAGGGCATCAAATTTGGCCGCAAGAACGCGTTGAATGAGGCTCAGATGGCTCGTATACGCCAGATGCGGCAGGAGGATGGATTCAGTATCGAACAGCTCACGGAGCGCTTCTCTGTGAGCCGTAGCAGCGTATACCGGGCGTTGCAGGAGCCTACGCATGGCTCGGTATGAAATAGCGCTGGGCAGAACTGGTGGCGGATCAGGGACGATGGCCGTAGAGGTCAACGCGGCGACACCGGATGACGCTCGCCGAATTGCACAGGCACAGTACGCGGGTTACATAGCTCACGCCGTCCGGCGGGTATCCAGCTAGATCTGCAACTACTGCCGAACGTCTCAGGCTTTTCCTACAGTTGGAAAGGCAGTTGGCCGATTACGGGCGCAGGGGCATATCGCTAATCTGTACATGCCCCCGGCAGCACGCCTTTGCACCAGCAATGGATGCCACTCAGCAACAGGATCAGGGCGCGGTCTTGAGTAAGCCGTGAAGCTGGGCCGGGGGCTTTCTACTTCTGCTTGAACCAATCTTTCCGGTGTCCCCTGCGGCGAGCGTAGTCTCGGCTGGCCGCCTCCCTAGCGACTTCCGGTGAAGGTAATCGAACGGCATATGCAGTGTTGCACTTGTTTGCGACGACCCTTCGGATTTCGGCATCCCATTTGACCGCCCAAGCCTCCGCAAAACGAATGGCCCCGGCGTCCGTTGCGAACGTTCGCTGCTGCGGCAAACCATCCCTAACGCCGAAATGAAGCAGGAAGCCGCCACCACCGGGCAAAGGAACCCAGTTAGCGCAGCGGCAGGGATACGGAGCCACTCCATGCAGAATCAAGGCTTGGCCCTCCCAAAGAGATTCCCAGCGGTAGTCCGTGGGCAGCATCGTAAGACTCAAACCCGCTCAGCGACGCCGGCCTGCCGGAGCATTCGGTTTAGCTGATTGCGCACATAGCGGCAGTCCTCAGCACTAACGGCCCCGTCTTCGATCAGGTCCGCTTCGCCGGCAAACGCCGGCCAGAAGTCATCTTCATCCTCAGCGTCGGCCAACATGCTGGGAAGGTCGGCACGCAGCTTGTGAAGACGGCCGTCAAGTTCGTTTCTATCCATTTCTGGGTCTCCCGTGAGTTACGGGAGTTTCTGGCTGAGTACTCTCAAAACCTGAGAACGGCCTCCGGTGCTCCCATCGGCTATATTCGCGCTCAGTCACCGCCCCTCAGCCGGGCGGATTAACTCCGGGGTATGGGCGCATGGACAGAGATCATTACCGTCCGAATGCTGGGGAATTCGAAGGTATGCCAGTGTGGGAGCGATCCTTCTGGCTGTCTCGCGCATACATCGAAGCCAGCGTTTACCTATGCAAAGCCATGGTGACCGACGATTTTTCAAAGCAATACTCGTCAAGCCGCGTCATATTGCATCTGGCCCGGCAAGGGCTTGAACTATTTCTCAAGGCGGCAATTCTCCGCAGTACTAACACGCGGTCACAGGCCGGACACAACTTGGATAAGCTCCTTGCCGAATATAAAAGCCGTTATCCAGAGAGCCGCTTTCATTTCAGTGTGCCGGCTACCTTCTCGCCTAGGGAAGAGCTTGATTTATTCCCGGAGACGGTTCAGTCATATCATTCAACACTAGATCAACGTCATCGATATCCGACTGATTTGAAGGGTCAAGACTTCGCCACGCCCGAGGTGTTCGACCCAAGGTTGCTCCTGAGCGAGCTTGAAGCATTATGCAAGACCCTTCATGTTATTGAATTTTTAGAGATCGGTGCGGCTAACCGACGTGCTCCCTAGCAATCCATTCAAGCTATGCCCTAAGCCGCCTTCTCCAACTGATGCTCGTAGTACGGATGCTGCTTATCGTCGAAGATTGCATAGAGCGCTTGCAGGTTCGCGGGATCGGGATTCAGCCATGCATCCACATGCTCTGGCTTGATATTGATGATCGTTCTGTCATGACCGGCCGCCGCAACTTCTGGTTCCGGATCGTCTGTGATCGCGGCGAAGGACAGTAGGTCCGGATGCTCCCCGCTGGGGTCCGTCCAATGCGACCACAGGCACGCCACCAGCATGTCACTGCCATCTCTCGGAGTGAACTGAATGCGTTTGCTGCCGCCCTCAGGCGTATCCACGTTCTCGTAGAACGTACTAATGACCATTAAGCCGTGGGTGTATCCAAACTGCCGGTGCCAGAATCGCTCCAAGTTATCTCTGCGAGCGTTATACGTTCCACTTAACTTTCCATCTTTTGCATAGTCGCTGCTGGCGGGCATACCGGCTATACGGCATTGATAGCGCATCGGCTTAATGACTCGCTTACCGTCCTCCACAATCAAGACCGGCGCATACCATTGGGGGAATATTCTTTCGTCCCTTGGCTCTGGGGCCTTTCGCTTGAAGTCGTCCAACCAACCCTTGATCTGTTCGACCTTGTTCGTGCCAATTCGCACGTCATCTTGGGCCTTCTTCGTAACCTTGGTCAGAAGCTTGCGCTCGGCATCGGCTACCCGCTTACGCTGTTTGAACAGCTCTGGTTCTAGAGCAGCAGCTTCTTCAGCGTTCCACGCGTCGATTAGTTCTCCTATTCCGGGGTCCATCGCCGCAACCATA
Organism: uncultured Pseudoxanthomonas sp.; assembly: GCA_946479745.1. Next base: position 14,554 of record CAMLGZ010000026.1, on the reverse strand, counting down.
TCCTCCAAAGCCTTAGGCGCCTTGGGGCGCTTCTTCTTCTCTTGGAATGGATCGCGCAGCCACAGGGCGGCGAAGTCGGAGAGCGACATCTTGCCGCCTAGACGCTGATACTTTCGGTAGTCAGAGGTGATCTTGGCGGAGTAGCACATGGGATACCTCTGATCTCGTCGTGAATGTACTCTAATCCTGAACTGTTGAGGTTCCAATAATTTACTCGGGAATCATCCCCTAGCCGCACGCGTCGAGAACTGCGGCTGCCACCGCTTTGATTTGAGCCTCGGCTTCCGGCGTACGGAAAGCTGCGCGTTTAGCGCGCTCGTTCGCCTCGAGGTATCCCTTGCCTTTGTACGGATTGAGCAACTCAATGCCAGAGTTACCGTGGGCAATCTGTTGTACCTCTTGGTTCAGCCAACGCTCCATCTCATTGGTCCGATCAATAGCATGGCGACGCTCATCAAGATTGCTTGTGTAGTCGTCAAAGTGCTCAAAGACGTACACGTAGTCACGAATCTCATGATCCTCGATCTTGTTTCGAATCTGGCTGTGAATATTGTTATAGGAGAAGTGGTTGCCACACCGAGAGATTAGCGGGTTGCAGCCCTCCCGATTGTCACCGACCTTACCAACATACAGATAGATGTGTCCTTCAGCCTTCGCCACGACGACGTAGACCGCGAACTTGCGTTTTAGGCTCTCTCGATGAAGATGAAATGTATGGGGCATATTCGCGGCCCACGCCAGCAACCCTAATGCGGGATCTATTTGAGTGAATTGTTAGGAGGCACCGCCGCTACCCTCAAGCGGGGGCAGCGACTGAGTGCAAATATAGCTGAAGGCGTCTTGCGGGCAACTATTTCACCCGTGCCTTCGGCGGTGCTTTTGATTTAAGTTCCGCCGCGAGCTTGCGCTGCTCACCTAGCGATAGGGCAGCGACAGCGAGAATGATATCGGCCAGCGTCTCATTGTCTGCAACGAGGTAGGCGAGCGGCACACCAAGCTCCTTGGCAAGCTTGCTCGCTGTCGCGAAGTCTGGCTCCGAAGTTCCTCGCTCATAGCGGGTGACTCGACTAGACACAACTTCCTCTGAAAGACCTATACGCCTTCCCAGTTCACGCTGCGAAAACCCAGCGGCCAAGCGCGCCTCCTTGAGTCTCTTGGCAAACGTGTCGCGCAGTTTTGACTGAGATATGGCCATTCGGAGCGGGGTTGTTAGTCCGCTTCAGGATGACTTTTTCGGTTCGCTCTGTATGCTACATTATATGTAGCATCCGGATGGCTTGGGCGAAGGGCCTAGGCCCGAGAATTGTTTGTTCCATCGGGAGCGGACAGTAGCCGTATGCCCTACAGAAGGCGTCTTGTCCGTGCCTTTTTCGGGGACAGGAAAATCTCAAGATACTTATGAGTTAGTCGGAAAGGTATAGGCAGTCACGCATGCTTGAGGGGAAAGATAGGAATGACTGAGAACAAATCAGGTAGCCCACCTCCTTTGCCAGCAAGTGGCCCGCCGCCTTTGCCGGTTCGCCCTTCCCCACATCCAGATAGCCCGTCATCTCTGAGTGACAAGACCCAACGATGGTCCAGTAACGGAGCAATGCATGACCTGTCTTCTGAGCATGTACGGCAGAGTCTTAGAAAGTACGACAAACATACCAATGCGACTTGCTTGGAGTGTGGCTATAGCGGGCTGATGGGGGTCAAGAAATCCAAACGGCCGTGGTACCTATCGTGGTGGACGGTTATTGCGCTATTCCTAGTGACCCTACCATTCGGTGGCATCGGCGGTGTCACGTGGTTCTTCATTGCTCTCGCAATGGGTCTCTTTCTCAAGCATGTCATGGAGTGCCCAAGCTGCGGAGCAGAACTTGAAGAAGCTGAGAGCACTTTCTAGATTGAGAAGACGATCCTGCAGTGAAGGGACGAACATCCGTTGAAAAACCAGTTTAGTCGCAGCGTGGAAATCGAACTTATGGGGATCGAACATGAATAAGTGGATGCTGCTCTTGCTGGTACTAACGGGATGCTCAGCGCTTGAACAGAATTCAGCTCTGATTGGTAAAGGGGCAAACGCTGTCCAATCAGACTTTAGGATTTCAAGGCAGATAGATTTCAGCACGGTGGACTATAGATTTAGTGGCGGCACTGTGAGCAAGTCAATTGACCTCCTTGACCTGCAACTTAAGGTACAGGATGGGAGTGCGAAAAGCGGGGTCGCCCTGCTTGGCATAGAGAAATGTTATGGGCCACGCGTAAGGGACGGAGTTCCGATTATTCAGTGCCACACGATCGGCAATGAGAGAATCATTGTTACCGGCACTGAAGAAGTGCGTAGCGAATTGCTTCACTTGGAAGAAATAGATATGACTGCCTACGTTGTGGCCGGCATCTTGGGCGAGCATGGAGGAAGCATTCTGTTTCTAGTTGTCTAGCACCCCGCGAGTATTGCAATCAATCAATCTGTTCGGAGAGAGCCATGGCCAAATTTGAAGTGAAGCTGGGTCGACCGGGTGGCGGCAGTGGAACGTTCGTCATCGTGGTCAACGCGGGTACGCCTGACGAAGCAAGGCGCGCGGCTGAAGCGCAAAATCCCGGATATTCAGCCCAATCTGTTTACCAGCTTGCCCACGCCGGGTGATACAGCATCGTCCTCACTTAAACATTGGAGAACTGAAGTATGCGGACGCTTCTGGTCCTAGCTGGACTCATCCTCGCGCCCTCTACAGCTTTAGCGGCTGAAGGGCACTGCGATGCCACAGAACAAGTTGTCTTCTCATGCAGCATCGGCAAGAAGACCGTGTCCGTGTGTGCATCATCCGACTTGTCCCCTGAAAAAGGCTACGTCCAGTATCGCTTTGGGCCAATTGGTACTCCAGAGATTTCTTATCCAGAGAATCCGAGCAACTTTCGACCTATAACGGACATGGGCAGATTCGTCGATAACGCGTTTGGGGGGTGGATACGTTTTACAAATGGAACGTATCGCTACCTTGTCTACTCACATGAATGGCAGTCCGACGGCGGCGATAGCGGCGGGATTAGTCAGGGCGTTATTGTATTGAAAGACGGAAATAGATTAGCGACGCTGAGTTGCAAGCCCAAAGTGATTAGCGACTTCGACACCCTTAGTGACTCCGGTGGCGTGCGGCAACTTTCAGAAGACGAGTACTTAAACGTTGAAGAGATCATAGATCCCTATAAGTAGTGGCACTAATTGACCTAAATCACTTACAAGTTTGGGATTTTGATAGGTTGGTTTTGCAGCAATCTTGAAAGCAGCTAGAGCCATATGGGACATCGAGAAAGTTGCGCGGCGCCAACTTTCATGGCGGAGTGCATTCAGCTTTGTCGAATATTTCGAACTTTGTCCCTGCTCCGATTGGGAGTACAACCCGCCTCAGTCCATTCCTAAAATATATGAGAATTATCTTCTGATTTTCCTTCTCAGGATTCTCAGGAGCGTCCAACCGCGAGTACGGCTTAATTTCTATTCTTTTGACAAGCATCGAAATTCTTTCTCTTAGCCTTACTCGAATGATGTACTTTTCCTGATCCTTTGCCACAACCATTTCTTCGTATAGCTTCAATAGCTTGCGATTGAACGTGGCCGGGTCTTCAATCGGCTTGTCTAGGATAACCACCTGCTTTCTAAGCTCTTCCAGCTCATCTTCTTTCTCTGCTATTTCCTTCTCAACAGCAACGAAATTGGAAGTAATGGTTTTAGAAAGACTCCAGTTAGATTCTCTAAGCGAATCATTGAAGTTGGCCAGAACCCGTCTCTTCTCATTCAAATCGCTCGATAGAGAAGCAAAGCGATTCTTAATTTCCGCGAGTTGGCTCTCTAGATTGATTCCCGAAAGAATGGCCCCAAAGTCCACCTCCTTAAGGGAGGCAAGCACTAGCATCTCGATATGATCGTAGGGCCACGACCTATATGGCTGACAACCCATTCTTCTTCGTGCTTTTGAGCAGACAAGGTACTTCCATTTTCCCTTGTTGCTAAGTGCGGCCGGCGCACCGCACCAGTGGCAGAACACCATGCCAGTGAACAAGTTTGTAAGGGTCACACCTTGGCGCCCACGCATCGCATCAGTTATGCCATTGTTCCTAGAACCAACCCTGTTGAACAATTTTTCATCTATGACTACAGGATAGTAGCCCGGCACCGGTTCGCCGTCGGGCACTCTCTTTTTGCTTCCTTCCTCATCGAATACGATTTCATGAGGCATGTAGAACCCAATCAACGATTTGTTTGCGAGCAACTTATGCACGGAAGAGCTTTGCCAACCTTGCTCAGGACTCCTAAAACTTTTTATGCCCTCCCCATTCAGTATTCGAACAATTCTGTGCCTGCCTATTCCATCGTCTGCTAGCTCGAAAATTCTTTTTATTGCTGAGACGCGTTCGGCAATCGGTTCGAATTTCTGTTTTTCCTTATTGAAGGAAAGCCATTCTGGACTACGCTGACTTACTGGCCGCAATGCCGCGTTCTTCTTCTTGTGTCGCCACGCCTCTTTAACACGCCCAGACTTCAGCTCTGACTCTGAATTGGCTCTATGAATCGAACTTAGAGTAAGAATCAATTGACCCAAGTCAGCGCTCTTATCAAGAATCTGGACCCCGGAATCCTTTAGGGTGACCACCTTGATTCCATGATTTATAAGTGAAAGAACTATATTGAAAGCATCTACCACCTTCTGCCTAGAGAGCCGGTCCATCGATTCAACTATTAGGTATGAGCCTTTTTTTATGCTCCCCGCTTGAACGTCTGCAACAAATTTCCCTAGCCCCTTTGTGAGATTCGCACCGCGAAATCCTGAAACACCAAGATCAAAGTACGCATCGCTATTTTTTAACGTCAAGGCATGGTCTTTTAGGAACTGGTCAAGTACTTCACTTTGGCGACGCTTGCTGTCACCCCTAATCTGCTCGGGGGTTGAATAGCGGATATAGGTGTAGGCGTCGGTCATGGGGTTAATATGTCACATACTTCTGCTTATCGGAACTCCGGGCTGCGGCAAGACCCTGCTCGCTTCGCGCCTGCCCGGCCTGCTGCCGGAAGCCAGCGAAGAAGAAGCATTGGAAACCGCCGCCATCGCCTCAGTGAGCGGGCGCGGCCTGGACCCTTCGCGCTGGCGGCAACGTCCGTACCGCTCGCCACACCACACCGCCAGCGCGGTCGCCTTGGTGGGCGGCGGCGCCGATCCGCGGCCCGGCGAAATTTCGCTCAGCCACAACGGGGTTCTGTTCCTCGACGAGCTGCCCGAGTGGGACCGGAAAGCCCTGGAAGTGCTGCGCGAACCGTTGGAGTCGGGCACGGTCACCGTTTCGCGTGCGGCGCGCAGCTCGGAGTTTCCCGCACGCTTTCAACTGGTCGCAGCTATGAATCCCTGCCCCTGCGGCTGGGCCGGCGATCCGTCGGGACGCTGCCGCTGCAGTCCGGAGAATGTGCGTCGCTACCGCGCGAAGATTTCCGGCCCGCTGATGGACCGCATCGATCTGCATATCGAAGTACCGCGCCTGCCGCCGCAGGACCTGCGTCCGGATGCGCCCGCGGGCGAACCCACCCTTGCGGTGCGCTTGCGCGTGGAAGCCGCCCGTGCGCTGCAGCATGCGCGCGCGGGCAAGGCCAACGCGCAGCTCGGACAATCCGAAACCATGGCCCATTGCCGTCTGGACGACCGCGACCAGGCCCTGCTGGAACGCGCCATAGAGCGCCTGCAACTCTCCGCCCGCTCCATGCACCGCATCCTGCGGGTAGCACGCACCATCGCCGATCTGGGTGGTGCGGAAAAAATCGCCACCCCGCATTTGACCGAAGCGCTGGGCTACCGGCGCGTGGATCGCGGCGCGATCCAAAGCGCAGCATGAACTCTGCCCGCCGTTGCTCTGCCCCCTCCCTTGCGCAGCAGGGGAGGGTTGGGGAGGGGTGCTTTTGATCTTGATCTGCTTCTCTGAAAGATAGAGCTGAGCAAGCGAAGGAGCGGCTACGGAGGGTTGTGCGCGAAGAGCACCCCTCCCCAACCCTCCCCTGCTGCGCAAGGGAGGCGGCAGAGCACACCCTGCCTTGCGTCACATGCGCCGGTTGCGGCTGCATGCTCCACTGCACTGCATATTGCCCATCGCCACCCCGCTTTAACCACGCCTGCCGGATGCTCGCCATCCGCACCTCTACCCTCGCTTTGGAGAGCCGCCAGATGTCGAACCAACCTGCCCAGCGCTTCCTGCTTCCCGCTACCGCTCTGCTGCTGTCCCTCTCCATTTCCACCGCCCTGGCCCAGGACAAGGCGACCGCCGCGCAGAGGATCGCAGGCACCGAGCTGATCCCGCGCGATGCCCTGTTCGGCAACCCGGAACGCTCGAGCGTGCTGATCAGTCCCGACGGCAAGACCTTGAGCTGGCTGGCGCCGGTGGACGGCGTGATGAACGTATGGGTCGCCCCAGCTGCCGATCCTTCCAAGGCGCGCGCGGTGACCAACGACAAGGCGCGCGGTATCCGCAATTATTTCTGGTCCTACCAACCCGACACCCTGCTGTATCTGCGCGACAGCGGCGGCGATGAGGATTTCCATCTTTTCAGCGTGGATATCGGGTCCGGAAAGACCACCGACCTCACACCGTTTCCGAAGACCACCGCACAGGTGACCGGCGCCAGCCATGCGCATCCGGAATCGATCCTGGTGAGCATGAACGACCGCGACCAGAAATGGCACGACCTTTATCGCGTCGATCTTGCAAGCGGCAAGCGCACGCTGGTGGAAAAGAACGACGACGAGATCGGCGGTTACCTGACCGACGACGATTACACCGTTCGCTACGCCACCAAGTCGCGCCCCGACGGCGGCCAGGACGTGTTGCAGCCGGACGGCAAGGGCGGTTGGAAGAAGTACGACGACATTCCCTTTGAAGATTCGCTTTCCACCCAGCCCGCCGGGCTGACCACCGACGGCAAGACCCTGTACATGGTCGATTCGCGTGGCCGCGACACCGCGGCGCTGTACGCCATCGACGTGGCCAGCGGCAAGAAGACGCTGGTGTTCGAGGACAAGCGCGCCGACGTGGGCAATTCGCTGTCCGATCCCAAGACCGGCGTGGTGCAGGCGGTCGCAGTGGACTATCTGCGCGAGCAATGGTCGCCGCTGGATGCCGGTATCGCCGCCGATCTGAAGAAGCTGGAAGCGATCGGCCCGGGCGAAGTCGGCGTCAATGCCCGCACCTACGACGACAAGACCTGGATCGTGGCGTATTCGGCGGCGGAAGCCCCAGTGGTGTATTACCGCTACGACCGCGGCGTCGACGGCAAGCTGACCAAGCTGTTTTCCGCGCGCCCTGCGCTGGACGGCAAGCCGCTGGTTGCGCAGTGGCCGCAGGAAATCAAATCGCGCGATGGCCTGACCCTGGTGAGCTATCTGACCTTGCCCAAGAGCGCCGATACCAACAATGACGGCAAAGCCGATGCCGCGGTCCCGATGGTGCTGATGGTGCATGGCGGCCCATGGGCGCGCGATGGCTACGGTTACGGGGGTTCTACGCAATGGCTGGCCAACCGCGGTTATGCGGTGCTGCAGGTCAACTATCGCGGCTCCACCGGCTTCGGCAAGGAGTTCACCAACGCCGGCAACGGCGAGTGGGCGGCGAAGATGCACGACGATCTGCTGGACGCGGTGCAGTGGGCGGTGAAGGAAGGCGTCACCACGCCGGACCAGGTCGCCATCATGGGCGGCAGCTACGGTGGCTATGCCACGCTGGTCGGTGTCACTTTCACGCCGGATGCGTTCAAGTGCGGCGTGGACATCGTGGGCCCGTCCAATCTCAACACGCTGTTGAGCACAGTGCCGGCCTATTGGGCCAGCTTCTACGAGCAGTTGGCCAAGCGCATGGGCGATCCACGCACCGAGGAAGGCAAGAAATGGCTGGTGGACCGTTCGCCGCTGACCCGCGCCGACAAGATCACCAAACCGCTGCTGATCGGCCAGGGCGCCAACGATCCGCGAGTGAAGCAGGCCGAGGCCGATCAGATCGTCAATGCGATGAAGGCCAAGAACATCCCGGTGACCTACGTGCTGTTTCCCGATGAAGGCCACGGCTTCGCGCGTCCGCAGAACAGCAAGGCGTTCAACGCGGTGGCCGAGGGCTTCCTCAGCCAGTGCCTGGGCGGCCGCGCGGAACCTATCGGCAACGATTTCGAAGGCTCCAGCATCAGCGTGCCGACCGGCGCCGATGGCGTGCCGGGATTGGCCGACGCATTGAAGACGCACAAGCAGGAAATCAAGAAATAGGAGTAGAGCGGTCCGCGCTTTTGACCGTCATTCCCGCACAGACGGGAACCCAGCGACTCTGTTCTGAGCGCCTTAAGTCGCTGGGTCCCCGCCTGCGCGGGGATGACGGCTGAGAGTGATCGCGCCAAGGAACCCTTCATGACCACCGCCAAAGCCCAATGTCTCTGCGGCGATTTGAAACTCGAAGCCACGCTACCCAGCAAATGGGTAGCGCACTGTCATTGCAGCCTCTGCCGTCGCGCGCACGGCGCGGCGTTCGTGACCTGGGTGGGAATGGACGCCACGCAATGCGCAATCGGCGATCCGAAGCACCGACTGCATTGGTACGTATCCTCACCCGGCGCCGAACGCGGCTTCTGCAGCCGCTGCGGCACGATGATGTTCTTCCGCTCCAGCCGCTGGCCCGGCGAGCTGCACATCGCCCTGGCCCACTTCACGACGCCGGTGGACCGCGCACCGCAGATGCATGCGTACTGGGAAAACCATGTGTCCTGGGCGAATGTGGACCCGGGCGACGGTTTGCGGCGGAGTACGCCGAAGAAGCCGTAGGTCGGGGCTACGCCCCCGACGCACGGAAACTCTGAGGGCGTCGGGGGCGTAGCCCCGACCTACGAGGGATCTTCCATCCGCCAAACCTCGCCGGCCGGATCAAGCTCCATCGTCACCATCTCTTCGCCGCGCCAGCCGAAGCCGCAGATCGCCAGCGCACCTTCGCTGAGGCGATCCAGGCCGAATACCTGTTCCAGCGGCACTTCGTTGATGGCGCAGGTGATGTAGGCGCCCAAGCCGGCCTCGGTGGCCGACAGGTACAGAGTCTGCGATAGATGCCCCGCTTCCAGGGTAATGGCGCGATAGGCCTTGGCGTGGTTGCGGTATTTCCAGAAGGACCGATCGTAGCGTGGCGCCATCAGCACCATGACATGCGCATTGGCGAACCAGTGCTGCTGGGCCACGGCCACCATGGCCAGGTCGTAGAGCGAGTGTTCGGGTAACGGCAGCGGCTCCAGGGCGTGGGTGGTCGCGTGATAGTGGTACAGGCCGGGTGCTAGTCCTTCGACGTTCTGCACGATCAGATAGGCCTCCACCGGATGCAGGCCGCCGCCGGAGGGACTCGTTTTCTTCAGGAAAACGGTGTCGTCGCTGACCCGCACGTGCGATTGAGCGGAGAACACGCGCTCGATGAGTTGTGCGAACAGGGCATGGGGCAACGGTCGCTCGGCATCGAAGTTGCGGCAAGTGGCGCGGCGGGCGAGCAGGTGGTCGAAGTCGGTGCGGGCGGTTCGTGGCAGCGGAATGCGCTGGTTTTCGTCGCCGCGGACCATCGCTTCCTTCGGGGGAGCGCCAAGAACCTCTCGCAGTTCGCCGGCGGTTTCGGTGCCGGTGTCCTGCATCGCTTGCACGGCGTCGGCCACTTCCCAGCGGGTGAAAGCGTGCAGGGTTGCGGCCAGGGGATGCCAGTACACGCCGCGCAAGGCCTCGTCGCATTCGCGATGGGCGGCGTGGCGTTTGCCGGTACCGACTATCAGGCCTTTCTTCAGCAGGCTCTTCAATGCTCCATGCCCGGCAAGCGTGCCGCTGTCGATCCATTCGTCGGGGCTCAGGGCACCCAGCAGCTCGCATTCGGCTGCGTCGATCCCGATTTCGCCGCCCAGATGCGGCGCCAGCGCTATCCAGCGCAGCTCGCGGCGCAGTCCGTTGCCGCCCGCCAGCAGCATTTCCAGGTCGAAACCCACCTCTTCCCTGGGCTCCAGATACAGCACTTTGCAACGGCGCACCTTCATGGTGCCTTCCCCTGTTTCGACATGGATGCGCGACCCTACGGTTGTTTAGCAACACGGACAAGGCTAGATTGTCGCGCAAGAGGCCCGTTTCGAGGCCTTTAACTGGGGACAACATGGCTACTAAGAAGACGGGCGCGTCGGGGAAGGCCGCGCCTCTTGATCCGAAGGTCGCGGGCAAGCTGCTGGATAAGCTGAGCACGGACAACGAGTTTCGCCGGCTGTTCAAGAAAGATCCCAAGACGGCTTTGGTGCAGGCGGGTTACAAGTTGCCGAAAGGCGATACCGCAGCGTTGGCGGAACTGGAGCGCACCTGTTGCTGTATGGCCGTACAGAGCATTGCGCCGAAGGCCGACGTCATCAAGGCGCGCGACGCCTTGCATAGCATGCTCACGGCAGGTTTGGGGATGACGCCGATTCAGTTGAACGTTTCGAGTACCGCCCTGCGCCGAACCCGCAAATGATCCGGCAACTGGGTTTCGTTCCATTTTGAATCGAAAGCCGTGAGCTCCTTTCTGGCTTGATCTTCGTTTCCCGCGCCTGCGAGCAGTTCCGCTGCTCGCAGGTGCGCATGCGTGGTGTCGAACACGTCCAGTGGCTGCTGGCACCAAGCGCAACCGATTTCGATATATGCACGGCCACGATGGCTGCTCAACCAACGCGCCTGGCCAACCGCCTTATTGATCAGCCCTGCGGCCGCATAGGCCTCCATCAATGCAGCGTGGGTCTGGAAAGGCTCGCTCCCATTCACCAGTGGCTCAAGCAATGCGATGGCTTTGTCTGCGTTCCCCGATAAACGCAGATCGTTTGCCTTCGATACTTCCACCAAGTCGCGCAACGGCCGGTTCGTCAGCAGCTCCTTCCTCTTTTGCAGTTCGGCGGTAACGTTACGAGCTACTGCCGTATCGCCCATGCGTTGAGCGAGTATGCCCGCGCTGACTGCAGCGTATGCATCGTCGGTCGCATCAGCCGCATTCGTCGGATTGGCGACGGCAGATAGCGTCGTGTCGGCAATTCGTCGAATCTCCTTGCGTGTCGATCTATAGTCGCCCTGCGCCCATGCGGCAACCGCCGACGGATAGATGGCCAACCGCGACCGGACCGAGCCCGCAGGCGTCTGCCGCTCCAGTCCACGCGCCTCGGAAACAGCCGGAGCCCACAGTCCCTGATCAAGATACAGCGAGACCCTGTCGAAATAGACGCCGTGAACCTTCAAGGAAAGCGGCCAGGTTTTTGCGGCCTGGTCGAAGCGTCGCTGCGCCGCGAACGTGTTCGCGCGGCGAACCACTGCGGACTTGGATCCTCTGGCGACCGCATTGCTAAAAGCTGCTTCGGCCTCCGCAAACTTTTCCTGCCCCAGTGCAAGGCGGCCAACCAGATCCCAGGACAATGGCGCAAATTCGCTCTGCGGAGAGGTAGCGCGCTTGGCGAACGGAGTTCCTTCAGCAAACCGGTTGTCCAGATAGAAAGCGTTGCCGACATTCGCGATGGCGGGATAGAAGTCTGGATAAAGGCTGGACATCTCCTGCCACTTTTGCAGGGCGCCGGAGGGGTCATTGATTTGCGCCGTCCATGCATCGAGATACAGCTGATCCCTAGGAGGGAGGTGCTTTCGTAGCGCGATGGCTTTGTCCAGGTACTGCTTGCCGCCAGCCAGGTCGCTCATCGCGTTGTGCGAGCGCACCAATCCCAGATAAGCCAGCGCGAATTTTGGATCCAAGCCGACCGCACGCGCATAGAACGACCGTGCCTGCTCGTACTGTGCTGAGGCGAACGATTTTTGGCCCAGGGCATACGAACGCAATGCATCCATATTGGAGGTCGTGACCTGCGGAAGCGATTCCGAATCCTTCTGTATCGATGCCAACGCCTCACCAAGCTTGCCGCGCAAAGCAATGGTGACCGCATCGATCGATTCCAATGCAGAACCCGCGCCCGTGCCATCTACCGATTCGGCGTACACCGTCGTCTGAGTATGCGGGTCAATGACCTCCGCACTTATGCGCAATCGCCCCCCTACCTCCGACACCGTCGGCAAAATCACCGCGCGCACGCCGTCGCGCAAAGCGATCTCCGAGGCGACCGCCCGATCCAGCAACGTCCCCGGCTTGCGCTGCATCCGCGCCAACGTATCGCGCGCCTTCATGTCGCTCAGCACGTTGACGTAGCGCGACTGTTCCAAGCTGATGCGGAAGGCTTGTTCCAGCGAATCATCCAGCACTTTCTCGCCGGTCAGGTTGCGCAGATCGCCCACCACCACCCAGTCGCGTTCGGCGAAGGCGATGGCCGGTTGCGGCTTGGTGACGAACCACACGCCCACGCCAACGCCAACGATGAGCAGGATCTCCACCGCCAGCGCCGCAGGCCGCCGCCACAACGGCGTATCGCGCCAAGCCTTGGCGATATTGGACGGCGCGCGCAACGGCGCGATACCTACCTCGCCCACTTCGTAGACTTCCTGCGCCTCGGGCACGCCTTTGAAACGCCAGCGCCCGTACGATTTCCACAACAGGTTCTGTCCGCGTTCGCCCAGCTCGCGCGCGGCGCGATGGGTCAGAGATTCGGCCACCGCCGAGAGCAATATCTGGCCCGGGCGCGCCAAGGTCATCAGGCGCGCGGCCATCGGCTTGGCCAGGCCTTCCACTTCCAGCGGCTTGGCACCCACCAGCACCGCCGCATCGCTGTTCTTCCAGGTCAGCACCTCGCCCACGTGCAATCCGGCGCGCGCCTGCAACTCCAGATTGCGCGCCTTGCCAAGTTCGCGCAGGCCGCGCGTGTAATCCAACGCGAAACCCAGGCCATCGATAGGGCGTTCGAACAGCAGCAACAGACCGTCGGAACGATCGATCAGGCGCCCGCGCCATTCCTGCTGCAGCTTCAGCACCAGATGATCGTGCTCGCGGAACAGTTCCGAGGCCGGCGTGTCGCCAAGACGCTCCACCAGACCCGTGGAATCGACCAGATCGGTCAACAGCAGCGTCCGCAACTGCGGACCTTCGAGTGGGAGACGGCCGATATCGTTCATCCTTTCACCGCTCCGCTTTTCAATCCTGCCACTCGACGCGATCGCCGCCGACGCTCTTGGCGCGGTACAGCGCCTGGTCGGCCTGCGCATACCAATCGTTCCAATCGCGCGACGGATCGATCAGACAGGCGCCGACGCTCAGCGTGGTGATCAGCGGCGGCGACGGCTGCATCTGCTGCAGCGCGCGCGCGGTGCTCACCACGAAATCGGCATAACGCAGCATCTCTTCGCGATGCTGCGCTTTGAGCACCAGGCAGAATTCGTCGCCGCCCAGACGGCACGCGAAATCCTGCGAAGCGGACAGCGAGCGCAGGATGTTGGCCACGCTTTGCAGGACGCGATCGCCCAGCAGGTGCCCGTGCATGTCGTTGACGTCCTTGAAACGGTCGCAGTCGATCAGCAAAAGACCGTAGCCGTGATAGCCGCCGTTGTTGCGCCCCTGCTCCAGGAACATGGCCAAACCACGACGGTTGTACAGCGAAGTCAGTTCATCGGTGCGGTTGAGCTCTTCGCTCTTGTCCAGCCGGTGCGAAGTGACCCGCAGACTGTCCAGCGCGGCCTGCAATTCCTGGTTGCGGCGGCGCAGGCGATGGATCAGGCCCTGCTCGTTGGAGACCACGCGCATGATGGCCCGGCGCAGGAAATGCGAAACCAGCCCGGCATTGCGGTCGACCAGCACCTGGAACTCATGGTTCTGCAACTCCAACAGCACGCCATCGGCGATCACCGTAGCCGACGCGGCGCGGGCGTGGTCGCCGATCAGCAACCCCAGCTCGCCAAAGAATTCGCGTGCGCCCAGGTGTTTTTCGTTGAGGTCCTCGCCGAAATCCAGCGCCACCCCGCCCTGCAGGATCACGAACATGGTGGTGCCGTGCTCGCCACGGGTGAACAGCCTCTCGCCCACCGTTACCGGACGCACCCTTCCTACCTGGGCGAAAAGCTCGCACTCCTCCGCCGACAGCACCGCAGTGGTCGGATCGATGGGCAGTTCCTCTGCGGCCGGACGCACTGGCTCGTAGCCAGCGACCAGCGCTGCGGTCTCCGGATTCATCACACGCCCCAATTCGCGAATCCGGAGGATATCACCACAATGCGCCCCCAAAGCACAGACGGCAGGCCGGTCATCGGCCTACCGCCCTGTAACGTCAACTATGGGGATTTCCGGCCTCAGGCGGCCTTTTCGCCATGGAATTGCTCCTCCTCGGTGGACCCCTTCAGCGCGGTGGTCGAGGACTGGCCCTGCTGGATGGCCTGGGTCACGGCATCGAAATAGCCCGTACCCACTTCGCGCTGGTGCTTGACCGCGGTGAAGCCGCGGTCGGCGGCGGCGAATTCGGCTTCCTGCAGCTCCACGAAGGCGCTCATCTGGCGGCGGGCGTAGCCGTGGGCCAGGTTGAACATGGAGTAGTTGAGCGCGTGGAAGCCGGCCAGGGTGATGAACTGGAACTTGTAGCCGTAGCCGGCGATTTCCTTCTGGA
>CAMLGZ010000025.1 GCA_946479745.1 uncultured Pseudoxanthomonas sp. | reverse complement strand
ACCTGGAACCAAAGGATTATGAGTCCTCTGCTCTAACCATTGAGCTATGGGCCCGTCGCGGAGGGCAATTGTAACTGGCTAGTTCGTGGCCATGCACTCTTCGCCGGCTAATGGCGAAGAGTCGGTGGCGGATCCGTCTTACGACGTCGATATGCCGTCCTGCGACCGCGGCGCAGGCCGCAGGCGCAGTGCGGTGGCACGCTTGAGGATGGGGGGCGGATCGGTTTCTTCCGGGATGCTGAGCAGCTTCCTTCTGCGCAGCCATTGTCCGGGCGCGCGCGCCGAAGTCAGGGCCACGAGCGGAACGGCCAGCACCAGTCCCAGCGTGACCGGCGCCATCCAGGCTGCCAGCGAAGGCGATGCGAACAACCCCAGCACGCCGATGAACACCCCGAAAAGACTCAACCCGCCATAGCTCTTCAACAATCCCGACAAAGGCAGGCTGCCATCGTCGCGGCGCTGCGATTCCCAGCCAGAATCCTTGCCCGCCAGTACTTCGGCTACCCCGCGCGATTGCACGTACATCACGATCGGAGCCATCAGCGCTGCAAACACGCTTTCTATCAATACGCTGAGTAGCGCTCGCAAAGCGCCGCCGCAACCGCGGCGTTCCACGGGATTGGCCAGCATGGCCAGGTAGCCCAGGATCTTGGGAGCGAACAACGCGCCCATGCTGGCCGCGAACAACCAGAGGATCCGCTCCGGATCGAGCGATCTCCAGTAGGCCGCTGGCGAAAGCGCGGCACGCAGGCCGCCCTCTGAAGCCAGGCCGATATGCTCGAACGGGATCGCGATGCCGACCAGCAGCAACATCGCCCACATGGGCGCGGTGAAGTAATGGCCGATGCCGATCATGAAATGCCAGCGGCTCACCCAATGCAGACCGCGCGTCGGCAACACGGCGGCATGCTGCAGGTTGCCCTGGCACCAGCGGCGATCGCGAACCAGCAGATCGGTAAGCGAAGGGGGCCCTTCCTCATAGCTGCCGTGCAAGGCGGGAACCATATGCAACGCCCAGCCGCCGCGACGGATCAGCGCCGCTTCGACAAAATCGTGGCTCAGCACGTGGCCGCCGAACGGCTTGCTGCCGGGCAGTTGCGGCAGCCCCGCCTGCTCGGCGAAGGCCCGTGTGCGGATGATCGCGTTGTGCCCCCAGTAGTTGCTCTCGGCGCCGTGCCACCAGGCCACGCCATGGGCGATGATCGGACCGTACACGCGGCCGGAAAACTGCTGCATGCGCGCGAACAGACTGGTGCCGTTGACGATCGCGGGCAGCGACTGGATCAGACCGACGTCGGCGTGCCCGTCGATGGCTGCGGCCAGCCTGACGATGGTGTCGCCGGTCATCAGGCTGTCGGCGTCCAGGATGAGCATGTACGGATAAGCGCCGCCAAAACGCCGCAACCATTCGGCGATGTTTCCGGCCTTGCGTTCGATGTTGTCGGTGCGGCGCCGGTAGTAGAGATTCGTCGGAGCGCCCAGGCGCACAAGCAGCGCTTGGTATTCGGCGGCTTCGGCATCGGCGGTTTCGGTGCGGGTGGTATCGCTGAGAATGAAGAAATCGAAACGGTCCAGCTGCCCGGTATCGCGCACCGACTCGAAGATGGCCTGCAGGCCGGCCATCAACCGGTGCGGATCCTCGTTGTACGCCGGCATCAGCAATGCGGTGCGTGCCGAAGACGGCAACGAAGGCAAAGGCGCGCCAGGATCGATTCCCAGCGATCTGCCCCCCTTGCGCGACAGCACCAGCACGAATCCGGCTAGCGCGCCCAGGAACGATTGCGCGATCCAGGCGAACAACGCCGCGAACAAGACAAGCAACACGCCTTCCAGCACGCTCAATCCTTCTACGCGCAGCACCCGCCACATCTGATACGTCGCCAGCAGGGTAAGCGCGCCGGTGCCGCCCAGAATGTATGCGCGCCGCCAGAAAGCCCCGCGCGGCGCGCTGGGCAACGCGCGCCGATCGAGCTTCCCGGTGCGCAGCGATTGCACCGGCATCTGCATCGGCGCAGGCGGCGGCAGCGATTCGCAGGCGACAGAAAGAATCGCCTGCGCCTGCATCACGGTTACGCCGTCCAACGGTAAAGCCATGTTTCCGAGACCGGTTGTGTGCCTTTCAACAAGCGTGCGTGCAGTTCGGCCGCTTGTATACCAGCCGGGTCAAGTTCGAATCCGATTCGCCAGCCCCCCATCGCCGGCACCGGATGGGCGACGGCATTGAGCACCTTGCCGGCACCGGACCAGACGTCCGGCTTGAGATCCGCCTCACCCTGGCCCGCCAGCGCATCGCCTTTGAAATCGATGATCACCAGTCGCCGGCCCGGTTGGGCGGCGGCGCCGATCATGGTCTTGGCGACGATGGCAAGGTCGGGTTTCCATTGGTGATCACTGCACCAGTGCAGACGATAGTCGAAGCGATGCTCGCTCCCTGCGGTCAGGGGCGCAGCTGGACGCCAGAACGCGACGATGTTGTCGTGGTATTCGTCGCCGGTGGGAATCTCGACCAGATGCACCGCGCCCTTGCCCCAGTCGCCGACCGGTTCCACCCACGCGCTGGGACGCTTTTCGTAGTGCGCTTCGCTGTCGGCGAACGCGGCGAAGTCGCGCTGGCGCTGCATCAGGCCGAATCCGCGCGGCGTGGTGTCCTGGAAACCACTGTCCTGCACGGTGGCCGGATTGTGCAACGGCCGCCAGATCTGTTCGCCCGCGCCGGTCAGCAAGGCCAATCCTTCCGAGTCGTGCACGGCCTGACGGTAGTCGTCCACGCCTACACGATCGCTGGCGCTGAACTCGTACATGCTGGTCAATGCGGCGATGCCCGCATGGGTCAGCTCCACCCGCGGGTACAAACGCGCCTGCACGTCGAACACGGTTTCGTCGCCGGGTTTGATCGAGAAGCGGAACGCCCCGGACACGCTGGGGCTGTCCATCAACGCATGCACGACGATGGAGGTCGCGCCAGGCGCCGGCGTTTCCAGCCAGAACGCGCGGAACACCGGAAATTCCTCGCCTGCCGGCTGCACTGTGTTCAATGCCAGACCACGTGCGGACAGGCCGTAGGCCTGGCCCTTGGCCAGCGCACGGAAATAGCTGGCGCCGAGGAAAGCGCATATTTCATCGAAGTAGTCCGGGCGATTGATGGTCCCGTGCAGACGTATTCCCGCGAATCCCAGATCGGCTCCGGCACGGCCGCGCACCGCCGAGGCGCGGAAAGTGAAAAGGTCGGGAGAGTAATCCACCTGCCTGGCGCGTCCTGCGGCAACGGTGAAGACCTGCACCCGGTCCTTGAACAGAAAACCGCGATGGAAGAACTGCGCCTGGAAGGGCAATCCTTGCTTGCGCCACAGCGCATGCTCCGGATTGAAACGGATATCCCGGTATTCGTCGTAGCCCATGTCCTGCAGCCATCCGGGCAGGTCGGCGGGCGGCTTGCGAAAGGGGGCGGCGGCCAACTGACGTGCCATGGCCGGCACGCTGTCATCGTTGAATGCCGCATCGCTGTCCGCAGCCCATGCCGTCAGAGGCGACAGCAAACCATTGGCGGCTATCGTCGCCAGGGGCAGCGACAGGCCGCCCAGGATCAATTCTCGTCTGCGCACCGCTATTCCTCGCGAATCAGGGCTGGGGGAAGCCGCCGCATTGTAGGCAAGCCCGCGTTAGCGCCAAGACATGATCCTGGGGCTGAAGCCGGACCTGACATGCGGATCGCAACCATATAACGAAGAAGCCCCGCACTGGCGGGGCTCCTGGTTTCGCATCGATGCCGGAAGGGTCGTCAGTTGCCGCTTACTCGATATCGAGGAAGCTGCGCAGCTGTTCCGAACGGCTGGGATGACGCAGCTTGCGCAACGCCTTGGCCTCTATCTGGCGGATGCGCTCGCGGGTGACGTCGAACTGCTTGCCGACTTCTTCCAGCGTGTGGTCGGTATTCATGTCGATGCCGAAGCGCATGCGCAGCACCTTGGCTTCCCGCGGGGTCAGGCCGGCGAGCACGTCGCGCACGGTTTCCGACAGGTTGATGTTGACCGTGTTCTCGATCGGGGACTCCACGTTGGTGTCCTCGATGAAATCGCCCAGGTGCGAATCCTCGTCGTCGCCGATCGGGGTTTCCATGGAGATCGGTTCCTTCGCGATCTTCATCACCTTGCGGATCTTGTCCTCGGGCATGTCCATTTCTTTCGCCAACTCTTCCGGCGTGGCCTCGCGGCCGTACTGCTGGAGCATCTGGCGGGAAATGCGGTTCAACTTGTTGATCGTTTCGATCATGTGCACCGGGATGCGGATGGTGCGCGCCTGGTCGGCGATCGAACGGGTGATGGCCTGGCGGATCCACCAGGTGGCGTAGGTGGAGAACTTGTAGCCGCGGCGGTATTCGAACTTGTCCACCGCCTTCATCAGGCCGATGTTGCCTTCCTGGATCAGGTCCAGGAACTGCAGGCCGCGGTTGGTGTACTTCTTGGCGATGGAGATCACCAGGCGCAGGTTGGCCTCGACCATTTCCTTCTTGGCCTTGCGCGCCTTGGCTTCGCCATAGGCCATCGCGCGGCTGATTTCCTTGATGTCGACCAGGTTCAGATGCATCGCGTGTTCGATGGCGATGGTGGCTTCCTGCTCGGCGATGATCTGCTCGCGCACGTCGCGCAGCGCGGACGACCACTTCTGCTTGCGCTTGAGGACTTCATCGACCCAGCCCAGGTTGGTCTGGTTGCCTTCCCAGGCGCGGATGAAATCCTTGCGCGGCATCTTGGCCGAGTTGGTGGACAGATGCAGCACGCGACGCTCGTGGTCCTTGATCTGCTGCACCACTTCGCGCAGCTTGCGCACCAGCGTATCGGTCAGCGCCAGCGGCAGCTTGAGGGTGACGAAGACTTCGGCCATGTCGGCGCGCAGCTTGACCGCAGCCTTGTTGTCGGCGCCGCTCTTGGTGTAGGACTTCTTGAACTTGGCGTAGAGGTCGGCCAGGGCCTGCATGCGGCGCGCGACTTCTTCCGGGTCCGGACCGGTCGGGCCCGCTTCCTCGGCTTCTTCCTCGACAGCGGGCTCTTCCTCGTCGTCTTCGGTTTCGGCATCGTCGGCAGCGACCACCACCACCGGCTCTGGCACTTCCTCGATCAGGTCGTTGAAGCCGACCACGATCTCGGCCAGGCGCTTCTTGCCGGCTTTGTGGGTTTCGTAGTCTTCCAGCAGCAGTTCGACCGACCACGGGAAGCTGCCCAGCGACGCCTGCACCTGGCCCAGGCCTTCCTCGATGCGCTTGGCGATGGCGATTTCGCCTTCGCGGGTCAGCAACTCGACCGTGCCCATCTCGCGCATGTACATGCGCACCGGGTCGGTGGTGCGGCCGCCCTCGGTGTCGAGGGTCAGCGCGGCGGCGGCTTCTTCGGCGGCGGTGTCGTCGACTTCACGGTTGCCCGTGCTGTTGCCGGCGAGCAGCAGCGTTTCGGCATCGGGTGCGATTTCATGCACCTCGATACCCATGCCGTTGATCATGCCGATGATGTCTTCGATCTGTTCCGCGTCGACGATGTCGTCGGGCAGGTGGTCGTTGACTTCGGCAAAGGTCAGGTAGCCCTGTTCCAGACCCTTGCTGATCAGTAGCTTGATATCGGATTGTTGGGCAGGACGTTCGTTGGCCATCAGTGCTTGCGCCACCGGCAATAGGAGAATGGGGAACCCAGCATTATACCGCGCCGCCGGGGGTTTGACCTTACCTGAGTGATGAACGCGCTGGGGCACGGCCTCCGGCCCGGGCCTTCCACCGCCCGTTTTTCAGGGCCGGAGCAGGAAGGTCACGGGACCGTCGTTGGTCAGGCTGACAACCATATGGGCACCGAAACGGCCGATTTCCACCCCCGGGAGATGTTTTTGCCGACATATTTCAACCAGACGGTTGTAACCGCGTTCAGCCTCTTCGGGTGGGGCGGCCGTGGTGAAGCTGGGCCGCATGCCCGAGCGAGTGTCGGCGGCCAGGGTGAACTGGCTGACCAGCAGCAAACCGCCCCCGGTATCGGTCAGGGACCGGTTCATCTTCCCCTGCGCGTCGGCGAAAACCCGGTAGGCCAGAAGGCGCTCGGCCATGCGAACGAAGTGAGCCTCGGTGTCGCCCGGTTCTACGGCGACCAGCGCCAGCAGGCCGGGGCCGATCGCCCCGGTGATCCGGCCGTCGACGGTGACGCTGGCTTGGGTGACGCGCTGTATGAGTGAAAGCATAGGACCTGAGTGCTTAAGGGTAAGGAAGCCGCGCGAGTGGCAGCGTAGCGCCTTGAGCCCGAACCCGGGCTGGGTTGTGTGAGCATACGGGGCCGCTTACCCTCACCCACTATGCGTGCGCCGGGTGCAGCATCAAGGAAGAAGCAAAAATGAAGTGGGACATCTTCACCGCCATAGAACAACTGATCATCCTGCTGACCATCGCCGGTCAAATCTGGATCGCTTGTAAGGTGATCCTGAATTCCGACGGTCCCGAGCAGTACGTCAGGATCATGTCCTACGCCACCGGCATCCTGATGTTCCTGATCACCAAAGCGTTGGGGCTGACTTTCGCCAACCTGCTGCTGTCCTCACTGCAGCAGCAGGATGTCTTCATGCTGATCCTGATCGGCGCCGTCGTCCCATTCCTGGTCGGGGCGCTGGTGTCGGAGGTGACTATCATCGCAATCGGGATCGGTAGGCCGGTGTTGACCCGCTTCGTGCTGATGTTGGGTGCGTTCACGGCCGCACAGGCCGCTTATACCAACTTCATTGCCGTCACCACTCATCTGACGGCTTTGGACAAGGCCTTCATTCCCAATCTCTGCTATGCCGTTTCCGTGGGCCTGTGGCTGACCTTTCGCTACCGTGAGCGAGGAACGAGATACTAGGGCCTGTTAACGCTATTGGAAGGGGTCACGCCACCGCTGAGTGCGCGTGGGGCATAGCGTTAACAGGCCCTAATCGCCGGCAGGTAGCCTCTTGGGCATGCCGGACCGCGCCAACCCGATAGACTTAGCGAATGAAGCCCGAAACCCTGGCGGGTCTGCTCTACCGCGCCACCGCCCTGCTGACTTCCCTGCCCTGGCCCTGGTTGCGGGCGCTGGCCGACGCACTGGCCTGGGTATGGCGGCGCCTGGACGCGCGCGAAAGCAAGGTCGCCCGCCGCAATCTGCAGCTCGCCTACCCCGAGCTGCTGCCTTCCCAACGCGAAGACCTGCATGGCCGGATCCTGCGCACGACCGCGCGCCAGGCGCTGGAAACCCTGCGTTTCTGGACCCGCCCGCCCGCCGAAAACCTGGCGCGCCTGCGCGAACGCCATGGCGAACCGTCGTACGACGCGGCACTGGCCTCGGGAAAAGGGCTCATCGTGGTGGCGCCGCATTTCGGCAACTGGGAGCTGTTGAACCAGTGGCTGTCCTCGCGCGGGCCGATCGCCATCGTCTACAACCCGCCGGACTCCAAGGTGGGCGATGCCTTCCTGTTGCGCGTACGCGGGGCGGACAACATCCGCCAGGTTCGCGCAGAGGGGCCGGCGGTACGGCAGCTGTGGAAGACGCTGAGGGACGGAGGCGCGGTCGGCATTCTGCCCGACCAGCAGCCGAAGATGGGCGATGGCGAATTCGCCCCGTTCTTTGGGGTTCAGGCCCTGACCATGACCCTGGTCTCCCGGCTGGCCGAACGCACCGGTGCCACGGTGCTGTTCGCCTGGTGCGAACGCACCAGCGCCGATCTGGAGTTCGCCTTGCATGTGGAACCGGCGCCCGACGGCATCGCCGACGCCGATCCGGCGGCCGCGGCGGCCACGCTCAATGCCATGATCGAGCGCATCGCCCGCCGCGATCCGGCGCAATACCAGTGGACTTACAAACGTTATGGCGCAAGGCCGCCTGGAAGCGGCGAACCCAATCCCTACAAGGTTCCTGCGGCGCAATAAGCGTATCGCCGCGATCCTTCCACACAGCGCGCCCCCGCATCGACGCAAAGGTTATACGCTTGGCCGGGGATGCCGTGGAATGCCGCGGCAGGTCGGCAGAGAACTGGACGAGGGGAAGGGGCGGATGCGTAAAGTGATTCTGCTGATGGCGTTGCTGGCGCCAACGGCCCGGGCCGGCGACGACAATCGGGAAATGAATTCGATAAGCAAGCTGTGGGACGGTTATGCGCTGGCCAGCAGCGGCGGCAAGCCGACCGTCGTGCCGATGATGTCGCGCGCAAGCCTTGCCCACTACGCATTCCTGCGCGACGCGGCCCTGTACGCTTCGACCGAACAGATGAGACGCGTGCCGCTCGCCGACCGCGTGCTGGTGTACGCACTAAGGTCCACGCAGGATCAGGCGCAGTTGTCGGCACTGGAGGGTGCCGGCGTGGCGCGACTGTGCACCACCGAAAACTGGTGCGGCGTCTCCGAGGTGGAAGAAGGCGAGTCGCTGCCTGCTCTGTCCCATGTGACCTTGATCGATCAGGATCGTGCCATCGGCGAGTTCGGACCGCCCACCGGTACGCAGTTCCTGTTCGGTCCGGAGTTCATACGGGAAGAGGGGCAATGGAAAGTCATGCCCGAATCGCTGACCGCCGATGAGTCGGCCACCATCGACCAGCACATCAAGCGCAGCGGATTGACCGAGAACCAGATGCTGGAGCGCATCCTTGCGAGCCTGCTGGGCGAAGAACGCCCTGCCCCATCGCTGGTCACCCTGGAACGCCCCCTCGCCGATGATGCCGACGCGCGGCTGCGCCTCAACGAAGCTTGGCCGCGGTACCAGGAGACTTACAAGACGCGAGTGAAAGCGCTGGCCCGGAAATCGGAACAAGGCGATGCTTTCGCGCAATACGCGCTGGGGTCGACGCTGGTTCTGGGCAACCTGCCGCAGGTCGCGCCGAAGGACGAGACGCGCGGCTGGAAGCTGCTGGAGCAAGCCAGCGAAGGCGGCAACAGCGCCGCGGCATGGTCTGTGTTCGGCCACCTGATGTCGGACCGGGCGCAGTATTCCGATGCGCAGTTCCGTCGGGCGCTGCCTCATCTGCAGCGTGCGGCCAACGCCGCCAATCCCGCTGCGATGGCCGCAATGGGATCGTTTTACTTCGACGGCGTGGGCGGACTGCAACGCGACTGCCGGCAGGCCGAGAACTGGCAAGCGCGCGCCGAAGAGGCGGGCGTGGAGCACTCGCACAACCAGCGGGTGTGGGCGTTGGCCACCTGCCCGATCGCCGAACAGCGCGATCCGGCCAAGGCGTTGCAGCTCGCCGGTTTCATGATCTCCAACAAGGACACGCTGGAGGCCAGCGAACTCGATACGGTCGCGGCCGCGTACGCCGCCAATCGGAAGTTCGCCGAGGCCGCGACATTCCAGCAACTGGCCCTGGATAAACTGGGCACAGGCACTCCCGAAACCACTCGTAAAAAGGCCGTGGAAGTTACCCGCAAGCGCATGCAGGCCCGCTTGCGCGGCTACCAGCGCGGGCAGGACTACATTCAGGACTACAGCACCCTGGAAGAAATCGCGGCGGGTCGCTATTGATGGACATTCGCTTGATGGACATTCACTGATGGAAGCTTCCAACGAAACCCAGCCTTCGCCGCCGCCCACCGTCCATTCCGATTGGCAACACCTGCCGCCGCGCGGCGCCAAACTCGCGGGATTTGGCAACGCCATCGCAGTCGCCATTCCTTGTGTGGTGGCGTCGGTTTTCATGTCGCGGCTCGCCGATTTCGGCAACCCGTGGCTGCTAGGACCTCTAGGCGGACTGGTTGGCGCGGCATTCGGCGCCTGGCTGGGAGTCAAACGTCACCGGCGCACGCTGTGGAAGCTGGACGAACAAGGTTTCGCCCTGCAGCGCGGACGCTGGTGGCAAATCGAGAGCCGCGTGCCGATTTCGCGGGTACAGCACCTGGACCTCAAACGCGGCCCGCTGGAACGTGCTTTCAAACTGGCCACACTGGTGATCCACACAGCGGGCACCAAGATGGCGGCGGTATCGGTCTCCGGACTGGACGGCGAGGATGCCGAGCGCCTGCGCGACCGGCTGGCGCGTCAGTTGGATCACGACGACGACGCCTTGTGATGCGGGCCGAAGCCAGCGAAGAAAACCCCGAACGCCGGCTGCATCCCTGGTCGTGGCTGTTCGTGCTGGTGCAGCAGCTCAAGCAGTTCATCGTTCCGCTGGCTGCCCTGCTGGTGTTCGGCGGCGGCGGTGGCCCCGGCGGTTTCTGGGCCGGCATCGGCCCGTTGATCGCCGTGGGCGTCCTGGTGGTGATCTCGGTACTGCAGTACTTCACTTATCGCTACCGCATCGGCCGCGATGGATTGAGCATCCGCGATGGCTGGCTGCACCGCAGCCTGCGCGAGATTCCGTATTCGCGCATCCACAACGTAGTGCTGCACCAGAGTGTGCTGCACCGCCTGTTCGGCGTGGCCGAAGTCAGGCTGGAATCGGCGGGCGGGCAGAAGCCCGAGGCGCAGATGCGCGTGCTGCGGCTGGACCAGGCGCTGGCGCTGGAAAGCCTGATCAAGCATCGCGGCCAGGCGCCGGACGCCGATGCGCCCGCCGTGCAAGCCGACAACCTGCTGTCGCTGTCGACCACCGAAGTGATCCGGCTGGGCCTGGTCTCCAACCGCGGCATGATCGTGATGGCGGCGGCGTTCGGCGCGGCCTGGCAGGTATTTCCCGATCAACTGCTCACCAATTATTTCGAGCGCTTCGCGCGTCAGTTGTTCGGCTACGCCAGCCACCTGCAGTACGGCTGGCTCACCACGGCCGCTGCGGCGGCGGCGTTGCTTTTGCTGGCGGCGCTGCTGCTGCGCCTGCTCTCGGTGTTGTTGGCGTTGGTGCAGTACCACGGCTTTCGTCTCAGCGAAGAACAACGCCGGCTCACGGTGGAACGCGGCCTGCTTTCGAAACTGCGCACCAGCGTTGCCCGCCGGCGCATCCAGGCCTGGACATTGCACGAAGGCTTCCTGCATCGGATGTTGAAACGCCGCAGCTTGCGCATCGACACCGCCGTGGCCGAGCAGCAGGGCAAGAACGACCAGCGCGCGCTGAAGGAGTTGGCGCCCATTGCCACACCTGAGGCCTGCGACGCGCTGATCCAGCGTTTGCTGCCGCAGGCGCATTGGCCGCGATCGGAATGGACGCCGTTGCCGACGGCTGCCTGGTGGCGGTTGTTCCTGCCCACTCTGGTTTTCATCGGCATCCTGGAGCTGGTGCTGGTTTCCAATGCGCGCGCGGCGTGGGGACTATTGCCGCTGCTATGGCTGCCGTGGAGCATCTATGCGTCTATCCAGCAGGCCCGGCGTGCCGGTTATTCGGTGGACGAACGCTTGGTGGCCGTACGCAGCGGCTGGTGGTCGCGTCACTGGCGCTTTGCGGAAATCGACAAGCTGCAGGCGCTGCGTCTGGTGCGTTCGCCCATGGACAGGCGCATGGGCACCGCCAGCCTGTGGATGGACACCGCAGGCGCCAGCGGCTTTGCGCCGCCGCTGCAGATTCGTTTTCTGCCGGAAGCCGAAGCCAGGGCACTCTACTCGCAGCTGTCTCACGCTTTGGCACGCCGTAGAATGCGCTGGTAGCCTGCGATGCGTCGGCCGCACATCGATTCTCCCTACCTTCGTCCGAGCCCAATGACTCTTACTTCTGAATGCATGGATGGCGGCCGCCGCGCGCCTGCCCGGGCGATCCACGCACAGGGCGACGCCCGATGACGGCCCGACCCCTGATCGTGCGAACCGGCGCTTTCGGCGACGTGGTAGTGCTCACCACCCTGATACATCTGCTCAGCGCTCGCTATGGTTCCCCCGTCGATGTGATCGGCGCCGACGCGTGGACCGAGGCGCTGCTGGCCGATGACCCGGCAGTCGCTGAAGTCCACCTGCTGACCAGCCGCAACACGCCGTACGTGCTCAACCCCAGCCAGTGGCAGGTCGCGCGCTGGTTGAAGCAGCGCGGCCGCGGGCCCGTCTACATGTGCGACAACCATCCGCGTCTGTTGGCTCTGCTTCGACGGGGAGGCGTACGCGAAGAAGATATGGTGCGGCGTCCGGTCGAAGACGAAGCGCCCGGTGCGCCAATCCGTCTATGGCCGGACCGATGGCTGGACATGGGTATGCGCGATCCCGTCTCGTCCTTTCCGACCCATGCGGTCGATGCGCAGGCTTACCGGCTGCCATCGCTTGCGCTGGGGGACGCCGCGCGCAGCGAATACCGCGAATGGAAACAAGCCAAGGGCCTGCGCGATCCGTTGATCCTGCTGCAGCCCGGCAACAAGCGCACCCATAAACGCGGCACCGTGGCCACGCGCCAACACCCCAAGTTCTGGCCGCCGGAATCGTGGGCAGCATTGGCCGCCGCGATCTGGCAAGACCTGCCCGACGCGCAGGTATTGTTGTGCGGATCGCCGCAGGAGCAGTCGGTACTCGAGGAAATCCGCGTTGCCGCCGGCAACGACCCGCGCCTGCATAACCTGGGCGGCGAACTGCCCATCCCGCGCTTGCTTGCGTTGATCGAGGACGCGCACAGCATGGTCTCGGTGGACACCGGCCCGGCGCACGCCGCCGCCGCGCTGGCTTGTCCGTTGGTGGTGATGTTCGGAAATGCCTCGCCGCTAAAATGGCGCCCGCTGGGGCCAGGGAAGGTGCTGGTGCTGCGTGGCGAACGTGGCGATCAGAGCGAAGTGCGCGATCTTTCGGCAACGCAGGTCATTTCGGCATGGCGCGAAGCTATTGCGGGCGATCCGGATTCGTACATGCCCTAACTAACTCATCCGGCACACGATACCGTCAGCGCGATGGGCCCCAATAACCCAAGCGCTGTCTGATCTGCAGGTTGCGCAGGCGCGCGGCCAGGGGTTTGGCGCGTAGCGAACCCATTTCGCCATCGATGAAATCCTCGGTGGCGGCGATCACCCGCTCGGCCGAGCGTCCATCACGGTACGGATGAATGGCATCGGCATAGCGCACGATTTCCGCACGCAATTCCGGCGACGGCGCCAATGCCCGTTCCAGCATTTCAGGCAGCAGTGCGCTGTCCGAGAAGTCGATCATGTGCGGCTTCGGCGCGCGATTGCGGAAAGTCACCACCGGCTTGTGCTGCACCACGAACTCGGAAACGATCGACGACGTATCCGACACCAGCACATCGGCGACCCGTTGCGCCGCCATCAATTGTTCCGTCTCCACGAAAGCGGCATTGGGACCTGCCAGGGAGCGGTAGCGGTCGAACCACTCGGGTGGGCATTTGGGGTGCAGGGTCAGCAGCCAGTAGCGGTTGCCGCGCGCGACTTCGGCGGCGATGGCGTCGAACAGCAGCGGCGCGGCGCTCAGCCGCTCGGTGAAGGTGGAACCGAACAGAACGATGCGGCGGCCCGCGGTGGGCAGCTTCAACGCATCGTCCTCATGCGCGCCGTGGCGGAACAAGGGGTCGAGCTTGGGCCAGCCGGTTTCGGCCACCGCGAAATGTCCTTCGCGTTCGGCGAGCGCGCGAAATGGCGCGGTGGTCGCCGGCCCCTGCGTGCAGTACAGGTCGAACATGCCTCTGACCCGGAAATGACCCCGCGTATCGCCGCGCTTTTCCACATTGAAGCCATGGAACACCTGCACTTTGGCGCCGGACACGAAGGACGGCACCCAATTGGCGGCGCTGAACACCGCGCGCGGACGCAGCGCCAGCGCTTCGCGCAGGCCAACCGCGCGCACGGGCGTTTCCCAGCGCCCTGCCGACGCCGCGCCCTCCAGCCAGGCCGATACGGACTGGCCCGACTCATGCAATGCACGCGCCAAAGGTTGCAGAATAGGCAGCGCATACCGCTCGGTAGCAAACAACAGGTACTCGGCCATCGATACGTCCCCAACCAGCGCTCACGGCGAGCGGCCTCGGCTTTCGGCCTGCATTATCACTTTCAACGAGGCCGACCGCATCGCCGATTGCCTGGCCTCGGTGTCGTTCTGCGACGAAGTGGTCGTGGTCGATTCCGGATCCACCGACGGCACCGCGGCGATGGCTGAAGAACTCGGTGCGAAAGTGCTGGTGCGGCCCTTCGATGGCTATCGCAGCCAGAAAGCGTTCGCCGCCGCGCAGGCCGGCCACGAATGGATCCTCACCCTCGATGCGGACGAACGCGTCAGCGACCGCTTGCGGGCCTCGATCCAGGCCGCGCAAACGGGCGGCTTCTCCGGCGCGGCGGGCTACCGGTTCGCCAGACTGTCGTGGTATTTCGGCAAATTCCTGCGCCACGGCAATGCCTATCCGGATCGCGGGTTGCGCTTGTTCGACCGGCGTCGCGGCGGCTGGCGCGGCGATCGCGAGATCCACGAAGCGGCAAGCGTGGACGGCCCTATCCTGCTGCTGGAAGGCGATGTCGTTCATTACCCTTACCGCTCGCTCGAACAGCAGTTGGCGAAGACCCAGACCTATGCGCGGATGATGGCCGAACACGAATATGCCCGCGGCAAGCGGGCTTCGTTGCTCAAACTGGTGCTGTCGCCCGCATGGCGGTTCTGGCGGGGTTATATCTTCCGCCTCGGGTTTCTGGACGGTTGGCAGGGACTCGTCTACGCCTACGTGCGCGCCAACTACGTGCGGCAGAAATCGATCATGCTGTTGATGCTGCAGCATGGGCAGCCGGTTTCGGGCAAGCGCGAATAATCGCTCATGCGGATGCCGCGCCGGGTACGGGCGGGTTCTCGCGCAACGCCAGGCCGAGCAACAGACCCACCAATACCGCGTAAAGCGTTGTGGTCAGCGCATGCGCGAACATGGATTGCGTGATTCCGGAAAGTACGTACACCACGATCAGCATCAGACCTGCCCAAGCCGAACCCTTGGGCAGGGTCAGACGATGGGCGACGATGATCCTCAGGAAATGGATCGCGGGAAGCAGATAGAGCGCGACGACCAGGAAAAGCCCGGGAATGCCCAGGGTGGCAGACCATTGCGCCAGATCGTTATGGGCATGGCGAAGCGTGCATACGGTCAATTCTTGCGTGCGGCATTCCGGCAGCTGACTTACCAGCGTGCCGAACCGGTCTATGCCCACGCCTGTCCAGGGATGGTCCAGGAATGCGTGCCAGGCCAGCGAGAGGAATTCCAGTCTCGCGCCCACGGCCGAATCCACATGGCCAGTGGAATATTTCTGCAGATCGGTCTGGATATTCTCCAACCGCATATGCGCCGTCAACCACGGCACTGCGCACATCAGCACCAGCAACAGCAACAATGCGCCCAGGGAAACGCCGATGCGGAACCGTGCGCCGCGGCCACCGCTTCCGATCGCGGCGACCAGCACCAGCAAACCCAGGCCCGGCAATACTCCGCGGCTTCCCGACAGCACTATGGCGATGGTTCCCAGTACCAGCATGACGGCCAGCAACGGCAGCGTCCACGGTCGTTTGTCTTGCGGACGGCAATAGACGACCAACACCAGCAATGCGAGCACGGCATTGGCGAATACGATGGGATTGCCTCCGCCGCCGGCGCGCTCGACTCCGGAAATCATTTCCCCTATTGCGATAACGCAGGCCAGAACGATCCCGAACATTGCGCCAACCCATAACCACAAGCGCGAAGGAGCCAGTGCGAACGCCAATAATCCGCACCAGGGCACCAGCAGGAACCTTGCGTAGTTGTCGATCGTTCGCCAATCCTGTCCGGAAAACTGCATGGACAGAATCGCCAGCCCAAGCACCAGAACTGCGAGCAGCGCGACCGAACGCAGCACATGCCCGGTGTCCGTCCATGCGTCGGCAAGCAGATCGGGCACCAGCAGCGTCATCACTGCCAACAGCGCGCCGAAAGCTGCAAAACCCTTGGGTAGGAATATCAATGCAGTGGCGCAGACCAAGGACAACCCGGCGGCACTGGCGGCGAAACGCTGTCGCTCCAGATGACGTTGCGAGTAAAGCCCTTTTCCCGAAACAGCCATTTTTGCTCGATCCAGCGTTGAAGTCAGGACATTTTAATAGTAGCGGGCGAAGCGTAAAGTCTTGGGCAATTCCGTCTCACAATTGCGAAACAAAATACTTAACGACACGTTCAGCCGCAGTGGCTGCTCACTGAATTTTCACTATTGGCTAATCGCGATAGTGCTTTTTGCGTAACAAGGCATAGAAAAAACCGTCCATATCCTGCTCACCCGGCAATCGCTGGCGGCCGTGACCGGCCGCATGCCCGTAGCGCGCATCCAACGTCTGTGGCCGCGCGTCGGTGGTGCGCTCCACGAAACGGGAAATCTGCTGCTCGTTCTCGTCCTTCAGAATCGAACAGGTCGCATAAAGCAACACTCCTCCCGGCTTGACGGTCTTCCACAATCCATCCAGCAATCGCGCCTGCAAGGCCACCAGCGAAGACAGATCTTCCGGCCGGCGATGCAGCAGCACATCCGGCTGCCGCCGCACGATGCCGGTCGCCGAACACGGCGCGTCAAGCAGCACGGCATCGAATGGTTCGCCGTTCCACCAGGTTTGCGTGTCGCTTGCGTCGGCCACGCGGAATTCGGCGTGCGCGCCGATACGCTCCAGCGTTTCCCGCACCCGGTTCAAACGGCGTTGATCGACGTCCAGCGCCAACAAGCGCAAGGAGGGGTCGCGCTCCAGCAGATGGGCCGCCTTGCCGCCGGGCGCGGCGCAGGCGTCCAGCACGCGCGCTCCGGAGGCGAGCGGCAACGCATCGGCCACCTGTTGTGCGGAGCCGTCCTGCACCGAAGCATCGCCCCCGGCGAAACCCGGCAGCGCCGACACAGCGACCGGCAGATCGATGCGCAACGCATCGGGCAGGTCCGGATCGATGCCAGAAGCGATACCCGCTTCCTGCAGACGCGCGGCGTATTCGTCGCGCGTACCCTTGTTGCGGTTCACCCGCAGCCACAGCGGTGCGGCATGCGCGCTGGCTTCGAAGATAGCCGTCGCGTGCCCGCCCCACTCCAGGTTGATCTTCTTGCGCAGCCACGCCGGCCAAGCCGCGGCCGGATCCGATTCGGGAAATCCTTCGCGTTGCGCGCGCCGCAGCAACGCGTTGACCATACCGGCTTGATGCGGCCGGCCCAGCGTGCGCGTGGCTTCCACGGTAGCCGACAGCGCGGCATGCGGCGGCAGGCCCATCGCATCGATCTGGGCGAAACCCACCAGCAACAGCGAGCGCAGGTCGCCGTCTTTTTCTCCCAACGGTTTCTGCAGCCAGAGTTGCAAGGCGGCGTCGTAGCGCGCGCGTTGGCGCAATGCGGAGAAACAGATCGCTTCCAGCAAGGCGCGGTCGCGCGGATCGGGTAGTTGCGACAACGCCATGGCCAGCTCGCCTTTCAGGGAGCGGCCGCGATGGATCACCGCTTCCAGCACCTTGGCGGCCAGCACGCGCGTGGCGACGCCCGGAGCGCCGTTTGCGGACGAGCCGCCGCTGGAGGAAGCGTTCACAGAGTGGCCAGATCGCGACGCGCGTTCAGATAATCGGCGGCGGTGATCGCCTTGCCACCTTCGCGCTGGATCACGCGCAGACGCAACGCACCGTCTCCGCAGGCGATGTCCAGGCCCTGCTTGCCGGCGGCCAGCAGCGTACCCGGTGCGAACGCATGGGGAAGATCCAAAGCCACCGCGCCGCGGATACGCAGACGCTCGCCCGCCACCAGCGCTTCGGCCACTGGCCAGGGTTCGAAAGCGCGCACTTTGCGCGCCAAGACCACCGCTGGCAGGTTCCAGTCCAGACGCGCCTCGTGCTTTTCCAGCTTGTGCGCGTAGGTCACGCCCTGCTCGGGTTGCACCCAAGGCAGCGGTAGAACGTCGGCGCGGCGCAAGGCCAGGCCGTCAGCCAACACCCCGGCGCCCATTTCGGCAAGGCGGTCGTGCAGTTGTCCGCCGGTTTCTTCGGGCCCGATGGTCGTGGTCTGGGCCAGCAACACCGGACCGGTATCCAGACCCGCTTCCATCTGCATCAGGCAGACGCCGGTTTCGGTATCGCCTGCCTCGATGGCCCGCTGGATCGGCGCGGCACCGCGCCAGCGCGGCAACAATGAGGCATGCACGTTCCAGCAGCCGAAGCGCGGGATCTCCAGCACGGCGCGCGGCAGGATCAGGCCGTAGGCGACCACCACCAGCAGATCGGGCTCCATCGCGCGCAGCGCTTCCTGCGATTCCTTGCGCTTCAGCGTTTCCGGCTGCAGCACCGGGATTCCGCGCTGGATCGCTTCCAATTTGATCGGGGAAGGCGTCAGCCCGCGCCCACGCCCCGCAGGCCGGTCCGGCTGCGTGTAGGCCGCAATCACTTCGCCGTGCGCATGCGCGGCGCGAAGGCTGGGGACGGCAAAGGCCGGCGTGCCGGCAAAAACGATTCTCATGCTGGGGGAATGGGAAATGGGGAATAGGCAATGGTAACGGCGAAGCGATAGCGCACCGCCTTTTCTATTCGCTATTTCCGCGACCTCAGGCCGCGTCGCCCGCCAGTTTGCGCTGCTTGGCCAGCTTCTTGCGCACCATCTCGCGCTTGAGCGGCGACAGGTAATCGACGAACAGTTTGCCGTCCAGGTGGTCCATCTCGTGCTGGATGCAGACCGCCAGCAACCCGTCGACCTGCAGCTGCTGCGGTTGGCCGTCGCGGTTCAGGAAGCGCACGTCGATGGAGTCTGCGCGGGTCACGTCGGCGAAGATACCGGGCACCGACAAGCAGCCTTCCTGGTAGACCTGCTCACCGGTCCTGGAAAGGATTTCCGGGTTGATGAACACCTGCGGGCCGCTCTTGTCCTCGCTGATGTCGATGACCATGAAACGCTTGTGCACATCGACCTGGCTGGCGGCAAGACCGATGCCCGGGGCTTCGTACATGGTCTCGAACATGTCGTCGAGCAGGCGCTGGAACGCCGGATCGGCGATCTGCGCGGAATCCACCGGGATTGCCTTGGTGCGCAGCCGGGGATCGGGGAATTCGAGGATGGGGAGGAGTGCCATGGCGGTGCTGTAATGGGGGATGTCGTAATGGGGATGCCGTCGGAATTCGGCAAGGCCTCACGAATTCTAACTCCCGAGCTTGCTTAGTGCCCGGGTTTCTGGACTATAGTGCGGACAACCTGTGGGGAATCAGGTGGGGATCATCATGTTCAGAAAATTTCGTACGGTTCTTGCCGCTGCCGCGTTCATCGTGGCCACTTACGCTGCGGCTGCCGAAATGTCCGGCGCCCATCCCGACACCTATGTGGTGAAAAGGGGCGACACCCTCTGGGACATCTCCGCCAAATTCCTGAAGAAGCCCTGGCTGTGGCCGGAAATCTGGCAGGCCAACCCGCAGATCAAGAATCCGCATCTCATCTACCCCGGCGACGTGATCAGCCTGGCCTACCTGGACCGCGTGGCCTTGCAGCCGGGTCCACGCCAGGAAGCGCCGATCGGGGCGATCCCGCTGGCGGACATCGAACCCTTCCTGAAGAACCTGCGCGTGACCGACAGCTTCGAACAGCTGCCGCGCGTGGTGGGCCTGGAAGAAGACCGCCTGCGCAGCTCCGGCGGTCAGCTGATCTATAGCGTGGGCCTGGAAGGCGCCCAGGTGGGCCAGCGTTTCGCGGTCGTGCGCCCCACCCTGCGCTACACCCACACCCGCTTCGTTTCCAACGGCCGTTACGCGACCTACAAAGAAGATCTCGACTTCCGCGGCAAGCGCCTGGGTTCGCAGACCATTGACTGGGACCGCAGCTGGAACAGCGCCGCCCTGGATACCGGGCCACAGCTCGAACTGCTGGGCTATGAACTGGCCCAGGTCAGCGTCGGCACTCTGACCCGCGGTGTGGTGCCCGGTTCCGACGCCAGCACGCTGGCCCTGGAAGGCAATGGCCACGAAGTGCGCGTCGGCGACCGGTTGATTCCGGTCGAAGCCCAGCCCTACGACCTGCAGTTCTTCCCGCACGTGCCCAAAGTGCTGCAGCCCGAGGGCAAGCTTCAGATCGCTGCGGTAGCCAACGCCCTGACCTCGGGCGGCCCGCGCGACGTGGTGGCTATTTCCGGCGGCACCCGCGAAGGAATCGACAACGGCACCGTGTTCTCCATCTGGCGCCAGGGCAGCCACGTCATCGACCGTTTGTACGATCCGGAAGACTCCCGCACGACCGAAACGCGCCCGAATTCGAGGACCAAGGCGGGCAGTAGCGACCATGTGCTCCCCGACGAATACGCCGGCCACGTGATGGTGTTCCGCACCTTCGAAAAAGTCAGCTACGGCCTGATCATGGAAGGCACCAAGCCGGCGCGCGTGGGTTACGCGCTCAAGCATCCGGACGCGACCTACTGACCTTTTGGTAGGAAACTTCCTATGCAACAACACGACGGCGCCTGAAGGCGCCGTCGTCGTTTCCGCCCTAGTCTGAAGGGATGCATGAAGAAGACGCGTTCGCCCTGCTGAAACTGATCCTTGCCGGTGGCGCCGTCGCTCCCCGTCGCGAGCTGCTGGATGCGCATGGCGCTCCCGCGCGCAGTCTGGCCGCCGGCGCATCGGCCTGGAGAGCGGCGGGCCTTGGCGAAGCGCAGATACAACGGATCTGCCAGCCCGACGGCGAGACATTGCAACGCGCGCAACGGTGGCTGGAACGCGCCGGTCACCACCTGCTGGGTTGGCACGATCCCGATTACCCTCCGCTGCTGCGCAGGATCAGCAGTCCGCCGTTGGCCTTGTTCGTGGACGGCGACCCCTCGCTGCTCTGGCATGCCGGCGTAGCCATCGTCGGCAGCCGCTCGCCCACGGCGGGCGGTCGCGACAATGCGTACTCCTTCGCCAAGGCGTTCGCTGCCTCCGGTACCGCGGTAATCAGTGGGATGGCGGCCGGCATCGATGCCGCCGCCCACGAAGCGGCGCTGTCGGTGCCGCAGGGGGTCACGGTCGCCGTGCTTGGCACCGGACCGGACCTTGCCTACCCGCCGCATCATGCCGGCCTGCGCGAGCGGATCGCCGCGCAAGGGGCGGTGGTCAGCGAGCATCCACCCGGCACGCCGGCCAAGCCGGCGCATTTCCCCAGCCGTAACCGCATCCTGGCCGGTCTGGCTCTGGGAACTCTGGTGGTGGAAGCCACCGAGCGCTCCGGCGCTCTGATCACCGCCCGCCAGGCCGGCGACAACGGGCGCGAAGTGTTCGCCGTGCCCGGCTCTATTCACAATCCGATGGCGCGCGGCTGTCACCGGCTGATCCGGGAGGGCGCCGGCCTGGTCGAGAACGCTCAGGAAGTGCTCGACGCGCTGGTGCCGATGGCCAGCGAACTGGCCGATTTCCTGCGCGGGCGGCTTGCGGGCAGCACCGCCCGTCCCCATATCGGGTCCGACGCCGCCCTTGCGCCGCTGAACCCCGACTACCAGCCCTTGTGGCTGGCGCTGGGCCACGACCCAACCGGTATGGATTTACTGGTCGAGCGGACCGGATTGACGGCCGCCGAGCTGTCCTCCATGCTGCTGGTCATGGAACTGGATGGACGGGTGGCGGTCGAACACGGGCGCTACTCGCGCAAGACCTAGTTTCTTTCCTCCACAGCGTCAGGGACGCAGGCCGAGGGGCAATGAAAGAGAGCATCCTGGATGTACTGCTTTACCTGTTCGAACACTACTTCACCGAAGACGCGGACCCCGTCCGCGACCGCGACTCGCTTCAGAACGGCCTGATCCAGGCCGGTTTCAGCCCAGCCGAGATCAGCAAGGCGTTCGATTGGCTCGACGCTCTGGCCGAGCAGCGCCCGGCCGCCAGCGAACCCCGCATCGGCGGCCCCACCCGCGTCTACCACGGTCCCGAACTGGAAAAGCTGGACGTGGAATGCCGTGGCTTCCTGTTGTTCCTGGAACAGCACGGCGTGCTGGACGCCGACCAGCGCGAACTGGTGCTGGACCGCGCCATGGCCCTGGACCAGGACGAACTGGACCTGGACGATCTGAAATGGGTCGTGCTGATGGTGTTGTTCAACCAGCCGGGTTCCGAAGCCGCTTATGCGTGGATGGAAACCCAGATGTTCGACGACGAACCTGAACCGGTACACTGAGGACACAGTAACCTTCCCCGCTGCGGGGAAGGGCGAACTTCGCAGGGATCGCATGAGCGACTGGTATTACTCGGCCGGCAACGACCAGCGCAAGGGTCCGCTGAGCACGGACGATCTGATAGCCCAATTCCGCTACGGCCAGATCGGCCTGGACACGCTGGTCTGGCGGGACGGTCAGGCGCAATGGCAGCCATTGGCGGATTTCGCCGCTGAGCTCGGGCTCGCCGGCGGCGCAGGCCAAACGATTCCGCCGCCGCTTCCGCCGCGCCAGGCGTCCACTCCGCAAGCTGCCGCCGCTCCGCCGAAATCAGGCATGTCCGGCTGCCTGATCGCGGTCATCGTGGCCGCCGTGTTGGCCGTTCCGGTCATCGGCATCCTGGCGGCGATCGCCTTGCCTGCGTACAACGACTATACGTTGAGGGCAAAAGTGGCCATGGCTTTGCCCGTCGCCGAACCGATGAAACAGGCTGTGGTCGAACACCTGTCGCGTGAGCAAACCTGCCCTGGCAACGAAGACGCCGGGTTCGGCGCGCCGGAGAGCTATGCCAGCGGCACCGTCGCCTCGATCTCTTTGGGCCAGTTCGAAAGCGAACTGTGCGGCATGGAATTGACTCTTGCCGTCCCTGGCAAGCCGGCGCTCGACGGCAAGGCGGTGTGGCTGGAATACGACCCGTCCGATTCGTCCTGGCACTGCAGTTCGGAAATCGACGACAAGTATCTGCCCGCTCAATGCCGCGGGTGAAATCCGCGCGCGCTGTCGATGCCAGCGCGCACGGATGAGTGTGGTTTCAGTGAGGGGTTCCAGGTTTCAAATCATTGCGCTTGGTCGGACACAGCGCATGCGTTAGTTTTTTCAACAACCGGTCTGGGGAGACCACATGTCCATCTGGTATTACACCGATGCCGAACGGCAGCAGCAGGGGCCGCTGTCCACCGATGAACTCAAGCAATACTTCCACCGTGAAATCGTCAATCCGGACACCCTGGTGTGGCGCGATGGAATGCTGCATTGGCGCGCGCTGGGCGAATTGGCCGAACAATTGAATCTGCTGGCCACCGTTGCGCCCGTCGCCGACGCTCCGTCGCCGGCCAGGGCCGGACCGCCGGCACTGGCGCCCTTGCCGTCGCCTCCTGTCGCCGAAGCGGAACCTGCGCTTCCCGAATCACCGGCTCCCACTACCGGCCGCGCGGTGTTCAATCTGGGCAGCGAACCTACCGAATTGCCGCCACAGGTACTGGCCGAAGTGCACCAGCGCGCCGTGCAGGCGCTCGACAATCTGGAATCCAGCAACCCATATCGCCCGTCCCAGGCCGCGCTGCGCAGTCGCGCTCCCGCGGCGCGCAACCAGGACATCGTCTACGCCGGGTTCTGGAAACGCGCGGCTGCGGCCATCGTGGACGGCACCGTCGTCTGGATCATCGGCCGCTTCGGCGGCGAAGCGCTGGGAACACTGCTGGGCGATCTGGCGGGGGGCGGCGAGCTTGCGGTGGCGTTGATGGTCGTACTGGCAACCTTGCTGCTGCAGCTCTTCTACTACGCTTTCTTCCATGCCTCCTTCAACGCCGCAACGCCCGGCAAGATGCTGATCGGCATCAAGGTGGTGCGCAGCGACGGTGAAAACATCAGTTTCCTGCGCGCAGTCGCACGTTACTTCGCCACCATTCCCAGCGGCATCCTCCTGGGTATCGGCTACCTGATGGCGGGCTTCACCGATCGCAAGCAGGCCTTGCACGATATGATCTGCGACACTGTGGTGGTGGATAAGTGGGCCTTCTCCGAACAGCCGGAAATGCAACGGCACGAACTGGGAACCGCCGCTCTCGTAGTGCTGATGGGTTATGTCGCAGTGATAGTGCTGGGCTCGATATTTCTGGTGGCACTGGGAATCCGCTTCCGATAGGCGCGTTGAAAGGACTTGAGGAAACCTTATGGAAAACTGGTACTACGCCGATGCCGAACGCCAGCGTCAGGGGCCGCTCAGCGCGGACGAACTGGCGCAACGCTTCCACCAGGGCAAGCTGCGTCTGGACACGCTGGTCTGGCGCGATGGAATGGCCGAATGGCAGCCCCTGCGCGATTTCACCGCTGAGCTGGCCCTGCATCAGACGCCGGCGGAAACCTTCTACACCCCGGTCGAACCGGCGGCGGCAGGAACGCCCGCCGGTCCGGCGGCACCGGTCTTCGGGGAGTCCGGCGATGCGGCGTCTGCGGTCGGTTCGCCCTACGCACCGCCTAGCGCCGCGCTGACTTCCGACGAAGCCTTCTACGCCGGCGGCGAGGTGGTCTACGCCGGGTTCTGGAAGCGTGTGGCGGCTTACATGATCGATGCCATGGTCATTGGCGTTGCCACCCAGATCGTGCAGTTGGTGGTGATGGGGCTGTTCTTCGGCCTCAACGCCTCCAGCATGACCAACCCGGAAACCATGTTTTCCAGCGGCGCCGGCATCCTGTTCGTACTGGCGCTGTATCTGGTGCCGTTGGCCATGAATGCCGCCTATTACGCCGCTTTTCACGCATCCTCAAAGCAGGCCACGCTGGGCAAGATGGCGGTGGGGATCAAAGTGGTGCGCACCGATGGCACCCGCATCAGCCTGGCGCGCGGCGTAGGCCGGTTCTTCGCGGCGATGCTGAGCGGCCTGACCCTGGGTATCGGCTTCCTGATGGCTGCCTTCACCGAGCGCAAACAGGGTCTGCACGACATGATCTGCGACACTTTGGTGGTGGACAAGTGGGCTTATACAGCCCATCCGGAGTGGCAGAAGCGCGAACTGGGAACTGTGACCGTGGTCATCCTCGCCATTTTCGGCGTGTTGATGCTGGCTGTTTTGGCGGTGTTCGCACTGGCCATCGGCATGGCGGCTTCCGCCAGCAACTGAAACTGAATCTGGCGGGCTCTGCTTGACAGGCAGGGGTCCGGCGTGATTCCACTATAAATAGAAGAAACCTGAACGCCCGGGGCATACACCCCGGGCGTTGGCTTCTACGCCACCCCTATCTGAAGGACACTCGCCGGCCCCGCCGGCGCTCGAACCCAACCAATGCCCAAGCACCTGCTCATCGTCGAATCGCCCGCCAAGGCCAAGACGATCAACAAATACCTCGGCAAGGACTTCACCGTCCTGGCTTCCTATGGTCACGTCCGCGATCTGGTGCCGAAGGAGGGCGCAGTCGACCCCGATCACAATTTCGCGATGAGCTACGCGCTGATCGACAAGAACGAGAAGCACGTGGAAGCCATCGCCAAGGCCGCCAAGGGCGCCGACGCTATCTACCTGGCCACCGACCCGGACCGCGAAGGGGAGGCCATCAGCTGGCATATCGCCGAGATCCTGAAGGAACGCGGCCTGCTCAAGGACAAGACCCTGGAGCGGGTGGTGTTCACCGAAATCACTCCGCGCGCCATCAAGGAAGCGATGACCAAGCCGCGCCAGATCGCTGGCGACCTGGTCGACGCGCAGCAGGCGCGCCGCGCGCTGGACTATCTGGTCGGCTTCAACCTGTCCCCGGTGCTGTGGCGCAAGGTGCAGCGCGGCCTGTCCGCCGGTCGGGTGCAGTCGCCGGCGTTGCGCATGATCGTCGAGCGCGAGGAAGAGATCGAAGCGTTCATCGCGCGCGAATACTGGTCCATCGAGGCCGAGTGCGCGCATACCTCGCAGGCCTTCACGGCCAAACTGGTGAAGCTGGACGGACAGAAGTTCGAACAGTTCACCGTCACCGACGGCGACACTGCCGAAGCGGCGCGCCTGCGCATCCAGCAGGCCGCGCAGGGCGCGCTGCACGTCACCGATGTGGTCAGCAAGGAACGCAAGCGCCGTCCTTCGCCGCCTTTCACCACTTCCACGCTGCAGCAGGAAGGCTCGCGCAAACTCGGCTTCACCACCCGCAAGACCATGCAGGTCGCGCAGAAGCTGTACGAGGGCGTGGCCATCGGCGAGGAAGGCACGGTCGGCCTGATCAGCTACATGCGTACCGACTCGGTCAACCTGTCGCAGGACGCCCTGGACGAGATCCGCGACGTCATCGCACGCGATTTCGGCACCGCCTCGCTGCCCGACAAGCCCAACGTCTACCAGACCAAGTCGAAGAATGCGCAGGAAGCCCACGAAGCGGTACGCCCCACTTCCGCCTTGCGCACACCCGCGCAGGTGTCGCGCTTCCTGTCCGACGACGAACGCAAACTCTACGAACTGATCTGGAAGCGCGCCGTCGCCTGCCAGATGATTCCGGCCACCCTCAACACCGTCAGCGTCGAACTGGCCGCCGGCAACGAACACAGCTTCCGCGCCAGCGGCACCAGCGTGGTCGTGCCCGGTTTCCTGGCCGTGTACGAGGAAGGCAAGGACACCAAGACTTCCGAGGACGAGGACGAAGGACGCAAGCTGCCGCTGATGAAGCCCGGCGACCGCGTGCCGCTGGACCGCATCCACGCCGAACAGCATTTCACCCAACCGCCGCCGCGTTTCACCGAAGCGGCGCTGGTCAAGGCGCTGGAGGAGTACGGCATCGGCCGTCCTTCGACCTACGCTTCGATCATCCAGACGCTGCTGTTCCGCAAGTACACGGAAATGGAAGGGCGCAGCTTCCGTCCCACCGACGTGGGCCGCGCGGTCAGCAACTTCCTCAGCGGACATTTCACCCAGTACGTCGACTACGACTTCACCGCCAAGCTCGAGGACGAGCTGGATGCGGTGTCGCGCGGCGAAGAGGATTGGATTCCGCTGATGGAGCGGTTCTGGGGTCCGTTCAAGC
The DNA here is from genome assembly GCA_946479745.1 of uncultured Pseudoxanthomonas sp. Next base: position 34,536 of record CAMLGZ010000025.1, on the reverse strand, counting down.
AACTGGTGGAGGAAAAGAAGGAATCGGTGGACCGCAGCGAAGCCACCGGCGCGCGCGAGTTGGGCAGCGACCCCAAGACCGGCAAGCCGGTCAGCGTGCGCCTGGGCCGCTACGGACCGTATGCGGCGATCGGCAGTACCGCCGAGGATGCCGAAGACAAGCCCACCTTCGCCTCGCTGCGTCCGGGCCAGAGCATGCACACCATTTCCCTGGAGGACGCGCTGGAGCTGTTCAAGCTGCCGCGCAAGCTGGGCCAGGACAGGGACGAGGAAGTCAGCGTCGGCATCGGCCGTTTCGGCGCGTTCGCCAAGCGCGGCAGTGTGTATGCGTCGTTGAAGAAGGAAGACGATCCGTACACCATCGATCTGGCGCGCGCGGTGTTCCTGATCGAGGAAAAGGAAGAGATTGCGCGCAACCGCGTCATCAAGGAATTCGACGGCAGCGATATCCAGGTGCTCAACGGCCGCTACGGTCCCTACATCAGCGACGGCAAGCTCAACGGCCGCATTCCCAAGGATCGCGAACCCGCTTCGCTGACGCTGGAGGAAGTGGTGAAGCTGATGGAAGAAACCGGCAAGCCGATGCGCAAGGGCTTCGGCAAGAAGACCGCGGCGAAGAAAACCGCGGTGAAGAAGGAAGCGGCGCCAAAAAAGGTGGCCGCCAAGAAAACAACGAAGAAGGCCACCAAGAAGACTGCTGTGAAGAAGGCGGCCGTCAAAAAGGCAACGGCTCGCAAATCCGAGGTGCCGGTAGTCGAGCCCGCGAAATCGCTACTGACCCCCGCGGCCAATATCGAGCTGGGCAAGAAGCGGATCGTGAAGGCGGCAAAATAAGTTCTTCGACTTCGCGGAGCTGGTGCCGGGCGGACTGTATGGCCAGCTCTTCAGAACGACATGATGGCGACGTTATGCTGGCCACAATAAAGCCGTCATTAGTAAAACCGTCATTCCCGCGAAGGCGGGAATGACGATCTGGAAATGTTTCGATTGGTTGAGGCATTGCTGCAATCAAAGCCCTCTGCAAGCTAAAACCCGTAGACCGGCCACTTCCAATGACCAGCTCGCAACTTTCAATCCCCGAAGCCGCCACCGCCCTGCAGACCGGCGGCGTGATCGCCTATCCCACCGAAGCGGTCTGGGGCCTGGGTTGCGATCCGCGCGACGAGCAAGCGGTGCTGCGTTTGCTGGCGATAAAACAACGCGAAGTGGAGAAGGGACTGATCCTGATCGCCTCGCATCTGGACCAGCTGCGGCCGTTCCTGAACCTGGCTGCGGTACCTGCAAAAAACCTGGCGGAGGTGCTTGCCAGTTGGCCGGGCCCGCATACCTGGGTGATGCCCGCCAGCACCGCCGCGCCGCGCTGGATCACCGGCGCGCACGACGGTATCGCGGTGCGCATCAGCGCGTATCCGCTGGTGATCGAACTCTGCAACGGCTATGGCGGCGCCCTGGTCTCCACCAGCGCCAATCGGGCCGGACAGCCAGCGGCGCTCACGCGCCAGACGCTGGACGCTGTGGTGCTGGAAGATATCGACGGACTGGTTGCCGGGGAAACCGGTGGTCTTGGCGCGCCTACCGCCATCCGCGATGCGCTGACCGGCGCAGCCATCCGGTAGGTCGGGGCTACGCCCCGACGGGCGCGGTGCCGGATGCCTTCCGTGCGTCGGGGGCGTAGCCCCGACCTATCGGCTTCACTTTCCCGCATCCGCCGATACGCGCAAGATACCCGCATGTCGCTTCTTAGCCCCGCACTCCTGTTCCTCGGCCTGTCGCTGACCGCCGTTCCAGCATGCGCGCTAGCGCAGGACGTCACCATCTATCGCTGCATCGGTGCAGCCGGCACGCTGACCTTGCGTGACTCGCCCTGTGCGAAGGGCGAAACCCAGGAAGTGCGCTCCATGCAACGGCCGAAAGACCCCACGCCCGGCGCCTTGCCGGCGGCGAAGCCGGCCTCGCCCCCCGCAGCGGTCCCGACACGCGAAGTGCAGGTCGTCTACCGCACTCCGCCGCGCCCGATGTACGAATGCGTCACCGACGAAGGGAAGCGCTACATCAGCGACAACGGCGAAGGCAATCCGCGTTCGGTTCCTTTGTGGACGCTTGGCTATCCGATGTGGTCGCACCGTGGCGGCGGCGGTGGCGAAATCAGCACGCCGGATAACCGCACGCCCGGCGGCCGGCCATCGCGTCCAGGCTATCCGTATCGCCCTGGTGTGGTGGTTCCGGGCGGCTACACCTGGGTGCGCGACGAGTGTCACGCATTGCCGCAGGAAGAAGTCTGCTCACGTCTGTCGGACCGCCGTTATGAAATCATGCGCCGTTACAACAGCGCTCTGCAAAGCGAGATACGCCAGCTGGAACTGGAGCAGCGCGGCATCGACGCGCGCATCGCCAACGATTGCGGAAATTATTGATGAAATTCAGATACGCCTTGTCATTCCTGCTGTTGTTCGTTTCGCCGGTGGAGGCGGACGAAGTCGTGTTCTATCGCTGCACCGACGCCAGCGGCGCGCTGACCATGCAGAACATGCCGTGTCCGAAAGGCACCAAGCAGGAAAAGAAGGTCATGCAGAGCGTAAGCACGGTGCCGATGGGAGGCTCCGCGCCGGCCAAGCCCACTCCATCCAGCTCGCCACCTTCCACCCCCACGGCATCGACCCCCTCGGCGGCCACGCCAATCGTCCCCTCCGCACCGAAGCCGGCCGAAGCCGTCGCGGACAGCAGCGCCGAGCCCGCTGTCGAGAGGCGCTTGCCGCCTCCGGTTCTTTTCCAGTGCACCACCTACGACAAGGACACCTACATCACCGAAGGCGAGGAACCGCAATCGCGATGCGTTCCCCTGCGCACGGTGGGTCTGGACGGCAATCCGCAGACCGGCGCGGGCGAAGCCTGCGAGATGATGCGCGACCAGTGCGCGCGCGTGGCCGATGGCGCGCTGTGCGAGGCGTGGAAGAAACGTCTGGGGGAAACCGAAGTGGCCTGGCGCTTCGCGCGCCCGGGAAACGAGGCGAAGAACAAGGCGGAGTTCGAGCGTACGCAGAAGATCTGGCGTGAAAGCAACTGCAGCCCGCAGCCCTTGTAGAGCCGAGCTTGCTCGGCTGCTCTTGGCAGTGGAGAGAAAAGCAGCCGAGCAAGCTCGGCTCTACAGGATCAGAATCCGTAACGCAGAAACCCACCATCCACCGCAATACATTCGCCAGTGATATAGCTCGCCGCCGGCAGGCACAGAAAACCGACCGCCGCAGCCACTTCCTCAGGCTCGCCGATGCGACGCATAGGCGTGCGGTCTATCACCTCTTCGTAGTAATCCGCATCGGCCAGCTTGCCCGATGTGCGCCGCGTACGGATGTACCACGGCGCCACCGCGTTGACGCGCACACCGTCTTCGGCCCATTCCACCGCCAGGTTGCGGGTGAGCTGCTGCAGCGCGGCCTTGGCCATGCCGTAGGGCGCGCCGCTGCGTACCGCAGTGATGCCCGACACGCTGCCGACGTTGACGATGCTGGAGGCCGCGTGACGGGTCAACAGGGGGTGCGCGTAACGCGAGAGTTCGAATGCGGAGAAAAGATTGATCTCGAATATCCCGCGCCACTCGTCCTCGGTGTAGTCCACCGCGGCCTTGGTCAGATTGCCGCCGGCGTTGTTGATCAGGATGTTGAGACCATCGGCGTGGTCTTCCACCCAATCGAGTATCGCCCGGCGGTCTTCGTCGTCGGCCACATCGGCGGCCATGGCGTTGATGGAGCGCTCGGGGAATTCGTCCAGCAGTTCGTCGCGTATCGCTTCCAGCGCATCGGCATCGCGCGCCACCAGCATCGCGTCGGCGCCGAAGCCCAGCAGCTCGCGGGTGATGGCCAGCCCGATCCCCGCGCTGGCGCCGGTGATCAACGCCAGTTGTCCATCCAATCGCCAACGGTTGGGAGTCATCGCATCGCCCTGCACGGATGGGCGTAGCATAACGCCACGCCCCGTGGAGACGCCTTCATGAAAGCATCATTGTTCCGTACTGCCTGCCTTGTCCTCTCGTTGACAGGGCTGGCCGCCTGCAAGCCGGAGCCGCCGCCGACCGACGAGCCGCCCGAGCCCAAGGCCGTCGCTGCCGAGAACACCGAGTTGCGGGATGCGATCCAGAAGCCGATCGACCAGGCCAAGGCGGTCGAGGGGACCGTGCAGGAAGCGGCTGACAAGAACGAAGCGGCGATCGATGCAGCGGCGCAATAGCCGCGTGTCGGGGACGTAGCCCCGATTTGCCTAACCGCGCTTTTCTCCTCTCCCCTTGTGGGAGAGTAAGTAGGTCGGGGCTGCGCCCCCGACACTCGGAAACTTGAAATCACCTGCATATCCGGGTGTAGCCCTACCTGCTGCAGTCGGGGGCGTAGCCCCGACCTACTCTCAGTCGGGGGCGTAGCCCCGACCTACTCTCATTGCGGGGAGAGGCGTCGCCGCTTCACAACCCGCAGAAGCAATACACCAGCGCCTTGACCGGCGCGCCATTGCGGCTGTTGGCAGCCTGTTCAACGAAGCGCAATTGCGCATCGGTTTCCGGCATGGCCTTGGCCAACAACGCACGCGCGAAGTCCGAATCCTTCAACCAGGCCGCACCCAGGCGGCTGCCGGCGAACCCGCTCATGAACTGCGAGAACGGCGAGGCCATCTTCTCGATGTAGCGCACGCGGTATTTATCCGGCTTGCCCAACTTGGCGCGCGCGGCGGCATCGGCGACGGCGGCTTCAAAACCACCCAGCTCGTCCACCAGCCCGCGCTCCTTGGCCTGCGCACCGCTCCACACGCGACCGCGTGCGATGGCATCGACTTCTTCCACCGGCTTCTTGCGCGCAGCGGCGACCTTGCCGGTGAAATCGGCGTAGCCCTTGTCGATCACCGACTGGACCACGCGGCCTACAGCAGGATCCATCGGCCGGGTGATGTCGAAGGCGCCGGCGAAACGCGTGGTGCCCACGCCGTCGGTATGCACGCCCACCTTGTCCAGCGTGCGGGTGACGTTGGGAATCAGGCCGAAGATGCCGATGGAACCGGTGATGGTCGAGGGATCGGCGTAGATGCGATCGGCGTTCATCGAAATCCAGTAGCCGCCCGAAGCGGCCAGATCGCCCATCGACACCACCACCGGCTTGCCGGCGGCCTTCAGCGCTGCGACTTCGCGGCGGATCTCTTCCGACGGATACACGCCGCCACCGGGCGAATCCACGCGCAGCACCACGGCCTTCACGTCCTCGTCGTCGCGCGCTTCGCGCAGCAGAGCCGAGGTGGACTTGCCGCCGATGGTGCCGGCCGGCTGTTCGCCGTCGGTGATTTCGCCTGCGGCCACCACTACGGCCACCTGCGGACGTTCGTCGGCGATACGCACCGTCTTCGCGTCCACCTGGGCCAGGTAGCCGCCCAGCGAGACGCTACGGAAACCGTTGTCCGAATCCTCGTCGGCCACGCCGCGCTTGGTCAGCAACGTTTCCACTTCTTCCTGCGTTTTCAGTCCGTCCACCAGCTTCTGCTGCAGGGCGAACTTGGCCAGGTCGCCACCGGCGGCAGCGATGCCCTCGGGCAGAGTGTCGATACCCGAAGCCAGTTGTTCCGGCGTCAGTTTGCGGGCCTTGGCGATGTCGGCCAGGTAGCGCTGCCAGATGTCGCTCATCCAGAACAGGTCGGCTTCCTTGGATTCCTTCGAGGCGGCATCGAGAATGTACGGCTCGGCGGCGGACTTGAATTCGCCCACGCGGAACAGATGCACGTCCACGCCCAGCTTGTCCTGCAGACCTTGGCGATAGTACTGGCGGTAACGGCCCAGGCCCTCCAGCAGCATGCTGCCCATCGGGTCGATATAGACCTCGTTGGCCTGCGCGGCCAACAGATACTGCGACTGGTCCAGGTTCTCGCCGAACGACACGATCTGCTTGCCCGAAGCGCGCAAGCGCGCCAGTGCGGCGGCTACTTCGCGCATCGAGGCGTAGCCGCTGGGCTGCAGCTGGTCCACGCGCAGCAGCACGCGTTCGATCTTCTTGTCGTCCTTGGCCGCATCGATAGCGCGGATCAGATCGCGCAGCTGGATCTCTTCGGCGTTCTTGTCGCCGAAGGCCTTGGCCAACGCGCGCGTGGCCGGGTCGGCGCTGTACTGCTCCACCAGTTTGCCTTCCGGCGCGATCACCAGCGTGGTCCGCTCCAGCAATGGCTGCACTCCGTTGCCGCGCCCCACCGCCGCCACGAAAATGACCAGGAACAGGAACAGCAACCCGAAGAACAGGAAGTTGAGGATCAGCCTGCGGGTGAAATTCATCACGTTCCACAGGCCGACAAAGAAGGCGGCGATGGGACCGCGATGGATGACTTGATTCATGGGGGGCGAGCTCCGGATAACCGACACCAGCTTACCGGTTGCCCGCCGCGCTTACATGCCCCGTAAGTCACTGCCCGGTATTTGTGAGGCCGGAAGGCCCAGCAATCGCCGGCTGCTGCGCTGGAAGCGCGCGGCCATCAGCACCGCCGCGGCGGTCAGGCCCAGGATCAGCCCCATCCACATGCCCTGAGGGCCCCAGCCCAGCCCCAAACCCAATCCAGCGCCCAGCGGCATGCCCAGGCCCCAGTAAGAAAGCACCGCCAGCCACATCGGCACGCGAGTGTCCTTGAGCCCGCGCAGCGCGCCGGCAGACAACACCTGGATGCCATCGGGAAACTGGAACGCCGCCGCATACAGCAGCAAACTGCCGGCCAGCCCCGCCACCGCCAGATCGCGCGTATACAGCGCCACCACCGCGTCGTGGCCCAGCAGCAGCGCCGTGGCCGACAACGCCTGCGTGCACAGCACGATCACGTAGCCGGCATGCGCCGCGCGACGGATGCCCAGAGCATCTCCTGCCCCCAGCGCATGGCCCACGCGCACGGTGGTCGCTTCGGCCACGCCCATCGGGATCATGAAGCACAGCGCCGCTACGTTGATCGCGATCTGATGCGCCGCCGCCGGCACTGCGCCCAGGCGCGCTATCAACAGCGCGGTGGCGATGAACAAGCCGCCCTCCATCAACACGGTGATGCCGATCGGCAACCCGGTACGCAACAGCTGCACGATCGGCCGCAAATGCGGGCCGTCGAAACGCGCGAACAGTTGCAGGTGGGAAAATCGCTTGGCATTCCAAAGGTACAGCGCGAAGGTCAGCGCCTGCGACCACATCATGATGGCCGAGGCCACGCCCAGGCCCGCCGCGCCCATTTCCGGCAATCCGAAGCGGCCGAAAGTGAAGGCATAGCCCAATGGCGCGAGCACCGCCAATCCGCCGAACCCGATCAGCATCGTCGGCAGCGTCCAGTGCATGCCCTCGCTCAGATAGCGCATGCAGAAGAACAGCGTCAATGCAGGCGCACCCCAGCGGATGCCATGCAAAAAGCCGCGTGCGCCGGGAATGATCTCAGGTGCGATCCCGAACGGCGCCAACGCGTACGGGATCAGGCTGAGGAAAGCGAACATCAACAGGCCCAGCGCCAGGGCCAGCCACAGCGCCTGCCGGAACAGCGGGCCGATTTCCGCGCGGCGCCCGGCGCCGTTCAACTGCGACACCGAAGCAGTGAGCGAGATCAGCGTGCCGATCGGCACCATCATCGGCAGCCACAACAGCGCGGTGCCGATGGTGACTGCGGCCAAAGTCTGCGTGCTGTGATGGCCGGCGATGACGTTGTCGACGAAACCGATCAGACCGGTGGACACATGGCCCAGCACCAGCGGCAAGGCGAGCGTGGCCGTGGCGCGCACTTCGCTGCCGAAGCGTGGGGAATGGGGAGCTTGGGGCGACATGGAGTGGATCCGTTCGACTGCGGTCGCGCGGGACGCGCTGGCACCGGGTCGAGGAGCGGGGTAGTCTAAACCGCATGCCTGTCATCTATGAAGTCAATCTGGCTGTCGACCGCGAAATCGCCGCCGAATATCGCGGCTGGCTGGTGGCGCACGTGCAGGAAATGCTCGCACTGCCCGGCTTCACCGGCGCGCGTCTGATGGAAACCGTGCAGGAGCAGGACGACGCTGCGGAAATCGTCTTCTGTACGCAGTACGAGCTGGCCGACCAGTCCGCGCTCGACGAATACCTGCGCGTGCACTCAGCGCGCATGCGTGCCGACGGGATCGATCGTTTCGGCGACAGGTTCCGCTCCTCGCGTCGCGTATTGCGCGACCTGGGCCGCTACTGACCGGACCGCTACTGACCGGGCCGCTACTTATCCAATTTCTCCCGCAACCAGGCGGCCACTTGCGCCGGCGGTACCGACAACAATTCGCTGCGCAGCGCCTGCCGATCCTGCGGCGGCGTGCGTTGCGCCAGCACGGCAAGGTCGGCGCGCTGTTGCGCATCCATGCTCCGCAGCCTGACCAGCAGCAGCAGACGCTGTGGCGCGGAAACGTAGGCCAGCAACGGTTGCAGTGCGGGGTAATCGGGTCCCAACACCGGTCCCAACCTCCAGCCATGCCGTTGTACGTCGTCCAGCGCATCGAACTGCGCGCGCAGCGCCTGCTTGCGTTCCGGCGGGAATGCATCGACCTGCGCCGCTAGTGCGCGCAGGCTGTCGCGTTCGCCGGCCTCCAACTGCAGCCAGGCCTGGTAGCGCGCGCGTCGTTCCTCGCGTTCGCTGAGCGGCAACGCGTTCCAGGCCGCCAAGCGTTGCCCGTACTGCACGCGTTGCTCGGGCGTCATGGCTTGCAGCCGCGCTTGGCGTTGGCTTTGGGTCATCGCGCCTTGAGCGATTGTGTCGTCCGCCCCCGCCGCCAGAACGGACGGGGCGTGCATCGACAGGGCGGCCAGCAACGCGACGAGAATCCCGGCGGCGCGGCCCATGGCGAATCCGTCATTCGCGAACGGCCGATCAGAACTGCGCATCGGTGGTCTCCGTTCCCGCAGCCTTTGGCGGAATTTCTTCTTCGGCTTTTCCTTCTTCATCGGAAGCGTCCGGCTGCGTGCTGGCCCCAGCTGCGTACCAGGCCAGGAAATCCGCATCGCGGGCGACCGCTTCGTCCTGCGGCTCGAGCAGCAGTTCAAAATCCGGGTGCGTGAGCAAAGCGGTGGCAGCATCGAATTTCGCTGCGGGTGGCTGCTCGGGGAGATCTTCGCGGGTGATTTCCACCGGGTCCTGCAGACGCTGTACGTCGCCCTGCGGATCGGCGTCGCCGCGATGCGATGCCCTCCATTGCGGCCACCACCAGGTCGCCGCCAGCGCGGTCGCGCACAACACCAGCACCAGCAAGACCCAAGGCCAACGGCGCCGCCCGGGCTGTGCAGGGACCGGCGTTGCGGAAGAGCTTGCCGGCGCAGGGCGCTCGAGCCGAGTGCCCAGGATGGCCGCCTCACGCAGGCGTGCCAAACGCGCCAGGCGCTGCGGCGGCAAGTCGCGCAACAGGGACTGGATCGCTTCGGCCAGCGTGCGCCAGGCCGAAGCATCGGGTTGTCCGCTCACGTCGCGCGGGCATGCCGAGGCGAGCGCCTGCTGATGGACTTCCGGGGCAATGCCCAGCACCGCCGAGGCCTCCTCCTCCGGCAGGCCCGCCGTCAGGCGCAGCAGCAGCGCTTGCCGGGGCAGCGGCTGCAATCCGGCCAGTGCCTCGACACCCGCCGGCCACCGCGCCGTCGCCGCCGACTGGCGCAACTGCGGGGTCGCCGCCAACAGGGTCCAGAAGCGCCGCGGCCACTCGGCCATGGGCAAGGTGCCGGCGTGGTTGCGGAAGGCGCGCATGGCGGCTGCCAGGGCCTCGTCGCCTGCCTCGCGGTCGCCGCACTGGAGTTCAGCGAACAGCGCTCCCCGGCGTTCGACGCCACGCAGAAAGGCGGAGAGCGCGGCCGGCACGGACGCGGCGTCGTTCAAATTGCTGGGCATCGTGGAACCGGGGGATTCGTCACCGCATCATAGCTGCGCGCCGGTATTTCCAGAGCACAAAATGTTCCTTGACAGATTCCCAAAACCTGCTCTCCCAAGCGCCGTAAGGCTTTGCGCCAAAACACGTTGTGCACAGCCGTCATTCGAATGTCACACGCCTGCCCGAGGACAGGCCCGGCATTCGCATTACAATCCTGTTTCACGGTCAACTTGTTGATATTTATGAAGTTAATGGCGTTGGTGTTTTTTTAGCCAACCTCACGCCGAAGCTTGCTTTAAGCCTCCGGAAGCGTGGAGCAGGGCTTTGATGCACAGTTTTATCCACAGACCATGTGGATAAAGCAGAATCTCCAAGCGCAACGGCGACTTGCGTGATTTTCGTCACCTCCCAGGTAGCAATGACGTGCAACTGCAGCACGCTTCGCGAGGGGGCTTGCGGCGGTCGGTAAACTGGAACAGATGCGCTCCGATGCCACCCTCCAGATCGTCCTGCCCCTGCCCTTGCCGCAGTGGTTCGACTATCTGCCGCCACCCGACCATTCGCCCGGTGCCGACGACATAGGCAAACGGGTGCGGGTGCCGTTCGGTTCGCGCGAAATGACCGGCGTGGTGGCCGGCATTGGTGCGGCGACCGGCGACGGACCTGAGTTGCGCCAGGCACTGGACTTGCTGGATGCGGCTCCACTGCTGCACGGCGAGCTGTTGGCTTCCCTGCGCTGGCTGGCGCGTTACACGCACGCACCGCTGGGCGAGGTGCTGGGCACTGCGCTGCCGACGCTGCTGCGCCAGGGCGAGCCGGTGCCGGATACGCACGCCTGGGCCTGGCGGCTGACCGAGGCGGGGGCCACCCGCAGGGAACGGCTGCGGCAGGACACGCGTCCGCGCCGTTTCGCCGACCTGTTGCACACCGGCGCGCGCGACGAAGACAGCCTGGATCTGCAGATGGACGACTGGCGCACTGCGGCGCGCGCCTTGTCCAAGCGCGGGTTGGTCGAACGTGTGGCGGTCCCCGCCTCGACCCTTGCGCCGTTGCCGCAGAGTGGCCCCGAGCTCCATGCGGAACAGCAAACGGCGGTGGACGCGATCCTGGCCGTGCGGGGTTTCGCGCCGTTGCTGCTGGATGGCGTGACCGGCAGCGGCAAGACCGAGGTCTACCTGCACGCCATCGCCGACTGTCTGCGGCGCGGCAAGCAGGCGCTGGTGCTGGTGCCGGAGATCGGCCTGACTCCGCAGACGCTGGGGCGCTTCCGGCAACGCCTGGGTGTACCGGTGCTGGCGCTGCATTCGGGCTTGAACGACAACGCGCGCGCGCGCGGCTGGGCCGCTTTCGCACGCGGCGAAGCGCGGGTGGCGGTAGGCACGCGCTCGGCCGTGTTCACGCCGTTGCCCGAAGCGGGCCTGATCATCGTCGACGAGGAACACGACGGCAGCTACAAACAGCAGGACGGCATGCGCTACCACGCGCGCGATTTCGCACTGGTCCGCGGCAAGGCGCTGGACGTGCCGGTCATTCTGGGCAGCGCCACGCCCTCGTTGGAATCGCTGCACAACGCGATGAGCGGCCGCTACGCGCATCTGCGGCTCGTTCACCGCGCAGGCGAGGCCAAGCCGCCTTCGGTGCGCGTGCAGGACCTGCGCAAGCGCCCTCTCGAGGCGGGGTTGTCCGCGGAAACGATGGCCGCGATTTCCAACGCGTTGCGGGCCGGCGGGCAAGTACTGGTATTCAAGAACCGCCGTGGCTATGCGCCGGTATTGATGTGCCACGACTGCGGCTGGAGCGCGCAATGCAAACGTTGCGGCACTCCGACGAAGAGCTCGCCGATGACCGTGCACGGCGCTGGTCGCCGGCTGCAATGCCATCACTGCGGTGCGCGCCAGGCCGTGCCGCCGGCGTGCCCGGATTGCGGCGGACTGGCATTGCAGCCGCAGGGCATAGGCACCGAGCGCATCGAAGAAATGCTGATGGAGAAATTCACCGACGTGCCGGTGCTGCGCATCGACCGCAGCACTACCCAGCGTCGCGATGCGCTGGCCGGCCATCTGGAAAAACTGGGCGACCGCCCCGGCATCCTGATCGGCACGCAGATCCTGGCCAAGGGCCACGATCTGCCGCATCTCACTCTGGTGGTGGTGGTGGGTGTGGACGAAGGATTGTTTTCGGCCGACTTCCGCGCGGGCGAAAAACTCGCCCAACAACTCATCCAGGTAGCAGGGCGTGCAGGGCGCGCGCAAAAACCCGGAGAGGTTTGGCTGCAGACCCACCATCCAGACCATCCTCTGCTCAACACGCTCATCAATGGCGGCTATCACGCCTTCGCGCATAACGAACTGGAACAGCGGCAGGCTGCAGGATTTCCGCCGTTCGCGCATCTGGCTTTGTTGCGTGCGGAAGCCAAGCACATCGATGCTGCGAATGCTTTTTTGCATGCGGCCAAGTCGGTATTGGCAATCTCTTCTCCCAGCGGGAGAAGAGCCCGCCCCGTACTTGATACGGGGTGGCACGAAGCGACGGATGAGGGTGCGGCGAAGTCCGTGACGGCTGGGAGGGCAATAACTTCGCCGTACCCTCACCCCAACCCCTCTCCCGTTGGGAGAGGGGCTCAACATATTGAAATCCAGGGGCCTATTCCCGCCCCCATGTCACGGCGCGCCGGCATGCACCGTGCGCAGCTCCTGCTGTCATCGCCCAGCCGCCGCGAGCTGCATGCGCTGCTGGATTCCGCATTGCCCGCTATCTACGAACTACCCGAAGCGCGCAAGACGCGCTGGTCGCTGGATGTGGATCCGCTGGATCTTTACTGACGGCGCAGCGGCTGGCATCGGTTTTCGATACCGACCTGGCCGAATAGCGTGCATTGTCCGCGCCTCAACCTCGCGTCCATGAAATAATGCGCTCCATGGAGACCCTCCGAGCGCTTTCCCCATGACCGCCGGCCCGCTTCCTCATTTGGTCGTCATCGGCGGCGGCTTCGCCGGCCTGTGGGCCACGCGCGCGCTGGCCGGTGCGCCGGTGCGCATCACGCTGGTCGACCGTTGCAACCATCATCTGTTCCAGCCGCTGCTCTACCAGGTGGCGACCGCCGGTTTGTCCTCGCCCGATATCGCTGCACCGCTGCGCCACATCCTGCGCAAGCAACGCAATGTGGAAGTGCGCCTGGCCGAAGTGCGCGACATCTCCGCCGCGGACAAACGGGTCGCGCTGGACGACGGGAGCGTGATCGATTTCGATTACCTGCTGTTGGCCAGCGGCGCCACCCACGCTTATTTCGGGCATGACGAATGGGCCAAGCATGCGCCAGGCCTGAAGACGCTGGACGACGCGTTGCAACTGCGCAGGCACCTGTTGCTGGCGTTCGAACGTGCCGAGGCCGAGCCGGATCCGGCCGAGCGCGCAGCCTGGCTGAATTTCGCTATCGTCGGCGGCGGGCCGACCGGCGTGGAACTCGCGGGTACGCTGGCGGAAATCGCGCGCCATACCCTGACCAACGAATTCCGCAACATCAATCCATCGGATGCGCGCGTGCGCCTGATCGAAGCCGGGCCGCGGGTGTTGTCCTCATTCCCGGAAGACCTGTCGGAAAAAGCGCGCAAACAGCTTCAGAAGCTTGGCGTCGAAGTTTCCACCGGCACCGCGGTCACCGACATCGACGAGTCCGGCTATCGGCTTGGCGATGAATTCATCGCCGCGCGCACCGTGGTCTGGGCAGCGGGCGTGGCCGCATCGCCACTGGCCAAATCCCTCGGCGCGCCGCTGGACCGCGCCGGCCGCGTACAAGTACAGACGGATCTGAGCGTGCCAGGATTTCCGGACATCTTCGTCGCCGGCGACTTGGCGTCCGTGCAGCAGGATGGCAAGCCGGTGCCTGGCGTTGCGCCCGCCGCCAAGCAGATGGGCCGGCATGTCGCTCGCGCAATCGGTGCGCGGCTGGACAACAAACCAGCGCCTGCTTTCCATTACAAAGACTACGGCAATCTGGCCACCATCGGCCGGATGGCGGCGATCGTGCATTTCGGGAAGCTAAAACTTTCCGGTCTGCTGGCGTGGTGGTTCTGGCTGGCCGCGCACGTGTTCTTCCTGATCGGATTCCGCAATCGCCTGGTGGTGTTGCTCAACTGGGCGTGGGCTTATTGGAGCTATCAACGTGGCGCACGGATCATCCTGGGCCAGGATCAGAACGATCAGGCGCGATCGACACGGCAGGCGTAGCAACCGGGTTTTGCGTAATGGATGTGCAGATAAGCCGTGCGCGGGATTGCCAGCAACTGCTCGATGCCCTGCTCGACTTCCGTGCCCGGCAGCACGTCCGCCCACACCATCATTCCGCTCTGGTCATAAGCGCGCAGCGATAAAGTGCGCGCGCGCAGCAAGTCGGGAACCTCGTTCGCCGCGAGCATCGCCTGCTGCGCCGCTTCGCGCACATAAATAGGACCGTAGGCGCGATAAGGCGTGTCCACGACATGGTGCGCATGCGGAAGCAGTAGCAAGCGCTCGCCTTCGTCCGCATCCTGCAGGCTGACCCGGCACGGATACGCGGGCTTGCCGTCGGCGATCACGCGACGCATGTTGCGCCCGGACAATTCGGCATCGGACAAGGAGAACAGCGGCTGGAACGAGGCCAAGGGCAATGCGTTGATCTGGAAATTCACGGGAAGCTCCGCAGGTTGGGGACGGCTCATCCTCCCCCGCAATCGCAAAGCGCGATATCCGGATCTTGCGGTGTTTCCGCATCTGTCGGCGCATGTGTCTTGGCCTGAAAAACGAATGGCCCGGTTTCCCGGGCCATTCGTATTCTTCGTGGTCGCAACACGCCGCAATCAGGCGGCGAACAGCGCCTTCATCTTCTTCAGCGCATTGGCTTCGATCTGGCGGATGCGTTCGGCCGAAACGCCGTACTCATCGGCCAGTTCCTGCAGCGTGACCTTGCTGTCGTCGTCCAGCCAGCGGCGCATGACGATGTCGCGCGAACGCTTGTCCAGGCCGGCCATGCCTTCGCGCAGCAGCTCAAGCTTGTTGCCTTCGCTATCGGCACGCTCGTAGGCTTGCGACGGATCCTCGTCCTGGGTCATCAGGTAGGCGCCCGGCGACGGCGGCGCGTGGTCGTCGTCTTCGTCGGACGGCGCATCGAAACCGATATCGCGGCCGGACAGGCGCGATTCCATTTCCAGTACTTCGCGCTTGGACACGTTGAGGTCGGCGGCGACCGCGGTGACTTCCGCATCGTTCATCCAGCCCAGGCGCGTCTTGGACTTGCGCAGGTTGAAGAACAGCTTGCGCTGCGCCTTGGTCGTGGCGACCTTGACGATGCGCCAGTTCTTGAGGATGAACTCATGCATCTCGGCGCGGATCCAATGCACGGCAAAGCTGACCAGGCGCACGCCCATTTCGGGGTCGAAGCGCTTGACCGCCTTCATCAGGCCGATGTTGCCTTCCTGGATCAGGTCGCCCAGCTGCAGGCCGTAGCCGTTGTAGCCGCGGGCCACGTGCACGACGAAACGCAGGTGCGAATGCACCAGCTCGCGCGCGGCATCGAGGTCTTCGCCATCGCGGAAGCGGCGGGCAAGACTCTGTTCTTCCTCGACCGTAAGCACCGGAATCTGGTGCACGGCGCCGATATAGGCGTCGAGCGAGCCGAGCGCGCTGGGGATGGGCAGATTGTTTGCCACCATGGCGGTGGCTGCAGAGGTCTGGTTCATGGCGGTCATTTTAGCAGTCGCGGAGTTGGACTGCTAAACGGTAAAAGAGTTCCATCGTTTCGCCGATGGAACGACTGGAACCCGAGGAGAATTCCAGGCGACCTGCCGTCCGCACCCAGAACGCATAATATATTTCAGTAAAATCAATTACTTATTGTAAAACCGGAACCCCAGAATCGTAGTGGTACTCGTAGCTCTTCATTCCCGCACCGCCATGGTTCCATTCAGCCTGCAGGCTCAGGCTGCAGCTTGACCCGCCGCAGCCAAGCAATCTTGTAGAGCCTGCCCCGTACTAGATACATGGGCGGGTACTGCCCACCGCTCCTGCGCAAGGCTGGCGGGCAGTGCCCGCGCCCTACGCGCATAGCGCGGACCCGCCTCAGCGCACGCTATAGCCGGAGACGCGCCAGACCTTGTCGTCGTCCAGGTGGAACGAAACCAGTTCGCGCACCGCTTGCGGCGAGTTGGCGAACTTGGTGGCGTAGGCCACATTGACGTAGCTGCCGGCAGGCACCTGCCCGCCCGCCGGATAGACGGCGCGGGTGAGCGCCATCTGTTTACGCTCGGTGGCCGCACCAAGCTTCTGCCGGTCCAGCGCGATCTGCTGGACGAACGCATCCAGGGTCACCACGTTCTTGGCTACCGGGGAAGCGCCGCGCCAGACTTCGGCCGCGTTGTTCTTGTCCACCGTCTGCACGACCCACGCGGCAGCGGCGGCCATGTCGGCATCTTGTTTCGCAACCAGCGCTTGCTGGGCGGGCGTCAACTGCTGCTGCGCGGTCTGCTGCTGGTTCTGGGTCGGAGCACGGGCCGGTTGCGCCGCTTGCTGTGCCGACGCCGCGCCTCCGAAAGCCAGCAGCAGCGAGGCGAGGGCGAACTTCGAGGTTTTCATGTGCTTCTCCCTGGGGAAATGATGTTTTGCGCGACTATCCGTCAATCCGTTAAAGCCGTACCGATCCTCCTACGCCTTGAAACACCTATCGCATAATCATTGCGACAGACGGAACGAGCAGGACGTCTCTACTACCTTGCATTGCTTTGCGCCTTGCCGTTTGCAGGTAGCCAATGCGTCCTGCTGCGCCTGCTGACGAGTAGGCTGCGTACTACTGTAAGGCGTATTCACCACACCATTCCTAGCCGTACCCTTGGCCATGCTCAGACAGCTGTTGGCAAAGGTCACGATTGCGAAGCATGAAGCTTGTCCGTTACTGGCGTAGCCATCCGGATCGCATTCGTTGGCGGCAACGCGCTTGGCTTCGTCCATGCTCGGTTGATGGGCCACTATTTTGTACTTGTTGGCGGCGATATTCACCGCAAGCGCTCCCCAAACGTTGCCCAACTCGGGAACACCGAAGGTCACCGGCACATCGCGGCCTGGCACGCTGCAGGCCGTTTCAACGACCTTGCACGAGGTTGCATTGCATGTCGGAGCCATCCCTTTCGCCAGCGTTTGCCAGCCATATCCGATACGGCCATCGGCTTGTTTGACTTCGGCCAAGCTCAAACAGGCGTTCTTATAGCGATGCACCAAGCGGCACCCTTCCACACCGCATTGGTTCAATGCCAGAAGATCTGCATTCACTTCGTTCATGGCCATCTTGCTGACGCCCGCAGACCGGCCGTCAGCAGTGAGTGCCAGCGCGCCATAGCGCGGATACTTGGATAGTTCGTTGCGAATAAACGCGCGCTCCTTCTTTAGGTAGGCCTCCCTACCCGCCCTCATGGCGGCGGCATCCTCGGCAGCTTCGATCTGTTCCTTGGTGGGAACGTTGATCACGATCGGAGGCGCGCCATAGCCTTCAAAAGCGTTGTATACGACTTGCGCCGATACCGGCGCAGAAAGCGCCGTGCAACCGCAGAGAACCAGACCTACCGCCATCGCCTTGCGCACAAGGGACAGGAAAGGCCAGCGGCGATTCTTGCCGGCATCATCGGCGATAAGAGAGCGTGTAACGTTCATGATTCTCCCAGAGTAGGCGTGGCATCCCTCGATGCCACGCGGTTCGGTTCTTAGTTGGCCGAACTGGCCCTTACCTGGATTTCCACCCGGCGATTGGGAAGCAGGCACGCGATCAATGCATCGCGCGACTGTTCTTCGCAATCCTTCACCGGCTGGCTTTCGCCACGGCCTTCTGCAGTGATCGACATCGTCGGCACACCATGGTCGATCAGGTACTGGCGTACCGTCATTGCGCGTCGCTGGGACAGCAACTGGTTGGCGGCGTCGCTGCCGATGCGGTCGGTGTGGCCGACAACGGTGATCGACATCTTGTTGGCGTCCGCCAATTGTTCGGCGATGGCGGCCAACTCTTCATGGCCCTTGGGCAGGATGTCGTTGGCGCCGTATTTTGCGAATTCGAACAGTGCGTCGGCCGACAGGTTGAACGTGCGTTCCTTCGGTTCCATTGCTGCTGGCGGTGCTTCGGCCAGCAGATCCGCACAGGACGCCGGTGCCCAATGGAAGGTCTGGGCGATGTAGTCCTTGTCGTAGACGACCTTGTACTGGCAGGTGATGATTTCATCGCCCTTGCGGAAGTGGAACAGGTAGTCCCATTCGCGCACGCCGGCATAGCCTTCGTGGAAGTGCGGGCGGCCCAGCAGTTGATACAGCTGGTCCTTGGTCACGCCGGCCTTGACCAGACGCAGGTCGCCCAGGTTGGGGAAGGTGCCGCCCTTCATCACGATGTGCGCCGGGTCCGGAAAAATCACTTCGCCAGCGACGCCCTGCGGACTGATGTCGCGGCTGACGTGGCGGGTGCCGCAGGCGGACAGCGCGAGTGCGGCGCTTACCGTCAGCAGAAGCATGCTGCAAATCTTGAGTTGGTGTTTCATGAGTATTCCCCTTTGAATTTGAGTGATGGCAGAAGCCGCATGGTCGTGGTGCGGACCCTTCCGCGAGGGAAGGGTCCGCAGTCCGTTACCACTGGATGCCGGCGCCGACGGAGAAGCCCCAATCGCGCGAGGTGTTGCCGCTGGCCGCAGCCTTGTAGACGTAGCGGCCGTTCTCGGTGATGCCCGACAAGCCCACGGCCATGCCGTACTCGCCCTGGTAGCCGCCCACGCCAACCGCCAACATGCTCTTGCCCGGCAGGTAGGCCTGCGGCAAACCTGCCATGGCCATTGCCGAGGATGTCGCACCGCGGAAGTCGCGCTTCATCGACCACACATCGCCTTCGATATTGGTGATGCGTGCGTCGGTGTAGGCCTTCGATTGGTCGATGGCGTAGTTGACGCCGCCGGTCAACTGATTGACGTTGACCGCGTCGGTACCAGCGATACCCGGTGCCACGCCGGTGATGGTGCGGCCGCCGACGTTCATTTCGCCCGTCGAAGTGCTGCTGCCCACGTACGCGGCGTTGTAGTTGGTCTGCGCGCCCACCGTGGTGGCCGAACCGTTGCCCACCGCCACACTGTTGGCGTGCGTGGCTTGTGCGCCGGTTCCCAACGCCGTGCTGTTGGTGGCCGTTGCGCGGCTATCGTTGCCCACGGCCAGCGAGTTGTTGCCGCTGGCCACTGCGCCCGCGCCGCCAGCCGCCGAATTGGTGCCCGTCGGCATCGGCTTGGGAGCATTGTGATCCTGGCTGACCTGGAACATGCCATCGGCACCGTTCTGGATGTTGGTGATATCAGTGGTCACACCACTCTGCACCGCACGCAACTGCGCCACGTTGACGGCATCGCTATCGGCGGTACCGGCGGCCACGCCGGTGATCTGGCGGTACAGCCCGGTGCTGGCATCACCGACGCTGACCGCGCCGGAAGTGCTGGTGGTGGCCACGATGGCCGCCGTCTGCGCAGCGGTTGCGCCCGTGGGCACGTAACCGGCCTGGCCGGAACCCGTGCTGGAAACCGAACCGGCGCCCAATGCAACACCACCGTCCACCGTGGATTGCGAACCCGCACCCACGGCTACCGAGTTATTCGCCGCCGCGTTGCTGTTGTAGCCCATTGCCACGCCACTCTGGCCGGCGGCAGATGCATTCACGCCGCCCGCCATCGCGTTCAAGCCGGTGGCGCCGTCGTTGTCGTAGTTGCCGCCCTGCACTAAACCGTCGTTGACGCTGTAGTAGTGGGTCTCGCTGTCGATGACGGATTGCTGCACAGCCCGCAACTGCGCCACGTTCACCGCATCGCTGTCGGCGGTACCGGCGGCCACGCCGGTGATCTGGCGGAACAGTCCAGTACCCGGATCGCCCACGCTGACAGCGCCGGAGGTGCTGGTGGTGGCCAGAATGGCGGCCGTATCCCCCGCACTTGCACCGAGCGGCACAAAGCCGGCAACGCCAGCCGCCGTATTGGAGACCGAGTTGGCACCCAGCGCCACGCCGCCCACGCTGTTGGCGCTGGCGTTGTAGCCCAGCGCGGTCGAATCGGCCGCACCCGTGGTGCTCGCGCCCACCGCCACCGAACGGACGCCGCCATACCCTGCGCCGTTGCCGATGGCGACCGAATCCTGGAACTCCGCCACCGCACCCAAACCAAGGGCCGTGCTTCCCAGCGCACCCGCATAGCTGCTGTTGCCTACCGCAACAGAACCAACGCCACTGGCGCTTGCCACATTGCCAATGGCAAGGGCGCCGTCTCCGTTCGCAGCGGACGCCGTGCCTATTGCGACTGCCTGGATACCAGCGGCATTTACGTCATTGCCGATTGCAATCGCTTCTCTGCCCGATGCGCTGGCGTTGTGGCCGACCGCCGTGGCAAAGGTGCCCGCAGCAGTCGTGCCAACGCCAGCCGCCAATGCTTCAGTGCCTGTGGCACCGTCATTGTTGTAGTTGCCGTTAGCTGGGACGCCGTTGACGCTGTAGAAATGCGGCGCCTTGTCATTGACATCGGTGATCAACGCATACAGCTGCGAGCCGTTGATGGCATCCGTACTGGTGGCGCTGACCAGACCAGCGGCCACGTTCTGAATACGACGCTCGCTGCCCACACCGCCCACGGTGACCACACCCACCGCCGTACCGCCGGCGAAGTTGTAGGTGCTGCCGTTGAGGTTGGCGCTGTTGTACGCCGTGGTGCCCGCGGACTGGGTGGTCAGCGCGGCATTCATGGCCGAGTTGCTGCCCAACGCCACCGAGTTGCTGATGGTGGTGGTGATGTTGTTGCCGAAGGCGAACACATCATTCTGTCCGGCGGCCAGCGTGTTGTTGTTGCCGACCGAGTAGCTGTCCGCCGCGTTGATGATGCTGGGGTCGCCGAAGGCACCCGAATTGTTGCCGTTGACGATATTACCCGTACCGATGCTGATGGACTGTGAGCCGTTGGCCTGTGCGCCGGTGCCGATGGCGATACCGTTGACGCCGGAGGCTACGCTATTGGCGCCCATGGCGACGCTGTTTGTGTTGGAGGCCAGGCTATGATCGCCGATAGCGATGCCTCGGAATTGGCTGGCTCGGGCTTCCCAGCCGATAGCCGTGGCGCTGTTGCCCGTCGCATGCGCAGCGTGACCGATGCCGATGGCATGGTCATTGGTCGCCTCGCTGTCGGCGCCTATGGCCGCACTGCCCACACCGAAGGCATGGGTGTCAAAGCCGACTGCGGTGGCCACAGCACCAGTAGCTATAGAGTAGGGGCCAAAGGCAGCGGCGTAATCAAGGGTGGCCTGAGAAGCGAAGCCGTAGGCCACCGAAACTCTGCCGGTGGCGCTCGATAAAGCTCCGGTGGCCGTGGAATCAAAGCCAGACGCGACCGAGCCGTAACCGATCGCCGTGGCGGCTTCGGCTGTAGACGTCGAATTCTCGCCCACTGCGATACCGTGCCAGTTGGTCGCGCTGGCGCCCATGCCTGCCGCTACGGCGCCGATGCCGGTGGCGCCATCGTTGTTGTAGTTGGCGACATGTACATTGTTGTCGTTGACGCTGAAGTAGTGCGTGGTGGCTTCCGCCTGCGCCGCCTGCAACTGCGCCACGTTGACCGCGTCGGTCGCCAGCGTGCCGGCCGCCAAGTTGGTGATCTGGCGGGTCTGACCGTTGCCGCCCACGCTTACCGCGCCCAAGGTACTGACCCAGGTGCTGCCGGTATTGGTGGAGGGCAGACCGGTAACAGGGTCGTAACCCACCACGCCGGCCGCCGTATTGGCCACCGAGGACGAACCCAAGGCAACGCCATTCGTCGCGCTGGCAACGCTGCTGGCGCCCAACGCAATTGAATTCAAAGCCGTCGCCTGGCTGCTGCTACCCACTGCAGCGCTGTCTACGCCAGTCGCATTTGCGTGATACCCCAGCGCGGCTGATCTCAAAGCCGTCGCTTGGGCGCCGCTACCCACTGCCGTGCTGTCGTTAGCACTCGCATTGGCCAATACACCAAACGCGCTTCCATTGATGCCGGAGGCGTTGG
This sequence comes from uncultured Pseudoxanthomonas sp., assembly GCA_946479745.1. Next base: position 12,643 of record CAMLGZ010000025.1, on the reverse strand, counting down.
CCGCCACACCGACGGCTGTCGCTTGAACATTAGTTGCCTGCGAGAGGTAGCCGACCGCCGTCGAGACGCGGCCAGTGGCCGTGGCGCTAGAGCCGATCGCGGTAGCCGAGCCACCCGACGCCTGCGCGCCCGTGCCGAATGCGGCGTCTGCCGTGGCGACTGCGATCGCTCCATTGCCGTATGCCGATGAGTTGACGCCCTGCGCCTGCGCAGCGTTGCCCACAGCCGTTGCACCCTGCTCTCCGGCCATGGAGTTCACGCCAATGGCTATGTTGTTGTCCTCCAGGCCGCCATTGGCGATCGCTTGTGCATTAAGACCGATGGCGATTGAACGCGTACCTGTCGCCTGGGCACCGTTGCCTGCGGCAAAACCGTCGGTATTGGTGGCAATCGAGTTCATGCCAATAGCTACCGAATTGATGCCCGTGGCACCATCGTTGTTGTAGTTGCCCTGCACGCCATTGTCGTTGACGCTGAAGTAGTGCGTCGCGTTGGCATCGACCGTAGTCGCCAGATTATCGATAGCGGTGTTGGTAGCGAATAGCTGGCTGCCGTTGACGGCATCGGTGCTGGTGCCGCTGATACGGCCCGCAGCCAGGTTGGTAAGAGTGCGTTCCGTACCCACTGCGCCGATGCTGACCGTGCTGGTGGGCGCGCCACCGGCGAAGTTGTAGCTTGTGCCCGCGATGCTCGTGCTGGATGTCCCCACCGCCACGGCCGTCGTCGACCCCGAGCCCAACGCAACCGCGCCGGCTTGGCCTGCTACTGAATTTACACCCAGTGCCGTACTGTTGACGCCAGTTGCCTGAGCGAATTGGCCGATTGCCGTCGCTCCGTCCGCGGTTGCGTCGGCATCGGAGCCCACTACCGTGGACTGGTTGCCCGTCGCATTGGCGCGGCGCCCGACTGCAATGGAATCCTGGCCGGTGGCATTGGACGCATCACCTACCGCAACGCTGATGTTCTGCGCGTTGGCGCCACTGCCGCCACCGATGGCGATCGAGAACGAGCCCGAGGTGGCGGGTACGGAGCCACCACTACCCGTAGCAGTGCCGTTGCCAACCTGATCGATCTGGACCGAAGTTCCCGCATGCACACCCGGCGACAACAGCAATACGCACAATGCCGCCGTCAGCGCGTGGCGCCGCAGTACCGTTCCGTTAGAAGCCGCTGCTCCCGTGATATCGCTGCTGGCCAGTTCCGACGCCACGACCAGTTGGCCGAGCTTCTTGTTCCATACCTTGCTGAAGATCTTGTTCATGGTTTTTCCCCTCTGTTTTGGAATGAGTCTGCGCAGGGAGAAAAGCCTGGATGCGAACGTCTGGTACTGATCTCACAGTCCCGACAACCCGCACCCCCCTGTTTCAGTGGCGGGAAATTTAGAAGTCCGTGAAGTGAGTCACAAGCTCGATAAATTTCTCTACATATCGAAACATTGCATTTCTTGCAGATCGCTAAAAAACTACGAAAGGTTCAGATATGGCGGCGGCGATCCCGTTCACACACCATTCCGCTCCAGAGGCAGCCATTGCGCGTTGCATTCCGGGGACCACGCATGCTTGCCGCAAACGAAACGATCATCCAAAGCGCTGCGTCGGCGGACGCCGTGCAGCAACCGCTGCTGCAGTTGTCACGGCAGTTGGCGCACGACTTCAACAACATCTGGGCGCATATTTTCGGCCTGACCCAACAAGCCAGGGAACTGCCCGGCTTCGATAGCCGCGACGACATACTGGGCCGGTTGAGCGAAGTGTCTTCCGGCGGCCTGCTTTACTCGCGCAACGTCATGGAGGCCCTTGCCCATGCCCACAGCGCACCGCAGGTATTCGATGCATGCACCTCCGTGCGCGAATGGGCAGCGGAAACGGAAAACGCATTGCAGGACACCGTCACTTTCTCCTGCCTGGTGCCGCCTTATCCGCTGCACATCCGTTTTCCACCCAACGCGTTGCGCCTGATCCTGCTGTCGCTGGTGGGCTACGCCCTGCGCTCGGGCGACGGCAAGCGCTGGGCCATGCTGGGCGTGCGCAGCGTCAGGGGCGAGCGACGCGCCAAGGAAGCAGAGGCCGACGGCGCCGACATCATGTTCCTATGCCAGTTGGGCGAAACCCGTACGTCGATGTCGCAAAGCTTCCTGCAGCGTGTGGAAGCGATCCGTGCGGTGGTGGCTCCGTATGGTGGCACCGCGCTGACTCGCGTAGTGCCGCAAGTGGGGGTCAACGTGCGCATCCATCTGCCGCTGGCGCCTGCACCAAACGAAGAAGCGGCGGACGACGATAGAAAGACAGCCGACGGCGAACGAATCGGAAGCGCTTAGAGCCTGTCCACGGTCTGTTGGAAGACGCCATATCCCTCTGCGGAAGATCTCGTTTTATCTGCAGATTATCTGCAGAAGAAACAAAAAAATGACTCGTCGTCCCCGCGAAAGCGGGGATCCAGCGTCTTTCGTGCCGCGACCGTAGAGTTTGCAGGAAAGCTCAAAGTCGCTGGATCCCCGCCTTCGCGGGGACGACGGACTTTCTTGATTTCACGGATCATTTCAGGGATCGGTGCGATCCTCAGATCGAAAGCAGATAACCCATCCTGCGCACCGCCGACAGCGGCAACTCCTGCCCGGCCTTGGACTCCACCTTGCGGCGCAAACGGTGGATCAGCATTTCCAGGCGGCTGGGATCGAAATCGTCCAGCACCCGCTCCAGCTCGGTGATCAATACGTCCTTGGGCACCGGATGATCGGAGGCCTCCAGGCACTTCAGGATCACCCGCTCAGTCAGTGACAGCGCGATCACGCTGCCGTTGGGCGTCAACAAACGCCAACCGTCGGCTTCCAGTCGCCATTGCGTGGCGACGGCCGGCGTGGCCGTGGTATGCGTATTGGCCGACATGCGCCGCGACAGACTGTGCAAAGCGCTGGCCAGCAGTTCAACATCGAGCGGCTTGCTGAAATAAGCATCGGCGCCTTCGGCCAGACCGCGGATGTGGTCGGACTGGGCATTGCGGCCGGTCAGCATGATGATGCCCGCGCCGGTGGTTTCGCGCAGATGCTTGGCGATGGCGAAGCCATCATCGTCGGGCAGGCCGATATCCAGCACGACCAGCGTGCACGAATTGCTTACCAGCCACTTGTACAGCTCAATCGCACTGCCAACGCCCACGGCGTCGAAGCCGAAACCACGCAAGCCGGGCACTAGGATCCCGTCGCGAAGCTCTTTGTCGTCTTCGACCACCAGAACACGTTGACCTCCTACACTACTCACCGCTTAACCCCCCGGTTCCCGCTCGATATCGGAGCAGTGTGCAATTCACCCTATCGCCGTCCCCAAAGTTGCCGATAGTGCATTCGTTGCTTGTCCGAAGCGCAACGATTTTCTTAAAGCCTGCGATTGTTCGGTATCAAAATATTGCCAAAGATTGCAGAGTATTCGCGCCATCCCGCACTGTTTTACCGCCACTTACGGGTAGAAAATAGCACTGAATCACAAATAAAAGGAAATATTACCTGTCTGCAATTAATGCTTCCCTACTGGGGCACCTCACATGAAGCTTGAAGGCAATGCGCGGGCGATTTGGATCGGCCTGATTACGGCAAGCGTACTCTGTCAGTTACTGGCGTTACGGCCTGCAGGCGCAAGCGCTGTTGCAACTCAACCACATCATTCCACTCTTGTTCGCAGGGCTGACCCTGGGCAGACGGGCGGTCTGGATCACCACCGCGGCCTTGTTGGTGGCGCTGCTGGCGGGCATGGTGGCTGACGTCCGTGCCGGAGTGGAACCCGACGTGCAGGACGGTCTGGCCAACCTGATGCAACCTGGCCTGGCCTGCCTGATCCTGGCCCTGATCCTGGACCGGCTGATCGCCAAGTCCGACCATGCCAACCAGCGCAGACGGGAATTGGAATTGGCATTCGATCAACTGGAGATCGAAATCAAGGCCAAGGAACAGAAGCAGGCGCAGCTGATCCATTCGCAGAAGATGGATGCGTTGGGACAACTGGCCAGCGGCATCGCCCATGACTTCAACAATCTGCTCAGCGTGATTCTGGGCTACGCCACCGACCCGATGAACATGGCCCGCTCGCAACAGGCGCTGGACAGTCTGGAGGCGGTGGAACAGGCTGCCCGGCGCGGTGCCGAAGTGACCCGGCGCCTGCTGTCCTTGAGCCGCGATGCCGGCCAGGCCACGATGTTCGATGCGGGCGTTGCGCTTACCGAACTGATGCCGCTGGTGCGTTCGTTGTTCGCGCAGAAAACGGCGGTATCGCTGGAGGTCCCTGCGTCTGCGTTTCCGGTATTCATGGACAAGCAGGAATTCGAACTGGCCATCCTCAATATCGCCAGCAACGCCCGCGATGCCATGCCGCAAGGGGGCGAGTTCAAGATAGCGGTCAGCGGAGATGGGGCCAAGGTGCAGGTGGCGCTGGTCGACACCGGAATGGGCATGGCGCCGGAAGTCAGCGCGCGCATGTTCGAGCCTTTCTATACCACCAAGCCCGAAGGTGTGGGAACCGGCATTGGCATGGCCATCGTGCTGCAGTCCATCGCCGAGGCGGGCGGAACCATCAAGGTCGCCAGCGCACCAGCTCTGGGCACCACCCTGCGCATCGACTTGCCGCATGCCGGACGCAAGGTGGTTCACAGCCGGTCCGGCGATTCTTCCTTTTGATCCAGCAATCTTTGCGCGGACATGCGTTGCAGGCGTGCGTCGTGGGCAGCGGACAGCGCACGGTCGCGGGTACGCCAGATCAATGCCAGCAATGCCAACAAGGCGATCAAGGGCCATAGCCACTGATGCCGGTACCAGGGCACCGGCCGCGAAATCTTCAGTGTTGCCGCCGGCGACCACGATCCGCCGCGGTTGCGGGCCTGTACTTCGAACACGTGTTCGCCCCAAGGCACGTCGTAGATAACGAGGCTGCGGGTTTGACCTGCTTCTGTCCACTGCGCATCCGCGCCGGAAATGCGGTAACGGAAGCTGAGTTGATCGGGACTGGTCAGGTTGATCGCGGTGTATTCGATTTCCAGTGGCTGCATTGAAGTGCCGAGAACGACGGGTTGGCGCGGGTCTTGTTTCACGCCTGCGGCGGCGACACGTTCGATGTGCACTTCGGGTTGCAGTGCGGAGACCTCGACCAGCTTGGCGGGATCCACCTTGGCGAATCCTTTCACCAACGAGAACCAGAGATACCCCTTTTCGTCCTGATAGCAGGAAGTCTGCAGCCCGCCGTTCAGTTCGAACGTCACCGCACCTGCACTGACCGCGAAAGGCACTGTCTCAAACGTCATGCCCAGTTGGCTGGCCGCTGGCAGCACGGAAATTCCGCGATTCCCACCCAGCCACATCTGTCCCGTCTTGTCGGCGAGGATGCAGGAGACGGTGTCGTCGAACAGGCCGTTGCTTTCGTCGTAGTGGGTGATCCGGCCGTCTTCGATGCGGTTCAGGCCGCCGCCGTAGGTGCCTATCCACAAGACGCCATGATCGTCCTCGTACAGGGAACGGGCGAAGCGGCTGGACAGGCCTTCGGTCGGCGTCCAGCGCTCCACGATGCGGTTCTTTTCCAGGCGCAACGCGCCCTGGTCGCCGACAAACCAGATGCCTCCTTTGCGCGCCATGACCATCTTCCTGATGGTGTTGCCTTCCAGCGCGGCTACCGGCGGCGAAAGAATGTATTTACCCGCCTCGGTTTTGCGGAGATTGGAGGTATGACCGTCGCTGACCACCCAGTAGTCGCCGCTGCCGGCCATCCAAATCTGCACGTTCGACAAGCTCAAGGATTGCGGAAGCGTTTCCAACGCGCCGTCGGTGACCCGTTGCAATCCTGCGTCCACCGTACCCAACCACAAGGTGCCGTCGGCATCCCGCAGCAGGCCGGTCACGCACTGATGCTGTTTTACCGCACGCGCCCATGAGGTTTCATATGCGCCGTCCTTGAGGCGATGACGTACACCGCCGCAACCGTATCCCAGCCAGACGCCGCCCGATCCATCACCGATGACGGCCCTTCCCGACCCTACAAGCGCTGCCAAATCATCTGTCTTTTCCAGCGTCATCGCCCTGCTGGACTGCATATTCCATAGGCCTTTGCTGTTGCTGCCCATCCACAGGACACCAGTACGGTCCCGCCAGATCGCATTGGTATATATGGCAGGAACACCGCCGACAGGCTGCAGCACACCCGCACTATCCTCTCGCAACAGTTCTCCCGTTACGGTCACTACCCAGAGCCGTCCATCCCGAGACTCCAGCAGGCGCAGGTCCCTTCCCGGAAACTTCGGTGTCCACATGTTTCGCACCGGGTCGAACTGATAAATTCCCTCCCCGGTCACGACCCAGATGTACGTTCCAGCGGCCTGTATTTGCCATACCGAGGTGACCTCGGCTGGAAGAGGAACCGACGCGATATTGTTGCCGATCACTTTCCCCAATTTTCCCGATCCACTCAGATAAGCGTGGCCATCGCTGCCGATCGCAACCTCTGAGTACACACGGGACGTCGACTCCCGGATAAGCGCGGAGCGCAATGAATCCGTCGCTATGCGGTACAGGCCTACGTTGGTGGTGACCCATAGTGTTTTACCTGCTTGCGGCGAGATCGAGTTCACCTTGCAGGTTCCTCCGCAAATCGGAAGCTGCTGGAAGCGTCCGTGATCGTAGAGACTCAAACCCGCGTCTTCGGTACCAATCCAGATACGTCCACGGGCATCCTCGCGCAGCGCCACGATGCGATCGCTGCTAGGACCTCCGCTGTCCCTTTCATCTTGCCGGGCCGCTTTGCCATGGGTCGTTCGGAGCGTGGTGAACTTGTTGCCATCGAATCTCACCAATCCGCCGAAGGTTCCGATCCACAAGTACCCGTCCTGGCCCTGTAGTAGCGCGTTCACCGCGGTCTGGGAAAACCCCTGTTCGGCGCCGTAATTGCGGACAATGCTTCGGTACTGCAGCGCCGGTGCCTGCTCAATTGGCGCCGCGTGGCTCATCGGCACCACTGCCGCGGCCATGAGCAAGGTCAATATCAACCACCGCGGACAGACGGAAAAGAGCCGAGCGGCCATGGCGCCGGTCCAGGAGATGCCATCAAGGCTGATGGGAAGACGCACGGTTATCGGTCGGCCCGCCACCGCATCGCCGCCGATCTGGCGCGGCATAGCGCGGCACGGATCCGCGCAGGTCCGCTCTTGTGCCATGGACAGGAAACCGGCCATCAACTCCCGACCCCCTACGGACGGTAACCCCATTCTATTCGTTTCAGAGAAACCAGGTGATTCGCAATGACTGACGCAAGAATGCGGCCCGGAAGCCGCTTCAGACGCCCGTCAAATTTCCCTTGGGTCAAGGCTCACGCACGCACTGCCAGCCGATGATTGCGCCGTTCGCGTTATAGATCGGTACGGCCATTTGTCCAATGGGACAGCGGATCATGTACTTGTAGCTGAGTTCCTGTGACCCCAAGCCAGTAGTGCCCGCGTGGACCGCGGACGATACGCCCATCGCTGCGGAAAACCCCAGTATCAGCATCTTCATTGAATGATCCCTTTCGATTTGCTGGCACATCTCCCTGACAGGCTTTCCGGATGCGAGTTGCGTCATCCCCTTGGCTGATGGCTGCCCGATCCTAGCACCCGTTCTTTTTATGCAACAACAAAAAACAACCGCTTTCTGCAACTGTGCTACGGCTAACTTTCTCGAACTAGATCATTGAATTTCGGAGTTAGAATTACACAATAAGACCTTGCGTGAACGAAACATATGTATGCCGTTTCTCATTAACGATCTTTGCGCAAAAATAGAAATGATTGGGTGTAAAAAGGCATCCAGCGCCATGTAGAAGAATCGTCCCATGGCTGTCCGAGGAAGCCATGCTAGAACGATTGATTGAAGATACCGCGCGGAATCTTGACCTGCCGAGCCACAAGATAGAACAGCTTTCTGGCCTACTGATTGCGCTGATTTTCGACCGTAGACATGGCGGGTTCGCAGGCTTCTCCGCGTCGCTTCAGGAACTTGGCATGCAGGATGCATTCGCATCGTGGTCCTCGGTTGGACACAACCAGTCGACTACATTCGGCGAAGCGAGGAAGATTTTCGGCGTGCCGTTGATTGCGGCAATCGGCGGTAAACTGGGCATCGGAAGCGTGATGACGACGCGCGCCATCTGCTGCCTGCTTCCCGGCTTCATCGAGGCGTTACCCTCCGAAGGCGAGGCATCCCTGGCGATCCCGGTTTCGCTTCGCAGCCGTTCCAATGCGACTTTGGAATGGCTGCACGAAGTTGACGCCGCAGGATGGGTTACCTGGCGCGATAACGGGCTCAAGTCCCCGCAAGACCTTGGCTTCTCGCCACCGAAGCGGATCTTCTGCAATGAAACGCTCGATGAAATTCCTCACCTCGCTTCGTGACGATGGGCGCTGCCACCTGTTTCCTGTAAGTCTGCTGGGCACGCAACAGTCATGCCGTTGCAGGAACAGCGGCCGACCGTCGACAAGCGATGACATGCTGGCAAACCGGTTGCGCCTTCATCTTTGGCCTTACTTAGCCGGCAAAAGCCCTGAATTCAAGCCTTTCATGGACGATCGAAGCTGACGCACAGTGCGCGCGTCGACATAAGCCCGCACCAGGGCGGACAAGCGGGCGTTCAACTCCGGAAGCTCGTGCAGCTCGCTGATAACACGGGGCCATACGCCGTCGTGGGCCCAACGGGCGAAGCGGATATAGACTGCGTGCGAGTCCCCGAATACTTTCGGAACATCCAACCAACTTGCCTGGTTGTCCGCAACCCACAGCACCGCTTCAAGGAACACCCTTCCGTTTCCGGTGCGCGCGCGTTTGCCGACCCTGCCCGGGAGAATCGTACTGATTCGTTCCCACTGCAGGTCGCTCAAGCGGCAAAGATTTCGCAGCCCAGCCACGCGCACTTCATAGTCGGATACATGCTTGCCGCGCGAGACGTCGTTACTGCCTTCGGAAAGACAAACAGGGGCGTTCGTTACTCCATTCATTCGTCACTACCTGGTTTTCCGCGACCCATCGGTTCGCTGTCGAGTACGGCTATTTCGCAAGCGCTTCTTCCAACTCACTGGGCGGAAAGTGCTGAATGCGCGGCGCCCTGGTGCGAGCCCCATGATTTCCTGGCGGAGCCGGCTGCGGCTTCGGAAATCACCTGCCACAGGCGCTGTTGCTCCTTGCACGCCTCGAGCCATTGCCCGGCCAGATCTTCTCCGATGCGGCTCGCCAGCCTGTGGCTGGCGCAATCTGCACATGGCCCCGGAAATCTTGCCGGAGCTCCGCATTGGCATTCCTTCTGTCGCCGCTCGACCGCTATCAACGGCGTCTGGTAACGCACTTCGCTGGCCATCGCCAACGCTTCGTCGATGTAGAACTGTTTTGTCACGGCTGCTTTCTCCGGAATCTTCGAAGCGGCTTGAAGCCGTTCGGCATGCCGACTAACGTTAGCCATCTCTCACTTGCAGACCTTTCCCTTGGCATTGCCTGAAACGCTGGAGAGCTCGTCAGAGCCCGCTTGCGTAGTCCAAAGTGAGTGAGAGGCATCACCCTTTGCACGAAACCTGGAACGAACTTCCATCGCCGCCCTTCCTCGTGCTTGCAACGATAGTGATTCAAGAAGCGCCGAACAAGATCGTGAAATTTCCCTAACTATCAAATTATTTCAATTTCTCATGTTTGTCGGACGAAAGAATTTGATATAGCGCCCGTGTCGCCATTCAAACATTATGCCAATGAGTTTCACCGCTGCCGGCGGCGAGAAACAGGGACGATCCATCTCGCCTATAGGGAGTCTTTTATGCTTGCAGTAAGAGATGGCGATGTACGGCCGGCAACGTTTTCGGCTGAAGCGGACAGGGCGTTCGAGCAACTTGTCCGTTGCCTGGGCCTGGAGTTCGATCGTCTGTGGGGTGCGTTGTCCGGATACACCCAGCACGCGCTCGAAATGCCTGGCTTCCAGGCGCGCGATGAGATGCTGGAGAAAATCGACGCTATCTCTTCTTGCGGCCTGCTCTATTCCCGCAACGTCATGGATATCCTGACCACGCCGGAGTGCGACCCCGGGTCGTTCGACATCTGCGCGCTGGTACGGGAATGGGCGTACAAGACCAGCGAGATTCTGCTCAACATCCTGGACCTGTCTTGCCTTGTTCCCCCGCATCCGGTCGACATATTCTTCGACATGAAGGCGATGCGTCTCATCCTTCTCACGCTGGCCACCTATGCACTGCGTTCGTGCGAACCCGGCGGCTGGTCGATGATCGGCGTACGCAGCGCGCCGCGGGACTATGGCAACAGTCTGGCGGGCACCGACCATGTCGACATTATGTTTCTGTTCCGGCCCACCAATCCCGATTCCCCCAAAGTCAGCGGCTTCGACAAGCAATTCGCCGCGATCAAATCGCTGGTGAAACCCTTCGCCGGCGTTGCCGAAAGCTGGACGCTGCCGGCGGTGGGCACCAACGTGCGCATCCGTTTTCCGGTAGCCACGGCACAGAGCGCTTTCGGCCTTGATGCTGCCTATCCTATTCCCCCGCGCGGCGCTGGCTAGCAAGGCGGGCGGGTATTGATCAGGTGGCGCCGTCGTCGCGCGGCTTCAGCTCACCGTCGATCCGATGCGATGATCGATAAGAAGTTTAGGGGACGTGCGCGGCATCGGCTTTCGCCCGGACTTCGCGGAGTACACGAAGCAGGTTACCGCCCCAAATGTTCCTGATGTCGCTCTCGCTGTAACCCGCCGCCAGCAAGCGCTCGGTGATGCGCGGCAGCGCAGCGACATCTTCCAGCCCGCCAACGCCGCCGCCGCCGTCCCAATCCGCACCGACACCCACGTGTTCTGGCCCCGCTACTTTCAGGATATGCAGCAGGTGTCGCATGTAGTCGTCCAGGGTGGCCGGAGCGACCGGATACTTGCGGTTTATTTCCTGCCTATCGCGTAATCGGGCCTGGATCTGCGCCGGACTTAGCGCGCTGTATTCCCCGACTCGCTTCTCCCACTCGGCCAACGCCGCATCGCGCGCCGGGTTCTTTGGCGTCTCAATCAGATAGCCGCCATAGGCGTTGACATGGATGACTCCGCCTTTGGCCGCGAGTTTGCGTAGTCGTTCGTCGTCGATATTGCGCGGATGGGCATATAACGCCTTGGCGCTGGTGTGCGAGAGGACGATGGGTGCCCGCGACAGCTCCAACAGATCGTCGAAGACCTTGTCGCTGGCGTGCGAGGCGTCCAGGACGATACCGAGCCGGTTGGCTTCTTCCACCAATGCGCGGCCACGCGGACTCAATCCGTTCCATTCCGCGCCGGCAGGGTCGGTCGATGAGTCGCCGAAATCGTTGTTGCTGGTGTGGGTGATTCCGAGCATGCGCAAACCGAGTTTGTAGTAAGCGCTCAACAACGTCGGATCGCCGGCCAGAGGAGAGGCGTTCTCCATGCTGATGAAAACCACCCGCTTGCCCGACTTTTCTATCCGCACTGCGTCGTCGGCAGTAAGCGCCAGCTCGAAGTCCTGGGGATGCGCCGCAACCATTTCCCGGATCGCGGTCAGTCGCACCAGGCCATGGTCTCTTGCAGCACGATTGCCCGCGGCATCGCGCGCGCCTTGCGCCGTGTACACCACCCAGAAGCCGCCATCCAAGCCTCCTTCCTTCATGCGCGGCAGATCGACCTGGGCGAAATCGCCGTCTTGCTCGTGCCGATCGAGGATGCTCCACCCGGGACGGTGGAAATTGGAGGGCGTATCCAGATGCGTATCGAGAATCAACGCGCTTTCATGCAGCGAACGCGCTTGCGCGGTGTTGGCGCCCGCAACGTCCGCGGCTTCTGCGCCCGTGGCCAACAACAGCAGGCCTAGCATCCAATATTTCGCTTTCATCACTGGCTCCCGGTTTTGAGCGATCTTAGCAACCGCGCGCCAGGTCGGTAATGGAATGGGCAAAGAAAAACGCCACCTCCTTTCGGAAATGGCGTTCTGGATAAAAACCCCTGGCGATGACCTGTTGCGGGTCGCGCCTGCGGCGCAAAAGAAAACGCCGGATCTTCCGATCCGGCGTTTGGGTAAAGACCCTGGCGATGACCTACTCTTGCATGGCTTAAGCCACACTACCATCGGCGCAGCTGCGTTTCACTTCCGAGTTCGGGATGGGATCGGGTGGTTCCACAGCGCTAATTTCACCAGGGAGACGGTTGGAGCGTCGCTCATACCTATAAAAATAGGAGTGGCGCCTGTCTCTCATAAGGTCTTGGGAAGTAGTTTGCTATTTGGTTTTCAATTCGACGTGTTGTCGAGACTAAAGCAACTTGAGGTTATATGGTCAAGCCGCACGGATCATTAGTATCAGTTAGCTCAATGCATTGCTGCACTTACACACCTGACCTATCAACGACGTAGTCTTCATCGTTCCTTTAGGGGGCTTGTGCCCCGGGAGATCTCATCTTGAGGCGCGCTTCCCGCTTAGATGCTTTCAGCGGTTATCGCTTCCGAACGTAGCTACCCGGCAATGCCACTGGCGTGACAACCGGAACACCAGAGGTTCGTCCACTCCGGTCCTCTCGTACTAGGAGCAGCCCCTCTCAAATCTCCAACGCCCATGGCAGATAGGGACCGAACTGTCTCACGACGTTCTGAACCCAGCTCGCGTACCACT
>CAMLGZ010000024.1 GCA_946479745.1 uncultured Pseudoxanthomonas sp. | reverse complement strand
TGGTGGGGCACGCCGGGCAAGGTCTACGTGTCGACGGATGGCGGCCACACGTTCACGCTGAGCCAAGGCTCGGTGGCCGCAGGCCTGGCCCCCAACTACTTCGCGAACACCTCGCTGGCGGTCAACCCCAACGCCGAGGGCGAGCTCTGGCTGGCCGACGGAAACGCCGTGTATCGCTCGGTGGATTCGGGAGCGACCTGGACGAAGCTGAGCCAGTTTGCGTCGATCATGGGCAGCAACCCGTGGCCTGACGTTCAAGGCGCCACCTTGGTGGCATTGGGCAAGGCAGCGCCTGGTGCGGCGTACTCGGCCGCGGTCTACGTGGTGGGCGTGGTGAACGGCGTGTGGGGCGTGTACCGCTCCGAGGACGCCGGCGTCACCTGGGCTCGCTTCAACGATGACGCGCATCAGTTCGGCGGCATCGGCGTGATGGCGGCCGATCAGAACATCTACGGACGCATCTACGTGAGCGGCACCGGCCGCGGCCTGTTGTACGTGACCGCGCCGCAGGTATCGCAGGTATCGCAGGAGCGCGCCGCAGTGCGCGTGCAGACAGGATCCAGCAGTACGTCACAGCGGCCGTGGTCGCGCGACCGGCTCTATTTCTACAAGAGGGAACGCTGATGAAAGCACTCGCGGGAATGGTTGTTGCGGTCTGGGCGTTGGCGGCAGGTTCGGCCGTCGCGGGGCAGGTGGCGATTCCGTCGCCGGCCGGCCAGGCGGAGATCCGCATCGAGGACGATGCCAGCCGCTTCTCGGTGCTGTGGCGCGGGGAAACCGTCGTCGCCGCTTCTCCGCTGGGGCTGGAACTCGATGGCGCGCCCGCGTTCGGCGCCCTGACGCTCGAGCGTCGCGAAGACATCGAGGTGGACCGCGAAATCCCGCTGATCGCGACCAAGGCATCGGTGGCGCGCGACCATTACCGCGGCACCACGCTGACGTTCCGCGAAACGGGTGCGAACGCGCGCCGGCTCATCCTCGACGTGCGTGCCTACGACGACGGCGTCGCATTTCGCTATCGCATCGACGATCCGGCGCCGGTGCGGTTGAAAGACGAGCGCACGGCTTTCGTGCTCGCCGGCGATCCGCAGTGCCTGGCAACCGAAGTCAACGGCTCGCACGAGATGCTGTTCGAACGGCTGGCGGTTTCGAAACTGTTGCCGGACAAGTCCTACGACGTGCCATTGGTATGTACGGCTGCGTCGGGCAAGGCCTCGTTCGCGATCACCCAGGCGTACTTGCAGGGCTATACCGGCGCTTCGCTGCGGCGCGAAGGCGACGCGCTGCGCGTGCGGCTGTCATCGGTGCCGAAGCGGCCCGGGCCGGCTTTCGTCTCCGACGGCGGCCTGCGTACCGCCTGGCGCGTGGTGATGTTGGGCAACCGGCCGGGCGACATGATCGCCTCGCACCTGATCGGCAATCTCAACCCGGCTGCGGAAGGCGACTTCAGTTGGGTCAAGCCCGGCAAGGCCGCGTGGGACTGGTGGTCCGGGCCGCTGGAAGGCGTGAAACCGGACACGGCCACCTACCGTCGCTTCATCGACTTCGCGGCGGAGTCCGGTTTTCCCTACTACCTGATCGACGCCGGCTGGTCCCTCGGCGCCGGCCCCTGCTGCGAGGCGCGGCCGGAGACCGACATCACCCGCGCCGCCACCGGCATCGACATGCCGGCGCTGGTGCGCTACGCCGCCGACAAGGGCGTCGGCCTGCTGCTGTGGGTGCACTGGCAGCACCTGGAGCCGCGCATGGACGAAGTGCTCGACACCTACGCGCGCTGGGGCATCAAGGGCGTCAAGGTCGACTTCATGGACCGCGACGACCAGCAGATGGTCGCCTTCTACCAGCGCCTCGCCGCCGCGACCGCCCAACGCCACCTGCTGCTGGACCTGCACGGCGCCTACGTGCCGGCCGGGCTGCAGCGCAGCTATCCCAACTACATCACCCAGGAAGGCGTGCTGGGCGCCGAATGGAACAAGATGGACAAGCGCGTCACCCCGCGGCACAACCTGATGCTGCCGTACACGCGCATGCTCGCAGGCCCGATGGACTACACGCCGGGCGGCTTCCGCCACGTCGCGCCGGCCAAGTTCGAGGTGCGCGCCGTGATGCCGCTGACCCAGACCACCCGCGGCCAGGCACTGGCGATGTACGTGGTCTACGACAGTCCCTTGCAGATGGTGTCCGACGCTCCCGAGGCATACCGGGGCGCGGAGGGCTTCGAGTTCGTGCGGCGCGTACCCACCACCTGGGACGAAACGCGCTTTCTCTCAGGCGAGCCCGGGCGCGACATCGCACTGGCGCGGCGCTCGGGCGCGGACTGGTACGTCGGCGCGATGACCGCCGACGAGGCCCGGACCACGCAAGTGCCGTTGAGTTTCCTGCCTGCGGGCAATTACCGCGCGACGGTGTGGGAAGACGGTAAGGCGCCCGATGAAGTACGGCGCAGCGAGCGCATCGTGACTGCGCGCGATGTGCTCGCCTTGCGTTTGTCGCCTGCTGGCGGCGCTGCCGTGACACTGGAACCTGCGAATCAATGAACGCGAAGTTCCGCAAAACGGTCGTCGCCTGGATGCTGTCCCTCGCGCCGTTCTGTGGCGGCGCGGCCCTCGCACAAAGCGCCGAGAACCACCCTGACTGGCCCGGCGCCGGGCAACTGTTCGTAGGCACGAACTATCAATCCGTCGATCGCAGCCGCGAGCAGGTGACGCGCGATATCGCACGCATGAAGCAGGCCGGTTTCAAAGTCGTGCGCATGGGCGACCTGTCGTGGGATTACTTCGAGCCCGCCGAAGGCCGGTTCGAGTTCGAGACCTTCGACTGGATCATGGATCAGATGCATGCCGCCGGCATCAAGGTCATTCTCGACATCCCCGGCCAGCCGGCGCCGATATGGCTGCACCACAAGTACCCGGGCGTCGACATCGTTACCCAGAACGGCGTGCAGCTCGACGCGGCCGAGCGCTACATGGACAACATCAGCGACCCGGACTACAAGCGCCTGCTCGCACGCATGGCCGACACGCTGACCAGGCGCTACGCCAAGCATCCGGCGCTGTTCGCGATCGGCTACAACAACGAAATCGGCAACGGCTTCATCTCGTACTCCGAAGCGGACCGTCTGCGCTTCATCGGCTGGTTGAAGAAAAAATACGGCAGCATCGAGGCCCTGAACAAGGCCTGGGCCACGCAGCGCTGGTCGCGCCACCTCAACACCTGGGACGAGGTCCGGCTGCCGTACGCGGACGGTCCCGGACCCTTCGAGCGCCAACTCGATCTGCGGCGCTACTGGTCCGAGGTGACCATCGGCACGCTGCGGGACCTGGAAGCGATCCGCGGGAAAAACACGCCCGACAAGCCGGCCATCTCCAACCTCTGGGACAGCGCCGGGCGCAAGGGTTTCGATTATCTGTCGACCTACCGCGATTACGTGAGTTACGGCGCGATGGGCTTCTATCCCGGCGAGCCGCTCGGCGCGGCCTTCGAAGCGACGATGACGAAGGGCGGCCTGTCGACCCCGATCTGGTTCAACGAATTCACCGCCGGCGGCGGCGGGTATTACGGCACCAAAGGCCGCGCGCGTATGTGGGCGCATTTCGGGCTGCTGATCGGCGCGCAGGCCGCACTGGCGTGGACTTATCACAGTCATCACGGCGGTGAAGAGCAGGCGTTGTTCGGGCTTGTCGATCACGACGACCGGCCCTCGTGGAAGCTCGGTGAATTCGCCACCATCGCGCAGGAATTCTCCAGGCTGGAGAAGCTGGGCTTCCCGCGGATGACCCAACCGAAGGTGGCCATCGCCTATTCGTTCGACAACGTCATCGCTTCCGAACCGAAGGGACCGTCGAACACGGTCAAGCAGTACATCAATACGGCGTACCTCAAACAGGCGCACAACGCCTACGAGCCTCTGTTCAAGGACAATATCGACATCGCCGTCATCAATATCGGCCACGAAGACCTTAGCCGGTATTCGCTGGTGATCGTGCCGGGCCTCTACCTGCTGGATAAAGCGGCGGCCGACAATTTGCGCAGCTTCGTCGCCGAAGGCGGCACCGTCATCATGACCGCGTATTCGGCCAAGGTGAACGAAAACAACCAGTGGTACGACACGCCGCTTCCCGGACGACTGATCGACGTCTTCGGTCTGCGTACCAATGAGTTCTACAACGCCGGTGCGGTAGCGACCAAGATCAATGGCAAAGAAATCACGGGCGACATCGGTTACTACGAAGTGCTCGAACCCTCGACGGCGGAAGTACTGGCGCGCCTCACGAACGTCGAAGGCGCACCGCCCTCGATCACACTCAACAGGTTCGGCAAGGGACGCGCGATCTACGTCGCCACGCCGGCGCAGCCGCAGATCATGGCGCCGCTGTATCGGCAGTTGTACGCAAGCCTGGGTATCGAGCCCGGGCCGAAGACGCCCGACGGCGTGTACGCGCGCGAGGTCGACGGCAGGGTGCTGTACGTCAATACCACCGGTGAGGCCAAGAACGTGGCAATCGACGACGCGATGCACGGCGTGCTTTCCGGGAAGCGCTGGTCGGGCACGTTGCGCCTGGAGCCGCTCGGCGTCGACCTGCTGGAGAAGCGGTAATCCGATGAATACGAACGCCATGCGCAATCGGCCACGGCACGAAGGATTTTCCGGTACGGCCCAGGCCGAGGTCTGCCCATGAAGCTGATCGGCGTCATGGCCTGTGTCCTCTCGTTCTCCATTGCCGGCATTTCGTTGGCGCGGGCCGATGAGCAGGCCACTCCCGAACGGGCGCGCGCCAACTTCGCCCGAACCATCGTGCTAGCCCCGGACGACGTGCGTGCGTTTCCCGATGCGCCGGCTGGTTTCCGGGACTTGCACTCCGGCGTTGCGCAGGGGAAAGTGGTGGAGTTGGCCTACGATTCGGGCATCACCGGCACGCTTCGGCGGGCGCAGATCTATCTGCCGGCAGGCTATTCGGCCGACCGGAAATATCCGGTGCTTTATCTCCTGCACGGCATCGGCGGCAACCAGGACGAATGGCGGGGCTACGTACGTGCCAACGCGATCCTGGACAACCTCATTGCCGACGGCAAGGCGGTGCCGATGATCGTCGTCATGCCCAATGGCCGCGCGCTGGCGGACGACCGCAGTCCGCCGGAGGACCGCGTCTTCACCCCGGAGAACGCCGCGGGGTTCGCCAGGTTCGAACACGACTTGCTGGATTTCCTCATCCCCGCCGTGGAGGCGAAGTATCCGGTCTACGCCGATCGCGAACACCGGGCCATCGCCGGACTCTCGATGGGCGGCGGGCAGGCGTTGAACTTCGGCCTGGGCCATCTCGACGCGTTTGGCTGGGTCGGCGTCTTTTCCCCAGCTCCCAACACCCAGCCACCGGCGGAATTGCTGCCCGATCCGAAGGCGGCGCGCGAGCGGGTCGCGTTGCTGTACCTGTCATGCGGCAACCGCGACGGATTGATCAACGTCTCCCAGGACCTGCATGCGTACCTGAAGCGGCACGAGGTTCCGCACGTGTGGAACGTCGACGACCACGGCCACGACGGCGACAGTTGGGCCAACAACCTCTACCACTTCGCACAGAGGATTTTCCGCTGATGACAGCGGCTGACGGACTGAAACCAGGAACAGCGATGGCGCAACGGAGAGTGGGAGCAGCAGCGGATGGGACGCCGATCCACGCCATCGACATCGGAACCGGTCGGCTGCGTGCGCAGATCCTGGATTACGGCGCGATCCTGCGCAGCCTCAGCCATGTCGATGCGACGGGCAAGCGCACCGAGCTGATCCTGGGTTTCGACGACGTGGACGCCTATCTTTGCGATAGCGCCTACCTCGGCGTCATCGCCGGGCGCTACGCCAACCGTATCGCCGGCGCCGCGTTGACCCTGAACGGCACGCGCCATCAACTCAGTGCCAACCAATCCCCCCACCACCTGCACGGCGGCACGCTTGGCTTCGGACGTCGGCACTGGCGCGTCCTTTCAGCGAGCGAAGACCGGCTCTGCCTGGGATACCACTCGCCGGATGGCGAAGAGGGCTATCCTGGCAATGTCGAGGTGCGCGCGGAGTTCTGCATCGACGACGAGCGGCTGATCCTCACGCTGCAAGCCAGCACCGATGCGGCCACGCCAATGAATCTGACCAACCACGCCTATTTCAACCTGGCCGGCGATGCTTCCATTCCCGCGTCAGCGCAATGGCTGCAGGTTTCGGCCGACCGCTACCTTCCGGTCGCGGACAGTGCGTTGTTGCCGACCGGCGAGATCGCATCGGTCACGGGAACGCCTTTCGACTTTCGCCATGGCCGCGTCCTGGAGGATGCCGGCTACCACCCGCAGCTCGACCTGGCGGGCGGTTACGACCATTACCTGGCGACGTCCGATCACCGAGCCGGCGCCGTGCTGTTCTCGCCGCACAGTCGCATCCGCCTGACCCTGAGCAGCA
Source organism: uncultured Pseudoxanthomonas sp. (assembly GCA_946479745.1). The sequence continues at coordinate 57,698 of CAMLGZ010000024.1, read as the reverse complement.
ACCAGCCGGGGTTGCAGATTTACGATGGCAACCAACTCGAGTATCCGCAGTTGGGCCGGGGCATTTGCCTGGAGCCGACGGCCTATCCGGACGCGCCCAACCGCCCCGGGTTTCCCGATGCCATCCTGCGGCCGGGAGCGACCTACCTGAATCGCATCGAATACAAGGTGGAGCGCGATGCCTGAAGAGGGACGGAGGCAGTTAAATCACCCAGCCTTCTCCGTCCCATTCCTCGGCGCCGGCGTTGCTGCCGAAACCGATCGTCGTGCTGCGCGCATCTCATTGAACCTCGCCCCCATCCGTCGATCCTCTCCCACCTTCCCATGAACCACATCGCCAAACTGCTGTTCGCCGCGTCACTCGTTGTCTGTGCCGCCGACGCCCGGGCCAAAGCCGGCACCGATCTCGTCATTCTTCCCGCACCCGCTTCGGCCTGGCGCATCACCGTCGGCCACTGGGAGGGCCAGGCCGAACTGACCGGCAGCAGCGTGGTCGCGCCGCGGCCCACGGCGGAGTACGCGCGCGACAGCCACTTGAGCGCCAGCGCCGAAGGGCGCGGCGGTCGCCGCAACACGCTGCAGTTCGAGTGGAAAGACCTCTGGCTTGCCACGCTGCGCATCGAGAGTCCGCAGCCGCTGGACCTGCGTCCCTATCTCGATGGCACGCTCGAGCTGGATCTGGACGTCGCCGACATGGCCCAGGGCGGCATCAAGGTCAAGCTCGACTGCGGCAAAGGCTGCGAGCGCAACGTGAACCTGGTGACGCAGGCGCGCGCGCATGCCGGTAAGGGCCGGCAGCACATATCGCTGGCGATGGCCTGCTTCGTGCGGGAGGGCGCGGACTTCTCCAAGGTCAAGTCGCCGTTCCAACTCGAAGGCAACGGCCGCGGCCGCGCCAGCGTGGCCAACGTCCGCTTCGTGCGCGACGGCAAACCCAACGTGGATTGCCCCGACTACCGCACCGAATCGGTCACGCCGTCGATGTTGAACGAATCGTGGGCCATTGACTGGTGGTTGCCGCGCCATGAAGAGAAGCTGGCGGAGGCGCGAAAGCTCGTGGCGGCCGGCTACGGCCCCGAGCTCGTCTTCATCGGCGATTCCATCACTCAGGGCTGGGAGAAGGAAGGTCGCGAAGTCTGGCAGCGCCACTACGCCGGATACCACGCGCTGGACCTTGGCTTTGGCGGTGACCGCACCGAAAACGTGTTGTGGCGATTGCAGCACGGCGAGCTCGACGGACTCGCGCCCAAAGTAGTGGTGCTGATGATCGGTACCAACAACACCGGCCACCGTGCCGAGGACCCCGCGACCACGGCAGCCGGCATCAAGCGTCTGATCGACGAAATCCGCCAGCGCTCGCCGGACACCAAGGTGCTGCTGCTCGCCGTCTTCCCGCGCGGCGAACAATCGGCCGACCCCCTGCGCGCCATCAACGAACGCGTCAACCGCATCATCGCCAGCGAGGCCGACGCGCGCAGCGTGTACTTTCTGAATATCAACGCCGCGCTGACCGACCCCGACGGCACGCTGTCGAAGGACGTGATGCCCGACCTGCTGCACCCGAACGCGAAAGGCTACGCGATCTGGCAGCGTGAGATGCAGCCCCTGCTGCAAGAGTTGCTTGGCCGATCTCCGGCGCCGCCGTCAGGCGCCGTGCCCTGACGGCCGATCTTGTCGTGATGTTGCCTGTCGCCTTTCCTGGTTCTGGAAACCCATACGCAGCGTCACGAACTGAGCGACTGCTCGCGTTCGGCATGGGTCGGCGTGCACCCCCAAACCGCATAGAACAGCACGTAGAGCTCGCACACCGCAGTGAGAATGAACGACATCTGCAGCCCGAAAGCATCGGCAAGCTGTCCTTGCACGACGACGAGCGCGCCGCCGGCAATGGCCATGATCAATAATCCCGAGCCTTCCTCGGTCAACGGCCCAAGACCCCGGATGCCGAGCGTAAAGATGGTGGGGAACATGATCGAATGGAACAGCCCGACCGAGATGAGGCTCCACATGGCCAGCGGACCACTGGTCACCACGGTCAAGGTCATCACGACGAATGCGCCGATACTCGACCAGGCAAGCACTTTCTCGGCTGCGAATTTGCGCATCAACTGACTGCCGACAAAGCGGCCGACCATCATGCCGCCCCACAGCAGGAACAGATAATGCGATGCCTGCGTATGGGTAAGCCCGCCGATCTCCGGCATCGATACGAAATTGATGAACAGATTGCTGACGCCTATTTCGGCGATCAGGTAGATGAAGATCGCCGGGATGCCCAATACGAGATTGCGATGGCGCCATAGGGAGTGACGTTTGCGTTCCAACGCATCGTGCCTGCGGGCCGAGGTATTCAGATCGGGTAGTTTGTACCGCGCGATAACAACCGCAAGGATCACCAGGACCACGGCGACAATGAGGTAAGGCAGCTGCACCGACTGCGCGTCGGCCATCCGTTGCTCGAACGATAGCGCCGCCGCGCCAGCCTCGACGTTACCCGATGCGCTGCGACTCAGAATCAGGTAACCGCCGAACAGGGGAGCGAATGTCGTTCCCATGGAATTGAATGCCTGTACCAGGTTCAGCCGCGCCGAAGCGGTCTGCGGCGGACCCAGAACGGCTACGTAAGGATTGGCTGCTACCTGTAACAGGGTGATGCCCGAGGCGATGACGAACAGTGCCGTGAGCACCACCCCATAAGACGGGATACGGGCCGCAGGGATCATCAGCAATGCGCCCGCGGCCATGATCAAAAGCCCGACCACCATCGATCGCTTGTAACCGATACGCTCGATCAGCTTCGCAGCAGGCAGGGACGCAAAGAAGTACGCAATGAACCACACCGACTCGATCAAAGTCGTCTGCATGTAGCTCAGCTCGAACACCGAGCGCAGATGCGGCAGCAGCGTGTTGTTGATGACGGTGATGAAACCCCACATGAAGAACAGGCTGGCAAGCAGTGCCAGCGCTGATCGCTGGGTGGCTGAAGCAGCGGACGCGCCGTTTCCGGCCGTCGATGCGGGGGGCAAGGCCATGCTTCTCTCCTCCGGAAAACTTCTATCGCCGATTCCCGGGGCTATCCGTCTGGATGTTCTTGCGGATGGCGACCGATTGCGAGGAGCAATGGGACGGCGGCGCGGCAAGCGTCAGAAGTCGGGATGTCTGCGTCAAGCTTCCCCTGACCGACCCGATTCGACCAATGAAATATTGAACGCCTGCCATTCCGTAAGCGGATAGGAGGACGGAGTGCTCTCTCGAATGAATCGCTCCGGATTCCAGAGGTGTTCAAGCCCATACGTGCAGAAGAGGGTTTCAGCGCAGTCGACCCATCGGGCGCCGTCGACCGCGATCCCGGGTAACGAACTGCAGTGAGCCAGGATGCCGGCTGAGAACCGTACCGGACTTGCGGCGTCGCCACCACGGATCAGCAGTTCATGAACAATGCCGGTGCTATTTTTCGGGTTTCGAGCCTTTCGCATAGACACAGCTTTCAGGCACCGATTTGACGTGGTAGCGCTTGTAATTGCTTGCGCTGCGGTCCATGCAGCCGGCAAGGTTGAGCAGTTCCACCTTGCGGAAGTCGATCGGATGCGATTCGCTCTGCAGCGAAATGTAGCCGCCTTCGATCAGTTTCCCATCAGGCTTGGCGGCGGGATCGAAATCCGACACGGCGCCACCGCCGAACTGAGGCAACGCATACTCCAGCACTTCCTCGCCATTGACGAAATGGGTGATCTGTCCGCTGCCCAGTACCAGCACCTCGGCGCGGACCCACTGGTCGCCGTCGAAGGTCTTGGAAGCGGAGTTGAGGCAATGCTCGGGATAGATCGAACCCTGATACACGACCTCCGTTCCCGGCGTGCACAGGTTCATGGTCGAGCGCGCCTTGCCGTCGCTCAGGCCGCCGAGGAACTGCACCTCGATGGAAATGGGAAAGTCCTGATCGCGCCCCATCGTGCGCGGATGCGGCGAATGCAGCATCGCGCCGCTGTTGCGCAAGGCCCAGTCCCCGGGGCCATGCGGCGCCTGCTCACCGACGAAGCGGTATTCCACCACCAGGCGATAGTAGGAAAACGGATCCTTGTAGAAGAGGTGGCCGAACTTCTTGCCGAAGGACTCGTACCGGTCGTAGCGCACCTTGAGCAGCCCGTCTTCGACACGGAATGTGTTTGCGAAGTTGTCCCCCAACGCGTGACCGGCGATCTTCGGTGTCCACCCGTCGAGATCGCGGCCGTTGAACAGCGCGATCCATTCCTCCTTCTCGGCAGGAGTGTCCGCCGCCACCTCGCCCGCGAACAGCGAGGCGAGAAGGAGCGCGCAGCAGCCGGATCGCGCGATGAGTCTGGAATTCGAATTCATCCATCAGTCCTGTCGATATGTGAGGCTGCTGCGCTGGCCGCTGCTGCCCATTGGGGATCAGAATCGGTAGCTGACCTCGGTGGCCCAAGTCTTGCCTTTCCCTGCCTGCTTCAGCGGAACGCACGCGTGATACGCACCCGGAACCGGGCGGTACTGCAACACCTCCGTGGCGCCGGGTTCGGACATGAAATAGCCGAGCAACGTGAGCTCTTTAGTCATGAGGATGAAAGGACGGCCCCGCTCGGCGACGGGAAGGTCCGACGCTCGATCCACCTCGACCGCCGGGTCATGCACCTGTTTCACCAGCGCCGCGCGCAGCGCCGGTTCCAGCTCAAGGAAGGTGCGCCCGTGTTCGCGCTTGGCCCGGGTTTCGAAGTCCACGAGTCCCGCGACGAAGCGCGCCTGCTCCTCTTTCGGATAGGCATCCTTCAACATCTTGTCTATGAAGGCCGGAATACCGACATCCTTCGCGCCCGGAGTATCGGTGCGGGGAATCATGATCTCGGCGACTTCCGCCACCAGCCCGACCTGCGCCTGGGTGAGGAATGTGGGCTTCCATTCGGCATCCTTATCCGTGCCCGGCTCGGCCGAGCAGCCAGCGAGCACGCCAAGGATAGCCGGCGCCGAAACGGCGCCGCCCATCAGCAAGGCGACGCGGCGTATCGCTTCGCGGCGGTTGAGGTCGGTCTTCATAGGTTCATCCGCTTCAGTTCCTGGACGGCGTGGTCCGCGGCGCGCGCTGTCAACGCCATGTACGTGAGCGAGGGGTTCTGGCACGCCGAGGAGGTCATGCAGGAACCATCGGTGACATACACGTTCTTGCAGGCGTGCACCTGGTTCCAGGCGTTGAGCACGGAGGTTTCCGGATCCCGCCCCATGCGCGCGGTGCCCATCTCATGGATGCCCATGCCCAGCTCGTCGCCGCCATCGTACGAATGGACATTCTTGTATCCCGCGGCTTCCAGCATCGTTGCGGCCTCGGCCGCCATGTCCTGGCGCATCTTCAGTTCGTTCTCGCGCATCGCCGCATCGAACGCCAGCACGGGCAGCCCATGCTTGTCCTTGCGGGTGCGATCGATCGTGACGCGATTGTCGTGATAGGGAAGGGTTTCGCCGAAACCGCCCAACCCCACGCCCCACGGCCCGGGCTGTGCGGCCTTCGTCTTCAGATCCGCGCCCAGCGTGGAATCTTCGAGCAGCCGGGTCCATCCTGCCCGGCCCGCGCCGCCCTGGTAACCGAAACCGCGCAGGTAGGAGCGCTTGTCTTTGCCGATATTGACGAATCGCGGAATATAGATGCCGTTGGGCCGCTGGCCGCTGTAGTACTGGTCTTCGAAGCCTTCGACGACCGCGGAGGCGCCGACGCCCAGGTGATGGTCCATGATGTTGCAGCCGAGCTCGCCGCTGTCGTTGCCGAAACCCTCCGGAAACCGGCTGGAGACGGAATTCATCAGGATCTGCGTGGAACCGAACGTGGACGCGCACAGGAAGATCACCTTGGCGTGGAATTCCATCTGCTCGTTGGTTTCCGCATCCAGTACGCGCACGCCGCTGGCCCGGTCGTTCTTCGCGTCATGGATGAGCTCGTAGACGATCGAATTGGGACGCAGCGTCATGTTTCCGGTCTTCTCCGCCGCAGGCAGCGTGCTGGAGTTGCTGCTGAAGTACGCCCCGAACGGACAACCGCGCCAGCACAGATTGCGATACTGGCAGGTGCCGCGCTGCGGGCTGTGCGCGAGCGGCGCGGTGAGATTGGCGGTCCTGCCGATGGTCATTGCGCGGCCCAGCTTGTCGGCAAGCGCCTGCTTGAGGTGCAGTTCGACGCAATTCAACGCCATCGGCGGCAGGAACTTGCCGTCCGGCAGTTGCTCGTAGCCTTCCGCCTGGCCACTCACGCCGATGAAACTCTCCACGTGGTCGTACCACGGCGCGAGCTCCTCGTAGCGGAGGGGCCAGTCCACGGCGACGCCTTCTTTCGCATTCGCCTCGAAGTCCATCGGACTCCAGCGGTACGACTGCCTGCCCCACATGATGGAACGGCCGCCGACGTGATAGCCGCGCACCCAGGCGAAAGGTTTCTTCTCGATGTAGGGATGATCGATATCGTTGACGAACCAGTGCTTGGTCGCTTGCGAGAGCACGCCGCCGCGTTTGGCGACCGATTGCTTCTCGATATCCTGTTGCGTGGGACGGCCGCCGTAGGGAAGTTCCCAGAGCTGCAGGTTCGCGGTGGGGTACTCGCCATGCTCCACCATCCGCCCGCGATCGAGCACCAGGGTTTTCAATCCCTTCTCGGTCAGCTCTTTTGCGGCCCACCCCCCGCTGATGCCGGTGCCGACCACGATTGCGTCAAAGGAATTGTTCTCGGCCGCCATACTTGCGCTTCCTCAAGCCAACTTGATCACGGACTCTACCGCGAAAAAGACGGTAACATCGAGACGCCGGTCGAGGAGACTCTCGAGCGATGGACGACGCGAATGCGTTGTCGCGATGCAGCATTGTTCGTTGAGTTCGGTCCGGGTATTTTCCTATATAGGTCCGGATACTTTCTTATATAGGTCCGGATACTTTCTTATATAGAGGCAACCCTAAAGGGGCAAGGGAACACAATGTTGACCCGACGTGCGTTTCTTCAACACAGCTCAATGGCGCTTGCCGCGATGACTTCCCTCAATGCTTTTGCCGCGACACCGCACCCCATGCTCCCAAAAAAGCTCGGGCCTTTGAACAAGCCGGTCGGGCTGCAGTTGTGGACGATCCGGGACGAGGTCGCGAAGGACCTTGCGGCCGCCTTGAAGGCAGTTAGCGCGATCGGCTATGGCGAGATCGAGTTCGCAGGCGTGCCGAAGCAGTCCGCCGCCGAAGTGCGGGCCATGCTTCGGGACAACGACCTGGCCGCTCCCAGCATGCACTGCGGCATGGCCGATGCGCAGAAGGACCTGCAGCAACGCATCGACTACGCGCAGGCAATCGGCTCGCGGTACCTCGTGATCTCGTTTCCGTCGACCGCCGATGAGCGTTTCAAGGACGGCAACGCGCTGGCGGCCGGCATGACCCTGGACGACTGGAAATGGAATGCGGAGCAGCTGAACCGCATCGGCGAGCTCACGCACAAGGCGGGCATCGCCTGCGGCTACCACAACCACAACATGGAGTTCCGCTCCTACGACGGCGTGACGGCATATGACGAACTGCTGCGGCTGACCGATGCCAGGCTTGTGACGATGGAACTCGACATCGGCTGGGTCACCGCTGCCGGCGCCGATCCGCTACGGCTCCTCACGCGCCATGCGGATCGGATTTCGTCCCTGCACATCAAGGACGTGCGCAAGGATGCGAAAACGGTTGTCGATCGCGTCGATACCCAGACCACCGAGGTCGGCAATGGCCGCGTGGACTGGCCAAAACTGTTCGCGGCCATGGATCCGCAGCGCATCCGCCATTACTTCGTGGAGCAGGAGAATTTCGAACGGGCGCCGTTGGAAAGCGTGAAGCTGAGTTTCGATTATCTTCGCCATCTGAAAGCGTGACGCCGTGGCTTTCATAACTGCGGGCGACATCAAAAAACAATCGTATGACGTGATCGTGGTGGGCTCCGGCGCCGCCGGTGGCCAGACCGCCTACACGCTGTGCATGGAAGGTGCCAGGGTGCTGATGCTGGAAGCCGGGCGCAACTACACGCCGGCGAGCGAAACCCCGATGTTCCAGACCCCGGACCAGGCGCCGCTGCGCGGTACCTCGACACCGGAAAAGGCGTTCGGTTTCTACGACGCCACCATCGACGGCGGCTGGCAGGTGCCCGGCGAGCCCTACGTCAACGCGCGCGAGGATCATGCCGGCCGGTTCGACTGGTGGCGCGCGCGCATGCTCGGCGGCCGCACCAATCACTGGGGCCGGATCTCGCTGCGCAACGGCGCCTACGATTTCAAGCCCTACAGCCGCGACGGCCTGGGTTTCGACTGGCCGATCGGCTACGCCGATGTGGCGCCGTACTACGACAAGGTCGAGATGCTGATCGGCGTGTACGGCGACAACGACGGCCTGGAGAACACGCCCGATTCGCCTGCCGGCATATTGCTGCCGCCGCCCAAGCCCAGGGTCAGCGACCTGCTGGTGCAGCAGCGCGCCGGGCGCCTGGGCGTTCCCGTGGTTGCCGGCCACCGCGCGGTGCTGACCCGGCGCCTGGATGCGGACAACCTGCCGGCCAAGCTGCATCCGGGCAACCCGGAGGCGCAGCGCATCCTGCGCGAGTCGATGCTGCGCCGCGCAGCCTGCTGGTGGGCGACGCCCTGCGGTCGCGGCTGCTCGACCGGAGCCAACTACCAGTCGACCACCGTGCATCTGCCGCCGGCGCTGGCGACCGGCCGGCTGGACATCGTCTGCGATGCCATGGTGCGCGAGGTGATGCTGGGCGCGAACGGCAAGGCCGACGGCGTGCGCTTCATCGACAGGACCAGCGGCAAGGAATTCGCAGCCTCCGCGCGCGTGGTGGTACTCGCGGCCAGCGCCTGTGAAACGGCGCGGATCCTGCTCAACTCCAAATCCACGTCGTTTCCCGACGGTCTGGCCAACTCCAGCGGCAAGGTCGGCCGCTATCTGATGGACACCGTCGGCACCGACCTGACCGGGCAGGTGCCGTTGCTGGAGAACCTGCCGCTGCACAACGAGGATGGCGCCGACGGCGGTCACATGTATTCGCCGTGGTGGCTCTATCAGGAGCAACTGGCGGGCAAGCTCGGTTTCGCACGCGGCTACCACATCGAGTTCGGCGGCGGCCGGCGCATGCCCGGCCTGAATACCGGGGCCGGGCTGGAATGGCTCACCGGCGGCAGCTACGGGCAGAAGTTCAAGGAAGACGTGCGTCGCTACTACGGTTCCTTCGTCGGCTTCGCCGGCCGCGGCGAGATGATTCCGAACGAGCATTCGTACTGCGAGATCGACCCGCAGGTGAAGGACAAGTGGGGCATCCCGGTGCTGCGCTTCCACTGGCAGTGGTCCGAACACGAGACACGCCAGGCCGCGCACATGCAACGCACCTTCGCCGAAATCATCGAGGCGATGGGCGGGCGCGTGCAGGGCAAGGTGGAAACCGACGGCGCCAAGGCCATCGACCCCGGCGGTTCGATCATCCATGAACTGGGCGGCGCGATCATGGGCGCCGATCCGAAGACCTCGGTCACGGATCGGTGGTGCCGCACCTGGGATGTGGACAATCTCTACATCACCGACGGTGCAGTCTTCGCCTCCAATGCCGACAAGAACCCGACGCTGACGATCATGGCGCTGGCCTGGCGCGCCTCCGACCATATGCTGGCGCGCATGCGCCGCAAGGAGCTTTGATGGACCGCCGCACTTCGCTGAAGTGGATGTTGAGCGCTGCCGCGCTGCCGTTGATGCAACTGACCGGTTGCAGTTCCGAGCAGCTGCCCAAGCTGCCTTCGGGCGTGGGCTACGGCACCGACCCGGACCTGCTGAAAGTCTACGGACCCGGTTCGATCTGGCCGCTGACGCTGGACGAACGGCAGCGGCGCATCGCTGCCGCGCTGTGCGACCTGATCGTTCCGGCCGATGCGGGTGCGCCGGGCGCAGTCGCGGTCGGTGTGGTGGATTTCATCAACGAATGGGTCAGCGCGCCATATCCGCAGCAGGTCGCCGACCGCAAGCAGATCCTGGCCGGATTCGACTGGCTGGATGCGCAGGCGGAGCAGCGCTTTTCGCGCAGCTTCGGCGAGTCGAGCGCGAGCCAGCGCGGCGCGATCTGCGACGACATCTGCTATCTGCCCAAGGCACGCGCCGAATTCAAACAGGCCGCGGAATTCTTCGCCCGTTACCGCGACCTGACTATCGGCGGGTTCTGCACATCGCCGCAAGGCCGGCAATACCTGGGCTATGTCGGCAACGTGCCATTGGCTAGTTTCGACGGTCCGCCTTCGGAAGTGCTCAAACTCGTGGGAGTGGGCTGATGCCGCCGGTCACGCGTCGCGTGCCGCCATGAGCGGGGCCGCAATGAGCATGACACTCACGCCGACTGCGGCATCGTGCCGATCCATGCCGGCGGTGCGCCGGTCTACCTGGAGGACCTATCGCATGTACATTCGTTTACTCGGCGCCTGCCTGCTGGCACTGGCCAGTGGCATGAGCGCGCACGCTGCAGAACATGCAGCCATGGAACAGGCAACTACAGAACATGCCGCTGCAGAACAGGCACGCCACGACTGGCAGTCGTTGTTCGACGGCAAGACGCTGGACGGCTGGCGTGCCAGCGAGGCGCCGGGTTCGTTCAGCGTGCACGACGGCGCGATCGTGGTGCGGGGTCCGCGTTCGCATCTGTACTACGTTGGCGCAGTGGATCGTCACGATTTCCGCAACTTCGAATTGCAGCTCGAAGTCATGACCAGCCCTGGCGCCAATTCCGGCGTCTACTTCCATACCGCCTGGCAGGACGAGGGTTGGCCGGCCAAAGGCTATGAAGTGCAGGTCAACAACAGCCAGAGCGATCCCAAGCGCACCGGCGGCCTGTATGCGGTCAAGGACAACTATCAGGCACCGGCCAAGGACGATGTCTGGTTCACACTGCGCATCCGCGTCGAGGGTCGCCGCATCCGCACCTTCGTCGACGACAAACCGATCGTCGACTACACGCAGCCGAAGCAACCGGAGCGGCCGGCCGACATGAGTGGCCGGGTGCTATCCTCGGGCACCTTCGCGCTGCAGGCGCACGATCCGGACAGCGAAGTGCGTTACCGCAACATCAAGATTCGTGTGTTGCCCTGAAGCATTGATCCCTCCGCGGAGAAACCTATGAACCCGCAGCGCCTGTTTGTCGCCAGTTGCATCGCTCTGTTGGCCACCGCGATGTCCTTCGCCATCCGCGGCGACATCATGGGCGAGTTGGAGCTCGCGTTCGGGCTCGACAAGATCCAGTTGGGCTGGATCAGCGGCGCCGCGTTCTGGGGCTTCGGCCTGTCGATCCTGTTCGGCGGCACACTGTGCGATCTGCTGGGCATGGGGCGGCTGTTGAAACTGGCGGCAGTGGGGCATATCGCAGGCGTGCTGCTCACCGTGTTCGCCACCGATTTCACCATGCTGTTCGCGGCCACCGTGGTCATCGGCATCGCCAATGGCTTCGTCGAGGCCGGCATCAATCCGCTCATCGCCACGCTGTATCGCGAAAACAAGACCGCACGGCTGGTCAAGCTGCATGCCTGGTTCCCGGGCGGCATCGTAATCGGCGGCGTACTCGCCTTCGGCTTCACCCAGCTCGGCCTGGGCTGGCAGGCCAAGATGCTGTTGATGCTGGTGCCGTCGGCGATCTACGCGGCGATGTTCTTCGCCCAGCGTTTTCCCGACACCGAACGCAAGGCGGCGGGCGTTTCCACCGCTGCCATGTACAGCGAACTCAAGCGCCCGCTGTTCCTGGTGGTGTTCGCCTGCATGTGGTTGACCGCTGCCACCGAGCTCGGCCCGGGGCAATGGGTCAGCAACATCTTCAACGAGGTCATGCACAGTACGCTGCAGGCCGGCGTACTGCTGCTGGTGTGGATCAACGGCATCATGTACGCGCTGCGACAGTTCGGCGGGGGCCTTGCGCATCGGCTCTCGCCGGTGACGCTGATCGCGGTGACGGCGCCGATCGCGGCGCTCGGGTTGTGGCTGTTCGGGCGTGCCGATACGCCGGTACTGGCGTTCGCCGCCGCGGCATTGCTCGCGGTGGGCACCGCGTTCTGGTGGCCGACGATGCTGGGGCTGACCTCCGAGCGCTTCCCCCGCGGCGGTGCGCTGGCGCTGGCGGCGGTCGGCGCCGCCGGCGCGTTCTCGACCGCGGTGGCTGGCCCGGTCATGGGCTGGATCAACAATACCTACGGCGCCGCGCACGTGTTGCCGGTATGGGCGGTGCTGCCGATCGCGATCGCATTGATCTTCGGCGTCGTCCATTGGGTCGACCGCGCCCGCGGCGGCTATCGCATCGAACGCGTCGATGCATGATCAGGTCCCTAGTTAGGTCCTGCTGATAAGCCCTCAAAATTACACACGTCCAAGGACGCAACGCAAGATGTATCCCTTCCGTCTCCCCACTCTGAACGTTGTCTTTCTACTGGTCATTTTTGCCTCAAGCGGCGAACGACCTTCGATAGACAGCGCCATTGGCAGGCAGACGCAATCGGGAGGCACCTCTGCGGATTCTTCGCTTGCGCCGAGTTATTCACAGGAAGTACCGCTATGGCCGGAAGGATCCAAAGTTTTGGAGGAGGGGATCAAGATAATCGCCAATGACGAGGAAGCTAGAAACAACCCTCAGCTCGTCATTACCCATCCTGCATTTCTACTTTACGCCCCCAAAAATTATTCCGCTCGAGCGGCCATTGTCGTCTTTCCAGGGGGTGGCTACAAAGGCGTTGCGATTGGCCGGAAAAGCACGATCGGATTCAACGGTGCAGATGTATGCAAGTGGCTGACCGACGCGGGCGTCACCTGCATACTTTTGAAGTATCGAGTTCCCAATTCCGGGTGTAATTGGAACGCAAAAACCCGCAAGCACGATACGCCGGATATTCCAATGGCGCTGCAAGACGCTCAAAGGACGATTTCCATCGTTCGATACAACTCAAAGAAATACAATATAGATCCGGATAAAATTGGCGTTATGGGGTTTTCGGCTGGTGGGAATTTGGCCGTTCTTTCCAGCACAGCTTTTAAAAAGCGCGCATATGACCCCATTGATGAAATCGATCAAGTGAGCAGTCGCCCCGACTTCGCGATACCTGTCTATCCAGGGCACTTGACGATGGAGCACAAAAACAAAACTCCAACAGCAATTGCAGCACAAGAGCTGAATACCGACATTGAGATATCAACGGACATACCACCAACTCTGCTCATACACGCCGAAGACGATCCGGTCGATCCGGTTCATTATTCGAAAGTGTATGAAAGAGAATTGAAGAAGGCTGGAGTAAACGTGAAGCTCATGCTCTATCAAACCGGCGGTCATGCTTTTGGAGTCAAGAAGCAAGGCAAAGACACTGACAGGTGGACTGTTGATGCACTCGGATGGCTGAAGGAAATCAAGATCCTCTGACATGACGCTCTGCATGCTATTGCCTGGATCTCAACCATATTTCCTGACGACCCAAGCGAGACACAAGAACTAGTGATCTTTACGTTCCAACGCTCAGCTCCATCGCGGAGCAGGGCCTGACAATTCAGGAGTCTTCGCATATGCCACGTCCTGTCGTGCTCTTCACCGGGCAATGGGCCGACCTCTCGCTCGACGAACTCGCCAAGCAGACCGTTGCCATGGGCTACGACGGTCTGGAACTGGCGTGCTGGGGCGATCACTTCGATGTCGAACGTGCGCTGGCTTCGCCGGACTACGTGCATCAGCGCTGGGGCGTGCTGCAAGCGCAGGGATTGAGCTGTCACGCAATCGCCAACCATCTGGTCGGGCAGGCGGTCTGCGACCTGATCGACGAGCGTCATCGCGCGATCCTGCCGCCCGAGATCTGGGGCGACGGCGAGCCGGAAGGCGTACGCCAGCGCGCCGCCGCGCGGATGATCGACACGGCCAAAGCCGCGCGCGCGTTCTTCGATGCGCGGCCGGGCGCGGCGGCGATCGGTTCCCCGGCGACGGTCACCGGCTTCACCGGCTCGTCGATCTGGCACGCGGTCTACGCCTTCCCGCCGACTTCGCAAGCCTACCTGCAGCAGGGCTTCGATGATTTCGCGCGGCGCTGGCGGCCGATTCTCGACGCCTTCGACGCGTTCAACGTGAACTTCGCCCTGGAAGTGCATCCCACCGAGATCGCGTTCGACATCGCCAGCGCGCAGCGCGCACTGGAAGCGGTCGATCACCACCCGCGCTTCGGCTTCAATTTCGATCCCTCGCACTTCGCCTACCAGGGTGTGGATTACATCCGTTTCCTGCGCACCTTCGGCGAGCGCATCTTCAACGTCCACATGAAGGACGTGTGGTGGGGGCGCGGCGACGGCAGCGTGGGCGTGTTCGGCGGCCATACCGACTTCGGCGACGCACGCCGCAATTGGGACTTCCGCTCGGTCGGGCGTGGCGACGTTCGCTTCCAGGACATCATCGTTGCGTTGAACGACATCGGTTATCGCGGCCCGCTGTCGGTGGAATGGGAGGACGCGCGCATGGATCGCGTGCACGGCGCCACCGAGGCTGCGGCCTTCGTGCGCCAGCTCGATTTTCCGCCCAGCGCGGTGGCGTTCGACGCGGCTTTCGAGGGCCGCGGGCGCGGGGGGATGGCGTGACCGGACGCAAGCTGCGCTTCGGTATGGTCGGCGGCGGGCGTGGCGCATTCATCGGTGCCGTGCACCGGATTGCCGCGCAGATGGACGGGCAGGCCGAACTCGTCGCCGGCGCGTTCTCATCGGATCCGCAGCGCTCGCGCGATTCGGCGGCCGACCTGTTCGTGTCCGCCGAACGCGCGTACGGCAGCTATCGCGACATGGCGGTTGCCGAGGCGGCGCGCCCGTCCGGCGAACGGCTGGACTTCGTGGTGATCGTCACCCCGAACGACCAGCATTTCCCGGCCGCGACGCTGTTCCTGGAGCACGGCTTCAACGTGGTCTGCGACAAGCCGGTCACGTTGACGCTGGCCGAGGCGCGTGCCTTGCGCGAGACGGTCGCGCGCAGCGGAAAGGTGTTCGTGCTGACCCACAACTACACCGGCAATGCGATGGTGAAACAGGCGCGCGCGCTGGTGCGTGGCGGTGCACTCGGCGCGCTGCGCAAGGTGGTGGTGGAGTATTCGCAAGGGTGGCTGGCGAGCGATATCGAAAGCAGCGGCCACAAGCAGGCCTCGTGGCGCACCGACCCGGCGCGCAGCGGCGCGGCCGGGTGCATGGGCGACATCGGCACGCACGCGGAAAACCTGGCGCGCTACGTCACCGGCTTGCGCATTGCCGAACTGTGCGCAGAACTCACCACCTTCGTGCCCGGCCGGCGCCTGGACGATGACGGCAATCTGCTGCTGCGCTTCGAAGGCGGCGCGCGCGGCGTGCTGCACAGCTCGCAGATCGCGGTGGGCGAAGAGAACGGCTTGAGCCTGCGCGTGTACGGCAGCGAGGCCTCGCTGGAGTGGCAGCAGGAACATCCCAACGAGTTGATCGTCAAATACCCGGACCGCCCGCGCGAAATCCTGCGCCGCGGCAACGGCTATGTCGGCGAAGTCGCGCAACGCGTCACGCGGATACCGGCCGGGCATCCGGAAGGCTATCTGGAGGCCTTCGCCAACCTGTACCGCGAAGCTTTCCGTGCGATCGCCGCGGAAGTCGCTGGCGAGCCGCCGCCGGATGATCTCGATCTTCCCGGCATCGACGACGGCGTCGCCGGCATGGCCTTCATCGAGGCCGCGGTGGCCAGCGCGCGACAAGGTGCGGCCTGGGTGCCCGTCGCCTCGTAGCAATCGTTCCATAACAGCGGGAGACGCAGCGATGGCGCTTGCGAGCTGGCGAAGAGCGCAGCGACAGGCTCATTACGCCGTGGCGGGCTATCTCTGTTGCGTCGATCGATTGAATCCGCAAGCCAATCGCGGACATCACGAAGCCTGATCCGAAATCGGGATCTCGAACCCGGCGCGCGCGTTGAGGGGCGAGTCGGGGCCGTCACTTCAGCCGTTATGCCGCTTACGACAATGAACATGCAGGGTGCGTTTGCGAGGCACGCACTTCTTCCAGACTTGAACCGGAAATGAAGTGACTAATATATGAAATAGTCATTCGTTGTATGTCTGCGGAGCAAAAGGTAAGCTCCAACCATGAAAAAAACCACCACTTATCCCGTTTCGGCCCGCGGTCCGGCCGATCATGAGGTGCGCGATCAGATCGTTACCGCGGCCACCGAGCACTTCAGCCGGTATGGCTACGAGAAGACCGCCGTCTCCGATCTGGCCAAGGCCATTGGCTTTTCCAAGGCCTACATCTACAAGTTCTTCCCGTCCAAGCAGGCTATTGGCGAGATGATCTGCGCGAACTGCCTGCGCGAGATCGAAACCGAGATCAGGGCAGCCGTTGACGAAACTGAACGACCACCCGAGAAGCTGCGGCGGATGTTCAAAACTGCGGTAGAGGCCAGCATGCGTCTGTTTTTCCGGGATCGTAAGCTTTACGAAATCGCCAGTTCAGCGGCCAGCGAGCGCTGGCAGGCCGTGGTTGCCTATGAAGAACGCATTCAGAAATTGCTCCAGGACATCTTGCAGGAAGGCAGGCTGACAGGGGATTTCGAGCGCAAAACGCCGATTGATGAAACCTCGATGGCGATTTACCTGGTCATGCGCCCTTATCTCAACCCCCTGCTCCTGCAGCACAGCTTTGAATACACGGACGAGGCGCCGGCGAAGTTGTCCGGTCTGGTACTCCGCAGCCTGTCGCCATAATTTAGCTCCACAATTCAGAGATAGTGACTATTGACTAATATGGTCACTAGGTTCAAGATGCGAGGCCTGACCAATTCGTCGATGGGCCTCTTATGCTCCTGCGCCGCTTCGTTGCCTCTACCGCCCTCTGTGCACTGCCGCTTGTGCTGGCCGCATGCGGCGGAAAACCGCCATCCGATCCCCGGACCGAAGCACCGTTGGTACGCGTTGCCATCGTCCAGGGTGCACCTTCTGCGTCACGCTCCTTCACCGGGACCGTAGCCGCCCGGGTTCAGAGCGACCTGGGCTTCCGTGTTTCCGGCAAGGTGCTGGAACGGCTCGTGGATACAGGGCAGACCGTCAAACGGGGTCAGCCGCTCTTGCGCATCGATCCGGTCGATCTGAAGCTCGCCGCTCATGCGCAGCGGGAAGCGGTCGCCGCCGCGCGCGCGCTGGCACAGCAGGCGATCGGAGACGAAGCGCGCTATCGCGCCCTGCTGGGGACTGGTGCGATATCAGCATCCGCCTACGATCAGAGCAAGGCCGCCGCAGACTCTGCGAAGGCCCAGCTCAGCGCGGCCTCAGCTCAGGCTGAAGTCGCCCTAAATGCGAACCGTTACTCAACGCTCCTAGCAGATGCCGATGGCGTGGTGATCGAGGCGTTGGCCGAGCCTGGCCAAGTAGTCGCTGCCGGGCAGGTCGTGGTTCGGATCGCCCAAGCCGGGCGTCGCGAAGCGGTCATTCAGTTGCCGGAGACTCTGCGCCCCGCAGTCGGCTCCACTGGCCAGGCCACACTGTTCGGCAATGACGGTATGTCCGTGCCGGCGACGTTGCGGCAACTCTCGGATTCCGCGGATCGACTGACCCGCACTTTCGAGGCGCGATATGTACTCGAGGGCGCGCTGGCGAATGCGCCATTGGGCACCACCGTCACCATCGAAATTGCGGATGGATCACCTTCCACACAAGCTGGCGTGCAGGTACCCATCGGTTCCCTGTTCGATGCGGGGAAAGGGCCGGGCGTGTGGGTCATCAATGGCCAGCCGGCGAAAGTGAGTTGGCGGGCGGTGGTGGTCCAGCGCCTGGATGACGACTCCGCACGCATAACAGGTCAGCTCAAGCAAGGCGACAGGATCGTCGCACTGGGCGCGCATCTGTTACGCGAAGGCGAGCCGGTGCGAGCCGGCCAAGACGCCGGTGCAGCGACCGGAGGATCCAGCCCGTGAGCGAAGGTCGTTTCAATCTGTCGGCGCTTGCCGTTCGCGAGCGCTCCATCACGTTATTCCTGATTTTCCTGGTCTCAGTGGCCGGACTGGCCGCATTCTTCAAACTGGGCCGAGCCGAGGACCCGGGCTTCACAGTCAAGGTGATGACCATCATTACCGCGTGGCCCGGCGCCACAGCGCAGGAGATGCAGGACCAGGTCGCCGAGAAGATCGAGAAGCGATTGCAAGAGCTTCGTTGGTATGACCGCAGCGAAACCTACACCAGGCCTGGATTGGCGTTCACGACACTGACCTTGCTCGACAGTACTCCTCCCGCGAAGGTGCAGGACGAGTTCTATCAGGCACGCAAGAAAGTCGGAGATGAGACAAGGAATTTGCCGGCAGGCGTGATTGGCCCGATGGTCAACGACGAGTATGCAGACGTCACCTTCGCTCTGTACGCGCTGAAGGCGAAGGGCGAACCGCAACGCCTGCTGGTTCGCGATGCGGAGCGGTTCCGCCAGCAGCTCCTGCACGTGCCAGGTGTCAAGAAGGTCAATATCGTCGGCGAACAGCCCGAAAAGATCTATGTGGAGTTCTCACACGAACGATTGGCAACTCTCGGCATCAGCCCGCAGCAGGTATTTGCAGCTCTCAACACCCAGAACGCGCTGACGCCGGCCGGTTCGGTAGAAACGAAGGGGCCGGAAGTCTTCATCCGTCTGGACGGTGCATTCGACGAACTGCAGAAAATCCGCGACACGCCCATTGTGGCGCAAGGTCGAACCTTGAAGTTGTCGGACATTGCCATGGTTGAGCGAGGCTATGAGGATCCGAAGACCTTCATTATCCGAAGCGGGGGTGAGCCTGCCCTGTTGCTGGGTGTGGTCATGCGCGAGGGCTGGAACGGGCTCGACTTGGGTGAAGCACTCAAGAAAGAAGTCGAAGCGATTGGTGCCGAACTACCCTTGGGCATGAGTCTGACGAAGGTCACGGACCAGGCCGTCAATATCGACTCCTCAGTCGATGAATTCATGGTCAAGTTCTTCGTTGCATTGCTGGTCGTCATGCTGGTGTGCTTCGTCAGCATGGGCTGGCGTGTGGGCCTGGTCGTTGCGGCGGCCGTGCCGCTGACGCTGGCGGCGGTCTTCGTCGTGATGCTCGCAACCGGCAAGAACTTCGATCGGATCACCTTGGGATCCCTCATTCTGGCGCTGGGCTTGCTGGTGGACGACGCCATCATTGCCATCGAAATGATGGTGGTGAAAATGGAAGAAGGGTACAGCCGCGTCAAAGCGTCCGCGTATGCCTGGAGCCACACGGCCGCGCCGATGCTGTCGGGCACGCTGGTCACCGCTGTCGGCTTCATGCCCAATGGCTTTGCCCGTTCCAGTGCAGGCGAATACACCGGCAATATGTTCTGGATCGTCGGCACCGCGCTCATCGCGTCGTGGGTGGTCGCCGTGGTCTTCACGCCCTACCTGGGCGTCAAGATGTTGCCCGACATGAAAAAGGTCGAGGGTGGGCACGGTGCGATGTATGACACGCCCCGCTACAACCGCTTTCGGCAGATCCTAGGGCGCGTCATCGCTCGCAAGTGGCTGGCGGCCGGATCGGTAGTGGGCTTGTTTGTACTGGCCATACTCGGGATGGCCGTAGTGAAGAAGCAATTCTTCCCCATCTCAGACCGACCCGAAGTGCTGGTCGAAGTGCAGATGCCTTATGGCACCTCGATCAGCCAGACGAGTCTGGCGACAGCGAAGGTCGAAGCTTGGCTGAGCAAACAGAAGGAAGCCAGGATCGTCACCGCCTACGTTGGCCAAGGCGCGCCACGGTTCTTCTTCTCAGTGGGTCCAGAAATGCCCGATCCGTCATTTGCCAAGGTGGTGGTTCGAACAGACAGCCAGGATGAGCGTGATGCACTGAAACACCGCCTGCGGCAGGCTGTCGCTGCCGGTCTGGCGCCGGAGGCGCGAGTGCGCGTCACGCAGCTGGTTTTCGGCCCTTACTCGCCATTTCCAGTGGCCTATCGAGTCAGTGGTCCTGATCCTGCAACGTTACGCAAAATCGCGGCCGAGGTGCGGCAGGTCATGGATGCCAGCCCAATGATGCGCACGGTCAACACGGACTGGGGCGTGCGCACTCCCGCGCTGCATTTCACCTTGCAGCAGGACCGCTTGCAGGCCGTAGGGCTGAGCTCCAGCGAGGTGGCGCAACAACTCCAGTTTCTGCTGAGTGGCGTGCCTGTCACCACTGTGCGTGAGGATATCCGTTCGGTGCAAGTCGTCGCGCGTTCGGCAGGCGAGATCCGACTCGACCCCGCACGAATAACCGATTTCACCCTCGCTGGCGCAAACGGCCAGCGCATCCCTCTGTCGCAGGTGGGCGAGGTCGACGTGCGCATGGAGGAACCGATCATGCGCCGTCGCGATCGAGTGCCGACCATCACAGTGCGGGGCGATATCGGCGACGGCCTGCAGCCGCCGGACGTGTCATCGGCCATTACCCAACAGCTCAAGCCCATCGTTGACAAGCTTCCGCGCGGCTATCGCATAGACCAGGCCGGCTCCATAGAAGAGTCTGGCAAGGCGACGACCGCGATGTTGCCGTTATTCCCCATCATGCTGGCGGCCACATTGCTGATTCTGATCTTGCAGGTGCGCTCGTTCTCCGCAATGGTGATGGTGTTCCTGACCAGTCCATTGGGTCTGATCGGCGTAGTGCCGACCCTGCTTGTCTTCCAACAGCCGTTCGGAATCAATGCGCTCGTCGGGCTGATTGCGTTGTCCGGCATCCTGATGCGGAACACGCTGATCCTGATCGGGCAGATTGACCACAATGTAAAGGAAGGGCTAGCCCCGTTCCACGCCGTCGTCGAAGCCACGGTACAGCGTGCCCGGCCGGTCATATTGACCGCTATGGCGGCGATCCTGGCCTTCATACCGCTGACCCATTCCGTGTTCTGGGGGACGCTGGCTTACACACTGATCGGCGGCACCCTTGCGGGAACCGTTCTGACCCTGGTGTTCCTGCCGGCCATGTATTCCATCTGGTTCAAGATCAAGCCCGAAGGCAAGGATCCGCCCGCCGAAGGACATGCCGCATGAGCGCGCGATGCGCCTTGCATCCTGCACGCCGATGACTGCTGAAAGCTCGCATCGCTACAGGTGGCATAGTCACCGCCAGGACCAGCGGAACGGAATTATCCATGCTGCCGGCAACGTGTTCGCCGAAGTCGGATACGACCGCGCCAATATGCGTATGGTTGCGGAAAGGGCAGGGGTAGCCAAGCCGACCCTATATGCCTACTTCCGGGGGAAGGCCGCCCTGCTTGAGGCTGTCATCGAATACTGGCTGGATGCAGTGCCCCCGCCAACGCTCGAGTACATGCGAGGTAAAACCCTTCGCTTGCAACTGAATCATGCGGCGCGCGAACTGCTTCGCCAAGCCAGGCATCCCGCGTCACTTGCGTTCGATCAGATGGTGGCGCGCTCCAGTCTACTGCCGACAATCCATCTTGAACGGTGGCACCAACGATATAGCACGCATCTATGCTTTCTGCAGAAAGTATTCGCTGATCGCTGCCACGCGAACGACGCTGCTCTTGCAGCCTCCCAGTTTGTACTTCTGATAGCAGGGGATCCTGATCTGGAGATCCCTACGCGTTCGGATGAGCATCGCACTGTCGCTGCAGTAGAGCTCTTTGCGCGATCCTGATCCCGAGTTTTGCCTTCGATCCGTCGGGGCGGCGCTTGCATGAACCGGCATGACCGGCGAGCGGACCCTGCAGCACGAAGTGGCCTCACGCGATGCGCAAGACCGGCTGAGCTATCATCCGGACGGTTCTTGGCCGACCGTGCTGTTGGCCTTGGCGCCTGCAAAGTCCACCCTTCGATAGAGTTCGGGCGCATCCCCCAGACGATTTTCTCCCCCTTCGATGGCAAGGCATCTCCCTATGAAGAAGCTGCTTAAAATCATGGTTGGCTGTGTGCTGATACTGGCTGTATCAGGCGCATTGTTCCTGTACTGGCCGCTCTATGAGGGCTCGGCGCCCAAGGCCGACAACGATAAGCCTGTCGATGCGGTGCTGATAGGCGGCGGCATCATGAGCGTCACGCTGGCTACCTATCTGCAGGAACTTCAACCGGACTGGAACGTAGAGCTGTTTGAGCGCTTGGATGGCGTGGGCCTGGAGAGTTCCAACGGCTGGAACAACGCCGGCACCGGCCACTCGGCCTTTGCCGAGCTGAACTACACGCCCGAGCTGCCCGACGGCACGGTGGAGACCAAGCGCGCGGTCGGCATCGCCGAACAGTTCGAGGTCTCGCGCCAGTTCTGGGCACACGAGGTCAAACAAGGACGGCTGCGCCAACCGTCGGACTTCATCAATTCCACGCCGCACATGAGTTTCGTATGGGGCGATAAGAACATCGAGTTCCTGCGCAAGCGCCAGGAAGCGCTGATCAAAAACCCTCTGTTCTACGGCATGCAGTACAGCACCGATCCGGAACAGATCCGCAAGTGGGCCCCGCTGGTCATGGAAGGCCGTGATCTGTCGCAGAAAGTGGCCGCCACCTATATGCCGCTGGGCACGGACGTGAACTTCGGTGTGATCACCAACCAGCTGACGGCCTCCCTGCAGCGCAACCCGAACTTCCATCTCCGGCTGCAGCACGAAGTCACCGCTTTGCGCCAGAACGAGGACAAGACTTGGAATGTCACGGTCGAAGACCTCAAAAATGGCAAAGAAAGAACAATCAAAACGCGCTTCGTGTTCGTTGGCGCCGGCGGCGCATCGCTGAAGCTGCTGCAGATATCGGGCATCCCCGAATCGAAGAACTACGCCGGCTTCCCGATAGGTGGCCAGTTCCTGGCATTCCAGAAGCCGGCCATCGCCGAGCGTCACAAAGTCAAAGTCTATGGCATGGCCGAGACCGGCTCGCCGCCGATGTCGGTGCCACATATCGACGCGCGCAAGCTGGAAGGCAAGCCCGTCGTGTTGTTCGGGCCGTTCGCGCTGTACAGCACCAGGTTTCTGAAGGAAGGCTCCTGGTTCGATCTCTATTCGTCCGTCAATCACGACAATGTGGCCGGCATGATGAAGGTGGGTGAGGAGAACCTGGACCTGGTCAAATACTTGCTGCAGCAGGCCGAACTGACCGACGCAGATCGCCAGGCCGAATTGGTCAAATATTATCCGCAGGCAAAGCGTGAGGATTGGAGGCTGATCACCGCCGGCCAGCGTGTGCAGATCATCAAGCGCGACCCGGAAACCGGCAAGACCAGCTTGCAGTTCGGCACCGAGATCGTGACCGGCAAGGACGGCAGCATCGCTGCCCTGCTGGGCGCCTCGCCGGGTGCATCGACCTCGCCGTCGATCATGCTCAGCGTGTTAGCCAAGGCTTTCCCGAAGGAGTTGGAAGCGGGCTGGAAGACGCGCCTGAAGGAGATTGTGCCTAGCTACGGCGAGGAACTGAACAAGAGCGCGGCGCTAACCAACCAGATCCGCCGCATGACCAGCGACGCATTGCATCTGCCGTATGTGGAGGTGCCCGAGCAACCCGGAGCAAACCTGCAACCTTCGCCTGCCGCCGAGCCCGCGGTCCAGCCGCAGCCGGAAGCGATCCCGACCGACAAGCGCGACAATACCAACAGCGAGATGCAGGAGCTGTAAGCCCGCCAAGCGAGTGGTTGGGACGGCCGCGGAACATGGCGCTCGCCCCAGCTGACTTGCTCGGCCTCGATGTTCCGCTCTTGGCCGAAAGCGGGCATCACCCCGGACCAACAACAGGAGAGCAGCATGACATCGATGGTTTCTGCCGGACTTATTGCTATGGCCACCTTGTTGGTAGGCGCGGGATCGCAGGCGCAGACGATGCGGCCGTTCCTCGACTTCAAGACAGCGGACGCCATCCGCGACCATTGCCTGGCCAATGCCGGACAGGCCGGCCATGCGGTCGCTGTCGCGGTTTTCGACGGCAGTGGCGAGCTGGTGAGCTTCTCCAACCATGGCGCCTCGCCAGCTGCCGCTGCCCTGGCGCAGTGGAAGGGGCGCTCGGCGGCGGTCTACCGGAGTTCGACGCGCGACACCGCCACATGGAACACGCCGGCCGCACCGATGATCGCCACCATGGAAGGCGGCGTGCCGCTCTTTACCCGTGACGGCACGGCGATCGGCGGGGTTGGCGTTTCCGGTGCGTCGTCGGAGTTCGATGCCGGATGCGGAACCCGGGCGGCGCAGGCGGCGGGCCTGCAGGTTTCGCGCCCGCAACCGAAGTCGGATTAGCTGTCGACGCAGGTGTGTTCGCGACGGAAAAAACGGGAGCATTGCGTCGCGCCACTGAACGCGCGGTTCGATGCCGATGCGATATACCGCTACCTACATCTGAAGACGGGCATCGCGAGCGGTGCGGCAATCTGCCATGACCCTCCGCTTGGTGGATGGCACCGTCGGCGGCGGGCCTTTAGCGAGCATTTGATCGTTATCTCGACCCCGCGCTATCACGCAAAGCAGAGGCAGCGTCCACCTCGCCAGAGTTCTTCTTGGGCGCAATCCCGTCGGCTTGCTGATCCAATGTCCGCTATTGGCCGGAAGCGGACATCGATATTTCAGGTACCCATGTAGTAGCGAGTGGCAGCTTCCGACCCGAAGCGGACACTTGGCGCAAGATATCAACTCGCTGCTCGCGGCAGGCGAAGTCCTGACCTCGTGAACGCGGCGTTTTGCCATGTATTAACAATGACTTAGCCGACCATTTGTTTTTCGCTTGACTTATATTTAGATATTTAGCTAAATACCAACAATGAACACCGTTTTCAAAGCCCTGGCCGACCCTACCCGCCGCAAGGTGCTGGAGTTGCTCCGCCAGCGTCCAATGACCGCTGGGGAGCTATCGGAACATTTCCCGGTATCGCGACCGACCATGTCCGCGCATTTTGCGGTGCTGCGCGAGGCTGATCTGATCGAGTCCAACAAGATCGGCACGAGCGTCGTCTATCAGTTGAAGTTGTCGGTGCTGGAGGACGCGTTGCTGGGCTTCACCCAGTTATTCGGCATCGGCACTGGCGCGCGCGCGTCAGCGGACTCCGGCGAGGCGAAGCCCAAAGAAACCCTTGAAGGAATCGACGAATGAACGAGAACCCCAATTCCCAAGTCAAAAAACACATCCTCTTCTCCCTCAAGCTAGCGGCCGTAATGATCGGGGCTGGCCTGCTGCTTTCCCTGGCCCGCAAGCAGGGATTGATTGACGGAGAACTGGTCGAGCGTGCGATCGGCATCATCATCGGTCTCGCCCTCGCTGCCTTCGGCAATGCCATGCCGAAGATGCTGTACGGACCGCCGCCCCGCTCCATCCATCACGCGACGTTGCGCAGGCGGTGGTGCGCGTCGGCGGTTGGACCATGACGCTGGCATTCCTTGCGTGGGCCGCGCTATGGGCATTCGCGCCGCGGGATCTCATCATGGTCGGCTCGCTGGCTGTTGTCGGCGCCAGCGCCACGATCATCCTTGGCTACACGGTGTGGAAGTACGTCGCCAGCCGCGTGTCGCGGAGCGACTGAGCCGAACGTCCAAAATTCGCAGGGGGTGTACGGCGTGCCGCTGAGTACGACGTTGGCAATGTCCGCTTCTGGCCGAAAGCGGACAGGTGTAAGGGGACAAGCGTGTCAATGCGGTCCCTGACCTCGCGCGGACAACTTGTCGAAGACAAGAACACCGCCCCCCGCGACGATCGTCAGGCTCTGCACGTCGCGCATCGCCCCGCGATTGAATGCGATCTGCAATGTTCCGGCCGGAATGTAGGAGTCGGGCGCTACGAATCGGTTGCTGCTCACCGGCTTGAGCGACCTGCGCTTGCCCTTGACCTGCAGTTCCAGGCCATCGGGAGTACGAAGCACAGTTAGATCCTCGATATCGAAGATGGTGTCCAGAATCCCCATCAGCTCCGAACTCTGGCCCGTTCGCCGCTTGTAGGCGCCGACGAATCCGTCGAGCAAATCCGCGGCAGCGAATGGACTGATTTTCAACGACCAGTCGCCAGGCCACTGCAGCGAGTCGGACACGGCGTTGCGTATCTCATCGCCCAGGACGTCGCCATTGGCGCCATTGGTGACGATCACCAGACCATCGCCGCTGTCCAGGTTGCCCTCGATATAGGCTTTGTAACTGTCGTTCGCCCCGGCATGATGGAAGATGCGCGCGCTGCCTTCGCCGGCCAGGCGTGGCCCTAGGCCGAACGTGCCGGGGGAAACCACGGTCATCATGTCTATCGCCAGTGCTTGCGGCAGAAAACCTCCGGACTTGCGATAGCTCGCGCAGAGCGCTTCGACCAGCCGGGCGAGATCTTGGGCTGAAGTCCACAACCCGGAGGGCGCGAGTTCGGGAAAGCTCTGCCATCCACGGGGAAGCGCCACGGGAGTGCCGGAACCGTCATGAGCGTGGGCGATATCGACCGTAGCGACCGGAGGGGCTGCATCGAACCGGCTACGGCTCATGCGCAGAGGGGCGAACAGATACCGACGTGCCAACGCGTCGAAGCTTTGCCCCATCGAATCTTCGATGACGGCCTGCGCCACCATGTAGCCGCCACCCGAATAACGGGACCGGCTTCCTGCCCGGTCGATCCGTTCCAACGGTTTGTTCAGCGCGGGGGGTGTGCCGTTCAACGTTTGCAGAAGGGACGGCAACGGCGCGGACGGTTCCACATCCTTGAACCCATGGACATTGAAGCCGGCGGTGTGCGAGAGCAGCATTCGCAGAGTGATGTCGCTGGTATCGCCTTCCCGTCCTTGCGGAAGACGCCAGCGGCGCAGCCAGCGACTGACGCCTTGATCGAGATCGAGCTTGCCCAGCGCGACGAGTTTCAGGCAAAGCGCCGCAGTCGCGATCTTGCTCACCGAGCCGACGGAAAACAGGGTGTCCGGCCCCACCGGAAAATCATGTCCGGCCAGTCTTGAGCCGTAGCCTTTCAGGTTTATCGCCTGTCCGTCGCGCAGGATCGCCACGACCACGCCCGGCACGTTGTAGTGGGACATGCGTCGGATGAGTTCCCAGCGTTCGCCCCCGGAATGGACCGTGGGCCGCAGAAGCGATTCGAAGGAGGCACGCGGAGTCCGGACTTGCGTGCGTCCGGCGGACGGCAAGGTGAGCAAGGGAAGCGAGAGGCTGCCAAGCAGCAGTTGGCGGCGATTGATTACAGGCACGGGTTGCCCTCCATTGACTGGTTGGCAGCGCCCGCCGGAGGGATGTAACACGTTGGCCCGGTGCCCTAGCCAGCGTTGAAGCAAAAAACGTCGAGATCAATCCTACAGGAATGCAATCCTCTTCATCAAACCTGCTTGAATGCTGACGGTGAATGCCCATCAAACAAGCACTTAAAATTTTGTTCTGGCCGATAGCGGACGTCACCGCGGACCAGTCACCAACGCTGACATTGGCAGACACAGGATCAGGACTTCGGAGCGAGGCTCCTCCTGAGAGGAGCTCTCGCTTGTTGGCTGGATCGATTGGGAATCAGAGCCGCCTCTCGGCGAGCAGTTCGCTGGCGCGCTCCGCTTACCCGGTTACGCTTGCTCGCCATCCGAACCGACCGGAACGGTGGCGGTGGAACAGATCAAGTCGGATTCTCGCGATACTTGAGTGAACCGGATCGTCCTTCACGCGGCGGCCGAAATCTCCGAGACAAAGTCGCGATAGGTACGCAGCGGACGCGCCAGGAGCGTGGTCAGTCGTTCCACATCGCCTGACTCCGGGACCATGCCCTCGCTCAGGAATCGCTCGCTCATCAGTCGCATGTCGTAAGCCATCCAGCCCGGCATGAACTGTCGAAGGTTTTCTTCAAAGCGTTTGGTGTCGTCGCCGCCATAGGCGACCTCGCGACCCAGGACGTCGGACCAGATGCCGGCAGCATCCGCGCCGGTCAGCGTGTCGGGCCCGACCAGGTTGATCTTCTCCAACGGCAGCGGTTCAGCAGCTCGCTCACGGCGAAGCAGTTCGATAGCCGCGATCTCGCCGATGTCGCGGGCGTCGATCATGGCCAACCCCTTGCTGCCTATCGGCATGGGATACACGCCATATCCGACTACCACGTCCTTGATCGTGATTTCGTTGTCCATGAAGTAGGCCGGCCGCAGGATGGTGGCGTTGAGGCCCATCTGCTCGATCATTCGCTCCACACCGTATTTGCCGGCGAAGTGGGGAACGTTCGAGTACAGATCGCTATGGATCACCGAAAGGTAGACGATCCGCTCGATACCTGCTTCGCGAGCCAGGTTGAGCGCGATCAGTGCCTGGGTGAACTCATCGGGGACTACGGCATTGAGCAGGAACAACGTGGAAATGCCGTCGAGCGCGCTGCGCAGCGAGTCCACGTCCAGCAGGTCGCCCTGCACGACCCGGACGCTTGCAGGCAGGTTGGCGGTTTCAGGATTGCGGACCAAAGCGCGCACATCGGCGCCCCGGTTGATGAGCTGCTGGACGACTTGGCGGCCGACATTGCCGGTGGCGCCGGTTACTAGGATGGTCATGGGAAACACTCGGGATGGGTTGGGGTGAGCGCATCCTGGGTGATTCACGGGCGGCACGATAGCCGTTATTATTGGACCACCTGTCTCACTGGTGGAACACATGGACCTGGTGGCTCTTGCTGATTTCAATCTGGTGGCCCGGCATGGCGGATTCGGCAGGGCGGCCCGGGCTGCGGATCGACCGAAGGCGACGCTCTCCCGCCGCGTTGCGGAGTTGGAGGCCTCCCTCGATCTCCGACTGTTCGAGCGCGGCGCCCACGCATTGAAACTCACCGAGGAAGGCAAGGCGCTGTTCGAGCGGACTGCGGCTTTGCTTACCGAACTGGAAGAGACGGCGGCCGCCATTGCCTCGGGAGGCGGAACGCCGCGAGGAAAGCTGAGGATCAGCGCGCCTTTGCTTTTCTCGCATATGGCCATGGGCAAGCTGGCCGCGGAGTTCGCACTGCAATATCCGGAAGTTCGCTTGGAGGTGACGACGGAGGACCGTGCCGTCGATATGGTTGAAGAGGGTTACGACCTGGTCATCCGGGTCAACCCCAACCCGGACGAAACGCTGGTGGGACGCATCTTCCTGCGGGATAGGCTGGTCGTCGTGGCGAGCCCAGCCCTGGGCAAGCCGGCAAACGGGCTGGCGGTTCCGGTTGTGGTGGGAAGATCGGGCGATCAGAGCGCGTGGGAATTCGCAACTGTCGAAGGGCAGTCTCGCATCAGCGTAGATCCTGTGCTTCGACTCTCTTCCCTCATCATGATTCGGGATGCGACCCGCTTGGGAGTAGGTGCCGCACGCCTCCCGGTGTCGCTCGTGGCTCGCGATCTCGCTGCGGGAACGCTGGTCAAATGGGGGGATGTGGAGGGGCCGGATATTGAGCTGTGGACGCTGTACCCGTCGCGGCGACTGTTGAACGCACGCGTGTCCGCATTTCTCGAGTTCTTCAAAAAGTCATTCCCCAATGGCACGCCGGATGAGTTGTCGGCTTACATCGAGGAATAGCTTCGGTGCTCTCGCCTATAACCGATGGCGCAACACGCGCTGTGTCACTTTGAGGGCAAGCAACAGGTAGCCCTGGTAAGGCTGCGCGGAGCCGCGGAAAATCGAAATGCTGTGCCCTGGCCGAGCTACGTCTCAGGATCCCGCCGAGGTGCGATGCGCGAGGACTTCCACGAGCAGTGTCCACGTCGATCCACCATCGGTAGATTGTTCCCCGCGCCAGTGAAAGGAGTCCTCTGTGATGTCGCTGAAGCTCCAGCGTCCCCGCGTCCCTTTCTCTTCGTCGCTCACCTGAACGATGCGGTCGCCCTGTCGGCGGCCGATCTGAAGCGCAAAATATTGCGTTGCGGGATCCATCCAGAAAATGCGCCACGCATCGAGGTTGGAATCATAGACTCTCATGGTGGAGCCATACCAGTTTCCGGCGACGGGCAACGACGGCATATCCGGTTTTCGCAAATCGCTCTGCGGGATCATCCACACGTCCTGGACCGCTCGCCCCTCCAATACCCAGCCAGCATGTATCTCGGCGCTGCCACGATGCGGGGCGGGAGCGCCGTCATAGGTGAGAACGTCGGCGCGCCAACTCCCTATGAGAAAGGCATACAAGTTGAGCGCATCGGCGTGGTCTTGCGCCGGTTTTTCGGCGTGAAGCGCCGCTATGAATTGTGATTTGGTCGACATAGGATTCTCGCTGGGTCCAAGGAGTCTTCCGCGTGTCCATCCCGCCAGGCGACGTTACTGAAGTTGGTTTATAGCCACTGTGAAGATTGAAACTTTCCCCCGGAAAACGCCGTTGCCAATGTTCATGACCATTCGACCGTAGCATCGCTAAACCATTCGACCCCGGGGGCGCTTCCAACCCAAAGAGGACCTCATTAAAGGTAGATGCAAGATGTCGAGGTGGGTCATGAACTGAGGTGGATATGTGGAGCGTTCTTCTTTCCGTGGTCTGCTTGAGCCTTCCTTTCGTCCTGCCTCATAGCTATGGTCTTAGCTGCTGAGACAGGACAATGCTTTAGTTGAAAGCCACGGAGGCATCGCGGCTGAGAGTCGCACGGCGCACCAGTGAAGTCGCCGGAGAATGTGCCCCCCAATGAGCACCACGGACGATCAGCTATGACCCTTTCTTACGTCGATCCAAAGCTCCTCTTCGCCTGGCAGGCAGCGCATTCCATCGCTCGAAGTTCCCCGCCCCCTGTTCCAGATCGCGAAGGCTTCCGGGTAGATACCCACTCGGAAAAGGAAGTGAAACGCTGGGTGTTCCCACGGTTATGCGAGGGATTGCGCGCAATCGCACGCGACATTACGGCTCCACGACATTACTTGAAGCTGTGCGGCTCTGACGAGGAGCTGCGGGATGCGGTGCCGGCGCGCTGGGAGATTCAGCCATCGAATTATTTCATGATGGCGGCAGCGGAAACCCTCGATGCAAAGCCTCTGCCGATGGGATACAGGATGGATCTTCATAAAGCCGGGCCCGTCACCCGAGCTTGCATCATCGCCCCGGGTGGCGATCTGGCCGCAAGCGGATGCGCGGCAGAAACCGCAGATGTCTTCATCTATGATCGAATCGAAACAGCGCAGGATCACAGGCGGAAAGGATTGGGTGTCGCGGTGATGATCGCTCTTGGAACGGCAAGAAAGTCCCTTGCAAGTCCGCAGCTTCTGGTCGCGACAGCAGACGGCCGCAACCTTTATGCGAACCTTGGTTGGAGGGCGCTCGCACCCTTCGCTGCCGCAACAATTCCGGAAAGTTGAACCTGTGCGCGGGCTGATCTTGCAGTCCGGCTCGCCGTCAAAGTGCTCGTTGCACGAGTCGAGGCGCATGAATCCAGCCGGCTGCATCTATTCGCTTACGGAATGGCAGGTACTCAATACTTCATTTGTCGTGCAAGAGGGATTCGGTGAAGCTCCGTGCGGGCAGATGAACATTGCCGCGTCCATCTCCCTGTGGCGGAAGCACGGCCGATTGCGCCGCCGATTCGATACACCCGAAAATTCCGCTCCGGGACGGCCGTCAGAATGAAGCGATCCGTACTGCCACCCGTCGCCTGCCTCGACATGCTGCCGACGTGTGCCGACCGATGACCGTCCGTTGTGCGCTTGTCGGCTCGCGCCGCGGCGTAACGTGTGGCCAGAAAACGCGGGTCAGATACCATGCCTCGCTATCGTCGGGACTGGCACCATGGGGAACAAGAATGCGTCTATGCCTATGTCCATTGCTCATTACCGCAACATTGATGCTGTGCCTCTCGTCGGCCCCGGGTAGCGCCCGCACGCCGGCTCCGCATCCGCCTGCCGTCAGGATCGAGGGCGGCTTGATTGCCGGCACGCAGACCGATGGGATCACGCGTTTCTTCGGTGTGCCTTATGCCGCGCCGCCGGTCGGCGAGCTACGCTGGCGGGCGCCGCAACCGCTTCAGCCGTGGACCGGAACACGGGAGGCGCGCGCTTTCTCGCCTGTCTGTCGGCAGACCGTCCCCTGGATATCGGAACCGCAGAGCGAGGATTGCCTCTATCTCAACATCTGGGCACCGGCGCGAGCGCGCAAACTGCCGGTGATGGTGTGGATACACGGCGGTGGTTTTTTCGGCGGGTCGGGCGCGCAATCGGGCACGGACGGAAGCCGGCTGACGCGGCAGGACGTGATCGTCGTGACGCTCAATTACCGCTTGGGGATATTCGGCTTCTTCACCCATCCGGAGCTGAGCGCGGAGTCGCCAGCCAAGGCTTCCGGCAACCAGGGGATACTGGACCAGATCGCCGCGCTGCGTTGGGTCCAGCGCAATATCGCGGCCTTCGGTGGAGATCCCAGTCGTGTCACCGTCATGGGCGAATCCGCAGGCGCGGTGTCGGTGGCGATGCTGGTCGCCTCGCCGTTGGCCAAGGGCCTGTTCCAGCGCGCCATTGCCCAAAGCGGCAATGCCGGACTTCCGCTCGATCCCAGCGAGCATTCGAGATTCGATCGGACGCGGGCAGAAGCCGAAGGGGCGGCGTTCGCGCACGGGCTGGGGGCCGGGCATCTGGCGGATCTGCGCGCGATCGATGCGGACACGCTGATCCGCAAAAACTGGGCGCCGCGGACGATCGTCGACAATCATCTGCTGAACGAGGATATGCAGACGACGTACCGCAACCATCGCCAGAACGACGTGCCGATCCTGGTCGGGTGGAATGCGGACGAGGGTAGGGACCTTGCGCCGGAAATCCTCGCCACCTCCGATTTTACTGCCGCCGGCCATAGCGCGTTGCTCGCCCGGTTGCTCGGACACGCGCCGTCGGCCAGGGTGCTGGCGGAGTATCCCGCCGCGAACGATGCGGAAGCGCGGGCGTCCATTTTCCGCTTCACGAGCGATTATTGGGGATGGCGGATGTGGCGCTGGGCGGATATGCAGACGCAGGCGCGCTCGAGCAAGCCCTATGTCTATTATTTCGTTCATTCGCCCGCCGAACCCGCGACACCGTGCAGCTACGGTTGCGGGGCCGGCCACGGTGCCGAAATCCGCTACATGTTCGATCAGCTTGACCAGGATCCGCGTGCCTGGAGCTCCGACGATCGGCAGCTCGCCCGCGAGCTGGTGGGCTATTGGACCAATTTCGCCAAGACCGGCGACCCGAATGGCGAAGGCCTCGCCGCCTGGCCCGCTTTCGACGGCACCAAGGGCAATGTCAGGCGCCTGGGAACGGCCGCCGAGGTACGCGAACGGGGCGCGTTGCCGGACTTCGATTCGCTCGCTGAGCACTGACTGTCGCCGGCGCAGCGATCACCGCTGAAAATCTTCGCCAGGCCAGCGTTCCTACGCGGGTATCAGAGGCCGCGACAGGCGATGCATTCCGTGGGCCGCCAGGCTTTCGGAATGCCGTTGCACGCCGACTCCCAAGGCCACCAGCACCCTGGCGTAGGCGTCGATCAAACGATCGTTGCCGATCAGGTGCACTTGTGCGGGGCGCGGAGTCCGCGAGAACAATCCGGAGGCGCGTACTTCGTGCCCGATCAGCAGGCCCGACAAATACGAAGGAAGAGCGGCTTCGGAGAATCGGTCGAACAGTCCCAGCGTGCGTACGCCGAACAAGTGGTGCAACAGTCCGCCGGCGTCGGCGCTGCGGCGCAGGCCGGCATCGAAGGCATAAGCGTCGAAGCGCAAGTCGTCCTCGCCCATCAGCTTGCCCAGTATGCTATGCCGGCGCATGACCGCGTAGGTTTCTCCGGTCATGGCGGTGGCGATGGCGACGATTTTTCCGTCGCGCACGGTGATCCACTTGCTATGCGTGCCGGGCAGGCACAGAACATGAGTGCCCTGGTGTAGCAGATCGAGCAGCGCGCATGCCTGGGTTTCCTCGCCGCGCATGACATCGGGCACTTCCGTCGAATTCCGGTCCGCGACTCCGGGCACGAACCACAGCCTGCGCTGCGGAAATTCCGGCACCTGCACCGGCACCATCGCCGCCGCCAACTCATCGATGCCGGTCGGACAATCCTGGTAAGGCTGCTCGAACCAACCGCTGCGGCTGCCGATCATTCCGCACAACATGATGTCCGCATCGTTCCAGGACGCGATCAGCGGAGCGAGCGTCGCTGCGAAATTTCCGTCGCACGCCAGTACGCCGCGATCGCTGCGCTTCTGCTCCATCACCACGCCGGCGCCGTCCAGGCGGTACGCGCGCAGGCTGCTGCTGCCCCAGTCGATAGCGATCATGCAAGCTCTATCCGGCTTTCCGGCAGGCCCAGCGCGCGCGGCAGCGGGATCTGCCAGATTCCTCCGGCACCGGGTGTGCGCGCCAACTCCTGGACGCTGTTGTCGACACGTGCGCTGCTGACGTACAGACGGTCGTAGGCCGCGCCGCCGATGGTGCAGCAGGAAGGGTTTTTCACCGGTAGCGGCATCACCCGGTCTACCTGGCCATCGCTGCGATAGCGCACGATGCGACTGGCGCCCCACTGCGCGTTCCACAAATAGCCGTCGGCATCGATGATGGAACCATCGGGCGATGCGCCGACGGCGTCTACTTCGGCGAACACGCGCGAACCCGACACCTCCGCGGCGCTGGAGTCATAGTCGCAGCACAGGATCTGCGGCTGGACCGAATCGCAGTAGTACATACTGCGGCCATCGGCGCTGAAGCAGATCGAGTTGGGAATGGCGGCGGCGGGCAGGTCCAACCGGCGCAGACCGTGCTGGCCCGAGTACTGGTAGAACGCTCCGATGGGGGCGCCGTCCGCACGCTCGCTCTTGGTGCCGAAGACGAAATTTCCGTTGCGGTCGCTGCGGCCGTCGTTGATGCGGGTTTCGGCGTTGTCGGCCTCCACATCGGCCAGTTTTTCCAGCACCAGGGTTCCTTCCTCCGCGCTGTCGGGATCGGCCAGGTACAGACCCTTGGCCAGCCCCAACAGCAACTGGCCGGTTTGGCACAGCGCCAGCGAACCCAGGCGGTCCGGCAAGGCCCAATGCCGGGTCGCGCGTCCATACGGCCGATGCATCCACAAATGCGAGGCATCGATGTCGGTCCAGAACAACGCGGCGCGCCGTTCGCACCAGAGCACGCTTTCTCCCAGCGCACAGCGACTATCCACGACCAGGCTGGGAACGACGCGATCCAGGTCGACGTAGGCGTTCACCGCATCACCACTCCGCTACGCTGCCGTCGGCGTGGCGCCAGACAGGATTGCGCCAGGCCGGGGGGTTGCGGCTGGCCTGGATCAGCCGTTGCTCGTCGATCTCCACGCCAAGGCCGGGTTTGGGCAGCGCTGCGATGCTGCCATCGATGCAGCTGAAGTCTTCTTTGTTGAGCACGTAGTCCAGCAGGTCGGCGTCGCCGTTGTAATGGATGCCGATGCTCTGTTCCTGCAGCACCGCATTGTGGGCGACGAAATCGATCTGCAAGCAGGCGGCGAGCGCGACGGGACCCAGTGGGCAATGCGGCGCGAAGCCGACATCGTAGGCTTCGGCCATGGCAGCGATCTTGAAGCATTCGGTGATGCCGCCGGCATGGGAAAGGTCCGGTTGCAGGATCGACAGGCCGCCGCCGGCCAGCACCGATTTGAATTCGAAGCGCGAGTACATGCGTTCGCCGGCGGCCAGCGGAATGGAGGTGGAATCGGCCAGGCGCTGATAGTGTTCGGCATGCTCGGGCAGCACCGGTTCTTCGACGAACAGCGGGCGATGCGGTTCCAGTTCGTGCAGCAGCACGCGCGCCATCGGCACGCTGACGCGGCCATGGAAGTCCACGCCGAAGTCGATGGTGTTGCCGAACGCTTCGCGTATCTCTGCGACCTTGGCTACGGCCGCATCGATATTGCGCGGGCTGTCGATCAGCTTCAGTTCCTCGGTGCCGTTGAACTTGAAGGTATCGAAGCCCAGGGCCTGGTAGGACTTGATCTGCGCGATGATGTCGGCCGGCCGGTCGCCGCCTACCCAGCGGTAGGTTTTCATGCGGTCGCGCACGCGGCCGCCCAGCAACTCGTACACCGGCACGCCCAGGGCTTTGCCCTTGATGTCCCACAAGGCCTGGTCGATGCCGGCGATGGCGCTCATCAGGATCGGGCCGCCGCGATAGAAGCCGCCGCGATAAAGCGTCTGCCAAAGATCGTTGATGCGTGAGGGATCCTTGCCGATCAGGTAGTCGGACAATTCATGCACGGCGGCTTCCACCGTCTGCGCGCGGCCTTCGATGACCGGTTCGCCCCAGCCGCTGATGCCTTCGTCGGTCTCTATCTTCAAAAACAACCATCGCGGTGCGGCGTGGTAGGTGCTCAGGCGCACGATCTTCATGGCATGGATTCCAGATAGGCCTGCTTGAAAGCGCGCGCGCCCTGACGCGTGCGCTCGACCGCTTGGCCTGGTTTGTAGAGCTCGCCGCCGATGCCCGCACCCACGCTGCCGGCGGAGAGGAAATCGGCAAGGGTAAGGGGCGTGACGCCACCGACGACGAACAGCGGGACCGGAGGCAGCACGGCGCGCAAGGCGCGTACATGCTGCGTTCCGTAAGTGGAAGCGGGAAAAAGCTTGAGCATCTGCGCACCGGCATCGAGCGCGGCGAAGGCTTCGGTGGGAGTGGCGAAACCCGCCACCACCTGCAGCCCAAGCTGCACCGCGTGGCGTATCACCGCCGGATTGGTGTTGGGTGTGACGATGAAGCGCGCGCCCAGTCCGTGCAGAACGTCGACATCGTGTTCGCGCAGCACCGTGCCGCCGCCTATCCAGACGTTGCGGCCTGCTTCGCGAACGGCGGTGCCGATGCTGCTGGCCCAGTCCGGCGAATTGAGCGGGATCTCGATGGCGTCGTAGCCTTCTTCCACCAGCGCCAGCACATGCGCGGGCGCTTCATGCGCGTGGATGCCGCGCAGGATAGCGATCAGCGGCAGGCGAAAAGGAGAAGTGGCGGTCTCGGTGCTCATCTGCGGGTCGGTCGCCTCACTCGTGGTAGAGCTGCGAACGGCCGCCATCGATGAGGATGTCGGTGGCGTTGATGAAGCGCGCTTCGTCGCTGGCCAGGAACAACGCGGTGTGCGCGACTTCTTCCGGCGTGCCGATGCGTTTGGGCGGCAGCAGTTCGGTCTGTGCGCGGCGCGCGGCTTCCGGGTCGGGCTGCGAAGCGAACCACGCTTCGATGCGCGGGACCAGGATCAGGCCGGGCGAAATGGAATTGACGCGGATGCCGCGTGCGGCGTATTCGATGCCCAGCGAGCGCGTCAGGCCGATCAGACCGTGTTTGGCGACCGGGTAGGGGAACGCACCGGGAATGATCTTGTGGCCATGCACCGAGGCGATGTTGACGATGGAGCCGGCGCCCTGTTCCAGCATCGACGGCAGCACGGCGCGCGCCATGTTCCAGGCGCCTTTGAGGTTCAACGACAGGCAGTGTTCCCAATCGGCATCGCTCAACGACAGCGGCTCGGAAAACACATCGGCGCCGGCGTTGTTCACCAGTACGTCGATGCGGCCGTGCCGGTCCAGTATCCGCGCCACCGCAGCGCCGATCGATTCGGCATCGGTGACATCGGCGATCAGATGGGTGGGGTTGTCTGCGCGTTCCGGCGAAGGGTTGCGATCCAGGCCGAATACCTGCGCGCCATGCGTCGCGAACAGGCGCGCGGTAGCCGCGCCGATGCCGCTGGCCGCGCCGGTGACCAACGCTACCTTGCCTTGCAGCCGCGCGCTCATCGCCGCACGCCTGCGGATTGGAGCCGCGGCAAAAGGCGCCAGGGCGTCTTGCCTGGATCGGTTTGCGCCATAGGCCCTCCCGGCCGCAGCGATGGTTCGGTGCCCGCGCCCCCGCCTTGTGCCGGAAGGTGCCGCGCGCGACTCGTGATAACGGTTCCACTGTTGTTCGTAGCGGTGCCTACGGAATGGCACGGCAACGCCGGATCAGCGTGGCATAGGGTTGCCCGGGTCAGCTATGTACGACAAATGAAATTTTCGTCATATGCTATTCCCCGTGCATATAGCTTGCTGAACGCTCCCGGGAGAGTCCGATGGTCCAACCGTCAACCAGCTGGTTCAACGCTTCACGGCTCAAGACCCGCCATCTGTTGCTGCTGTTGCACCTGTATGAACAGCGCTCGGTGCTGCGAGCGGCCGAGGCGGCCAATATGACCCAGCCAGCGGCTTCCAAACTGCTCTCGGAAATGGAAGGGATCCTGGGGGTGCCGCTGTTCGAGCGCCATGCGCGCGGGGTGGAACCCACCTGGTATGGCCAGGTGTTGATCCGTCGGGCGCGCTCGGCCTTGTCGGAAATCGGCCGCGCTCACGACGAGATCGCGGCCATGCGCAGCGGCCGTATGGGCCAGGCGGCAATCGGCACGGTGGTCAATCCGGGCACCACCCTGGTGCCGCAGGCCATCGCTGCGGTGAAACGCGATTTCCCCGACATCCTCATTCGCGTGGAAATGGACTACAGCCGGCCGTTGGTGGCCAAGCTGCTGGACGGACAACTGGACATTGTGATCGGCCGGATCCTGGGGCCGGAAGGAGCGAGCGATCTGGAGTTCGAGCCGCTGGCCGACGAACCGCATTCGGTGATCGTAAGAGCCGGGCATCCGTTGACGCAGCGCGGCGTGGTGACCCATGCCGATCTGATCGAATACGGCTGGATCATGCCGCCTGCCGCCAGCGTGCTGCGCACGCGGTTGGATTCGATGTTCATGGAACATGGCCTGACGCCGCCGCAGAACATCATCGAGACCGCCTCGCTGCCGGTCATCATCCATCTGCTGCGGCATAGCGATCTGCTGACCGCGCTACCTGCCGAATCGGTGGCGCCGTACCTGCAGACTGCGCAAATGCAGGTCCTGCCGATAGAGCTGGGCGTGCGCATGGAGTTCTTCGGCATCATCCGCCGCCGCGACCAGCAACTGTCTCCCGGCGCCGAACGCGTGCTGGAAGCGCTGCGCGCCACGGCGCGCCATCTGTACCCGGCCCTGTAATCGATTCCACCGGCTGAATGCCGGAAGCGTTCGATTCTGTATTCAAAAAAAGTATAGCTGCCGCTCAATATTTCATTGGTGTGGAATGTTGAGAGCGCCCTATCCTGCGGTCGGGTCGCAATGTGATAGCGCTAACAGACGGACGTCACAGACCTGCAAGCGTTGGGCACCGGTGGAGTGGTGTCCGCGACCACCCCGATAGGACAGGGGACAACAAGGCGCGGGGAACCGGCAATTGCCGGGGTCGGACCCGGAAGCATCGTCCAGAAGCAGGCAACCACATAACCAAGCACAGGATTCCGGAACGCAAAAAAGCGCGCGGGTCCGAAAAACCAGCCAATCGTTCGTCAAGGTGTCCTGGGAGGGAACAACCATGTCAACGCGCCAAAGCCGTACTCCGGCAAGCCGTAGTTCCACTCGCAACCGATTCCCCCACACCCTCATCGCGCTGAGCATTGCCGCCTTGCTGAGTGCGCAGGCACATGCGCAGGTGCAACCAGATCCACAGCCACAGCCGCAGCCGCAGCCAAAACCGCAGCCGAAACCGCAGCCGAAAGAAGCCGTCGATCTGGACGCCGTCGTCGTCACCGGCATCCGTGGTTCCATCTACCGCGCGCAGGACATCAAGCGCAGCGCGGACACCTTCGTCGACTCGGTCACCGCGCAGGACATCGGCGCGTTGCCCGATCGCAGCGTTACCGAGACGCTTTCGCGCATTCCCGGCGTGACCATCGATCGGTTCCTGTCGGTGGGCGATCCCGAGCATTTCTCGGCCGAAGGCGGCGGTGTGCAGGTCCGTGGCCTGACCCAGGTGCGGTCCGAACTCAACGGCCGCGACAGCTTCTCCGCCTCCGGCGGCCGCAATCTGAGCTTCCAGGACGTGCCATCGGAACTGATGTCCGGCGTCGACGTCTACAAGAACCAGAAGGCCGACATGATCGAGGGCGGCCTGGGCGGCAGCGTGGATCTGCGTACCTTCATGCCCTTCGACTTCGAAGGGCAGAGGATCAGCGGCAGCGTCAGCGAGAACTACGGCGATTTCGTCAAGGACTACAAGCCTTCCTACTCCGGCCTGTACAGCAACACCTGGGACACCAGCATCGGCAAAGTCGGCATCCTGGTCGACATTGCCCATTCGGAACTGGCTACCCGCACCGACGGCATGTTCGTGCGGCCTTTCTTTCAGAACGACAACAACGACCTGAATGGCGACTCCGTCAACGAGGCACTCTGGCTGCCACGCGGCGCCGACTGGCGCACGCTGCAGTTCGAGCGCAAGCGCGATGGCGCCTATGTCGCCCTGCAGTGGCGTCCCAGCGACGTCGTCGAGTTCTACGCAACCGCTTTCCAGAGCAAATACGATGAGCTCTGGAACGAGGACGCCATCTTCGTCTCGAACGATCCCACCACGGTCGCGCTCGATGCGAGCCAGCCTTATGAATTTGACGGCGACGTCTTCCGTTCCGGCCGACTCACCCAGGCCGGCGGCATCCCCATGGGAACGGACATCCGCGCCTCCCACCGCAAATCCAAGGCCACCGACTTTTCCTTCGGCACCAAGTGGACGCTCAGCGACGCCACCGAGCTGACGACCGATTTCCAATACATCAAGGCCACCACCAAGGGCCTGGATTCCACGGTGTCGCTGGGCGTCAACGTGCCTTATATCGACGTCACCCTGGGTGGCTTGCCATCCATCGGCATCGATGAGCAGTTCACGGGCAACCCCGCCAATTATTATTGGGGTTTCACCATGGACCATCGCGACGACAACGAGGCAACGGAAATGGCCTGGCGCGCCGACCTCAAGCACAGCTTCGACAGCGGCTTCATCAAGTCGTTCAAGTTCGGCGTGCGCCTGACCGACCGCAAAGCCACCACCATCGACAGCGGCTACGATTGGCAGCCGATTTTCCAGACCTGGATGCAAGGTTGGGCGCTGCCGGCCGGCGCTTTGCCGGGACTCGATCTCAACAGCACGGTCAATTCCAGCCTGGTGCACCAGAATACGTTCGACAACTTCTATCGCGGCGACGCCAACACGCCGGGCACCTTCTATGCGCCTGTGCTGGGGACCGCCCTCGGCTTCCCGACCAGCTATCAGGACCTGCATGGAGCCGCCGCTCCGTACTATTCCTGCTGTTATGGGCAGATCACGCCGCGAAACCTGGCCGATCCGCAGTGGACCAACGTCCAAAGCGAGACCACCACCGGCGGCTATTTCATGTTGAATTTCGGGCTGGACGACGAGCGTTTCGACGGCAACGTCGGCGTGCGCGTGGTGCGCACCGAGAATGCCGCCCGTGGGTTCCTGATCTATCCGAACCAACTCCTCGCGCCGTATCTGGGTGCCGGCGAATCGGAGCCCATCTCGGCCGAAAACTCCTACACCGACGTGCTGCCGAGCCTGAACATGCGTTGGGAGCCCATCGAAAACCTGATCCTGCGCTTCGCCGCCTCAAAGGCTATCGCCCGGCCGGCTTTCAGCGACATGCAGGCCTATCAGGTGCTGAGCGCCGCCGTTGAGCAGGGCTACACGCCGCCGGTGGGCACTACTTTGTTGCCGATCGACAGGCTGGATCTCACCGGCAGTTCCACCGACAACCCCTACCTGGAGCCGATGAAGGCCAACCAGTTCGATCTGTCGCTGGAGTGGTACTTCGATCCGGACAAGGGCGGCATGGCCTGGGTCAACTTCTTCAAGAAGGACGTCAAGGACTATTTCCGCAACCAGTCGCGACTGGTCCCCTATCCGGGCGCCGACGGCAACCAGTACGAATACCTGGTCACCCAGACCATCAATATCGGCACGGCGAGCATCCAGGGTGCGGAAATCGGCTGGACCCAGTTCTTCGACTTCCTGCCGGCGCCTTTCGACGGTCTGGGAATATCGGCCAACTACACCTACATCGATAGCTCGACCAAGGTGCCGGACGAGACCGATGCGGTGCCGCGCGACACCGATGGCTCTACGTTCGGCGACCTGCCGGCCGATGGCCTGTCCAAGAATTCCTATAACGTCGCTCTCTTCTACGAGAAGGGTCCCTGGCAGATCCGCCTGGCCTACAACTGGCGCAGCGAGTATCTGCTGTCGGTGGGGGCCAATGGCTACAACGGCACCAACAACAACCTCGCCGGCCAAGCCATTACCTGGAAGCTGCCTGTCTATAGCGACGCTTATGGACAGCTGGATGGTTCGATCTTCTACAAGTTCAACGACCACATTCAGCTCGGCCTGGAGATGAACAATCTCAACAACGCCGAACAGCGCACGATCATGGACCAGAACGGCGCCGGCAAGCGCGTCACCTCCTGGTACGTCAACGACACGCGCTACGCCGCGACTCTCCGCGTGACGTTCTGAGTCCGATGGCGGGAGGGGAGGCGTTTATCTCCCCTCCTTGCTATTCGGGTAGCAGACTGCACACGATCAATGCGTGTCACCGATACCTGCAACGATCTTGCGCGGATGCGTGAAGCGACCCGGTGCGTCGGTGCGCGCAACGTAACGATTGCGTGCAAGCAGTTGTCGCGGATGACGCGTCGCAGCATTCGGTGGTGGTATAGATCAGGACGAATATTTCATTGGTATGGAATGTCACCGCCACCTATGCTGCGGCCTCGGCTCACGCACTGTTTTTTGTTAGCGCTAACAGCGCACATTCAAGCCAACCAAAGAGGTCCGGAGAACTAGGCGAAGCATCGATCGTCGTGCCGTTGTGATCGGTGTCGATATTCAGAACGAGCGGTGGCGAAGATCTGGGCCACGCAGCCACATCAAGCCGACAAAAACATTGTCCTGGTCGATAGGCGTGTCATCGCGCCGGAGCATTCATATAGAGCAGGTTCGTCCGAGTCCCCTGCGTCACCCGTTTCCTGGAGATCGTTCCCGATGCATGCAATCCGGTCTGCACCGACGATGCCGCAGAAGGCTACGGGTTGGCGATGGTTCGCATTCTTCGCAGGCCCGCTGTTGGCGTGCCTGTTCGTTTGCTCGGGCGTCGCGCAGGCTTCGCCGGCTGCCGAGGTCGCTTATCGCTGGAACAACGTGGCCATCGGTGGCGGCGGCTTTGTCACCGGCCTGGTGTTCCATCCTGCCGAGAAGGGACTTGCCTACGCGCGAACCGATGTCGGCGGCGCCTACCGCTGGGATGCGGCGGGCAAGCGCTGGGTGGCGCTGACCGATTGGATCGGCGCCGAGGACGTCAATCTGACTGGTATCGAAAGCCTGGCCATCGATCCCTCCGATCCCGAGCGTGTCTACCTGGCCGCGGGTACCTACACCAATCCGAAGGTCGGCAACGGCGCCATCCTGCG
Organism: uncultured Pseudoxanthomonas sp.; assembly: GCA_946479745.1. Next base: position 14,505 of record CAMLGZ010000024.1, on the reverse strand, counting down.
TTCGCAGGATCGTGGCCGCACGTTCCTGCGTACCGACTTGCCGTTCAAGCTGGGCGGCAATGAATTGTCGCGTGGCAACGGCGAGCGGTTGGCGGTGGATCCCAACGATGGCCGCGTGCTGCTGTTCGGCACCCGCCGCGATGGTTTGTGGCGCAGCGAAGACCGTGGCGCGCGCTGGTCGAAGGTAGAGAGCTTTCCGGCCATCGCCACCTCGCCCGCGTCCAGCGCGCAGGGCTGGAACCGCGTCCAGCAGATCGGCATCGTGTTCGTCGAGTTCGATGCCGGCAGCGGCGGTGCCGGCCAATCGACGCCGCGACTCTACGCGGGCGTTTCCACGCAGGAAACCAGCCTCTACGTCTCCGACGACGCCGGCCGCAACTGGAAAGCGGTGGCAGGGCAGCCGCTCGGATTGCGTCCCAACCACATGGCCCGCGGCAGCGATGGCACCTACTACTTGAGCTACGCCGATTTGCCGGGTCCGGACAAGATGAGCGACGGCGCGGTGTGGAAGTACGTTCCCGCCACCGGCGCCTGGACCGACATCACGCCGGCGCCGCAATCCACCGATACCGAGAAAGACGGTTTCGGCTGGGGTGCGGTAACGGTGGATCCGCAGAATCCGAAGACGCTGCTGGCCAGCACCTTCACCCGCTACGGGCCGCACGACGACATCTTCCGCAGCACCGATGGCGGCGTCACCTGGCAGCCGCTGTTCCCGCGTTCGGATTTCGACCACAGCGTGTCGCCGTGGACGGCGCACGCCAGTCCGCACTGGATGGCCGATATCGAAATCGATCCGTTCAATTCCGACGAAGCGATGTTCGTGACCGGCTACGGCATCTGGGCTTCGCGCAACCTCACCGAGTTCGACGACGGCACGTCCCGCGTGCAGTGGTGGTTCAAGAACACTTATCTGGAAGAAACCGTACCGCTGGACCTGATCAGCCCGCCGGAAGGCGCGCACCTGCTCAGTGCGGTGGGCGACATCGACGGCTTCCGCCACGATGACCTGGCCGTGCCGCCCTTGCAGTTCGCCGGTCCTCGTTTGACCAATGGCGAAAGCATCGCCTACGCCGGCCAGGCGCCGTCGACCGTGGTCCGTAGCGGTACGGTGCGCGATCGCAACAACAACGAAGTGCGCGCGGCGTACTCGCTGGATGGCGGCAAGAGTTGGCAACTGTTTGCCAGCGAACCGCCGGAAGGCGAGGGTGCCGGCCACATCACCCTCGCCGCCGACGGCAAGCGCGTCATCTGGCAGCCGAAGAGTGCCGGTGCCTGGATCACCGCCGATTTCGGCAGGCGCTGGCAGAAGGTCAGGGGCGTGACGGATACGGTCGTAATCGAAGCCGATCGCGTGGACGAAGACCTCTATTACGGATTCGACGGCCTTACCGGCAAGCTGTATGTCAGCGGCAACGGCGGCGTTGAATTCAAGCAAGTGCAGGGCGGGTTGGGAGAATTCGGCGATCGGTTCCGTCCCGAAGTGCATCCCGATCCGCTGCACAGCGGAGTGGTCTATCTCACCGCCTCCCGGCACGGTCTGTTGCGCTGGTCGGCAGGCAAGCTGGAGAGATTACCCGGCGTGGAGAACGCGTATTCGCTGGGATTGGGAAAGCCGAAGGAAGGCAGCGACACGCCAGCGCTGTATCTGTTCGGACAGATCGCCGGCAAGACAGGTCTGTATCGTTCGGACGACGATGGTCGCCATTGGGCGCGCATCGACGACGACGCGCATCGCTACGGCAAGATCTATCGCGTTACCGGCGATCCACGCTTGTACGGCAGAGTGTATTTCGCCACCGGCGGCCGGGGAATCGTATATGGCGATCCGCGCTGACTCTGTCAGCTCGCATCTACGCCGGCTCGCGGTCGCGTTGCTGGCGTGCTTTCCGTTGGCATGCGCACCGTTGCTGGCTAAAGCGCAGGGATACGCACCGCGGCCACAGGATCGCGTGAGTGAAGCGCAGAATCCCCTGCCCGTCGCGACGTCCGCGTCCGCGCCGTTGACCAATCTGCAGAGCCGCGAGCGGCGCAGCCTCAACGGCAAATGGCAGGCGCTGGTGGACGGTTACGGCGACGGCATCGGTGAGTGGAAGGCGGTCTGGAAGGACCGTACTGCGACCGGCAAGACCCAGTTCTTCGAATACGGCTTCGACGACAGCGTCACCCTGGAGGTGCCGGGCGATTTCAATACGCAGCGGCCCGAGCTGACCTGGCTGGAAGGTTCGGTGTGGTATCGCAAGACGTTCGAATACGATGCCGCCCGCCACGATGGGCGGCGCCTGTTCGTCCATTTCGGCGCCGCCAATTACCGCGCCGACGTGTTCCTCAACGGCGAGAAACTCGGCAGCCACGAAGGCGGATTCACGCCGTTCCAGTTCGAATTGACCGCACGGGTGAAGGCAGGCGAGAACCACCTGCTGGTGCACGTCAACAACGAACGTCGCAAGGACGGCATTCCCGCGCAGGGTTTCGATTGGTTCAACTACGGCGGGCTGACCCGCGATGTGGATCTGGTCGAAACGCCGCCGACCTACATCCAGGACTATTCCCTGCAACTGGCGCCGGATTCGTTGCGGCAGGTGGACGGCTGGGTGCAGCTGGCCGGTACCGCACCGCGGCAACCGGTGCGCGTGCGCATTCCCGAACTGGGCGTGGACGTGCGCGCTGAAGCCGGCGCCGGCGGTCGCGCGCCGCTGCGTTTCGAGGCGCCATTCGCATTGTGGTCGCCGGCGCGGCCCAAGCTGTACCGCGTACAAGTCTCCATGCCGGAAGAGTCGCTGGAGGAAGACATCGGTTTCCGCAGCATCGCCGTGCGTGGCGATGTGCTGCTGCTCAATGGCGAGCCGCTGTTCCTGCGCGGCGTCAATTTCCACGAAGAGATCGACGGCCGTCGCGCGCACTCCGGAGCCGACGCGCAGCGCATGCTGGAGCAGGCCAAACAACTGGGCGCCAATTTCGTGCGTCTGGCGCATTACCCGCACAGCGAACATCTGGTGCGCCTGGCCGATCGCATGGGCCTGCTGCTGTGGCAGGAGATCCCGGTCTACCAGGGCATCGATTTCGCCGCCGCCGGCATGCAGGAAAAGCTCGACGCCATGCTGGCCGAAATGATCGGCCGCGACCGCAATCGCGCCGCGGTCATCGTGTGGGGCGTGGCCAACGAAACTTCGCCCGGTGCTGCGCGCAATGCGGCGCTCTCGGCACTGGCGCAACGGGCACGCCAGCTGGATCCGACCCGGCTGGTCAGCGCGGCGTTCTACGGGCCCGGTTTCGACGGCGGCACGTTGACCGTCTCCGATCCGTTGGTCGCCTCGCTCGATGTGGTCGGCATCAACGAATACTTCGGTTGGTACACGCCCTGGCCGGTCGAACCCGAGCAGGCCGTGTGGAAGCCGTTCGGCAAGCCGCTGCTGATCACCGAATTCGGCGCCGAGGCGCGTTACGGCCATCACGGCGCGGACGATGTGGCCAGCGCCTGGAACGAGGAGTTCCAGGCCGGCTTCTATCGCAAACAGCTGCGCATGCTGGCGGGGATTCCGTTCCTGCGCGGCACGGCGCCGTGGGTGATGATGGACTTCCGTTCGCCGGTGCGGATGCACCCGTTCCAGGCGGGCTATAACCGCAAAGGCCTGCTTTCCGAGCGCGGCGAACGCAAGTTGGCTTGGCAGGTGATCCACGACTATTACGCGGAGGTTGGACGGTGAAACGCATTCTTTTTGTCGGGCTGGGACTGATGCTGCTGGTGGTGCAGCCCGTGCAGGCGAAGATCACGCTGCCGTTGCTGTTTTCCGATGGTGCAGTGGTGCAGCGCGACCAGCCGCTGCCGGTCTGGGGCTGGGCCACGCCGGGCGCGAAGATCGAAGTCTCGCTCGACGGCCGCAACGCCGAAGCCAGATCCTCAAGCGATGGCGCGTGGCGGCTCGAACTGCCCGCGCACGCAGCGGGCGGGCCTTACCTGCTGAAGATCCGCGAGAACGGCCGCGATGCCGTTACCGTGCGCGATGTCCTGGTCGGCGACGTGTGGTTGGCTTCGGGCCAGTCGAACATGGAATGGCCGGTTGCGCAGGCCAAGAACGCGGAACAGGAAATCGCAAGCGCTGACGACACGCGCATCCGCCATTTCAAAGTGCCCAAGTCATGGTCGGGAAAACCGGAAGCGCGTTTGACCGGCGGCCAGTGGCAAGCGGCTTCGCCACAGACGGTGGGTGCGTTCTCGGCGGTCGGTTATTTCTTCGCGCGCGAACTGCGGGCCAGGACGGGCGTGCCCATCGGAATCATCGACAGCACCTGGGGTGGTAGCCGCATCGAGGCCTGGATGGATACCGCCACGCAGGGATTGGATGCGCAGGCGGTCGCACGGCAAGCGGGCGAACTGCAGGCGCGCGACCAAAGCGCGTTGAACGAAACCCGCACGCGTCTGGCGCGCTGGCCGCAGAAGGGAGTCGATACTTCGCGCTGGAACCAGGCCGGTTTCGACGACCGCGACTGGGACCGCATCGCGGTGCCGGGTTTGTGGGAAGGCGGCGGCTACAACGGCATGGACGGCGAGGCCTGGTATCGCGCCAGCTTCACCCTGAGCGATGCCGAGGCCAAGGCGGGCATCGTGCTGGGCGTCGGCCGCATCGACGATACCGACACCACCTGGGTCAATGGCCGGCAGGTGGGAGAAACCCGCATGCAGTACAACCTGCCGCGCGAATATCGGGTGCCGCCACAGGCGCTGCGCGCCGGGATCAATCAGGTCGCAGTGCGGGTGCAGGATTTCGGCGGTGGCGGCGGCATTCATGGCGATGCCGGCGAAGTGTTCGTGCAACCTCAAGGCGCGGCGAAGCGGCCACTGGACGGCGCGTGGAAATTCCGTCCGGCGCAGGTGTCGCTGGCGATGATCGACGACAAGAATCAATACCCCGCACTGCTGTTCAACCAGATGATCCTGCCGTTGCAGCCGTATCCCGTGCGCGGCGTGATCTGGTACCAGGGCGAAGCCAATGCGACTGCGGCCGATGCTTACCGTTATCGCGATCTGTTCGCCGCAATGATCAGGCAATGGCGCGGCGACTGGAAGCAGCCGGCGTTGCCGTTCCTGTGGGTGCAGCTGGCCAACTTCAAATCCGGCGCGGATGTTCCCGGTCAAAGCGCCGGCGCCGGCAGTCCCTGGGCGCTGCTGCGCGAATCGCAGTCGCACACGCTGGCTGTGCCAGCCACCGCGCAAGCGGTGACTATCGACGTCGGCAATCCGGACGACATCCACCCGACGGACAAGCAGCAAGTCGGCCACCGTCTGGCGCTGGCCGCGCGTCACGTGAGTTACGGCGAATCGCTGGTGTATTCCGGGCCGGTGTATCGCGCGGCCAAGTTCAAGGGACGCGAGGCCAAGGTTGAATTCGATCCGTCCACCAGTGCGTTGGCGGCACGCGGCGGCGGCAATGAGGCGCAGGGTTTCGAGCTGGCTGGCGCCGACCATCGCTTTCATCCGGCTCGCGCTGTCCTTCAGGGCGGTGCGGTCGTGGTGACCAGCGACGCCGTCGCACAACCGCAGGCCGTGCGCTACGCCTGGAGCGACAACCCCGAACATGCCGATTTGATCAACCGTGACGGATTACCCGCATCGCCGTTCCGCAGCGATGCCTGGTGACATGGAGAACCCCACGATGACGACCCGAACCCCGAACGGCACCACTGCCCTCCGCCTGTTGCGATCGATCGCCGTGCTGGCGGCGCTGGCGATCCTGGCTGCATGCAAGCCGGCATCCGAAGCGCCGCAGACGGCCGATGCGCCACAGGCCGCAGCGCCGAGGGGTGGGAAAGATACGCCGAAAGAGACGCGCGCCGCCGAAGCGCCTATTCCCAAGCTGGTGAGCGAGAACGGCCGCCACGCATTGCTGGTGGACGGCAAGCCGTTCCTGCTGATGGGCGCGCAGGTGAACAACTCCAGCAACTATCCCGCCGCGCTGGAGAAGGTGTGGCCCGCCATTGAAGTGCTGAAGCCGAACACGGTAATGGTGCCGATCGCCTGGGAACAGGTCGAGCCGAAGGAAGGAAAATTCGATTTCTCCTTCGTCGATACGCTGCTGACCCAGGCGCGCGAGCATGAGGTGCGGCTGGTGCTGCTGTGGTTCGCCACCTGGAAGAACAATGGGCCCAACTACGCGCCGGCCTGGGTCAAGCTGGACAACAAGCGTTTCCCGCGCGTCATTACCGCCGACGGCAAGACATTGAACTCTCTGTCGCCGTTGGCTGCGGAAACGCTGGAAGCCGACAAAAAAGCCTTTGTGCAGCTGATGCGTCACCTGAAGCAGGCCGATCCGCAGCGCACCGTCATCATGGTGCAGCCGGAGAACGAGCCGGGCACCTACGGGGCGCCGCGCGATTTCTCGCCGCTGGCGCAGAAGGCCTTCGAGGGGCCGGTGCCGGACGCGCTGATCAGGAAGATGGGCAAACAGCCCGGCGCCTGGAAGCAGGTGTTCGGCAACGATGCCGATGAGTTCTTCCACGCCTGGCATGTGGCGCACTACATCGATCAGGTCGCTGCAGCGGGTAAGGCCGAGTATCCATTGCCGATGTACGTGAATGCGGCATTGCGCGATCCGTTCACTCCCGGCCTGCCCGGACAATACGAGAGCGGCGGTCCCACCGACAACGTGCTGGACGTCTACAAGGCCGCGGCACCCAACATCGACCTGCTGGCGCCGGACATCTACATGCGCGAGTACGACAAGTACACCACTGTGCTGGACCGTTACTCGCGCCCCGACAACGCCTTGCTGGTGGCCGAAACCGGCAACGACACGATGTTCGCGCGTTATTTCTTCGCGGCATTGGGCCAGCAGGCCATCGGCTGGTCGCCGTTCGGCATCGACTACACGCGCTATTCCAACTGGCCGCTGGGAGCCAAGCGCATGTCGCCGGAATCGCTGGAGCCGTTCGCGCTGAACTATCGTCTGGTGCGGCCGGCCGCGCGGGTGCTGGCCAAACTGAGCTTCGAGGGCAAGGTGCACGGCACCGCCGAGCAGGCCGGACAGCCGGTACAGACGATCAAGCTCAACGACCGCTGGAATGCCGTGATCACTTATGGCGTACCGCAGTTCTGGTTCCAGGGCGAAGCGCCCGGCAATCCGGAGCCGGCGGGTGCAGCGTTGATCGCGGAAACCGGCACCGATGAATTCCTGGTCACCGCTTACCACGCACGCGTCAACATCGTCGCCGTCGATCCTGCGGTCGCCGCGCGGCAGATCTACGACCGTGTCGAGGAAGGCACCTACGAAAACGACCAATGGAAGTTCCAGCGCGTCTGGAACGGCGACCAGACCGATTACGGATTGAATTTTTCCAGTGCAGACCAGTTGTTGAAGGTCAAGTTGGCGACGTATTGAATTGAGCAGGTGAAAGGTACTGACGGCGTTCGGCGATCGTTGCCGGATCCGTAGCGGCGGGCCTGGGCCCGCCCCACACGAATCGAAAGAGAGGAGCGGAAGATGCGTAATTTAATGGGGCTGACCCTGCCGTTGCTGGCTTTGCTGGCTGCTTGCGGCGGCAAGGCCGGACAGACGTATGAGAAGACCGACAACGGCGTCATTGTGCATCCCTCGGAGAAAGGCGCCGCTGCAGTGCGCCTGCAGGTGGTGGATGCCGGCATCATCCGGGTCAGTGCCGATCCCGACGGCGATTTCAAACGCAGTCCCAGCCTGATGCGGGTCGAGGCCGGCACAACACCGGCCGCCTCGTTCGATGTCGCCAGCGCCGACGGCAAGCTGCGCCTGACCACGGACAAAGTAACCGCCGAGATTTCGCTGCAGAGCGGGCGGGTCAGCTTCCTGGACAAGCAGGGCAAACCGGTCCTGAGCGAGGTCGAAGGCGGCAGGAGTTTTTCTCCGCTGGAAGTGGAAGGCAAGCCTTATCTCAGCGTCCGCCAACGTTTCGAATCGCCCGATGACGAAGCCATCTACGGCTTCGGCCAGCATCAGCAAGGCTGGATGAACCAGAAAGGCCGCGATGTCGAACTGCTGCAACACAACGTGGACATGGCGGTGCCGTTCCTGGTGTCCAGCCGCAACTACGGGTTGCTGTGGGACAACAACGCCATCACCCGCATGGGCGATCCACGCGGCCTGCAGCCGCTGCCGAAAAGCCTGAAGCTGTACGACGCCAAGGGCGAAGAAGGCGCGCTGACCGCGCGCTATTCGGTCGGCGGCGTGCAGAAGGTCGAGCGCCGCGAAACCGAGGTGAACTACCAGTACATCAAGGATCTGGCCAACTTCCCGGCCGAAGCCAAGAGCAAGGACCAGCCCATGCAGGTGACCTGGGAGGGCGAGATCGAAGCGCTCAGCCCGGGCCGCCATACCTTCTCTCTGTATTCCAGCGAGTACGCCAAGCTGTGGATCGACGACAAGCCGGTGATCGACCGCTGGCGCCAGAACTGGAACCCGTGGCACCACGAGTTCGCGTTGGACCTGCAGCCGGGCCAGCGCCACAAGCTGAAGATCGAGTGGAAACTGATCGACCCCAGCTACATCGCATTGCTGCATCGCGATCCCTTGCCGGCCGCCGAAGCCAAGGACTTGTCGCTGTGGTCCGAAGCCGGACAGATGATCGACTACTACTTCGTATCCGGCGACGGCGACGGCAAGGGCGCGGCCGATCGGGTCATCGCCGGCTATCGCCAGCTGACCGGCAAAGCGGTGCTGCTGCCGAAATGGGCGTACGGATTCTGGCAGAGCCGCGAACGCTACAAGACGCAGGACGAACTGGTCGGCGCGCTGGCCGAATACCGCAAGCGCCAGCTGCCCATCGACAACATCGTGCTCGACTGGTCGTACTGGCCGCAGGACGCCTGGGGTTCGCACGATTTCGACAAGACGCATTTCCCCGATCCCGACGGCATGGTCAAGCAGGTCCACGATCTGCACGCGCAGATCATGATCTCGGTGTGGCCCAAGTTCTATCCCACCACCGCCAACTACAAGGAACTCGATGCCGCCGGCTTCATGTACAAGCGCAATGTGGAAGTGGGCGAGAAGGATTGGATAGGCGCGGGCTACCTGAACTCTTTCTACGATCCGTATTCGGAGAAGGCGCAGGCCATCTACTGGCGGCAGATCAACGAGAAGCTCAACAGCAAGGGCTTCGACGCCTGGTGGCTGGATGCGGACGAGCCGGATCTGCATTCCAACCTCGATGTCGGCGAGCGCAAAGCGCGCACCACGCCGACGGCGGTGGGCCCGTCCACCGAGTTCTTCAATTCCTATCCGCTGCCGCACACGCAAGGCGTATACCGTGGCGACCGTGCGGCCGATCCGGACAAGCGCGTGTTCATCCTGTCGCGCAAAGGCTATGCCGGCACCCAGCGCAATGCGGTGGCGGTATGGAGCGGCGATATCGTTTCGCGCTGGGACGACATGCGCGATCAGATTTCCGCCGGCGTCAATCTGTCGATGTCGGGCCTGCCGAACTGGACCTTCGATATCGGCGGCTTCGCGGTGGAGAAGCGCTATGAGAACCAGGATCCGGCGCATCTGCCGGAATGGCGCGAGCTCAACACGCGCTGGTACCAGTTCGGCGCGTTCGTGCCGCTGTTCCGCTCGCACGGCCAGTTCCCGTACCGCGAGATCTGGAACATCGCGCCGGAAGGCACGCCGTACTACGCCAGCATGGCCTACTACAACCGCCTGCGTTACACCCTGCTGCCCTACGTCTACACGCTGGCCGGCGATACCTACCATCACGATGGCAGCATGATGCGCAGCCTTGCGATGGATTTCCCGGGCGACGCCAAGGTCCGCGACATCAACGACCAGTACCTGTTCGGGCCAGCGTTCCTGGTGGCTCCGGTGACGGCGTTCAAAGCCACGCAGCGTGCGGTCTATCTGCCGGCCGGCAGCGCCTGGTACGACTTCTACACCGGCCAGCGCCACGACGGCGGCCAAACCTTGCAAGCGGCCGCGCCGCTGGAGCGCATGCCGCTGTTCGTGCGTGCCGGTGCGATCGTGCCGACCGGTCCGGTGCAGCAATACGTCGACGAGAAGAAGGACGCGCCGCTGACCGTGGTGGTCTATACGGGCGCCGACGGCGAATTCTCGCTGTACGAAGACGATGGCAAGGGCTACGGCTACGAGAAGGGCGAGTTCAGCCGCATTCCGCTGAAGTGGAATGAAAAGACCGGCGAACTGAGCATCGGTGCGCGCCAGGGTGCGTTCCCCGGCATGCAGGCCAAGCGCGAAGTCCGCGTGCGCTGGGTCAGCGGCCCGCGTGCCGATGCCGGTGCGCTGGAGCCGGCCGCCGATACCGCCGTGCAGTACGACGGCAAGGCGATCACGGTGAAGGCGACCAAGACGAACTGACATGAGCGTCGATCTGACCCGCCGCGAGTTGTTCAAGGGAGTAGGCGCAGGCCTCGCGATCGCGGGCCTGCCGTCCGCGGTCGTGCATGCGGATGCCGGAGCCATTGCCGATGGCGATGCGCTCAAGCTCTGGTACCGGCGGCCGGCGACGCGGTGGGTCGAGGCGTTGCCGTTGGGCAACGGGCGCCTAGGCGCGATGGTGTGGGGCGGCATCGAGCACGAGCGTCTGCAACTCAACGAAGACACGCTGTATGCCGGCGGCCCATACGAAGCCGACACTTCCGGCGCGCTGGAGGCGTTGCCGGAAGTGCGCCGGCTGATCTTCGCCGGCGAATACGCGCAAGCCGAAGATCTGGCCAACGCCAGGATGATGGCGCGGCCGCTCAAGCAGATGCCCTATCAGCCACTGGCCGACGTGGTGCTGGATTTTCGCGATATTCCAGATATCTCCGACTATCGTCGCGAGCTGGATCTGGATACGGCGATCACGCGCACGCAGTTCCAGACCTGGAAAACGGCGCACACGCGCGAAGCCTTCGTCTCGCCGGTCGACCAGTGCATCGTGGTGCGTTTGTCCACCAACCGTCCCGGCGGCATCGATCTGCGGGTATCGCTGGACAGCGACCAGCAGACCGAAGTCTCGACAGAAGACGGCGCGCTGCTGCTGCGCGGCCACAATGCGGCGCGGCACGGCATCGAGGGCAAGCTGAAATTTGCCACGCGGGTGCGTGCCATTCCCCGCGGCGGCTCATTGCAGGTGCGTGGCGAGCGCATGGAAATAGAAGGCGCGGACGAGGTGGTGCTGCTGATTACGGCCGCTACCAGCTATCGCCGCTACGACGATGTCGGCGGCGACCCCGAAGCGATCACGCGCCGGCAGCTGGCCGCCGCGCAGCAGCGAGGTTTTGAAGGCCTGCGCGCAGCGCATGTGGCCGAACACCAGCGCCTGTTCCGTCGCGTCTCGATCGACCTGGGCCGTACCGAGGCCGTTCGATTGCCCACCGACGAACGCGTCGAGCACTTCGCCGACGGCAACGACCCCGCACTCGCCGCGCTCTATCACCAGTACGGCCGCTATCTGCTGATCTCAAGTTCGCGCCCCGGTACGCAGCCGGCCAACCTACAGGGCATCTGGAACGACCTGATGGACCCGCCGTGGGAAAGCAAGTACACGATCAACATCAACACCGAAATGAACTACTGGCCCAGCGAGGCCAATGCATTGCCCGAATGCGTGGAGCCGCTGGAGGACATGCTGTTCGATCTGGCGGAAAAAGGCGCGCGCCGGGCCAGGGAAATGTACGGAGCGCCAGGCTGGGTGGTGCACCACAACACCGACCTGTGGCGGCAGACCGGTCCCATCGATGGCGCACAGTGGGGCTTGTGGCCCATGGGCGGCGCATGGCTGCTGCAACAGTTGTGGGACCGCTGGGACTACGGCCGCGACGAAGCCTATCTGCGCAAGATCTATCCGCTGTTCAAAGGCGCCGCCGAGTTCTTCGCCGCCGTGCTGGTCCGCGATCCCGCTACCGACGAGATGGTCACCAATCCATCGATGTCGCCCGAGAACATACACCCGAAGGGCGCCTCGCTTTGCGCCGGGCCGGCGATGGATTCGCAATTGCTGCGCGATCTGTTCGCGCAGTGCATTCAGGCTGCCGGTCTGCTGGGCGTGGATGCCGGTTTCGCACAGCAGTTGCGGCAGCTACGCGAGCACCTGCCAGCCGACCGGATCGGCAATGCGGGCCAGCTGCAGGAATGGCGCGAAGATTGGGACATGCAGGTGCCGGAGATCCATCACCGCCACGTTTCGCATCTTTACGCCTTGCATCCCAGCTCGCAGATCAACCTGCGCGATACGCCGAAACTCGCTGCGGCTGCCAAACGGTCGCTGGAAATCCGTGGCGACGACGCCACCGGCTGGGGCATCGGCTGGCGCTTGAATCTGTGGGCGCGGCTGGGCGACGGCGAGCATGCGCTGAAGATCCTGCGCATGCTGTTGGGTCCGCAGCGCACCTATCCGAACCTGTTCGATGCGCATCCGCCGTTCCAGATCGACGGCAACTTCGGCGGCACCGCCGGCATCACCGAAATGCTTCTGCAGAGCTGGGGCGGTTCGATCTTCCTGTTGCCGGCGCTGCCTCAAGCCTGGCGCGAAGGGTCCGTGCGCGGTCTTAAAGTGCGCGGCGCTGCGGGCATGGATCTGGCCTGGAAAGCGGGACGTCTGTCCACGGCCACGCTTACCAGCGCACGCGGCGGTCGTTACAACGTGGTATTGGGAAAACAGAGTCTGGACATCGAATTGGAAACGGGCCAATCGCGCCGCATGCGCCTGCAAGACGGCAAGCTGGTGGCGGCATGAGCCTGTACGCCGGCATCGACGCGGGAACCCAAAGCATCAAGCTGCTCGTCTACGACGCCGAGTCCAAACAAGTCGTTGCGACCTCAAGCGCACCGCTCGAACTCATCAGCGGCGAAGACGGCAGCCGCGAGCAGCTGGCTTCGTGGTGGATCGAGGGCGTGCACGCCTGCTTCGCGCAACTGGATGCGCCAACCCGCGCCGCCATTATCGCCATCGGCGTCTCCGGGCAACAGCACGGGTTCGTGCCGCTGGGTCGCGATGGCGAAGTACTGGCGCCAGTCAAGCTGTGGTGCGATACCAGCAGCGCACGCGAATGCGGACAGATCATGCAGGCGCTCGGCGGAGAGCAGCGCTGCATCGAGATCGCAGGCAATCCCGTCCTGCCCGGCTATACCGCTTCCAAGCTGCCGTGGACGCGTCAGCACCGGCCCGAGGTGTATCGCGACCTGGCGACCATCCTGCTGCCGCACGACTATCTCAATTTCTACCTCAGCGGCGAACGCTTCATGGAAGCCGGCGACGCCTCCGGCACCGGCTGGCTCGACGTGCGCACGCGCCAGTGGTCGTCCGAGTTGCTGGCCGCCACCGATCCCGATCGCGATCTTTCGCAGTGCCTGCCGCCGCTGGTCGAACTGGGCACCACCTTCGCCATTCTGCCTGCGATCGCCGACGCGCTCGGATTGCCGCATAGGGTCCGCATCGCCGTCGGCGGCGGCGACAACATGATGGCCGCCATCGGCACCGGCTGCGTGGTGCCCGGCCGTCTGTCGATGAGCCTGGGCACTTCCGGAACCCTGTTCGCTTACGCCGACCGCCCGGTGGTGGATGCGAACGGCGGCTGGGCTGCGTTCTGCTCTTCTTCCGGCGGATGGCTGCCGTTGATCTGCACCATGAACTGCACGGTGGCCACCGAAACCATCGCACGGCTGTTCGGTTTCAACGTCGCCCAAGGCGAAGCCATGATCGATGAGACTTCGCCGGGCGCCGGCGGCCTGACCTTGCTGCCTTTCTTCAATGGCGAACGCACGCCGAACCTGCCTGATGCCCGCGGCGCGATGCTGGGCATGGATCCGCTCAACGCCACGCCCGCCAACTTCTACCGCGCGGCGATGGAGGGCGCGACTTACACACTGAAATACGGCTACGACGCGCTTGCCGCGGCGGGCCTGGAGTTCGATGCCATCGTGCTGACCGGTGGTGGCGGCAAGAGCGCCGCCTGGCGGCAGATGATCGCCGATGTGTTCGATCTGCCGGTGGAAGTCCCCCGCCAGACCGAAGGCGCCGCGTTCGGCGCCGCGTTGCAGGCGTTGTGGTCCCAACAGCGCGGAAGCGGCGACAGCACTCCCTTACCCGAACTGGTGCTGCGGCATGCCGCTGTCGAGCCAGCGCTTTCCACCCGGCCCGACCCTGCGCGCGTCGGCCAATACCGGACGCATTACGCGCGTTTCCTGCAACACCTCGATGCCGTGCGCACGCTGTACCCGGCCTAGCACGCACTCGCACAACAGAACGGAAGACAGACCATGAGCAATTCCCCTTTCATCGGCACAAAAGAATATTTCCCCGGCATCGGCCGCATCGCCTTCGAAGGCCGCGATTCGAACAACCCGCTCGCCTTCAAGGTGTACGACGCCAACAAGCGCATCGGCGGCAAGACCATGGCCGAGCATCTGCGCTTTGCGGTGTGCTACTGGCATACCTTTTGCAACGCCGGCCACGATCCATTCGGTCCGGGCACGCGCCGCTTCCCCTGGGAAGCCGGTTCGCCGCTGGCCACGGCCGAGGCCAAGGTCGATGCCGCGT
>CAMLGZ010000023.1 GCA_946479745.1 uncultured Pseudoxanthomonas sp. | reverse complement strand
ACCGCTGCCCGGATTCACGGATTTGTTGACCGTGATCGTCGGATCGACCGGATTGAGGGTGGTGCAGGTTCCACAAGTACCGGTACTCGGCACCACGCTGTTGCTCACCGAGGTGACCGCAGCGGTATCCACCGTCGCGGTGTAGGTAAAGGTATGCGTACCGATGGCCGCGCCCGCTGCCAGCGTACAGGTCACCACCTGGCCGGAAGCCGTGCAGCCCGCCGGCAGCGTACCGACGACGAGCCCGGCGCCGAGCGTATCGGTCAGTACTTCCGCCGTGGTCGTGACGCCATTGGCCACCGTGACGGTGAGTGTGTAGGTCAACGTATCCCCGACCGACACCGAGGTACCGATGCCCGGACTGACGGTCTTATCGACCGTCACTATCGGACTCAGCAACGTCGTCTCCGCGCAATCGTTGCCCGCGCTGGCGCAGTTCACTCCTGCTACGGTGACTGCATTGTCGATTGCCGTGACATTCACTGGCAGCGGATCGGCGACCTGTACGACAAAGTCGAATGTAGTGCTGTTGCCGGCCGCAACATTGGTCGTCGCCGTGTTGGGGCAGTTGCTGCCGGTGCAGCTGAAGTCGTTGCCCGCCGTCACCACCGCAGTATTGGCGGGCAGCGTTTCGACCACTTCGCCCGGGAACAGGGTCGCGACCGAACCGCCCGTGTTGGCGATCTGGATCGCATAAGTCAGCGTATCGCCGGGCGCCACCGTCGCACCGGCACCGACCGGGGCGCCGTTGATCTGCGCCAGCGACTTGATCACGGACAAATCAGGCGGGGCGATGGTGGGGAACGCGCAAGAAGCCAGATCGCGCGAAGCAACCGCGGTGGTCGGCACGGTCGGAGTCAGCGTACCCGTCGCCGGGTTGTAGGCGTAGTAGCTGCTGGAAGCGCTATTGTCGGCGACGTACAGCGTTCCGTCGTCCGCGAACGCCACACCGGCCCAGTTGATCGCGCTCGGCGAGCCGTTGAGCAGCGGGCGCGTCTGACGTACCGCTTGCAGCGCACTGGCAGTGAGATCGATCCGATACAGATCCTGCCCTACGGACAACCAGCCTGCACCCGCGCTATCGACGGCGATATCGCCCGAGCCGGTATCGGTAGGCGCGATGTCGTATGTCAAGTTATCGAGGAATTGGACCGTATAGCCGAAACTGCCCGGCGTAGGATCTGCGGTCACCCGCCACACTTCGGGATTGCTGCCGCTGCCGATCAGATATCCTTCGCCCGCCGGCGTCATGCCAGCACGCGCGAAATCCGGAGAGGTGAACGGCGTCGTGGCCTGGTACCAGCCGCCATTGCCGGAATCGTAGGCCCATAGAGTCGTCGTGGTGCCCGATACCGCGCGGGCGACGAAAAGGAGCCGGTTGCGGACCGGATCGACCATCAAGCCATTGAGGTTGCCGGTAACAGGATGGTCGAGCTCGGTGACATAACCGTCATTGCCGGCGCCCGGCTGGTAGCGCGAAATCCGCACGCCATTGACGATGCTGAAGACTGGCTTATCGATACCGACCGGACAAAAGTCGTAGTCCACCGGAGCCGGTGTTACCGCGACTAAGGCATTGTCGACCCTCTCGCAGTTCGGGTTCGTGACAACATCCGAACACGACAAGCCTACCGGATTGATGATGCGCGCCACGTTGTCGACGGAAGTCTGCGCAAAAGCGGACTGGCCGGCAAACAATAGAAAAAATGAAGTGAAAGCGAACCGGCGAAAGATCCTGCTTAGCTGTGCGCAAGTCTGCCGCACACCCCGAACCGTAACACCACGACTTGATTGCTTCATTCCCTGCTTCCCTGGCTCTTGGCCAACGCATGCGCGACGATCGGACGCAGCGAAATACCGCGCGCCCAATAGGGAAGACGGAACGAATTGTTCCCCTTCACAAGAATTAATTACGGCCTACATTGCGAAGGCCTTCCCCGCGCGCATTTAATCAAGTGCAACGGTAGACATCACGCACGAAAACCTGCTAAAACTCACCGTAATCTGCATTTCTGTTCGAACAAGCTTCGTGCAGGCATGCGATTTGTGATCTGCATAGCACTTTCGGTGTGCGACAGGGGCCTGCCGGGAAAAACAATCAATTTTTATTCCTGCGCATTTCGCGGGAATGCCGGCGTGTGCAACAGGGGGTTGTATGACGGGCCATTTGGAACGCTACATTCTTGTAGTGGAAGACGATGTGGGTATGCGTGAAGGAATCTTGATGCCGGGCCTAAGGGATGCCGGCTTCAACGTAATAGGCGCCGGTAGCACCGCCGAGGCCTATCGTTGCATGCTTGGCCGGGATTTTTCCCTATTCGTCCTGGACGTCGACTTGCCGGGTGAAAGCGGCCTCGCTATTGCCAAGCACTTGCGGACCATGACGGAAGCCGGGATCGTGCTGACGGGGCATAAGCGCAAGGCCGATCATATCTACGGCCTGGACGAAGGCGCCGATGTTTACATCACCAAGCCGATCGACATCGACATGCTGATCGCGACGGTTCGCAGTCTGCTCAGGCGTCTGGATCAGATCGACGTTTTACGCAAGGCGGAGAAACCTTCACCGAGCTGGCGCCTTGAGATGCAGGACTGGAACCTGGCTTCGCCTAGAGGGGCGAAGGTGCGCCTCACCTATGCCGAGCGTCTGCTGATCGCCGTGTTGGCGGCCTCTCCAGGGGAAACCGTGGCGCGCGACGCGATCATCTCCAAACTGGCGCCGGACATCCATGATTTCGATCCGCATCGCCTGGAAATGCTAGTGCACCGCTTGCGTCGCAAAGTCCTGTCGGCCACAAGCGAGCAACTGCCTCTGAACGCCGTACGTGGCGTGGGTTATGTATTGCTCACGGGAACGTAACGACACGCTTCGTCCCTGCTCACTCCCCTCGATGTGAGGCGCGGCAATACGGTCCAAGCCGGGGAGCGACGATTCAATTCAACCAATCCCCTCTCCGACTTCCCCTCTCCGGGTCGCCCGACAGGGCGATTCTGTCTTGATTCTGTCATCACACCGGCATCGAATTCTCCGAGACTGTCCGGCATCGGGGAGATAAGGCGACATGGTTTTATTCCGCAACCCAATGGCGCGGCAGACCGCAGCCGCCAGGCGCTTGGTCTGCCTGTTGTTGTTACCCGCACTGGCGATGTCAAGTTCCCTGCAAGCCCAGCAGTGGCAGGTCGCGAGCGAAAAAGACGGCATTCGGATGGAGACGCGGCAGCTTCCGGGCGAACGTTTCGACGAGCTGCGCGTCAGCACATCGCTGAAGGTTTCACCGCAAACCGTCGCGGATTATCTGTTCGGAAAGTATCTCGACGAAAAGAACAGGAACATCAGCCGCACGTTCATCAAACGCGGACGCGAGCTTACGATCTGGTCGGATGTGCTCGACACACCGCTCATCAGCGAGCGCTGTTACTCCATGCGTTTCGAAAAGCAGACCCACGCGAGCGGCGAGATCCGGGTGCGGTTCGTGTCGCTCGACTACGTGGGCGCGAAACCGAAACCCGATTGCATCGCGCTGCGCTCGCGGGGCGAATGGGTGCTGACCCCGGCCGGCACCGGCACCCGGCTGACCTACGCCTCGTTGACCGATATCGGCGGCCGGGTTCCCGTCGGCCTGGCGCGCCGCTCGCTGTCGGCGGCGGCGATCATGAGCGTGCGCAAAGTAGTCGCGGGCGCATCCGGTTTGGCTTTGCCTCGCGGGATCGGTGACTGAGGCACGCGTCTAGGCATCGACCGAGTGCTTGGCGAGTTCCTTGCGCAGCGATTCCAGTTTTTTCTCGACGAACCGGTGCAGCTGACTACGGTCCGCCCAACGGATCGGCGAATGGCCGGACTCGCAGAAGTCCAGCAACAGAGAACAATCCTGTTGCTTTCCCAACAGCGTGGCGATTTCCTTGTCGTCGTACTTCACGGTGGATTCGATCCCCGCCTCGGCCAGGATCCGTTGCTGCTGCGATTGCCGCCGGGCCTTGCGCCGCCACCGGTGCCAGTCTTCGTCCTTGCCGGTTCTGCCGGCTTTCTTCGCGGCCTTCCTGGTTTTTTCCCTGGCCAGGGAAAACGCGGCTTCGACGTCGTGCTTCATCACCCCGCCCCACGGCAAGCTGTCCAGAGCGGTTTTCAGCTGCTTCAAAAGACCTCTGGCCTGAAGAAAATCCGGATCCGCGGCCAGCGACTCCTGCAGCACATCGCGCCTGGCCGCAACCGCGTTTCGGCGCGCCCTGCCTAAAAGCTTCAACCATTTCTCGTCCTTGGTCTGGACCGCAAGGTGATCTATCGCCTCCACCAGGGCCTGCGCGTCGCGCGTGCGGGAGAGCCCCTGGTTGATTTCGGAAAGCAGATAACTGAGCGCTTCCGCGCCAGGCCCCAAGGCGGCACCGGCCAGCGCCAGAATCGAGCGTACCCGCCGGATGGATTTACGCGCCTGATGCACGCCCTTGTGCCGGTGACCGCCCTGCCGGCCCAGATAATCGGCCGCGAGCGACAACTGGTCGTCCGCGATGCCGCGCAAAGCGGCGCCCAGATCCATCGACGCATCTTTCGAGTGAGCGTTCATGACAGGCGTAGCAGGCCGGGAGCGGGCCAGCATACTTCAACTGCATCGCGGCGTGGTTCGCGCCGCCAGCCAGCCAACGACGGCTAGCGGCGTTCTACATACTCGGAAAACAACGCCCGATGCTTGCGTTCCCAAAGGTCCAGCGTGTCGGCCTGCCCGAAGACCTGGTCGAGGAAGGCCAGCGACAACCCCTCCGTCGCAGTCTTGACCTCGGTCGCCACTTCCAGCGAATCGAAATAACGCCGCTCGGTGAATACGTTGTGGCTGCCCTGCTTGTAGACGGCCAGCGCCTTGAACGGCCCGCCGGTGGCGTCGAATATCCTCAGCCGGTCTTCCAGCCCGGACCCGAAGCCCGGGATGCGGATGACGTCGGCGGCGGTGGTGACGTGCAAGGTGGGAATGCCGATTCCCGAAAGGATCGGCACGAAATCCTTTTCGCCATAAAAAGGCGGCGCCGAAATCACGATGGCGGCGCTTATACGCGGATCGCGGAACTGCAGCAGACGCCCGTTGCGCAGGACTTTGGCGCCAGCCGCCAGCAGCGTGGTGTTGGCGCCGTAGGAATGGCCTGCGGCGACGATGCGGTCGCGGGCGATGTGCGCCCCGCGCTCGCTTTGCAGCAAACGATCCAGAGCGAAGCTCAGGTCGTGCACTCGGGCGATCGCTTCCTCATCGCCGGCAGCGTGCTGAAAACGCGAAACCAGTGAGAACACGTTGCCATGCCACAGGGCGCGGTCGCTGCCCACGTGCTGCAGATGCAGGCTGGCGATGCCATGGCTGGCCCAATACCGCCCCAGGTAGCTATACCCGTCGCGCGAGCTGCCGATGCCGTGCGAGAAAACGATCAGCGGGACTTTCCCGCGGCTGGCCGATTCCGGCCAGAACAGGCGCGCCGGCACGCGCCGTGCGCGCGAGGTATCGGTCCATTCCAGATCGGTAACGGTGAAATGCTCCGGGCCGGCGTTGGCCGAAACCGTCTGCGGGAAAACGGCGGCGGCGGAATCCACGCTCGCGCTCAGCCAGGCGGACATGGATGCCAGCACGACCCCTACCAGCACCAGCGCGCCAATGCGCAAACGTGCCGGACGGCGGAACAAGGAAGGAAATGAGAGGTACTTGAGCTTCATGGGTCGGAGATGTCGTACGGGATGGGACGGCGAAGAACGGCTGCCGCGTCGGCTCGGCTGGCAGCGGTCCTGCAGCGTGCCGCGGTCAGGGTTTGTTTTTGGGACGCCCGGCCTTGAGCGGGCGCAGCGCTTCCAGTGCCGTGCGCAACTTCGCCTGATCCAGACCCGCCAGCACCTGCAGACCGGCCCGCAGAAGTTCGCTTTTCTTGGTGGGCCGCTTGAAATCCAGCGCCCGGTCCTTGAGCGCCGCGATCAGCTCGAAATCCTCACGCGGCAAGGTGAAGCTGTCGCGGATCAGTTTGTCTTTCTTCGGCGGCTGGGCCGGGGCCGCCACCGGGGCGGATTTGCGCTTCTCCGGAGCGGCCGGCTTTGCCGCCTTGGCCACAACGGCCGGGGCTTTACGGGTGCCGCTCTTCGACTGATTCGCCTTCATTGCGCAGAACTCTGTAAATTATTTATACCTTTTATATCATATAGCCTGTTCTGCGCAAGAGGCCGCGGCGGACGAGTTCAGCGGGTGGACGGCAGAGCGCTGCCCCGTTGCGTTGACGACGCAAGGTGCACAGTCTCTGGTGAGGTGGAGTGAAGGCCGGTTGGCCCGCCAGGAAGCTCTGGACAACCCCTGCCCTGTCATGCCGAGCGTAGCGAGGGATCTGCTATTGCGAGCGGTGAAGCAGATCCCCCGCTACGCTCGGGATGACAATTCGAGGGGTATTCGACTTATTCACGGATTCCTGGGCGCTTGGAGCCGCCCGGAAAGACGAACGATGCGCGCCCGCTTTTTCGTCTATCGCTTGAGACCGGCAGCCTCGGTTGCGACGTCCTAGTCGCGCATGAAGTGGCAGCTGTAGCCGCCCGGGTGTTTGCGAAGGTAATCCTGGTGGTAGGACTCGGCGCTGTACCAGGTGGCGGCCGGCTCTATGGAAGTGGTGATGGGCTGCTTCCATTTGCCGGAGGCGTTCACGCGCGCTATCACCTGTTCGGCGGTCGCCCTCTGCTCGGGCGTGTGCGGAAACAGCGCCGACCGGTACTGCGTTCCCACGTCGTTGCCCTGACGGTTGAGCGTGGTGGGGTCGTGCAGTTTGAAGAACCACTTTTCCAACAGGTCTTCGTAGCTGAGCACCGAGGGATCGAACGTTATCCGGATCGCCTCGGCGTGGCCGGACTTGCTGTCGTGAGTGTCGTCGTAGGTCGGGTTCTCCAGCCAGCCGCCGGTGTAGCCCACGTCGGTGTCGATCACCCCGGGCACTGCACGCAGGATTTCCTCCACGCCCCAGAAGCAGCCGCCAGCCAGCGTGGCAATCTCCGTGCCCTGCCCGTTCGAGGCGGAAGTGTGGGTGGCATTGTCTTGTTCGCTCATATCGGCTTCCTCATCGCGTCGCGCGGGTCATGTGGGGCATCGTATTCCAGATAGGTCCGAGCGCAGCATTTTCAATGCCGACCGAGGCGGTACCGGGTGAATGCGTTCGCTGGACGTGAAACAGGCGATGGGAATGGTCAAACCAAAAGCCTGGCAGTGGCCTTTCTTCATTCCGTCATCCCGGCGAAAGCCGGGACCCAACTCAACGGCGTCTGATAGTTGGGTCCCGGCTTTCGCCGGGATGACGAACATGGGGTTAGGCAACGCACTTGCCTGAGTGCCCATCGCCAAGCGGAATGAGTAGCCCCTGCTTTTCGACAAGGCGTGCTCCGCCGTTGTGCTTTTCCATGTGCGTGGCGGTGGTTCGGACGGAGCGCCGCCGGACCCCGGCCAAAGTTTGTATCTGTCACGGATGTGTTCAAAGGTAGCGGCCAGAGCCCGGAGCGAGGCATGGCCGACCTGTGTCCCGCCTCCAAGCGCTGTACGGTCCTCAAGCTCAGGCCGCTCATTTCAGCGGCCCGTCCTTGCGAAAGCAGTTTGCGCTATCCGCCTACCCTGCTCGACCCAATGCAATGGCCGATCCGGTGAACGGCAGCACCAGGTTGTATCCCGGCGGTGGCGGAACCACCGGCGTGACTGCGGCGGTGCCGAACTGGGTGACGCCCTGTCCGAGGCTGTGGGCGACGTCGTGGTGGAGGCCGCCGAATTCGAACGGAGTGCTGGCGATCAGGCGCGCGGAGAAAACGTTGTCGCCCATCAGCGGCTCCGTCGTCGCACCAGTGGTAGCGGAGACCGTGGTGCCTACGACCAGACTGGCGCGACGGAAGGTGGCGATGCATTCGCCCTGCGCGAACGAAGCCGGATCGTCGAAATTACCCGCCGGCCGTCGCTGCAGGTACAAGGAAAATTCGCCCACCGGGTCGATCCCGAGCGACAGCGCGCCGTTGGTCGCGCTTTGCGACTTGAATGGCGTCGCGGCAAAGGTGAAGTGCGCGGTCGTCTCCGCCGGTTCGCCATCGAATAGCGGTACGTCGAACATGGGTAGATGCAGGAAGTAACCGTAATCGGCCAGTGCGCCCTCATTGGTGCGGTAGAAACGGCCGGTGGCGTACCAGGCGAGTTCGGCGGGCAGCAGTGCAGTCATGGGGTTCGATCCTTCGATTGAGAGTGTTGGGCAGTGCGCGTGCGGTGACACACGTTAGCGCAGCGGTAATCGGGGCTGAGAGAATCAGGTTCCAGTTTCCAGCCTACGGGCCTAGATCCCATACACCAAAAAAAGCGAGGATGCCTAACGGAACCGCAAGAACAATAACTGACCCGACCAAGCACAAGAGCCCAAGCCAAAGAACGCGCCAATTCGAGTGAAACTCGTGCGTCGCAGAATCGATTATGGCCCGCTTGGTCATCTGATATTTTGCGCTCACATACAAGGCCGACATGATGTATGCGATTGTGAAAGGATAATTCGGGAAATCTTCGGGAAGCAGAATAACGCTGATCAATAATGCCGGTATAAGGACCAAGCCGGATATGAGGGTCGTTCTCGCCAGTCGATAATTGCCGAGCGCCACAAAGTTCGCTCTGAGGAAGTAAATCAAGCCAACAGGACCGCCAATCGTTCCGCATGCAACTTGTGCGGGAGAGTAGAGCCGGATTGTGCCCGCGGCGTTGCCGGCATCTACAACTGCGGCGCTTGGTGCTGCATATGGATTATCAGTCAAAGGCTTCCCCAAAGTAGTGTCCAATGCTAATCCGACCCCAATTCTGAGGTGCGGCAGATGATCTCCTCGGTACCCGAGGTGCGTCAATCAAAACTCGCATAGTGGAACTTGTCACCACGATGCCCGCAATGGCTCCGGAAAGACCAACGGACAATCCCATCACCTACTATCGTTGTAGAAGCACTGGGTCAGCACCAACCCGACCTGCGATCCTGACCAGATAACCAGTAGCGCTACGACATTTGATTCAGAGGAGACGCAGCATGGACCGATTCACTGGCGGTTGCCTGTGCGGCAACGTGCGAATCGTGGCTTCGGGACTTCCCTACCGGGTCGGCCTTTGCCATTGCCTCGACTGCCGCAAGCATCACGGGGCTCTTTTTCACGCTTCGGCGGTGTTCCCGCAGGAGGCAGTGACGATCGAGGGCGAAACGCGCGACTACGCCGGGCGTTTTTTCTGTCCCCGCTGCGGTTCGTCCGTTTTCGGACGCAGTGCGGACGAGGTCGAAGTGAACCTGGGCTCCCTGGACGCCCCCGACCAACTGAAGCCAACCTACGAACTCTGGACCGTCCGCCGCGAGTCCTGGTTGCCGCCGTTTCCGCTCAACGGATACGACCGCGACCGAGAGTCCACCAGCCGTTTCGAATAGGGTGGGCCCCGGCCCGCCATCGCCATACCCCCGGTTGCGACAACTTACTGGGAAGACGTCGGAGGGGCCAGCACCGGGCCACTAGAGTCGGCCCCGTCTGCAGCCTCGGGCGATACCCGATGGTGCTCGTGCATCTCGATGGCCGTCTTCAACAAGCCGACGTATCCAAGCCCCAGCATCAGCACTCCGATACTGACCTCTTTGACTACGCCACCCCTGGAAACATAAAGGCCGTACATTCCCACTGCCAGAAAAGCCAGCGTGGTGGCTGAGATCACCCACAACGCAAGCATGCCTTTCCGCGGGTTTTCCCAGATTTTCTTGGAGAAGTTGTTCTGTGTTTTGGTGGTGTCCTGCAGCGTCGAGAAGCTGATCGCCAGCCCGCTGAAGATCAACGCATTGTTGACCGATGGCCAAAAAGTTTGCCAAAACGTGTCCAGGCCGGCGAAGTACGGCTGGGCCATATACCCCAGTGCAACCAGCAGCAGCGGGTACTGCAGGTAACTGATGATGTGGAAAATCTGCTTGACCTTTCCCATGCGTGCGCGTCCCCGGCCTTGTACTGCTGATGATAGAAAAAAAATTCTGGAAATGAGGCTACTGGGAAGGGTTGTAGGCGATCCAGCCCTTGAAAGTAAACCCGGCGTAGAACAGCTCAACGTTGTCGAATCCTGCCTTCTGCAGCAAATCCACGTCTTGTTCGGGCGAGAGCAAAGGCAATCGGCTGCTCATCGTGGCCACTGTAGTCTTCGCATCCTGCGCGGCAACACCGGACGCCGCTGCGAATGCCACGTAGCGATTCAGCCAGCGCAGCTTCTGGTCTTCGGCTTGAGGCACGCTGTGATGGGCGACGATGAGCGGTGCACCGGGCTTCAGTCGCCGCCTCAGTTCGGTCAGTGTATGCAGACGTTCTTCGGCAGGAAGAAAATGCAGGGTCAGCAGGCAGGTGGCGCCGTCGAAGGGGCCTTCCGGCGCGGTGTCTATGTAGCCTTCGTGAAGTTCGACGCGCGATGCGAGCGGGCCCAGGGTGGCGCTTGCAAGCTTCAGCATTTCGGCTGAAGGGTCTATGCCCACCAGGTTCCACTCCGGCTGCGCTTCGGCGAAGACTTTCAGCTCCAGGCCGCCTCCGGCGCCGAGGACCAGTACATGGCCGTCATGCGGAACGGTTTCGGCGAGCAGCAGCGCCGTCATCTGTTGAAGGGCATGGAAGCCTGGGACCTGCTTGGCGGGACGCTCGGCGTAGTTGGCAACTTCTTGAGGATCGGAGAATGACGACAATGAAGAGCTCCAGAACTGGCTTTTAGCGGTTCATGCTACTGCAAAGCATTTGTTCTTGGCCGGTAGGCGCCATCATATGCATTGCGATGGTTTTGAAGATAACGGGGGAGAGGAGAAACACCGTCACGACGAGTTGTAGACCCCGCAGGGTGGGCCTTGACCCACCATTGGCACGAACCCAGTTGCAACGTTTTCGGAAAGAGCGGTGGGCTAGCCCACTCTACGGGCCCTCAGATGACTAACGGCAATGCCTAGGACTACCAATATTCCTGCGCCAAGCAATATGAAGCCAAGCAGCATCGACGCCGTTGCAGTAAGTCCAGTGCTCACCGCAAATATCCCACAGTCATAGCCACAATCGTTCCAGACAACGGACGGTCGGCCGGCCAGCAATCCGCCAAGGATTAACAGAATCGCCGCGACAAATTTAGCCATTAGTGCCCAACTCCTGAAGCCGATCCGTGAGGTTCGGAGTCGGTAGATTGTTAGACGGCAACAGTTGCCACCTCACCAGAAAATTACCAGCAATACAAAACCGATAATTAAGACGGCGGATGCAAACAGGAGCGCAATGAAGTTTCTGCCGCCTGCACAATCTGCGCAGTATCGTCCCGAACTTCCGGCGCTGCCCATCAAAAATAGCAGCGCTACGGTATACCAAGGAAGACTGCCAGTGACGGCAGGGTTCTCTCCACAGTGCTCACATAACTCGGCCATGCCGCTCAACTACCCAATTGCCGGGCCCGCCCGTATAGCCGCAATCATACCGGTCGGTGAGACTAGCCAGGAATAGGCCGCTGTGGTGCTGCCACCCGACTACCGGCCGCAACCCTCTGCGAGCATCATCGCCAGCCCTTAGGGTGGGCCTTGGCCTACCATTGCCACGAATCCAGTTGCAATGATTTCGGCAAGAGCGGTGGGCTAAAGCCCACCCTATAAATCTACACGTTGACCCCCTCTCCCTTGATGGGAGAGGGTGGCCGGAGGCCGGGAGAGGGTGTGCCGGAGCCTTCGGCAACGAATAACTATGAAGGTCGCGAGTGAGGAAAAGCCAAAGCACGCATCGCTGCGCTCGCGCCCCCTCTCCTGCCCTCCGGGCATCCTCTCCCACAAGGGGAGAGGACGAAAGAGCGGTGGGCTAAAGCCCACCCTACGGGCCTCAGTACCCCTCTGCGACCAACCGAAAGGCCATGCCACCGACAGCAGCATCCGGCTTGAACGATACGTCTATTAATGCCCCGCGATTATCCGATCCGTAGCTAAACGAGAAAAATGCCTCATTGAGATTCAGGTCGCGGTCGAACTTGGTTTTCCGGGATAGGCACGAAACCGCATCTTTAACATCGGCCCCTGTGAACTCGGTTGATCCGTATTCCATCAAATACGCACAAACCTTCTCGGCAGGCCCATAGCCGTCATGTGTGCAGCGCTTGGCAGCTAGCGCCAATTCGGTGGCGTCCTTGAAGTTTGAACCCCATGATGTGCGGAACGTGAACTCGCGAGTCTGGCCGGGTTGGACAGAGCCGACGAATGCACGAAGGACTTTGCAGAAATCCGGTTCAGGAGAAGCATAGGCCGCCGGCGTATCCAAGAGGGCCAGCATTAGGAACGATAAACCACCGAGTATTTTCATCTGCTACCTAACGCCAATACAACGACTCGAACAACTCTCAGGAGTATTGCACTTGGAGTGTTAATTCACCCCTCAGCCTTGCCCGACAGATGGACAAGACTGGCAGCCTCCAGAAATAGCACACGAGCAATGCTCTGTGCATCCGACAGACTGATCGCGGGCTGCCCATACGCTCGACGCGCATGTTCCGCGACGCCTTTGGGCAATCTCCGCTCCAGAGGCCAATTGTCACAAATGTACCGCGCTACAGCCTGCTTATCAGGCGGAAGTAGGTGGAAATGCTTTTGCAGCAGCTCAATTGAACGGTTTGCCGTCATGAAGCCTAACTACGATTGGATCCCAAAATGGGGTGTAGCGCGGATTGTGGGGGGTGCTCTGGAAGGCTCGTCAATCAGGCTTTGCTACGCCGCACAAGGGGTTGCGACAGCCTAGGCCCTCGCTCATACGCAGCCACCCTCTTCTCCCAACCGGACAGTGATGAGCGAACTTGCTGCAGCAATAGCGATGCCTATAAGAAGCTGAAGTAAGGACTCCATATACTTTCCCCTATGACTCCTAAAGCTTGACTTCAGTCGACCCGCCAAGGCTGGGTGCGGTTAGGCGGCGAAGTCGGTCCGTGCAAAACCACAGATATATCGGTGGCGCGAGAGGCCACAGCAAGAAATTGCATACCGCCCAGACTATCCTCTTCCAGATCGCAGAAAGCCGCCGATTGAGCAATGGCGCAAGGGAGAAACCAAGCCAATGTAATGCAAAGATGAGCAATAAGAAGACCCACCAGTAAGAAATTAGCCATATGGCAACTCTGCGTGGGGCGTGCATGAAAAACGATGTTGGATCCCAGACTGCATCGCTGACTCCGTCCAAAACTCCCAAGACTAGGATTAGCAAGGCTGGAGCCGAGGCAACCAGGAACCAGAACAGTTTTCGGGCCACTGATATTCCTCAATTGCGGACCCCTGTCCGCACGTCTGATCATACCGCCCGGTGAGACCAGCCTGGAATAGGCTGCCGGCATGTTCAGAACTCGTAGGGCGGAACCAGCACAGGTGATTCCGCCGAATGTCAGTGACACCAAAGACCGCCTCAGCGCAGAGACATCCGGCGGAATCCGCTGCGCGGGTTCCGCCCTACGCGGGCTGGCTTCAATACTAATTCCAATTATCGACCAACCATTGCCACACGTTTGCGTGGCTTCTGGTGGTGCCCGGCAATTTAGTTTTAATTAGCTGTTCAACCTTCAGCGCGGGGACCTTGGAAGTCCACTTACTGGCTTCAGCCGTCCGATTAATAAAAGCCAGGACCTCGTAACCCTCATTTCGGTTCAATAACGTCGAATCAGGTTTACCCATCGCTGACGTACGCATATCTTCTGGGCTTGCGCACTAACTTGGCAGCCATTTAGGCGCCTAAGGTGTTAGGTGTTGGCTCGGAAGGGCTCGCACTACTTAGCCACCTCCAAGCCATGAACCATGACGTCGGGCGGTGCCTGATCATCTTGGCCTTGGCCCGAACTTGCAGTGGAAGATCGCTGCCGCCCCCAATGCCAGCGCGGCACGCACCTACCATCCAGCCAGGCAACTAGATACTTGCTCCAGGAGCGGCCGCTTGAAAAAGCGCTACCGCCAATGCGACCCCGATCCAAGTGGCTGCGGCGGCAACGACAAGTATTGCCGAACGGACTGCGCTCTTCGCCCTCAGCGAATAATCTGCGTCTCGCTTATAGAGTCGCAATACTCCAAGAAGTTCGGCAGGAATTACCAACCCACCCCATAGAACCAGCATGCTAAAGCAGGCACCCACCGCCCGACTTAGAAGCTTGATCCTCGGGATAACATCATTCGTTGCGCCATACCCCGCCAGCGAGAAGATCACATCACCGGAAAAGTAAGATAAGAGCACGCTGATCAAGCTTATAAAGCCAATTAGCCCTACAAGATTGACCCAAACTGATTTTGGGAACGTCATTTGTGCGTCTCCAGCCATCTGATCAAATCCATTGTCACATTATCAATCGCTCGCGACATACTTCCGTCGGCGGAGTAATAGCCAACCACAGCGCCGAGGAACGCACACCCTGGGTTGAAGGCTGACAGCCGCGCTGTAGCCAAGAATCTGACGACCCCGGCACCTTGGTTAGCAAATGCGGAAGACGCATCAATTAGCTTGCCAACGGCATCCGTAAGGGCTTCATTCGAGGCACCTGCAGTCGAAGTTCCATTCTTCGCGTTTTCACAATCTCGTTGCCTTTTTGCCTCAGCCCTTGCCTTCTGCATCGCATCATAATCCTGCTTCGCCGCCTTTAGACCATCTACGGTCATGTAGCCACCGACAGCACCCGCCACGCAACCGAATATTGCTGCCGGAGCAAGCTGAGCTGCAAGGCCAGAACGATCAGTAAACTCTACTGGGTTTCCAAGCGCGTAGAGATAACCGTTGACGCCGCCCTCAAGCCCAATTGGATCCGTCTGAATAAATCGACCCAACCTACTATCGTATTCACGATTACCGTTTTGCCAAAGGCCTGACTCCCCATCAAAATACTGCCCAGGCAAGCCAAGGTTCAGGCCTCCGATCAAGTCGATGGTAACGCTCCGATCAAACGCGAAGTTGCTGGCTCGCCAGACGATTGCCTTGGCGCCATTCGTTACAACTTCTGGACGCCCCAAGTGGTCAGAATGTACGTAATAAAGAGTGTTGTCCGAATTGACCCTTCCGATAGGTTCGCCACCTAGCCAAACGTAGCTCTTCCAGCCACCGTCGTTCTCGGCCAACAAGCGAAAACTTGAGTCATAGATATAGCGCTTAGTGCCCGATGTTCCTGTTTTCCCCACCCGACGATCCAGAGCGTCTATCGCGTAATTCCAAGTTCCCGCAGGCCTAGTAACAATGGCCCCGTTTGGACCGGTGGGCTCACTGATCGAAACCGCGCTAGGGCGACTGTAGCTGACCAGGCGATTAAATGAATCGTAGCCGTAAGTCGCTGTTGACCCCGATGTTGTATAAGTTGCTCGATTTCCGCGAGCATCATGAGTATAGGTATGAATACCCATCGACGAGACCCTGTTGCTCGTAGGGGACACCGAGACCAGTTCATTCCACGGGCCTACTTGCTGCGTAAGATTTCCGTTCAAATCCCGAGTGTAGACGTGCGCGGTCGTCCCAAAACTCACCGTCGCCAGTCGACGAAGGCCATCGAATGTGAACTGCTGGCTCGCCGCCGCATTAACTCCGTTGGTAATCGCGTAAATCTCGTCATCGACGTTGAGGCCGTGGGTCAAACTTTGCACAATCGTGGTAGGAGTACCGACGCTGATCCCAGTCAAGCGCCCGTCCAAGTCGTAACTGATCTTTCTTGTTAGGCCATTACCGTAATTGAATTGCGTGATTGGACCGAATGGCAGATAGGCAATGGAATTGGCCACAGTACTGGTGACGCCCGCCACCGTGGATTGAACATTCAGCAATCGCCCGTAAGAGTAGCCATATCCCACCGAGACTCCACTGGGATATGCAATTCCAGTTACTCGACCAACCCCGTCGTAGGAGTAGGCGGTGGTGTTATCAAACCCATTCCATAGCTCCCTTAGACTGGCGACCTGAGCTTGGGGCGTATAGGCAATCTGGACATTAGTCGCGTTGTTGCCTACGGCGCAGACCATCCCCTTTCCATTTACGCACGTGTCATAGGCAATCGTTCTTTGCAGCGCTCCGGCTATCGCGGATATCCTGCGGCCAAGTCCATCATATCCAAACGATGTCACCGTTGAATCGTTGCGAGTCATCTGAGAGACCTGACCCGCAGATGTGTATTGGAATTGCGTCGTGCCGGAATCAGGTGATTGAACGCTCCATGCCTGACCAAAGCCATCAACGGCGTATTGAGTCACGAGGCTTCGTGGGTCGGTTACGGATACCGCGATATCGAGAGCATTGAAGGTCGTCCTTGTAACCCCGCTCTCAATGTCCGTCGTCTTGTAAAGTCTATCCAACTCGTCGAATTCAAAAAACATTGATCTGCCCGATGAATCGATGATCTGGGTGAGGTTGTCGTTAGCGTCGTACTTATATTGGATGTGCTGCCCTGCGTTGCCGTATACGTGAATCAGTCGCCCTAATTCGTCATACGCGCGGGTCGTTGTAGTGATCGTTGTCGTCACCGCACCGCAGGGCGCGGCGCAGACAAGAAATAGTGTCATTGCCAACGAAGCCATTCTTAACATCGCAATTCCCTCGTCTCGAGTGCTCACGGCAGATCCTTAGCGGCAGCGCTGTATCCCTAACCCCCGGCGGGTGTGGTCAGGACCGACCAAGCGGAACAAGCGCTGGCATTGCAGGACTGAACTTGGAATTTCGGCATCACCCCTCCCTCCAATGGGCCACCACCGCTATTCTGGTAGCTATGGCCAGCGGCCGCTCCTGTGTAGACGACGGTCGTTGCCGCACCTACGACCTTCTGAATCTTGTAGGACGTAGCCCCAGACACCCCAGTCCAACTGAATGTGAAAGTCGTTTTTATCGGCGGAATCTGACTGACGGCGTATCTCGGCAGAAAGTTTGTCGGAATCGCAGGCGCAGGAACCGAGACAGAGGTTGTTGCCGAGGAGGAGAACGGTCCGCAGCCGAAAGAGTTGCAAGCCCTAACCCGATAGGAATAGGTTCCGTTGGGGTTGGAGGTGACCGCGAACGTTGTGCTAGCTCCGCTGGCCAGCTGCACCCAATTTCCGCCATTAACATTGTGCTCTAGGACATACCCGCTCGACCCAGGCACGCTTGTCCAAGTGACGTTGTAGCTACCGGTTGCGCTCGTAGCCGGCGAGCTCAATGTGGGCAGACTGAGCACAGGGCCTGGCAGCACAACCCCACTAACGCGCTGCGTATCAATGCGAGTGGCCAGAGAAGCGTTGTTGTACTGAAAGCTTTTTTGGGCATATGTCCCTCCGCTTTCAGGTGCGTACTGCGTCGCTATTCGATCGGCCGCATCAAAGGTATATGCCAGCCATGTGCCATCTGGCGCACTTACTGCGGACAGTCTGCCAGCCGCATCGTAATACCAAGCCTTCGTGTTCCATGTCCCGTTAGCCAGAACAGACTCGCTGATGACTCTCCCCCTCGCGTCGTAAGCGTAGTCTGTTATGCCGCCATTTGCATTGATGAATCGGCCGGGCTGCCCCAGTCCGTTGTGCGCGCTATATGTTTCTATATGCCCCAGGCTGTTGCCCTTCGATACCAAATCTCCGGCCGAGTTATACGTATAAGTTATCGCATCGCCCGAACCTGCCGTTGGTCCATCAACAACGACGGACTGCAACATCCCGTTCGGATGCTTCGTATAGCTAAATGTAGTCGTTCGCTGCTGGTTAGCGACGCCGACGGTAGAAAGATTTGTATTGGTGATGCTCGCCAATAGATTGTCCGGATGATAGCCGTAGTCCGTACGAAGACTGCCAAGCAAGGTGGTGCTCAACTTCCTGTTTATGGTCGGATGCCACACATTGTTGATTGTCTTGGCAACGGGTGATCCGAAAGCACGCACCTCTTGCTCTAGCTGACCTTTAGCGTTGTAGACAGTTTTCGTAACGCCATTTTTGAAATCGGTCACGAGCGTCTCGTATCCGTTAGCGTCGTACGCTCGCTCCTTGTAGGTCGAGGGGCAGTTTGCCGATGCGTTTCCGGTCACTGAGGTCAGGCGATTCGAAGCGAAAGCGTAAGTGGTGTTCTTACCCAGTGGGTTCGTTTCTACAACCTGCGTAATGGCGCCACCCGTTCCGGTCGTGAAGACGAATGAATGCCTCTCTACGCCTGCCGGTCTCTCAGAACTATTGGCGCGCCCGCTCGCATCGTAAGTAAACTGGGTATGCAAAACGCCATTCACTGTCCGTTGCTTAAGCCGATAGAGTTCATTGGCAGCGGAGCCATATACATACCCGACCGTCGTTTGTGGTTGGCCCGGTGGCGCTACAGAGATGAGTCGGCCGATACTGCCGCTCGGCGTGTCATAACCATAGTTGTAGACGTTGCCGGCCGGATCCGTGACAGAAACGAGCTTGGTGCCCGACCATGCGAAGTTGACTTGTCGGCCGCTGGTATGGACCACTCGTTGTAATTGTGTGCCATTGATACCGCCATAGGTGTAGGTCCAGCCAATACCGTATTCATTAGTTTCCGATTGGATCTGACCATTCAAGTAAACCTCTACAGTGTTGTCTTCGGTGTAGAGCGTGTCCTGCCCGGCGGTGCCGTGGACGAGCCTGGCTATTGCACCTGGTTTTGCCTCCTGAAATCCACCAGCGAAGTAGAGGAAGAGTACGACTCTCCCATCCGGCCGAGTCGACCAGATATTTATCGAGGAGTTGCTGAAGCTACATGGCGGGTTGCCGGGAATAGGCTCACAGATCAATCCCGTGTCGTATTTGAATCGGAGGCGCTTGTCGAAGTTAGTGAGCCATCCGGGCCCTAGAATGCCACGCGTGGCAAGGATGGAGCTATAGAGGCGGCTCATGTGCAAGCCCATCTCGCCTTCGGCTTTGAAATCCACCTCTGATTCGACCAGCGCCCCCGTAGAAAGGACGATTGGATCCGCTTTTGCCGGGACACTTCCGCCGCAACCCGTGCCCTTGGTTGAATTGTTGGATCCACCGTCTCCCATGTTGGGAATGAATGAAGGCGATCGCCCGAACATGGAAGTCTCGGCAATCAGTCTATCCAAGCCGTAAGTGGCGGTCGCACTGAAAGGACTCTGCCAGCCGTTGACCGTAATTGTATCCAGAGTATTTGGAGTTGGCGGTCCATCTGTGAGCGCGTAGCCTTGCGCTTTCGCAGGATTGGCATCAATGGAATACATCAAAAGTGTCGCGATAATTAAGAAACTTGTACGCGCGAAACCGCGGCTGAGCTCAAGCAGGCCTGACAAACGCATGTGTCTCCCCCAAAGGTTCGAAGTCACTGCAGATTTACTTCCCCAATCTTAGGCTAGCTAAGGCCCCTGTAATATTTCGTGCGCGAAATCACAATGCGCACGCGAGCCAGTACATGGCGCGCACGGTCAAATTCTGTCCGATTCAAGACCGTCCGAGCCCGAGAGCATAGTTATGCCGGACTTAGAGCGCGCTGCTCAAACATCGCCGTGAGCTCCGCACGCGTAACAGTGGTAGTGACGATTTCCAGGCTGCTCGTCGTAGAGCGTTAAAGACGGCGTCGTATCCGAATGAAACGGACATATCATCGGAAAGCTGGCGCCGCGTTTTACAACCGGCATTCCGAAAAGACGTGCGACTTCCTTTACGGAAGCGGTTTCCTGTATGCGA
Organism: uncultured Pseudoxanthomonas sp.; assembly: GCA_946479745.1. The sequence goes on along the minus strand of CAMLGZ010000023.1, from coordinate 45,895 downwards.
CTGATTCGCGCACCCATCTGATCCAAAGCCATGCCCATCTCCCCTGATCCACTAGGAGATGGTAAGCAGTTCTTGTGCCAACTGGCTCCCACAAGAGGGGCAGCTGCTCCATAGGCGTGACTGTGGAAGGTACGACAGCCAGGAAATATGCCGTCACCCTGCCGTCACGAAAAAACCGGCTTTCGCCGGTTTCGTCTTAACGCTTTGATTTATATGGTGGGCGGTGCAGGGTTCGAACCTGCGACCCTTGCCGTGTGAAGGCAATGCTCTACCGCTGAGCTAACCGCCCGAATGGGTGCGAATCGGGCCGCAGATGTTAAAGGTCGCCGCCCTTTTGGTCAAACCTGCGTAGGACTGGCGGGCTTGTCAGGGCGCCCGGCTAAGACAATCCCCTTCCCGGGACCCCCCGGATTCCGTTCGTGGTGAGCCTGTCGAACCACGCTTTTCGCGGCGGGAAGCGGGTTTTCGTGCCCTGAAGCCGTTGCGCCAAGAGCGTGGTTCGACAGAGCCTGCCCCGGACTTGATCCGGGGCTCACCACGAACGGGGTGGGGGGACGAACGGCGTACTGATAACAGGCCGGGGACTTGAAGCTCCTCTGCCCTAACGCGACTTCGAATCCCGCAGCGCACTGACCTTGGCCGGCGGCGCAAACGAATCGCTGCGGGCATCCGCCCAGAAATCCCGGAAAACCGCATGCTCCGGCACCTTGCTCAGCAACTCCCCCGGCTCCAGGAAATTGAACAACGCCGCCAACGACCGGATCTCCACCGCCGAAATGCGCCGCAGAATGTGCTCCGGCCCCAACTGCTCCGGATGGTCCAGACCCGCCGCCCCCAACAGATCCCGCAGCGCCTTCAACGTATTGTCGTGGTACTGCTGCACCCGCACCGCCTTGTCCGCCACGTCCAGATGCCGCCAGCGGTTCGGATTCTGCGTCGCCACCCCCGTCGGGCACTTGTCGTTATGGCAACTTTGCGACTGGATGCAGCCCAGCGCGAACATGAACCCCCGGGCCGAATTGCACCAATCCGCCCCCATCGCCATGGTCCGCGCCAGATCGAACGCACTGGTGATGCGCCCCGCTGCCCCAATGCGGATACGGTCGCGCAGGCCCAGACCCACCAGCGTGTTGTGCACCAGCATCAGCGCCTCGTGCATGGGCACGCCCACGTGGTCGATGAATTCGGCCGGCGCCGCGCCCGTACCGCCCTCGGCCCCGTCCACCACTATGTAATCCGGCAGTACACCCGTTTCCTGCATGGCCTTGGCGATGCCGAACCACTCCCACGGATGGCCGATGGCCAGCTTGAACCCCGTCGGCTTGCCGCCCGACAACTCGCGCAACCGCGCCACGAATTCCAGCAGCCCCTTCGGCGTGGAGAACGCCGAATGCTTGGCCGGCGACACGCAGTCCACGCCCATCGGCACCCCGCGCGTGGCCGATATCTCTGCGCTGACCTTGGCCGCCGGCAGCACCCCACCATGACCGGGCTTGGCCCCCTGCGACAGCTTGACCTCGATCATCTTCACCTGCGGCGTGCCCGCATTGGCAGCGAAGCGTTCCTCGCTGAAAGTCCCGTCGTCGGCACGGCAACCGAAATAACCGGAGCCGATTTCCCAGACCAGATCGCCGCCGGGCTCCCGGTGATAAGGCGAAATAGAGCCTTCGCCGGTGTCGTGATAGAAATGCCCGCGCTTGGCGCCCTCGTTGAGCGCGCGGATGGCGTTGGCCGACAGCGCCCCGAAACTCATCGCCGAAATATTGAACACACTGGCGCTGTACGGCTGCGCGGATTCGCCGCCGATCACGATGCGGAAATCGTGGGACTCGATTTCCACCGGCGCCAGCGAATGGTTGAGCCACTCGTAATCGACGCTGTATACGCTTTGCTGGCTGCCGAACGGCACCACGTCCATCACCCCCTTGGACCGCTGATACACCAGCGCCCGTTGCTGGCGCGAGAACGGCACCTCGGCGGTGTCGCCTTCGATGAAATACTGGCGCATCTCCGGACCCACCGATTCCAGCCCGTAGCGGAAGTGCGCCAGGATCGGATAGTTGCGCCGCAACGTGCTGCGTTTCTGCAGCACGTCCCAGGTGCCCAGCAGCGCCAATGCACCGAACCCCGCCACGCCCCACCACCACGCGGACGAATGCAACGCCAGCGCCAGAGACAGCCACGCCAGCGCGATGCTCAGTCCATAGGCCAGATAACGACTCATCGCGCTCCCCGCGTACTGTTCAAACGTTTGCTTGCGCTTTTGTTGCCGGCGAAAGCGGTTCAGAGCGACAACTCTATTCCAGTGTGCCCGCACTGGCGAGCGGCGAAGGCCGCCACCGTGTCCGGGCGGGATTCATCCTGGTGATCCGGCTTCCGATCCTGCCCCGGCCTGCGCCGTTGCGGCGTCTGCCGGAAGTGTCCCCCCAGCTTGGCGCCCAGATGTTTGTCGCCTCGATCCACTCCATGCCGGATCGCCCTAGTTACCGCATTTCACTCGAAACCGTGATGGGTGTCCGCGTTCATAACGCATGAACCAGCGCGGCGTGAAGACCGTTCTGACACCAACACCATGGCGATTAGTGCATGCTATCGACGACAGGAAACCAAGCGATCGTTTTCTTCACGATGCATCGCGATCTTTTGCTCGGCTGGGGGCGAACCATTGGAAGAGAGCAGGAACTCCGACAACGGACGATCACGTCCTACCAGTTCGACCTCCGTTTTTGCGATCGCAGGAATAATACTGGCGTTGCTGCTGGCGTTCGGGCTCGCCTACGTGGTGGTCAACGACCGCGCCGTCAGGCTGGAGGGCGCGCAAAGACAAAGCTCCGCACTCGCCTCCGGCGCGGCGCGTTTGCTGAAGTACGAATTCCGGAACCTGGAGCGGGCGCTGCTGGGAGTCGCCGGCGACGTGGAGCTCCTGTCCAATGGCGGAGCGAACGCCGACCCGACCGTGCTGCAGGAGAACATCGCCGGCGTCGCCAGCAGGCAACGCGAGTTGGAAGGCATCGTCCTGGTCGACCGCGAAGGCCGCGCGACGATCGGCGGGCAAGGAGACCCCACCCTGCCGCGCTGGATCGCGGACCGCACGCCAGGGCCCGGAAGCGCGCTGCGGATCGGCCATATGTACAAGTCGCCCCGCGGCCGCTGGTTGCTGCCGATAGCGGTGCCGTTGAAGCGGGGCGGATACGTTCTTGCACGCTTCAGGATCTACGAGCTGCGCAGCATCGTCGCCGACCTGGACACGGGCAAGAACGGCACCGTCGCGATTACCGACCGCAACGGCACCTTGCTGGCGCACTACCCCGATACGGTGCGGCTGGTCGGAAAGACTTTTCCGAAACCGCGCGCAGCGGCCAAGCCGAACATTCCGCAAACCAGCGAAATCGACCGCGTTCCCCGCCTTGTCGCGACTTCCGATCTGCCGGAGTATTCGATCCGCCTTACTGCAGGCATCGCGGCGGGCGATGTCCTGAAGCCGTGGTACCTGCTGCTGGCGACCGCCGTTGCGGTTTACCTGGCGTACCTGATGGTTTACGTCTACCTGCTGGTCGTGCTCAAAAGAACCGGCGCCGCACAGGAACGACTGCTGGCCGAAATACAGGAAGGCGCTTCGAACCTCAGCCTGGCCCAGCAAGTGGGCGGCGTAGGCACGTGGATAATGTGGAAAGACTCCCAGCGCCTGCAGTGGTCGGACAACGTGACCCAGATGCTGGGCATCCCCGCGGCACAGTCTTCGGCTTCGCCCGAAGAGTTCTATGCGCTGGCGCACCCCGATGACCGCAAGGCGCTTGCGGGCGTCATAGACAACGCATGGATCACACAGGAAAGGTTCGAAACCGAATACCGGACAATCGTCAAGGGCGGCCTGGTCAAATGGATTTCGCTGCGGGGCGCATCGGTTCGCGATCACGATTCGCGATTGAAGATAACCGGAACGATAGCCGACGTGACTCCGCGGGTGGAAGCGCAGAAGCGCATCGCCGATGCGGAAAGGCAGTTCAGGCTGATATTCAACGAGAACCCGTTGCCGTTCTGGGTGTTCGACGCCGCGACGCTCAGATTCCTCGAAGTCAATTCCGCCGCGGTGGCGCAATACGGCTATTCGAGGGACGAGTTCCTGGGCATGTCGATACTCGACATACGGCCGGACGAGGACAAAGACAAACTGCTGGCCGACGTCTCCGCGGGCCGCGAGGGATTCCATCTTCCGCAGGTATGGACGCACCAGCGCAAGGACGGATCCCTGTTCGAGGTCAATATCCATACCGCGGACCTGCAGTTCGGCGGAAAGCCGGCGCGGCTCATCCTGGCCGAGGACATCAGCGCCAGCATCGAATACGAGCAGCAGCTCGCCTTCCGCGCTTCCCGGGACCTGACCACCGGCCTGCTCAATATCGACGAACTGACGAAGCGATTGGAACGGGACGTGGACGACGGAATTCCGTTCGGCGTGGCGAACATCCAGATAAAAGGGCTGGACCTGATCGCCGATACGCAGGGCCGGGCGTCGTGCGAGGCGTTGTTGCGGGCGATAAGCCAACGGCTCACCACGCTCATCGGCGAAGAAGGTCTGGCGGCCCACCTGCCCTCCGATACATTCGTCGTTGCCATACGCCATGGAGAATCGGCGCAGGCAGTCGACGAAGCGCTGACCGATGCCGTCCTGGAGCCGATCGAATCCCAGGGACGGCACTATCATCTGGAGGCATGGGTCGGCTTTTCCGAATACCCGGCGGACGGAGGCGATGCTGCGGAGATCATAAGGAACGCCGCGCTCGCCGCTCATGTGGCCAGCGCCAAAAAGGTCCGCTCGGCTCCCTACGTCCCTGCGATGAGCATCGCCGCGATAGAGCAGCAGGAGCTGGTCCTGCGCATTCGGCACGCCATAAACGCCGGCGAGCTGGTGCTGCACTTCCAGACCATCGCAGAGGCCAAAAGCCTCAGGACCAGCGCCCTGGAAGCGCTTGTGCGCTGGCCGCAACCGGACGGCACGTTCATCCCTCCCTCCGAATTCATTCCGCTGGCGGAGAGCTACGGTCTTATCACCCAATTGGGCCACTACGTGCTGGACCATGCCGCCGCAAGCCACAGGACCCTGGAGCTGGCCGGATTCGGGCACATTCCCATAGCGGTGAACGTCTCGGCCCAGCAGTTCCTGGACACGGATTTTTACCGCTCCGTGTCGGCCGCGGTTTCGAAACACGGACTTCGCCGCGGTGCGCTGCACGTCGAACTGACCGAAAGCACCATCATGAGCGAGCCCGAGCAGGCGATAGAAGCGATGCGCCGTCTGCAAGCGGCGGGCATCCGCACTTCGATCGACGATTTCGGCACGGGTTTCTCCAGCTTCTCCTATCTCAAACATCTTCCTCTCGACTTTCTCAAAATCGATCAGTCCTTTGTGGCCGATGTCCATTCCAATCCGGGCAGCGCAGCGATATGCCGCGCGCTCTTGAGCCTGGCGCATACACTGGGCCTGTCGGTGGTGGCCGAAGGAGTCGAAAACCCGGACCAGTACCGGTGGCTCAAGGAAAACGGTTGCGAGCACCTGCAGGGGTATTTCATCGCGCGACCGGAGCCGCTGAGCGTGGTGATACGTTCGCTTCAGCAAGCAGTGGGCTGATGTTCCTGGAAAGCGGTTCGATCGGTATCCACTGCATAGGCAGCGCCCATGAAACCGTACATGGATAGCACCCCTTAGTCCCGTTCGTGGTGAGCCCCGGATCAAGTCCGGGGCAGGCTCCGTCGAACCACGCTTTTCGAGGCAGGCTCAGTTCCCACGCGTCGGGGGCGTAGCCCCGACCTACTGCTGCTCTAAGCCGCGCGCAGCTGCCGCCGATAGTTCTCGAGATGCCCATCGGTAGTGCCGCAGCGCAGCTCGAACGCCAGCAGGCGCTTGAAGTAGTGGCTGACGTCCAGTTCATCGGTCATGCCCATGCCGCCGTGCAGTTGCACGGCCTGCTGCCCGATATAGCGGGCCGCCTGCCCCATCAACGTCTTGGCCGCCGACAAGGCAGCGCCGCGCATCAGCGGATCGGGATCGATGCAGCGCGAAGCGGCCAGATACGACATCGAACGCGCCTGCTCCAGGTGCATCAGCATTTCCGCCATGCGGTGCTGCAGCGCCTGGAAACTGCCGATGGGCGCGCCGAACTGCACGCGCGAGCGGCTGTAGGAAATCGTGGCGGCCAGCAGGCGATCCATCGCGCCGAAAGCTTCGGCGCACAAGGCCGCCAATGCGTAATCGAGAACGGCCTGCAGGGGTTGGCGCGCATCGCCGCCCAGGCGCGAATCGGCAGCCAACGCCACTTTTTCGAAAACCACGTCGGCGGCGCGCTGCTCGTCCACCGTGGCGTAAGGGAAAATGCTGACGCCTGCGGTACCGACTGGAACTGCGAACACTCCCAATTCGTCGCCGACGCGCGCCGAAACCAGCAGCAGATCGGCCGCCGGCGCATGGTAGACCACGGATTTGCGGCCGCTCAGTTCCCAGCCGTCGCCGCGCGGCGTGGCCCGGGTGTCGATATCCATCGCATCCAGGCGCGCGGACGCTTCGTCGTGCGCCAGCACCGCGATCGATTCGCCGCCGGCCAGTGGCGGCAGCCACTTCGATTTCTGTTGGGCCGAGCCAAGGACGACGATGGCCTGGGTCGCCACCACCGCGCTGGACCAGAACGGTTCCAGCAGCAGGCCCTCTCCTATCGCGTTGCCGACCAGCATCGTGCCCACCGGTCCCGTGCCGATGCCGCCGTCTTCCTCTGGAATATTGACGGCCAGCAAACCCAGTTCGGCCAGCTGCGCCCATACCTCGCGCGACCAACCGTCAGCCGAGGCGCGCACTGCATTGCGGTGCTCGAAGCTGTAACGCTCGGCGATGAAGCGGCGTGTGGTGCCCAGCAGCATCTGCTGTTCGTCGTTGAAGGAGAAATCCATGGTGCGCTCCTGAAGTAGGTGCTTCTACAGACCGAGAATCATGTGGGCGATGATGTTGCGCTGGATCTCGTTGGATCCGCCGAAGATGCTCAGCTTGCGCAGATTGAGGTAGGCCGCGGTGGCGCGCGATCCGTCGTCATCGTGCCGGTAGGCCAGTGCGCGTGGGCCCAGTAATTCCACCTGCAACTCGGAGATGCGCTGCATGATCTCGGTGCCGCGGATCTTCAGCATCGACGCTTCCGGTCCCGGCGCATGGTTGGCAGCCTCGGCAAAGATCACCCGCATGTTGGTGACCTCCAATGCGGTGAGCTCGATCTCGGCCTGGGCAACCTTGTTGCCGAATGCGGGATCCTCCAGCAGGCTGCGTCCGTCCTTGATCGTGCCCGCCGCATCCTGCTTCAGGCGCAACAGTTCGCGCTTGCAGAAGCCGATGCCGGCGATGTTGGTGCGTTCGTGGCCCAGCAGGAACTTGGCGTAGGTCCAGCCCTGGTTCTCCTCGCCGACGCGGTTGGACACGGGCACCCGCACGTTGTCGAACCGGATTTCGTTGACTTCGAAGGTTCCATCCAGCAGCCGCGTCGGGCGTACGCTGATGCCGGGCGTCTTCATATCGATCAGCAGGAAGGAGATGCCTTTCTGCGGCTTGGCGGACGGATCGGTACGCACCAGACAGAAGATCCAGTCGGCGAACTGTCCCAGCGTGTTCCAGACTTTCTGGCCGTTGAGCACATACTCGTCGCCCTCGCGCTCGGCCTTCATCTTCAAGGAAGCGAGATCGGAACCGGAACCCGTTTCCGAATAGCCCTGGCACCACCAATCCTCGGCCGCCAGGATGCGCGGCAGGAAGCGTTGCTGTTGCTCGGCGCTGCCGTAGCGCATGATCACCGGCGCCACCATCTTGATGCCGAAAGCCAACTGCGCCGGCGCATCGGCCAGGGCGCACTCGTTCTCGAAAATATACTGCCGGGTCTTGCTCCAACCCGTGCCGCCGAACTCGACCGGCCAGGCGGGCGCGCCCCAACCCTTGGCATGCAGAATCTTCTGCCAGCGCACGATGTCGTCGCGTATCTGGCTGCTGTCGTCGCGGCGCATGCGGTCGCGGATGTCGGCCGGCAACTCTGCGGCGAGAAACCGCCGCACTTCGTCGCGGAACGCGCGTTCTTCCAGGTTGAAATCGAGATCCATGCGGACTCCGTTGTTGAATCAGTTGGTTGCTGGAAGCGGGTAGTAACGCACCAGCATCTGCGCGACACAGGCGGGTTTGCCGCCGTACTCCAGCTCGACGGTTGCGGCCCAATGGGCTTGCAGGCCACCGGCGACCGATTCCAGGCGCTCCAGCGCCAATCGGGCCCGTACGCGCTGGCCGACGAGCAGCGGCGCGGGAAAACGCACGCGGTCCAGGCCATAGTTGATCGCCATGCCGACGCCATCGATGCGCAGGCAGCTTTCCAGCAGATGCGGCAACAGCGACAGGGTCAGGTAGCCGTGGGCGATCGTCGATTTGTAGGGCGATTCGCGCAGCGCACGTTCCGGGTCGGTGTGGATCCATTGCTGGTCGCCGCTGGCATCGGCAAAGCGCTGGATGCGCGATTGGTCCACCGCCAGCCAATCGCTGCAGGCCACTTCCCGGCCTATCCACGCCGGCAACGCATCCAGGTTTTCGAGTACGCGCATCAGCCGGTCCCGCTCACGCGATCTCGAACAGGCCGGCCGCACCCTGCCCGCCGCCCACGCACATGGTGATCACGGCGTACTTCACGCCACGGCGCCTACCCTCTATCAAGGCATGGCCAACCAGACGTGCGCCGCTGACGCCATAGGGATGGCCCACCGCTATCGCGCCGCCGTTGACGTTGATGCGCTCGTGGGGAATCTTCAACGTGTCCATGCAGTACAGCACCTGCACGGCGAAGGCCTCGTTCAATTCCCACAGACCGATGTCATCCACTGTCAGGCCGGCGCGCTTCAGCAGCTTCGGTACTGCGAACACCGGGCCTATACCCATCTCGTCAGGTTCGCAGCCGGCGACGGCGAAGCCGCGAAAGACACCGAGCGCTTGCAGGCCGCGCTGTTCGGCCAGCTTCGCGTCCATCACCACCGCAGCGGAGGCGCCATCGGAAAACTGGCTGGCGTTGCCCGCGGAAATCACGCCGCCGGGTACCGCACTGCGGATCTTGGCCACGCCTTCGTAGGTCGTATCGGCGCGGATGCCTTCGTCCGTGGACAAGGTGACTTCCCGTGTCGTCAATTGCCGGGTTTCGGGGTCGGCCACACCGGCCAGCACGGTGATCGGCACGATCTCGTCGTCGAACTTGCCGGCTGCCGCCGCGGCCGCGGCGCGCTGCTGGCTTTCGGCGCCGTAGCGGTCCTGGCGCTCGCGCGAAATGCCGTAGCGCCTGGCTACGGTTTCGGCGGTCTGCAACATCGGCCAGTAGATCTCCGGCTTGTGCTGCAGCAGCCAGCCTTCGCTGAGCATGTGCTGGTTCATGTACGGCTGCACGCAGGAAATGCTTTCCACGCCGCCGGCGACGTGGATACCGCCTTCGCCCGCGAGCACGCGTTGCGCCGCCATGGCGATGGTCTGCAGGCCCGAGGAACAGAAACGATTGACGGTGGCGCCGGGAACGCTGACCGGCAAACCGGCCCTGATCGCGCTCTGGCGCGCGATGTTGACGCCGGTGGCGCCTTCGGGGTTGGCGCATCCCATCAGCACGTCTTCTACCTCGCCCGGATCGACCCCGGCGCGGGCGACTGCGTGCTGCACCACGTGGCCGCCAAGAGTCGCGCCGTGGGTCATGTTGAGGGCGCCCTTCCAGCTCTTGGCCAGGCCGGTGCGTGCGGTGGAAACGATAACGGCTTCTTTCACGAGTGTGGTCCCGGTGGAATGCGTTGCGGATCAGCGCCGGTCAGACGGAGTTTCGATCATGGATTGAACGATTGCCCAGCTTCGGCCAGCGCAACCAGCAGCAGCGAGGGCTCCCAGGCCTTGCTTTCATGCCCCTTGGCATAGCGCCGCATGGCGGCCAGCACGTTGTAGAGGCCGACGCTGTCGGCGTAGAACATCGGGCCGCCGCGCCAGATCGGGAAGCCGTAGCCGGCCAGATAGACGATGTCGATGTCCGAGGCCTTGGCGGCGATGCCTTCCTCCAGAATGTGCGCCCCTTCGTTGACCAGCGCGTAGACCAGGCGCTCGACGATTTCTTCGTCGCTGACGGCACGACGCGCGATTCCCAGGTCCTTCGAATTGTTCTCTATCAGTTCGTCGACCACCTGCGACGGATACGCAGTGCGGTCGCCCGGCTTGTAGTCGTACCAGCCGGCGCCGGTCTTCTGCCCATACCGGCCCAATTCGCACACCAGGTCCGCCGTCTTCGAGTAAGTCATGTGCGGCTTTTCCACGTAACGCCGCTTGCGGATCGCCCAGCCGATGTCGTTGCCGGCCAAATCGCCCATGCGGAACGGCCCCATGGCGAAACCGAATTTCTCCATGGCCTTGTCCACCTGCTGCGGCAACGCGCCTTCGTCCAGCAGGAAGCCAGCCTGGCGGCTGTATTGCTCGATCATGCGGTTGCCGATGAAGCCGTCGCAGACGCCCGATACCACCGCGGTCTTGCCGATCTTCTTCGCAAGCGCCATCACTGTGGCGAGCACGTCCTTGGCAGTGGCCTTGCCGCGCACCACTTCCAGCAGCTTCATCACGTTGGCCGGGCTGAAGAAATGCATGCCCAGTACGTCTTGCGGGCGGTTGGTGAAGGCGGCGATGCGATCCACATCCAAGGTGGAAGTGTTGCTGGCGAGAATGGCGCCCGGCTTGGCCACCGCGTCGAGCTGGGTGAACACCGATTGCTTGACTCCGTATTCCTCGAACACCGCTTCGATGATCAGGTCGGCGTCTTCAAGACCGGCATAGTCCAGCGTCGGCGTGACCAGGCCCATTCGCTGTTCCACCTGTTCGGCGGTCAGCTTGCCTTTCTTCGCACTGTTCTCATAGTTCTTGCGGATAGTGGCCAGGCCGCGATCCAATGCCTCCTGCCTGGTTTCCAGCAACGTCACCGGAATGCCGGCATTGAGAAAATTCATGGTGATGCCACCGCCCATGGTTCCCGCACCGATCACGCCGACCCGTTTCACCTCGCGCAGCGCGACTTCCGGACCGATATCGGCGATCTTGCCGGCCGCGCGCTCGCCGAAGAAACCGTGGCGCAGTGCTTTGGACTCGGTGGTCTGTATCAGCGCGCCGAAGGCCTCGCGCTCTACCTCTATGCCCTTGTCGAAAGGCTGCTTCACCGCCGCTTCTATCGCGTCCAAGCATTTCAGCGGCGCGGGATAGTTCGCCGATGCCGCGGCGACGGCGGTGCGCGCGAAACCGAGGAAGCCCTCCGCATTGGGATGCTCGATCTTCCAGTCGCGCACCTTCGGCAACGCGCCCGAGACGGCGGCTTCGTTGGCCATGTCGATGGCGGTTTGCAGCACATCGCTTTCCACTACGCGATCAAACAGTCTGGTTGCCGCAAGCTTGCCGGCTGCGACCGGCGTGCCGGAAACGATCATGTTCACCGCCGCCTCCAACCCCACCGCGCGAGGAAACCTCTGCGTGCCGCCCGCGCCCGGCAACAGGCCCAGCTTCACTTCCGGCAGGCCGATCTGCGCACGCTTGTCGGCCACGCGATGATGCATGCCCAGCGCCAGTTCCAGCCCGCCGCCCAGGGCAAGACCTTCGATGGCCGCCACAACCGGCTTGGCGCTGCGCTCGAAGGCAGCGATGACGGTGGGTAGCGTGGGCTCCATGCCGGCTTCGGGCTTGTCGAACTCGCGGATGTCCGCGCCGCCGGAGAACGCACGTGCGCCGCCGGTCACCATGATGGCTTTTACCGAAGCATCGTCCAGCGCCAGCTCCAGCGATTCGACCAGGCCCCGACGCGTGCCCAAGCCCAAACCGTTGACCGGCGGGTTGTCCAGAGTAAGGATCGCGACGCCATCGCGGATTTCATACTTGATTGACATATCCGGTTCCTGAGAGCAATGAAGGTTGGCAACGAAGCGTGCGAGGCTCGTTGCGGAAAGCGACCATGAAGCGCAGGGCAGGAATGTTCATGCCGCCACCAACCGCAGGTAGCCGTCGCTGAGTTCCGGGACGATGTCGTGCGCGTCGAATCGTGCGGCGCAATCCACTTCGTGCTGCAAACCATGCGCCTGCATGATCCGCCCCACCCGCGAGGCACGCAGCGTGGCCAAGGCATCGCTGTGGCGGCACAGCAGCACTGCGGCGAGCGCCGCATCGGTCAGCGCGTAACCGCCTATACGCTCGAAGTGCGAGGCGATATGCCCGGCACCATAGAAGTCTTCCAGATTGAAACTGTCGACCGAGCCCGCGCACAGCAGCAGCACCTGCGCTTGCGGGTGTCTGCCGGCGACATAAGCGGCCAACGCAGCCCCATTGGACAAGGCGCCGACGTAAACGTGGGCGGCGCCGGCCGCATTGCTCAAGGCCACCGTGCCGTTGGTCGTGGCATAGACCAGCGTGGCGCCATGAAGGCCGGTACCGGCCAGTGCCAAGGGCGTGGCCGGCCCAAAACCGGGCAGCCCTTCGGCCAGGTACTCGCCCGCCAGCAGCGGCGCCTGCAAACCGGCGGCAATGCGCAAAGCATCATCGGCATCGCGTGCGGGCCAGATGCGATCGATGCCCTGGGCGAAGGCGTGCACGATGGTGGAAGTGGCGAACAGCACATCCAGCACGATCACCACCTTGCCCTGAAGACGGCTCTGGTCCAGATCCTCCTTCTTGAAGAGCACATGCAGCTTGGGCATCGATGGATTCTCAGAGTTCCATTCAGTGGAACTGATGTCTTGCGGATGATTCATCGTACTTAGCCATTGTTGCTTCGACAAGTCGAAAATAGGCCGCTTGCTAGATATCCATCCCTGCTCTTAGGATGCGGCAAGATACATAAAATATAGTTCCACTACATGGAACTTAAGTCGCACATTGGAGGCCCCATGGATTTCAGTTACAGCCCCAAGGTCGAAGCACTGCGCACCGAGCTGATGCGCTTCTTCGATGCTGCCATCTACCCCAATGAAGCGGTGTACCAGGAGCAGACCCGGCGCAACCGCGCCGCCGGCAACGCGTGGGTGCCGGTGCCGATCATCGAAGAACTGAAGCCGCTGGCGCGCGAGCGCGGCTTGTGGAACCTGTTCCTTCCGCAGTCCACGCGCGCGCCGCAGGGATTGTCCAACCTGGAATACGCACCGCTCTGCGAAATCATGGGGCGCGTGTCCTGGGCTTCCGAAGTGTTCAACTGCTCGGCGCCCGATACCGGCAACATGGAAACACTGGAGCGCTACGGCAGCGACGAGCAGAAGGACCGCTGGCTGGAGCCGTTGCTGGCGGGCGACATCCGCTCTGCATTCCTGATGACCGAGCCGGCGGTGGCTTCTTCCGACGCCACCAACATCCAGTGCTCCATCCGCCGCGACGGCGACGAGTATGTGATCGACGGACGCAAGTGGTTCGCCTCCGGCGCCGGCGATCCGCGTTGCGCGCTCTACATCGTCATGGGCAAGACCGATCCGGCCGCGCCCAACCATCAGCAGCAATCGATGGTGCTGGTGCCGGCCGGCACGCCGGGGGTCGAAGTGATCCGTCCGCTGCCGGTGTTCGGCTACGACGACGCGCCGCATGGCCATATGGAGATAGAACTGCGCGAGGTCCGCGTGCCGGTCGCCAATCTGCTGCTGGGCGAAGGCCGTGGCTTCGAAATCGCACAAGGGCGCCTGGGCCCGGGCCGCATCCACCATTGCATGCGCACCATAGGCGTGGCCGAGCGCGCGCTTGAGCTGCTATGCAAGCGCGTGCAGTCGCGCGTGGTCTTCGGCAAACGCATCGCCGACCATTCCGTCTGGCATGAACGCATCGCCGAAGCGCGCTGCATGATCGAACAGGCGCGTCTGCTCACGCTGAAGGCGGCCTACATGATGGACACGGTGGGCAACAAGGTGGCGCGCGCGGAGATCGCGATGATCAAGGTGGTCGCTCCCACCATGGCGTGCCAGATCCTGGACTGGGCCATCCAGGCCCATGGCGGCGCCGGGGTGACCGAGGATTTCCCGTTGGCGGGCCTGTATGCGGGCATCCGCACGCTGCGCATCGCCGATGGCCCCGACGAAGTGCATCGCGGCACCATCGCGCGGCTGGAGTTGGCCAAGCATGCGATCCGCGCGGAAAGCTGAGCGCTGGCCTCTTTGACAGACAAAAGGAACCGCATGAAAGCCATCGTCTGCGAAAATTGGGGGCCGCCCTCCTCGCTGCAGTTGCGCGACCTGCCCTCGCCGATTCCCGGCCCTGCGCAGGTGCTGGTGCGCACGCGGGTGGCGGCGGTGAATTTCCCCGATGCGTTGATCGTTGCCGGCAAATACCAGTTCAGGCCCGAACTGCCGTTCTCGCCAGGCGGCGAACTGTCCGGCGAGATCATCGCCGTCGGCAGCGAAGTGAAGCGGCTTGCAGTGGGAAACAAAGTGGTCGGCATCACCCTGTTCGGCGCCTACGCGCAGGAAGTGCTGGTGGATGCGAGCAATATCGTTCCACTGCCCGGTGAAATAAGCGACGAGGATCTGGAACTTGCCGGCAGTTTCGTCCTGACCTACGGCACGTCGCTGCACGCATTGAAGGACCGTGCGCAGGCGCAAGCCGGCGAGACGTTGCTGGTGCTGGGAGCCGGCGGGGGCGTGGGTCTGGCGGCGGTGGAAATCGGAAAACTACTGGGCATGCGCGTCATCGCCGCTGCGTCCTCCGTGGATAAATTGGCAGCCGCACGCGCACTGGGCGCCGACGAAACCATCGACTACGCCAGCGAAGACCTGCGGGAATGCATCAAGGCGCTGACTGGCGGACGCGGCGTGGATGTGGTCTACGACCCGGTGGGGGGCGATTTGGCCGAGCCTGCGCTGCGCAGCGTCGGCTGGCGTGGGCGCTATCTCGTGGTCGGTTTCGCGGCTGGAGACATTCCCAAAATACCCGCGAACCTTTTATTGTTGAAAGGCAGTTCGCTGGTCGGCGTGTTCTGGGGCGAATTCGTGCGCCGCGAACCTGCTTTGAATGCGGAAAACATGGGCTTGTTATTCGCCTGGCTGCGCGAACGGAAAATCCATCCACTGATCTCCAAGCGCTACCCGCTTTCGCAAGCGTCGCATGCACTGGACGCACTGCTCGCACGCAAGGCGATCGGCAAGCTGGTGGTGCTCCCCCAGCAGATCGAATAAGCAAGCAGCAAGCTGTCGGCTTGGTAGAGCCTGCCCCGTACTTGATACGGCGGCGGGCAATGCCCGCCCTACATCGACATTTTCCGAATTGCCCGCTACTCGGGAATACTCACGAGCGCATACAGGACGCGCAGATCTTCGATTCCCAGCTCGGTAGCATCGGTGTCGATTCCCCGGTAATGCAAACGGAAAGCGCGGATCGCCGCAGCATAGTCGTCCGTTGAGTAACCGATGATCCTCAACGCGGACCTGGGATCGAAATTCGCGGGCGGATCGACCAACGGTGCCGCCGGCCAACGCCCGAATCCTGCCTGAGCGAGCCGTGCCCAGGGAAACAGCACCCCTGGGTCGCTCTTGCGGGTCGGCGCCATGTCGGCATGGGCGATGACCTGATAACGAGGAATGTCCAGGCGTTTACACAGATCCTCGAGCAGCACCAGCAGCTTGTCGATCTGAGCGTCCGAAAACGGTTCGCTGCCGTCGTTGTCCAGCTCGATGCCTATCGAAGCGGAATTGACATCGCTGATCGTGCCCCAGCTGCCGGGACCGGCATGCCATGCGCGCCTATCCTCTGCGACCAGTTGGTACAGATCGCCGTTGCGACCGACCAGATAGTGCGAACTCACCGGGCCGCCACTGTTGCGGGTGCGCAGCGTGTGCAGGCTTTGCTCCACCGAATCCTGCGTCGTGGCATGAATGACGATCAACGTGGCTTCGCGCGCATTGTGGTTGGGCGATGGCACCCAGCGTGCGAGCGGATTGCGCGACGGCGCATGCGCGCAGCCCGCAAACAACGCTACCAGCAAGATTGCCTGCACAGCCGCTCCGATTCTCAGCGGCAAGCGCCGCATGATCGGCCCCGAGTCCTTACCAGCCACGTTCAAAGCCCCTGCCCTATCGCCAACTCGGCGATCGCTTTCGCCATCGCATAGGGTTCCGGATCGTCCCGGTTGGTGAGTACGATCACGGTCAAGCGCCGCTGCGGATAACGCACGATCACATTGCGGAAACCGATGCTTTCGCCAGAATGCCATAACGTCTCGCCGGTGATGCGCCAACCGAAACCATAGCGAATATCGGGTTCATCCGTAACCACGTGCGGCGTGAACATCAGCTTGCGCGACTCATCGCTCAGCAGGCGATCGTCGTACAGCGCCGCGTCCCATTTGGCCAGGTCGTCGATGGAGGAATAGATGCCGCCATCGCCCAGCACCGCACTGGTCGTACTTTGATCGGTGCGAATCCAGCCGCCCGCCGATTCGCTATAGCCGTAGGCGCGATCCGCGATGGCCGGGCCTCCCTCCACGAAGGCCAGCGTGTGCGCCATCCCCAGCGGCTCGAAGATGCGCGACCGCAGGAAGTCGGCGAACGACTTCCCTGAGGCACGTTCCACGATCAGCGCCAATAGCGCGTAGCCGCTGTTGTTGTAGCGATACGCGGTGCCGGGCGCGAAATACGTTTTGTCCTGCGTTTCCAGCAGGCGCAGGACATCGGCGTCGTGCAGCTGCCCGGTGAAATCGGCCGGCATGACGTCCTCGTAGTCGATCAGGCCTGAGCTATGGGTCAGCAGATGCCGCAGAGTGATGGAGTCGGCCATAGCCGGCAACGATGGCAACCAGCGCCGGGCGCTGTCGTCCAGGGTCAGCTGTCCGTCTTCCACCAGCAGCATGATCGCTGCGGCGGTGAACTGTTTGGTGACTGAAGCCAGCCGATAGTTGGTGGCAGGCGTCGCTGCGATGCGCTGTTCCCTGTCCGCCAGACCATAAGCCTTGCGCAACAGCGGCGCACCGTCGCGCAACACCAGCACCGAAGCGCCAGGCGCGTCGCCCGCGTACCTCTCCATCATCCTGTCCACCGCATGGGCGGGGAATTCGTTCTCGGCAATGGCGGAAACAGGAGTCATAAGCAGGAGCAGGAGAACGAGACGCATGGAGGGAATTCCGCGCCGACCGGCAAGGCAGGCTATTCGATGGGAATGTCGTAGAGCAGCTGGGAATCGTGGGAGGCAAGCGTGTAGTGCCACCACTCTTGCGGATAATTCCTGAAACCTTCCTGCGCCATGGCCCGCAGCAGACGCTGGCGATTGTCGCGCTGCGCCGGGGTAACCTGCGGCGAATCGGTATTGGCGCGGGTATCGAAGAAATCGAACTCCGTCCCCATGTCCAACGGAACGCATTGACCGTCCGGTCCGCGACAATCCAGCAAGGTGAGGTCCAGGGTAGCCCCGCGGCTGTGGCCCGAGACCGGCGCAATGTAATCGCCCAGCAGCTTGGTCTTGTCCAGGTTCGGGTAGTAACGCGGCTTGGTGCGCTGGTCCTGCAAGTCGGCAGCCCAACGCACGAAATGGCGAACCGCGCGCGCCGGCCGGTAGCAGTCGAATACCCGCAGACGGAATCCATGCTGCCGCAAGGACTGTTCGACGCGCTGCAGAGCCTGCGCTGCCGGCTCGAGCAGGTAGCAGCGGGCTGCGCCATACCCTTCCACTGGCACCCCTACGAAGTTTTCCGATCCGGCGTAACGGATCTGCTGGGAGATGTCGGGTACCAGAGTGCGGATATCGACCAGACCGGTTTCGGCGAACGTACGCGCACCGGATACTTCAGGCGCCGAGACTGGAGCGGACGCGCAACCTGCGCATGCCAATACGATCCACGCGAACAAGGCGCCCTTTCGGAGCGAGCATTGCCGCCGCTCACTCACAGCCGCGTATCCGTTCGAAGGCCAGGTCTTCATAGTCGTAGCTGAAATCCGCGTCTGGATCGACTTTGGCCAGGGTCAGCCGTGCCGGTTGGGCTGAGTCGCCCTTGTGGAAATCCAGCCAGGCTTCCGCATCCACGCTATCGTGGTCCCAGTCAACCAGATACCGGGTGCCGCTGCGCATGATGCGGCCGGAGAGCATCGGTGACTTGGCCGAAACGAAGCGCACCTGCCCGCCTTCGGGACAGACACGTGCCTCGCCGAACCAGGGATCGCGATAGACGCCGAACCACTGCACGAATTGTTCCGACGAAGGTGCCGTACGCTCGATGGCGGATGATTGTTCCTCGGGTCGTTTCGATTCGGATTCGCGCGCGAGCTCATCGGCGTAATAAGCCACTCCCCGATCATCTTCCGGCTTGGTGAAGCGTTTCAGCAACACCTCGTTCAACACCGTGCGCGCCGCTTCCGCTTCGCCGTTGATCAACACCACGAAGCCCGATCTGCGGTCCGGCAACAGGGTCATGACCGAATACATGCCCGACAGAGTGCCGGTATGCGAAACGGTGTACGCGCCATCGACATCGGCGATGCGCCACCCGTAACCGTAAGCGAGCAGACGCGTGCCGTCCCAGGCCTGGCGGCGTGCGGAAATGGGCATGGGCGTGCGTGGAACCCAGGCAGCCTGCCGCTGCTCGGTCGACAGCCAGGCTTGCTGCGCGGCGTCCGGCGCCAGCCAGTTCTTCGCCCACACCAGCATATCGTCCAGACTGCAGCGGATACCGCCGGCCGCAGCCATAACCAGCGGGGTCACGGTGGCGCCGTCCGCCTTGACCACCACGTTGCGGCCATCGATGCGGTTGTGGGGCTGGGCGACATCGCCCACCTCATCGGGCCGCCATGCGCCCGCCCGGCAGCGCGACAATCCCAGCGGCTGGAACAGTTCCCGTTGAACCAGCTCCTCGTAGGAGGCGCCGCCCGCGACTGCGGCGACTTCGCCCGCCACCACGTACAGCAGGTTGTCGTAGGCATAACCGGAGCGAAAGCTGTAGGCGGGTTTGATATGCGCCAGACCGGCGATGATGTCGGCGCGGGTGAAACGATTCGGTTCCGGCCACAGCATCAGATCGCCGCCACCCTCGGGTAAGCCGCTGTTGTGCACCAGCAGGTCCTTGACCTGCATGTTCTGGGTGACCCATGGATCGTGCATGCGGAAAGACGGCAAGTACTTGATGACCGGATCTTCCCAGCGCAGCTTGCCGGCATCGACCAGCCGGGCGAGCACGCTGGCGGTCATCGCCTTGCTGTTGGAGGCGATTTTGAACAGGGTTCTGGAAGTGATGGGTTGGCCGGAACCGCTAGCTATCTCGCCGCGTGCTCCAAAATAGACAACCTTGCCGTCTTCGATCACGCCGACAGCGATTCCGGGAAGATGGTAACGGGCGACGGTTTCATCCAGGACTGCATCTAGCTCTGCCTGGCTCGTCCGTGCCTGGGAAGGAATCGCCGTTGGCGCGTCGCCGGCAATCGCCGGACAGGACGCGGGCAAGCCGGCTACGAACAGGCAGGTAGCAAGCGCCATACTGCACGCACTCGGACGGTCCTGTTCCGGCTTCATGCGGTTCTCCACGAAGCCGCCGCCTGTTCTCCCGCGATCATTTCTTCGAACGACTGTCTGCGGCGGACCACCGCGTAGCAGCCGTCGTCGACCAGTACTTCGGCAGCCAGTGGCCGCGAATTGTAGGTGGACGACATCGATGCTCCGTAGGCGCCCGTGCAACGGATGGCCAGCAGGTCACCGGCGCGGCACCGCGGCAACTGGCGTCCGATTGCGAAAGTATCGCTGGTTTCGCAGACCGGACCGACGATGTCGTAGACGGTGTCGGCGCGCAGGCCGTCCCGATCGAAATCTCCGGCGATCAGCTCGATGTCATGCCACGCATCATACAGACTGGGCCGAAGCAGGTCGTTCATGGCAGCATCGACGATGAGGAAATTGCGGGACTCACCCTGTTTGGTACGGACTACGCGCGTCAGAAGTATTCCCGCCTCGGCCACCAGATAGCGACCGGGCTCCAGCACGATACGCCCCTCGAACCCAGCCAGCGCTTCGCGGATGGTGCGCACGTAGCCCACCACATCCACTGGCCTATCCCGGTCCCCACGATAAACCACGCCGAGTCCGCCGCCCACGTCGATGCTGTTGATCGCGTGCCCGGCTTGCACCAGTTCGCGCCAGAACATGGACACATGACGCAAGGCCTGGCGGAAAGGCTCCAGCTCCAGGATCTGCGAGCCGATATGCACATGCAGGCCATCCAGCCGGACGTTTCCTGCGCCACTGTCTGCAGCGAACCATCGCCGGGCCTCGGCGATGCTGACGCCGAATTTGTTATCCGATTTTCCGGTAGATATTTTGTCGTGGGTACCTGCATCGACATCTGGATTGATGCGGACCGAAGCGAACACCGTCGCATTCCGCATCTGCGCTACACGCTGTAAGGCTTCCAGTTCCTCCGACGATTCCACATTGAAGCGCCCCACGCCCACATCGATCGCTTCGCCCATTTCGGCTTCGGTCTTGCCGACCCCGGAAAACACGATGCGCTTGGCGTGAATACCGGCCCTAAGGCTGCGGCGGAGTTCGCCCGACGACACGATATCGGCGCCGAGGCCGCTTTGCGCCATGATCTGCAGAACAGCGAGGTTCGGGTTTGCCTTCACTGCGAAGCAGATTGTGGCGTTCGAACCATCAAGCGCCGCCTGCAACCCCGCAATGCGCTGCCGTATCGCATTGGCGGAATAGGCATGGAATGGCGTCGGCAAAGCCGCACCCAGCGCTGCCAGATCCACACCATCGAAAAGCCGTACGGCCGGAGGCTCGAAAACCTCCTGGGAGAGTTCGGTCTGAGCGCCTACAAGATTCATATGCATCGGTCTCCGGTCGCCACAACGCCTCATTGTCCAGCCGGAATCTCTAGCCCGGGCACGTCCTTGCCATCAAGGCACTTTTCCACGAAGCCCGCAATACACTCCATGCGTTCGCGCCCGCCTGACCGGCGGGCGGGCGCAAACGAGCTCTCTCCACTACGCTCAGAAGTTCACCGAAACGATGAGCTGTGCGTAGCGCGGCGACTGGAAGCCATAACCTTGCCCGAAGAACTCATTCAACTGGGGAACGGTCGGGTCGTCTTCGTTCATGCCGACACTGGGCTGGAGTTCCTGGTCCACCCGGGTCGTGCGCTGATGGTCGAGCAGGTTGTAGATCGCAAATTTGACGCTGAGATCCGCGGCGCCGAACGATTTCAAGTAGGTCACGCTGGCGCCGAGGTCGAACGTCCACGGCATGCGTCCGTAGCCGCCCCGTGGGGACAGTTCATAGACTTGCTGGGTGATGTCCGCCGCATCGCAGTTGGCTACGCAGATGTAGTAGCTGTGGTATCGGGTCACGTCGTAAGGGTTGCCTGTACCGAAACCAGTGATCGGCCCGCCCGAGCGCGCGTCGAGCGTGCCTGCAACCTGCCAGCTCTCGTTGAGGGCATAGGATCCCCGCAGCTTCAGCTGATGCCGGTGATCGTTGGCCAAGGGACCCTCACCATTGAGATTAACCCACGGATCGTCGAAGTTTTCGGTACGGCCGGTATCGCCGAAATTGGTGTCCGAATTGACGGGGCCCTCGGCATTTCCCTCACTCCAGGACAACGTGTAAGAGGCGTTGAACTCCCACTTGTCGTCCCATGCGCGGTCTATCTGGAACTCCAGTGCCTTGTAGGTACGCTTGGGCTTTTCCCAACCACGTTGGCCCAGGTAATTATCGTTCTCGTCGTACATCGCCCAGCCTTCCTTGGAAGTGTCTACCGTTACCCAGCCATCGGCACTGCCATCGCAGTCGGTATCGCCCCACACCGTGACATTTTCTCCAGGGTTGGCCATGACCCATCCCACATAACCATCGGGACCGCACTGACCGGTAGCGCTAATTTCCATATCATCGATTGCGTTCTTCAAACGACGGTATATACCGCGGACGCCCCATGACCATTTGTCGTTGATCATGGTCTGGAAACCAAGAATCAATTCGTCCTGGTAGACCGGATCCATGTCCCGGTCCACTTCGGACCGCAGGTCTCCAACCGTGCCGTCGCCCTGCGAAACATCCACGGTTCCGATCTGCGGCCCCAGACGCGGAACCGCATACTGGTTTCCGTTGAGTTCGCGGATCTCCCAGCCATCGAACGCGTAGTACGTGCGTTCATCCAGCAGCGCACCTGCCTGCTTGATATTGATGACATTGGCAACCGGCAGGAAATAGCGGCCGATGTTGCCGAACACCTTGGTGGTTCCGTCGCCTTTCACGTCCAGGGAGAAGCCAAGCCGCGGCGCCCACATTTTGTCCATCTCAATATAGGTGTTTCCTTCCCCATCCTTGTTGTCGAATGCCTCGTTGCGCAGGCCGAGATTGAGCACCAGGTTGTCGGTTACTGACCAGTTGTCCTCTAGGTACCAGGCAGAATTGGTGCTCTCGAAAGTTCCGAATATCTCGTTCCTGCGCGCGCGCACGTAGCCCGAGTATCCAGCCGGGACCACACCGCCGGGCGGATTGGGGATCGAGCTTCCGGCGCTGCCGGGATACACATTGTAGAAAATGGCGCCGGGGCCGGCGTAGTACTGGATGTGGTCCGAAGTGTTGATCTCGTGGTCAAATCCGAAGCGCAACAGATGGTCTCCAAGCGACCATTCGAAATCGGCACGGGCCTGCTCGCGCGTGTCGTCGCGCGAGAACACCGTGGAATTGGTGCTGCAGCCCAGGGGAACCGAGGGCGCGGCGGGAGCACCGCTCGCCCTGACCACGCGGTTGCACTCCAGGTCCAGCAACGAGCGGGTGAAGGCGGAGCGCTTGTTCTCGCCGTACATCAATTTCATCGACAGGTTGTCGGTGAAATTGGAAGTCCAGGTCAATGCCCAGTTGTCGCCGCCGGTGTCGCTGTAGATCTCGTTCCTCTTGGTGCCGACCTGGGAGAGGTCGAAGTCGTAGCCGTATACGTCGCCGACAGCTTCGTTCTTGTTCGAGAACGCCATCAGGCTGAGGATGTTGCTGTCGGTGACGTACCAGTCGATGGTGCCGCCCCAGAACCCGTTTCCGGAATGGTTCTTGGTCAGCGTTGTGCCTTCGTCGTTTGTGTTCCATGGATCGAAGGCCCGCGCCTCGTACATGGCGAAGAAGAACAGCCTGTCCTTGATCAGGGGACCCGAGGCCCAGACATCCAGCTTGGTCGAGCTGTAGTTATCGCGGCTGTTGGTCAGATAGCGTTCGCCATTGAAATAATGATCCTTCGCTTCCGACTGCCATGCCCGTGGCTCGAAAGTCAGCTCCGCGCCGGATTCGAACTCGTTTCCGCCGGAGCGGGCCAACGCATTGATAACGCCGCCCGTGGTACGGCCGAATTCGACGGAATAGCCGCCGGTCTTCACCTGGAATTCCCTATAAAAACCAAAGGGCGCTTCGGAGAAGCCATTCCGGTTGTAGAAATCGGTGACGTTGAGCCCATTGATATAGGTCGCGTTTTCCGCCACCGACGAACCGCCGAACGAAATTCCGCCGAAGGAAGACTCGCCTTTGCTCACGCCCGGCGCCATCAGCGCTACGGAAGAAACGTTGCGGTCGACCGGTAGCCGGCGCAGTTCCTCGGCGGTGATATTCAAAGCTGACTCGGTCGAGCTGACGTCCACCGGGGTGACAATGCGCGAGCCGATCACTTGGACCGCAGCCATGTTGACCGCACCATCGCCACCGATGTTGACGGTGGTGGCATTGCCCAGGGTGACGGCAACCTGTACTGGTTGACCGATTGCCTTTCCATCCCGATTGGTCTGCAGCGAGTAATTTCCCACCGGTAATTGGGCGAGACGGTAATTGCCGCTGCTGTCCGCCGTGACGCTGCGGGTGAGGCCTGTTTCCGTATTGGTGATGACTATCTCATCACCGGCACTGGCGCGCCCCATCACCGAACCGGCGACGTTCTGCGCCCATGCCGTGGCCGGCACCATGGACGCCATGCATGCTCCGAGTGCGATACAAAGCGTGGCCTTGCGAAAAATTCTACCGTTCATCCCCGATCTCTCCTGCTGAGTTGGTTGGTGGGTTCCCGCCCCGCTATTCGGCGCTGCTCTTCAACGGCAGCATTTTCCATTCGAATCCGTAATCCCATTGATCGAAATAGAGATTGCCGCCTCTCCATTCCGCTTCCCCGCGCTGCAGATCCACCGTCTCCGACCGGAAATGCTGCTTGGCCGGAACCAGTTCGCGCGAATAATCGTCGTTGAACGCAATGCGGTAGGCGTCCTGTCCGCCCAGATAAAAGTCCGCGATCTGCGGATCCGCATCGTTCAAACGGCCGGTGGTGACA
This sequence comes from uncultured Pseudoxanthomonas sp., assembly GCA_946479745.1. The sequence continues at coordinate 21,593 of CAMLGZ010000023.1, read as the reverse complement.
TCCATCGGCACCCAGCCGTAAGGCGCCAGGTAAAGAGCGCCCCAATCGTGCAGGTTGTCGTAGTCGCCATCGGAATAAACCATGCCGGACTGCCAGCGCGCCGGAATGCCGTTGAGACGCAACAGCGTGATCAGCAACAGCGTCTGCTGCCCGCAATCGGCGTGGCCTGCATGCAGCGCGTAATCGCTGATGTTGGTGAGCGTGGAATATTCACGCGCACCGGCCCAGGGAATCTTGTCCACGGCCGCATAAAGCTTCTGCGCGATGCGGTAAGGATTCTTTTCGTCGCCGACCACTTTGCGTGAGAACTCGCGGATCGCAGGGGTAAACACCACATGCGGAGAACGCTCGGCTACGAAAGGCGCCAGTTCTGCAGTCAGCGGCGCAGGCACCACCCGCTCGGGATCGATGGCGTGGTATTGGCCGCGGATGGTCAATTCATAGGTGATGGAGAAAGCGGTGGGCGAACCTGCCTTCGCCGGTTTCTCCAGATACACCGTGCGCTGCAGCGCCGATTCCGGGGCGACGCGATGCGCAGCCGGTGCGCTTTCGATGAAACGGAGGTTCTCCTGCTGCCCTGGAATCGCGCGCGGATACGGAATCCAGGCGCGCACCGTTTCGCCCGCAGGCACCGCATCGGCATCGACGGTCAGCGACTGGGTGACGCGGATCCGGCGCGTGCCGGCATCGGCATCAGCCTTGCCCAGCGCCGCATCCCGCACTTGGCGATGATGCGCGTTGGCCGATTCCATCGGCCCGTCGACGAAAGGCGCCTGCTCTTTTCGCCGCGCCCTCGCCTCCGCGCTGATACGGAAAAGATTGGAGGGCGCGCGATTGAAGTAAAGCGTGCGGCCGTCGATCACCTGGCGCTCGATCAACCCGGCGGCATCCCAGCGGGCGAACTCTTCGTCGCTCAGATCCGGCACTTTTTCGCGCACCTTCGCCTTGGCGGTCTGCGGGTCGAGCGTGAAGTCCAGCAGGATCCTGCGCATGCGTTCGCGCTGGAACTGGAGCGCCGACTGGCCTTCGGCAGAAAGATTGCCCGCGGCCAGGCCCTTGGTAATCGCCGATTCGGCATCGGCGAATCGACCTGCGTCCACCAGCGTGATCACTTCCGCCAGGCTTGCATCGGCGTCTTGCGCCCTAGCCGGTCCGGCCAGCAGCATCGCCAACACCAGAGCCGCAGCGACGCCACTCCAGCGGGGCCGTTCGACCAATGCACTGAGGGACAACGGGGCCATATCGGGTCGCGACGCCTCTGAAGATATGTGACGGCAAGATGACTGTCTAACATGCGGATTCCCTCGCGTCAATAATTTATTCTTCGAGAATGTGCTATAAGAATCAGGTATTCCACATCGCGCCGACCGTCGGCCGGTACTGGCTTGGAAGGGGAAGCAATGATCCGCATCGCTTTGGCTCACGCTGGCGAACTTGCTGCCGGCCGCCGGCATTTCCGGCACCGGCACCTTCCATTCCCGGTCATGTCCCCAGCATCGCTTCGGGCGGGCTGATGGCGATGGCTCTTTCCCACTTGGCTTCAGCCTGAAGGTGAAACCATGCGAACCCTTCCTACGACTCTCGCCACCGCGCTGCTCCTGTACTGCGCGCTCCTGCTGCCGGCGCATGCGCGCGAACTTCCTCCATCGGCTCCGGGAACCGTTCCGCCGCATGGAGTAGTCGGTATGTCCGAGGCGCAGCTTTCGCCGGATTTCTGGGTGGACAAACTCAAGCAACCGGACCGCGTGATCATGAGTGTGCAGGCCATTGCCGCGCAGAACGAAAAGCTGATCCGCCTCGACGATTCGATGAATGACCTGGCCGCGTTGCCCGAGACGCTGCCCAGGCAAGCGATCATCGACTCGATCAACGGACTCTCCGCCCTACCCGATGAGCCTTTGTACGATGTGCAAGGCAATCCCGTACCCGCCGACACCTTGCGGCAGTTGGAGCAGTCGCTGGATCTGGATGCGGTTCCGGCGACGGTGCCCACGCAGTACGGGCTGGCGGTGAAGCGAACGGCATTGCGCAAATTCCCGACCGACCTGCGCGTCTTCAGCTCGCAGGGCGATACCGATATCGACCGCTTCCAGGAAAGCGCGCTGTTCCCCGGCACGCCGGTGGCCATCGCCCATCGCAGCCGCGACGGTCGATGGCTGTGGGGGGAGAGCCCCAACTACAAGGCGTGGGTGCTGGCCGAGGATATTGCGACGGGTACCAGGTCGGCAGTGTTCGGGCATCTGCAGAAGGCGCCTTACCGTATCGTCACAGGCGCCAAGGTTTCCACCGTATTCACCCGCGAGCAGCGGCAGCTTTCGGAGTTGCAACTTGATATGGGGGTACGGGTGCCTCTGGCCGGCGTCGCCTCCGACGCACTGGTCAATGGCCAGCATTCCTACACTTCCTGGGTGGTCGAACTGCCGATCCGCGACGCGCAGGGAACGCTGGCGTTCGCGCCTGCGCTGCTGCAGAAGAATCAGGACACGGCCGCCACTTATTTGCCGCTTACACGCGCCAACCTGATCCGGCAGGCATTCAAATTCCTGGGAGAACGCTATGGCTGGGGCCATTCCTACAATGGCCGCGACTGCAGCGGATTCGTCTCCGAGGTCTACCGCAGCATGGGCGTGGAGCTGCCGCGCAACACCAGCGACCAGAGCATCAGTCCGGCATTCGACCATACGACCTTCAGCAAAGACGACGGGCCTGGCCCGCGCAGGGCGGCGGTCGATCAGTTGCAGGTCGGCGATCTGATCTATATCCCCGGCCACGTGATGATGATGATCGGACGGATCGACGGCGCGCCCTACGTGATCCACGACACCAATGGCGGCTCTTTCCTGGACGCGGAGGGGAACATGCGCTCCATGCACCTCAACGCCGTTTCGGTCACCCCGCTGCTGCCGTTGAGGTTCAACGAAAAGACAACTTATGTCGACCGCATCACTAGCATCGTCCGCATCCGCCCCTGAGACAGCCCCTAGAATCGGCACAGAGCACAAGAACCGACCATGAAAATAACTGACATCAAATTCGGCATGCTGCGGGTTCCCCTGAAGACGCCGTTCAAGACAGCCCTGCGCACGGTGGACCGCGTGGAGGACATCGTGATCATGGTGCATACCGACACCGGCCACATCGGTTACGGCGAAGCTCCGGCCACCGCGGTGATCACCGGGGACACGCATGGTTCCATCGTCGATGCCATCCGCCATTACATTTCTCCGCGCCTGATCGGCGAGGAAATCGCCAACCTCAACCGCCTGACCCAGTTGATCCAGAACGCGATGGAGAAGAATTCCAGCGCCAAGGCGGCGGTGGAGATAGCCATCTATGACCTGTTCGGCCAGCTGTACGGCGCACCGCTGTACAAATTGCTGGGCGGCGGCGACCCGGTCATCACCACCGACATCACCATCAGCGTGGACTACATCGACAAGATGGTGGCCGATTCCATCGCTGCGGTGGATCGGGGCTTCGAGTCGCTGAAGATCAAGGTCGGCAAAGATATCGGCGTGGATATCGAACGGGTCAAGGCGATCTACGCCGCAGTGGAAGACCGCGCCCTGCTGCGCCTGGACGCCAACCAGGGCTGGACCGCCAAACAGGCCGTCTATGCCCTGCAGACGCTGGAAGACGCCGGCGTGAGGCTGGAGCTGGTCGAACAACCGGTGAAGGCGCACGACCTGGAAGGCATGCGCTACGTGACCGAACGCGTGCATACGCCGATCATGGCCGACGAAAGCGTATTCGGCCCCATGGAAGTGGTGGAGCTCATCCGCATGCGCGCAGCGGACATCATCAACATCAAACTCATGAAGACCGGCGGCATCTCCAACGCCATCCGCATCGCCGACATCGCCGCCATGCACGGTATCGAGTGCATGATCGGCTGCATGCTGGAAACCAGCATCAGCGTCGCTGCCGCGGTACACGTGGCCGTGGCCAAGGCCGACATCATCACCAAGGTCGATCTGGACGGACCTTCCCTTTGCCTGTTCAATCCGGTGGAGGGCGGCGTGATCTTCAACGAGTCCGAAATCACGATAACCGATGCGCCCGGCCTGGGCATCCGCGAGATCCGCGGCCTTGAACTCATCGAGTAACTCCGCCATGTCGCCACTGGTGAAAATCCGCTCCGAGCGCGACCAGATGTCGGCGATCGAACGCCGCATCGCCGACTTCATCCTGGAGAACGCGCAGCTGCTTCGCGACTATTCCTCCCAGCAGCTGGCCACGGCGCTGCGCATCAGCCAGTCCAGCGTGGTCAAGTTCAGCCAGAAGCTGGGCTTCAAGGGCTATCCGGACCTCAAGTATTCGATCGGCGAAGCGGTCGCGCGCGCCGACAACGGAGACGATGCCGTGGTGGCCGCCGCAGCCACTCAGGATGCCAACGGCGCCAGCGGCAGCCAATTGTGGCGCCGCAAATCCGAGGCCGAGGAAGAAACGCGCCTGATCAACCCACCCGAAGCGGTGCGCGCGGTCGCCGATGCGCTGGGTAATGCGGGAAAGGTCTTCATCATCGGCCTGGGTGAGGACGACATCCATGCGCGGGCGTTCGCCTGGAGGCTTTCGCTGCTGGGCATCCTCACCGTGCACAACTTCGATACCGCGCACATGATCGCCAGCGTTTCGGCGGCCAGCGCCGGCGATGCGCTGCTGGTGTTCTGCGAGGATGGCAAACAGACCACGCTTTCGCAGATCTGCCAACAGTTCCGTAAGGCCAAGGGCAAGGTCATCACGGTGACCCGGCATACTTCCAACGCCCTGCGCGCGCACGCCGATCTGGCTCTGCTGGTCTCCGCGCACGACGATCGCCCGCATATCGAACCCCTGCTCTACCACTCCGCATTGCAGCACCTGCTGGATGGCATCTACGTCATGCTTTGCGAGAGCAGCAAGAAGCGCTATGGAATACTGCAGGCGAATCTGGAGCGGATCCAGCCGATGCTCAAACCATGAATGAAGGGACGGCTTGCTTGAACGCGACTCGGGGGAAGACCATTGGAGGATCGCTGCTGATATCGATCATCGCCCTTTCCGCGCTGACGCTCGCCGGCTGCGCGCATCAGGCTTCGCGATCGTCCGACTTCGTGTGGAAAGAAGCCCGACAGGCAGTAGTCGTGACCACGCCGGACTGGAACGCCAACCACGGCACGCTGCGCACCTACGAACGTTCGAACGGCGCCTGGCGTGAAGTCGGCACGGCGCAATCGGTCACCCTAGGCCGCAACGGTTCGGCCTGGGGTTTGGGCCTGCATCCGGACGGCCTGCCCGGCCCGATCAAGCAGGAAGGCGATGGCCGCAGCCCCGCTGGTGTGTTCGGCATTGGCGAGGCGTTCGGTTATGCGGACAAGGCACAAACTTCCCTGCCCTATGAGGCCATGCAGGCATCGCACTACTGCATGGATGTAAGCGGATCTTCGCTGTATAACCGCATCGTCGATGCGAATGCGGTGGGCGCCAACGCGGTGGCCGGTTCTACCGAACCCATGCGCCTGGATCTCCGTACCCCTGGCGACCAGCGCTATCGGCTTGGATTCGTCATCGAACACAACCCGCAAGCCCGACCCGATGCGGGCAGCTGCATCTTCGCGCATCTATGGAAGCAACCCGGCGAGGCCACAGCCGGATGTACGGCAATGGCGGACCCGACCATGGATCGGCTGCTGGCGTGGCTGCGGCCCGAACAGCGTCCCGTCTTCGTACTGATGCCCGACACTCAATACCGCAACCTTCGCGCCGAATGGAACTTGCCCGCATTGGATGACCAGCCATGAAGCCCACTACCCGCGTGATGCTTGGCCTGGCGCTGGGCGCCGTCATCGGATTGACGCTTGCCTGGTCGGACACCGCGCTGGCGGCGAAGGTGGCCGCAGTAGTGCAACCCATCGGCAAGCTATGGCTGAACGCGTTGCAGATGACGGTGGTGCCCCTGGTATTGGCGCTGGTCATCATAGGCGTGACGACGGCCAGCGATACCGCGTCTTCGGGACGCACCGCGCGTCGCGCCCTGCTGGTGTTCGTGATCCTGCTGAGCTTCGGTTCCTTCTTCACCGCCATCGCCGCTCCCGCACTGTTGTCGCTGGTACCGCGCGATCCGGCCTTGGCGCAGGCCTTGAGCGGTTCTGCTGGAACGATGCCCGCGGTCGCCGCCACCGGCTGGAGCGATGCGCTGGTCGCCATCATCCCCAGCAACGCGATCGCCGCCGCTGCCGCGAGTGCGATGCTTCCGCTGGTCGTGTTCGCTCTGTTCTTCGGCTTCGCGCTGACCCGCATTGAAAAAACTCGCCGCGATCTGGTGGTCAATTTCTTCCAGGCCGTCGCCGACGCGATGATCGTCATCGTGAGGTGGGTGTTGTGGGCGGCGCCGGTAGGCGTGTTCGCACTGGTGCTGGCGGTATGTGCGCAATCCGGCCTGAGCATGGTCAGTGCATTGGGCGTCTACATCCTGTTGCAATGCGTGCTTTATCTGGCGGTCACGCTGATGATGCTGCCGGTCGCCGTCTTCTGGGGAGGGGAAAAGATCCGCAGCTTCGCCGCCGCGATCCTTCCTGCGCAGGTGGTAGCCGCCAGCACGCAGTCCTCTCTGGCTTCGCTGCCGGCCATGCTTGAAATCGCGCAGCGGCGTCTGGGATATTCTCCGCAAATCACTGCCCTTGTCCTACCGATGGCCGTATCGCTGTTCCGGATCAACAGCCCGGTGCAGTACGTGAGCGCCGCCGCTTTCATCGCCTGGGCCTACGGCATCGACCTGTCCGCAGCCCAATCGGCAACCGGCGCAGCGCTTGCGGTGATCATCAGCTGCGGCGCGGTTGGATTGCCGGGCCAGGTCAGCTATATGGCGACCAACCTGCCGGTCACCCAGGCCATGGGATTGCCGATCGCGCCCTTGGGCCTGTTGCTCGCCGTCGACACCATCCCCGATGTATTCGCCACAGTCGGCAATGTCACCGCCGACCTGGCCGCTACCAGTGTGGTAGCCAGGCAAGCCGGTAAGGATCTGCAGCCGAATGCCACGCCGGAAAGCTGACTGCGCCTTCGTCGGTAACGGCTAGGTAATCCGCGCGGTCGCTTGAGGGCATAGGAGACCGACGAGTCGCTGCGATTGGACTGGTGCAGGAAGCCGACACAGCAAACGGGCCCGCAAGCCATTTTGCATGTAGATTTTCATCAGCGCACCCCCATCTACTTACGCAATGCCCCCAAACGTATGTATCAATCCGCGACCCTGATCTCCACGTTGCAAGTGATGTTAGATGGCACTCACAGTCAGGAAAGCTCAACTGTGCTTACCGCTGCCACTTAGTCGCAACAACGTAAATATTTCACACACCCTGAACACCCAGCCCGGGCGTTCGTTCTGCGCAAACGGTGCCGGTGTATCGACCTACTATAGTTCACAGCAAGCTGAGTGTTCGGATAGCAATGCCGTTCTGACAGCTCCGACGATCTGTGACACGTCTCACACCAGCTCAAATTTTCCGCGATCCCGTAATAGCCGATATATTGCGCTCGGGGACCCGAACGGATTGGCACATGAGTGCGCACAATCTTGCATCGGAACATTCTTACATTTGGGGAGTTCACTTGCATGGCTAGAGCACGGCACGTCGTACGCGTGGCAGCTGCAATCTCACTAGCAGCGTTTTTTGTTTGCCCCGCGTCTGCTCAATCTGTCATGGAACAGTTCAATAAGGGGCTGAAACCGAGCATGGACATTGCCCCGTTAGGACCGGACCTTTTCGGCGAGCAAGTGAGCTTGCTAGACGGCTCCACATCGTTCGCGGTCAATGACGTCGTCATCAAAACGAACGGGCTCCCCGTCATCCTCGGGCGCAACCTAGACATTGGGGCGCAGGGGAAAGATCAACAAGGCAGAAATACATATCGCAGGAATGCGGCTTTCGGCGAAATGTGGGACCTAGACGTGCCGTATCTCAAGATAGTTAGTGACGCACGGCTGGGCTGGGTAGGTTGGGACGGCTCTCAGAATCGGTGCACGAAAGGTCCGATCCAACCTTCTATACAAGGTGTGCCGCCCTTCAGTAGCGTCACGTATCAGCCAGAAGATTGGCACTCTGGCGTGATAGCGAATATTCCAGGCTACGGCAAAGAGCAGCTCTTCTATGCGCACCCGGGCGCCACAATGCCAACAGACGGCAATACGTATAAGCAGTCTTCTCGTTCGCACTGGCGCGCGCGCTGCATCCCCTCCCCGATAAAGCGTGGTACTGGCGAGGGATTCGTGATCCTGCTTCCGGATGGCTCAAGTTATAAGTTCGATTGGCTGGTGGATAGAAACACTTTAAGCATCCTAGATTCGACATGCCCGGTCAGTGCGGCAGTAGTCTTTCCCAGTCCACAGGCTGCCGAGATGGTTTGGGGACAGACATGTACATACACGGTCGCTGTACCAAGGCAGGAATATTTTCTATACGCGACCGAAGCTACGGATCGCTTTGGAAACACGATCACGTACACCTATGACCCTACTAAGCCGTTGCAACTTTCTCAAGTTAAATCAAGTGATGGAGTAGTTGTAGACCTCACTTATTCGGCGGCCGGGCAAGTACAAACTATCTCGACCTCGGGTCGTACGTGGACCTATGTGTACGAACCCTGGGGAAGCTCCGCGCGACTAAAAAATGTGATCCTGCCTGATCAAAGCAAATGGACGTACGAATACGAGTCCGACATGGGCTTAATGCTAAATTACAACCCGAAATCCACTTGGGCAAACTGTGGCTTGCAAATAGGAACTAGAGCCTCTTCCATTGCTCCTGGAACCGGCGACGCGAGTTGGTTGCGGATGGAACACCCTTCCGGAGCAAAAGGCGAGTTCAAGTTTCGTCGATTAATGCATGGAACCAAGCAAACGGAAGGGATTTGCACCCTGGTCCCGATGTTCGGGATGAGTGGCTCGGGCAACACTTATACCGACCTTGGGGGCCCACCAAGTGCTTACCAGGTGGCTTCTCTCTATCAAAAAATCATATCGGGGCCTGGTTTAACGACGCAGACATGGGATTACGCTTATGCCCCGGGCTGGACAGCGCCCTACACCTCGCTAACGACAGTGACAGAAACCTCGGGCACCGTAAACAAATACAGATTCGGCGGCGACCGGCTTTCCAATTACGGTCAATTGCTGCAACGAACTACCGGCACTAGCACGCAAGTACTAAGAACCGAAAACTACACCTATGCCGGCAGCCCTGCCGGCCAGAATTATCCTTCAACTCCGGGGTCCGATTACACGACTGTCCAGTTCGGTTGGGCTGGGGGATTCCAGATGGAATATCGACCCTTGGTTAGAACCGAGATTGTCCAAGATGGGCGAAAGTTTATATCTGAAGTGAATACAGGTTGCCCGAATTCGACAGTCTATTGTTTCGACGGATTTGTTCGGCCAACTTCTGAGACCAAAAGGAGTGAGCCATGAACTCCCTTCTTCCGCTTAGTTCAAACCTCGTCAAAACGGCTCTAGTGCTAACCGTAGCCTTGCCAGCAAGCTTGCTTGCACAGACCTATAGCAAAGTTGAAACCACGGAGTATCACGACGATACCGTCCTGTGGGCTCTCGGCCAAGTTAAGCGCACAACCACAAGCGGCTTCGAAACGTCAAAGACAGAATTTGGCTGGAAAGCACTACCCTGGAAGACCTACGGCTTCGGCAAGCTGCAGCAGACCCTGACCTACGACACCATCTCTACCGTGGCAAGCGGCCAACTCGGTACGCTGAAGACAGTCGCCGATGGCAACAATAACGTCACTACGCTAACCAGTTGGAAGCGTGGCATTCCGCAAGCCATCCAATATCCAGCCACATCCGAGTCGCCAAGTGGGGCTACTCAATCGGCTGTAGTCAACGACGACGGCTGGATCGCCTCAGTCACTGATGAAAATGGTTACATAACCTCGTATACGTATGACGCTATGGGCCGACTGGCTAGCATCGCGTATCCAGCTGGTGATGTGCCGGCATCGAACCCGGTCACGTTTTCGTTCCAGCAGGTTAATGCTGCGGACAGAGGGCTTCCGGCGGGTCATTGGATGCATGTTCGCATGCAAGGTAATCGGCATACCCACACCTACTATGATGGTCTTTGGCGACCGGTGATGACGTTGGATTACGACATCACCGACCCAACGTACAACACGCAAACTCAGACTATCCAACGCTACGATTCGAGTGGCCGTTTGGCTTTTCAGTCTTATCCTAATCGGCATGTGGCGGATTTCAACCAGTCGCTGCCTGGTGTCTGGACCGTCTACGATGCTCTGGACCGCCAGATCTCGGTTTCCCAGGATAGTGAGCTGGGTCCGTTGACCACCACTAGCGAATATCTATCCGGATTCATGACCCGGGTCACCAACCCGCGGGGATACAAGACGCTCACCCGCTATGCCGTCTATGACCAGCCCGCTTATGACTGGCCGGTGACGATCAACCAGGCTGACAGCACCGCAGACAACGCCTCAACAGACATCGTTCGCGATGTGTTCGGCAAGCCGACTGCAATGCGTCGACGCAATGCAGATGGTAGCTTGGGAGTGTGGCGCAATTACGTGTACGCGTGGGACCAAAGCCTGTGCAAGGCCATCGAGCCCGAGAGCGGCGCGAGTGTGTTCTACAACGATGGTGCAAACAATCTGTTGTGGTCAGCCAGCGGCCTAAATCTGCCTTCACTGACCGACTGCAGTTTTTCGGAGGCCCAAAGCAGCGGTCGGGTGGTGACTCGTGCTTACGACAACCGCAGCCGGCTGACGGGGTTGCAGTTTCCCGATGGGCGCGGCAATCAATCGTGGGCGTATATGCCAGATGGCCTCCCCGCCAGCATCACCACGAACAATGCGAATGGTGGTGATACGGTCATCAACAGCTACAACTACAACAAACGCCGTCTGTTGACCGGTGAGTCAATCAGCCAGCCGGGCTGGTATACGTGGGGCATCGGCTATGGCTACGATGCCAATGGCAGCTTGGCGACCCAGACCTATCCGACCAATTTTTCGGTCAGTTTCGCCCCTAACGCCCTGGGCCAACCCACGCAGGCGGGACCTTACGCCACAGGGGTGCAGTACTACCCCAATGGCGGCATAAAGCAGTTCACGTATGGCAATGGCGTCGTCCACACGATGCTGCAGAACGCTCGTCAGTTGCCAGATCGAAGCACCGATGGTGCTGCTTTAGATTTGGAGTATCACTACGACGTCAATGGCAACGTCGAATTTATCGGGGACTGGGTTCCCGGTCAATCCCACCGCTGGATGACCTACGATGGATTGGATCGCCTCAGTTCGGTCGGGTCGGCCATGTTTGGCGGTGACCACTGGCATCGCTTTACGTACGACGCGTTGGATAACCTCAAGTCCTGGAAGTTGGGGGGAGTGAAGGACAATGCCGAGTACGTTTACGACTCCAAGAACCAGCTGACCAACATCAAGAACTCGGCTGGAGCCAGTATCGTTGGATTGAGCTATGACGTACAGGGAAACCTGTCCAATAAGAATGGTCAGGGCTACCAGTTCGACTATGGTAACCGCTTGCGAGAAGTGACCGGAAAGGAATGGTTCTATCGCTACGATGGGTATGGTCGCCGTGTGCTGAGTGGTCGCGCAGATGGCATTACCGTGTCGCAATACAGCCAATCCGGACAGCTGATGTATGCCGAACAGACCGGCAAGGGAAATTTCGAGCATATTTATCTCCGCGGCAGTCTTGTGGCAACTCGAAATAATGGTGTAGCTAAGTACCAGCACACCGATGCTTTGGGGAGCCCGGTGGCAGTGACCGATGCGGCAGGGGCGGTGATCGACCGCACCAACTACGAGCCCTATGGCGCGGCGATCAACAAGCCGGCGTACGATGGCATCGGCTACACCGGCCAGGTGATGGATGCCGCTACGGGGCTGACTTATATGCAACAGCGCTATTACGATCCCGCTATCGGACGCTTCCTGTCCGTTGATCCGGTTACGGCCAACTCAGGTACCGGAGCTAATTTCAATCGCTACTGGTACGCAAATAACAATCCATACAAGTTTACCGATCCGGATGGAAGACAATCCAAACCTTCTGATGACCTCGATGACGTCTATGAGACTGTACTGAGCGGAATAGACGCGAGCGTTACTCCGCCGACTATGAGCCCTGAGGAACGATTGGTCTCGGGAGTGTTTGGAGGGATGGATCTTGTCTATGGCGCCGCTTCGGTTGGAGGAGACGCTTTCGGTGTGACGGTAAGCGTCGCCAGCCCCGCGGATGGCCCACTTCTCGACGCAGCTTTCGCATTAAAGGCGGCCAAGGATAGTATGCAGACTGTTGATGGCTTTAGGGGACTCTTAAGCGCATTTGATGGTCGGGCGAGACCAAATACATTTGAACAAACTGGCGGCTATTTCGGCGGGGAAAAGGGAGCCTTTGTTGGTACAGTTGTATCCATGGGCCTAACATTCCAAGGCGGTGCAAAGGCGCTCAAAAGTATATTCTCAGAAGGTGATCGAACGATTAGGAATTTGGGAAACGCGCTTAAACCATACATAGATTCGGCCAAAGATCCAATGGAAGACCAATTACTTGATCAGCTGGAGAAACGATGATGACGACGATCAATAAAAATAGAATGCAACAAACTCAACGATTGGTAGCCGCGATAGGTTGGTCGGGGCTGTTCTTGTACTCGACATATTTGCTTTTGGATAAACTCCTCAGCTCAGAGTCTTACACAGTTATTCACGTTGTAGTCCCGTTCGCATTACTACTTGTCTCCATACGCGCAATCCGAAGATATCTGATCCATAGAAATTCGGAGCCGGTATGAGCTGAGCATTCAGTGCGAATCCATTCTTCAGGTTGAAATATCCTTGCTTTCCCAATAATGTCGCACACCGCTATCAACTAACTCCTTTACCTCGGGTGGCCGATTCTGGCCAGTAACGACGGCCCGCGAGATTGCGGCCAATCAGTCGTGAGCGCTTACCAAGGTGAACTGGCTAGCGTCCGTGCCAGACGATTGGCGTGGAATTCTTCGCTTGCGCCTCGGCGAGAATTCCCAGTCCACACGATCAACGACATAGAACAACTCTAGCGGCACGTGGTCAGATGCCTGGCGCGCGACTGCACAGGCCATGACGCGGACAAAACGAGGCGACATCGACAAAGCTGCGGTCAAGTCGATCGTGATCCTGACCAGCTTCGCCGCCGGCATCCCTTCCAGCCAGGCTAACAAGTCGATCGAAGCCATCACACAGGCCCAAGACGGACAAGACGTTATGCCTTGGGAATACGGCCCGAAGTAGTACCAAAGCTCGTCCTAGGGCCGCTTCAGGTTCCTCGGCCCGGCAGATTGGCTGGCAAGAAAAACGGGGTCAGGATCACTTCTCCGTATCGGCTTGCAGATTGCGATGCCAATGGGCAGCACGAGATCTCGTAGGCTGGCAGGGTGAGCTTCACCCCGTCGCTGTTCGCTCCAACGTCGCAACAACCCAATGCATGGCAAAGGTGGGCTTAGCTGGAATTGTCTAGTGGTGCCCGGAGCCGGAATCGAACCGGCATGGGGTTGCCCCCGGCAGATTTTAAGTCTGATGCGTCTACCAATTTCGCCACCCGGGCGGGACAGCTGCCCCGCCGTAGGCGGGTATGGGAATGATACGGGCCGCCGACGAAAAACGCCCGCGATGAAGACCTATTCCTGAACCTGCCGGACGTTGACCGCGGAAGCCTGGGTGCGCTTTTGCTGGTCCTATACACTGCGGCCATGCATGACCCCGCCCCCGGCATCCAGGTGTTCCTTGCCACGCCTGAAGCCCTTCTGGGTCCGCAGCCCGTGCACGACGCCCTGCGATTCCTGGACGAACAGGACCGCTCGCATATCGCACGCTTCCGCTTTCCGCGCGACCGGGACCTCGCCACCGCTTCCCGTTTGCTGCAGCGCCTGGCCGTGGCCCACTGCGCACGAATGGCGCCGGATACCGCAGGCGATATCCGCTTTTCCAGCGAGCCTGGCATGCGGCCCGTCGTATTGGAGCCGGCGCTGGCACAGGCATTGCGTTTCAGCGCGGCCAATACGCACGGAATGGTCGCCTGCGCAGTCTCCGGGACCAACAACATCGGCCTGGATGTGGAAGAGATCAAGCAAAAGCTCGCACCTGAACTGGTCGACCATTGCTGCACAGCGAATGAGCGAGCCGAACTCTGGTCCCTGCCGGAGGAAGAGCGCCGCAAAGCCTTCTTCCAACTGTGGACGCTGAAAGAGTCCTACCTGAAGGCGCGCGGCATCGGCTTGCAGGTTTCGCCGCATCTCATCGGCTTCACCGGATCAGGGCGAGTCGCCATTCCCACGCTTCATGCCGACTCCGGCACGGAGCCGTCCCCCGGACATTGGCATTTCCGGACGGTGGACGCAGGTCCCGGTCACGCTGCCGCACTCTGTATCCACGACGCCGCCGAACCGCGAACGGTCGACGTATGGCGGGCCCAATGGATCCAAGGCGAGTTGAGGCTCGTCGCGCAGGCCTGATCTGATCTTGTTGGATATTATTTCGCCGAGCTTGATTTCGTCGGCCTTGAATCGCGATTACGGCGTAGCCGCTTCCCATCCCTTGCACCAGCCAGTCACGCAGGCCTGCAATGCGGCCTGCGCCGAGAGCTCGGTGAAAGTATGGTTGGCGTCCGGAAAATAGACGCAATCCACCCTGCCCCTCAATTCCGGAAACGCTTCGAACAACTGGCCTTCGTGGTTGTACCGCACGCCCAGCGCGCCGGAGTGGATGGCGAGAATGCGGATGCCGCGCTGGACCAGAGCATTCAATTGCCGGCGGTATTCCTCTATCGGCGGCAGCTCCCGCCCGCCTTCGGCGGCCTGCATCGACGAGCGTGTTCTGAAAAGCTTCGTGTTGAGAACCTTCACACCGCGCCGCAAAGCCGCCAGCGCGACACGCATGGGCAAATGCAACCATGCCCGCCCTCCTTCCAGACGGCCTCGGGCATGCCGAAGCTTGGAACCCGGGGTGGCGTATGCCGGAGGATCCACCAGCACCAGGCCACGGATACGGGGATCCACCTGGGCCGCTGCCAACGCATTGTCCGCGCCCGAACAGATGCCGAAGAGGATGAATTCGGCGGAATCTCCTTCAACCACGAGACTGTCGAGCGTCGTCCTGATGTCCGCTACCGAGCTTTCGCGAAAGGTCATGCGGCCCGGCAGCGCGCGGCTGTCGCCGATTCCCGAAAGGTCCAGCCGTGCGACGCGATGCCCAAGGGCGGCCAGGCTGCGTGCGAGATGCACGTGCAGGCGGTGCGGCCCCACCCGGTGCAGCACGCCGGCGTTCAAGATCAGTACGCACGGTACCGGCCCGGGAGAAGAGGGTTCGGAAACGATGGCGACCAGGTTTTCCTCGTCGCCGAACCACGCTACCCGTTCCGTTACCACCGCTCGTTCTAGCGACATCGGTCATCAACCTTCGCAGGATCTGCGTGTATCGTACCCGCAGTCACGGGGAGCTTTCGATGAAAGTGGATTACTTCGGTGCCAACGGCCGGAGCCTGCTGGGTACGCTGCATTTCTCGCCGCGGCTTCATGCCGGCAGCGCCGCGGTATTGCTGTGCAACCCCTTTGGCGAAGAAGCCGCCCGCGTGCACCGCGCCTATCGGGTATTGGCCGGCAAACTGCGGGATGCCGGATACGCCACCTTGCGCTTCGATTATTCCGGCACCGGCGACTCCTCCGGCGAGCCGGCCGACTGTACGGTCGAGGACTGGCTGGACGACCTGGAAGCCGCCATCGGCGAATTGCGGCGCCAGTCGGGCAGCCCGCGCGTGGTCCTGGTGGGCTTGCGCTTCGGCGCTACGCTGGCCGCCCTGTGCGCGCAGCGCCAGCACCTGCGGATCGCGCACCTGGTGCTGTGGGACCCGGTAGTCCGGGGAGACCACTACCTGCAGGAACTGGCCGGTATGCATCGCGCTTACATGAACGAGGAAATGGGCGAGCGCTGGCGGACTCCTCCGTTCGGCGACGACACCCGCTTTCCCCCTGAAGCCCTGGGAATGCCGATCAGCGATTCCCTCGCCTTGCAAATGGCGGACATCGACATCGCTGGCACCCTGCCGCGCGCGAACCACGTCACCGTCCTCAGCACCCGCGACTCGG
The DNA here is from genome assembly GCA_946479745.1 of uncultured Pseudoxanthomonas sp. Next base: position 5,439 of record CAMLGZ010000023.1, on the reverse strand, counting down.
CGGACATGGAGCGATTGCGCTCCCGATGGGAAGCGTGTCCGGCCTTGCGCTGGATCGACGTTATAGGTGGGACTTCCTGGAATTCGGATGCGGCGCTGAACAGCGCGCTGGTACCGGCCAAGGAAATCGCAACCATCGTGTCAGGGGTCATGGAATGCAGTCCACAAAGCCGGGGGGCGGACTGATTGGAGCCGAAAGGCGACATCAGTCCGGTGATGGGAGCCACAACCAGACCAACTTTCGCCCTGAAGCGACGGTGCATGGGCTGTTCCGCGAGCGCGCCGCCGCGCACCCGGCGCGCCCTGCACTGGTCTGGCAGGGTGGCCAACTCGATTATGCAGGGCTGGACAGCCGCTCCGACGCCGTCGCACGCCATCTGATCTCGCTGGGCTGCAAGCCCGACCAGCCCGTCGCCCTGTGCCTGCCGCGCTCAGCCGGAGCCGTTATTGCGGCACTGGGCATCTTGAAGGCGGGGGGCGCCTATCTGCCACTCGATCCCTCCTATCCCCGCGCACGCCTGCAATCGATCCTTGCCGATGCCGGTGTGGAAATCGTGATCGCCGGCGACTCCGACCGCGGCTCACTGGAAGCGCTGTCGACGCATCTGGTTTCGCTGGAATCGCTGGAAACCGCTTGCCCCGACGAAACCCGCCCGCTGCCCGAAACCACCTCGGCCAATGGGCTGGCCTATGTGATGTACACCTCCGGTTCGACCGGCATGCCCAAAGGCGTGCAGATCGAGCATCGCTCCATCGTGCGCCTGGTTGGCGACGTGGACTACGTAACGCTGGACGCCGATACCTGTTTCCTGCATGCCGCCCCCTTGGGGTTCGACGCCTCCACGCTGGAGCTGTGGGGCCCCCTGCTCAACGGCGGGCGCTGCGCCGTATTCGGCGCACCGGTGCCTGACGCGCGTTCGCTGGCGGCCTGCATCGGGACTTTCGGGGTCACCGGCGCATGGCTGACCGCCGCGCTATTCAATTCCATCGTCGATGAAGATCCCCTGGCGCTGGCAGGTCTGCGCGAACTGCTGACCGGAGGCGAAGCGCTTTCGCCACGGCATGTGCGCGCCGCATTGCATGCCCTGCCCGAGCTGTCGTTGAGCAATGGCTACGGTCCAACCGAATGCACCACCTTCGCCACGACTTATGCGATACCGCACGATCTGCCCGCCGAGGCGACGGCCATCCCGATCGGCCGCGCCATCGCCGATACTTCGCTGCACGTGCTGGACGCAGAAGGCATTCCCGTCGCGCACGGTGAAACAGGCGAACTGCATATCGGTGGCCGGGGCCTGGCGCGCGGATATCTGGGGCGTCCGGACCTGGATGCCGAGCGCTTCGTCACCGACGCGTCCGGCCAGCGCCTGTACCGCACCGGCGACCTGGTTCGCTGGGGCCAGGACGGCACGCTGCAATTCGTCGGCCGCGCCGACCAGCAAGTGAAGATCCGCGGTTTCCGCATCGAACCCGGCGAGATCGAAGCCGCACTGTCCTCACATGCCAACGTGAAATCCTGCGCGGTCCTGGCCCTGCCAGGACCCGGCGCGGACAAACGGCTGGTGGCCTACGTGGTAGCGCGCACGGGAAATTGCGATATCGCCGGGCTGCGCCATCACCTGCAGCAATCGCTACCCGACTACATGGTGCCTGCGCTGTTCATGCCGCTTTCCTTCTTGCCGGTCACCACGAACGGCAAGCTGGATCGCGCGGCCCTGCCTGCCCCGGGCAACGAGCGGCCGGAACTGGCGCATCCTTACCGCGCGCCGCGCGGCGAGCTGGAGGCGGCGTTGTGCGACGCCTTCGCCGGCGTGCTGGGCCTCGAGCGCGTGGGCGCGGACGATGGTTTTTTCGAACTCGGTGGCGATTCGCTGCTGGCCATACGTGTGCTGCATCAGCTTCGCACTTCGGGCATTGCGGACTTCGCACCGATGCGTCTGTTCGAATCGCCCACGCCTGCCGGGCTGGCAAAAATGCAGGCCATCCTCATTCCGGAAAAGCAGACAGGCGCTTCGCTGCCCGACGAACCCATCGCCATCGTCGGTATGGCCGGTCGATTCCCGGGCGCCGACGATATCGAAGCGTTCTGGAAGAATCTCTGTGCGGGCATCGAATCGATCCGGAGGTTTTCGCCGGAGGAGATCGATGCTTCCATTCCGCCTGCCCTGCGCGACCATCCCGATTACGTGCGCGCCCGTGGCGTGCTCAACGACACCGCCGGTTTCGACGCCGCTTTCTTCGGTATTTCGCCGCTGGAAGCGCAGCTCATGGATCCGCAGCATCGTCATTTCCTGGAAACGGCCTGGCATGCCCTGGAACACGCAGGGTACGTGCCGGAAACCGCACCCGGACGCGTCGGCGTCTTCGGCGGCATGTACAACGCCACCTATTATCAGAAGCACGTATTGCCACGCCCTGAAACCATCGCGCGGCTTGGCGAGCTGCCGACCATGCTGGCCAACGAGAAGGACTACCTGACCAGCCGGGTGGCTTACAAGCTGGGGCTCAACGGCCCAGCGGTCAGCGTGCACACTGCCTGTTCGACTTCGCTGGTGGCTACGGTCATCGCGATGGAGAGCCTGCGCCGCGGCGATTGCGAACTGGCCCTCGCCGGCGGCGTGGCGATCACCTGCCCGCCAGACAGCGGCTATCTGTATCAGGAAGGCGCGATGGCCTCCCCCGACGGGCATACGCGCACTTTCGACGCCGACGCGGCGGGTACGGTTTTTTCCGATGGCGTGGCCGTGCTGGCGCTGCGGCGGCTGTCGGATGCTATCGCCGCCGGCGACACGGTCTACGCCGTACTGCTGAGTGGCGCCGTCAACAACGATGGCGCCGAACGCGCCAGCTTCACCGCACCCAGCCCCAGCGGCCAAGCCAGCGTCATCGCACTGGCGCACGACCGCGCCGGAATAGATGCGCGCAGTATTTCGTACCTGGAAGCGCACGGCACCGCGACTCCGCTGGGCGATCCCATCGAGATCGAAGGACTGACGCGCGCTTTCCGCCGGCACACGCAGGACAACGCCTTCTGCGCCATCGGCTCGCTCAAGAGCAACGTCGGCCATCTGGTGGTCGCCGCCGGCGCTGCCAGCCTTATCAAGACATCGCTGGCGTTGCATCGGCGTACGCTGCCGCCGACGATCGGCTTCGACAAACCGAACCCGCACATCGATTTCGCCGCATCGCCCTTCGTTCCGCAATCCCGATTGTGCGACTGGCCGCAAACTTCCGGTCCGCGCCGTGCCGGCGTCAGCGCCTTCGGCTTCGGCGGCACCAACGCGCATGTGGTGCTGGAAGAAGCCCCCGCTACGGCACCGCATGCCGACTCCGCGCGCACGGCGCAATTGCTGGTGGTTTCGGCGCGCACGCCCGAAGCGCTGGAAGCGAGCTGCCGACAGCTGGGATCGTATCTGGCCGATACCGGTGCAACGGAAAATGGATTCCCTCCCCTTGCGGATATCGCGCATACGCTGCGGGTCGGCCGGCGAGTCTTCGCGCATCGCCATGCCGTCGTTGCCGGTTCGGCTTCGGAAGCCTCACGACTGCTTTCCGAACCCCTCGCACAACGCGCAATCGACGAAACCACACCAGACCTCGCCTTCCTGTGCCCCGGCCAAGGCTCGCAGTACGCGGCGATGGGTCATGGCCTCTACCGGACCGAGCCGGCATTCCGCGCAGCCTACGACGAGTGCTGCGAAATATTGCAGACATTGACCGGAAGCGATCCGCGCCTCGAATTCTTCTCCAGCGACCCCGACGCGCTGCTGCCAACGCGCATCACCCAGCCGGCGATCTTCGTGCTGGAGTACGCGCTGGCCAGGCTGTGGATGCATTGGGGCGTCGTTCCCACTGCGCTCATCGGCCACAGCGTCGGCGAATTCGTCTGTGCGGTGCTGGCAGGTGTCATGCCGCTGCAGGACGCGCTGGCATTGGTCGAGCTGCGCGGCCGGCTGATGCAGGGCTTGCCCGCAGGCAGCATGCTCTCTGTCCGGCTTGCCGCCAGCGAGCTGTCCGCGCACCTGGAAGAGGGCATCGAACTGGCTGCGGAAAACGGCCCGCATCTGTGCGTCGTCGCGGGCCCCACTCCCGCCATCGAACGCATGGAAACGCGTTTGGCCGCAGCAGGCATCGCCGCACGCAGGCTGGTGACTTCGCACGCCTTCCATTCGGCCATGATGGAGCCGGTGATCGCGCCGATGCGCGAGCGCCTGCAATCCATCGCGCTGCAGGCGCCCAGGATACCCATCCTTTCCACCGTCACCGCCGAATGGCTGAGCGACGAGCAGGCGCGCGACCCCGACTACTGGGCGCAGCACCTGCGCAAACCGGTTCGCTTCGCGCCGGCGGTCTCGAAACTGGTAAGCGACCCTTCGCGCCTGCTGATCGAGATCGGCCCCCGCGCCACATTGACTACGCTCGCGCATCAGGCCGCGGTCGGCAAACGCAGGCAGACGGTGGCGGTCGCCAGCCTGTCGGATTCCGCGGAAGGCGAATCGGCCGCGATTGCCACTGCGCTCGGCAAGTTGTGGACGTTGGGCGCCGTGCCCGACTGGCAAGCCTACACGGCGCACGAATCGCGTCGCCGCGTGGCGGTGCCGGGCTATCCCTTCCAACACCAGCGCTACTGGCTGGATGCGGTGCCGGCGGTCGAATCGGGACTACAGGCCACGGCGCCGGCTACAGATGCCGCTGGGGAAGTGGAGACCGCGCCTGCACCGGTAGGCATGGCACCGGAGGCAGGACGCAGCGCTCTGTTCGTACAACTGCAATCGGTAATCGAGGAGGTCTCCGGACTGGAAGTGGAGGAGAACGAAAACGCCACGCCCTGGCTGGAACTGGGGCTGGATTCCCTGGCGCTCACCCAGCTTTCGCTGCAGGTGCAGCGCAGCTTCAAGGTCAAGGTGTCGTTCCGGCAGATGATGGAGCAGTACGGCTCGATGGCCAGCCTGCTCGACTTCCTGGCAACCGCAAGCGACGAGGCCAGGCCGGGCGCGACCGGCAATACGACAGCGGCGCTGCCGGCGAAGACCGCCACGACAATTATTGCCGGCGATGAAGAAGACGCCGACGGCAAGCCGCTCACCTACGATGTGAAGAAGGCGTTCGGCGCCATCGCCCGCATCCACAGCCAGACCGATCCGTTGACGCCGCTGCAACGCGAACGGCTGGACGCGCTGGTGGCGCGCTACACCGCACGCACCGGAAAATCGAAAACATACACCGCCAGACATCGCGGCCACATGGCCGATCCGCGCGTGGTCAACGGATTCCGTCCGCTCACCAAGGAGCTGGCCTACCAGTTGGTGATCGAACGCTCGCGCGGCTCGCATATGTGGGACCTGGACGGCAACGAATATGTGGATGTGCTGTCGGGATTCGGCATGAACCTGTTCGGCTGGCAGCCGGATTTCCTGCGCGAAGTCCTGCACCAGCAGAT
>CAMLGZ010000022.1 GCA_946479745.1 uncultured Pseudoxanthomonas sp. | reverse complement strand
CGGGCCCATAGCTCAATGGTTAGAGCAGAGGACTCATAATCCTTTGGTTCCAGGTTCGAGTCCTGGTGGGCCCACCAGTTATCGATTGCGCGCAGCTCACATGTGGGGGGAAAGCAAGTTAGCTGCTTCGGCCAACTTGTATTTGCCTGGAAAGGACAAGTTGGCCGCTTAGGACCAAGGTCCGGGCCTAGAAGCCTAGCGAAGGCCCATCTATCCGCATGATTCGCAAGGTTTTCCTGTCGTGACGCGACGACTTAAGGCCTTAACTGTGTGGTCGCATCAGTCCGACTGAAGCGATCGAGAGGAGGATCGAGAGCGTTGGGCTCTGGTGTGATGCGGGCTTCTCTCAAGGTCTGCGATGATCCTGCGTGCGAGCACTATCGAGACGGCAGTCCTCTTTGCGATAGCCCGCTCAAGCAGTTTCTTCCGAGTGATTTTCTCCTTCCTGTACCTCGCGACCAGGACTTCACGCGCTCGCCGTGCATCACGCTTTTGCTTTTCTCGATGCCATCCCGCCTCCTTCTTACGTCTATCGATGTATCGCTTAGTCAATTCGGGGAATGCGGCAAACCTTTGGAGACGTGTAAGGCCAGACAGAAGTGCGAGTAGGGTTGAAGTGGCGCTTGGCTAGCGAGGTAGTTTGGTCAGCGCGGCCTTGCCGCTGGCACTAGTCCGGGGGGCATTGGCGGTGTGCCTGGGGCGGGCTCAAGCGCTGCGGGTGTCACGACGCTCAAATCGATTTTCCCGCAAAGTCTGCAAGATTGCCGTTATTGATTTACTCGACTGGGCTCCTACCGTTCAGCGCTAGAAGGATCGTCAGATGATAAAAACGCCGGATACGCCCAAAATATTGCCTTCTCATATAGCGGTAGGCACGATTGAGGCAATGAAAGACTCTCTTTCCAAATCGAAGCCAGATGACCAGCCGGGGCGCGGCCCGCCCGCCGCGCTGCTTGCGGCCGTAACGGATTTTGTCGAGGCACGGGGTGGTGGCGAAGGGCATTTCCTCACGCCCATGGAAGGCGTTCACATCCTGCGCGCACTCCAAGAAATTATGCCCGTGCGTCATATGTACCGGCCTTCTCTCTGCGTGGTGGTCCAAGGCGCCAAGCAGATCTTCTTTGGCGATAAGGTCCTGGACTATCACGAGATGGAATGCCTCATCGTGAGCATTGAGTTGCCGGCAACTGGGCGCATGATCGGAGCAACACCCAGTACTCCGTTTCTGGGAATTACGATCGAGTTCGATATAGCCATGCTGCGAGAAGTCATGCAGCAGTTGGCGGCCCCACCTACGCCAAATCCCGCGTCTAGCCCGTGCGTGTTCGTGGGCCAGGTTGACACACCACTGGCAGATTGCATCGTGCGCTTGGCTAAGATGGCGCAAACGCCCGAAGCGGCACCGGTTCTCTATCCGTCCGTTATGCGAGAAATCTGCTACTGGCTTCTGACTGGTCCCTTTGGCAGTGAGATCGCCAAGCTCGCCTTGCCAGAAACGCATACCGAGCGCGTCGCTCAGGCCATTCGTCTGCTGCACGAGAACTTCAACCAGAATTTAAGCGTGAAGCAGCTTGCCGAAGCCGCGAGGATGAGCCCCTCTTCCTTTCACCAGCACTTTAGGGCCATCACAGCAATGACACCGGTGCAGTATCAGAAACAGCTGCGCTTGCTTGAGGCACGGCGCTTGATGGTGTTCGATGCTGCAAATGTTTCGGAGGCTGCTTACAAGGTCGGTTATGAAAGTGCATCCCAATTCAGCCGGGAATACGCGCGCTCCTTTGGCGTGGCGCCAAAGCGAGACGTGACCAACTTCAAAGCGCTACTCGCTTTCGGGTCCAGGCAAGTCGGCGTCGCTTGAAACTGGGTGAGCCGCTAGGCTGTCACGCATGCCATCTGGTGCATTGGAGGATTAGGCAGATTTTCTCCGGTATCCGGCATAGAGCTTGGCCGCGCGATGGGTGATCGTCATGACAGCGCCGATTTCGGCTTATCGAAAGGCAACCGTCATGCCCCGTTGGACCACACAAGACATCCCTCCCCAATACGGTCGTACAGCCGTGGTCACTGGCACAGGCGGCCTTGGATACGAGGATGCGCTCGCTCTGACGCGCGCTGGCTGCGAAGTCATTATTGCCGGGCGTGATCCTCGAAAAGGCGCCGATGCTGTCCGACGCATCCGCAGTGAAGTATCGCCGGCGAAGGTTTCCTTCGAGCAGCTTGATCTTGCCAGTCTTGCGTCGGTCAGTGCTTTCACTGAGCGCGTAGGTAAGCAGCACAGCAAGCTGGACCTGCTCATCAACAACGCGGGCGTGATGGTGCCTCCGCAACGGCAATTGACGTCCGATGGCTTTGAGCTGCAGTTAGGCACTAACTACCTCGGCCACTTCGCACTCACTGCATACCTGCTGCCGTTACTGCTTAAGGGTGAGGATCCGCGTGTGATCTCCCTATCCAGTATCGCCGCGCGCGATGGGTTGATCGATTTTGACGACCTGAATTCAGAACATGGCTACAAGGCCATGCCGGTCTATAGCCAGTCCAAGCTGGCTTGTTTGATGTTTGCCATCGAGCTGCAACGGAGAAGCGACGCCGCTGGCTGGGGTATCTCCAGTATTGCCGCTCATCCTGGCATTTCCCGCACCGATCTTTTACACAATGGACCGGGGCGCTGGAGCGTGCACAGCATGCTGAGGTCCGCACTACCTTTCCTGTTCCAGCCTGCCGCACAGGGTGCGTTGCCGACTCTGTTCGCCGCCACCTCGCCCAAAGCGAAAGGCGGTGCTTATTACGGTCCGGATAAGATGAGTGAGGTGCGCGGCTTTCCCGCACCCGCGAAGATCCCGCCCCAAGCGCTGGACAAGACCTCAGCTACTCGTTTGTGGCAGATTTCCCAGGTCCTCACCGATGTGGATTTCGGGTCTGAGGCAATCAAAGCGGCCGGTTCTCGTGGGCAAGCAACGGGCCCAAGGTTAGCCGCGGTATGAGGGTAGGCGCCGATTTCCAACTCATGCGGGGCCAATAATGCACAAGTATCTTATTTATGCGGCATACGGCTGGCTCACGCTGAGCGGGACACTTCATTTTGTCGTCGACGTCGTATCTCAACACTTTCGTGGGAAGCGCACTGCGAGTTTCGAGACCACGCTCTACTACGGTTTGAACTCCGCCTTCTCTTTGGGGCAAGTCGCGTTTGGATTGTTAGGGCTGTTTCTTGCCTGGCGCCACATGGACATCCTCAATCAGACGCCAGTGTTGGCTCTGTCTCTGATCGCGGGCATGGGATGGCTGGCGCTTACTTTCTTCTTCATGGGCTATTGGGAGCCCAAGGTCAATGTAGGCATCTTCTGCTTCCTCATCCTCGCGGTCATCGTTATACGCTGATCTCGGCCGTTCTTTAAAGAAGGCCAATAATCGAATCCAAGCGGACGTAAGCGCTGCCGCGAGACTCTAGATTGCAGGTGATCGCGAGGCGAATTCCTCATCGGTTTTCGGCAGAAGAACATGGCTCTGACCGTCTGCATGCGCCGCAGCAGTCTGTTCACGGGCATAAAAAGTTGGAGGCAGTCCGACGTGGCGTGTGAAGGCGACACTGAACGCGCTCGCCGAGCCGTAACCAACGCGCTGGGCGATCTCGGCGACGCTCGCTTCTTCGCGGCGAAGCAGATCTTTAGCGAGCGCCATCCGCCAAGCGAGTAGATACTCCATCGGCGTTACACCAATTGCGCGTTGGAAACGCTCGAAAAAGGCGGACCGCGAGAGCGCGGCCTCCTTTGCCAGCTCGCCGACTGTCCACGCCCGTGCCGGCTGCCCATGAATCGCGCGGATCGCAGCTGCAAGACGCACGTCGGAGAGCCCCCGCACCAAGCCTGCCGATGCTTCTGTCCCGGTGGTGGATCGCAAGGCTTCGATGAGCAAAACTTCCAGTAAGCGCGCGAGTACAACGTCACGCGCGTGCCGGTTTTCGCGCGACTCGTCTCCCACCAGCTGCACAAGCGTCGCTAATCGCTTTTCACCGCGGACATGAATCAGTTGCGGCAACAACGAGACCAACAATGTTGCGTCCGGAGAGCCAAAGCTGCAGTGGCCCGCCAACAGGCGCAGATCCGTCGGGCCTTCCGACGCGCCGATCCTGAACATCCCCTGGCCCAAGGCGGTCGGAATCGAATTCGTCACGCCAGACGGCGCCTGAAGGCTGGACATGGCGACGCCAAAGGTAGCGGGAATAAGTACAAAGTCGCCAGCGTGCAGCACGATTTCCTCACACCCGTCGAGCGTAAGGCGACAGCCACCTTCGAGGACGACGCAGTAGAAGGGCTGCCCTGCGTCCGAACGGCGTACCTGCCATGGACCTGCGCCGACCACGTACTTGAAGAATCGCGCCGCAGGCTGCAACAACATCACTACCTCGGCGAGCGGGTCAATCATGGCCGGACTCTTACTAATGAAATGTGGACTTTAGATTGTAGCAAGTACGGTTTCGGCTACGTATCGTGAAGCGATCCCCACACCAAGGAAATCTCATGAAAACCGTCCTCATCACCGGCTGCTCCTCTGGCTTCGGCCTGGAGACCGCACGCTGCTTCCTGGAGCGCGACTGGCAGGTGATCGCCTCCATGCGCACGCCGCGGGAGGACGTGCTTCCATCGTCCCCTCGGCTGCGGGTGCTGCAGCTGGACGTCACCGACGCGCAGAGCATTCGCAAGGCGATCGAAACCGCGGGGCCCATCGATGTGCTAGTGAACAATGCCGGTTTCGGCGCGCCCGCGCCGTTCGAGCTGACGCGCATGGAGACGGTGCGCGAGCTGTTCGAGACCAATACCTTCGGCACCATCGCGGTCACCCAAGCGGTGTTGCCGCAGATGCGCGAGCGCAAGTCCGGGGTCGTTGTGAACGTGACCTCGAGCGTCACGTTGAAGCCGCTACCGCTGGTTGGTATCTATCGTGCGGCCAAAGCAGCGGTAAATGCGCTCACCGAATCACTAGCCAGTGAGGTCGAGGCGTTTGGGGTTCGCGTGCATATCGTGCTCCCGGGTTCCTCGAGCGAGACGAGCTTCCGTGACACGGCGCGGACCAACCTGCGCGGCATTGATGATGAAGTCTATGGCGAGTTCATGAGACAGACCATCGCCCGCATGCTCGAATCCACGGGGCCGGGAACGCGCTCGAGGGATGTGGCCGAGGCCGTGTGGCGCGCGGCAACCGATGCATCGGCCCCGATGCATATCCCCGCCGGCGCGGATGCCGAGCAGTGGGCCGCGGAAGCGCGCTGATTCAGCGTCCGATGAGCCTCAATGCTCTTTAGTAATGGCGGTCGGCCGCTTTTGGCCGAAAGCGGTCAAATGGCAACCGCGAAACGGGCGGCACGGACGGAATTGGATGAGCAGGAGCCGAGATGACTTTATTCTCTGGGAATAGAGCTTGGTAGGGCACGGTAACTCACTACTCCATGGTCGCTATTGTATGGGGACTAAGGACATTTCTTCGTGGGTTGCCCAACATGTTGGAGCAAGCATAAGTTGGCCGCTGTTGGAGCAAGCATAAAGTGGCCGTTTCGGCCAACTTATACTGAAAGGCAAGATCGGCCGGCTTGCGGGTCAGAGGTAATGTCTTCCGGGGTCTGATCTAAGCGCTCAGATCGGTTCGATGGGCGGGCCGGCCGAAAAATCATGGGTGCAATAACACGGGCACCGTTCGCGAATCCCAGAGGCTGAGAACGACCGTATCTAGGCTGTGCCAGTCCAGCAAGGAGTTCTCTCATGCGGCGCGACGACGATTTGATCCGTTCGCTGTTGCTCGACCTTGAGGTCGCCAATGACCATGTCAACGATAGCCACGCGGTTCCTGGATACATGAGGGATCAGATCGCTTATCACTTGGCGCTGATCGTAAAGGCGGGATATGCCGAAGGGCCGCAACCACGATATTCGTCGACCGGAAGCGATCCAACGATTCCAATCGGTGTGCTCGTGACACTCTTACGCCAGCAGGCCATGACTTCATTGCCACCCTTCGCGACGACACGGTTTGGGCCAAGGTGAAAGAACGGTTGGCTGAAGTCGGAGGGTCGGCCAGTCTTGAGGTTATCGGGCAAGTCGGCGCGGCGGTCGCCAAGCAGTTGTTGGGGCTCTGAGAAGCTAACCACCATCAAACGCCGCCCACTGACGCGGACTCGTCCACTAGAGCTACTTCATCCATTAGGGAGTCCGGTCGGCGCCGCTCAGGGCTGTCTGGAAAGCGTGCGGAAATCGCGCGGCGTCATGCCGACGGTGGCTTTGAATTGGCGGGCGAACGCGCTCTGGTCGGCGAAACCGCAGAGCTGGCCGATCGCCGCGATGCTCTTGTCGTCCTGCAACAGACGCATCGCCGATTCGATGCGCATCTTGGTCAGCAACTGCTGCGGCGTTAGCTGGAAAACTCGCCGAAAGTGGCGCTCCAGCTGCGCCACCGACACGCCGGCCAGATCGGCCAACGTCTTTATGCGCAGGTTCTCGCCATGGTGCGCTTGCATGTACTTCAACGCCCGGTTGAGGCGCTCGTAGGCGGAATGCCGGCTGTCGGGTTGCCCCAGGTCGCGCGAAATTCCGACCACGCCAACCACTTCGTCCTGGTGGCATAGCGGCCGCTTGAAAGTCAGGCACCAGCCGGGAGTGCGGTTGGGAAACAGGTGCACTTCGAGCTGGTTCTCTATCACCTCGCCGTGCAGCACACGGCGGTCCTGCATCAGGTAGTTGCCGCCCAGCGGCAGCGGGAAGACTTCCACGGTGGATTTACCGATCACCTCGCTGCGGTGCTTGCGGCCCAGGCGCTGCACCAGGGTCAGATTGAGGTGGGTGTAGCGGCTCTCGTTGTCCTTGACGAAGAAAACCACGTCCGGCAACGCATCGAACAGCACTTGCATCTCGTCGGCGGAAATCATGGTGTCCATCGGTCGGGTCTCCTGCGGGAATCTGCGGTCTTCCGTCGCTTGCCGCATCGGTCCAAGTCGCGATTTCGATGCGCTGGATAGCGGATGACCCACGGCGCCATCGGGGCAATGGTCCGGAACGGAATACCGTTCCTAGTTAGCACAACAGCTGCATCGGGTATAGGAGCATACGGGACAGCCCGCCGTCCGCATGTCTGCCGTCTTCCGCAGTGCCGGTTGGCGATGGCGTAGCGCATGGCGGTCGCGCGGGCCGGAGATGAACCGGGGACCGTATCGGCGGTCGCCGCATGTTTGGGCGCCGTTTGGGAGATCGTGCATGGCGGAACCGTTCTGCCATATGGGCCGGAAAACGCCTGCGATTCCTCTGTTTGGCGCGTGAAATGGGCATGGCCCGCTCTTTATTCGACGTTTCCCGCCAAGGCCGCGCTCCGCCAGCGATGGGGCGTCGCGGCAGGATTCAGCCGTTTCAGGACGGGCTTTTCGCAGTTAGGAATTGTGCGGATTTCCGCATATGTTCGCGATAATCGTTGCTAGCCCGTGGCCGTGGCCGAATGTGAGCATGGCCCATGCTCAGCATTGACGTAATCGATTCGCACACCGGCGGGGAGCCCACCCGCGTGGTCGTCTCGGGATTCCCCGATCTCGGGACCGGCACGTTGGCCGAACGCAGGCGCCGGTTTGCAGGCGATTTCGATCATTGGCGCAGCGCCATTGCCTGCGAGCCGCGCGGCTCGGACACCATGGTCGGCGCGCTGTTGCTGCCAGCGGACGATCCGGAAGCCTGCACCGGCGTGATCTTCTTCAACAATGTCGGCTATCTCGGCATGTGCGGACACGGCACCATCGGTGTGGTCCGCACGTTGGCCGAATTGGGCCGTATCGGGCCGGGCGCGCATCGCATCGAGACGCCGGTGGGCACGGTCGGCGTGGAATTGCGCGAAGACGGGCAGGTATCGGTCGCCAACGTGGAAAGCTACCGCCATGCGGCCGGCGTCGTCGTCCAGGTGCCCGGCTACGGCGCGGTGCGCGGCGACATCGCCTGGGGCGGCAATTGGTTCTTCATCACCGATCAATCGCCGGTGCCGTTGTTGCTCGAGCGGCAGCGCGAACTGACCGCCTACACCGAAGCGATCCTCCATGCCCTGGAAGCCGCGGGCATCGCCGGCGCCGATGGCGGCCGGATCGATCACATCGAGATCAACGGCGTTTCGCCCGCACCTGATGCCGATGGCCGCAACTTCGTGCTGTGTCCCGGACTGGCCTACGACCGTTCTCCCTGCGGCACCGGCACCAGCGCCAAGCTCGCCTGCCTGGCCGCCGACGGCAAACTCGCCGAAGGGCGGGTGTGGCGGCAGGAAGGCATCCTCGGCAGCGTGTTTGAAGGCACCTACACGGCGACCGCGCGCGGGATAGCGCCGCGCATCACCGGACAGGCCCATATCACCGCTCGTTCGCGATTGCTGATCGAGGAGAACGACCCGTTCGCCTGGGGCATTCGCCCCGGGGAATCGGAACCGGAATGAAGGCTTACGACCTGGTCGTGATCGGTGCCGGCATCGTCGGCGCGGCCTGTGCCGAAGCGGCTGCCGAGGAAGGCCTGCGCGTGGCGATCGTCGAATCCGGCCCGATCGGCGGCGGCTCCACCGCCGCGGCGATGGGTCATCTGGTGGCGATGGACGACGATCCGGCCGAACTGGCGCTGTCGGCGTATTCGTTGCGTCTGTGGGATGCGTATTCCGATCTGGTCGAGGCCGAGTTCAGCCGCTGCGGCACCTTGTGGGTGGCGCGCGTGCCGGGCGAAATGGAAGGCGTGCCGGCCAAGGTCGCGCGTCTGGCGGCAGCGGGTCTGCGGGCGCGCATGGTTGACGCGCAGGAGTTGTACCGGCTCGAGCCGCACCTCGCGCCGGGCTTGGCCGGTGGCCTGTTGGCCCCGGCCGAAGCGGTGGTCTATCCGCCGCGGATGGCGCGGTATCTGGTCGAACGCGCCTGTGCCCAAGGCGCGCATCTGTACGCGGGCCGGCGCGTACTGGCGCTGACCGCCGATGGCGTGCGCCTGGACGATGGCGGCAACCTGTCCGGTCCGGCGCTGGTCGCCACCGGTTGCGCGCTGCCGGAATTGCTGCCCGAATTGCCGATGCGGTCGCGCAAGGGTCAGTTGGTCATCACCGACCGTTATCCGGCGCAGGTACATCACCAATTGCTGGAACTGGGCTACGCCGACAGCGCGCACGGCACTGCAGGCAGCAGCGTGGCGTTCAACGTGCAACCGCGCCCGACGGGACAGCTGCTGATCGGTTCTTCGCGCGAATTCGACGCAACCGACCGCAACGTCTCCGGTGCGCTGCTGCAGCGCATGCTGGAACGCGCCTTCGAATTCCTGCCGGTACTGCGCGATCTGCAGGCGATCCGGGTCTGGACCGGTCTACGCCCCGCCACGCCCGATGGCCGGCCCTACTTGGGTGCTGCACCGGAGCGTCGCGATGTCTGGGTGGCCGCCGGCCACGAAGGCCTGGGCGTAACTACCGCGCTGGGCAGCGCGCGCCTGCTGGTGGATCTGATCCTCGGCCGCACCGCGGCTATCGATTCCGCGCCCTACGCGCCGGCGAGAGTGACGGCATGAGCGGTTCGGCGGTCATCCGCCTGCAAGTCGACGGGCAAGCGATCGAGGTGCGCCGCGGCAGCAATGTGGCCGCCGCCATCGCCCAGGTGACGCCGTATTTCCGCCGTTCTCCCAGTGGCCAGCCGCGTGCGCCTTTGTGCGGCATGGGCGTGTGTTTCGAATGCCGGGTCGCTATCGATGGAGTGGGGCAATTGCGCGCCTGCATGATTCCGGCGCGCGAAGGCATGCGGGTGCGCACCGATGGCTGACCGCATGCGCGAGCACTATGACGTGTTGATCGCAGGCGCCGGCCCGGCCGGTCTCGCCGCGGCGCACACGGCGGCCAGCCATGGCGCACGGGTGGGCTTGATCGATGCGCAGGCGCAGCCTGGTGGCCAGGTATGGCGCCATGACATCGCCTCGCCGCTGCCGCGCGCCGCGCGAAGGGTAATCGATTCGTTGTCGGACAGAATCGATTTCCTGGCGCAGACCCAGGTGCTGATGGCGCAGGAGCGAAGCCTGGTGGTCGATGGTCCGCAGGGCGCGCGCCGGCTTTCTTACGGCGCATTGGTGCTCGCCACCGGAGCGCGCGAATTGTTGTTACCGTTCCCCGGCTGGACCCTGCCGGGCGTGACTGGCGCCGGCGGCGCGCAAGCGCTGGCCAAGCAGGGCTGGCCGATGACCGGCAAGCGCGTACTGGTCGCCGGCAGCGGGCCGTTGCTGCTGGCAGCGGCGGCGACCTTGCGCGCGCATGGCGCGCAAGTGCTCGGGATTCTCGAACAAGCGCCGCAACGCGCGGTGCTGGGTTTCGCAGCCAGTCTGGTGCGCTGGCCGGGCAAGGTGGCGCAGGCGCTCGCGCTGCGCGCCCGCCTGGCCGGCATTCCCTATCGCACTGCGACACTCGCATGCGCCGCGCTGGGCGAAGACCGCTTGCGCGCTGTGGAGATCGAAGGTCCGCGCGGGCGCGAGCGGATCGAATGCGATCATCTGGCGGTGGGCTATGGCCTGGTGCCGAACATCGAGCTGGCGGAAATGCTGGGCTGCCGCCTGCAATGCACCGGCGCGCATGCGCAGGTGGCGGTGGACGAAACGCTGCGCACCAGCGTCGAACACGTCTATGCAGCGGGCGAAGCCTGCGGCATCGGCGGTCGCGATACCGCCTTGATCGAAGGCGAGATGGCCGGCCATCTCGCGGCCGGCGCCGCCGCCGCCGCAGCAGCGCTGCAATCGCGCCGCCGGCATGCGCGCGCTTTCGCCGAACGGTTGCGCGAATGCTTCGAGCTGCAGCCGCGCGTGCATGGGCTGGCCGTCGCGGAAACGCTGATCTGCCGTTGCGAAGATGTACCGCTTTCGGCGCTGCAGGGTTTCACCGGCCTGCGCGAAGCCAAACTCGCCACGCGCTGCGGCATGGGTGGGTGCCAGGGCCGTATCTGTGGCGCGGCGCTGGCCGAGTTGGGCTTGTTTCCCTCCAATGGCCACGACGACGGCCGTCGGCCGCCGCTATTTCCCATACGGCTGGCAACGCTGGCCGAATCCTTTTCCATCGACTCGCAAGGTGTACCTTCATGAGCAATGCTTCCTTCTGGCGCGGCGTCCTGCCGGCCATCACCACTCCGTTCGACGCCGACGGCCGGATCGATCACGCGTTCCTCGCCGATCACGCGCGTGCGCTGATCGATGCCGGCTGCACCGCCATCGTCCCGCTGGGTTCGCTGGGCGAAGCGGCCACGCTCAGCTTCGACGACAAACTGGAAATCCTGAAGACGCTGGTGAAAGCGCTCGAGGGCCGCGCGCCGGTGGTGCCGGGTATCGCCGCGCTGTCCACCGACGAGGCCGTGCGCCTGGCCAAAGCCGCCAAGGAGATCGGCGTAGGCGGACTGATGGTATTGCCCCCGTACGTGTACTCCAGCGACTGGCGCGAAATGGGCGCGCATGTGCGCGCGGTGATCGCCGCCACCGACCTGCCGACGATTCTTTATAACAACCCGGTCGCCTACAAGACCGACTTCAGCCCTGCGCAGATCGCAGAACTCGCCGCTGAATTCCCGAACTTGCAGGCAGTCAAGGAATCCTCGGCGGACGTGCGCCGTTTCGCTGCGATCCAGGAGCTCGCTGGCGATCGCCTGGCGTTGCTGGTGGGCATGGACGATGCCATCGTCGAAGGTCTCGGCATGGGTGCGGTAGGCTGGATCGCGGGCCTGGTCAACGCCTATCCGAAAGAATCGGTGCGGCTTTTCGAACTGGCGCGCGATGGCGGTTATCCGGCGGGGAAGGAACTCTACGACTGGTTCCTGCCGCTGCTGCGCCTGGATACCGTGCCGAAGTTCGTGCAGCTCATCAAACTGGTGCAGGAAAAGGTCGGCCTGGGCAGCGAGCGCGTGCGTGCGCCGAGGCTGGTCTTGGAAGGCGCCGAGCGCGAAGCGGCCTTGAAGGTCATCGACCGCGCCATCGCAACCCATCCGTGGCGCTGAGATGAGCGCCGCCACCGAACCGTTGTTGATCGCGGGCCAGTGGCAGCTGGCGCGGGGATCGCTCGGTGCTTTCCGCGCACGCGATCCCTTCGTCGGCGAAGAGGTCGGCCCCTCGTTTCCGATCTGCGGCGCGGCTGATGTGCAAGCCGCGCTGGCCGCCGCGGTGGCGGTGGCCGATGAACTTGCCGCCGCCGAACCGGAACGGATCGCGGCCTTTCTCGACGCTTACGCCGACGCCATCGATGCCGATGGCGACACACTGGTGACGCTGGCCAATACCGAAACCGCTTTGCCGGCGCCGACGCGCCTGCGCGGCAACGAATTGCCGCGCACCAGCGGCCAGTTGCGTCTGGCGGCCAAGGCGGTGCGCGGATATGCCTGGACCCAGCCGGTGATCGATACCGGCGCCGGCCTGCGTTCGCACCTGGCGCCGCTGTCCAAGCCGGTGCTGATCTTCGGGCCGAACAATTTCCCGTTCGCCTTCAACGCCATCGCCGGCAGCGATTTCGCCTCGGCCATCGCCGCGCGCAACCCGGTGATCGCCAAGGCGCACCCCTCTCATCCGGCCACCAGCCAACGGCTGGCGCAACTGGCGCACACCGCGCTGCTAGGCGCCGGTCTGCCGGCGGCAGCGGTGCAGATGCTCTACCACTTCGACAATGCGTTGGGATTGGCGCTGGCCGGCGACCCACGGCTGGGGGCGATCGGTTTCACCGGCAGCCGCGCCGGTGGACTCGCGCTGAAGGCCACTGCCGATCGCGCCGGTGTGCTGTGCTACGCGGAACTATCCAGCGTCAATCCGGTGTTCCTGTTGCCCGGCGCGCTGGCCGAACGCGGCGAGGCGCTGGCGCAGGAGTTCTTCGCTTCCTGCACGTTGGGCGGCGGTCAGTTCTGCACCAATCCCGGCATCGTGATCGTGCCGGAAGGCGCAGCGGGTGATGCCTTCGTATCCGTGGTCAGTGCGCATTTCGCCGCGGCAGCGCCCAGCATGCTGTTCTCCCAGAGCGTGCTCGATCATCTGCAACAGGGCGTACGGACGCTGCGCGAGGCCGGTGCGCGAGTGCTGGCCGGCGGCGCTGCGGCCGAAGGTCCCGGCTACCGCTGTTCGCCCACCCTGCTGAGTGTGGATGCAGCGACTTTCCTGGCGAATCCCCAGGCCTTGCAGACCGAAGCCTTCGGACCGGTCAGCCTGCTGGTGCGCGCAGCCGGATTCGAAGAAATGGCCACGTTGGCCCGTACGTTCGAAGGCAACCTGACCGGCACGCTCTATCGCGCAGCCAGTGGCGACGACGATGCCGCCTGGACGGCCGTCGCTGCGGCATTGCGTCCGCGCGTGGGTCGCCTGATCGCCAGCAAGATGCCGACCGGCGTGGCGGTCAGTGCGGCGATGAATCATGGCGGCCCTTTCCCCAGCACCGGCCATCCGGGTTTCACCTCGGTCGGCATGCCGGCGGCGATCCGCCGCTTCACCGCACTGCACAGCTACGACAGCGTACCCGATGCGCTGTTGCCGCTCGAGTTGCGCGATCGGAATCCCGGCGATGTGCAGCGGTCGATCGATGGTCGCTGGACCACCGATGATATCGGAGCGACGTCATGAGCACGGCTCGGCAAATTGGCGGATTGAGTTCGATGCAGGCCATGGCGCAGCTCGCGCCCTGGCCGCACCGCGCGCCGCCGATCGGGTCCGGCGAATACCAGCGGCGACTGGAACAGGCACGCGGTCTGCTGCGCGCACAAAATGCGGACGCGCTGCTGATCGGCGCCGGCGCATCGCTGCGCTATTTCGCCGGTGTGCCCTGGGGCGCCAGCGAGCGGTTGGTGGCGATGTTGCTGACGCCGTCAGGCGATCCGTTCCTGATCTGCCCGGCGTTCGAGGAAGGCTCGCTCGACGCGGTTCTGAAGATTCCGGTCGAGAAGCGGTTGTGGGAAGAACATGAGGACCCTTACGCGCTGGTGGCGAAAACCATGCGCGAACAAGGCGCACGCACGCTTGCGCTCGATCCCGGCGCGGCTTTCGCGATTTCCGTCGGCCTGGGCGGTCATCTCGGCGCGGCCAGCGTGGTCGATGCGAGCGCCATCGTCGATGGTTGCCGCATGCGCAAATCGCCGGCCGAACTGGCGCTGATGCAGCAGGCCTGCGATATGACCCTGCAGGTGCATCGCCTGGCCGCCGGGCTGGCGCGCGAAGGTATCGGCACCGATGAACTGGTGCGCTTCATCGACACCGCGCATCGCGCGCTGGGAGCCGACGACGGTTCCACTTTCTGCATCGTCCAGTTCGGCCAGGCCACTGCGTTTCCGCATGGCATTCCCGGTGTGCAGCATCTGCGCGAAGGCGAGCTGGTGTTGATCGATACCGGCTGCACCGTGCAGGGCTATCACTCCGATATCACCCGCACCTGGATTTTCGGTGACGCCGATGCGGACCAGCGGCAGATCTGGGGGTTGGAGCAGGCCGCGCAGCAGGCTGCCTTCGCCGCCGTGCGGCCCGGCGTCACCTGCGAGTCGGTGGATCGCGCCGCGCGCGAGGTGCTCGAGCGCGCCGGCCTGGGCCCGGACTACCGATTACCGGGATTGCCGCACCGCACCGGTCATGGCTGCGGCATGAGCATCCACGAAACGCCGTACCTGGTACGCGGCAATGGAACGCGGTTGGCGCCGGGCATGTGCTGCAGCAACGAACCGATGATCGTCGTGCCGGGCCGCTTCGGCGTGCGTCTGGAGGACCACTTTTACGTAACCGAAGACGGTGCCGCCTGGTTCACCCCGCCCTCGCCGGCGATCGACCGGCCATTCCTTTGACCCTGTGATGCTTCCCGGAGAGTGCGCGATGAAGTTGATTCACTCCCTGCCCACGACGCCTATCGCGACGAAGACCAGAGGGGCACTCTCATGAACAGATTCTTGATCGGCTTTGTCCTGCTCGCAGGCATGACGATGGCTGGCGATGTCGCCGTCGCCGCCGAATCCGCTCCAGCCGCAGTGAAGCGCTTCAAGGCGCTGTACGAGCGCGAATGGGACTGGCGGCAAACGCAGTTCGCCGGCGCCGACGACGAAGATAGCGAGGGAAGGACGGCAGACCATTTGCCGAAAGTCGATCCCGCCACCCAGGCCGAGCGTACGCGCTACTGGCAGGACGTGCTGCGGCAACTCGATGCCATTGCGGTTTCGGCGCTGCCGGAGCAGGAACAGGTGAACTATCAGGTCTATCGCAACCAGATAGAAGTGCTGCTCGACCGGCAACGGTTCCACGCCTGGGAAATGCCTTTCAACAGCGACAGCGCTTTCTGGACCAACCTGAGCTTCACGGCGCGCAAGCCGCTGCGCGACGCCGAAAGCTATCGGTCCTATCTGGCGCAGCTGGCCGACATTCCGCGCTATTTCGATGAGCAGATCGACAACATGCGCGCCGGTCTGGCGCGCGGCTTCAGCGTGCCGCAAGTGACGCTGAAAGGGCGCGACCAATCCATTGCCGAAGTGATCGACGCCAAGGGCGAAGCCAACCTGTTCTACACGCCGTTCAAGCGGATGCCATCCGGAATTTCCGCGGCCGAACAGGCCCAATTGCGCGGACAGGCGTTGCAAGCAATCGAAGGAAAGGTGATTCCCGCCTACGCCAAGCTGCTGGCCTTCATCCGCCAGGACTACACCCCGCAAGCGCGGACCAGCCTGGCCGCCGAAACCATGCCCGACGGTAAAGCCTATTACCAGGCGCAGATCCGCGAATTCACAACGCTGGACATGAGCGCGGACGAAATCCATGCGCTGGGACTGAAGGAAGTGGCCCGGTTACGCGCAGAAATGGATGAGGTGATCGCGCAGGTCGGCTTCAAGGGAGACTTCGCCGATTTCCTGCATTACCTGCGCACCGATCCGAAGTTCTATCCCAAGACCGCCGAAGAACTGTTGATGCGCGCCTCCTGGATCGCCAAGCGCGTGGACGGAAAGATCGGCGAGTACGTCGGCCACCTGCCGCGTCAGCGCTTCGCGATCGAGCCGGTGCCGCCCGACCTGGCGCCGTTCTACACCGGCGGTCGTGGCGGACCGACCACCTACCTGGTCAACACCTACAATCTGCCGTCGCGGCCGCTTTACAACCTCACCGCGCTGACCCTGCATGAATCCTCGCCTGGGCATTCGCTGCAGATGTCGCTGGCCGCGGAGCAGGACGCGATGCCGGATTTCCGCCGCTACGCCTACATCTCCGCATACGGCGAAGGCTGGGCGCTGTATTCCGAATACCTGGGCATCGAAATGGGCATGTACGACACGCCTTACGACCGCTTCGGCTACCTGACCTATCAAATGTGGCGCGCGGCGCGACTGGTGATTGATACCGGCGTGCACCACCTCGGCTGGAGCCGCGAGCAGGCGCTGGCGTTCCTGCGCGACAACACGGCGTTGAGCGAGCACGAGGTCACCACCGAGGTGGACCGCTACATCGCCTGGCCCGGACAGGCGCTGTCCTACTATCTGGGCGAACTGACCATTCTCCGGCTGCGCGAAAAATCCGAGCAGGCGCTTGCCGCCAAGTTCGACCTGCGCAACTTCCACGATGCGGTATTGGCCCAGGGTTCGGTGCCGTTGCCGGTATTCGAACAGCGCATTGATCGCTTCATCGCCGAAGGCGGCAAGTCGCCCTGGCCGGAAAAGGACGAGAAATAGCTTTCAGGCATACCGCATTTCCACCGCCAGGACGGCCTTACCGAGAGAGAACGCTATGGGCTTGCTGAATGACATGATCCGCCGGAAATCCGTGGAGACGATGCAGAGCGAAGTGCGGAATCGGGGCGAGTTGCGCCGCGTACTCGGGCTATGGCAACTGACCGCGATCGGCCTGGGCGGAATCATCGGCGTCGGCATCTTCGTGCTGACCGGTACCGTCGCTGCGACCCAGGCCGGGCCGGCGGTGGTGCTGTCGTTTCTGATAGCCGGTATCGCCAGCGCCGCTGCGGCGCTGTGCTACGCCGAATTCGCTGGGCTGATTCCAGTCAGCGGCAGCGCTTATACCTACGGCTACGCGGTGCTGGGAGAGTTCGCCGGCTGGATGATCGGCTGGGACCTGCTGTTGGAATTCGCGCTGATCGCGGCGGTGGTGGCGGTAGGCTGGTCGGGTTACGTGCAGGCGCTGCTGGATGCCGGCGGCGTGCACCTGCCGCTATGGGCGCAGGGCGCCTATGGCTCGGCGCCCGGCCGCTTCATCAATCTGCCGGCGGTTCTGATCTCGGTTCTGATCACCGCGTTGCTGGCGATGCGGATGGAGTGGGGCGCGCGCTTCAACACCTCGATCGTGGCGATCAAGATCGGCGCTGCAGTACTGATCGTGGCGGCCGGCGTCGCCTTCGTCGATCCGGCGCGCTGGCATCCCTTCATGCCGTTCGGCATGCACGGCGTAGTCACCGGTGCGGCGGTGGTGTTCTTCGCCGTGTTCGGCTACGAGATGATGACCACCGCTGCCGAGGAAGCCATCGATCCGCAGCGCGATCTGCCTCGTGCGGTGATCCTGTCGCTGAGCATCGCGATGCTTTTGTATTTCGCCATCTGCCTGGTGCTGACCGGGATCGTGCCGTACACCACGCTCGACAACGACGCGCCGGTGGCCCATGCCTTCACCGCCATCGGCCAACCCAAGGTGATGATCGCCATCTCGCTGGCGTCGATCTGCGGCATCACCAGCGTGATCTTCGCCAACCTGCTGGCCGGGGCGCGGATCTGGTTCGCACTGTCGCGCGACGGTTTGCTGCCGGGTTGGTTCGCCAAGGTGCATCCGACCTGGCGCACTCCGCACCGCACCACCGTGCTGATCGGCCTGGTCACCGCGGTCGCCGCCGGCTTCTTCCCGCTGGACGAACTGGCCAAGCTGGTCAACATCGGCGTTCTTGGCGCCTTCATCGTGATCTGCTCTTCGGTGATGGTGCTGCGCTGGAAGCGACCCGAGCTGCAGCGGCCGTTCCGTACCCCGCTGGTGCCGCTGGTGCCGCTGATCGGCATCGGTTTTTCAGCCTGGCTGATCTGGGGCCTGCCGACGATCACCTATGAGCGTTTCCTGATCTGGCTGGGCATCGGCTGCGTGGTCTATTTCTCCTATGGTATCCGTCACAGCAAGCTGGCCGGGCGGCAGGAGCCGGTGACGTGAGGCGGCGGGGTGGTGTCTGGCTAGCGGCAATGCTGAGCCTGTCGCTGGGCGTGGCCGCGCATGCGGCTACGCGCGAGATGCCGCGCTACGTCAGCGAAAACGGGCGTCATGCCTTATTTGTCGACGGCGCGCCGTACAGCATCATGGCGGCGCAACTGCACAACTCAAGCGCATGGCCGCAAGTGCTGCCGCAGGCGCTGGAGCAGGCGGAGGCGCTGCACGCCAACACGGTGGAAGCGCCGGTGTACTGGGAACAGTTCGAGCCGGAGCCCGGCCGTTACGACTACACCAACGTCGATGCGTTGATCGCGCAGGCGCGCGCGCGCGGCCTGCGCCTTGCGTTGCTGTGGTTCGGCACCTGGAAGAACGGCCAGATGCACTACGTGCCGGACTGGATCAAGCGAGACCGTGCGACGTATCCGCGCATGCTCGATGCCAACGGCGCACCAGTGGATGTTCTCTCGCCGCACGCGCAGGCCAACCGGGACGCCGACAGCCGCGCTTTCGCCGCGTTGATGCGCCATCTGCGCAAGGTGGACGAAGGCACCTACACCGTGATCCTGGTGCAGGTGCAGAACGAGCCCGGCGCGATCGGCACTGTGCGCGACCACGGCGAAGCCGGCGAGCGCGATTTCCGCGGCCGGGTACCGGAAGCGGCGACCCGCGCGCTGTCCAAGCCTGCCGGTACCTGGACCGAAGTTTTCGGCGCAGGCGCCGCCGAAGCATTCAGCGCCTACAGCAACGCCATCTATATCGAACAGGTGGCGGCGGCGGGCAAAGCCGAATATCCATTGCCGCTGTATGTGAACACATGGCTTCGCTACAAAGGCAAGATCCATCCGGGGCTGGACTACCCCAGCGGCGGCGCGACCTGGAACGTGTTCGATCTGTGGCGCGCGGCCACGCCGTCGGTCGACTTCATCGGCACCGACATCTATACCAGCGACTACAACGAATACACCAAAGTCGTGGACCAATACGCGCGGCCGGACAACCCGGTCTGGGTTTCGGAAACCGGTTTCGAGGCCGCCACCGCGCCGTATCACTTCTATGTGCTTGGCAAAGGCGGATTGGGGTTCTCGGTGTTCGGCATCGACGGCAACGAAGACACGCCGGAGAACCGCGCCGCGATCGAAGCGCACGCCGCCGGCTTCGGACTGCTGGCGCCGATGCAGCGGACGCTGGCCAGCGCCGCGTTCGAGGGACGCTTGCAGGCGGCGGTGGAAAAACCGGGCACTCCGCAGCAGAGCCTGCGCTTCGGTCCCTGGCAGGCGCGCGTTTCGTTCGGCGCGCCGATGTGGGGCGATGCGCCGGCGATCCTGCCGGGCACGCCCGACCACACCGGTCGCGTGCTGGTGGTCCAGTTGGAACCGGAAGTGTTCCTGGTCACCGGACTGCAGGGACGGGTGGAATTCCAGCGCGACGCCGCCGACGGCAGATACGGGCAATTGCTGAAGGTCGAACAGGGCCGCTACGTGGACGGAAAATGGCAGACCGTGCGCTGGTTGAACGGCGATGAGACGGATTACGGGTTCAATTTCCGCGCTCGCGATCCGTACGTGCTGAAGGTCACCGTGGACACTTACTGATCCAGCGTCTTTTTGGCTGTGCGGAATTCCGCACGTATGCGCCAGGTAGCGAACAAGACACTGCCAGGTGCTTGCCGCAGCATGGCCGGATATCGGATGGAAGTTCGGGAGCGTGGGAGTGGACAGAAGACGGTTTCTGCAGCATGGATTGACCGCTACTACCGCAGTAGCCGGGGTCGGCTTCTCCGCCGATAGCGTGGCGGCGTCCGCTGCAATTGCGAAGCTGCCCAGGCCCGTGCTGCGGCCTTTGACGGAAGGCGCGCTGCTAGGCCACACCCGTGTCTGCGCGTTCCGTGACGAAGGCGCCGATTGGACCGTGTACGAGGATCTGCGTACGCCGGACGGTGCGATCAGTTTCGTCTGCGCCGATGGCATGGCGACCCTGGGCAAGCGCACGGAAGCGGCGTTTCCCAGCGACAAGCCGCCGTATTTCGGCATGAAACTCGCCGACGTGGCGCTGGCCGACGCCGACCTGCTGGCCGACCACTTGTTGCGGAACGGCGATCCGTCGGCGGAAGAAGTGCGCGATGCCGCACCGCCGCCAGCGTCGCTGCTGGATCCCAAGGATCATGATGGGCGCTGGCCTTGGACCACCTTCGTCGGTACGCGTGAAGCCGTCGATACCATGCCCATCCTGCCCAATGGACGCAGCCGCACCTGGCGTCCGGAGCATGCCTTCGCTCAACTCGGCGAAGTCGCGCTGATCAAGCGCAGGCATGAAGGACTGTTGGGCGGCTGGATGCCGGCGGTGCACAAGGTGATGCCGGTGTCGGCCCACCGCCACTACGACCTGTTGGTATTCGCCGACGTACGCGCCGAGGATCGTTTCGTCGTCCAGACCTGGCACCGCACCGTGCTGGTGGAGAACGGCAAGGCGCTGAAGACGGTGTACACGCACAGCTATCCCGATTATCTGCCGCGGCGGGGGGCTGCGACGGCCGAGGATTTCTATCGCGGGCTGCTGGCGTTCGCGGGTTACTGGCAGGACCTGCTTGCCGGCACCGTCGAAGCCAGTCTGCCGGATCCGAGCTGGAACGACATGGCGCGCTTTGCTTTTGCCCGTGAACTGGTAGTGCGTCCTGGCGGTACTTATCCCAAGTATGGTGCGGTGGATCGCGACTATTACGGTAACGAGTACGACGGGTTCCAGGACACCTTCACCAGTTCGCTGTACGCCAATCTGGAGTGGGGCCGCTTCGACCAGGCCGCGGCGGTACTGGACGGCTACTTCACCGATTTCGTGCAGCCCGACGGCATGCCCAACATGCGCGGGCCTGAGACCGGGCAGTTCGGCCTGATCCTGTCGCTGATGGCGCGCTATCTGCACTACACCGGCGATGCGCCGCTGCTGCGCAAGCATCGCGGCAAGATAGAAGCCACCGCGCAAATCCTGGAAGAATTGCACGACCAGAGCCTGGCGCTGCCATCCGATGCGCCGGGCCACGGCCTGATACATGGCTGGAACGAATCCGACGCCTGCCTGTTCCCCGATCCCACGCTGTGGTGGAAGCCCTACTACGCCAACAGCGCGTTGGCCGCGCGCGGCTTGGCCGATATCGCGCCGGTGTGGACGCATATCGGCGGTGTGGACGCACCGGCGACCGCGCGGCGTTGGAACCAGCGGTCGCAACGCCTGACTGCGCAGACCGAGCGCACGCTGCGTGCCAATGTCCGTCGCGATCTGAAGCCGCCTTACATCGGCCCGCTGCCGGGCGTGAAGCTGACGTTCCGCCAGTCGCTGCTGCAGGAAAATCCCAGTGAGCAGGGATGGCCGCACCGCGTCTATGCCGAACTGTTGCAGGCCGATGTGTTGCCCGACGATCTGGCGAACTTGGTGATCGACTGCGTACGCGGTCACGGCGGCACCAGCCTGGGTGTGGTCGCCAACATCGCGCCGCCGAGCAAGGATGCGCGCGACCTGCTCGGTTTCATTTCCTACGGTTATGCGCAGCAATTACTGCGCCTGGACCGGATCGAGGAATACCTGCTGTTCCTGTACGCCCACCGCTATCACGTGCACACGCGCGGCGGTTGGACGGCGGGCGAGGTGAGCGGCATCACCGGCGGCATGCCGCTGTTCTGCATGCCGGCGCAGTTGACCATTCCGCTGCTGCTGCGCTGGATGCTGGTATTCGAAGACAGTACCGGTGAACAGCTGCATCTGGCGCGCGCTGTACCGCGCGAATGGCTGGCCAGCGGCGAGACCATCGGGATCTCTGGTGCGCCCACGCGCTGGGGCAAGGTCGGTTTCCAGTTGCGCGCCAATGCGCGGGTTCAGCGCATCGAAGGCCAAGTCGACTTGCCATCCGGCGCGCCCGATAGCATCTGGCTCAGTTTGCGCTTGCCCGCGGGAAAGCGCCTGCTCGGAGCCACGGTGGACGGCAAGGAAGTGGCGTTAGCCGGAAGAAATAGTGACGCACTGCACATCGCGGGGCGCGCTGGAACGCGCGTGGCGGTGCAGGCCACCTATGCCTGAATGAATCTGCGTGTGGAGAGGTTTTCGCAACGCCCCGCCACGGCATTAAGAGCGGCCGATCCGCTGGGAAGGTCTGTGCCCCGCAATGCTGGCAGCGGATAAAAACATGCTGTATTCCGCACCCGAAAACGACAATTGCGACAAGACGCATTGGTCATTGTGCATGCAGGATGAGGGTAGGCCGGATCCATGACGCATGCGTGACATGCGGACGTGTAAGACGGTGAGCACGATGTCGCGTTTCCGTTCAGCGAACCGCGCGTCTGAACAAAGCCGGAGGTGACGCAGAATAATAAATGCTTTTTGGTGGACGGTGGCACCGGCGATAGCGCCGGATGCGGCCGGCGACGCTCCAGGGAAGCGCACGGAGCGATCCGTAGCGCTACATCTTTCTCCACCGGTGAATCAGGCAATGCCCGTCCGGCCGCGCGCGAGTGCCCGGCGAGCAGACGAAAAGGTTTTCCGCGCCGCCGTCACCCGTTCAGACGCGGCGAATCCAGGCGTTTCTTGCGCTGGCGCAAGCCGGCACGGGCGCTCTTACCCCACGAATCCGTATCCGCCCCCATCGATTCCGTCTGAGGAGACACCCATGCGATCCGCCGAAGTAATGCTTTCTCCTTCCCGCTGTCGTCATCGCGGGACACCGTTCCTGGCCATTCCGCGCCCCCATGCACCGTTGGTCCGGGCCATTGTCGTCGCACTGATACTAGTCGCCACCTGCTCGGCGCAGGCGCAGGAAACGCCGACTGCGGAGAGCGCTGGCGACGCCACCACTCTCGACAGCGTCACCGTCACCGGCTCCCGCATCCGTCGCGTCGATACCGAGACCGCCAATCCGGTCACTACCATCGGCCGCGAGGCCATCGAGGCCACCGGCAAGGCGACGCTGGGCGATCTGATCCAGGAGTTGCCCGCCATCGCCGGCAACGCCACCAACCCCAACGTCAACAACGGCGGCGGCACCGGTGCGTCCGCGGTCTCGCTACGCGGCCTGGGTGAGAAGCGTACCTTGGTGCTGGTCAATGGCGTGCGTCTAGCCTACAACGATATCAACAGCATTCCGGCCGCTATGGTCGAGCGCGTCGAAGTGCTGGGCGACGGCGCGTCCGCCGTCTACGGCTCCGACGCCATCGGCGGCGTGGTCAATTTCATTCTGCGCGACCGCTTCGAAGGCGTGCAGGCCAGCGCCGACTTCGGTCAGACTTCGCGTGGCGACGGCACCCGGCGCAACTATTCGTTCACCGCCGGACATGCCTGGGATAGGGCCAGTGTGGTCGGTGGCGTGTCCTACCACAAGATCGACGAAGTATCGGCTGCGCAACGCGCGTTCTCCAAGGACGCGCTGAATCTGGTCAATGGAGAGGCTGTTAAACAAGGCTCTTCGGCGACTCCCTTCGGTACGATCAGCTTCAACGACGGTTCCGCCGAAGCCGCAGCCCTGGCCGCCAGCGCCGGTTGCTCGCGCGTCACCCTCGATTCTGCCACCGGCAGCGGCCCGACCGACCAAGGCGATTACCATTGCTACGACGCCACGGCGGATTCCTACAACTACCAGCCCTTCAACCTGTTGCAGACACCGCAGGAGCGCACCAACGCCTTCGTGCTGGGCAGCTTCCGCCTGACCGACAACGTCGAAGCCTACGGCAACGCCTATTTCACCAAGACCCATTCGGCATCGATCATCGCACCGGTGCCGATCTTCGCCATCGGCGACAATTTCCTGGTGTCGGAAAATAGCTACTACAACCCCTTCGGAATAAATTTCGGCGCCGATCGGGCCACCGGCACTACCTACAACACTTTCAATACACGCCTGGTTTCGCTGGGCAATCGCCAGTACGAATACAACACCTACAATCTGCAGACCAACGCCGGCCTGCGTGGCGGTTTCGGTGAAAGCTCCTGGCAATGGGACGCCAATTTCAACTATGGCCAGGTCCGGCAGAAGTCGATCAACAACGGCTTCCTGAATTACGCTGCGTTCAATCAGGCCGTCGGGCCCTCTTTCCTGGACAGCGATGGGATAGTCAAGTGCGGCGCTGCGGGCGCGGCCATAGCCGGCTGCACTCCGATCGACATCTTCAACACCAACGATCCGGCCACCGTGGAGGCGCTGAAAGCGATGGTCGTCAATCCGATCAGCACCAGCACCTACACCGTCAAGCAGTTCGAAGCCAACGCCAACGGCAATCTGTTCGACCTTCCCGCCGGGACAGTCAATCTCGCGGTCGGCTTGTCCTATCGCAAGGAAAGCACCTCGACCAAGACCGACGATCTGGCCGTGGCCGATCTGGAAGGTCTGTGCGGCGTTGTCGAGTTCTGCACCACGGTGCTGAACGGCAGTTTCAATGTGAAGGAGGCCTATGCCGAAACCTTGATTCCGTTGCTGGCCGACAAGCCTTTCGCGCACGCCCTGAACCTCTCCATCGGCACGCGTTTCTCGGATTACGATTCGGTAGGAAGCACCACTAACAGCAAACTGGCGCTGGAATGGCGACCGATCGAAAACCTGCTGCTGCGCGGCACCGTGTCGGAGGTGTTCCGCGCGCCCAATATCAACGAGCTGTACGCCGGCATCGGCGGCGATGCCGCTTCTGCCATCGATCCCTGCAACGGCTATACCGGCGGCAATGACGTAGCCTGCGCCAACGTGCCGACGGACGGCAGCTATCAGCAGGCCGATCCACAGGTTTCCGGACGCACTTCCGGCGCGCTGGTGGCCGGCTACGATGGCCTCAAGCCCGAAACCGGAAAGTCCTACGATTTCGGTGTGGTCTACGACCCGAAGTGGCTGGAAGGACTTTCGCTGAGCGCCGATGTATGGCGCATCAATCTGGTGGACACCATTGCCACGGTATCGGCACAGACCGTGCTCAACCAGTGCTACGCCAATTCCGCCAGCGCGTTCTGCCCTCTGATCCACCGCAACGGCAACGGCACCATCTACTACATCGGCGAGCCGACGGTGAACCTGGGCCAGTTGTGGACAAAGGGCGTGGATTTCGGCGCGAACTATCGTCTGCCCGATACGCGCTGGGGCAGCTTCAACGCAAGCCTCAACGGCACCTATGTGGCGCGTTACGACATTAATCCCGATCCCACCGACCCGGGAACCGTGGTGATCCACAGCGCGGGCAAGTACACCTATTCCTATGGCAATTTCCCGCGCATCCGCGCGCTGGGCACGTTGACCTGGAAGCAGGGGCCATGGAGCGCCGCCTGGCGTATCCGCTACGTGGGGCACACCTCGATCGGCAGCACCGACGCAAGGCAGAATCTCTCCGCCGATTCGGCGCTGCCGGCGGTCGAACGCGGGATCGGCTCGTATGCGTACCATAATCTGCAGGGCGGCTACGACTTCAGCGACTGGCATACCCGCGTCGACGTGGGCGTGGACAATCTGGGCGACAAACAGCCGCCCTTGTTCTACAACAATAACGCCAACAACGGTAATACCGACGTGACCACCTACGATGTGCTCGGCCGCTACTGGTGGGCACGGGTCACGGTAACGTTCTGACTCACCGCCAACGCAAGCCGCCCGTTCGCTTGGGCGGCTCGCGTTTTGCTGCTGCCACGCGTTTCTGCCACTGTCGGCAGGAAAACGAGGATTCACTGCATGACCATCAGCCTTTCGAGACGGCGTTTCCTCGCCTGGAGCGCCATGGCGTCGGCGGCCGGCTTCGTCGGCTTCCCGCTCGAAGCGGCCGCATCCGTACCGCAACGGGCACGGGCGGTCCCGCTACGCAACGTACGGCTGAAACCGTCGATGTTCCTGGATTCGCTGCAAACCAACCGGCGCTACATGCTGCAGTTGGAGCCGGATCGCCTGCTGCACAATTTCCGCCAATACGCCGGGCTGAAGCCGAAGGCACCCGTCTATGGCGGCTGGGAAGCGGATACCATTGCCGGGCATACGCTCGGGCACTATCTCAGCGCGCTATCGCTGATGCACGCGCAGACCGGCGACACCGAATGCCTGTCGCGTGCGGATTACATCGTCGCCGAACTGGCGTTGTGCCAGGCCCAATCCGCCGATGGTTATGTGGCCGGTTTCACCCGCAAGAACCACGATGGAAAGATCGAAAGCGGGCGCGCGGTCTTCGATGACCTCAGGCAGGGTAGGGTCGAAACTCAGCCCTTCAGCCTGAATGGAAGTTGGGCGCCGCTGTATACCTGGCATAAGCTGTTCGCAGGCCTGCTGGACGCGCACGTGCATTGCGGCAATGCGCATGCGCTCGAGGTAGCGGTGCGTTTGGGCAATTACCTCGATGCGGTGTTCGCGCAACTGGACGATGCGCAGATGCAGCGGGTGCTGTCGTGCGAGTTCGGTGGGCTCAACGAATCCTTCGCCGAACTCTATGGCCGCACCGGCGATCCGCGCTGGTTCCGGTTGGCCAAACGCCTGCGCCACCGCGAGGTCATGGACCCGCTGGCCGCGCAGCAGGACAAACTCGACCGGCTGCACGCCAACACACAGATTCCGAAACTGATCGGCATGGCCCGCCAGTTCGAACTGACCGGCGATCCAGAGCCCGCGGCGGCTGCGCGTTTCTTCTGGCTTACGGTCACCGCGCACCATACCTATGTGATCGGCGGCAACGCCGACCGCGAATACTTCCAGGCGCCGGATACGATCTCCAAGTTCGTCACCGAACAGACCTGCGAGCACTGCAACAGCTACAACATGCTGAAGCTGACCCGGCACCTGTATCGCTGGACGCCACGGGCCGCTTATTTCGACTACTACGAACGCACTTTGCTCAACCACATCATGGCGCAGCAGCATCCGGGCACCGGCATGTTCGCCTACATGATGCCGCTGATGGCCGGGGCCAAGCGCGAGTTTTCCACTCCGTTCGGCGATTTCTGGTGCTGCGTCGGTTCCGGCATGGAGAGCCACGCCCAGTTCGGCGATTCGATCTATTGGCGCGACGACAAGGACGGAACCTTGTTCGTCAATCTCTTTATTCCTTCGAGCCTGGACGACAGCCCTTCCGGTCTGCAAATGGAGCTGGACAGCGACCTGCCTTTGGGTGGCGAGACCCGCCTGCGCATAACGGCGGCGCCGGAAGCGGCGCAGCGCATTGCGCTGCGGATCCCCGGCTGGGCGCAGTCGTGGCGACTTGCGCTCAACGGCAAGCCCGTCCGCGCAGAATTGGCCGACGGTTACGCGCGCCTGCGCCGCCGCTGGCGCGCAGGCGACATGCTGACCCTGGAATTGCCGATGCCGTTGCGCCTGGAACAGAGCGACGATCCGGAGGTTGTGTCGGTGATGCGCGGTCCGTTGGTGATGGCGGCCGATCTGGGTTCTACGGAAGAACCCTATGGGACACGAGTCGATCCGGTGCTGGTGGCCGAAGGCGATGTCCTGGCGGGATTCGCACCGCAGGACGTCGCCGGGCGCTATCTGGCGACCGGGGTGGTGCATCCGGGACCGTTGGCTTTCGCGCCGTACTATGCACAGCACGACCGGCGCAGCGCGGTCTATTTCGAACACCTCCCTCCACAGGCGTGGCGGGGAAAACAAACGGGGCAAGCAGCCGAGGCCAAGGCCATGGCGCAAATGGATGCCGACGCGGTTGATCGGATCGAACTGGGCGAAGAGGCTTCGGAAAAGGCGCATGCACTGCGCAGCGAGCTGTCCTACAGCGTCGAGTACCGGCGACGGAAAGGACGCGATGCGCGCAGCGGAGGATTCGTCGAATTCGATCTGCAAAGCCGGCCCGGTCCGTTGAAATTGCGGTTGCGCTACTGGGGAGGCGAGCATCGGCGACGCTTCCGCATCCTCGCCAACGGATATCCGGTGGCCGACGAAGTGCTGGACGGCGACCGCGGCATCCGTTTCGTCGATGCCGACTACCCGTTGCCTGCCGCCACGACGAAAGGGAAGATCTTGCGCGTGCGCATCGAGCCGGAAACCGGCTTCAGCGCCGGCCCAGTGTTCGGCTGCTGGCTATTGGCTGGCACGGATGCATGAGGTTGCGATACGGTCAGCCGTTTCGTTGCAACCGGGCCGAACGCAGGATTGAGCGGCCGCTTATGGGTGTCTTCAAGAACGGGGTCGGGTTTACTTATCGGGTCCATGAAGGGGACGTCAGCTTCTTCGCCAGGCGGCCAACTCGTGCCTCACAAGGGCGGCCAACTTATGGTTCCTCCCACAATGTGTTGTGCAGGAGCGATAAGTTGGCCGCCTGGCGAAGCTGACGTCCCCTTCGACACGGCTCTGATAAGTAAACCTGACCCCGTTTTCTTCCCTGTTTTCCCCATACAAAAACGCCCCGGGGAAACCGGGGCGTTTCCATTTGCGGTGCGCAATGGAATCAACCGGTCTTCAGCGTGAGCCCATAGGCCGACAGGATCGGGTTGAGCGGCTGGAAGTAGCTGCGGGTGCGGTTGTTCGGGAGTTTGCCCTTGCAGCTACCGCTTCCGCCCGAAAGCACGCCCTGCGCCTGGCCGGGACCGGTGATGAACGAGCCGCCGGAGTCGCCGCCTTCGGAGCAGGCCGTAGTGCGGTTGACGTGCGTGATGGTTTCGCCGGTGCTGTAGTTGACGCTCACGTCCACCTGGTCGATGGTCCCGCACTTCCAGCCCGAGGTGCGGCCGGAGCGGCAGATCGCCGTGCCGACGCCGCCGGCGGTGCTGCCCTTGACGACGACATCGGCGGTGGTCCAGCCGTAGACGCTCGCCACCTGCGTGTTGCTGCCGGAAATCGTCACATAGGAATAGTCGGGGCCGGATTGGCCGGGCTGCGGAAAGCTCGATGCGGTGAACGTGCCGATCTGCGGCCCGAGCGTCCACTGCGGGCTGAGTTCCTGATACACCGGCTCGCCGGAGTCGCCGCAGTGCCCCGCGCTCACGTAGACCGGCGTGCTGCCCTTGAGGGCGTTGAAACCGATCGAGCAGGCATACAGGTAGCCGTCACCCGGATTGCGCAGGTAGCCAAGGCCGCCCTTCAGCGCGGCGCGCTTGCTGGCCTGCTCTTCCTCGACGACGAAGCGCACATGGTCGGCATTGGCGCCGCTGGCGGCGATGAAGTCGATGCCAGCGTTCTCTTTGCCCTTGCCGATGCCGACCACCAGGGTGTTGCTCGGCAGGTCGACGTACCAGCTGTACACGCCGTTCGGCACCTTGCCGCCGCGCTCGACCATCGTGTCGAGCTGGGCCTTGGAGGCGGCCAGGTCGGCGATGGGGTTGCGCGCGGTGCGGAACTCGACGCCGGCGGGGCCTTTCTGCGGGAAACCGGAGGTGGTCGCGACCACCAGTTTGAAGGTGCCATCGGTCTGGCGCTCGATCCAGCTGCCGGCGAACTTGCGGCCCTGCGCCGTGGCCAGTTGCTTGGATTGCAGCTCCGCGAGACGTTCGATCTTCAGGTATTGCGACAGCTGGGCCGACGTCAGGCCCAGGTCACGCTGCATCGCGGCACGAAGGGTAGGGGACATGTTGTCGGCGGGTCCGACCGCAGAAGCGGTCATGGCGAAAACGAGCGGAAGCGGGGAAAGCACGAGCAGGCCGCGTTTGGCCCAGGAAGCGAACTTTTGCATCTGCAGATCTCCAGTTGGGTGGAACCAAGTTGCAGGACCGGCCGCCCGTCGACGGGGTGGCAGCTCGCGAGGTGGGCCCGGTCGGCGGATGCTTGCATAGATAGGAAGGGCATTCGTTAAGTGCGTTCACACGGCCCGTCTACGCGATCGCGTGTCTGTCATTGGCCGAAAGCAGACGGCCACGCGGCCATCGGCGCGTGACTCTGCATCCGCGCAAGCAGGACGAGTTCTGCTAGCGTTGTTTCTAAATGATGCGGGCGTGATCGCCCATGGAGAGATGGGGCCGTGAGAGTGTGGACGACTGTTCTATTTCTGCTGGGCCTGAGCGGAGGCGCACATGCGCAATCAGTGGGTTGGGAACCTGCCGGCGGACATACGCAATTGCCGTTGTGGCCTGGAACAGCCCCGGATGCTCAGCCCGTACCGGGCCCGGAAATCGAGACGTCCAGAACGGACCCTATGGTCGCGGGCAGACCATGGAAGGCGATTACCAATGTGACCCGCCCTACCATCACGGTCTATGCGCCTAAAAAGAGGAATACGGGAACCGCCGCCGTGGTGTTTCCGGGTGGCGGCTTCCAGGTGTTGGCTATGGACCTTGAAGGCACTGAGGTCTGCGACTGGTTGAACGATCAGGGAATTACGTGCGTGCTGTTGAAATATCGTGTCCCCAGCGCGCCTTACAGCTGGCGATGTGGTTGCTATCCAGACCTTTATACGGAATCCACTTTGGCGCTGGAAGACGCACAAAGAGCGATAGGGATGGTGCGGTTTCACGCCAGGGAATGGAATATCGACCCGCACAAAGTAGGCGTTGTGGGCTTCTCGGCCGGCGGCTACCTGGTGGCGCAGACCAGTACGCGATTCAAGAGCCGCCTGTATTCACCCGTAGACGCTGCCGATAAGGAAAGCGCCCGGCCGGACTTCGCTATCGCCGTTTACCCGGGGCGCCTTGCAACCAATGACGACAAGTTGAACCCGAACGTTCCGGTTTCCGGCGACGCTCCGCCGACGTTCCTGCTGCAGGCGCAAGACGACTACACGGATGGCGTGAATCAGTCGCTGGTCTACTACGCCGCGCTTCGGAAGGCCGGAGTGCCTGCAGAGATGCACATCTACGCAGGAGGAGGCCATGCATTCGGTCTGCGCCGATCGAAATTCCCGATCACCGACTGGCCGCGGCTAGCCGAAGTATGGCTGAGGTCGATTGGCATGATTCCTTCGAGTGGCAGCTGATGGCCGTTAGCGGCCACTGACTACCACGCGACCGGTCTGGTCCCGGCAGCGTCCGCTACCGACCCAAAGTGAACCTCCAAGAACGGGGTCGGGTTTACTTATCGGTTCGGTGAAGGGGGATGTCAGCTTCTTCGCCAGGCAGCCAACTTATGGTTCCTTCCACACAAGCGCAAACAGCCGCAGACCATTCTTATGCATGGCTATGAACCTGCCGGACGCTGCGGCTGTTGCACTCCACCACCACTTCCCCGGCCGTGATCAGGCCGGTGCGCTTTGCTTCGGCCTGCCGGGGAGAGGGTCGGAACCCGAAGCGTTCGACCCACTGCCGGGCATGGCGGTTGTCGCGGTGATAGGCACCGGTGATGACGGCGCCGGGAAAGTGCTGCTCGCTCCAGTCCTGGACGACGGTCATCAGGCAGCGCGAGGCTGGCGTGCCGCGGAACCGGGGTGTGACATACAGTCCCCATAGCCAGAGCTGCCGCATGCCTGCACTGTGCGGGACCAGCGACAAGCCGACAGCTCCGACCAGGTGCCTTTCATGAAAGGCGCCCCAGACACGAGTGCCTTGTGCATCGTAGGCGGCAATGGCGCCATCGTCGCTTTGCTCGAAAAGCTCGAGCTCTTTCTGCAGCGCACCGGTGCGTTGCCAGGAAGTCTCGTTGGCCGCTTCCAGGCGAAGACGGCGATAGCGGAACTCGTCCGCGCGCAGTAGTTCTCGGGCTTCCACGTCTGCTCCTTGTGCCGCCGGTCAAAACAGGGATTGCTGGGGAACAAGACGTATCAAGGCCCGAAAACCCCACCTGGGTGGGAGGCGGGCCTGAGCAGTCTCAATTCAGCGGCGCCTTCCGGCCCTGAGCGAACCATGCGTCGCCATTTCATTTGTTTCACGTGATGCCGCGTTCAGGTGTCTTGCACGCGCCGTGGCTACACTCGGGCGTTATCCTGAAAGCCGGATATTTCCATGTCGTCCGCCAACTCGTTCTCCCGATCCGTCGCACTCGCGCTCATCCTGGTGGCATCGCTGACCGCCTGCGGCTCAAGCCAGACTAAAAAAGAAGAGCCGGCGCCCTTGGGCGAGACCTTCGGTGCCGAAGACACCTATTCGCGGAGTTATACGGTGCCGCCGTCCACTGCCTGCGAAGCCACCAGGCGCGCGTTGCTGGGGCAGGGCTATGTGATCGGCAAGATGGCCCCGGGCACGGTGGAGGCAATCAAGAACTTCCAGCCCCAGGCCGATGTGCACACGCAGCTCAAGGTGCTCACGACCTGCGTGCCGCAGTCCGATGGTGGTTCGATCGTCTTCATCAACGCCGTGCAGGATCTTTACGCCCTCAAGTCGCAGTCCAATTCGGCCAGCGTCGGCGTGAGCATGATCGGCTCGGTGTCGCTGCCGATCCCCATCGGCGCCAGCAACGCCAACCTGGTGCGGGTCGGCAGCAATACCGTGCAGAACCAGGACTTCTACCGCCGCCTATTCGACCGCGTGACGTTCTACTTGCCCGGCACTCCGGCCGACGCACCGCCCCCGCCGGAGCCGGAAGGCCCGCCCGATCCGGTCACGCAAAAACAGTAAAGGGCACCGGGCCCTCTAAGCACCACTTCAATCCGGATTCGGCGTCGTACGTTCGTATCGCGCGTCGTTCATTACCGGGCGGGTGACGCGTTCGAGCCACTGCGCGATGCGCACCCGGGCTTTATTCGGTCCGAACCGTTCTTGACGGATGGTTACGACCGGCACGCCGCGATGCGGCTACTTGTGCCAAGCATTTTCTCGACCGATTCATCTCGTGCGCGCGCCTTGAGTTTGGTGAGGCGCGAAATTTCCACGGCATCCAAGGCCGATCATCGTCCAAGACCCGAACCCGCGTCTGGTGCAGTACGCCGCGCGGCAACCCCGGCCAAGGAAACAAGTGCAGATGAAAAACGCCGAATCGCGATGAACGGAGCGTGGTTCGATCCGCCGGGCTCGGCAACGACGAAGGTGGCTGCCCAGCTGAGTACAAAAGCGCCCGAGCTTGTTGAAAGCAATCGTATGACAGAGGAATGTGTGCTTGGCCGCGCGGATTCTTTGGGGAACGCCTGAGGCATCGCTTTTGAACGATTTGACAACTTCCGCCTACTGTCTGTGAGAATCAATCCTGACGAGTTCGGCAGGATTGAAATACGTCCAAATGTGGGGAATAGAGCGTGGTCTCTATGTCGAGCAGACCTAGGATGGAAGAGAATAAGTTGTCATGGCTTACGGGTCGGTTGGCAACACTTTGAAGGCAATCCCCTTCAATGGCTTCGGTTTGTAGAAATGCACGCGAAAGCCAAACAACCATTGGCACTTCAAGTTGCTCATCTGGGGCTATGGCATAGGGCATGCCGTGCAGGAACAATCCGTTCTCACCTAGAGATTCGCCGTGGTCGGAAACATAGATCATCGCCGCGTCGTAGTGGGACTGCCCCTCAAGCAGAGAGATTATTTCAGCCAGAAAATGGTCTGTGTAGAGCACTGCATTGTCGTAAGCGTTGACGATACTGCCAACAGTGCACTTACCTAGATCAGGGTTCTCGCACGAAGGCATGAAACGCTTGAAGCGGTCGGGATACCTTTCGAAGTAGTTGGGACCGTGATTTCCCAATTGATGCAATACAACCAGTCGATCGCCCTTGGCCGGGGCGAGGTGGGATGCCAAGGTCTTTATTAGAACTTCATCGAGGCAGCGAGTGCCGTTGCAGAGCGCGGGGTCTTGCTCATCGCCGACATGCAGATACGGAAGGTCGGCACAGACTCCCTTGCAACCTGACTGATTGTCAATCCATAGGGGTCTAACTCCGCCGCGGTTGAGCACGTGAAGTAATGATTGGTGGCTGCGAATCTTCTTTTGATCGTAGTTCGCCCGTCCATATGGAGAGAACATGCAAGGAAGTGAAACTTCGGTGCTGCTGCCGCAGGCAACAACATCATTGAAGTTAACCAAACCAGGAATCCTGGATAGTCGGGGTGTCGTCTGCCTGGCATAGCCGCTGAGGCCCCAGTTCTGCGCGCGAACCGTCTCACCCACGACCAGCACGACCAACCGCGGCTTCCTGACCATTGCCGACGGCTTTTGCACTGCATCCTCTCCAATCGGCAGGAGCGGTGCTCTCTTGCCGGGTGGTGCAGCCAGCAACACCTTGGACAAAGCAACCAGGTAGTTCGCGGGCGCAACGAGGTAGCGGATCTCGCGCTGGTTGCGCAGCAACGAGCTTAAATCGCGTGAGGAGAGGAACACACCAACCAGTATCACGACCACAGACGTTGCCAGAAAGGCCAAGCGCACCAAGCTCGCTCGGGCGATACTTCGCCTCTTGATCTTCGTCCACCAAAGTAGTGCTGCTGGAAGTAATGCCAGTGCGACGGGAACGAGCAAGCTTATCGTCATCAGCTCCCCCGATTCTTTGGTGTCGGTATTCAGCACATTGCGCAGCATGTCTGCGTCCAGGTAGATGCCATAGGTGCTCATGAAATGAGCAGCCAGTGCGGTGGTGAGCAGCAAAACGGTCAACACTGGTTTTGCGATCCAACGATTCACGAGGACCCCAAGAAGGAGGCAGTGCAGCGCGGTGAGAATCAAGAAGAGCGAGAGTGCGAGCTTCCATTGCATCCAGGGGCTTGGCACAGCGCTTGACCAGAATGCTTTATTGAAGAGAACGGAGAAGGTGATGCTGCTCATAAGTATCATGAGCTCGCTACTGACCACTGGTCGTTTGAAGGTCAATACGGCGAGATAGGACGATCGCGCCGCATGAAAAAGGGAGGTGGCCGACCTGGACTCGACGTTGCGAGCAGCGCCGAAGGCCGAGGCATCGCGGGGGGCTGTTTTGCGAGTGGTGGCTGAGGGGAGCATGGTTCGACACGATTGAGACGTGCCGAGCAAGCTAGGGGCTCGATGTCGTAACTAGGTCGGCTCTTGGTTATCAGACCGTTATAGGGATCCGCACTATTCAGACGGCCTGGGGCTGCGCTTGCATTTAGCGAAACACCCATGTCCTGGTGGTTGCAGCCCGGGTCCCGCCGATCACAGCGGCGCGACATTTCCACGACATTCAAGGTCAATCATCCGCGAAGACCCGGATTCGCCCACGGTCAGAAGTCGTGCGTGATGGCCCTGATAAGGACTCTTAGTGGATAGAAAGAAAAGCAGGACCGCCCTAATTGGAGCGGCGATTGTCGTTGTTGCGGTGCTGATAGCGCTGTATTTCCGGCTCAGAAGCGACGTCGCCCCCAAGACGGTCGCTGCAACGCCCGTGCTGACCGTGGCCATGACGCGAGCGCAACTCTCCGTGCTCCCCCAACGGATTGCGGCAAGCGGCAACATCGCCCCTTGGCAGGAAGCGAGCGTAGGCACCGAGGCAGAGGGTTTGCAGCTTATTGAGGTCAAGGTCAATGTAGGCGACCGGGTTCGCCGCGGACAAGTATTGGCTGTTTTCAAGCCGGAAATGGTCGCGGCCGAGCTCGCCGAGGCGCAGGCTGCCGTAGCGCAGGCCGAGGCGCAACTCGCCGAGGCCCAGGCCAATGCTGGGCGGGCAGAGGGCCTGGACGCCTCGGGCGCCATGTCCGCCCAGCAGGTCAACCAGTATGTGGTGGCGGCTCGGACGGCCTTGGCAAGGCTGGAGGCGGCCAAAGCGGTCAAGCAGCGGAATCGCCTCCGGCTTGCACAGACCCGCGTGCTGGCGCCGAGTGATGGGATCATCACCGCGCGCACCGCCACCGTGGGTGCCGTAATGCCCGGCGGGCAAGAGCTATTTCGCCTGATCAAGGATGGCCGCCTGGAATGGCGAGGCACCGTGGCGATGGCGGACATGGCCTCGCTTGCGCCAGGACAACTTGCCCAGATCAGTGTTCAGGGCCAAGCACCTATCCAAGGTCGCCTGAGAATGGTGGCGCCTTCTATAGACACCCAGACTCACAACGGGTTGGTCTATGTGGATTTGCCGGCAAATAGCCCTGTCCGTGCTGGCGCGTTCGCTCGCGGCTTTATTGAGGTAGGACAAGGGCAGGCATTGACGGTGCCCCAGCAAGCGGTGCTGCTACGCGATGGGTTTGGCTTTGTCATGCGCCTGGATCCCTTGTCCAAAATCCTGATGACCAAGGTCTCGATCGGCCGGCGCGTGGGTGATCAAGTGGAAATCACCGATGGACTGGCAGCTTCCGAACCCATTGTCGCCTCAGGGCTGAGCTTCCTCAGCGAAGGGGACACGGTCAAGGTAGTGCGAGCACCCGCCCAAGCTTTGACGCAGACGGCGGGCATCCCATGAACCTCAACGTATCAACATGGTCAATCCATAATCCAGTCGCCGTCACCCTGCTCTTTATCTTGTTGACCGTGGGCGGGATTGGCGGCTTCTTGGCAATGAAGGTGCAGAACTTTCCGGACATCGATTTTCCGATCATCACCGTTACGGCCGAGTTGCCCGGGGCTTCGCCGCCTCAGATGGAGAGCGACGTGGCGCGCAAGATCGAAGATGCCGTGGCCAACATTCCAAAAATCCGACACATCAGTAGCACCCTGACGGACGGCACGGCTACGATCACGGCCGAGTTCCTGCTTGATAAGCCAGTGCAGGAAGCGATGGACGATGTGCGAGACGCGGTAGCGAGCACTCGGTCCGAGCTGC
The DNA here is from genome assembly GCA_946479745.1 of uncultured Pseudoxanthomonas sp. The sequence goes on along the minus strand of CAMLGZ010000022.1, from coordinate 36,066 downwards.
CTGCCGATCTGCGAGACCCGGTGATCACCAGGAGCACGCTGGCCGCCTCACCAGTTATGACTTACACACTCACTTCCACGCGTCTGGATGCCGAAGCACTGTCTTGGTTCATTGACAATGAAGTGCGTAAGCGTCTGCTGTCTATAACAGGCATCGGTGCGGTGTCGCGCGTGGGTGGCGTTGATCGGGAAGTGCGCGTCTCCTTGGAACCAGACCAGCTGCTTGCCTTGAATGCGAGCGCAGCAGATATCTCCCGCCAGCTCGCCGAGCTGCAGCAGGAGGCCTCCGGCGGGCGGGTAGAAGTCGGTGGAGGCGAGCAGTCGGTGCGCACGATCGCCACGCTCGCCACAGCGCAAGAAATCTCGGGTTTGGATATCTCGCTGGGCGATGGGCGCCGGATCCGATTGGATCAGGTCGCCACGGTGTCCGACACCATCGCCGAGCCTAGATCGATGGCGCTATTCAACGGCAAGCCGGCGGTGGGCTTCGAAGTCATACGGGCCAAGGGGGCCGGCGAGATCGAGGTAGCCGAAGCGGCGCAGGCGGCGGTAGAAGAATTGAAAGCCGCGCATCCGGAGATAGTATTCGTCGAAGCGGTCAATTCAGTTGATCCCATTGTGGACAATTACCGCGGCTCGATGGCGCTGCTGCTGGAAGGTGCCGTGCTCGCCGTAATTGTGGTGTTCTTCTTCCTGCGCGACTGGCGGGCCACTTTTATCGCGGCGGTGGCACTGCCACTTTCGGCAATTCCTACGTTTGCCGCAATGTACTTGATGGGATTTACGCTCAACACAGTCTCACTTCTGTCCCTGTCTTTGGTGGTTGGTGTGCTGGTGGATGATGCGATTGTAGAAATTGAGAATATAGAAAGGCACCTGCTGATGGGTAAATCACCCATGCAGGCCTCGACCGAGGCTGCCAGAGAAATCGGACTGGCGGTGATTGCCACAACGTTCACGCTGATTGCGGTGTTTCTTCCAACTTCCTTAATGGGCGGGATCGTAGGGAAATACTTTGTCCAATTTGGCTGGACTGCGGCCGTTGCGGTGTTCTTCTCTTTGGTGGTCGCGCGAATGCTCACCCCTACGATGGCTGCCTACATGTTGAAGGCACCTGAAAAGACACCCCGGCCGCCGCGGTGGCTCGAAACCTACATTCGTTCTGTGCGGTGGTGTTTAAATCATCGCGGTGCGACGGTAGCGGCGGCTACCGTCCTGATCTTGGGTGGCATTGCCATCGCCTCGACGCTGCCAGGGGAGTTCATTCCTGCCGACGACGGCGATCAGACGCAGGCGACGTTGTCGCTGCCACCAGGCAGCACCATCGCCCAAACGCGCGCCCTGGCCGAGATTGCGCGCGGTGTTATAGCCAAGAACCCGCACGTGGTATCGGTTTACACCGCCATTGGCGGCAGCTCAAGCGCGTCAGGACCTGATGACGACGAAGAGTCCGCAGGATCCAGCAGAGGCGTTGGGACTGCCGTGTTGACGATGAACCTCGCTTCTCGAAGTGAGCGTGGAGGGCTAGACCGCCAAGGCCTTGAGGGCCAGCTCCGCAATGCCTTGTCTGTCGTGCCTGGGGCGCGCGTGAGCGTTGGCATGGAGGGGATGGGCGAGGGCTACTCGCTTGCTTTATCGTCAGAGGATGGTGAGCTTCTCGCTCAACAAGCAGCGCTGGTTGAGCGAGAGCTCAGGACGATCCCAGGTATTGGCGCGGTTACTTCCTCGGCGAGCTTGGTGCGGCCGGAGTTGATCGTCCGTCCTGATTTTGCACGCGCTGCGGATCTGGGCGTTACCTCCGCAGCCATTGCCGAAACTCTTCGCGTCGCTACCTCTGGCGATTACAGCCAAGCATTGTCGAAGCTCAATCTTAGCGAGCGTCAAGTTCCGATCGTAGTGAGATTGGCCGACAGTGGTCGCGACGACCTTGAAACCTTGCGCCGACTACCCGTGCCTGGGGCGCGCGGGCCGGTGCCGTTGGAAAGCGTGGCAGGCCTGCAAATCCTGAGCGGGCCATCAGAACTGACTCGTTATAACCGGGCACGCAACATCGATCTCACTGTTGAGCTAAACGGACTGCCATTGGGCGATGTAGAGGAAGCGGCCAGCCAACTGCCCAGCCTCAACAACCTGCCCAAAGGGGTCACGATTACGGCCACGGGTGATGCCGAGGAGATGGACGAGTTGGCCGTTGGGTTTGGTATTGCCATGCTCGCTGGCGTGTTATGTGTGTACATGGTGCTAGTGCTGCTGCTGAAGGATTTCGCTCAACCACTTACCGTCATAGTGGCTCTGGTGCTATCCGTGCCTGGTGCCTTCCTGGCCCTGAAACTGACAGGTTCCTCGCTGTCGATGCCATCGATGATCGGTTTGATCATGTTGATGGGCATCACCACCAAAAACGCCATCTTGCTCGTGGATTACATCATCATCGCGCGGCGGGATCATGGCATGGAACGGTCGGCCGGAATCATCGATGCTTGCCGCAAGCGTGCCCGCCCCATCATCATGACGACTATCGCAATGGGCGCGGGCATGTTGCCCATTGCATTGGGCTTGGGTGCCGATGCCAGCTTTCGCTCGCCCATGGCCATCGGTGTGATTGGAGGCTTGATCACCTCGACCGCGCTCTGCTTGCTGGTAATACCGGTGGCATATAGCTACATCGACGACGCGATCGGGGCAATGAAGGCTCGTTCGGGTATCTCCACGGGCAAACCGGTGGCTGGAACCGCGGAGCGCTTGGCATGAGCTTCTTGGCGACCTTGGGTGTGCGTCATGAAGACGGGCTTTGACTGGTCATGCGTTCTTTCATTATTTCTCCAGGTAATCACGCCGAGTGCGTTCAAAGCACTTATTGAGGAGAACGGGTAGGGTGGCACTACAGGCGTGCGCGTGCTTCTATGCAGCTCAAGCTACTGTTGCACTCCATCCGCTGACGCTGCATTCATAGCGGTCTGGGTCGTGGTGAAATTTGTAGCGGGCGGCTTGGCCGGGTTGGTGTGATCAAGGATCAAAACATATGACAAACGGAAAAAGAATAAACAAGGAACCCTTGTCGATCTTAATCATCGAAGACAACGCTCAGTTGGCCGCGAACGTGTATGACTACCTGGCCGCTTGCGGGCATCTGCTCGACGCTGCTCCCGATGGACTATCCGGGTTGCACCTGGCGTCCTCGAAAGACTATGACGCGATCCTGCTGGATTGGAACTTGCCCAGGCTCGATGGCCTGACAGTGCTTCGTCGTATCAGAAAAGAGGCGAAGAAGAAGGTGCCTATCATCATGCTAACGGCGCGGGATCATTTGGCGGACAAGATCGATGGTTTCGAATCCGGTTTGGATGACTATCTCGTCAAACCGGTAGCATTGCCGGAGATCGAGATTCGATTGCGCTCAGTGGTGAGTCGTCTGAGACGGGCGGCGGCACCAGATGACGTTCTTATCGTGGGGGATCTGCATTTCGACATGCGGAAACTACAAGTGCGTCGAGGTGATCGGAATGTGGCAATTTCCCGGATTGGCCGCCGCCTCCTGGAGCTTTTGATGCGGGAAAGCCCGAACGTCGTCAACAGGGCCCGCTTGGAGCGTGCCGGATGGGGCGACATCGTGCCCGATAGCGATCTATTGCGCTCGCATATCTACGTGCTGCGCCGGGAAATCGATACGGCGACGGACAAACCGCTTCTGCATACCGTTTCGGGTTCCGGCTATAGGATCTGTGAAAATGAGTAGGCTCACTGCGCTTATCAGCACGCCACGCAGTGTTCACTGGTGGACCAGTGTGGCTTTGATTTTCTTCGGGCTGGCAATGATGGCAGCACTGACCATCCAGAGTTTCAACAGTCAATCTTTGATTGAGCACAAATTCTGGGTAAACCTTCTCAGGGAAACATCGGCTGAACACGCCAAGCAGTTGCGGGAGCATCCGAATGATGCGCTTCCCCACTCCGGAATCGTTCGATCGTGGTACGTCGACAAATCACTTGGCGCCTCACGGGCGCCCAGCTACTTGGTTGATCATCCCCCAGGCCTTTACTCGACCGAGGCGGGCTCTTTTTTCACCGGTGTTAGCACGTTCACTGAGGACGATTCGTTCGATGATCAGGACAGCTTCCACGCCCTGGTTGTAGATCTTCCTCCGGGCCGGCTTATCACGGTCATTGATATAGCCCAGCTTGAAGATCAACAGAATCAGGATGCGGTGGTCACGGGAGTTTGGGCGGCGTTTCTCGTGTTGTTCATTGGCGGGCTCATTTTCTGGCTGCATCTGAATCTTGTCCGGCCTGTAAGAGACCTGGCCCGGCGCATGCAGGCGATTGTGCCTGGTGCGCCTGGCGGACGCCTACCTACGACCTACCAAAGACAGGAGATTCAGGTCATTGCCCAGGCGAGCAATGCGCACTTGGAGCGGGTAGAGCAGTTCATCGAGCGCGAACGCAGTTTGCTCGATCAAGCCAGCCATGAATTTCGGACGCCTATTGCCGTGATCGCAGGGGCGGTAGACGTGCTCAAACAGCTCTCGTTGTCCGATGCGTCCGCGCCCGTGCTGATGCGGATCGAGCATGCCGTGGAAGATCTGTCGGAAACGATGGTAGCCCTGCTTTATCTCGCCCGTGAGCCTTCGAACCAGGCGGGGACGCCAGAGATTACCGCCCTGCACGATCTGCTGCCCAGGGTATTGGCCGACCATGAGCATCTACTGGGCGATAAGCCGGCAAGGCTGCGCACTGGTGTAATCGAGTCGACTTTTATTGCAGCTCCGGAGGCCATGGTTCGCATTGCGGTGAGTAATTTGATCCGTAATGCGGTGGAGAGCACAGAGGATGGAGAGGTCGAGTTGTCTCTTGAGAGCTTCGTAATTTCGGTCACCGACTCGGGAAGTGGCTTCAACCCCGTTGAGGCGGCGCGTAGATACCGCGACAGCTTGCGCCAGTCTGTGCCCATTCGTGGGCAAGGTTTGGGGCTATTTCTCATTGGAAGAATCTGCGACCGGTTTAACTGGAAACTTACGATTGAGCAGGCCGCCCCCGGCGGCACGCGCGCGGCTTTGGATGTAAGGGAAAGCGCCATCGATTTTCAAGGGTAGACAGCCGTCGTTCAGCGCAATTGGCAGATCACGCGACATTTGGACGACATCGCCTCGTCATTCTGTTGGGGTTGGTTGCAGCGAGCCGTGCAAGCACGGAGCGCTCGCAAAGGACAAATCCCCATCATTGAAGAGGCCCGGTGTCCGATGAAGAAACTTCTACTGTCCGTATTGCTGTCCACTTTGCCGTTGACCACCCTGGCTCAGTCTGCAGATCCGGAACAGGCCTTCCCGGAAGAGGATGGTCCGCAACAAGGCCCCCCGCGCTGGAGCTTGGGTATCGGGGCGATCATCAAAGACAGTGCATACGCCGGCGAGGGGACAGATGTGCAGCCGATTCCATTTGTGGGCTTTGAGGGCGAGAAGTTCTACCTAAGGGGTCTAACGGCTGGCTGGCGGTTCATTGATAACGACTCTTTCGAGTTGGCGGCAATTGCAAAGTACAAGTTTGATGGCTTCGAGGTCGCGGATCTGGGTAGGACTGAGCTCGTGGCGAACGGGATCGACTACCGACTGCTTGAAGATCGTGATGGTGGTTTGGATCTGGGTCTGAGCGCCAAATGGAAGGGTGGCTTCGGCGAGCTGGAAACAGAGATCTTGGCCGATGCCACCAATACCAGCAGTGGACAGGAGGTTTCTTTGCAATACAGCTATGGGTTTGAAGTCGGCAAAGGAGAGCTGAGCCCGAATGTGGCCGCCAAGTGGCTGTCGAAGGATACGGCCAACTACTACTACGGCACGCTTGATAAAGAGGTAGCGCGGGGCGTGGTGAATTACAAGCCCGGCTCGGTCGTCATTCCAAGTGTTGGCGTGTCTTACTTCCGTCCGATTGGTGAGAAGTGGTCGTTTATTGGTTTTGCTGACTACAACTTCCTGCCCGATGAGATCAGCGATAGTCCGTTGATCGAGAAAGATACAGACGGCGCCTTCTTCCTCTTCGTCGGTTTCTCACGCGGCTTCTAGATCCCCTGACCTGCCCCCTCGCGGGGGCCTTGGATCCAGCGCCCGGCATTTGGCGCGGAATTGTTCACCGAAACCATCCGAGCCTCCGATGCGCGCGTGCATTCAAGTGATTCAACCAGGGCTTGTGGGTGCGCTCGTATTGAGCCTTCTGATGGGCTGCTCACTGGCTCCGTCTTACGAGCGGCCCCCAGCGCCTGTGCCGGAAATGTGGACAGACGGCACGCAGGGCCAGGCAAGCAGCGATACGGCTCCGCGACTGGATTGGCAGTCTTTTGTTGAAGATCAATCGCTTAGACATCTAATTGACCTGGCGCTGGCCAATAATAGAGATCTACGCCAGACCCTGCTTAATGTAGAAGCCGCCAGAGCACAGTATCGGATCCAGTGGGCTGATCGATTGCCCCATGTGTCATTGGACGCAACTGCGACGCGTCAGCGGATGGGTGAATCCTCGCCTGTAGAGAGCAGCTATCAAGTTGGCATTGGACTTACCACGTTTGAGCTTGATCTTTTCGGACGAGTGCGGAACCTTTCCGAAGCTTCTTTGGAAGAGTATCTAGCCACGGAGCGGGCGGGGCACTCGACTGAAATCAGCTTGGTGGCCGAAGTTATCCAAGCGTTTCTGACCCGCGATGGCGCGCAGCACCGCTATGCCATCGCCACCCAGGCCCTTGAGGCGCACGAGACTTCCTTGACACTCTTGGCGCAGTTGCGCGCGCGGGGCTTTATCAACGAGCTGGACTATCAAGAAGCCATTGGCCTCCGCGACCAGGTTAAAGCGGATCGGGAAAGAATTGATCGCGAGTTTCGGCAGTCATCCAACGCTTTGTCTTTGCTCGTTGGAGTTTCCAATATCAGTGAGCGCCTGCCGAAGATGTATAGCGATCGTCTTCTCCTGGTGCAGGAGATCGCACCGGGAACGCCGTCAACGCTGTTGATGCGTCGTCCCGATATCCGCTCGGCCGAACACCTGCTAAAAGCACGCAACGCCAACATAGGCGCTGCCCGCGCCGCTTTCTTTCCGCGCATCTCACTGACAGGCTCATTGAGCAGCAGCAGCCCCGAGCTCTCAGGTCTCTTCGGCTCTGGCACACGTTCGTGGTCATTCACACCTCAGATTATCTTGCCTATCTTCAGTGGCGGTGCGAACCGAGTAAATCTGGATCTGGCCCATGTCCGTAAAGACATCGCCGTGGCCGCTTATGAGTATTCCATTCAGGTCGCCTTCCGCGAAGTCTCCGATGCACTGGCAGCCACTGACACGCTAAGGCGTGAGGAGATTGCACTGGCGGAAGTGGCTGTCGCATCGGGCAACGCAATGCTGCTATCCGAAGCGCGCTATCGCGGGGGGCTGGACGACCACCTCCGCTTTCTAGACGCACAGCGCACCGACTATTCCAGTCGGATTGCCTTGATTGAAGTTCATACCCAACGACAGATCGCCCTGTCGACGCTGTTTCGCGCACTAGGCGGCGGCTGGTGGGGAGAACTATCGCGCGATGTGGTGTCGGTTCGATGAATTGGCAACGCCCCCCTTGGCTGGTGAATATTCAGGCCGGGGAAATGAGCAGCAGAAAAGCGTCCCCACCGCTTCGAGACCCCTGATATGCACACCTACAACACTCGGAATGCACACGATTTGCGCAAGAGCCGTCATCTGCTGATATTGCAGAACTTGCCCGACTTGCCTCCCCCCTTGGTAAGCAGAAAACGCAATTCCCCCGCCAAATGGCTGCGTAGGGTGGCAGGGTTGTTCGTGTTGATTTCTCTGGTTCTGGGCACGCGCTCGGCTTGGTTGAGCCTGATCGGACTAGCGTCATGACGCGCGTGGCGTGGAAGGTGCTGCTGAGTTTGGGGCTGGTAGCGAGCTTGGTGGGTTGCGCAACGGTTGCCGAAAAGCAGCCTCGCTCGGCGCTTGCCCAAGCTGACACTCCAGCGTCGGTGATCGTCTCAGACCCTGCGCCCGCGGCGCAGCCGATTGCAGCTGACTTGGTGCCAGCGGCTCCTGACCGAGTCGATGTGGAGCACGATGAGACAAGGGTAGCGGCCAAATCCTTGGAGTCGGGGGGTGATAAGAAGGGTGAGGGCCTTGAGATGTCGGCCGGAGAGGTTGGGATCCATGATCCATGGGAGCGGTATAACCGGAAAATGCATCGGTTCAATAACGCGGTCGATCGGTCAGTGGCGCGGCCTGTGGCCAGGGCTTATGTAAAAGTCGTGCCAGCGCCGGTGCGCTCTGGAGTGAGCAACTTCTTTGACAATCTGGGCGAGCCGGCCACTGCGGTGAATGCGCTGCTCCAAGGCAAGGTCAAGCACTCGGCCCAGGCGATAGGACGGTTTCTCGTCAATAGCACGGTCGGGGTAGTCGGGCTCTTTGATCCGGCCAGCCGCATGAAGATGCCCGAGCGGGAAGAAGATTTCGGTCAGACCTTGGCCGCTTGGGGCTGGAAGCGCTCCCGCTATCTCGAGCTGCCCTTCTTCGGCCCCAGCACCGTGCGCGACGCATTCGGGATCGCGGGAGATTCGCCCTTGCAACCGGTGTCCCATGTAGAGGCAGACAAGGTCCGCATTGGTTTGACGGCATTGAGCCTGGTGGACATGCGCACGCGCCTGATGGCGCTCGATCCGTTGCGGGACGAAGCCAGCGATGACTATCTGCTCGTTCGCGACTCGTGGTCGCAGCGTCGTATTTTTCAGATCAATGGAAACACGGATGGCAAAGACTCGCTGCCCGACTACTTGAAGGAATGAGTCGCTCACCGGAGAGAGCCCTGGGACTGATAGTTGGCGTATCCGATGCGAAGCGTCCAAAGTGCATTCTTTGAGGTGCTTCAGGATAAGTCGACGCGCTATGGCGCCAGAGTCACCACGCTCTCGATGCCTTGGCGGAACATCTTCGTGTACGGGCAATTCCGTTCAGTACTGCGTAGCAGCTCTTCCGCCAAGATGCGATCAACGCCAGGCAGCGCAACACGGATTTCGGAGGAAAGCAGAAACAGGCCGTCGACCGGGTCCCTGCCGAACGTCACCGAGGCGGTTATGGTGGCGTCCGGAGTGTCCAACCCGTGCCGTGCCGCCAGCAGGCTGAGTGCGCCGTGGAAACAGGCAGCGTATCCAGCGGCAAGCAGCTGCTCCGGATTGGTTCCGCCGCCGTCGCCTCCCAGCTCCTTGGGCAGGCGCAGGTGCAGTTCCAGTTCTCCGTCCTGCGACCGTGCGATGCCCGACGCGCGTCCATGCGCTGCTTCGCCGCCGGTGACCACCACCGTACCGGTATAAAGCTCTTGCACCTCATCGCCATGGAATTTATCCAGGAGACTGGTGGGTGGTCGGCGCAGTCGTCTCATCGTAGTCCCCTGGATCGGCCGGCGTGGATATCTAAAGCCGAAGCTTGCGTGATCGATCCTTCCGCACTCACTGCCCAGGGGCGAAACGCTCGAATTCCGAACTGCGTAGCCAACCCTCGAAACCGATCTTTCCCAACCATGCGCCATCGGCAGGAACCAACGTATCTGGCTCCAGTTCGGCGCCGAAGTAGGGCGCATGGACATCGGAAACCAGTGTTCTCTGATCCTGGGTGATGGTCATCAGTCGCTGCGCAAGTTTCGAAAGATGTTCGCGCTCCGGACCGGCTATCTCGACGACGCCATTGGCCGGCGCCCCTAATGCAACGCGTGCCACCGCGTCGGCCACGTCGTCGGACACGATGGGCTGCACGAAGGCAGGGGAGAGCCGAACCGTGTCGCCGTCGGTGCCTGCCTTGATGATGCTGGGCAGGAATTCGTAGAACTGGGTGGAATGGATGATGGTGTAGGGAATCCCGGATTCCTTGATCAGCCGTTCCTGGGCGATCTTGCCGCGGAAGTAACCGCTGGCCGACAGCTTGTCGGTGCCGACCACCGACAGAGCGATATGGTGCGCGACGCCCGCCTTGGTCTCGGCGGCCGCGAGGTTGCGTCCCGCAGTCTGGAAGAAGTCCAGGACTGCCTGGTCCTCGAACGACGGCGAGTTGGCCAGGTCGATCACCACGCGGGTGCCGGCCATGGCCTCATCCAGTCCTTCGCCGGTCAGCGTATTAACGCCCGAGGAAGGCGCAGCGGCCAGTACTTCATGGCCCTGCTGGGCCAGGCGCGCGACGACCTTGCTGCCGATAAGGCCGGTACCACCGATTACGACGATCTTCATGTTTCACCTCTTCAAGCGGATGGATCGCCCCGGCAGGTGTCGACGATGCAAGGGGCGGAACGGCGGAGCGACGAATCCGCTCCGGACGTAGGTGGAATCGTATGGCTTCCCAGGAATGGGCCGGTAGGTGTCCCGCTGGATTCACGGTGTTGCCTATTACGCACCAATCGAGATCCGGGCTTCAGACTCGTCGGTCTTCGCGGCTTCTTTTGCCGAGAGAGAGGTCTTCGACGAAGACGCGCACGAATTGTTGCGCGCCGAACAACACGATGCGTCCGTAGCCAGGTCTACCGCCGTCCGGAACGCGACCCTAGTCTGTTTGCAACGAGGAACGACGACTTCCACGTTGCCCCATCCAGACTCCTCCCCCACAGAGAACTTGCCATGACGCAGCGCATCGACTATCAGAAGCAATCCCCGGAACTCTTCAAGAAGTTCGTCGAATTCAACCTGGCCATGAAGGATTCGGCCATCGAAGAATCCATTCGCGACCTGGTCGTGATCCGCGCTTCGCAGATCAATGGCTGCTCTTTCTGCCTGGACATGCACGTCAAGCAAGCAACCCTCCACGGCGAACGCCCCTTGCGCCTGTACCACGTTGCGGCGTGGCGCGATTCCACGCTGTTCATTCCGCGCGAACGCGCCGCCCTGGCCTGGACCGAAGTGCTGACGCAATTGCCCGCGCAAGGCGTTCCGGACGAACTCTACGACCGCGTTCGCGGCCAGCTGTCGGAGAAGGAAATTTCCGATCTTACTTTCCTAGTGATGGCGATCAATGCCTGGAACCGGGTGAACGTCGGTTTCAAAACCGTGCCCGGTGCTTACGACAAAGCGTACGGATTAGACAAGGCCAACCTGAACTGATGCGGGCAACCGCCTGGATTCTCCAGGCGAACCTCCGCATCCAACAACGCCGCGCTACCAGAGAAAGAGGAAACGATCATGCAAGCACCCGCACTAATCTTCGGTTCGCTGCTGCTCCTGATGTCCGGGATGGCCGTCGCCGGGCAGATGACGAAGGCGCTGGAGCCGAAAGTCACTCCGTTGATGACGCAGGCATTGAAGGATCATCCAGGCAAGGAGGTGCTGATGATCACCGTTGAATATCCCCCCGGTGGCGCCGATCCGGTTCACCGGCACGATGCCCACGGCTTCATCTACGTGCTCGAAGGTTCCATCGTGATGGCGGTGAAGGGTGGTAAGGAAACCACTCTCCTGCCGGGGCAAACCTTTTATGAGGGTCCTGACGACCTTCATACGGTGGGCCGCAATGCCAGTGCCAGCCAACCGGCCAAATTTCTGGTCTTCCTGTTGAAGGACCAGGGCGCGCCCGTCTTCATACCCGTGGACTGAATTGCAAAGCGTCAATGCTTCTTGTCCGCCGTAACGAAGAAGACGGATGTCAGTTCGTTGAGGAGGCTGTAACGGGCGTGCACTTTCCATCCGTTCGTGCACGGGACAACCCACGTCGGCGCGGTGTCCCCGCGGAATTCCGATCAGCGACACGGCGAGACGGCGGACAAGAAGCCCCGGCAAGAGAAGCGCCACCCCATTTCTTGGAAAAACCAATGAAGCTCTATTACTTCCCAGGCGCCTGTTCCTTGGCAGACCACATCGTTCTGAAGTGGACCGGCATCGCGCATGAAGCCTTGCGTATGAGCCGAGAGTCAATCAAGTCAGATGAGTATCTGGCGATGAATCCGAACGGCAACGTGCCGTTGCTTGCGCATGACGATTTCATGCTGACGGAGAACGCCGCGATCCTCGGATACATCGCCGAACAGCGACCGGAGGCGGCCCTCTTGGGCGACGGAAGTACCCGTGGCCGCGCAGAAGTAATGCGTTGGCTGGCCTACCTCAACTCCGATGTGCACGGGGCGTTCAAGCCAATCTTCTCCCCGGCACGTTTCCTGCCCGACGAATTGTTGGCGGAAGCATTGGGCGACCAGGCGCGATTGCAGATCGCCGTCCACCTGCAGCGCCTGGATCGCCAGCTCGAAGGAAAGGACTGGCTGGTGGGAACCCGGTCGGTCGCCGATCCCTACCTGTTCGTCATGTTGCGCTGGGCGGTCGGGAAAAACATATCTCTGGAACCGTTCAAGAACCTTTCGCGCTTCCTGGAACGGATGTACGCCGATGCAGGCGTGTTCGCGGCGATCGCCAATGAAGAAGACGCGCTCGAATAGAAATAGGAATTAGAGCCGGGAACCGGGACCCAATCCCGCGGATTCATCGAGAGGAGATTGCGATATGGCAGTCAAATTTGTCCGCATCTATCCGAAGAACCGCTTCCTGGCGTGGACCGAAGAGCGGTTGCCGGTGCTGTCGTTCCTGGCCTCGCATACGACGGGCTACTACACGCCGAAGAACCTGAACATCTGGTACTACTTCGGTGTGTTCGCGTTGCTGGTTCTGGTCAATCAGGTCGCCACCGGCATCTTCCTGACCATGTTCTACAAGCCCAATGCGGCCGAAGCGTTCTCGTCGGTCGAATACATCATGCGCGATGTGGAGTGGGGCTGGCTGATCCGCTACATGCACAGCACCGGCGCTTCCCTGTTTTTCGTGGTGGTGTATATCCACATGTTCCGCGGCCTGATGTATGGCTCGTACAAGAAGCCGCGCGAACTGGTGTGGATCCTGGGCATGCTGGTGTTCCTGGTGCTCATGGCCGAGGCCTTCATGGGCTATGTGCTGCCCTGGGGACAGATGTCGTTCTGGGGCGCCAAGGTCATCATCTCGCTGTTCGGCGCCATTCCAGTCATCGGCAACGGCCTGACCGAATGGATCATGGGCGATTACCTGCCCGGCGACGCCACGCTCAACCGCTTCTTCGCCCTGCACGTGATCGCGCTGCCGCTGACCCTGTTGCTACTGGTGACGCTGCACATCCTTGCGCTGCACGAAGTGGGCTCGAACAACCCGGAAGGCATCGAAATAAACGAAAAGACCCGGTCGGACGGAGTTCCACTGGACGCCATCCCTTTCCATCCGTACTACACCGTCGAGGACACGCTCAGCGTATTCCTGTTTCTGCTGGTGGCGGCCTTCATCGTCTTCTACGCACCCGCATTGAGTGGCTGGTTCCTGGAGCACGACAATTTCACAGAAGCCAACCCATTGGTAACGCCGGCACACATCAAGCCGGTTTGGTACTACACGCCTTACTACGCAATGCTGCGGGTCGTTCCGCACAAGCTCAGCGGCGTGGTCACCATGTTTGGGGCCATCGCAGTGCTGTTCCTGCTGCCTTGGATCGATCGCGGAAAGGTCCGATCAATCCGCTACCGCGGTAGGGGATTCAGGATCGCCCTCGTCGTTTTTGCCCTTTCGTTTGTGCTGCTGGGTGCGGTCGGCGCCGGCGTCACGGCCGAACTGATCCCTGCATGGCTTGGTCCGGACGTGCCAGCCAATGCCATCGAGAACTGGTTCGGCCGCTTCCTGGCATGCGTCTATTTCGGCTACTTCGGATTCCTCTGGGTCTACACCCATTTTGGAATAGAAAAACCCCGTACCCCGCCCGATCGAATCGACGCAGAAGCTGCGGGTGAAGTCCTTCGATAGACATGCATCACTCGGAATCAGCGGTATCAGTCGCGACCCTCATCAGGAAACCAAAAAGCATGTACGCCGGTAGATCCTACAAATTTGCGGAATTCATCGCCTGGACCAGGCGCTCGTTGTACGTACTGATTGTCCTCAACGTCGTGCTGGTCGGGCTCTACCAGGTCTTTGGCTTCAAGTGGTTGTCCATTCCTTGGGGGATCGTATTCCTCCTGGGCACGACGGTCGCCCTGATGGCCGGGTTCAAGAATGCGCAAACCTACAACAGGATCTGGGAAGCGCAACAGATCTGGGCTTCGATTGCAGCGATGAGCCGTCTCTGGGGCTCGATGAGCAGGGATTTCCTGATCGACGCCAAGGATTCAAGACATCTGGTCTATCGCCATCTGGCGTGGTTGACGGCGCTGCGTTACCAGATGCGCGACAGCAAGGCCTGGGAAACGCTCAAGAAGGCACCCAATGCCGAGTACAGGAAGCACTATGAAGTTCCTGAGAAAGAGAATGTCCTGGAAGCGGAAATAGCGAAGTACGTGTCTACAGAAGAGACAAGACGGATTCTCATCGCCAACGGAAAGGCCACGCAGGTGCTCGGCCTGCAAAGCGAGGCGCTCGGGGACATGTTCAGTGCAGGAACTATCCCGGCCAATGTCTTCATCGAATTGCAGAAAATACTCAAGGAATTCCACGACCAGCAAGCGAAAAGTGAGCGGATCAAGAACTATCCGTACCCGCGGCAATACGCGATAGTCGGTGCGATATTCGTCAGGATTCTGTGCGTCCTGCTGCCGCTGGGAATGATCGGCGAGCTGGAGCGCATGAACCAGGTCGTCGGCGGTGCGATGGCAGGTCACATGGTCTGGCTAGCCATCCCCTTGAGCGTACTCATTTGCTGGATGTACGCCGCGCTGGATCAGGTGGGGGAAAGCAGTTCCAACCCGTTCGAGGGTGGAGCGAATGACGTGCCGATCTCGCAGATATGCGCCTCCATTGAAATCGATCTGAGAGAACTTCTCGGTGAAATCGGCCTGCCAGCCAATGCCCTTCCGTCCAACCCCATCGTGATGTGATTTCGAGAGGAGTCCGAAACATGAAAGTCGTAGTGGCTGGCGGAAATGGCCTTGTCGGCGCCAGGCTCGTGGCTAGGCTCAGGTCCCGTGGGTATGGGGCGATAGCGGCTTCAAGAAGGTCCGGGGTCGACACTGTCACAGGCGAAGGATTGAAGGAGGCGCTGAGCGGAGCGCACACCGTGGTCGACGTGACCAATGCGCCGTCGTTCGAAGAACCGGAGGTCACCGAGTTCTTCAGGGAGTCGAGTCGACAGCTGCTTGCGGCTGGTGAAATCGCTGGCGTTTCCCATCACCTTGCGCTTTCGGTCGTCGGCACGCAGCGCCTGCAGGCCAGCGGCTATTTCCGTGCGAAGGAAATTCAAGAAAGCCTCGTCAGGAACTCGAATGTCCCCCACACCATCGTGCAATCGACGCAGTTCTTCGAATTCATGGCCAACATCATTCCGCCCGGCAGTGGTGAGGAGAACGTCCACCTATCGCCTGCCCTGGTGCAACCGGTTGCGGCGGACGACGTCGCCGATCTTCTGGCCGAACTGGTGGCCGCGCCGCCATCGCGCGCAACCATCGAGATTGCCGGACCGGAGTCCTACCGGTTATGCGATCTCGTTCAATGGGTGATGTACAGCTATCAGGACAACAGGGCGGTCATCGCGGACCAGACCGCGAGCTACTACAACGCGATCCTGGACGACCGCACGCTCACACCCGGAGCGCACGCATTGATCGCCAGAACCTATTTCAGGGACTGGCTCGATGGCTATCTGTCCGGCTCGGTCCGGATTCCGCATGTCCACCACCCCGATCCCCTGGCCCGTACACACTAGTTGCGAAGAACACGGATAGCCCGTGGCCAATAGTGAAACAAATCCCTCCCCCACCGTGAGATATCGAAAATGAAAAGTCTGACCAGCTTCATCTCCGCAGCCGCGCTTGCCATGGCAAGCAATCCCGCTCAGGCCGTGAGCGACGGTTCGGCCCCCGCACCGACCTCTAAGCCACACGCTGCCAGCGCTGTGTCCCACATCTCAAACTACATGACCATGAAGGATGGCACTCAGATCTACTACAAGGATTGGGGCAGCGGCCAGCCGGTGATCTTCAGTCATGGCTGGCCTCTGAGCTCGGACAGTTGGGAATCGCAGATGATGTTCCTGGCTTCGAAGGGCTATCGCGTCATCGCCCATGATCGCCGTGGCCATGGCCGTTCCAGTCAGCCCTGGGACGGCAACGACATGGACCATTACGCTGACGATCTGGCGACCGTGATCGAAACGCTGGATATCAAGAATGCCGTGCTGGTCGGATTCTCGACCGGTGGCGGCGAGGTCGCGCGCTACGTCGGACGCCACGGAACCGGCCGCGTAAGCAAGGTAGTGCTGGTCAGCGCAGTGCCGCCGCTTATGTTGAAGACGCCATCCAATCCGGGCGGGCTACCTGTCGAGGTCTTCGATGCTTCGCGCAAGGCTTCGCTGGAGAATCGTTCGCAGTTCTATCTGGAATTCGTGTCCGGTCCGTTCTACGGATTCAATCGTCCAGGCGCAAAGGCGTCACAAGGACTGATCAATTCGTTCTTGATGCAGGCCCTGATGGGCGGGCACAAGAACACCTACGATTCGATCGCGGCTTTTTCGGCAACGGATTTCACCGAGGATCTCAAGCGGATCGACGTGCCCACCCTGGTGATCCATGGCGATGACGATCAGATCGTCCCAATCGATGCAGCGGGCCGTGCCTCGGCGAAACTGATCAAGGGCGCGAAATTGATCGAGTATGCGGGCGCACCGCACGGTATTGCGGAAACGCACAAGGAGCGTTTGAACAAGGATCTGCTGGACTTCATAGGGCAATGACGCCGGCCACGTCCATGAAACGCAGATAGATTCAGCGCATGCCGCTTCTAACGATTCGCACGCGCTAACAATCCCCCACAAGGAAAACAGCATGAACAAGTCAATTGCAAGCCTGGTCCTGATCCTCTCCGCGATGTTCAGCCCGGTTGCCGCCGCGCAATCGGATAAGCCGACTATCGTCCTGGTGCATGGCGCATTCGCCGAATCCTCTTCGTGGAACGGCGTGGTCGCAATCCTGCAGAAGCAGGGCTATCCCGTGGTTGCCGTCGCCAATCCGTTGCGAAGCGTCAAGGGCGATGCCCAGTATCTGGACGATATCGTCGGCTCCATCAAGACGCCGGTCGTGCTGGTGGGCCACTCGTATGGTGGGCTGGTGATAGGCGAGGCCGCCGATTCCAACCGGAACATCAAGGGACTGGTCTTTGTCGCCGCATTCGCAGCGGAAGCGGGAGAGACCGCGGCGGGGCTTTCGGGAAAATTTCCCGGCAGTAGCCTCGGCTCGGCACTTGCTCCGCCGGTCGCACTCCCGGATGGCGGAAATGACCTGTATATCCGTCAGGACAAGTTCCACGGCCAGTTCGCCGCAGACGTGTCCGGGGCCGATGCGAAGCTCATGGCGGCGTCGCAGCGCCCGGTGACCGAAGCGGCGCTCAATGAACCTGCCGCCGGTGCAATGGCCTGGAAGCGGATCCCTTCGTGGTTTGTTTATGGCGACCAGGACAAGAACATTCCAGCGGCCGCGCTCGGTTTCATGGCCGAACGTGCGAGTTCGAAGAAGACGGTCGTGGTGCCCGGCGCTTCCCATGTCGTGATGGTGTCGCATCCCCAAGCCGTCGCGGACCTGATCCTGATGGCCGCGCGATCCAAGTAACCCTTTCGCGCTGGGGGTCCTGCAGCTCTCGATTCATTCCAGTCGACGATGTTGCGGGTCTCGCGCGTGCGGGACGAGTATTCCGCCATGAACAGGAATTACCATGACAATCGAACTCGATCCGAATCGTCGTCGTTTTCTGGAGCGCGCGGTTGCCACAGCGGCACTCTCCCCGCTTGCAGCGCTAGCCACGCCGATGCTCAGCCACACGATGGGTGCAACCATTGCCGGTAGCCCACCGGCCCACGCCGGTGACGGGTTGCCATTGACGCGCCTGAAGCCATTGAGATACGTCGATGCCGGCGTGCTCAATATCGCCTATTACGAAACGGGCCCGAGGGATGGGCCGGTCGCAATGCTTCTGCACGGTTTTCCCTACGATATCCACAGCTATGTGGAGGTGGCACCGATGCTGGCATCCCGCGGCATGCGCGTCATCGTGCCCTATCTCCGCGGCTATGCGCCTACGAGATTCCTGGATGCCGGCACTATGAGATCGGGTGAACAGGCCGCCCTCGGTGCCGACCTTATCGCGCTCATGGATGCGCTTGGAGTGGAGCGGGCGGTGGTGGCGGGCTACGACTGGGGCGGCAGGGCAGCGTGCGTCTCCGCCGCGCTCTTCCCTGAACGCTGCACAGGTTTGGTCTGCGTCAACAGTTATCTGATCCAGGACATCGCCGCATCGCAGCGACCGGTACCGCCGAAGGGGGAAGTTCCCCTGTGGTACCAGTACTACTTTCATCAGGAGCGGGGAAGAGCCGGATTGCAGCAGTACCGGCGAGAGATCGCGCGCACGTTGTGGACGCAATGGTCGCCCAACTGGAGATTCAGCGACGTTACGTTCGAACGCGCGGCAGCGGCCTTCGACGGCCCGGACTTCGTCGATATCGTCATTCATTCTTATCGGCATCGTTTTGGACTTGTGCCTGGAGACAGGCGCTACTCACAACTTCAGGAACGGCTCAGCCAGCTACCTTCGATAGCAGTGCCGGCCATCACCCTGGACGGCAGCGGGGACGGCGTCGTCACGGCGAACGACGGCAAAGCGACCGCGTTTCGGTTCACCGCGAGTCGTGTGCACCGGATAGTCCCGGATGTCGGTCATAACCTGCCTCAGGAGGCGCCCCAGGCTTTTGCCGCTGCCGTGGCCGAGCTCGTTGGAGCCTAGAAGCCGGCAGTGTCCGGTCATCCGGGTCCCTCCTCCCCGTACCTGGATGCCCCCCCTTTATTCCACGAATCCGAAAACGGACCGCGGCTCCTTCTACGCCGGGATTTCGAACCAACGGAAAACCGACATGACAGAAGCAGGGTGGCTCAAAGCTCGATAATGCCGCGCCGCGCCGCTACCGTGACGGCGTGCGTACGGTCGGCGACGTCCAGCTTGGAGAAGATGCTCTTCAGGTGCCCTTTGACCGTCTCCTCGGACAAACCAAGTTCTGAGGCCACCTGTTTGTTCGCTTTCCCGATCGACACGAGCCTGAGGATGGCGATTTCACGTTCGGTTAAAGCCTCGTCTACCACATGAAGCGCGATCTCGTCGGCTACATCGCGGTGGACGTGGCGCTGGCCGCGATGGACGTTGCGAATCGCATCGATCAACTCGGTCCGCAGGCTACTCTTCAGCAGATACCCGGTCGCGCCCGCCTTCAACGCGCGAACCGCCTGCACATCGCCCGCGTAAGTGGTGAGCACGATGATCCTGGCGCCGGGTTGCTCGGAGCGGATCGCGACGATCGCATCGACGCCGTTCATGCCCGGCATCTGCAGGTCCATCAGCGTCACGTCCGGGCGCAACGCGCGAAAACGCTCGATAGCTTCGCTCCCGTCACGCGCTTCGCCGACCATGGTCATGTCGGTCTGGTTCTCCAGAATCGCGGCGACGCCGTCGCGGAGCACGGGATGGTCGTCGACGACGAGAACGCGGATCTTCGGGTCATTCATCGGCCGGACTCCTCTGCAGGAAACGCGGCAGGCGGATTCGCCGGCGCGCCCTGCGTTTCGCGAACGCCAGCTCGGCCGGCATGGTCAGTGTAATCTCGGAGCCGTCTCCGGGGCTGCCGCTGATCGTGATATCGGCGCCGATCCTTTCGGCCCGCTCGCGCATGCCGATCATGCCGAAATGCCCTTCCTTGTGACCACGCGCCAGCACGTGCTCCGGAATTCCGATGCCGTCATCCCGTACGCGTATGGCCAAATGCCGAGCCTCGAAGCCAATGTCCACTTCGGCGGACGACGCGCGTGCGTGGTGGGCGATGTTGAACAAGGCCTCGCGCACGATCCTGGTGATCTCCGCGGCGACAAGCGGATGCAAGGGCCGCGGCTTTCCCTCGACGACGATGCGAACAGGGATCGGCGGATCGAACGGCGCGGCGGACACAAGCTGCTCGACGATGGCGCAAAGATCGTTCGTGCCTTCGACGCCGCGCAGATCGCGCACGCGGTTACGCGCGTCCACCACCACATCGTCGGCCGTCGCCAGCGCCGCCTCCAGTTGCCCGCGCGACTTCTCCTCGGCCGGAATCCGGTCCGCGACCGCCTGAAAACGGAGGATCAGGCCTTGGACGCCTTGCAGCAAGGTATCGTGAAGCTCGCGCGCGATTCGTTCGCGCTCCTTGATTCTTTCCTCCAGCCGGCTGCGGATGCGATGCGCGATCTGCGCCACGCGCAGCCGATACAAGAACCACAGCGAAGCGAGCGCCAGCCCGGAGCACAGCAGAAGGAACCACACCGATTGAACGAAGGTGGGTGGAATCTCGAAGTCGAGGGTCGCGCCGGTCCGGTTCCATACGCCATCGTTGTTGGCGGCGATGACGCGGAACTTGTACTTGCCCGGCGGAAGGTTCGTGTAGAACGCCTGCCGCCTCGCGCCTGGATCGACCCAATCCCGGTCGAAGCCTTCGAGCCTGTAACGGGCGCGTACGCGGCCGGGATCGGAAAAACTCAACACTGCGAAGTCTATTTCAATATTGGCCGTCGCCGCCGACAGCTTCAGCGTCGTCGGATCGCGGTATGCGCGGCCATCGCCTGTTATCGATTTGATCGCAAGGTTCGGCGGCAACGCATTGCGGACGATGCGCGCGGGGTCCATCCATAGCGTTCCGGTTTCGGTCGCGATCCACAATCGGCCGTCGCCCCCGCGCACCATGGACCCCTGCGAGTGCGAATGCGGGCGGCTGATCAGCCCGTCGCCGCGGCCGAGCGACAACGTCGGCACCGAAAACACCTTGTCGGAGAATGCGCGTTCGAGGTCTCGCGGCCGGATCCGGACCAACGACTTCGGATATGCCAGCCAGGTATCGCCTTCCGGAGTCCGCACTATCCCGTTGATGCGGCTGCCCGGGGACACTTCAGCGGCCCACACGGTTTGGACCTGTCCCGCGCGGAATCGGGACAGTCCGAAAGCGCCAGCGGCGAAAACATAGTCTCCGGAAGAGTAGAGCGTGAGCACCTTGAGATCGCTTGTTCCGAAGTCGAGACGTGTGGAAGCCCGTCCGGAATGCTCAATCCAAACCAATCTGTCTCCCGTTTGGACGACCACGCCGCCTCGCGGCGTTCGGACCATCGTCGTCGGATAAAAATCGGCTCGATCGCCCGGTTCCAAAACCTCTTCCCATTGCCCGCGCCGGTATTGGTGTACGCCGCCCCCGGCGGCGGATATCCAATAGTCGCCATCCGCATCGAAAGCGCAGTCGTAGATGATGTTGTGATTGGCGGCCTTGTCGGGGCGTTCGATCGTCTGGCGGACGCCGCCGTTCGCCCAGACGACGATCTGCGTTTGCAAGCCGATCCAGATAGCGCCGTCCGGCGCTTCGCACAGGCTCTGCGGCTCGGCGACGGTGCGCAAGAACGGCTCTGGTACCCCGCCGGGCCTGACACGATAGATCGTTCGCGCTTGACCGATATAGACGCTTCCATCGGACGCATCCAGAAGTTTGTCGCCATAGGCGGCGGGAGACGCAAGCGCGGGTTCGGCGATCAGCGTAGCGGGCCGGAACTTGTCCAGGCCCCCCTCGGTGCCGATCCAGATGTTTCCTTCCCGGTCTTCCAGTACCTGGTTCGTCACATCCGAAGACAGTCCCTCGCGGCTCGTGAAGGATTCTGTCTCGGCACCGCCACTCTCAAGAGAAGCACTCGGCGTCGCGAGACGTTGTACGCCGTCGTAGCGCGTCGCGATCCAGAGACTCCCCTCGTGATCGAGTAGCGGCGCGCCGCGAATTTGCGCGTTGCCGGTGCGGTAGGGCGCACGCAGCGCGGCCGGCGATCCGCGCCCGCCGGGCCCTGTGATGGGATAGCTTCCGCGCTTCTCGGAGAGCCATATGCGGCCGGACGGATCCTGGGAAACCCTGGTGTCGAGAGCCTCCCGATAGATTTCGAACCGCATGGCGCCCGGCGGCAAACGTACGACCGCAGCACCACATGCGATCCAAACCGTACCATCGGCCGCCACCAGCATGTTCGCGGCATTGGTTAGCGGAAGACCGTCGGCCGCGTTGTACGTTCGCCAGCGCCCGTTGTGGAAACGCAGCACTTCGGCATCGTAGTTCGCCGTCAGCGCCCAGATCGCACCATCGGCGCCTTCCGCCATCGCCACGATGCGACTCGGAGCAGCCGGTGCGTCGAGGATGCGCAGTGCGCCGTGCCGGTAGACCGCAAAGCGGCGCGATGTCTCGAAGTTGGTCCAGACATCGCCGTTCCTCGTCACCAACAACGCGCTCGGCTGATCGTGTTTCTGGTCGCTGCCTTCGGCGTCGACCCGCTCGAACCGGACTCCGTCGAATCGGAACAATCCCTCTCCCGTCGCGAGCCAGAGGAAGCCGTCCCGTCCTTGCGCCATGGCCAGCACCGGCGCCGGCGCTTCGCTTCCCTCGATCCAGCGTTGGTGCGAATAGTGCGCAAGGCGACGGGGTTCCTTCGCTGATGTCGCCAAAGGCAGAGCCGCCAAAACGGCAAACAGCAGGATTCTGAGTAGCCACACTGTCGCTTTCACCCGTTTCTCGGCTTCGGCCAACAAGCCCGCTTCGTAGTTTGCCGCCTGGACTCGAACATCCTACCCCTCGATAGAGGCGCTGCGACATCCCCTGGTCGGGGCTTAGCGGAAGGGCGACATGGCTATATCGTCGATGGATGACAAAATACGTATACCGCTACCCCGATGGCGCCGTCGGGTTCGCCTTGTTGTTCGTTCGCATGTGCTACGCCTTTGTCGCCTTCGGCGTCGCGGCGGCGTTATCGGAAATTCCCGTAAGCGCCCCTCTTCTTCATCTGGCCGCGGGACTGGCGGCTCTGCTATTGGCGATCGGGTTTGCGACTCGGTTGGTTGCTCTGTTTCTCGGCATCGCGGCTGCCGTTGCACTGGCCGTCTCCGGTCCGGCCCAGCAACTGCTCCTTGCGGGCCATATCGGCGGCTGCGCGGCGATCGCGCTGATCGGCGCCGGCGCTTTCTCGATCGATGCCCGGCGCTACGGCCGCCGCGTCATTCGACTCCAAGCCAACACCCCGGATCGAGGGGCCGATGACTGACCTGTACTGGGATACCGCGCAGGCGGTACTACCGGCAATTTCAGTGGGCCGCGCCAACGACACGAGGGCACCATGTCAAACATCTCGCTACCCAGGGACCCGGTCGACCACCGCGATCCGCTGACCTCCAGCTTGTCGGCCAGCTATGCGGGCGTGGTCGCCTTCATAGCTGTGGCCAATGAGGGCAGTTTCTCCCGAGCCGCGGACCGGCTGGGTATTGGCCGCTCTGCGGTCAGCCGGAGCGTGCAGAAGCTGGAAGGTCAACTCGGCACGCGGCTTTTCCTGCGTACGACGCGCAGTACCGCGATCACCCGCGAGGGCGAGCTGTTCTATGAGCATTGCCGGCCCGGCGTCGAGCGGATCCTGCAGGCCCTGGAAGAAATGCGCGACTTGCGCGAGGGTCCGCCACAAGGACAGTTGAAGATCAGCGCTCCTCATGGATTCGGCCGCAAGGTGGTCGCGCCACTGCTGGCGGAGTTCCGGGTGCGCTTCCCGGCAGTAGCGCTGGAGCTGCTGCTGGAAGAGCGTGCGATCGATCTGGCGACCGACCGGGTCGACGTCGCCTTTCGCGACGGTCGCCTGGAAGATAGCCAGGTCATCGCCAAGCAACTGATCCCCATGCGGCTGCAGGTTTGCGCATCACCCGATTACGTCCGCCGGCACGGCCTGCCGGAGTCCGTCGACGATTTGGCTGCGCATGCCTGCATCAACCAACGCCTGGCGAATGGCCGGCTGCAGTCCTGGGATTTCAAAATCGACGGCCATGCACACAGCATTACCCCGAACGCGGACATCGTCGTCAACGACCCTTCATTGGCGATGCATGCGGTGCTCGGCGGACAGGGGTTGGCCCAGTTGGCGGCGTACCAGGTCTGCGATGCGTTGCGCGCCGGAAGCCTGGTGGCATGCCTTACCCACATCGTGCCCGACGATCGCGGGCATTATTTGTGCTACTTGAGTCGCCAGCAGCTGCCCAAGCGGATTCGGGTGTTCATCGATTTCATGACCACCCGTATCCGCGCCCTGGACCTGGACTACCCCACCATCGAACAGAGCGCACGACGGCAATCCGCTTCGTTCCCGGCGTCGCTCACCGAGATGGGCG
The DNA here is from genome assembly GCA_946479745.1 of uncultured Pseudoxanthomonas sp. The sequence goes on along the minus strand of CAMLGZ010000022.1, from coordinate 11,855 downwards.
TTGCGGTTTGAGCTAGAGGAATCGATGGGCGACAGCGCCGTGCCGCTGGAGGAATAGCCGCGACGTCTCCGAGGAAACCCCGAAGAGGGAGGAGAAAACCGGCCTCACTTGATCTTGACGACGACCTTGCCCTTCGCGCGGCCTGATTCGACGTAGGCCAGGGCCTCGTTGGTGGACTCGAAGGGGAAGACCTTGTCGATCACCGGACGGAGGGCGCCTGCTTCGATGAGCCGGGTGATCTCGCGCAATTGACTGCCGTTCGCCTTCATGAAGAGGAACGAGTAGCCGATGCCTCGGCTTTTCGCCCTTCGTCTGACGCCTGAGCTCAGCAGCCGCAGGACCAGCTTCACGAACCCGGGCGCGGCGATTTCCTTGCCGAACTCCGGATCGGGCGGCCCGGAAATGGAGATGAGCTTCCCGCCGCGCTTGAGCACCCGAAGGGATTTTTCCAGCGTCTTGCCATCCTGGCTGTTCAGTACCACGTCGTAGTCGCGCAGGACATTCTCGAAGTCTTGGGTCTTGTAGTCGATGACGACGTCCGCACCCAGGCCCTTGACCAGCGAGACGTTGACAGTGCTCGTTGTCGTGGCGATGGTTGCGCCCAGATGCTTGGCCAACTGGATGGCGAAGGTACCCACGCCGCCCGAGCCCGCCTGGATGAAGACCTTCTGACCCTTCTTCAGATTGGCTTTCTCCACCAGCGTCTGCCAAGCCGTCAAAGCCACCAGTGGAATCGATGCCGCTTCTTCCATGGTGATGTTCTTGGGTTTGAGCGCGACATCGTTTTCATTCACGGCAATGAACTCCGCAAACGTACCGATACGGTGGTCGGGCGGCCGAGAATAGACTTCGTCCCCCACTTTGAATTGACGCACCCGCGATCCAACGCGGGTCACCACCCCGGCAACGTCATGGCCCAGCACCAGCGGCATGCGGTAAGGCAGGATCAGTTTGAACTCGCCGCCCTTTATCTTGGAGTCCAGCAGGTTCAGGCCTGCGGCGTGGACCTCGATCAGAACATCGTCGTCCCGAAGTTCGGGTAGCGGTGTTTCACCAAGCCGCATCGGATCCTTCTTGCCGTACCGATCGATAAGGAATGCCTTCATGATGTTTTATCCGATGTCTGCTGGAGCTTGTGCGTGTCTGCATTCTGCCTGCCATGAAGTCGCAGGCTCTTTCTGATCCCGCCGTCCATCACGGCAGCCGGCGCAAACCTGCGAAGCAGCCGCAGGCGCGCGGCGAGCTTGCCGGCCGTGTAGCGGAGCTGCGGATGCGCGGCGCCAGCTGCCTTCAGCACGACATCGGCCACTACCGTCGGATCGTCGGCAGCCGCCATCACCTCCTTTAATACTTCGTCCTGGAGCGCGCGGACTTCGCGATACTCGTCGAGCTTGGAATCGGGAGCCAGAAGGTTCGCGTCGAACTGCGTCTTCGTGTAGGCGGGCTCGATCACCGAGACCCTGATTCCTCTGGTGCGCAACTCGTGATCGAGCGACTCCGAATAGCCTTCGACCGCATGCTTGGTGGCAGCGTAGAGAGCTCCGTAGGGCAGCGGAAGAAAGCCGAGCACCGAGCCGATGTTGATGATGCGGCCGTTCCCTTGGCGTCGCATGTGAGGCACGACGGCGCGGGTCATGCGGATAAGCCCGAAGAAGTTGGTGTCGAAAATCGCCTTGGCCTGCTCGATCGAGCTCTCTTCCGCTCCGCCGGGCGCAACGCCGAAGCCGGCATTGTTCACCAGCAGGTCGATGCGGCCTTCCAGGCGAATGAGTTCACCCACGGTGGCCTCGACCGATTCGTCGCTGGTCACGTCGAGCGGCAGCATGTGGAACGATCGCGGGCTCTCCTGCGTACCGCGTCTGCTGGTGCCGTAGACCTTGTAGCCGGCCTTCGCGAGTCGCTCGGCGGTGGCTTGGCCGATGCCGGAGGAGGCGCCCGTGACGAGCGCGATGGAGCCTGTGATCTTCATTGGAGAGCCTTTTCAGTGAGAGACGATGACGTGCGCAATGGCCGGCGGCGATGGCCGATGGCCTGAGGATGCGGTGTATTTTTTTGTATGATGATCATCATATTAATGGACAAGATAAAAGACCCTGCTACAGGAAGGGTCAGGACTGGGTGGGGGTAAGGTGCTTCAGCGCTGCCTCGCGCAGCGCATCGGAAAGTTTGGGTTCGTCGACGGCACGTGCCAGCACCAATGCGCCTACCATCGTCGCAACGGCGAAGAGGGCGCGCTCATGTGCGCCCGGCTGCCCCCAGTCGGGCGACTGGCGGGCGACCAGGTCGATCATCTCCTTGATGCGGCGCGTAGCGGCACGCCGTACCGCGGGCACCTGACGCGGCATCTCGGAACCGAGCGCGGCGGTCGCGCACCCGGTTTCGATGCTGTTTAAATGCGCTTCCGACAGATAGGCCTGCATCATGGCCTGCAACGCCTGTTGCGGCGGAACGGAGGCGGCGACCTGTTCCATCAGTACGATGGCCTCGCTGCCGGCGCGATCGGCCGCTTCGGCAAGCATCGCTTCACGTGAGGCGAAATGGGCGTAGAAGCCGCCGTGGGTCAGGCCGGCGTCTTTCATGATGCCGGCTACGCCGGTGCCGTTGTAGCCGCTACGCCGGATCGCGCGCGCCGCAGCGTCGACGATACGGTCGTGGGTGGCCTCTTTGGAGCTGATGGTGGATTTTTTCATATTATGGCCATCATATATGCTCCAGGCGTCGGATGCAAGGAGGTTCTGTAGAGGCCCCGATTGACCGCTTCTGGCCATTGGCAGTCACTTCCGAAGCCAGAACCGATGTCCACTTCCGACCTAAAGCGGCCCCCCAGCTAAGCCGGTCCGAGGAGACGGATCCGTCAAAGCAGATTACGCAGACGGGCTTGGACTTGATCAGTGGGAGGCGCCTGGCAGGCGACTGGCTGGGCAGTTGACAATCTACCTACTGGTAGGTAGTCTAAATTCTCCTTCGATTGGTTGGTAATGACCCCATGGGTATTTCTCCTCTTGGCTGGCTTCACACGCTGGGAAGCCTCCCTGCCATACCTCTTGCCGCTTACATGCTTGTCAGGCATGGACGCATCCTTCCTGACACCAAGGCGGGCCGGGCGTACTTCTGGTTCATGTTGCTGGGAGTGCTCACGGTCTATCCGATTGCGCATCAGCCCATAAGCTCGATCGTTGCGACCGTCACGCTTGTGGTGCTTCTTCTGGGCTATGGCATCTCAAGGTGGTCGGCGGCGAAGCGATTCGGGAAGTACATTGAGACGATTTCACTCAGCATCAGCGTCTTCCTGTTGATGGTCCCCACCGTCAGTGAAAGTTTGCGGAGACTGCCTGTCGGCAATCCGCTCGTGACCGATCTGAAAGACCCGCTTCTGCTCGGTGTGCAGGGCGCGCTGTTTCTGGCGCTGATAGTTGGCATCCCTTTGCAGGTGTATGCGCTGTACAAGCGGAAAGCCGTTCAAAGCAAGGCAGAGAATCAATGACCTCATCCCGCCCGGATCCGCAGTTGCAGTATTCGCCCAAAGCTCTGGAGATCATTCGACGAACGAACGAGCTATTGGCGTCGGGCGGGTACAACGGCTTCAGCTACGCAGATATTGCCGAGTTGGTGGAGGTAAGAAAAGCCAGCATTCACCATCACTTCCCTACCAAATCGGATCTGGTGAAGGCAACGGTCGCTCTCCATCGGGACGCAACGCGGCGTGGCCTGCGGTCACTTGATCAACTAACCCCTGATCCCCTGGAGCGGCTTGTTGCCTACTGTCGTTTCTGGGCGGAATGCATTGAAGGATCGAATCCTCCGATTTGCATTTGCGCTCTGCTGGCGGCGGAACTTCCGGCTGTTCCTGCCGAGGTCGCAGATGAAGTCAAAGGGCACTTCAAAGACCTCCACGCATGGGTTGCGTCCAACATGGAGGAAGGGAAGTCGAAGGGCAGCATGCAACTGTCCGACACCCCGTCGGCGGAGGCCTCCATGTTCATGGCATCGATACACGGCGCAATGCTGTCTGCCCGAGCTACCGGCGACGCACTGGTGTTCTGGGAGATTGCGAAGCTGTCCACCGATCGTCTGAGACCGCCGCTCGATTGAATCCGCAACCAAAAGCCGAGCTGTCTCCGGCGCCGTGAGGCACGGTTCAATCAAATCGCCGCCGCCCTGTATCCTTTGGCCAGACACGAGCCTGAGGCACCTATGGGTTACTCGTTCCGGGATGCCGTTTTGCCGACCCGCGTTCGCCTTGTCCGGCGCGTTGGCTGGGCCATCGTGTGGCTTGCCCTCGGGGCGGTCAGCGTCAACTTCCTGCTGACCGTCTATGGCAAGTACCACCATCTGGATCCCGGTGCCTACACCATGTTCTGGTCGCGAAGGGCTTGGCTGTGGACCCATCTTGCGGGCGGGGCGCTGACCATTGTCCTGGGGCCGCTTCAGTTCCTGACCCGGTGGCCGCGGACGTATCCGCGCCTGCATCGCCGGACGGGCCGGATCTACATGATTGGCATGCTCATCGCCTGCGCAGGTGCCACAGGACTGATCGCTACTTCACCGGCGCCCTTCGAAATCCGCACGGCGTTCGCCGCTACCGCACTCGCGTGGTTGACGACCGCCCTGGTCGCGCTGGCCGCCATCCACCGTGGCCGGGTGCCGCCGCACCGGCACTGGATGATCCGCAATTATCTGGTGACGCTCTCTCCGATCACTTTCCGGATACTTCTTGAAGCGCTGGTGGCGATGGAACTGGTACCGTCGCCGGCAATAATCGCGACATTGCTCTGGCTGAGTTGGCTGCTTCCGCTGCTTCTCTACGAGGGGAGCTACCGAATCTTCGATCGGGTGTGCGCGAAACCGGCGCAACGGGCGCAAATGAGTGCACTCTCTGGCCGCGCATCGACGTAGGATCCGCAGCCGATAGCCGCCATCGGAGGCTGTCGCTCGCACGCTTCAGCGAATCGCGCGTTGCGGCATCAGGCGTCGCCGTTGTCCTTCCTTAAAAGTACCGGCCGCGCGCTGCGGCCGGGAACCGGTCCGTTCAAAACGGTTGCGGCGCGACCGCGTTCAGCCGCACTTGGCGGGAGGGCAGGCCTTCGGTCTCGATGTCGACGACGATGGGGCCGGCTTGGGCGCCAGCGCGGACGACGGCGACCACCCGCCCGTGGAAGGTCGTGCGTTCACCGGACTGGAAGCTGGAAACATCCACAGGATTCCCGTTGCCGATGCCGGCCAGCGTTCCCGCTCCGCTCACGCGCACGCGTACTTTTCTGTCGTCCTTGCGGGAATAGAGGGGTGTGCCGTCGGCGTCGTGCAGTTCCACGGCGACGTAGGCCAGGTCCTCGCCATTGGCCTTGAGTTGCTGCCGGTCCACCGATACTGCGGCGGCTGCGGGTTGGCTTGCCGTGCGCAGTTCCCAGCGCGCGGCTTCGCGCCCGTCGCGATAGCCCACGGCGAGCAGCCGACCCGGCGCGTAAGGCACGTCGTAAGCGGCCTTGTATTCGCTTTCCACGCCGACGGATTTGCGACCGAGGCTCTTGCCGTTGAGGAACAGTTCCACTTCCGGCAATTCGGAATAGACCAGTACCTCCTGGCGCTTGCCTTCCTGCCCCGGCCACGTCCAGCTGGGATGGACGTCTTCCAGCGACCAGTCGAGGTGCGGCGGCGTGATCGGATACAAGTGGCGGTCGGGCAAGTCCTCGGTGCCCTTGGGCTGCCGGACGAAGGCGGAGATCGGCGTGACGCCGGTCTTCCAGACGACCTGGCGGTAGTAGGCCGCCGGGCGCAGGCGCCCGGTCGCATCGATCTCGCCGCTATACGCCAGGTGCCAAGGGTAGGGACCGAGTTTCTGCCAATCCTGGCTGTACCCCATCCAGCCGATGCCGGATTCGCCCAGGTAGTCCACCGCAGTCCAGACGAAGTCCCCGATCACCCACGGCTTGCTTTCGACCGCGCGCCAGTAGGGGAAGAGATCCTTCGACAAGGATTCGGAGGTGTACTTCGTCAGCTTGGGAAGCTGCTCATGCTCCTTGTCGAAGATGTGGGCGTGATAGTTGTAGCCGACGACGTCCAGTTCCGTGGCCTGGGTGGTGCTCCTCGGTGGGTCGGCGTTGATGGCCTGGGTGACGGGCCGCGTGGGATCGAGCATGCGCACGCGCTCGGCGAGCTTGCGGGCCGTCTCGACTCCCTGGGCCGTGCCGTCTTCGGGGATCTCGTTGCCGATGCTCCAGAACAGCACGCTGGGATGGTTGCGGCCGCTGACGACCATGCTGTCGATGTCCTGCGACCAGTCTTCGGCGAAGAAGCGCGAATAGTCCTGTGGCTTCTTGCTCTTGTTCCAGCTGTCGAACGCTTCATCGATGACCAGCATGCCCAGTTCGTCTGCAGCGTCGAGCGTGGCTTGGCTGGCCGGATTGTGTGCGTTGCGAATGGCGTTGTAGCCGGCGGCCTTCATCAGGGCGACCTTGCGGGCGTCCGCGTCGGGCGCGCCTGCGGCGCCGATCATGTAGTTGTCGTGGTGGATGTTGCCGCCGCGCAGCAATACCCGCTGGCCGTTGATGCGCAGACCTTTGTCGGCGTCCAGGGAGATCGCACGGATTCCGAAGCGGGTTCGCCTCTCATCGACGGTCGCCCCGCCGATGCGTATCTCCTGCACCAGCGTGTAGAGAGCAGGGGAATCCGGCGACCACAGACGCGGATTGGCCACGACCAGTTCCTGCGAGCGTTCTGTGCGCGCACCGGCAGGCAGCGCATGCGTCTGCCTGCCTTCGGCAATCGTTTCGCCGCTGGCCGTAACCACTTTGGATATCCATTCGACCGACTGCGTCTTGGTGGATCGGTTGGCGATGGCGGTGCTCACCGCGACCACGCCGCGGTCTTCGGTCGCCACCGGAGTGGAGACGAATACGCTCTCGGGCTCGATGTGGACCGGATCCAGGAGTTCCAACGCGACCGGCCTGATCAACCCAGAGCCCGCATACCAGCGCGAAGACGGATCAGCATGATCGACGCGCACGACAACGACGTTGCTGCCGGCGCGCACCTTGCCGGCCAGATCGACGGTAAAGGCGGTGTAACCGTAGCGGTGCTTCTTGAGGTGTTCGCCGTTTACCCAGATGTCGGCGTCCATGTACACGGCTTCGAAGTCCAGCCGCACGATGCGGGAAGCCTCGGTCGGCGAGAGAACCAGATCCCGGCGATACCAGCCGATGCCGCCGGGCAGGTAGCCCGAATCCTGGCCGCTGGGGGTATCCCGGTCGAACGGGGGCTTCCCATCCGCTTTGTCCATGATCGAGAAATCGTGAGGCACCGCCATGCGTTTCCAGGAGCGGTCGTCGAAGGCAGTCCGCTCCGCACCTGCGGCCTCTCCGGCGTGGAAGCGCCAGTCCTGCGACAGGTTGCGGACTTCCGCCCAGGCAGGCGATGCGGCTATTGCAAGAAACAGTGTTGCCGCAATGCGTCGTTTCATGGCCGGAATCATTCTCATAGTGGTTCTCCCGCTGGATGTTGCGTTGCCGATGACTTGGCGCTGTCGAACACGCCAGGAACACCGACGCTTTGAGCCAGAAACCACTGCATGCCTCGAACTGCACCTGCTGCGCCGATGCGGCTTTTCGGGCGCATTCATGGATGAAGAAGCGAGCCGCGGAAAAGAAGCGGAACCAGAGCCGCTAATGCGACGGTGCGTTACGGCGCGATGCTACAAGGCATATCGATGCTTAAAAAATAACAATATCGCCGGCTTCTATATTCATTCGAATATGGATTCGAACACCCCAGGGCCCGGTTGCTGTCAGCACGTGGCGGTCACCCAGCGATGCATTTTTCATGGTCCGGCCGGGGGGCGGGCGGCGGCGGCAGCTCATAAAGAGCTCGTCATCCCAGCTTGACCAGCTTCGCTGTTGAAAGCCGCTGGGATGACGAAGTCATTTCGTTACTGCTTGAACCAGAAAACCGCCCTAGCCAGCCGATTCTCCTATGTTCAGCACCTTCTTGGCGCAGGCGGCGTTCCGCTCCGCTATATCGATTCGTATATCGATAATGATTTTTTAGGCATTTGTGGCATATGCGTCAAGCCCGCAGAATCAAGCGTGCTGCCTTGCAGCGAATGCACTTTCACCGGAAGGCGCAGGCCACCCTCGCTGCCGCCCACTAGGCCGTGGTGGAAGTTCCTGACATCCGACTATCCGAGATTCCCCCGTGCCCATGAAACTATCTCGTCGGTCATTCATTCAATCCACGGCCGCAGCGGCGTCGCTTCCGTTGTGGGGCGCAAGCGCCGCGGCGCTTGCGCCCGACTTCTCGCCGAGTTGGGATTCGCTGGTGGACGGTTACCGCACGCCCGACTGGTTCCGCGACGCCAAGTTCGGCATCTGGGCGCACTGGAGCGCGCAGTGCGTGCCCGAAGCGGGAGATTGGTACGCCCGCAACATGTACCTCCAGGGCCACCGCCAATACGACCACCATCTGCAGAACTACGGCCATCCCACCAAGACCGGCTTCAGGGAAATCCAGAACCGCTGGAAAGCGGAGAACTGGGATCCTGACGCATTGATGGACCTGTACGTGAACGCCGGCGCGCGCTACTTCGTCGCACTGGCCAACCATCACGACAATCAGGATTGCTACGACTCCAAACACCACGGTTGGAACACCGTCCGGGTGGGACCCAAGCGCGATATCGTCGGCACCTGGGCGAAGGCGGCGCGCGCACGCGGCTTGCGCTTCGGCGTCAGCAACCATTCGGCGCACGCCTGGCACTGGTTCCAGACGGCCTACGGTTACGATCCGGAAGGACCGCTCGCCGGCCAGCGCTACGATGCCTACCGGCTGACGAAAGCCGATGGCCGTGGCACCTGGTGGCAGGGGATGGATCCGCAGGCGCTCTACACCGGACGCAACATAGTGATGCCCGACGGCATCACCACCATTCGTACAGCGAACGAATGGCACGAGCAGAACGACCGCGTCTGGGACGAGAAGGCGCCACTGCAGAACCCCGCGTTCACGCGTCAATGGTTCCTGCGCTGCCGCGACTTGATCGATAGCTACCGGCCCGACCTGGTCTATTTCGATAACTCCGGTCTGCCGTTGGGTCAGGCAGGACTGGACATCGCCGCCCACTACTACAACGCCAGCATGGCCTGGCATGGCGGCAAGCTGGAAGCGGTGATCAACGCCAAGGTGCTGCCTGCCGAACGGCGGGCCGGCCTGGTGGAGGATGTGGAGCGGGGCTTCCGCGAAGGCATCGAGCCGCTGCCCTGGCAGACCGACACCTGCCTGGGCGACTGGCACTACGACCGTTCGATCTTCGACAACCATCAGTACAAGTCGGCGACCACGGTGATCCATCGCCTGTGCGATATCGTTTCGAAGAACGGCAACCTGCTGCTGTCGGTACCGGTGCGCGGCGACGGCACGGTCGACGCGGACGAGCGGAAAATTCTCGGTGAAATCGCTGCCTGGATGGGGCGCAACAGCGAAGCGATCCACGGTACGCGGCCCTGGCGCACTTTCGGCGAAGGACCTACGCGCGTGGCGGGCGGCATGTTCAGCGAACACACCTCGCAGCCTTTCACCGCCGCAGACATCCGCTTCACCGCCAAGGGCGGCGCGCTCTATGCCATCGCGATGGGCTGGCCGCGCGATGGCGCGCTGCGCATCCAGGCGCTGGCCGAGGAGTCGGCGCTGGCACCCGGCGCCATCGACCGCATCGAGGCACTGGGTTCGGCGGAAAGCCTGCCGTTCGAGCGCAGCAGCAAGGGATTGGAAGTGCGCCTGCCCGAAGGACTGGCTGGATCGATCGCCATAGTCCTGAAGATTCGTGGCAACGGTCTGGTTTAAAAAACACCGCATATGAAGGCATTCGCGGGGATTGCCGCGACAGCGGGACAGTCTACGGCGCGATCTCGAACCATTACGCATCTGCCGCATCGAAGGGGACTAAGCGATGACACAACAATATCTGCGGGGCATGGTGGCCCTGTCCGTTCTGTTCGGCCTGGCGGCCTGTGGCGGCACAACGTCGTCACCTCCCGCGCCCACGCCCAAAGCCGCAGCCGCTGCGACGCCGCAGCGGGTAATGGCAGGCCCACTCCCAGCGAGACTGATGGGCTACAAGACTTGGAACAGCGTGAAGTTCGGCGGTGGCGGCTACGTCACCGGCCTCGTCTTCCATCCGACCACCGCCAACCTGCTGTACGCGCGCACCGACATTGGTGGCGCCTACCGCTGGAACCAGGGCGCGTCGTCCTGGACGCCCATCACCGATGGTCTGGGCTTCGGTGCAGCCGAGGCCCGGTACCACGGCGTCGAAAGCATCGCCGTCGATCCGAACAACGACCAGCTTGTCTACATGGCCGCCGGCATGTACACGGCCGAAGGCAACGGCCGCCTGTATCTCTCCAGCAACCGCGGTGACCAGTGGACCTACGTCGGCCTGCCCTTCCCCCTGGGCGGCAACAATCCCGGCCGCGCCATCGGCGAACGCCTGATGGTCGACCCCAACAGGCCGTCGACGCTGTTCTACGCCACGCGCACGGCCGGCCTGTGGAAGAGCAACGACTCGGGCCTCACCTGGGCGCAGGTCACATCGCTGTCGTCCGCGAAGTTGACCCAGGACCAGATCAATGCCTTGGGCATGAACAGCGCGATGGGCGTCGAGACGGTCGTCTACGACACCGGCACCAGGGGCAGCGGCTCGGCCACGCAGACGATTTACGCGCCAATCGCCCCGGACTACGTCCAGACAGCAGGCCTGGCCTCGAACCTGTACAAGTCCAGCAACGGCGGCACCTCATGGACGCCGGTCACGACCCCGATCTCCGGCTACCACATCCCGCACATGGTGCGAGCCGCGGACGGCATGTTCTATGTCGTGTTCACCAAGGACTCCGGGCCAGGCGCAGGCGGCCCCGCCCGGCTCTACAAATTCGACGGCAACAACTGGACCTTGCTGAAGGACCCGAACAGCGGGGGGACGGGGACAGGTCTCGGGCTCGGCGGCCTGTCCGTCTCCGGCACCGGCGCGAGCACCCGCATCGCACTGGGCGTGACCAACTCCTGGGGCAACTACAGCGGCCAGCAAGCCGTCCAGTTGTCCAGCGACGGCGGCCAAACCTGGCGCGAGATCGCGGCCACCATGCCGCGTACGCCGGCCGACGGCGCCTTCTGGGGCTGGCCCGACGATGTCGAGATCGATCCGTCCAACCCCGACCGTGTGTTGCATGTGCATGGCGGCGGCATCTGGGAAACCCGCAACGCCTCCTCGGCCACGCCGAGCTGGAACGAGGCGATCGACGGCCTTGAGGAGACCGCCGTCCTGGGCCTCGCCACGCCTCCGGCCGGCGCAACGTACACCGTGATCAACGGTATGGGCGACGTCGGCACCTGGGTGCACACCAACCTCGCGACCAAGCCGACGCTGACGCCGGCCACTAGCTGGAGCAACGGCTTCGCCGCCGACATGGCGTGGTCCGACCCGCAGTACATGGCCACCATCGGCGTCGTCCTGGGCACCAGTACCGGCTACGGCGTGTGGTCCGGCGACGGCGGCAACACCTGGGCCCAGTTCGCCACCTACCCGCCGGGCGTCGCGGAAAACAAGGGTGGGGAAGCGAGCATCGCCATCACCGCGCGCAACAAGGCGGTCTGGGCGCCCGGCAACTCGGTGCCGTCCTACACCACAGACAACGGCGCCACCTGGGTGCCGACCAATCTGCCCGCGATCAACACCATCTTCCCCCGCGCCTACCACCTGGTCGCAGACCGCAAGAACCCGAACAAGGTCTATGCCTACGATTCCGGCGGCCACTGGTGGGGCACGCCGGGCAAGGTCTACGTGTCGACGGATGGCGGCCACACGTTCA
>CAMLGZ010000021.1 GCA_946479745.1 uncultured Pseudoxanthomonas sp. | reverse complement strand
TGAACGGCAAAGAAAAGTAACCAAAAGAAAGCCGCCCTAACGTCGCGCCCGGCGAAAGAGCCGCCGGGTTCGCAAGCAGGCCGGGAATTTCCGTAAGGCGCCTCCTGCGCCTCCGGAAACGGCGCACATCCCTGTGCGCCGCCCCTTCGGGGTTTGTCCCAGCCTGCTTGCCGCGACTCACGGGATTGATTGAGCAGGAGCAAAGCCAAAGCCTCAAGCTTCCGGCAGTGCGATAATCCAGCCCCTCTCCAAGCCGCACACGAGCGCTTCCCCGCATGGCCATCCATTCTTCTGTCCTTGAACTCATCGGCGAAACGCCCATCGTCAAGGCCCAGCGCCTGGATGCCGGCGTGTGCGAGCTGTACCTCAAGCTGGAAAGCGCCAATCCTGGTGGCTCCATCAAGGACCGGATCGGCATGTCCATGATCGAGGCGGCCGAACAACGGGGCGACCTGGAGCCCGGCGCGACCCTGGTGGAAGGCACGGCCGGCAATACCGGCATCGGCTTGGCCCTGGTAGCCCAGCAGAAGGGCTACAAGCTGGTGCTGGTGGTCCCGGACAAGATGAGCCGGGAGAAGATCTTCAACCTCAAAGCGATGGGCGCCGAGGTCATCCTGACCCGTTCGGATGTGGCCAAGGGCCATCCCGAGTACTACCAGGACTTGGCCGCGCGCATCGCCAGCGAAACTCCGGGCGCCTATTTCATCAATCAGTTCGGCAATCCCGACAATCCATCCGCCCACGAGTTCGGCACCGGCCCGGAGATCCTGCGGCAGATGGACGGACAGCTGGATGCGGTAGTGTTCGGTTGCGGCAGCTCCGGCACCATGACCGGCCTGTCGCGGGCTTTTGCGCAACATGCGCCGAATGTAGAACTGATCCTGGCCGATCCGGTCGGCTCGATCCTCACCGAGTACATCAACGAGGGCACGCTCAGTGAAAAGTCGGGTAGCTGGATGGTGGAAGGCATCGGCGAGGACTTCCTGCCGCAGATTTCCGACTTCACCCGGGTGAAGAAGGCTTATTCGATCAGCGACAAGGAAAGCTTCCTGACCGCGCGTGAATTGCTGGCCAAGGAAGGCATCCTGGGTGGTTCCTCTACCGGCACCCTGCTGGCTGCGGCATTGAAGTACTGCAAGGAGCAGACCACGCCCAAGAAGGTGCTGGTATTCGTCTGCGATACCGGCAACAAATACCTGTCGAAGATGTACAACGACTACTGGATGCTGGACAACGGCTTTATCGAACGCGCCCAGTACGGCGACCTGCGCGACTTGATTCTTCGCCCCTACAGCCAGAAAGACACCGTTGTGGTCAGTCCCACCGATCTGCTGACCACCGCTTACCAGCGCATGAAACTGTACGACGTCTCACAATTGCCGGTGATGCAGGGCGAGAAGCTGGTCGGCATCGTCGACGAAAGTGATGTGCTGCTCCATGTCTATGGCGACGAAGCCCGCTTCCGCGATCCGGTCTCCACCGCCATGGTCAGCAAGCTGGATCGCCTGGACGTGAAATCGCCCATCGAGGCGCTGCTGCCGGTTTTCGACCGCGGCCAGGTCGCCATCGTGACCGATGGGGAGGCCTTCCTGGGCCTGATCACCCGCATCGACCTGCTGAACTTCCTGCGGCGCCGGGTTCAATAAGTCGCAAGGCGAACTGAGACGGCGTGCCGGCTTTGCTCGCTATGGACGATTGGTTAAGGCCCAGCTGCTAAAATCGCCGGCTGTCTAAAAGGATTAGGCCATGTCGGTATCCCCCAATCACCCCGCCGCTGGAGAAACTCTGGCGCTGGGCACGCTGGCCATCCACGGCGGGCAGTCGCCCGACCCCAGCACCGGCGCAGTCATGCCGCCCATCTACGCCACCTCCACCTACGCCCAAAGCAGCCCCGGTGTGCATCAGGGCTTCGAATACTCACGCACCCACAACCCCACTCGCTTCGCCTACGAGCGCTGCGTGGCCGCGCTGGAAGGCGGCAGCCGCGGCTTCGCCTTCGCTTCGGGCATGGCGGCCACCTCAACGGTCCTGGAGCTGCTCGACAGCGGCGACCACGTCATCGCCATGGACGACATCTACGGCGGCACCTACCGCCTGTTCGAGCGCGTACGCAGGCGCAGCGCCGGCCTGGATTTCAGTTTCGTAGACCTGACCGACCCCTCCGCGTTCGAAGCCGCGATCCGTCCCCAAACGAAAATGGTCTGGATAGAAACCCCGACCAACCCGATGTTGAAGATCGTCGACATCGCGGCGATCTCCGCCATCGCGCGCAAGCACGGCCTGCGCATCGTCGTGGACAACACCTTCGCCTCGCCCATCCTCCAGCGCCCTTTGCTGATGGGCGCGGACATCGTCATGCATTCGGCCACCAAATACCTCAATGGCCACTCCGACATGGTCGGCGGCATGGTGGTAGTGGGCGACGATGCAGAATTGGCAGAGCAGATGGCGTTCCTGCAAAACTCGATCGGTGCGGTGCAGGGGCCGTTCGACAGCTTTCTGGCGCTGCGCGGGTTGAAGACGCTACATTTGCGGATGAAGGCGCATTGTGAGAATGCGCTGGCGCTGGCGCAGTGGTTGGATGCGCATCCGGCAGTCGAGAAAGTCATCTATCCCGGGCTGGTTTCGCATCCGCAGCACGAACTCGCCAAGCGGCAGATGGAGGGCTTCGGCGGGATCATCTCCATCGTGCTGAAGGGTGGCTTCGACGCCGCGCGCAAGCTCTGCGAGAACACCGGGTTGTTCACCCTGGCCGAATCGCTTGGCGGCGTGGAAAGCCTGATCAACCACCCTGCCGTGATGACGCATGCATCGGTGCCAAGCGAGCGACGCCTGAAACTGGGCATGGTGGATGGATTGGTGCGCCTTAGCGTAGGTGTCGAAGATGCTATGGATCTGGAGAGAGATATTGGCGATTCATTGGCAGGCTGAACTCTTCCGGCTAGCGCCCCACGGCATTTAGATGACTTCGCCGTGACGACGAATACTGAGAAGGTAAGAGGCAGCTCTGGCCTCCTGTTCTCCGCGTGGACCCGGATGAGGTCCAATGTATGGCTGCGTCGTTTGTACGCACGCTTGCCGCTGGCCTGGCGGGAGAGCGCATCCAATCTTCTTACTGCCCCCTTGCGTAGGAGGGTGGCTTTCCCGCGCTCGTCCTCGTGGTCGCTGCCGCAGAAGGAGCATGCGGCAGCCAGCGCACGCACCGACTACGGACCGGGAGCAGGGGTCAATATATTTGGCTACTTCAGGGGGCAGTTCGGGCTTGGCGAAAGTGCGCGCCTGTATACCGACGCTCTTATCGCCCATGGTTACCCGGTCGCGCTTCATGACGTCGATTTGGCCATTCCGCATGGAATGGAGGACAGTACCCTCAACGACAGGCTTGGCACGGAGATGCCTTACGACGTGCATCTGATCTTCGTGAATCCGGATTACTTCCAGGCGGCGATAGACAAGATCGGGCGTGCAAGGATAGCCAAAGGCTACGTGATCGCATGTTGGTTCTGGGAATTGGAGAACATACCGGAAGCATGGATGGGAGCGCTTCGGGATGTCGATGAAGTGATTGTCTCGTCCGAATTCGTTGAGTGTATGTTCCGACGGGTAACCGACAAACCCGTCACCCGTGTGCCGCTTCCGTTGCGCGAAATCGCGACTAGCCGGTTGACTCGCGCCGACTTCGGAATAGAAGAAAGCGATTTCCTGTTCCTGCTGACCTTCGATTTCAACTCGTGGCTTGAGCGGAAGAACCCATTTGCGGCGATCCGGGCCTTCAAGTCGGCGTTTCTCCCCGAGCGCAGGAACGTCAAACTACTGGTCAAATCGAGCAACGGCCACCGTCAGCCGCGCCTGCTTCTCGACCTTCTTTCCGCAACCGATTCCGACGATCGGATAATCGTCCGCGATCAGGTGATAGACCGCAGCCATGTTCGTTCGCTGCAGAACTGCGCAGACGCTTATGTTTCCCTGCATCGTGCCGAGGGATTTGGGCTGGGTATGGCGGAAAGCATGATGCTCGGCAAGCCTGTTGTGGCGACCGCATGGTCCGGCAACACCGAGTTCATGGACGAAAGCAATAGTTGCCTGGTCAAGTACGAGCTGGTTCCGGTTCCGCCCGGCGCGTATCAGCATTGGGAGAATCAACGCTGGGCCGACGCAGACATCGAGGACGCCGCGCGCCAGATGCGCAGATTGGTCGACGATCCCGGTTTCGCCAGACGGATTGGTCTCAAGGCGGCGATTGACGTTCGTGGAAAGCTTTCTCCCGCTATCGCTTCCCAGCTTCTGATGAAGAGATTCGATGTGGGCAAATCTGTGATCGCGCGCGTTCAAAAGAATCACGGTATGGACTTGGCAAGCCGAACGCACTAGTCCCCGCCATCGCCGCCCTCGAGGCGCTCTGAAATCCAACGATTTTCTCCAAGGTAAGCATGAATCCAGGCCAATCACATCCCGCAGGTTTGATCGAAATGTTCGGCAGTCTTCTCAAGAACCGCCGGCTCATCGCGCGCATGACAAAGCGCGATGTGATCGGTCGCTATCGCGGGTCGATCATGGGGCTGACCTGGTCATTTCTCAATCCGCTGATAATGCTGGCTATCTATACGTTCGTTTTTTCGGTCGTATTCGAGGCTCGTTGGGGGGCGGACGGCGCGACCAGCAAAAGCGACTTTGCGATTCTGCTCTTCGTCGGAATGATGATGCACGGGCTCTTTGCCGAATGCGCGAATCGAGCGCCGTCTCTGGTGCTGGAGAACGTGAACTATGTGAAGAAGGTCATCTTCCCCCTAGAAATACTGCCATGGATGGCGCTTGGTTCGGCGCTGTTCCATGCGCTCATCAGCCTGCTCGTCCTGCTGTTGGCGCAACTGATCCTCAACCAGAGCTTGCCATGGACGGTTGTCTTGTTTCCGCTGGTAGTGCTGCCCCTGCTGCTGGCCGCCATGGGCTTCGCTTGGTTTCTTGCTGCAACCGGTGTGTACGTACGGGATGTCGGGCAGATAACCGCGATTTTCACGACGGCGCTGCTTTTCCTTTCCGGCGTGTTCTATCCGATATCTTCTCTGCCGCAGGAGTATCAACGGTGGGTCAGGTTGAATCCTCTGGCCTACCTGATCGAGCAAAGCAGGAATGTGCTCATTTACGGCCGTTTGCCGGACTTCCTGGAACTTTCTCTGTACTTGGCGGGATCTTTGTTGGTGGCGTGGCTCGGCTTCGTCTGGTTTCAAAGAACGCGTAATGGATTTTCCGATGTTGTCTGACGCATGGCGTAGCCCGATCAGGTCGTCGAAGTGGGAAAGAGGGTATCCGCATGAGTAACCAGCCGGCCATCGACGTGAGTGGCGTGTCCAAGTGCTACCACGTGTACGAGAAATCCAGCGATCGCCTGAAGCAGTCGCTTTTCCCGAGGGTCCAGCGTGCCGTCGGCGCGTCTGCTTCCACCTATTATCGTGAGTTCTGGGCGCTCAAGGACGTTTCGTTCAGCGTGAGCCCCGGTGAAAGTGTGGGCATCATCGGGCGCAACGGGTCGGGAAAATCCACACTGCTGCAACTCATTTGCGGAACGCTCTCCCCAACGGCCGGGACTATTGCCACGAACGGACGCATTGCGGCGCTCCTTGAGCTGGGTTCCGGCTTCAACCCGGAATTCACCGGCCGGGAAAACGTATTCATGAATGGCGCGGTCCTTGGACTCACGGAAGAGGAAATGGCGGCGCGCTATGATCGGATCGTCGAGTTCTCGGAGATTGGCGAGTTCATCGATCAGCCGGTCAAGACCTATTCCAGCGGCATGTTCATGCGCCTGGCTTTCGCTGTGCAGGCGCATATCGATGCCTCGGTGGTGATCATCGATGAGGCGCTGACGGTCGGCGACGTGTTCTTCCGGCAGAAATGCTATGCGCGCCTGGACGAGCTGCGCGCCTCCGGCGCCGCTATTCTCCTCGTTTCGCATTCAATGCCCGATATTGAGCAGTACTGCGAGCGAGCGGTTCTGTTGGACCATGGCTCCGTAAAGTTCATCGGGCCCGCATCCGAAGCAGCCAGGCACTACTATCTGATTAATCAAGCGTCGAAGTCCGCACCACCCGGCGCCCAGGCCGGCAGTCGGCAAATCAGGGCTGCCGTTGAGCAGGTCGGTGTGGAGCTTGTCGGTCCGCCACCGGAGACGTTCCTCGATATCTCCGCCAAGGCCCAAATCGGAGACGGCCGTGCGCTTTGCGTCGGCGTCGCGCTGATGGATATGGACGGCGTGGCCAGAAGCAACTTCAAGCAGGGCGAGCGCGCCGTTTTCTATTCCGAGTACGCAGTTGATGCCGATATCGGAATTCCGATATCGGGGGTCGTCATCTCGAGTGATCGCGGTACGATCGTCCATGGGAAGAACAGCTGGCAATACGAGCTGGGCCCAGTCGAGCCGGCAGCTGCCGGATCGGTAGTTCGTTGCAGGCAAGAAGTCGTCCTGGATCTCGCGCCTGGCGACTACACCTACGAGGTGGGGCTGTCCTGCGTCTCCGAAGCGGAGTGGCGCTTCAGGGACGCCATGTCCTATGAGCAGATAAACGCAGCCGAAGTCCGGGTGTGTCATTTGGTCAATGTCGGGACTTTCTCGGTCGGATTGGCGTTGCGGGGGGGGGTGGCGGTACTGACCCATCATGGCTTGACCAACCTGCCTGGAGATATGCTGCTGCAAGCTTCAAACAACCGACCTGGCGGACAGCACCCGTCCGACCAGGAACATCTGGATGAGGTCCAGTAGGATGAACCCCAGAAAGCGATCTGCGGATTTGGTGAACGGCGCGCCGCCAGCGGCCCGGAAAGTCAGTGAGTGCTGGTGTGGCGCCAGCCGGTTCGTGCCTTTCGGTCCGAACTATCTCGAGTGCAAGACCTGCGGCACGCTCGTGTCGCAGGAGGGCTTGTCGGCAACTCAGTTGCAGGTTCTGGACGACGAGAAGGATTTCTACGGCAAGCAGTACTGGCTCGACCATCAAGAGCAGGACCTGGCCCAGCCCGGATTCGAAGCGCGAGCCAGAAACGATCTGCCCGAGCGCAACCTGCATTGGTTACGTGCGCTGCTGAAGTTTCACTTGCCCCCCGCCTTGGTGATGGAACTGGGCTGCGCGCACGGGAGCTTCGTAGCGCTGATGGAGAACGCGGGCTTCGACGCCTTCGGCGTGGAAATGAGCCCTTGGGTCGTGGCCTACGGCAAGGAAAAATTCGGGGTGGATGTAAGGCTCGGGCCGGTCGAGAATCTGGCGATAGAGCCGGCGAGTTTGGACGTCATCGCCATGATGGACGTCATCGAGCACTTGCCGAATCCGGTCGACACCATGCGCCACTGCCTTAGTCTGCTCAAGCCGGACGGAATGCTGTTGATACAGATGCCGGAATTCAAGCTGGGCATGAAGTACGACGAGCTGGTCAGCTCGAACTCTCCTTTCCTGGACCAGCTGAAATCCGACGAGCACCTGTTTCTTTTCAGTAGGGAATCGATCACCGAATTCTTCCGCAGGCTGGGGGCAAAACACCTCAGCTTCGAGCCTGCGATATTTGCCCACTACGATACTTTCCTCGCCGTCAGCCGCAAGCCGCTGAGAGTCAACGAGATCGCATCGATAGAGAGTTCGCTGCTCGCATCGCCACAGGGCCATTTGGTGCAGGCCATGCTGGATCTGAAGGACCAGCAAGAAAAGGCCGCTGCAGCTGGAAGCGACCGCAGCGATTTACGAGAGACGTTGCAGAGCCTGTATGTAGCGAAGGATTCGCTTGCCAATGAGCGGAATCTCCTGCAGGCGCAGCTGCTCGACCTGCAAGGCCATTTCCTCGGCGTTGAAAAAGATCGCGAAGCGCGCCGGAAGGTGATTACCGACCAAGGCGAAATCATATCCAAGCTCCAGGCCGATATGCACCAACGGCTGTCCGAGCTCGAGCATGTCTATGCCGAGCTAGAAGGCGCCCAGAAATCGGTAGAGCCATGGCGGTTGCGCTATGAGGCGGCCGAAGACGACAGGGCCGCGCGACTGGTCGTTATCGAGTCGCAGGGCCAGCAGATTGCGCAACTCCACGCGGAAGTACACCAGCGTCTTGGGGAGTTGGAATCGGTGCATGCCGCGTTTGTGGGGGCGAGCGATTCGATTGGGACTTTGAATGAGTCGCTGGAAGCCCTGCGTGTGCGTTACGAATCGGCAGAGCAGGACCGCGCGGCGCGGGCGGTGGTCATAGAGAGCCAAGGCCAGGACATATCGCGGCTGCAGTCCGAAAAAGCAGAGCTCGTCGGGGGACTGGAAGAGTCGCACCGGCAGAAGGAGCATGCAGAACAGCGGATTCGGGACCTGCAATCGGCCCATTCGCTGGCTGAGAGAGCCTGCGCCGAGAGAATCGCCGAGCTTGAGGAGCAATTCCGGCAAGCGCAGGACTTGGGTGAGAAGATCACCGCGGAGATCGAAACGATGAAGCGAGAAGGGGAGGAGATGTGGAACGAGCTGCAAAGGAAATGGTGGTGGAAGCTCGGCAAGGTATTGAGGGTGGTGTGACAGCGCCTTCTTCTCAACCCTCAGCCCTGGTGTTGACTACCGATCTGCCTTACTTCCCGGGCAAGATGGGGGTCGACTATTTTAATCTTCGTCACCTGTCCGGCAGTTACCGCGTGGGCGTCGTTGCGCCGTGCTACGGAAACTACCCTGCCGAGGGAGTCGCCAATCTGGAGTTGTTTCTCGACGGCTCCTACTTCTGGCCCAGAGCGGTCCCGGATATGCACGTTCAGCTGCCGGAGGAACCGGGCGCCGTGCTGCGCTCCTGGGTATGGAAGATCCCGGGAAGGGTGCGCTCGTGGGTGTTCCGCAACCGACTTAGACTGCTGGACAAGCCTTCGGACGCGCTGGAAAAGGTTTCCATACTTTCGAACTGCGCGCCGCAACTGTTGTTTGCGCTTACCCAGCACCATTGGCAGTCGATCGTGCTGATTCAGACGGGTATCGAGTCGTGGCTGGATTATCTGCCGCCCATGGGCGGCAAGGTGGTCTACTTCCACGACGTAAGGGCGGATTACTACGGGCGCGCCCTGAAGAATCCAACGGCCCCGCACAGATCGTCGGCGGAGATATCGGCGGTGCACCGCCAGGAGCAGTCCGCCGCGCAGCGGGCCGAGGTGGTGGGTTTCGTTTCCGAGCTGGATCAAGAACGCGCGAACGGTCTGTTCAAGATGAGCGCGGAAAGCGGCATCGCGGCGATATCGGTCGATACATCCTATTACACGCCCGCGCCTTCCGGATGGGCCCGCGACGAGCGCCCGATCGTCCTGTTCACCGGCCATCTATCTCATCCACCCAACGTGGATGCGGTGCTGCATTTCCTGTCAGACATCTGGCCTCAAGTGCTCAAGGGCAATCCCAAGGCCATTTTCCAGGCCGTGGGCATGGTTCCGTCTGAAGCGTTGAAGACGGCCTTGGCCGCTTCGCCAAACTGCGAACTGCACGCCAACGTGCCGGATATCAGGCCGTACTTCTGGAACGCTTCGACCTACGTGGTGCCCATGCGCTACGGCGGTGGCGTGCGCCAGAAGATCTTTGAGGCGTGGTCGATGCGCGTGCCGGTCGTTTGCACGACGATGGCTTCGGAAGGTACGGGAGCCAGACATGGCGAGCACTGTTTCCTCGAAGACGCGTCGGACGCCTTCGCCGCCCGCGTAGTGCAGTCGCTCGCCCAGGCTGCTCCCGTGCAAGCCGTCATCGATATCGCGAAGGTCTACGTGGAAGCGACCAACTCGATAGAGGCCGCGGCTCCCGGCTTCGAGCGATTGGTGAACCGTTCGATCAGGATAAAGCGCAGGAAACCTTTCAAGCTTCTGTTCGATCTGCGCTGGATGGAGCTTGGCCATGCGGGCGGAATAGAGCAAGCGACTTACGAGCTTGTTTCAGCAATCGCCCGGATCGACAGACGGAATGCCTACCGGGTGATGGCGCCGCGAAGCGCCTGTCACGAATGGATGCTGCCGCAGACGTTCAACATGAAATTCCATTACACCGATGGGGTGGAGCGTGAAACCGAAGCGTTGCAAAGCCTCCTGACCAACGGGCTTGCGCAGAGCGTGGGCCAGATGCCGGTGCTCAACACAGCCATGCGGAACCTCGCGCATCTGCATAAACTCGATTTCGACCTTGTGCACTCAGTAGCGGGCTATACGCATCCGGACCTGATCGGATTACCGAACATCCTGACCATCAATGATCTGCAGCATTTGCACTACCCCGAGTTCTTCACCGCACAGCAGCTGGAGGAACGCGAGCGGCTCTACAGAAGCTCTGCGGAACGAGCCGACCACATAATCTGCATTTCGGAGTTCACGCGTCAGGACGTTCATCGCAGCTACGGAGTGCCATTGGAGAAAATGAGCACCGTTTGGATTGTTCCGAGTCGCAACGTGTGGGATGTGGTCGATCCTGCGGAACGCGATTCGTTGCTGGCGAGGCTGGGCCTGACCGGTCCATTCGTGTTCTTCCCCGCGCACTGTTGGCCTCACAAGAACCATGCCCGTCTGGTCGAGGCTTTCTCGAACGTGCTTTCGCGCTTGCCGGCCGATCTCAAGCTGGTGATGACCGGACGCGCCTTCCCGGAAGATCATCCGGCTGCAGTGCAGATTCGGGATCGCCAGTTGGAATCCCGCGTTGTTCATCTGGGCTATCGCTCCCCGCTCGAGATCCGGTCGCTGTTCCAGGGCTGTCTGGCGCTGGTCTTTCCATCCCTGTTCGAGGGTTATGGAATGCCGGTGGCCGAAGCGATAATCGCCGGTAAACCCGTGCTCTGTTCCAATGCCACTTCACTGCCTGAAATCGCAGGCGATGCGGCACTTACTTTCGACCCAAAGAATACCCACGAAATCGGCGAGGCGTTGGTCGCAATCGCAACCCAACCCGCACTGCGCGAAAAGCTCGCAAAGGCGGCTGTCTCGCGGCGACATCTATTTTCGGCGCGCCGCAGCGCCGTCCAGACGCTCTCCATCTACCGGCGCGTCTATGAAGGGCTTTATGGTAACCAGCTATGACTGATCTTCCCGTTATTTCGATTGTGGTCCCTTCGTACAACCAGGGCCAGTACATTGCCGAGACATTGCAAAGCCTCGTCGATCAGCAGTACCCAAACTTGCAGGTAATCATCCAGGATGGTTTGTCGACAGATAGTTCCATTTCGGTCGCAGAGGCATTCGTAGAGCGGCATCCGGGCGTGTTCGAGCTGCATGTAGAGAAGGACGCGGGTCAGGCCGATGCGATCAATCGCGGGTTTGCGCGTGCGCACGGTACGATCCTGGCGTTCCTCAATTCGGATGACGTGCTTCATCCAGGAACGCTGCACAGGGTGGCGAGCGAGATTGATCCTGCTCGAAACCGCTACGTAGTCATGGGGCGCAGCATGTTCACCGGTGAGAACTCGAGGTACGTTGGGGTTGAGCATCCCGCCGAGTACATTTCGCACTTCGAGCACTTGGCGATCTGGAAGCGCGGCTACAATACGATTCCGCAGCCTTCTGTCTTCTGGCATGCCTCGGTCACGCAACGGGTGGGTTGGCTCGACGTGAACGAGCACCATGCTTTGGACTACGACTTGTTCTCCAGATTCAGTCGTCACTATCGCTTCCATCGGATCGACGAGATTTTCAGCGACTACCGCATGCACGACGAGTCGAAGTCGGCACAGCGGACCGAAGCAGAAGTGCTGGCTCTCTCGATCGGAGTGAGCAAGAAGCACTGGGGCAGCAAGTTTTCGCCGCTGTACTGGCGTCTGTTCCTATCCCACTGGGCTTATTCGCATCATTACCACGATCACGCGCGGCATCATGCAAGACACGCCGAGCAGTCTTTCCGCGAGCGTCGTATAGGTGCGGCAGGCCTGCATTTCTTCGCTACGCTCCGCTACTCCCCTCGCATGGCGCGCGATCGATTGCTCTTTGGCTGGTTGTCGGGCCAGAAAGTGCGGTTGCTCAGAGGCCTGGTTGCCAGGGATATGGCCTTCAAGGGCCAGTACGCGGACGCCTGGATCGGCCCGATCTATTCCGTCACAACGACAGTGCCCGACGACTCGAGCCGCCTTCAGTTCGACCTTGAGTACGTGCCCCAGGCCGGTCACGGAAATTTCGAAATACGCCTCGTTGTCCAGGGTGATATCGTCGACAGAAAGCTGCTGGATTCGGCCGGTCCATTCACGCTTTCCGGGGATGTCGCGTCGCTGCGGGGGCAGAGCGTCAAGATAGATGTGTTGAGCGATTCGAGCTTTGTACCCCGGGAAGTTCTTGATGTCGACGACGACCGCCAGCTGTCGGTCAGGCTGTCGGCAATGACCTTTTCTTAACGCTCCAGTACGTGGAAACAAGACTATGCAATGGGGGATCTGGAAATCCGCGCGCCATTTTGTGAGGATGTGGCTCCTTGGCATTGCGCGAGGCGTGCCGATAGAGCACATCGAACTGATTAAAATTCAGGTAGCGAGGGACATCGCTGCGGGCGGCGGCAGATCTTCGGGAGAGTCCGGTCCTGCGCAGCTGAGCCTCTATAGGTGGAGCATTGATGCGTTCAATGCCGGGCAGCCCAATGAGGCCCAGCTTGAGGAGATTCGTGCATACAATCATCAGATAGTGGGCGAGTTGGCTTCGATCAGATCGCTCGCTGAGCTAGATCTCTTGGATATCGGCGCCTCGCCCCACGGGTACGCGCTGGAAGCGTGCGTCGCCCTAGGTGCGGCCTCGTACACCGGTATTGGTCTGGACATTGAGAGGGACGTCGCGTTGCAGCTCGACGGCGTTCCCGCCAGGCTCATCCTCATGAACGCCGAACAGCTTGCGTTCGAGGACGACAGTTTCGATGTGGTTCTTTCGATGTCGACCTTCGAGCACATTGGCGACGTTCCGCGCGCGCTCTCCGAGATCAGGCGCGTACTGAGGCCTCACGGGGTCGTCTTGCTTAGTTTCGAACCTGTTTGGACTTGCTCGTATGGCCATCATCTGCACCAGTGGCCGGCTCTCTCGGCATTGGTGGAGCCATGGTCGCATTTGGTTCTGGATAGAGCCGAGATGAGGGCCAGTTTGGCTTCGAATTGGCCGGAGGATGCGGCGATCGATCTGGATTCGGCCATCAACTGGATCTACGACTCCACAGTCATCAATCGCGTGCCGATAGACAAGATGCGCGATCATCTGAACTCATGCGGTTTGGACGTTGAATGGATCCTATCGATGCCTGGAGAGAACAGAAACGAAGAGGCCCTCCAAAAGGCCATGCACGCCACGGGCCTATCCGCTGATGACCTACGCAGTCGCGGACTTTCCGTTCTAATGCGATATCCACAGCAGCAAACGGCACGATGAAAGTCAGTATTGTGACGCCATCATACAATCAAGGGCGCTTCATCGGGCGCACGCTTTCGAGCGTGGCCAGCCAGAAAGTCGACGAGCTGGAGCACATTGTTTTCGATGCGGGCAGCTCGGACGAAACGCTCGACGTGCTGAGGGCCGCAGCGAACGTTCGTTGGAAATCTGAGCCCGATGGTGGACAGGCCCACGCTGTCAACAAAGGGCTGGCCATCGCTACGGGCGAAATAATCGGCTGGCTGAACTCAGACGATGTGTACTATCCCGGCGCTGTGCAGGCGGCGCTGGATCTGTTTGCGATTGAACCCGATGTAGATGTGGTCTACGGTCTGGCCGATCATATAGATGTTGACGATCACCCCTATGAGGCTTATCACACCGAAAGCTGGAACCCGGCCCGACTGAGAGAGGTCTGTTTCATATGCCAGCCCGCCGTCTTCTTCCGACGTAGCGTCATAGAGGCCCATGGTATGCTTGATTCCTCGCTGAAGTACTGTATGGATTACGAATTCTGGCTGCGTTTGTCGCGCGGCGGGGCGCGTTTCCGATATCTCCCGCGTAAGCTCGCGGGATCTCGCATGTATGCGGACAACAAGACTATGCGTGCGGTGATACCGGTCCATTGCGAGATAAACGACATGCTGCGCCGGGCTGAGGGAAAAGTGCCCCTTTCCTGGCTATGCAGTTTCGGCTACGTATCCACACGCCGCCACGTTGATCCGGCTCGTAGCCCGAAGTGGTTCGCCAGGGAATCCAGTCTATGGACCTTGCTTGCCTCTTTGTACTGGAACAAGCGAGTGGACCGGGCACTAATGCATAGGTTGTTTCCAGCTCACATCGCCGCTCCGCCGCACCCACGCAGTAACTCCTAATCCCCTAATTTTTTGACAGGACCACTCCATGAACATTCTGACGCCTGCCCGCGCCCCGCTCGTTTTGCTTGCACTGACCTTGACGGCTTGTGGCGACAAGCCGCCCGTGGCTGTCGAACAGCCCGCCGCCGCGCCGGTGACGACGCCGCCTGAAACCGCGGAAACGGCTCCGCCGGCCCCTGTGGCGCCGGTGGTCCCAGCCGAGAACCTGGAAACAGGGCTGCGCTATGCGGCCACGTTGGCTCAAGGCATCGCCTTCGATCGCCCTGGATATCCGGAATTCGTGCGCTCGGTGAGCGGCGTTTCCGGATACGAAGAGTGGGGCCGCTGGACCGACACGACACAAGCGCCTACCGCAACGTTCACTTTGCGCGAGCCGTTGTCGGGCAACGTCGTGGTGAATCTGACATTGCGCGATTACTACGGCACCAATCTGGGTAAGGATGCGACCGTCACTTTGGGCGGACAGACGCAGAACTTCAAAGTGACCGACGAACCCAGGCAGCAGGTTCGACTGACCTTCAATGGCGTCAGTGCGGCTGACAAGCTGAATATAAGCGTGCCGGCGTCGTCCAAGCCGACGGCCACCGATCCGCGCAGTATGGGCATCGGGTTGTTCGCGTTGTCGATCGAGCAGTAATGGTTCGCATGACCGCCGGCATTCTGTCGGCGGCCGCGCGAACAGCGACAAGGGGTAGCTCGAACCAGTCGGATATTGCCTTGGGGCCTTTTCCGCTGGAAAGGCTGAAGCGGCGGGTCGCCACCGCTGTTCCTGCCCAATGCAGGTCTTCGCCCGCGATTTGTCCTGAAGTGGGATTTCAAGATGGACCGCTCTGCCCGCAGACCGTGAGCCTGCGGTGACGGCGCTATAGACCCGATGTTTCCAGCGCTCTCCATTCAGAACCACACAAGCGGACCTGCTTATATGCAACCGGCTACCAGCGCCAATGATCCTGCCAGCCAACCTCGGAACTCCGACGTTTCCGGAGGCGCCGACTCGTGCAGGGAAGGCATTGCGAGTTTCCTGTTGATAGCAGGCGGAATGCTGCTGTTGCTGGGGGGTGCGCTAGTCGCCGAGTTCTACATCGTGGAAGATCATCATTTGCTGGGCCTGCCTCCCTGGACTCTCCAATCCTGGATCGAGCGGGTCCATTCGGATGCAATCGACTTCCAGCGTTTTCGCCCGTTGTACTGGGCTTACATCGCCTTCGGGGCTTCCGCTTACGGGCGTAGTCCGCACGTTTGGCATTTCTTCGCGCTTCTATGGGGAGTGCTGACTCTATTCTTCTTTTTCCGGACCGCGCGGCGTCTTGGCGCGGGCCTGGTGGCTGCATCGATCTTCATCGCGACGCTGACCGTCAGTGGGGGACAGAGCTGGATCTGGATAAATCTGGTTCCGCAGGAGACCGCGGGAATGCTACTGCTATCGGTGGCGGCATGGGCTTTTTCACAAGCCCCGGTAAGCCCTTGGAGGACGCGATGGGACACATTGGGGTTGCTCGCCCTGATGCTTGCGGCGCTTTGCAAGGAAAGCTTCATGCTCGTGATTCCGGCCGTCATGATGTTGAGGGTGTGGGCCGATGTCAGGCGAGGAGGTTCTTGGAGGCAAGCTATTGTGTCTGCGAAAGTCCCGCTGTCGATAGCCGGTCTTTTCCTGACTCTCGGCCTGATGACGATTGTACTGATCCTCGCATCCAAGTCGGACGGATACAGCGCGAACGCAAGCGGAATTTCGCTCGCGAGTTTCAATCCGCTGCATTGGCTTAGGCTCATATCCACATTTGGCCTGAACTGGCCGATTGGCCTGGCGCTGCTGACCTTGTTTGCCGAAGGCATTCGCTCGCCGTCCAGGCGCGGCCCGATTGCGATCGCGATGATCCTGTTGTTTGTCTGGATCGCGCCGCAGCTCGTGCTCTACACCAAGGGCATGAGCGAACGGTATATGTTTCCGGGCATCGTCGCGGTCTCCGGATTGGTGGCGCTGGGTTATTCGGCGTTGCCGCGCAATCTGTTTTTTGCCGCAAGGCTTATTTTCATCGCGGTATTGGCGCCAGCGCTCGTCACAGGGGCGCTGGCGGCGAACAGGACCGCGAACTGGCTGGCGGCGGAAACCAATTCGGTCGCGCGCCTGGTCAGGTTTCTGGCGCAGAACGCGCCGCCATCCAAGACGGTGGTAGTCGTTGGAAATCCAGGAACCGGATACGGGTTCGAATCCCTTTACGCACTGCCGATTCATTTGAAACTGGCGGGAAGCGGCTCTGGTTTCTATACCTGGCCGCTGCCTTCCAAAGGCGACCGCAACGCCATGCAGCAAGTGGCCCAAAGCGCCGGGACCATGAGCATGGACCCCAGCGCGGTTGCTCCGCGTCAAGTCGGCGCCGTGGTCGTTATGGATGCATTTACGCAGGGTCTGCAAGAAGAGCCCTTGCAGGAGTGGTTGAAAGGAGCCAAGTGGCAAGAATTCTTCTTCAACGAAAGTTACCGCTATTGGACTCCGAAAGGACGCACCGAGATCGGCGAAGTAAGCCATATGGTCCGTGTTCCGGTGGAATCCGGTCTGGTGAGCCGGAACCCGTTGATCGGCGTAGACCCATCGTTGTCTGGGACAGTGGGCGTGCTTCCGGAACTCAGCGGCCCGCCATGGGGACTGGAGAAGGATTATGCAGGGCCCGGGCAGATCGTCTGGCTCGGACAAGGCGATAAGGAAGGTATGGGTGGGGCCCTGACCGCGGCTGCGCCGCAGCGTGTCAAGCTGACTGTCGAAGTGGTGCAAGGTCCCAGTCGCGATGGCGCGGTCCGGACTGTGGAGCTGGTCGTTGGGACCGGGGCGGAACAGCGCGCATACCGGCAGACCTTCGCGGGCGGCCAATGGACGTTTGACGTGGATCTGCAGGCTGGCGGCAATCCCTTCCGGCTGCGCGTGCTTGACGCGCCCACCATCACCACGCTGCCCAACGGAGACACCCGCACGCTCATGGCCCTGGTTCGAAAGATCACCGTGTTCCCGTCGCCCTGACCGATGCTCCGCAAGACGTTGGCGATGTGAAATTGCGGGCCTTTCGACCGTCATTCGCCTGCCTTGGTACGGAGACACGACGGCCTTCCTTGGCCGCCTCGAACAACGCCCGTCCGCTGCGTGGGGAGTGCAGTGGGGTACAATATTGGGCCGCCAAGCGCCCGTTTTCCCGTCAAAAGTATGAAAAAGGCCCTGATTACAGGAATAACAGGTCAAGACGGCACGTTCTTGGCTGAATTATTGCTAGACAAGGGGTACCGCGTTTTCGGCATGGTCCGTCGTGAAAGCTGGTTCCGCAAGGGGACTCTCGGCCCTGTTCTCGACCACATCGAGCCGGTTTTCGGCGATATGTCCGAAGGCGTGGATATCGCATCGGCTGTGCACGAGGCGAAGCCGGACGAGATCTACAATCTTGCTTCGCAGTCGCGTCCGGGAGAATCATGGGCGCGCGCGCCGGAGACATTGCTGGTCAATGGCCTTGGCGCGGTGCGCCTGTTCGAGGCCGTGCGCCACCATAGTCCGCAGGCCAGGGTGTATCACGCTTCTTCTTCGGAAATGTACGGAATGGCGTTGGGAATATGCCAGGACGAGCAGACCCCCTTCAATCCGGTGAACCCGTACGCCGCCGCCAAGGTGTATGCGCACCAGATGGCGCGCATCTATCGCGAAAGCTACGGGCTGTACATCGCGAGCGGCATACTTTTCAATCACGAGAGCGAACGGCGTCCCTTGCATTTCCTGACGCAGAAGGTTGCCTATGGCGCTGCCTGCGCTTCGCTCGGAATCCAGGATTCTCCGGCCAACAATGAAATGGGGCGGCCGATCGTCGAAGGCGGGAAGCTGGCCTTGGGCAACCTGGACGTAGCCAGGGATTGGGGATACGCCGGCGACTTCGTGAAAGCGATGTGGGCGATGCTGCAGCAGGAATCGCCCGACGAATTCGTGATAGGCACCGGGCAACTGCATACATTGCGCCAATTGTGCGACGTGGCGTATCGGGCGGTTGGACTGGACTGGCGGGACTGCGTGGTCAGCGATCCTGGGCTGGTGCGGCCGATGGAGCCCGGACAATCATTGGCGAACCCCGTCAAAGCGCGCGACAAACTGTCTTGGACGCCCACTCTTTCTTTCGACGACATGGTGCGTCGGATGGTGTCCGCACAGATCGCCGCGCTTGAAGAACATTGAAGCCATAGAAATCCAATCAAGAACTGCTAATAACGGAAACTGACATGAAAACTGCACTCATCACCGGCGTAACGGGCCAAGACGGCGCTTACCTGGCGGAATTTCTTCTCGGCAAAGGCTACATTGTCCACGGCATCAAGCGCCGCAGCTCGATGTTCAACACCGATCGTATCGACCACCTGTATCAGGATCCGCATGTCAGCGACCGGAACTTCGTGTTGCATTACGGCGACATGACCGATTCGAGCAGCTTGATCCGCATCCTGCAGGAAGTGCAGCCGGACGAAGTCTACAATCTCGCCGCGCAGAGCCATGTCGCCGTCTCATTCGAAGAGCCGGAATACACCGCTAACTCCGATGCCCTGGGAGCGTTGCGGGTACTCGAAGCGATACGTACGTTGGGTCTGGAAAAGAAGACCCGCTTCTACCAGGCGTCGACTTCGGAGCTATACGGACTCGTCCAGGAAGTCCCGCAGAAAGAGACGACCCCTTTCTATCCGCGCAGTCCATACGCCGTGGCCAAACTCTACGCCTACTGGATCACGGTCAATTACCGCGAATCCTACGGAATATATGCGTGCAACGGGATTCTGTTCAACCATGAGTCGCCCATTCGCGGAGAGACGTTCGTCACCAGGAAAATCACCCGCGCGCTGGCCCGCATTAAACTAGGCCTGCAGGACTGCCTTTATCTGGGCAATCTGGACTCGTTGCGCGACTGGGGCCATGCGAAAGACTACGTTGAGATGCAGTGGTTGATGCTGCAGCAGGAGACGGCGGAAGACTTCGTTATCGCTACCGGCGTGCAGTTCAGCGTGCGGGATTTCGTCAATATCGCCGCCCAGGAGCTGGGGATCCAGATACGTTGGGAAGGCACCGGCGTCGAGGAGAAGGGCTACGACCAGGACGGGCGCCGCATCGTCGAAGTGGATGCGCGTTACTTCCGGCCGGCCGAAGTGGAGACGTTGCTAGGCGACGCCAGCAAAGCGAGGACCAAGTTGGGTTGGACGCCGAAGATATCGTTCAACGAACTGGTGTCCGAGATGGTCCGCGAAGATCTGCGTAAAGCCGAGCGCGACGAATTGATCAAGCGCCACGGCTATACGGCGCCCAACCACCACGAATGACATCGAGACAACCCATGCCGGCGCCAGTCATCCAAAAAAACTCGAAGATCTATGTTGCGGGGCATCACGGCATGGTCGGATCTGCGATTGTCAGACGGTTGCAGGCCAGCGGTTACGACAATCTGGTCGTGCGCACGCACGCCGAGCTGGACCTGATCGATCAGGCCGAAGTGCGGGCCTTCATGGAGCGCGAGCGGCCCGAATACGTGTTCCTGGCCGCAGCCAAGGTCGGCGGAATCCAGGCCAACAACATCTATCGAGCCGATTTCATCTACCAGAACCTCATGGTTCAGGCCAACGTGATCGAGGCCGCCTATGCCGTAGGCACGTCGCGCATGTTGTTCCTTGGCTCAAGCTGCATTTATCCCCGCGATTGCCCTCAGCCCATACGCGAGGAATACCTGCTGACAGGCGCCTTGGAACAAACCAACGAACCCTATGCGATCGCCAAGATCGCAGGGGT
The DNA here is from genome assembly GCA_946479745.1 of uncultured Pseudoxanthomonas sp. The sequence continues at coordinate 53,797 of CAMLGZ010000021.1, read as the reverse complement.
CAAGATGTGCGAGAGTTTCAACCGGCAGTATGGGACGGCTTATGTGTCGGCGATGCCCACCAATCTGTACGGGCCGAACGACAACTACGATCTCCAGAACAGCCACGTGCTTCCCGCACTGCTGCGCAAGGCGCATGAAGCTAAGCTCAGGGGCGACGCCGAGCTGGTGGTATGGGGTAGCGGCAAGCCGAAGCGCGAGTTCATGTACGTCGATGACATGGCCGATGCCTGCGTTTTCCTGATGGAAAGCGACGTGAGCGATGGCCTGTTCAATGTCGGCATAGGTACCGACGTCACGATCAGGGAGCTGGCCGAGATCGTCATGGACGTCGTCGGGTTTGAAGGCAATATAGTGTTCGATTCCAGCAAGCCCGACGGCACCCCGCGAAAACTGCTTTCGGCGGAGAAACTGATGAACATCGGTTGGCAGGCGAAGGTGACGCTGCGGGACGGGATAAAGGCGACTTACGCCGAGTTTCTGCAGTCGAGTGCCAGCCGCGAGATCAGGAACGGAAACGCGCCATGAAGAGAGCCGTGATCCTGGCGGGCGGGCGGGGGACTCGCCTGCGCCCCTACACAGTGGCCCTTCCAAAACCGCTGATGCCGATCGGCGAGTACCCGATTCTCGAAGTGATCATCCGCCAGCTGCGCGCTCAGGGGTTCGAGCACATCACGCTTGCGGTCAACCATCAGGCGGACCTGTTCCGCGCGTTCTTCGGAGACGGCGCAAAGTGGGGTTTGAAGATCGACTATTCGTTGGAGTCCAAGGCGTTGAGCACGATGGGCCCGCTGAAGTTGATTCCCGACTTGCCGGACCACTTTCTCGTGATGAATGGTGACATCCTCACCGACGTCGCCTATGGCGCATTCCTCGATGACCATGTGAAAGCCGACCGCCTTTTCACCATCTCCGCATCGGCTCGCGACCAGAGGATCGACTATGGCGTGCTCAAGGTCGATGCCGACAATACCCTCACCGCATTCGAGGAAAAGCCGAGCATTCCGTTCCTGGTGAGCATGGGCGTGTACGCGGTCTCGCGCCGGGTGCTCGATTCGATTCCGAAAGATCAGGCCTTTGGCTTCGACGAGTTGGTTCTGGGGTTCCTTGCCGAGCATCGGGAAGTCCGGGCCGTTCCGCACAAAGGCTACTGGCTGGATATCGGCCGTCCCGACGACTACGAGCGCGCGATCGACGATTGGCCCGAACTCTCCAAACGGTTGCTGCTGGCGTGAGCGAGGTGGCCCGCGAGTACGCCGGTCGGCGAGTCGTTGTTACGGGCGCGGGGGGCTTTCTGGGCAAACGTCTTGTCGCGCGTCTGAGCGAATTGGGTTGCGATGTGATCGCCCTGAGCCGGGCCGGCGGCTTCGACCTGCTGAAGAGCGATCTGCGGATGGAAGGCGTCGACCACCTCTTCCACCTAGCGGCAGAAACGGGCGTACCCGACTCCTGGAACGATCCAGTGGGTTTCCATCTGGTCAACGCCCACGGCACCGTCCGGATGCTGGATCATTGCCATCACATGGGTTGCAGCTTCACTCTCGTCGGCGCATACATATACGGCGTACCGGCATATCTCCCGATAGATGAAGAACACCCTTTGGATGCGAACAACCCGTACGCGTTCTCCAAACTGATGGCCGAACAGGCTTGCGAATGGTATTCGCGCATCTACGATATTCCGGTCGCCGCGGTAAGGCTGTTCAACGTGTTCGGTTCAGGCCAGAGCAACCGGTTTGTCATAACCCGCATAATCGAGCAGGTGCTGGATCCGAGAGTGTCCGAGATCGAGCTTATGGATCTGGCGCCGCGTCGTGATTATTTGTTCGTGGACGATGCGATCGAAGCGCTGCTCCATACCAAGCGGGATAGCGGCTACCGCGTATACAACGTCGGCAGCGGAAGCTCGTACAGCGTGGCCGAAGTGGCGCAGAGCGTGATGCACGTCGCCGGCGTTTTCAAGGAGATCAGGGTTGTCGGCGAGCCGCGCCGCAACGAGATTCCGGATGTTCGCGCGGACTACGGCAGGCTTAGCGACGAATCGGGCTGGCGCCCGGTTTATTCCTTGCATGATGGGATAAGGAAGATGCTCAGCGAGGCTCAGTCATGAAATCGATTCAAATCCTATGCCCGGTGTTCCGCGAAGAAGAGGGAATCACGGAGTTCCATGCCCGCCTGAGAACGGCAGTGACGCCTTTGCGGACTAGGTATGAGGTTTCCTTCATCTATGTCATGGATCCTGCGGGCGACCAAACCGAATCTGTGCTGGAGTCGCTCAGCAATCTGGACGCCGATGTCGAAGTGATCGTCATGTCGCGGCGATTCGGCCACCAGGCCGCTTTGCTCGCCGGTATCGACTACTGCCAGACCGACGCGCTGGTGATGCTGGACAGCGATGGACAGCACCCGCCCGAACTGATCCCGACACTGGTCGAACGCTGGGAAAGCGGGGCGAACATAGTGCAGACCCTGCGCCAGGACGGAAGCGAGACCGGCTGGCTGAAACGGGTGACTTCGGCGGCGTTCTATCGGCTGCTGTCCCGAATCGGCTCCATCGAGCTGCGGGGAGGAGCCGCGGACTACCGGCTGTTGGATCGAAAAGTACTGAACGTATTGCGCGAGGAGGTCAAGGAGCGCAATGCGTTTTTGCGCGGCCTCGTCGCGTGGGTGGGCTTCAGCGTCGCATTCATCGAATTCAAGCCGTTACGTCGGATGAACGGGGTATCCAAGTACCGGGCCGCGCTCCTGTTCAATTTCGCGCTGCAGGGAATCAGCTCATTTTCGAAGACGCCGCTCAGGCTGTGCACCGGCGCGGGGTTGCTGCTTTCGCTCGCCAGCCTGATCGCCGGCGTGGCCATGGTAGGCATGTACTTCAATAACGCGACTTTGGTTCCCGGTTGGGCGACTTTGATAGCTTTCATTTCGTTCCTGGGCGGAATGCAGTTGTTCTTCATCGGTGTCATTGGGGAATATCTGGGGCAGGTCTTCGATGAAGTGAAGGGCAGGCCCAGATACATCGTTGCGCGACGCTTCGGGCGGGATCCGCAAGTGGATTCCCGATCATTTCATGCAGATGGTGAGCTAGTTCGATGATCAACAGCGGAGCGGACCAAATCACATTGGATCAGGCGGTTCTCCGACGGGATGCTTCGCATTTCGGCGTGGACCTGCGCGATCAGCGGGATGCGTTGCTGGCGGCGGTGTCGGGACGGCGCGTGTTGGTGGTGGGCGGCGGCGGCTCCATAGGATCGGCGACGACGATGCTGCTTGCCGATCTGGGGCCTTCATGCCTGCATATAGTCGATCAAAGCGAGAACTATCTTGCGGAAGTCGTACGCGATCTGCGCGGCCGTCCGGGCGGGCTGGATATAGCGGATTTCCGCAGTTTGCCCGTCGACTACGGGTCGCCCGTAATGGGACGGTTCCTCGCCGATTCCAAACCGTACGATCTGGTGCTGAACTTCGCGGCATTGAAGCATGTCAGGTCGGAGAAAGACGTCTATTCGCTGCTGCAAATGATCGACACCAACGTAGTGCGGCACGTGCGCTTTCGAAGGTGGCTGAAAGCAGGTGGGCACGGGCTGCGGTACTTCGCCGTTTCCACCGACAAAGCGGCCAATCCCACGAGCCTGATGGGCGCCAGCAAGCGCCTGATGGAGGACGTCGTGTTCGCTCCTGAGCTGAGCACTTCGGGTGTGGACACCACCGCACGCTTCGCCAATGTGGCGTTCTCCAATGGGAGTCTGCTGCAGGGCTTCCTCAGCAGATTGGAGAAGGGCCAGCCGCTTGCGGTTCCCCGCGACACTCGCCGCTACTTTGTGTCGCAACGTGAATCCGGCGAGATTTGCTTGCTGGCCTCGGTGCTGGGCAAGCCCGGCACCGTGTTGTTCCCCACCTTGGATCCTGAGAACGAACTGCAGCTTCTGGAGGACATCGCCAAACGCATTCTGGCTGCCTGCGGATATGAAGCCGTATTGTTCGATGTCGAATCCGTGGCCCGTAACGCGCTGCCTGGGCTGCGCAGTCAGGGAAAGTGGCCGTTGCTGCTAACGCCGCTGGACACCAATGGCGAAAAGCCGTTCGAGGAGTTCGTCGGGGCTGGCGAGCGGATCGTGGAGAGCGGGCTCTCCACATTGTCGGCGGTCATGCACGTGGGCACCAATACGCTGACCGAAGCGCTGCTGGAAATGTTCGAGGATGCGGTAAGCCGCGTCGACGGCGCCTTGGACAAGCAGGCGATAGTCGATGCGATAGAGCGGGTCATTCCTGGTTTCAACCATCGGGAGACGGGCAAATCGCTGGATGACCGCCTCTGAGTCTACGGGGGTCCTCGCGCCGCTACACGCCAATACCGTCGAAGCAGTTCATACCGCCGGAGGTTTCTCCGGGCGGAATACGTAGTACTTGTTCAGCAGAAACGAAGTCGCGATGTAAACGCCGCTCGAAACGACCTGCGCCAGCGCCGCGTGCATGGCCAGAACATCGATGCAGAACAGCAGTGTGGCCGCGTTGGCGGCATATGCCACCGCGAACACGATCAGGAACCTGAGTAACTCGTACCGCGAACGCGCATCGGATTTGAACGTATACGACTTGTTGAGCAAGTACGAAACGACTATTCCTACCGCGTAGCCGACCACATTGCTGGCCAGTGGGGACATGCCCGCCAGATACATGCAGGCGAATATGACTCCAAAGCCAAGCGCGGTATTGAGGACCCCTACCAGGAGGTATCTGAAGAGCTGGGCGATCAAGGCTTTCTCGCATGGACCCAGTACTGGCCGCCCAGCGGCAGCCACCCAAGACGGGCCTCCACCGGAGAGAGCCAGGAAAGTTTGGGCGGCACGAACAAGCAGTACGAAGAGGCGACCACGGATAGTTCCGCATCGCCCAGCAACGTGCGAAGCTCGCGCGGCTTCAACAGCACCGCATCGGCATCGTAAGGGCAGCTGTTCACGATCCGGCGCGTGACGGGGTTGTAGGGGTTGTGCTCGAAAACGCATGCGGAACCGCTTGCGTTCAATCGCGCCGCGATCGATCTGCTGGCGCCGTTCCTCTCGATCGCCGGAATGTGGTGGAACACGCCGGCTACAAAAACGAGGTCGAATGCGCCCAGATCGAGCGACCCGGATTCGAGCTCGAACCGAGCGTTCGGATTCTCCGCGGCCGCTTGCTTCAGGCTTGCGGTGGAGATGTCGGTGCCGACGATCTCCGCCCCCGGAAAGGAGCTCGCAAGATAGGGAACGTTGCGGCCGATGCCGCAGCCGTACTCCAGGATTCGCCGCACCGGGTGGGTTATCGCCTTGCGTACGAGATCGACCTTGTACTTTGCGAAGTATTCCTCGCTAGCCGAAAAGAACTGCGTATTCTCGCGTAGCAGAACGTTGTAATCGTCGGTGAACTTGTCGAAATCCACCTTGTTGTCGTTGTTGTTCATGCGCTTGCATCCGGTGATTGCGCGTTGTGCGCTTGTATGGGTGCCTGGATCAGTGGGCGTTGCGGTTGATCTACAACCGGGGTTCCGGCTTCGAAGTATCCGGAAGCGCCGCGAAAAACATGGGCGAGCCTGCGGGATACCGTCGGATAAAGCATCCCCAGCGCCTCCTGAGGAAGGACAAACCTCATTTCGAGTATTTCCCTGCCATCTATGCGCAAACGATCGAGAGCCGGATCGTCGAGCGGGTGGCAGTCGAACAGGAAGTGCACTGACTCGCTGAATCCGTTGTCCGGCGGCAGTATGTCCACGCAGACCATCGACCTTACGACAGGTGCGGCGCCGATCTCCTCGGCCGCCTCCCTGACGAGAGCTTCGGCCGGCGTCTCGCCTGCCTCCACTACGCCGCCGGGTATCATCCAGCCGTCGCGGTAAGAGGTTCGCACCACGGCGATTTTGCCGTCTTGGTCCCAGATAAGCCCGCCCGCCGAGCAGCGCCTGCGCGCGAAACTCGCGTCGAGTGCGGCGATACGGCCTTCCGCCGTCACCCAGCCCGCCCGTACTGGTCCTCGAAGCGCACGATATCGTCCTCACCGAGATAGCTGCCGGATTGCACCTCGATCAACTCCAGCGGCAATTTCCCAGGGTTCTTCAGGCGATGGGTAACGCCCAGCGGGATATAGGTGCTCTGGTTTTCGGTAAGCAGGAGCACCTCATCGCCACGCGTGACTTCGGCTGTGCCGCTCACCACGATCCAATGCTCGGCCCGGTGATGGTGCATCTGCAGGCTCAAGGTGGCCCCGGGTTTTACGGTGATTCTTTTCACTTGGAAGCGCGAGCCGTTGTCGATGGAATCGTACGCGCCCCAGGGGCGATAGACTTTGCGATGGGCCGAGGCCTCGCTGCGCCCGCTGCGCTTTATCCTGGCCACGATTTCTTTCACGTCCTGGATGCTGTGGCGGTTTCCCACAAGGACCGCGTCATCGGTTTCAACCACGACCACGTCTTCCAAGCCGATCATGGCTATAAGCCGCGTGCTGTAACCATAGGTGTTCTTGCAGTTGATCTCGATGACATCGCCATGATGGGCGTTTCCCTGCGAGTCTTGCGGAGACACTTCCCACAATGCGCTCCACGAGCCTACGTCGCTCCATCCGGCGTCCAGAGCGATGACGTATGCATCGCCCGTCTTCTCCATCACCGCGTAGTCGATCGAATCGCTGGGGCTGGCGCTGAACGATTCCGGATCCAGACGGATGAAATCTTCGTCCCGCGACGCTTTCGCCAAAGCCTTTTCGCAGGCGTTGAGCATGTCCGGTTGCAGCTTGCGCAGTTCTTCAAGATAGCGGCTGGCCTTGAACAGGAACATGCCGCTGTTCCACAAGTACTCGCCGGATTCCACATAGCGCTGCGCGGTAGCGCGATCAGGTTTTTCGACGAAGCTTTGCACCGCGCGCACTCCCGCGCCGGCCGAAGCGCGGATGTAGCCGTATCCCGTCTCCGGTCCGGTGGGGACGATTCCAAAAGTCACCAGCTTGCCGTCATCGGCCGCAGCGCTGGCGGTGCGAACCGCAGCGTGGAACGCCGAATCATCGGTAACGACGTGGTCGCTCGGCAACACCAGCAACAATGGGTCTGCGCCGGCTTCGGTGGCTTGCAATGCCGCGATCGCGATGGCCGGGGCAGTGTTGCGTCCGACGGGCTCCAGGATGACGGCAGCCGGTTCAACTCCCGCTTCCCGCAATTGTTCGGCAGCCATGAAGCGGTGCTCATGGTTGGCGACCACGATCGGCGCTGCGCCCGCGATCGCGGCGACGCGGTGCCAGGTCGCCTGCAGCATGGTGTGCTCTCCCACCAGCGACAGGAATTGCTTGGGGTAGGCTTCGCGCGAGAGGGGCCACAGGCGAGTGCCCGAGCCGCCGGATAGGATGACAGGTAAAATCTCGTTCATGCGAGGCTGTCCTTGCTCTAGTCAGTGGTTGGAGGGACCGATCAGATCGGAAAGTTCGCGTGTGCGCATGAGCAGCATCTGGGCATCGCCACGGGTTTCTACGTTGAGGCGCAGCAACGGTTCGGTATTGGAACTGCGGAGGTTGAATCTCCAGGCAGGAAACTCTGCGCTCACGCCATCGGTGTAGTCCAGTTCAGGCGAATCGGAAGCGAAGTGCGCCAGCACCTTGGCTATGCAGGCGTTGGCGTCCCGGACCTTGAAATTGATCTCCCCGCTGCAGGGGAACTTGCCGACCCGCGCCTCGACCAGGTCGGCAAGAGTGCGGTTCGAGGCCGAGACCAGTTCGGCGACAAGAAGCCACGGAATCATTCCCGAATCGCAGTACGCGAAATCTCTGAAGTAGTGGTGGGCGCTCATTTCCCCGCCGTAGATGGCGTTCTCGCTGCGCATTTTTTCCTTGATGAAGGCGTGTCCGGTTTTGGACAGTACCGGCACGCCGCCCGCATCCAGAACCATTTCCATCGTGTTCCAGGTTAGGCGCGGATCGTGGATGACCTTGCCCCCGGGGCTCTTGCGCAGCAACGCCTGCGCCAACAACCCGACCAGATAGTAGCCTTCTATGAACCTGCCACGGTGATCGAAGAAGAAGCAGCGATCGAAATCGCCGTCCCATGCGATACCGAAATCGGCGCCATTGGCGATCACGGCATTCGCTGTGACGGCACGGTTCTCGGGCAGCAATGGGTTGGGGATGCCATTAGGGAAGCGGCCATCAGGCTCATGGAATACACGCACGAAATTCAAAGGGAGATGGGTCGCCAACAGGTCCACGACCGATCCCGCTCCACCATTGCCAGCATTCACGACAATCTTCAGTGGCTTCAGGGCTTTGATGTCCACGTAGCTCAACAGATGAGCGATGTAGGCCGACTTGTCCGCGTGCTGGCGCTGAACGGCGGACTCAAGCGATGGCGGGGCATGATCGGCTTCGGCCGCGTCGCTGATGGCGAACAAGCCGGTGTCCCCACTGATGGGACGCGCGCCATCGCGTACTAGCTTCATGCCGTTGTAGTCCATGGGATTATGGCTGGCGGTAACCATTGCACCACCCGCAGCATTTAGATGGGCAGTTTGGAAATACACCTCTTCGGTGCCGCATTCACCAATGTCGAGGATTTCCCGCCCTTTTTCCTTGAGGCCAGAAGCTAGCGCAGTGTGCAGCGCGGGGCTGGTCAAGCGTATATCATGGCCTAGAACCACTGGGCCAGGATTGAGCACCGAAGCCAAAGCCCGGCCTATCCGTCGCGCCAGATCTTCATCCAACTCGTCGGGCACGCGGCCGCGGATATCGTAGGCCTTGAATGCGGGAAGGGTCATGCGTTCTGCCTAAAGAAATCGATCTTCATTTCATTATAGTCGCCGAGGCGCGGCCCAATGTCTGGGGCGACCTGATCGGTGGAACGCAAAGACAACAACGAATTAGAAGTGAGGTCCACGTGGCCCGAAATTATTCTGACGTCAAGCGAAGTCTTTCCTCTACAGCACCGCTTCGAGTTCAGGCAGCAGTTTGAACAAATCTCCAACCAGTCCGATATCGGCAATCTCGAATATCGGCGCTTCCGCATCCTTATTGATCGCCACGATGGTGCCCGCGTCCTTGATCCCGGTTAAATGCTGGATCGCCCCACTGATGCCGATGGCGACATAAAGTTCGGGGGCGATGATCTTGCCGGTCTGCCCAACCTGCATCTCGTTGGGGCAGTAGCCGGCATCGACGGCCGCACGCGAAGCGCCCACGGCCGCACCCAGTTTGTCGGCAAAGGCGTAGATGATCTTGAAGTTCTCTTCCGAGCCCACACCGCGGCCGCCGGAGACAACGCGCTTGGCGCTCTGCAGGTCTGGGCGGTCGGATTTGCCGGCGGCCAGGCCAACGAAGCGGGTATGGGCGGGTAGGGCGGCTTCCACTGAAACCGATTCGACCGACGCATTACCGCCCTTGGCTGCTTCCGGCCAGGACGCAGTGCGCACGGTGGCGACCACGGGGTGCTCGACGGGGGCTTCGACGGTGATGATCGCGTTGCCGGCGTAGATGGGGCGTTTGAAGGTGTGGCTGCCTTCCACCGACATCACGTCCGAAACCTGAGCGGTGCTCAGCAGGGCGGCCACGCAGGGCATCAGGTCTTTGCCGAAGGTGGTGGAGGGGCCGAACACATGCGTGTAGCCGGCCGCCAATTTCGCGATCTGAGGCGCCAGCACCTGTGCCATGGCGTGCGCATTGGCCGGGTTGGCCACAGTCAACACCTTGGCAACGCCAGCGATTTGGGCGGCTTCGGCGGCGACGGCAGCCGGATCGGCGGCGAGCACGGCGATGTCGATGGAATCGGGCTTCAGCGCCAGCGCAGCGCTGACGGTTTTGGCGGTGGCGGCGTTGAGCTTGCCGTCCAGGTGTTCGGCGATGACCAGTACCTTGCTCATTACAGCAACCCCTTCTGCTTGAGTGCGGCGACCAGTTCAGCCGCGTCCTTGACCATCACGCCCTTGCCTCGCTTGGCGGGGGCGGCGTAATGGGTGGTTTTGAGCGTGTCGCCGCTGTCCACGCCCAGATCGGCGAACGGGATGCTTTCCAGCGGCTTGCTCTTGGCCTTCATGATGTCGGGCAGCTTGATGAAGCGCGGTTCGTTGAGGCGCAGGTCGGTAGTGACCACGGCAGGCAGGTCCACTTCCAGGATTTCCAAGCCGGCGTCCACTTCACGGGTCACGGTGGCCTTGCCGTCGGCAATCTCCAATTTCGAAGCGAAAGTGGCCTGCGGGCGGCCCCACAACGTAGCCAGCATCTGGCCGGTCTGGCTGGAATCGTCGTCGATGGCCTGCTTGCCCAGGATCACCAGGTCCGGCTGTTCTTTTTCAACCAGCTTGAGCAGGGTACGGGCGGCGGTCAGCGGCTGGATGGGGCCGTCGCTGACCACATGGATGGCGCGGTTGGCGCCCATGGCCAGGCCATTGCGCAGGTGCGCCTGGGCGTCGGCCGGGGCGATGGTGGCCACGATGACTTCGGTAGCTATGCCCTTGTCGCGCAGGCGCAGGGCTTCTTCCAATGCGATTTCGTCGAAGGGGTTGGCGGAGAGCTTGACGCCCTCGGTGACCACCCCGGAACCATCCGGCTTGACCTGGACGCGGACGTTGTAGTCCACCACGCGCTTGTAGGCGACGAGAATCTTCATCCTGCGGGAATTCCTGAGGCTGGAGGGGGAGGCCCGGCATCGCGGCGGCTGGCCGAGGGCAGACCGGGGATTTTACCGGTCGGGGGCAAGCCGTGCGAGTGCGTACGGTTCAGGCGTTCAAGTGGCGAGCCAGGTTGGCCGCAAATCGCTCTGCGCTGCCGGAAGCCTGGGCGAAGAACAGTGAAGGCTCGGTCAACTCCAGTTCCAATAATCGGGGGTTGCCCACTTCGTCCCGGATCAGATCGATGCGGGCATAAGCCAACGGTTGGTCGAGTTGCAGCAGGCGTTGCATTGCGGAGAGAACGCCTTCGGCCAGTCGGCGCTCTGCCGGGTCGGCTTCGCGTGGGCTTATCTCGCCGGCGGCGTGGGGCGTGGTGGTAGCGGGCTGGTCAGGGCGCAGCAACGCTCCTTTGCCGATGGCATGGCTGAATTGCCCGTCGAAATAGATCAAGGCGGTTTCGCCGGCGCTGTCGACCGAGCGCAGATAGGGCTGCAGCATCACGCTGCGCCCTTGCTCGAGCAGCCGGGCGATATGGTTGCCGGCGGCGAAATCCTGTGCCCGTGAATAGCGCTGGGTATCGCGGGAACCCGCGCTGATGGCGGGCTTGATCACGAACTCCTCCGCCGCTTCCCCTGCCAGGAAGGCCTGTAACGCCTCCAGCGGCTCCGCTTCCGGCTCGACGAACACGGTGGGCACGACCGGCACGCCGGCGGCCTCCAGATCGGCAAGATAGTGCTTGTCGGTATTCCAGCGGACGACGGAATACGGATTCAACAGGCGTGTGGACTGCTGCACGCGATCGCACCAGGCCAGGAATTCCACCAGGCGTTCGGTGTAATCCCAGGGGGAGCGCAATAGCGCCGCATCGAAGCGGCGCCAACTGACGGTGGCGTCGTCCCAGGCGACGACGCGCGCCTGCAGGCCGGCCCGGGCACAGGCTTCAAGCATCGGGGCTAGGTCATCGTCATGACCGGTGGCGGCGACTGCGGTGATCAGGGCGAGTGTCTTCATGGCCCCAGTTTAAGGGCGGCTGCGTTCGCCGGTGGGTATTGGCCGAAAGTACCTGTGTGCGTTGCGGGCAGACGGTTAAAATGGCTGACAATTTTCCGAACGGATAAGGTCATGGTCGAAGCGGTCGCCTCCTCGCCTGCGCGCAGCGGAGCCAAGAGCAAGCTCTATCCCAGTGCCGACGCGGCCCTGAAGGGGGTCGTCGCCGACGATCAGATCGTGGCGGTGGGCGGATTCGGGCTTTGCGGCATTCCCGAAGCGCTGATCCTGGCTTTGCGCGACAGCGGAATCAAAGGCCTGACCGCCATCTCCAACAACGCCGGCGTAGACGGTTTCGGCCTGGGCCAACTGCTCTCCACGCGGCAGATACGCAAGATGATTTCTTCATATGTCGGCGAGAACAAGGAGTTCGAGCGGCAATATCTTTCCGGCGAGCTGGAACTCGAATTCAACCCTCAGGGCACCTTGGCTGAGCGCCTGCGGGCTGGCGGAGCCGGCATTCCCGCGTTCTTCACCCGCACTGGTTACGGCACCATCGTCGCCGAGGGCAAGGAAACGCGCGAGTTCGATGGTTTCCAATACGTGATGGAAACCGCGCTCAAAGCGGAGGTGTCGTTGGTGAAAGCCTGGAAGGCCGACACCGCCGGCAACCTCGTCTACCGCAAGACCGCACGCAACTTCAATCCGGCCGTGGCCACCGCGGGCAAGGTGTGTATCGCCGAAGCGGAAATCATCGTGGAAGTGGGCGAACTGGACCCTGACCAGATCCATACGCCCGGCATCTACGTGGACCGGCTGGTGCACAACCCCCATCCTGAGAAGCGCATAGAAAACCGCACCGTGACTGGAGGAACCCGCTGATGGCCTGGACCCGTGACGAAATGGCCCAGCGGGCCGCCCTGGAACTGACCGATGGCGCCTATGTGAACCTGGGCATCGGCCTGCCGACGCTGGTGGCCAATTACATACCCGGGGGTATGGATGTATGGCTGCAGTCCGAGAACGGACTCTTGGGTATCGGGCCGTTCCCGACCGAAGACGAAATCGACGCCGACCTGATCAATGCCGGCAAGCAGACCGTCACCGCCCGCAAGGGCGCCAGCTATTTCGGTAGCCACGACTCCTTCGCCATGATCCGCGGCGGCCATATCGACCTGGCCGTGCTGGGCGCCATGCAGGTCACCGACAAGGGCGACCTGGCCAACTGGATGGTCCCGGGCAAGATGGTCAAAGGCATGGGCGGCGCCATGGATCTGGTGGCCGGGGTCAAGCGCATCGTGGTGCTGATGGAGCATGTGGCGAAGGACGGCAGCCACAAGATTCTCCCTGAATGCGACTTGCCGCTGACCGGCGTGGGCGTGGTGAACCGGATCATTACCGATCTGGCCGTCTTCGATGTGACGCCCGAAGGTCTGGTGTTGGTGGAATCGGCCGAAGGGGTGACCCGAAGCGATCTGGAAGCCAAAACCGGGGTCGGTTTCATTTGAAAGGACCGGACAGTCCTTGTGTTTCCTACCTGTATAAGGCCCAACTGCGCCCGTTAACCGCGACCGCGCTCTCTATTGTTAATACGGGGCGCGGGTTATAGTTTGGGCCTCAGGGGCAATAAATTCAGTCGGGTTGAGGATTCTCATGAAGTTTCGCGTAGGCGCTTGCGCTCTGTTGGTATGTCTGGCGGGTTGCACTGCCGAAACCCCCGGCACTAAGTTCGGCGATCAGCGGGGAGCGGCCTCGGCTGGTGCCCGCACCGCCCAACGATTGCCTTCGGTACAGGCGGGACGCCAAAGCGTCCAGTCTGTCGCCAACGCGCCGGATCGCGGCGAACTGATCAGCTACAAGAATAAAGGCGCGGCGGTCAAACGTGAAGGCGCCTACACCTGGTACCCGGTCGCGATCAGCGAAGCACATGCCCTCAAAGCCGTTGTTGATGGCGTCATGTCCATTCCATCCCCGGATGGTTCGCAGGTAAAAGTGCGTTACGAGCGCCATGTCGAACATCCCGATGGCAACTGGACCTGGATCGGTCGTGTCATCGGCGGCGACCAGATGCAGGAAGCCATCCTGACTTTCGGTGAAAAGGCGGTCTATGGCTCGATTCCGCAGAAGGTGGGCGCCCCGCTCAGTCTGCAGACCCGCGGTGGCCAGCTGTACGCAGTGCAGACCGATCTTTCCAAGGTCAAGAATCCGAACAGCCGAACCGACATGATGGTGCCACCGGCGCTGGCTCTGCGCTCCGCGCTGTTGGCATCGGCTTCCAAAGCGCAGGTATCGCAATCGGCCGTTGAAACCAAGGCAGCGACGCCCGCCAGCACCGTCGATGTCTCTATTGGGTATACCGCAGGATTCGCAACTGCGCAGGGCAGCCAGTCGGCAGCGGTGACGCGTCTGGTTTTCTTGGTTGATGTGGGCAATCAGGCATTCACCAACAGCCTGATAACCGGCGCCTTGCGCTTGGTGAACGCCGTACAGGTCGACTACACGGATACCACAACCAACAAAGCCGCGCTCGCCGAGCTTACCGGCCACAACGGAACGACGACTGTGCCGGTTCCGGCATCGCTGGCTCCGATCCGGACGGCGCGCGATCAGTATGGTGCCGATCTCGCCGTCCTGGTGCGCAAGTTCCAGACCCCGGAGAACGATGGTTGCGGTATCGCCTGGTTGAACGGATCCGATCAAACAGCGATCAATCCCACGACGGACGACGACTTCGGATTCGCGGTGATCAGTGACGGTAACGATAGCGGCACCGACGGCAACAGCTATTTTTGCGCGGCAGAAACGATGGTGCATGAGCTGGGCCATCTGATGGGGTCGGCCCATGATCGCGACAACTCTAAGAAGACGGATGGAAGCCTGTTGTACGGCCGCTACCCTTATTCGTTCGGTATGAAGACTACGGCGGCCAACGGTAATTTCTATACCATTATGGCGTATGGGGATAACAACCAGAACTTCTATCGCACCTTTTCCAACCCCCTAGTTTTGAAGTGCGGTGCTGCCGGAAATCTTGCTTGTGGTGTCGCGGACCAAACCGACAACGCGCGTAGTCTGAATCAAACAATTCCGGTTGTAGCTACATTCCGCGCAGCGGTCGTTCCTTTCTCGGGAGGCGTTGCTTACACGCCAGATTTGATCAGCTCGCGGTCGTTCGACGTAAATGGCGATGGCAGGTCCGATATTTTGTGGGGTTTGGATGCTGGTGCCAATTGGGCTTACTGGACCATGAATGGCGGTAGTAAAACTGGCGGGGCTGGTTATTCGGTCGGAGCTGAATGGAAGATTTTGGCAACAGGTGATTTCCGTGGTGACGGACGCCTCGATGTTATTTGGAGCAACGGAGTTGCTATGCAATTTTGGGATGGGTCAGGCACGGCGTTCGCTGGACTTGTGATGCGCGACTATCCGACGGGCTACACCTTAGTTGGTGTTGGCGACATAAATGCGGATGGACGTGACGACTTGATCTGGCGGGACGATGCGGAAACTGCTATCGGGACTTGGCTGATGAATGGAACGGCAATCATCGGTAGTGGTTCCTACAGGGTTGGCGCTGGATGGAGAATTCTCGGCACTGGTAATTTGAATGGCGACAATCGCCTGGACCTGATCTGGACCGACAACAGTTCCATGCAGTTGTGGGCGGGCACTGCCAGCGGATTTTCCGGTTTCGTGATGCCTACTTACCCCACTGGCTGGACGCTGGTCGGAATAGGAGACATAGATGGCGACTTGAACGACGATCTCTTCTGGCGCTACGGTGCGACGGGAGATTTGGTCACTTGGAAAATGTCCGGCGCCACCAAAGTATCAGGCGCAAGTTATGCTTCTTCGACTGCATGGAAACCATTGCAGGTCGCGGACTATAACGGCGATGGCCGAGCGGACATCCTGTGGACCAACGGCACCAATGGAGCCGCCATGCAGGTATGGCAATCGCAAGGAACGTATTTTTCTGGCGTTGTTACAGTGGCCTATCCTGCAACCTGGACTTTGATACAGAGATAACAGGTGCCTTGTCAGCCTTATATCGGTTAATCACCGTGCCGCCCAGCATCGGCTGGCGCGGCATACGGATTCGGAACGCGGCTGGCCGATAAGGTTTTCGAGGAGGAGGATGTCGTCAGCAATCGGAACCCAGAGTTTTGCACGCAGGTTGCGGCAAATCTTTCAACGGCATGGGCTAGGGTTCCATCGGTTTGCCCGACCTCTGCTTCGAATTCGCTGGGGCGCAAGTGGGCATCTAGTAGCGGCCGCAACGCTTCAAGGCGGACCCAGTACATGCTTCCAGAAGGAAATAACGCTTCATTGGCTAAGATGAATAACCCGCTACGCCTCTCCAAGTACTGCATGCTTTCCGAATTGCCTCCCATGTGGTCACGCACGGGCAAAAGATGCTTCGCCGCTACAACCATCCCTATGTCGTCATGCTCGGAAAATAAAGAGAGGCTCGTTGAAACGCTCTCGATATCCAGCAGATTCGAAACAAGATCTCGCCTCCATGCATCGCCATCTTGTAGGTGAGGGGATCGCTTGGTGTGGAGCTTCAGTACGAAATCAACACCTTCTTCAATTAAGAATTCGGCGGCCTGGATGAAAGGCAGAATGTCGCGGCCCCGGTTCTCGAAAACGAGTACTTCTGCATTGGATCCGCGTGCGGCCAGGACCTCGCGCATCATCTGCAGCCTGTCTGGAGATGTTGTCACCAAAATGCGCCAGTCGAGCTTCGTGTCCTGAAGTGCGGTGAGAATTTCATCGAAGGCATCGGCATACCACGCGTGTATGACAACGCACGGGCGTTTTCCGACAGCCTCCGCAGGCTCAATCATGCCGGCACTCGACTGCATTGCCTGTCTTGTCCTCTCTAGCCAGGCGTGGCCTAAGATGCTGTCGGGTTCCAGCACAGCGCCTTCTGCCCACTCGTTCCAAGCATTAATGAAGACAAGGCGCTCATCGGCGTTCTTTTCACCCAAACGGTGATTAATAGTGTGCTTTAGCCAATCTCGATATCTGCGTGGCGAAGAGTAAGCGTAGACACGCCCATTGCCAGAGCGCCGAGGTTCATTGTCCCAGCCTGTACTTACCCCCGGATGTACAGCATGGGCTGGAGTCTGTCGATGTTCGTACTCTCGAGCCAACTGACGCCAATCTAACACTTGCCCAAGATAATCAGGATTTATGAGACGTTGACTCTGAGTGACATTCGTGGGTGAAGCCAGATTGGGAGGAAACTCTATCGCGGAGTCGAAGCCGATCAACGCTGGATCAGGGCGTTCAAATGATTGAACATAAGCAAGGTGAATGTCGCCCACACCGTTGTCGCGGCACCAACGACGCCATCGTTCGGACGTGGCTGCGCAGTCTGGCAGCAGACCGGGACGGTAGAGTATGAGAATTGGTTTCCCCGCTACGCGCAAGTAACGTGGATCGCGCAGATAGTCAGCTATGTATTCAATGAAAGCCAAATCATCTTCGGCGCTGTGCTGCTGATCGATCAATATGTCATCGCCCCTTCCATCCCATCTGCGTGACCATTTCTCATTAGCCCAGCAGACGCAGAACGACAGGTCGATTGATTTATCATTCAGCCAATTTCGCAATGGGGTTTCCAGTAATGTTTTTCCGTCAAACCAATAAGCATAGAAGCAGAACGCGCCAATACCGTACTCACGAGCAAGTGTTGCCTGCTCACGCATGATCTTTGGGTTGTGCAGATCGTAGAAACCTAGATCACCAGGTGTTCGCGGTTGCACATGCCCCTCAAACTGGGGGAGCGCGCGTGCGACATTCCGCCATTCGGTGAAACCCTTCCCCCACCACTCGTCATTCTCTGGAATCGTGTGGAACTGCGGTAGATAAAACGCCACCAGGGTTGCCGGCAGTGGATCCGGGAGCTCTGCTTTCAAGCGTGGAACGTAGCCTATCGCACGCTCGTCTGCTCGTACTAAAGGGCGACGAAACTGCGAGAAGTGACCTAACTTTCCTCTTGGACCAGCCGGTACCAATCCCGAGTATTTATTGAGGAATTGCTGCCGCAGCCGATCACGCTTGACTTGCGACAGGGGCGTGAGCCTGAACACAAGACGCAGTGCATAGAAGAGAGAAGTACGCGCAAGAAGAGAGATGGAGGAAGGCATTTCTTCACAAGTTCTGATAATTCGGCCCCGAACCACCTTCCGGCGTCACCCAGGTGATGATTTCGTACGGGTCCTTGATGTCGCAGGTCTTGCAGTGCACGCAGTTGGCGGCGTTGATCTGCAGGCGCTTGCCGGCTTCGTCATTGACGATTTCGTAGACGTTGGCGGGGCAGAATCGGGTGCAGGGGTTGTCGTATTCCTCTGCGCAACGGGTGATGCAGATCGAGGTGTCGGCGACCTTCAGGTGCACGGGCTGGTCTTCGTCGTGCTCGGTGGCGGCGTAGTAGACGGCCTGCAAGCGGTCGCGCGGGGCGAGGGTGCGTTGCACGTAGTCGCGTTTGGGTTCTTCGTGCTCGCCGAGTTTGTCCAGCGAGGACCAGTCGGGTTTCACCTTCAGCGTCCACGGCGACAGGCCGCGGGTGACGGTTTCCCAGCCCGCGTTCAACATGCCGAACCACAGTCCTTTCTTGAAACCGGGCTTGATGTTGCGCACCTGCTTCAGTTCCTTCATGGCATCGGAGGCGCGCAGCTTTGCGTCGAAGCCGGCCGGGTCCATGGTCTGCGCCAGGTGTTCGGCGGCGAGCATGCCGCTGCGGATGGCCTGGTGGGTGCCCTTGATCTTGGGCACGTTGAGCAGGCCGGCGGTGTCGCCGATCAACAATGCGCCCGGCATCTCCACTTTGGGAAGCGATTGCCAGCCACCAGTGACGATGGCGCGCGCACCGGCCGACAGAATCGTGCCGCCTTCCAGCAGGGGCGCGATCAGCGGATGGTTCTTCCATTGCTGGAAGGCTTCCCAAGGCTTGTATTCGGGATCCTTGTAATCCAGGCCGCTTACATAACCCAGCGCGATCTGGTTGTTTTCCAGGTGGTACAGAAAGCTGCCGCCATAGGTGCGGTTGTCGGCGGGCCAGCCTAGCGTGTGCACGATTTTCCCCGCGGATACCCGGCCTTCCGGTACCTGCCACAGTTCCTTGATGCCGATCGAATAGCCCTGCGGATCGCTGTCCTTGTCCAATCCGAATTGTTTGACCAGACGCTTGGTCAGATGACCGCGGGCGCCTTCGGCCAGCACAGTGACCTTGGCGTGGATGTCGATGCCGGCGGTGTAGCCGGGTTTATGGGAGCCGTCCCGGGCCACGCCCATGTCGCCGATGCGTACGCCGATGACTTTTCCTGGGCTTCCATCGGGGTTGCTGTCGTGCAGGGTCTCGGCGGCGGCGAAGCCAGGATAGATCTCCACGCCCAGCGCTTCGGCCTGCGGCGCCAGCCATGCGCACATGGCGCCGAGACTGACGATGAAATTGCCGTGGTTGTTCATGCCGGGCGGAACGAACGGAAACTTGCGGCCGCCGGTTTTGTTCAGGTGCCAGAATTCGTCTTCCTTGGCCGCCACGCAGATCGGCGGCGGCGCATCGCGCCAGCCAGGCAGCAAGGCATCCAGCGGGCCGGGTTCGATCACCGCGCCCGACAGGATGTGCGCGCCGATGGTGCTGGATTTCTCGATCACGCAGACGCTGATGTCCGGATTGATCTGCTTGAGCCGGATCGCGAAGGACAGGCCTGCGGGACCCGCGCCGACGGTGACGACGTCGTATTCCATCACATCGCGTTCTGCATCGGTCATCGGGTTTTCCGTGGCTGGCTCGTGGCTGCGGCTATTTTCGGTGTTTGCGAGGGCAGGGGCAAATCGGCCAGCATGGCGCCATGTCCGTACTGCGCCCCCTTGCAACGAATGGTAGCGACGACGCCCTGACGGGTGCGGAGCTTTGGTTCGCGCCGGACTGGCTTGAGACCGGGCAGGCCGATGCGCTGTTTGCGCAGTTGCGGGATTCGATCGAATGGGAGACGCACCGCATCCGCCTGTTCGGCCGGGAAGTGGACTCTCCCAGGCTGAGCAGCTGGATAGGCGATGAAGACGCGGCCTACACTTATTCGGGCGCGCGCTTCCAGCCGCGGCCCTGGCCTCCAGCGCTGGTCGGCATCCGTCGCCGGCTTGCGCACGAGTTGGATTTTCCGTTCAACAGCGTGCTGGCCAACCGCTACCGTAATGGGCGCGATTACATGGGCTGGCATAGCGACAACGAATCCGCGTTAGGCCCGCAGCCGATCATCGCTTCCCTCAGTCTGGGCGCTACGCGGCGCTTCGTGCTGAAACACCGTCTGGAGCCATCGCGCAAACTGGAATTGCCGTTGACGCACGGCAGCCTGCTGGTGATGCGCGGAGACACGCAGGCGAACTACAGGCACTCGCTGCCGCGCACGGCCAAGCCGATAGGGGAACGCATCAATCTGACCTTTCGCCGGATACTGGCATGAGCCGGCGAACGTCAGCGTTTGCTGCTGGCGTCCGCTTCACCGGTGGTCAGCACCCAGCCGACGACTTCGCTTCCCAGTTTTTCCAGCGCCGTGTCGAAAGCCGTTGCCACTTGCGGCACTTCGACCCCGCTGGATGGCTCCGCCTGCAGAAACGTGCGCGAGGCGACGATGCGTTGATCGGTAGTATGCAGAAGTTTGGCGGTGAGTTCGATCGTGGCCGCAGGAACCGCATTGCCCGCATAGTCGGCTTCGTACCGGCGCAGATCCATTATCAGCTTGTAATCGGCGCGGATGCCGCTGCCGGTACGTGCGACTGCAGGAATCCTGCCGGAATCCTCCAACGCGCGCAGCACGGTGGCTTCGATCAGGTCGGTGGACGGCTGCGACCAGGTCACGCCCTTGTAGACCTGCAGCTCGCCGGGCACCGGGCGCACCGCGATGCGCGGGCTGTCGACCACGCGCGCGGCGGTGGGCTTGACCACGGCCAGCTGCCAGGTCACTGAAGGCCAGGAGGGGTCGGGCGTTACCTTCACCTGCGGCGCATAGATCGTCACCGGATCGCGTTGTTTGCCGTTTCCCAGCACCGAACAGCCGGCCAGCAGCAGGAGCGGTATGGCGACAGAAAGAAGACGAATGGAAGCCAATCGCATCGATTTCATTTCGGTTCGAACTCCTTGGGTGCGTCGCGACCCAACAGGTAGCGCGCGGGGTTGCCTTCAAGCCGGTCGCTGACCTGACGCAGGTCGCGGATCAAGCTGCGCAGTTCGGTGAGGGTAGGGCCCAGTTGCCCCAGCCCGTCGCTGGCGAAACTGTTGATGGCCGAGCGGTTCTCGCCGAGGATCGCGTCCGCGTTGCCCGCCGCCGAATCCAGCCGCGCCAAAGTGCTTTCCAGTTTCTCCAGGATGGGTGGTAGCTTCTTCACCAGGTTCTGGTCCAGGCGCTGGATGGTGCCGTTGGTGGTGTCCAGCGTGGCGTCGAGATTGTTGGCCGCGTCGCGGGCGCTGGCGATCAGCGCCTGCAGGCCTTCTTCGCGATTGGCCATGTCGCCGCTGATGGTTTCCAGGTTTTGCAAGGTGCTGGCGATGCGCGCCACGTTCTGGTCGCTCAGCACCTGATCCAGGCGCTCGACGATGCGGTTGGCAGTGTCGGTGATGTTCTGCAGCGCCGAGGGCGAAGTCTGGATGATTGGCGCTTCGCGCGTATCCACCGAGGTAAGCGCCGGGGCCTGCGGCGTGCCGCCGCTCAGTTGGATGATGGATGGCCCGGTCAGGCTGGTGATGGCCAGTTTGGCGCGTGTGTCGGTCTTCACCGGGGTCGTCGCCTCCAGGCGGATCCTGGCGATCACCTGGCGCGGATCGTTGGGCGCCAGCGACAGTTTGGTGATGGAACCCACCGCGATGCCGTTGTATTGCACCGGGCTGCCCACCGACAGGCCGGTGACGGCTTCGCGGAACACCACCTGGTATTCCTGCCAGCTGCGCTCGGAGGAGTATTTCGCCGCCCACAGCCCGAACAGCAGCAAAGCGGCAGCGATGATGATGGTGAAAGCGCCGATGAGGACGTAATTGGCTTTGGTTTCCATGTTCAGGACGCCTCTTGCTTGGTTCGTTCTTGGTAGGCATCGCGGCCCTGGCGCGCGGCACGTGCGCGGGGGCCGTGGAAATATTCCTGCACCCACGGATGGTCGAGCTTCTCCACTTCGGCGATCGGCGCATTGATCACCACTTTACGGTCGGCCAGCACCGCCACCCGGTCGCAGATAGCGTACAGGGTGTCCAGGTCGTGAGTGATGAGGAAGACGGTAAGCCCCAGCGCCTGCTGCAGGGTCCGGATAAGCCGGTCGAAGGCGGCTGCGCCGATCGGGTCCAGCCCAGCGGTGGGTTCGTCCAGGAAAAGCAGCGGTGGATCCAGCGCCAGCGCGCGCGCAAGGCCGGCACGCTTGCGCATGCCGCCCGAGAGCTGCGAGGGCAGTTTGTTCAGCGCATCGGCCGGCAACCCGGCCAGCTTCACCTTCAGCAGCGCCAGTTCGTAGCGCCAGCTGTCGGGCAATTCGCCATGGTGTTCCTTCAGCGGCACCTGCACGTTTTCGCCCACGGTCAGCGACGAGAACAGGGCGCCGTCCTGGAACAGGACGCCGGTGTTGCGTTCGATGTGCTGACGGTCCTGCGGGCGGGTCGAGCGTGCGTCGGTGCCCAGCACTTCAATCCGGCCGGCATCGGGAATACGCAGTCCCAGGATGGAACGCATCAGCACCGACTTGCCCGTGCCAGAACCGCCGACCACGCCCAGAATTTCGCCGGGATGTACGTCCAGGTCCAGATCCTCGTGCACGGTCTGCTCGCCGAACTTGTTGGTCAGTCCGCGCACGCGGATGACCGGAGTCGCATTGTCGGCTTCTTCGCGGCGGTCGGTAGACAGAGAGGCCATGCTTACCAATCCATGTTCATGAACCACAGCGCCGCCAGCGCATCGACGATGATCACCAGCGAAATGGCCTGCACCACGCTGGAGGTAGTGCGTTCGCCCACCGATTGCGCGGTGCCTTCCACCTGCAGTCCTTCCAGGCAGCCGATCAGGCCGATGATCAGGGCGAAGATCGGCGCCTTGGACATGCCGACCAGGAAGTGCCGCACTTCCAGGGTTTCGTGCATGCGCGCCAGGTACATCTGCGGGGGGATGCCCAGATCGAAGGCGCCGACGGTAATGCCGCCGGCCAGACCGGCCATCATCGAAATGAAGGTGAGCAGCGGCAGGGTGATCAGCAGGGCCAGCAGGCGCGGGATCACCAGCAGGTCGATCGGATCCAGGCCGAGCGTGCGGATCGCGTCGATTTCCTCACGGCTCTGCATCGCGCCGATCTGCGCGGTGAAGGCGCTGGCGGTGCGCCCGGCCAGCACGATGGCGGTGAGCAGCACCGCGAACTCGCGCAGGAAGGCGATGCTGACCAATTCCACCACATAGATCTCCGCGCCGAAGTCGCGCAGGATGGTCGAACCCAGGAAGGCGATGACCGCGCCGACCAGATAGGACAGCAGAATCACCAGCGGCACCGCATCCAGGCCCACCTGTTCCATATGGAAGACGGTGGCAGTAACGCGCAGGCGCTTGGGTTCCTTCAAGGTGCGCAGCATCTTCACCAGATTCTCGCCGGTGAAGCTGACCAGGGAAACGATTTCCTTGCCGTTGTCCTGCACTTGATAGCCCAGACGCGCCAGCGCGGCGACGAAGCCGTAGTCGCGCTTCTTCTTCGGGCGGTCGTCGGCAACGTCTTCGATGGTCGAAACCAGGGCTTGATGTTCTTCGCGGAACTTCAGGTCGTCCATCGCGATGTCGTTGCGCGCGGCGTGACGCAGCAGCTGCAACACGCCGGCGGAGTCGATGCGCGAAATGCCGGTCGCATCGATGACCTTGGCGCCGGCCGGGATCTCGCGCAAGCGTTCGGCGACCTGCAGCGCGGTCGCGATGGTCCATTGCCCCGCCAACCGTACCCGCGAGGGGTCGGCGTCATCGGTTTCGAAGCGGGGGCGGCCGTCGGTTTGGGTCATATCGCTCGTCCGGTGAGCATACAGTCTACCCATGCCGTATGAAGAGAGGAGTGGGTCGGAATCGTGGCATGGCCGCCGAGAGCCGGGCATCATCCACCGGCACCATTCCCAGGCCCTAGACTAATCGCATGCCGCCAACCGCAACCAACTCCGCCACGAGCACTGCTACTTATGCCCAGCGCATCGCTTTCGTATGCGAAACCGCAGCGCGTCTGCATACCTATGGCACGACGGCGCAGCGCCTTGAGGGGGCGGTAGTCGCGCTGTCGACCCGTCTTGGGCTGGAGTGTGAACCCTGGTCTAACCCCACCGGTCTGATCCTCAGTTTCAGCGACCCTTCCCGGCCGCTGGGGGCCAGCGACACGACCCGGGTGATCCGTCTGGCGCCGGGGGAAAACGATCTGTACAAACTGAGCGAATCCGATCGCATCGCCGAGGCCGTGGCCGCTGGAGCGATGAGCATCGCGCAGGGCCACACTGCGCTGCGCGCGCTGGACCGCAAGCCCAGCTTGCGTTGGCGTGCGACGCAGCTCATCGCATTCGGATTGGCCTCGGGCGCGGTGGCCGGACTGTGGCGGTTGCCGTGGCTGGATATCGGCACGGCCACGTTCATCGGCTTGCTGATCGGTGTGCAGGCCCTTTTGAATGAGCGGCGTCCGCGACTGAAGGAGGCCAGCGATGCGGTATCGGCGTTGATGGCCGGCATGGTGGCGGTACTGGTTTCCAATTTCATTCAACCGCTCAATCTGAACAGCGTGATCATCGCGTCGCTGGTGGTGTTGTTGCCGGGTATGACGCTTACCAACGCGGTCAATGAATTGACCAGCCAGCATCTGGTCTCGGGCACGGCGCGTTTCGCCGGCGCCATCGCCACCATTCTGAAGTTGACCGTGGGCACCCTCATCGCGTTGACCCTGGCGCAGCTGCTGGGCCTGTACCCGGAAGTGCGCGCGTTGCGCCCGCAGCCGGAGTGGGTGGAATGGACATCGCTGGTGCTGGCGGCCTATGCCTTTGCCGTGTTGTTCAAGGCCCATCGCCGCGATTATGGCTGGGTGATGGCAGCGGCGATCTGCGGCTATCTGATTTCGCGTTATGCAGGGCAGGCATGGGGAACGGAGGTCGGAATATTCCTGTCGGCGCTGGTGCTGACGGCGGCGGGCAATGTATTCGCGCGCTGGGCCAACAAGCCCGGCGCGATCATCCGGGTGCCGGGCATCATCATGCTGGTGCCGGGCAGCAATAGCCTGCGGGGCGTGTTGAGTCTGGTGCAGCAGCAGGATCTGGCGGTGGGGAATTCGGCGCTGTTGACGGTGATCAATATCGTGATGGCGCTGATTGCGGGGCTGCTGTTCGGCAATCTGCTGCTGCCGGCGCGGAAGAATCTTTGAATTTTCCGAAACAAGCGGGAAGGACCAATGCAAGCAGGCTGCTTTTCGCTTTTGCTGTTGCCGGAACAACCCCGTGAGGCGCGGCATGCGAATTGGGTAAACCCGAAGGGCGGCGCACAGGGATGTGCGCCGTTTCCGTAGGCGCAGGATGCGCCTTACGGAAATTCCCAATTCGCATGCGAACCCAACAGCTTCATCGTTGGGCGCGCCGTAGGGCGGCTTTCTTTTGGTTACTTTTCTTTGCCGTTCAAAGAAAAGTGACTCGCGCAAAGCGCGAAACGCTTTTGCTTTATTCTGACAAATATCGCCAAGAGCGCCCCTATCCGCCTTCGGCACCCCGTATCAAGTACGGGGCAGGCTCTTCCCCCGCAAGCAGGGGAAGGATTCGTCTGAAGGTGCGCGCTCGGGTCAGCCGGTCAGTTTGGCCAGCAGTTCATCGCGGCCCAGATTCTCCGCTTCACTGGAACGACGCGCGCGGTATTCGAAGGTGCCGGCGGCCAGGCCGCGTTCGGAGATCACCACGCGGTGCGGGATGCCGATCAGTTCAATGTCGGCGAACATCTGGCCCGGGCGCAGGCCGCGGTCGTCTATCACCGCTTCTATGCCCCCGGCCTGAAGATCGTCGAACAGCTGCTGCGCAGCGTCGTTCACTGCAGCATCGCCCTTCGGATTGATGGTGCAGATGGCGACGGCCCAGGGAGCCATCGGTTCGGGCCAGATGATGCCGGCCTGGTCGTGGTTCTGTTCGATCGCCGCAGCGACGATGCGCGACACGCCGATGCCGTAGGTGCCCATGAGCATGGTGGCAGCCTTGCCGGACTCGTCCAGCACCGTGGCTTTGAGCGCTTCGGTGTACTTGCGGCCCAACTGGAACACGTGGCCCACTTCAATGCCGCGCGCTAGCTGCAGCTCGCCGCCGTCCTGCGCGCGGTCGCCATGGACCACGTTGCGGATGTCGGCGATCGCATGCGGTTCGGGTACGTCGCGGCCCCAATTGACGCCGGCGATGTGGAAACCCGCTTCGTTGGCGCCGACAACGAAGTCGGCCATCGCCGCCACTTCGCGATCGGCGATCACGCGTATCTCTTTCGCTGGTTGCAGCGGGCCCAGGAAGCCGGGCTCGCTGCCCAGGTATTCCTTGATTTCCGCTTCGGTGGCCATGCGGTAGTCGGCCAGGCCCGGTACCTTGGCCAACTTGATCTCGTTGACCGCGTGGTCGCCGCGCACCAGCGCCAGCACGAAGCCGGCCTCAGTCATCACCGCGACCGACTTGACCGTGCGTTGCAACGGGATGGCAAGCAGCGCGGCGACATCCTCGCAGGTCTTCTGCGTGGGCGTATCCACCTTGCGCAATGCTTCGCTCGCGACCGCACGCGGCGCCGGTTCGGCGGCCTGCGCGGCTTCCACATTGGCGGCGTAGTCCGAGCCGGTGGAAAAGGCGATGGCGTCTTCGCCCGAATCGGCCAGCACGTGGAATTCCTGCGACGCGTCGCCGCCGATGGCGCCGGAATCGGCCTGCACTGCGCGGAACTTCAGGCCCAGGCGGGTGAACACGCGGCTGTAGGCGGCGTGCATGTTGTTGTATTCGCGGACCAGGTCGGCTTCGGTCAGGTGGAACGAGTACCCGTCCTTCATCAGGAATTCGCGCGCACGCATCACCCCGAAGCGTGGGCGGATCTCGTCGCGGAACTTGGTCTGGATCTGGTAGAAGTTCACCGGCAGCTGTTTGTAGCTGGCCAGTTCGTTGCGGGCGAAATCGGTGATCACTTCTTCGGCGGTGGGCGCGAAGCAGTACTCGGCCTCTTTGCGGTCGCGGATTTTCAGCAGTTGTCCGCCGAACTTCTCCCAGCGCCCGGTTTCCTCCCACAATTCCCGCGGCTGGACCGTGGGCATCAGCATTTCGATGGCGCCGGCGCGGTTCATTTCCTCGCGCACCACGTTTTCCACTTTGCGCAGCACCCGCAACCCCAGCGGCGACCAGGTATAGAGTCCGGAGGCCAGCTTGCGGATCATGCCGGCGCGCAGCATCAGCTGGTGGCTGATTACTTCGGCGTCGGCGGGGGTTTCCTTGGTGGTGCGGAGATGGAATTGCGACAGGCGCATCGGGGAAGGTTCTTCACGTCGTGGGGAGCGGCCATTTTGCCAGCTGCGGCGCGCCAATGCGGGGTTCGCGCTCAGTGGGCGCTGTCGCCTTTGACCTTGATGGCGCGATCGGGCGCACGGTCGATGCGTTCGAAAGGCCTGTCCGGCGGAGGTTTATCGGTGATCTGGAGTACGCCTGCGGCATCGCGCCAGCGGTAGAGCGAGGGCTTGGCGTCACGGGCCTGGGCGGCGGCAGCCTGTTCGGCGCGCCGTTGTCGCGCCTCGGTTTTTGCGGGCGCTTCGCGCGACAGCCACCAGGCCACGCCGATGCCCAGCAGCAGGCCTGCGCAGATGGCCCAGGCCAGACGCATGGTTCAGGTGGCTGGAGTGCAGTAGGCCTTGACTGCCGCTTCGGCCAGATTGCGCTGGCTGCCGCGGTCGTCTTCGGTCAGGGCCTTGTCGGGCTTGCCGTCCCCATCGGTGTCCTGCTGCACCGCGGCTTTGCCGCTCAGGACCTGCAGATTGCGCTTGGCGGTAGTGCACATGGGGTTCTCGACGGACTTGCCAGCCACGGTGGCGGTGGGCGCCGGTTCGCCGCGGTTGTCGATCTGGCGGTCTTGCGCCTTGCCTTCCGGCGGCGGGCTGTCGGAATAGTGGGTCACGCCCTTGGCGTCCTTCCACTGGTAGATCTTGCCGGCCAGGGCGGCAGTGCTGCAGACCCCGGTCAGAACGAGCAGGGCGAAGGTGCGGATCAGGACCGTACTTGTGGACAGAGCGCGCATGGCGGTCTCCAGGGAGTCAGGGGGATAAGGGGAAGGGTGCGATTGCAGCACCGCCGGGCCGGGCTGGCAAGCCGCCGGCTTGGGCTAAACTGCGACGCATGGACGAAAACAAGCAAGTACCGCGTTCCCGCACGATCTATCTGCTCCCCAACCTGTTCACCACGGCAGGCCTGTTCGCTGGGTTCTACGCGATCATCGCGGCGGCCAATGGCCAGTTCGTGCAGGCCTCGGTGGCGGTGTTCATCGCGGCGGTGATGGACGGCATCGACGGGCGGGTGGCGCGCCTGACCGGCACCAGCAGCGAATTCGGCGTGCAGTACGACTCGCTGGCCGATCTGGTGAGCTTCGGCATGGCTCCGGCGCTGGTGATGTACCACTGGGCGCTTTCTGCGCTGAAATTCGACGGCAGCGTGATGGGCCGGGTGGGTTGGGCGGTCGCCTTCCTTTACGCGGCCTGCGCCGCGCTGCGTCTGGCCCGTTTCAATACGCAGGTGGGCACGGTGGACAAGCGCTGGTTCATCGGCCTTGCCAGTCCGGCCGCGGCGGGGCTGATGATGTCCTTCGTCTGGGCCTTCGCGGATGGCGATCTGGGCTGGAGCGGCGAGGAGCTGCGTTATGTGGCGCTGGGGGTGACGATAGTCTCCGCGCTGCTCATGGTCAGCCGCATCCGTTTCTGGAGTTTCAAGGGCACTGGGGAAGGCGGGGCCAAGGCCGACCGCATTCCCTTCTATGCGCTGTTCCTGGTGCCGGTGGTGATCGCGGTGCTGGCGATGGACCTGCCGCGTGCGCTGTTGGCCATCGGCGTGGTCTATGCGCTCTCGGGGCCGGGGCTCTGGCTGTGGAGACGTTGGCGCAAGATCCCGGAGGCCACGCCGTGAGCGAGCTGTGGTCATCGCAACAGCATGAGTGGCTGACTGCATTGGGCCACACGTTGTATGTGCAGGGCGCGGCCGAAGCGCCGGTTGCGGCGCCGATCGCAGTCGGAGCAGCCCAGCCGCAGCGCGAGGCTGCCCAGGTCGCTGCTCCGGCCCGCCGCAGACCCGAGCCCGAAACGACGCCCTCTGTGCGTGTTGCTCCTACGCCCACGCGCGCCGCTTCGCGCTTGCCGGACAAACTGCATTTCGCGCTGATCCGCGCCTCGGGCTGCAACCCCAATGCCGAGGATGCGGCCGCGATCATCGCCCGCTGGCCGCCTTCCTCCGAACTGCGCGGCAATCCCGCAGCCAAACGCGCCTTGTGGCCGCAGTTGCGCGCCTTGCGCAGGCAGCGGTCGCCGTGAGCGCGGTCGCGGTCGATGCCGGGCATGCCGATGCGGGCTTGCGCGCGATGCGCGAGTCGGACCTGGATGCCATTCTGGCGATCGAACAACGCGCTTATCCGTTCCCTTGGACACGCGGCATCTTCCGCGATTGTCTGGCTGCCGGTTATCCCGCCTGGGTTCTGCAGGAACGCGGCCTGCCCATCGGCTACGCGGTCATCAGCGTGGCGGCGGACGAGGCGCACATCCTCAATATCTGCGTCGCGCCGGAGCGCCAGGGGCGCGGACACGGTCGCCAGTTATTGCGGTCGCTGGTCAAGCTGGCCGTCGACCTGGGCGCCGCGCGTATCTTTCTGGAAGTGCGCCCCTCCAATCCCAACGCCATCGCGCTATACCACGACGAAGGCTTCAACGAGATCGGGCGGCGTCCGCGTTACTACCCCGCGCGCGACGGGCGCGAGGACGCACTGGTGATGGCGATGGAATTAGTGGGCGAAGAGATCGACAGGATGCCGGCGTTGTAGGAGCGGGTGGGGCGTGTAGGAGCGACGTGAGTCGCGATGGAAGCTGCCGAGATGTTCCATCGCGACTCACGTCGCTCCTACGCGCGGTTTGTTCAGAGCTTCCCGCGTTGCTCGCGCAGACCATCCAGCTGGTTGGTCCAGTCGACCAGCCGCTGGCGTTCCTGTTCGACCACCGCTGGCGGCACCTTGTCGCTGAATTTGGACAGTTTGATTTCGCTTTTCTCTTTCTCGCCCGTGACCCTGACGATCTCCTTGTCCAGACGCGCGCGTTCGGCATCCAGGTCGACCAACCCTTCCAGCGGCACCAGCAGCTTCAGCTCGCCGACGATAGCAACCGCAGATGCGGGCGCTTGTGCATCGGCCTGCTGCCATTGGATGGCATCCAGTTTGAGCAGGAAAGAAAGCTGCGAGGCGTAACGATCGGCCAGCTTGCGGTCGTTGTCGTTGCCACCCTGCAGCAGCAGGCGAACCTGCTTGCCGGGCGAAACGCCGAGTTCGCTGCGCACCCGACGCAGGGCGGACACCATGTCTTTCAGCCATTCCACATCGGTTTCGGCCTGCGAAAGATCGTCGGCAGCGTAGTGCGCGGCCTCCGGGTAGGACTGCAGCGAAACGGTGCCGCCTTCGATGCCCAGGCGCGGGGCGACCTGCTGCCACAGCTCTTCGGTGACGAAGGGCGTCAGCGGATGCAGCAGGCGCAGCAGCGCTTCCAGTACGTACAGCAGGGTGTGGCGGGTGCTGTCGGCGGCGGCCGCGTCGTCGCCGTTCAAGGCCGGTTTTGTCAGCTCCAGGAACCAGTCGCAAAACTCGTTCCAGGCAAATTCGTACAGCGTTTGTGCGAGCAGGTCGAAGCGGTAGCTGGCGTAGTGGGTTTGGGCTTCGGCCGAAACTTTCGCCAGGCGCGCCAGGATCCATTTTTCAGGATCAGTGATCGGAGTGCGAGCCCCTCTCCCCTCGGGAGAGGGGTTGGGGTGAGGGTACGGCGAAGTGGAAGTGTTGCCGTGCTCCGTACCCTCATCCGTCCCTGCGGGCCACCTTCTCCCGGAGGGAGAAGGAACAGCAAAGCCCTCGGTATTCATCAGCACGAAGCGCGTCGCATTCCACAACTTGTTGCAGAAATTCTTGTAGCCTTCGGCGCGGCCCATGTCGAACTTGATGTCGCGGCCGTGGTTGGCCAGCGCGGCGATGGTGAAGCGCAGCGCGTCGGCGCCGTGGGCGATGATGCCTTCGGGGAATTCCTTGCGCGTCGCTTTTTCGATCTTCGGCGCATCGGTGGGTTTCATCAGGCCGGTGGTGCGCTTGGCGACCAGGTCTTCCAGAGCGATGCCGTCGATGATGTCCAGCGGGTCCAGCACATTGCCCTTGGACTTGGACATCTTCTGCCCGTCCTTGTCGCGGATCAGGCCGGTGATGTAGACGTCCTTGAACGGAACTTGGCCGGTGAAATGATCGGTCGCCATGATCATGCGCGCGACCCAGAAGAAGATGATGTCGAAGCCGGTGACCAACACCGAACTGGGCAGGTAGCGGCCGAAACCGCGTTCGGCCATCGCTGCTTTGTCGGGCCAACCCAGGGTGCTGAACGGCCACAGCTGCGAGCTGAACCAGGTTTCCAGCACGTCGTTGTCTTGTTTGAGCGCATATTTTCCGAATCCAGCGCCTTCCAGCTCATTTTCCAGATCAGCGTCGTTCTTCGATGATCCAATCGCGATCGATTTTATGAATGCAATGTCTTCGGGACCGAGTTCTTCGGCGTAGTAGTTCTCGGAAAGTTCAGCCAAGTATTTTTGGTATGCGTCATCTCGGGATCGGGCGATGACAGGTTGACTCCACATGTCGTACCAAGCAGGAATCTGATGCCCCCACCATAGCTGGCGACTGATGCACCAGTCTTGGATGTTCTCCATCCAATGGCGATAGGTATTGATCCAATTCGGAGGAACGAACTTGACCTGGCCGTTCTCGACTATGTCCAGGCCCCGCTTCGCAAGGTCATCCATTCTCACGAACCACTGACTTGTGAGATAGAACTCCAAAACTTGCCCTGTGCGATCACCACGAGGAACTTGGAGTTTGTGCGGGTCGACAGACACGAGTAGCTCTTGATTCTCAAGGTCTTCGAGAATCAGTTTGCGGGCAACATAACGATCCAGGCCGTGATAGCGCTCAGGTATGAGCTCTGAAACGGATTTTCCGACTAGGCCATCACCTTCGGCGAGCTGCGTTCCCTCCACGTTCACATAATCGAAGTCGTCGCGTGGGGACGACTTGATGCTCGCATCATCTCGAAAAATGTTAATGAGACCGCCCTTGGGCTGCGACTGCAGTTCCTCTTGGTGACGCTCCCAGACTGCGTAGTCGTTCTTGTCGTGCGCCGGTGTGATCTTGACCACGCCAGTACCGAACTCGCGTTCCACATAAGTGTCGGCGATGATCGGAATCTCGCGTTCGGTCAGCGGCAGCTTCACGGTCTTGCCGACCAGGTGCGCGTAGCGCTCGTCTTCCGGATGCACGGCCACTGCGGAGTCGCCGAGCATCGTCTCGGGGCGTGTAGTCGCCACCACCAAAGCGCCGCTGCCATCGGACAGCGGATACGAAATGGACCACAGGAACCCGTCCTGCTCCACGTTCTCCACTTCCAGATCGGAGATCGCGGTCTTCAGCACCGGATCCCAGTTGACCAGACGCTGGCCGCGGTAGATCAGGCCTTCTTCATGCAGTTTGACGAAGGCTTCGATCACCGCCTTGGACGCCATCGGGTCCATGGTGAACGCGCTGCGCGACCAGTCGCTGGACGTGCCCAGGCGGCGCATCTGGCGTTCGATGGTGTCGCCGGATTGCGCTTTCCATTCCCACACTTTTTCGATGAAGCCTTCGCGGCCCAGCGAGTCGCGCGTTTCACCCTTGCCTTCCAGCGCCAGATTGCGCGAGACCACCATTTCGGTGGCGATGCCGGCATGGTCGGTGCCCACCTGCCACAAGGTGTCGTAGCCGCGCATGCGGTGGTAGCGGACCAGCGCGTCCATCAGCGTCTGCTGGAAGGCGTGGCCCATGTGCAGCGTGCCGGTGACGTTGGGCGGCGGCAGCAGAATGGTGTACGGCTCGCCTTTCCCGCTCGGCTTGAAATAGCCGGCGCTTTCCCACTCTGCGTAGAGGCGGGCTTCGAAGGATTTGGGGTCGTAGCTGGAGGCGAGTTCGGAGGTCATGATTTTTTAAGGTTCGTCATTCCCGCAAAGGCGGGAACCCAGTGACTTTGCTGTTCGGCGGCGGCGATGGGAAAGCGCCCTCATCCGCCCTTCGGGCACCCCGTATCAAGTACGGGGCAGGCTCTTCTCCCGCAAGCGGGAGAAGGGTTCAACTACATATCGTGCTTGTTGACGTCGTACCCGCGCGCTTTGTACTGCTTCCAGCGCTCGCGCAGCGGCTCGCGCGCGGATTCGTCGGCGGGTACGACTTCCAGGATGCGTTCGCAGGGGCCGTCGAAGGCCGCGTCGCGCAAGTTGATCACCAGCGCGCGGGCGGGCGTGTCGACATCGGGCGTGGCGATCAGCACCGGAGTCAGTTCGTCTTCCTCATCGCCCGCGATCTGATGCGGAATATAGGCGTCGTCGTCCATTTCCCACAGCAGCGCGTCGATCTGTTCGGCCTGTTCGGCGTCGCGCGCCAGCACCAGCGTCCACAGGTTGGCGTCGTAGGACTTGCGCGCGAGTTCGCAGACCAGCTTGAGCGGCTCTTCCAGGAAGCGGGGCTTCGCGATCAGGTAGAAATCGGCGCGGGGCACGGTTTACGCCGCGCGGTCCAGCAGCCACTGCGTCAGCAAACCAACCGGCCGGCCAGTCGCCATGCCGCGCTTGCCTTCGTCGTTGGCCACGCCGGCGATATCCAGGTGCGCCCAGCGCTGGTTTTCGGTGAAGCGCGCCAGGAAGCAGCCAGCGGTGATGGCGCCGGCCCAGCGGCCGCCGATGTTGTAGACGTCGGCGAAGGTGGAATCGAGCTGGGTCTGGTATTCGTCCCACAGCGGCAGGCGCCAGGCGCGGTCGAATACCGTTTCGCCGGCGGCCAGCAGCTCGTTGGAAAGATCGTCGTGCTTGCTCATCAGGCCGGTGGCGAAGCGGCCCAGGGCCACGATGCAGGCGCCGGTCAGGGTGGCCACGTCCAGCAGCGCTTCGGGTTCGAAGCGCTGCGCGTAGGTCAGCGCATCGCACAGGATCAGGCGGCCTTCGGCGTCGGTGTTGCCGACTTCGATGGTCTTGCCGGACATGCTGGTGATGACGTCGGAGGGGCGGTAGGCGTTGCCGTCGATCGCATTCTCCACCGCCGGCACCACTACCACCACGTTCAACGGCAGCTTCATCTTCACCGCGGCCACGAAAGTACCGATGACATTGGCGGCGCCGCACATGTCGTACTTCATTTCCTCGATGCCGCCCTGGGTCTTCAGGTTGACGCCGCCGGTGTCGAAGGTGATGCCTTTGCCGACCATCACGAACGGCTTGGCGTCGTCGCTGCCACCATTCCACTTGAGCACGATGAGATGCGGGCGATTGGCCGAACCGCGCGCCACCGCCAGCAGCGAACCCATGCCCAGCGCTTCCATCTGCGCTTCGTCGAGGATTTCGGCCTCGGCGCCGTCATGTTCGGAGGCGAACTTCTGCGCCTGTTCGGCCAGGTAGGCCGGCGTGCAGATATTGGGCGGCAGGTTGCCGAGTTCGCGCGCGAAGGCGACGCCGGCGGCGATCGCTTCGCCGTGCGCCAGGGCTTGTTCGTCGCTGCCGCTGACCGACAGCGTGGACAGGCCGGTGTCGTCGGTCTTCTTCTTGCCCAGGGTCGCGGTATAGCGGTAGCTGGCGTGGTCCGAGGCGATCACGGCCTGGCGGATGTTCCAGGCGTTATCGCGTCCCTTCACTTCCAGTTCCGACAAGGTGAACAGCACATTGGTGGAAGGACCGACCTTCAATGCGCGCGTCGCGTCGCCGACCGCCTTGAGGTATTGCGGCACGCCGAACTTGGCCGCCTCGCCCAAACCGATCACCAGCACGCGCGCCGCTGCGATGCCCGGAAGATCGTGGAGCAAGGTGGCTTTGCCGGTCTTGCCGTTCACATCGCCGCGCTGGACCAGCGTGTTGAGCTTGCCTCCGCTGGCCGCGTCGAGGGCGCGACCGGCCGGAGTCAGGGTCTTGTCGCCATAGGCGCCTACCACGATGCAATCGAAGCCAGCGCTAGCCGGCGCGTCGTGGTTCAGGGTGAATTCCAGTGCCATTGAGCAGATTCCCAGATCATTAGGTGACGAGTTCCGTACAATCGCGGGTCCTCAGGCTGCGGCATGACCGCGCCAGACCGCAGAAAACGCGGCCAATCCCAGCGAACGAACCCGAGATTGTAAACCAACCCCCATGGCGAAGCTGGACCGCTACCTCTTCCGCGAATTCACCCAGAGCTTCCTGGCCACGCTGATCGTGCTGCTGGTGGTGAGTCTGGGCGGGGTGATGGCCGATTTGCTGGGCAACATCGCCGAGGGGCGGATCCCGGCGAGCCTTCTGATCTCGCAGATGGGCCTGCAGCTGCTCAATTATCTGCCGGTGATCCTGCCGTTGGCGCTGATGCTTGGCCTGCTGCTGGCCTTCGCGCGGCTGTACCGCGACTCGGAAATGCCCGTACTGACCGGGATCGGGGTCGGGCCGGGGCGGATGCTGAAGCCCTTCCTGATGCTGGTGATTCCGGTGGTGGCCCTGATCG
This sequence comes from uncultured Pseudoxanthomonas sp., assembly GCA_946479745.1. The sequence goes on along the minus strand of CAMLGZ010000021.1, from coordinate 18,413 downwards.
GTGCCCTGTCGCTGTGGCTGGGGCCATGGGCCGACCGGACCAGCGAGCGCATGATCGAACACGCCAACCGCAGCCTGGTCGTGGCCGGGCTGGATGCGGGCAGATTCACCATGCTGCCCAATGGCAGCGTCATCTACATCGGCGGAATTTCGGCCGATGGAACCAAGTTGCAGCGCGTATTCGTGCAGCGCCAGGAAGGCGACCGGCTGGATGTGGTGACCGCGCGCACCGGCGAGATGTTTTTCGAAGGCCAGCGCGACCGCTATATGCGGCTGAACGAAGGATTTCGGGTGGAAGGCCCGCTGGATAAAGGCCGCGACTTCAATCTGATGCGCTTCGCCAGCAACGAGTTCGCGCTGCCTGACCGCGCCGATGTCCGCGCCGAAACCGATCCCGAATTGCTGCCGACCCTGGCGCTGTTCGGCGACAAGCGCGCTGACGCCAATGCGCAGCTGCACTACCGGCTTACCCCGCCGCTGCTGGCGCTGGCGTTCGCGCTGATCGCACTGCCGCTGGCGCGCAGTTCGCCGCGCCAGGCGCGTTATGGACGCATCATGCTGGGCTTCCTGGCTTATCTGGTGGGCACCAACCTGATGTATATCGGCACCCAGGCCCTGTCCGATGGCAAGGTGCCCGGCATGCTGGGACTTTGGTGGTTGACGCTGCCGCTGCTGGCATTCGGCCTGTGGGCCTATCTGCGCGATGGGCGCATGGCGCGTTCGCGGATGAAGGCGTCATGAGGCTAAGTCCCAATCTTCACGATCTCTATGTTGGCCGTGTGGTCCTGGTCACCGTCTTGCTGGTGTGGTCGGTGCTGGTGGGGTTGGATGTAATCAACGCCATATCCAGCGAACTCAACGACCTAGGCAAGGGCAGCTACAGCTTCGGCCACGCGGTGGCCTTTGTGGCCTACACCATTCCGCGCCGCGCCTACACCATGTTCCCCACCGCGGCGGTGATCGGCGCGCTGATGGGATTGGGCCAATTGGCCGCCAGCTCGGAGCTGATCGCATTGCGGGCCGTAGGGCTCTCGCGCCGGCGCCTGAGCCTGTCGGTGGCCATCACCCTGGCCCTGCTGACCGGGCTGATGGTGCTGTGCATGGAAACCGTGGGCAGCTGGGGCCAGACCCAGGCCGACCGGGTCCGCACCTCGGCCATCACCAATAACGCGGCGGCGGCGACGTATTCGGGGCTGTGGGCGCGCGAGGGCAATGTTTTCCTCAATGCGCAAGGCGGCGAAAAGAAGGTGCAGGACGGCCGTGAATGGCTGCAGCTGCGCGATGTACGCCTGTACGAGTTGGCCGACGACGGCAGGCTGGCGGCGATTTCCCATGCCGCCACCGCCGAAAACTTCGAAGACAAGTGGGTCCTGAAGAATGTATTGCGCACCACTTTCAACGCAAGTTCGGTGACCCAGCAGCAGCTGTTGGGCATGCGTTGGGACTCGGACCTGGACCCGGCCGCGCTGGCCGATACCATCGCCAAGCCGCGCTATATGGCTTCCAGCGATCTGGCGCGCAGCATCGACTACCGCCAGCGCAACGGACTGGATGCGCGCGAGTACCAGGAAGTCTACTGGGGCCGCTGGTTCTACCCGTTGAACGTGTTGGCGCTGTGCCTGGCGGCCATTCCGTTCGCCTTCGGCAGCCTGCGCAGCGGCGGGCTGGGGAAACAGCTGTTCCTGGGAATTCTGTTCGCCTTGGGCTTCTGGCTGCTGCAGACCTTGTTCAGCCGCCTGGCGGGTGCATTCAAGTTCGACTACTGGATCGCCTATCTGCTGCCACCGCTGGTGATGCTGACGGTGTCGGCGTGGTTGTTCAGGCGACGAAGCAGTTAGTAGATCGCCCGTAGGTCGGGGCTACGCCCCCGACGCACTTGCGGTTTCGGTTCCCGTGCGTCGGGGGCGTAGCCCCGACCTACGGGTCGACCTTGACCTTGCGCGAACAGGCTCTATTTTTTCGGAAGCCGGATCATGCGCGTGCCGCTGGCCCGGTCGTGCCAAGTCAGCTTTTTCCGATCCACCCAAGCCCACCAAAACCCCAAGCCAGCCAGCAACAACGAAACAGTCGCCACCGCATAACGCACGCAGAGTGCCTGCCAGCTCGGCGCACTGTCATCGGCGGCGATCACTTTCAGTCGCCACGGACGCATGCCCAGGGTCTGCCCGCCGCGCCGCCAGCTGATCACCGCGTAAGCGCCGGTCACCAGCCAGCAGGCCAGCCAAAGCGCGATCTGCAAAGCGCTGAAGGGCGAGATGTTTTGCCGCGCTCCGTGGCCCGTCAGGTAATAGAGGAGAGTGAAAGCGGCGCTCAGCAGCATCCACAGTGCCAGCGCCGGCCAGAAATCATAGAGCAGGGCGAGCAGACGCCACCCGATGTGGGCGCGGGGTTTCGGCGTGGCGGCGAGTGGGTCGTTCATGCGCACAGGATAGCGGGAGCGCCGCGTAGGAGCGACGTAAGTCGCGATCACAGGTGGCTTGGAAGAAACTTCGCGACTTGCGCCGCTCCTACGTGCCCCTGCGCGCTCGGTCTATGCTTGGCCGATGAATTCCACTTCCCCCGCCGACCGCCGCATCCAGGCCATGGCTTTGCCGCCCGTACCCGAATCCGATGCTGCCGAAATCACCGCTTTCCTGGATGCGATCTGGGCCGAGAGCGGATTGGCCAAACCGACCCTGGCCAGCTACCGGCGCGATCTGGAAGGCCTTGCCCGCTGGCGTGTCGGGCGGCAGGGCGGGCTGTTGCAGGCCGATCGCGCCGGTCTGTTCGATTATTTCGCCGCGCGCACCGTGCAGAATTACTCGCCGCGCAGCAACGCGCGCCTGTTGTCGTCGCTGCGCGCCTTCTACGCCTGGCTGCTGCGCCGTGGCCTGCGCAACGACGATCCCACCGCGCTGCTGGACCCGCCCAAACTGCCGCGCTCGCTGCCCAAGGCGCTGGCCGAAAGCCAGATCGATGCCTTGCTTGCCGCGCCGCAGACCGATACGCCGCTTGGCCTGCGCGACCGCGCCATGTTCGAGCTGATGTATGCCGCCGGCCTGCGCGTGAGCGAGCTGGTGAATCTGTCCGCCAACGCCGTGAACCTCCGCCAGGGCGTGGTGCGGGTGACCGGTAAGGGCAGCAAGGAGCGGTTGGTTCCGCTGGGCGAGGAGTCGCAGCACTGGCTGGAGAAGTACCTGGCGGAAGTCAGGCCGAAATTGGCAGGCAAGGCCAACCGGGAAGCGCTGTTCATCGGTGCCGACGGCGAGCCGCCCAGCCGCCAGCATTTCTGGGGTCTGGTCAAACGCTATGCCGCGGTCGCCGGGATCGACCCGGGCAAAGTCAGCCCGCATGGGCTACGCCACAGCTTCGCCACGCACTTGCTCAACCATGGCGCGGATCTGCGCGCGCTGCAGATGCTGCTGGGCCACAGCTCGCTTTCCACCACGCAGATCTACACCTTGGTGGCGCGCGAGCACCTGCAGAAGCTGCACGCCAAGCACCATCCGCGAGGGTGAGCCGGGGGCACGCGTCGCTTGGTACTGCCGCGCAGCCCTGGCGAACGCCCGGCCGGGGATCGCCGGGCAGGTGCGTCCGAAGCCCGGACTGTTGCGCCAAGGGTGGCGTCGTTGTAATTGACGCCGCCGCATCGGGTGAAAACTGCTATCCGATGGGATATGCGAAAATTGAACCCTTCAGCGTCCTGCGCGGTCCCTACAGAGGCCGTCAGTTCCTCCTTCCCCCAAGGACCGCTTCATGAAGCCTCTCTTGTTCTGCATCGCCCTGTTGGGCCCGGTCAGCATTTCCGCCTGCGCCCAGGCGCCGCAACCCGATCAGGCGGCGACGCCGGCTGCCTCGAAGGCGACAGCGACGGCCCAAGGCAATACGCCGGAAGAACGTGCGCGCCAGGCACTGATCAGCCTGAACCCGAAAATCCAGATCGATTACATGGGCGCCGCCGCGCTGCCGGGTTTTCGTGAAGCGATCGTGGGCGGGCAGGTGGTTTTGATCAGCGACGACGGCAAATACCTGGTGCAGGGCAGCGTGGTGGATATCGGCTCGCAGAAAGACCTGACCCAATCGAGCCCCGCGCTGTCCAAGTACCGCGTGGACCTGCTCAAGAGCGTCAAGACCAGCGAGCGCATCGTGTTCGCGCCGCCCAACCCCAAATACACTCTCAGCGTCTTCACCGATATCGAATGCGGCTATTGCCGCAAGCTGCACAGCGAAATCGCCGAATACAACAAGCGGGGCATCGCCATCGAGTACATGGCTTACCCGCGCATGGGCCTGGGCAGCCAGGACCACCGCGACATGATCTCGGTCTGGTGCGCCACCGACCGCAAGCAGGCCCTGACCGACGCCAAGGGCGGCAAGCCCATTCCCGCGCGGGCCTGCAGAAGCACCCCGGTGGACATGGAGTACCACGTGGGCCAGCGCCTGGGCATTTCCGGCACGCCGGCCATTTTCGCCCCGGATGGAACCCAGCTGGGCGGGTATCTGCCGCCGGACAGGATGCGCGAAGCCCTGGACAAGCTGGCGGGCGAAGCCCAGGCCGTCAAACCGGCCGGCATGCAGTAAGCCCGCCAGGAAAATGCGACACGACGAAGCCGGCCCTGCGCCGGCTTCGCTACAATAGTGAGCCCCATTCCTTATCGGTTTGCCGGACATGATCGTCCTCGAGGGCCAGTCGGCCCTGTCGCAGTTCCGCCGCGCGCGGCTTGAATCCCGATTGCAGTCCGTCTCGCCTTCCGTGCTGGTGCGCGGCGCGTGGCACGTCTATTTCGTCGAACCCGAAGCGGGTGCCGAGGTCGACATCGGTACCCTGGGCCGCATCCTGCAGGCGTCGCCCGATTCGGTCGCCGCCGCCGAGGACACCCGGTCCCGCTTCATCGTGCCGCGCCTGGGCACTTTGTCGCCTTGGGCCAGCAAGGCCACCGAACTGCTGCGCGGCGCGGGCCTGCCGGTCAAACGCGTGGAACGCGGTACCCGCATCGATCTGCAGGGTTGGGAAGACTCCGCTGCGCTGGCCAAGCTGCTGCACGATCCGATGACCCAGTCCCTGCTGTCTGCGCGCGAACAAGCCGCTGCGCTGTTCACCGCGCTGCCGCGCGGCACGGTGGAGCGGATTGCGTTGGGCGCGCTGGAAGCGGCCAACAAGCGTCTGGGCCTGGCCCTGGCCGACGATGAGATCGACTATCTGCGCCTGCGCTACGGCGAACTGGGCCGCGATCCCTCCGATGTCGAACTGATGATGTTCGCGCAGGCCAATTCCGAGCACTGCCGCCACAAGATCTTCAACGCGACCTGGACTATCGAAGGCAAGGACATGCTGCTCAACGGCGGCCAGCAATCGCTGTTCCGCATGATCAAGCACACCCATGCGCAGACGCCGCAACACACGCTGTCGGCGTACAGCGACAACGCTGCGGTGGTGGAAGGCTATGCGTCCTCGCGTTTCCGTCCCGGCGCCGACGGCGCCTATCGCAGCGAGCCGAAGACCGATTCGGCGTTCTGCATCAAGGTGGAAACCCACAACCATCCGACCGCCATCGCGCCCTTTCCGGGGGCCAGCACCGGCGCCGGCGGCGAAATCCGCGACGAAGGCGCAACCGGCCGCGGCGGCAAGCCCAAGGCCGGACTGAGCGGCTTCAGCGTTTCGCACCTGCGCATCCCGACCCTGCCGCAGGCGTGGGAAGCAACGCGCGCGCTTAATCCGCGCATGGCGCCGGCGCTGGAAATCATGCTGGACGGCCCGCTGGGCGCGGCCGCTTTCAACAACGAATTCGGACGCCCGAATCTGGTGGGCTACTTCCGCAGTTTCGAACTTCCCGAATCCGCCACGCTGACTCGCGCCTATGACAAGCCGATCATGCTCGCCGGCGGATTGGGCGCCATCGATCGCATGCAGGTTGAAAAAATCCGTCTGCAGCCTGGCGATGCGGTGATCGTGCTCGGCGGCCCGGCCATGCTGATCGGTCTGGGCGGCGGCGCCGCCAGCTCGGTGGCTTCCGGCGATACCGCAGAAGACCTGGATTTTGCCAGCGTGCAGCGCGACAACCCGGAAATGGAGCGTCGCTGCCAGGAAGTGATCGACCGCTGTGTCGCCATGGGCGCAAACAATCCGATCCGCTGGTTCCACGACGTCGGTGCGGGCGGCCTGTCGAACGCGATTCCCGAATTGCTGCACGACTCCGGTGTGGGCGGGGTGATCGATCTGGACCGGGTGCCCAGCGACGATCCGTCGTTGTCGCCGATGCAGCTGTGGTGCAACGAATCGCAGGAGCGTTATGTGCTGGGCGTGGCGCAGGAGCGCTTGGCCGAGTTTGCCGCGCTATGCGAGCGGGAGCGGTGTCCGTTTGCGGCGGTGGGTGTTGCTACGGCGGAGGAGAGATTGGTGGTGGGGTATGGGGTGCTTGCGAGGGCGGAAGAGGGTGCGGAGGACGGCAGCACTCCCACTTCGCCGTACCCTCACCCCAACCCCTCTCCCGCAGGGAGAGGGGCTTCAAGCGATCTGCCGATCGATCTGCCCATGGACGTGCTGTTCGGCAAGGCGCCGAAGATGCATCGCGATACCGCGCATCCGCCTGCGCCGCGCTGGCCGGCGATGGAAACCGCGGGTCTGGATCTGCATGACGCAGGCCTGCGCGTGCTCGCCCATCCGTCGGTGGCTTCCAAGCAGTTCCTGGTCACCATCGGCGACCGCAGCGTCGGCGGGTTGACCGCGCGCGACCAGATGATCGGCCCCTGGCAGCTGCCGCTGGCCGACTGCGCCATCACCTTGTCGGGTTTCGACGGATTCGTCGGTGAAGCCATGGCCATCGGCGAACGCACGCCGCTGGCGTTGCTCAATGCCGCCGCTTCGGCACGCATGGCGGTGGGCGAAGCGATCACCAATCTGTGCGCGGCGCCGGTGGAATCGCTGGACCGCATCAAACTCTCCGCCAACTGGATGGCCGCGGCCAATCACGACGGCGAAGACGCTTTGCTGTTCGACGCAGTGAAAGCGGTGGGCATGCAGCTGTGCCCGGAAATCGAACTGAGCATCCCGGTCGGCAAGGATTCGCTGTCGATGCAGGCGCAATGGCACAGCGACGGTACGGCGCAGAAATCCGTTTCGCCAGTCTCGCTGGTCATCACCGCTTTCGCCCCCGTCACCGACGCGCGCGAGCAGCTCACACCGCTGCTGGCTCGCGAAGAAGACAGCGATCTCTGGCTGATCGGCCTGGGTGCGGGCAAGCAGCGCCTCGGCGGTTCGGTGTTGGCGCAGTGTCATCCGGAGGCGGGCGCGGGCGCGGGCGCGTTGCCGGCATTCGGCGGCAGCGATGCGGACGACAGCGTGCCCGACCTGGACGATCCGCAACGGCTGCGCGATTTCTTCGAACTGATCCGCGATGCGCGCGAAGCCGGCGTATTGCTGGCCTACCACGACCGCAGCGATGGCGGCGCGTTCGCCGCGCTGTGCGAAATGGCGTTCGCGGCGCATTGCGGCCTGGACATCCAGCTGGACGGTTGGGGCGACGATCCGTTCCGCACTCTGTTCGCCGAAGAGCTGGGCGCCGTGGTGCAGGTGTCGGCCGAAGACCGCGCCGCTTTTGCGGATCTGGTCGAACGCCACGCGCTGACCGAATGCGCGCAGCGCATCGCCAAGCCCACTACCGCGCCGGTGATCCGCATCGAGCAGGAAGGCGAGGTGTTGGCGCAATGGCGCTGGGACGAGCTGTTCGACGCCTGGTGGTCGGTCACCCATGCCATGCAGAAGCTGCGCGACAACCCGGAAACGGCCGATGAGGAACGCGAAACCACGCGCGATTTCTCGGCGCCGGGTTTGCGCCCGAAGCTCAGCTTCGATCCTGCCGAAGATATCTCCGCTCCTTATATCGCCAAGGGCGTTCGACCCAAGGTCGCGATCCTGCGCGAGCAGGGCGTCAATGGCCAGATCGAAATGGCCGCCGCTTTCGATCGGGCCGGTTTCGATGCGTTCGATGTGCACATGAGCGATCTGATCGCCGGCCGCGTCAAACTGGACGGGTTCAAGGGTTTCGCCGCCTGCGGCGGCTTCAGCTATGGCGACGTGCTGGGCGCGGGCCGTGGCTGGGCTACCTCGATTCTGGAACGCGACGCGTTGCGCGATGCTTTCGCGGCGTTCTTCCAGCGCAGCGACACGTTCTCGCTAGGCGTCTGCAACGGTTGCCAGATGCTGAGCCAGCTGAAGGACATCATTCCCGGGGCAACGCACTGGCCGCGCTTCCTGCGCAACCGCAGCGAGCAGTTCGAAGCCCGTTTCTCGTTGCTGGAAGTGGTGGAATCGCCTTCGCTGTTCCTGCAGGGCATGGCCGGTTCGCGCATCCCCGTCTCGGTGGCGCACGGCGAAGGCCGCGCGGAGTTCGACAGTGCGGCCGGGCAGGCTGCGGTCCGGGTGGCGCTGCGCTTTATCGACGGCGAAGGCCGCACGGCCCTGCAATACCCGCTCAATCCCAACGGGTCGCCCGACGGCATCACCGGCCTGACCAGCGATGACGGCCGTTCCACCATTCTGATGCCGCATCCCGAGCGCACCTTGCGCAGCGTCAATCTCAGCTGGCGTCCGCAGGGCTGGAAAGACGATTCGCCCTGGCTGCGGATGTTCCGCAATGCAAGAAATTGGGTGGCATGACCGCCTTCGATTGAAAAAGCGAATATTTTTTCGGGCCCGCCAAATTCAACACTGGCGGGCTTTTTTGTTTTTCGCGTACTCGCGCGTATGCGGTCAATCGACCTTGCAATACGTTTACAAGCATTTGTTTATTGAAGGAATGCAGTAGCGATTTTCAGCTTAGTGAAAGATTTGTGTAGAGAGTGCATACGACTTCGCACCGCTTGACTGTCGATAAACCTGTGGTGAATATCGAATTACAGTTGCAGTGTAAGGATGCATTCAGCTCGTGAACGACGTGAAGCGCAAAGGCCCGACCCTTCGTCGAGGCCATTCCCATGGGGGTTCCACAATTTTCGACTAGGTCGTCCGGCCCCCGCCAGACGATCCGGGTATCTCTTTGCCAATTTTCAATAAGGAAATGACGATGAATCGTATTTATCGCAAGGTTTGGAACCAGACGTTGGGCCAGTGGGTCGTGGCCTCGGAATTGGCATCGGGAGACAGCGCGGGCGCGCAAGGGGGAGCCGTAATGGGCGCGCCGCAACGGTGTGCGCTTGTGGTGGCACTCGGCATGCTGTTGTCCGCCGGTGCGGCGTTCGCGCAGTCGGTGGAAGTGGGCGGCAATGCCGAATGCCTGGTCTGGAACAGCGGCCCTGCGATAGATCAGTGCCTGGTCGACGGCTCCGCCAATGCGAGCGGCGCCAATGCGGTCGCCATCGGCGCGCAGACTCTCGCCAGCGGCAATCGCAGTTCCGCCCTCGGCGTCGGCAGCAGCGCTACTGCGACCGGCGCTACCGCGCTGGGCGCCGACAGCGCCGCGGGCGCCGTCAACAGCACTGCGCTGGGACGTCAAACGGCCATCACCTCGGTCAATGGCGTTGCGGTTGGTTTCAACTCGTTCGCCAAGAATGGCGCCAATGGCGTCGCCATCGGCTACAACGCTGGTGTCAGTGGCGTAGATGCCATTGCTTTGGGCACTCACTCTCGCGCCACTGCGACCAATTCGATCGCCATCGGCAACAACGCCAACGCCGCGTCGGCGAACAGCGTGGCGCTGGGCGCCAACTCGCTCGCCAATCGCGCCAACACGGTATCGGTGGGCAGAGCCGGCGCAGAACGCCAGATCACCAACGTGGCCGCCGGCACCCAGGCCACCGATGCGGTGAACCTGGCGCAGTTGGAAGAAGTGGCGGCGGTGGCCGATAACACCGACAACTATTTCAGGGCCACTGGCGATGGCGAAGCCACTGCCGAAGGAGAAGAGTCGGTCGCCGCGGGTTCCGGTGCGTTGGCCGATGGCGACCAAAGCACCGCGGTCGGCGCCAACAGCGCAGCCAGCGGCATCGAAGCCGCTGCCTTTGGGGCGGGTGCTGCAGCGACGGGCAACTACACCACTGCCGTTGGCGGTGGTGCGCTGGCGTCGGGCTTCAACAGCACCGCGCTGGGAAATCTGAGCACGGCATCGGGCTCCAGCAGTGTCGCGGTGGGTTCGGACAGCGTGGCCTCGGGCAGCAATAGCCTGGCCTCTGGTCAAGGCGCTACGGCAAGCGGCATCAACAGCGTCGCGGTGGGCGGCGCGCTGGCGGGCTTCGTCACTACCGAAGCTTCCGGCGATTTCTCCACTGCGGTGGGCGGCGCGGCGTGGTCGCCGGGCGAGAACAGCACGGCGCTGGGAAATTTCTCCACCTCCTTCGGCGACAACAGTGTCGCGGTCGGTGCGGATGCTTACGCGGATGCGGAAGGAAGCGTGGCGCTGGGGCAGGGGTCGTACGCGGATCGCGAATACACCGTGTCTGTGGGCGATGTCGGCGCCGAACGCCAGATCACCAACGTGGCGGCGGGTACCGAGGACACCGACGCGGTGAATGTGGCGCAGCTGGATGAAGTCGCGGCGGTCGCCGAGAACACCGACAAGTATTTCAAGGCCAGCGGTAGCGCAGACAGCGACGCGGGCGCCTATGTGGAAGGCGACAACGCCACCGCGGCGGGTGAGGCGACCAACGCCGTGGGCAACGGCGCGTCGGCGTTCGGCAGCGGCGCCAACGCAGTGGCGGAAGGCGCCACCGCGGTGGGCTTCAACGCGTTGGCATCAGGCCAGAACAGCGCCGCCTTCGGCCAGAACGCACAAGCGACCGGCCCGGCAGCGGTCGCAGTGGGCGGCAATGCGGTAGACGAAGAAGGCAATCCGCTGATCACCAACGGCGGCGTGCCGGTCGATACCGGCGCAACCAGTGCAGGCGTGGGCGGCACGGCGGTCGGTGCGAGTGCGCAGGCCGATGGATTCGCCGCCACGGCCGCAGGCGTGGGCGCGTATGCGGAAGGCGCGCAGTCAGCGGCCTTCGGTGCGGTTTCCAATGCCATCGGTGATTACTCCACCGCCATCGGCACGCAGAGCGCGGCGGTCGGCACCAGCAGCGTCGCAGTAGGCGGACCAGTCGATCTGATTCCGGGGCTTGGTTTCTTCGTCAGCACGCAGGCTACCGGTGAAGCTTCGGCGGCATTCGGCGCAGGCGCGATTGCCGCTGGCGACTACAGCACCGCTACAGGCACTTTGTCCGAAGCGTCGGGGCTGGAGAGCACGGCGTTGGGCTACTTCGCCTATGCGCCCGCAGACAATGCCAGCGCATTGGGCGCCGAGTCTTGGGCCAGCGGCGCCAACAGCACGGCGGTCGGTTTCTTCAGTACCGCACTGGGCGATGACTCCGTAGCGGTGGGCTCGGGCTCGGTGGCTCGCGAAAACTCCTCTACAGCCGTCGGCGGCCAGCGTTTGCTGGTGGACGAAAACGGCGAACCGATTCTCGATGAAGACGGCGAACTGCAGTACGTCGCCACCGAAGCCAGCGCCGAAGACGCCACCGCGTTGGGTTCGGGCGCGGTCGCCAGTGCGGCGGGCGCTACTGCGGTCGGCGCCGGCGCGCAGTCCAGCGGCGCGTATGCCACCGCGTTGGGAACGCAAGCCAGTGCTTCCAATATCCAAGCCACTGCGGTGGGTTACAACAGCAGCGCTGCGGGGTTGGCGTCCACCACGCTGGGGGGCTTCAGCAGCGCAAGCGGAGATTTCGCTTCTGCGTTCGGCTACAGCGCTGACGCTGCGGGCGTAAGCAGCACGGCGCTGGGCGAATTCAGCATCGCATCGGGCGACGAAAGCGTGGCCCTGGGCGGCACCGCGTTCGGGTTGTTCAGTGCCGAAGCCAGCGGCTACGGCGGCGTGGCCTTGGGCGCAGGTTCTTACGCGGCCGGCGATTTCAGTTCGGCGCTGGGTTGGCTGACCACTGCCGGCGGGTTCAACAGCACGGCGCTGGGTTCGGCGGCCAGTTCGTCGGGCGATAACAGCGTGGCCATCGGCGCAGATTCGGAGGCAGCGGCCGAAGGGAGTGTGGCGATTGGCCAAGGTTCGTTCACCGACCGCGAGAACACGGTGTCGGTAGGCGATGTCGGCGCCGAACGCCAGATCACCAATGTAGCCGCAGGCACCGAAGCCACCGATGCGGTGAACGTGGCGCAGTTGGAAGAGGTGGCCGCAGTCGCCGAGAACACCGACAAATATTTCAAGGCCAGCGGCAGTGCGGACAGCGATGCGGGCGCCTATGTCGAGGGCGACAACGCCACGGCTGCCGGCGAAGCGGCCAATGCCATCGGCGACGGTGCATCGGCCTTCGGCAGCGGCGCCAATGCGGTGGCCGGCAACGCCACTGCGATTGGTTTCAATGCGTTGGCCTTCGGCGAGAACGCGTTCGCTGCAGGCGCCAACAGCCAGGCAACGGGCGAATACGCGACCGCGGTTGGCGCCGAGAGCGAGGCGAGCGGCTATCTCTCCACTGCGACCGGCGCCGGCAGCGTCGCCAGTGCGGACGGTAGTGTGGCGACCGGTTCGCTGAGTGAAGCTTCAGGCGAGGAATCGACCGCCAATGGTTTCTTCAGCACGGCCTCGGGCGATGCCTCCACGGCCTTGGGCGCGGAAAGCACCGCTTCGGGTATCGAATCCACCGCCACCGGTTTCCGGAGCATTGCTTCTGGCGATGGCGCCACCGCGCTGGGCGCCGAAAGTTCCGCTGTCGGCGATTACGCAACCGCATTGGGCCTGGCTTCGAGCGCGTCAGGCGTTAGCAGCACGGCGCTGGGTGAATTCAGCATCGCTTCGGGCGACGAAAGCGTAGCGCTGGGCGGCACCGCGTTCGGGTTGTTCAGCGCCGAAGCCAGTGGTTATGGCGGCGTGGCTCTGGGCGCGGGTTCGTATGCGGCAGGCGATTTCAGTTCGGCGCTGGGTTGGTTGACCACTGCCGGTGGCTTCAACAGCACGGCGCTGGGTTCGGCGGCCAGTTCGTCGGGCGACAACAGCGTGGCGGTGGGTGCTGATTCGGAGGCCGCGGCCGAAGGCAGCGTGGCGATTGGCCAGGGTTCTTTCGCTGACCGTGAAAACACAGTCTCGGTGGGCGATGTCGGTGCGGAACGCCAGATCACCAATGTCGCCGCAGGGACCGAGGATACCGATGCGGTGAACGTGGCGCAGTTGGACGAAGTGGCGGAAACGGCAAACACCACCAGCAAGTATTTCCAGGCTTCGGGTAGCGAAGACAGCGACGCCGGCGCGTATGTGGAAGGGGACAACGCGACTGCGGCGGGCGAAGCGACCAACGCGATTGGCGACGGCGCCTCGGCCTTCGGCAGTGGCGCCAATGCAGTGGCAACCAACGCCACCGCTGTGGGCTTCAATGCGCTTGCGACCGGCGATGGCGGCCTGGCCCTGGGTTCGTCGGCTGAAGCCAGCGGCGCCTACAGCACTGCCACCGGCACCAGTTCGGTCGCGAGCAATACGCAGGCCACCGCTACTGGTTACAGCAGCAATGCGGGTGGCCTTGCGGCCACCGCCAACGGTGGCTTCAGCAGTGCGGGTGGAGATTTCGCCTCCGCCTTCGGCTACGGCTCTGACGCCAGCGGTGTGAGCAGCACGGCATTGGGTGAGTTCAGTATCGCTTCGGGTGACGAAAGCGTCGCGCTGGGCGGCACCGCATTCGGTTTGTTCAGCGCCGAAGCCAGTGGTTACGGCGGTGTGGCGCTCGGCGCGGGTTCGTACGCGGCGGGCGACTTCAGTTCGGCGCTGGGTTGGTTGACCACCGCAACCGGATTCAACAGCACTGCCTTGGGTTCGGCCGCGAGTTCCTCGGGCGACAACAGCGTCGCGGTGGGCGCCGACTCTGAAGCGGCCGCCGAAGGCAGCGTGGCGATTGGCCAAGGTTCGTTCGCCGATCGCGAGAACACGGTCTCGGTAGGCGATGCCGGCGCCGAACGCCAGATCACCAACGTGGCGGCAGGCACCGAGGATACCGATGCGGTCAACGTCGCCCAGTTGAATGAAGTCACTGGTGATTTGACCGATCTGGAAGCCAATGCAGTGGCCTACGACGATGAAAGCAAAGACACGCTGACACTCGAAGGCGCAGACGGCACCACCGTGACCAATCTGGCCGATGGTGCGATCGCCGTCGGCAGCAAGGATGCAGTCAACGGAGGTCAGTTGTTCGGCTCGCTGGACAGCATTGCCACGGCCTTGGGTGGTGGCACCACGGTGGGCGCGACGGGTGGATTGATCGGCACCAGTTTCATCATCCAGGGCGGCAATTACTTCAATGTCGGCGATGCATTGTCCGCGCTGGATACGGCGGTCACTTCCCTGGACGGCCGCGTTTCCACGCTGGAGAACCCGACGGCAACCAGCCTGGCCAACCCGCAAGTGGACAACGCCAGCACCACAGCAAGCGCCACCAGTACTGCGTCGACGCCTGCCACGCCGGCAAGCAGCGCTGCGCCGGCCACGCAGAGTTCCGGCGCCGCCAGTGCTTCCTCTGCAGTGGCGAGCAGCGAAAGCTCGGTCGCCTTGGGTCAGGGATCGGTCGCCGATCGAGCCGGCACCGTCTCGGTAGGCAGCGAGGGCAATGAACGCGCCGTCGCCAACGTCGCCGCCGGCACTCAAGCCACCGACGCGACCAATGTCGAGCAGGTGCAGGCCGGCGATGCGGCCACGCTGAGCTCGGCCAACGCCTACACCGAAAACATGGCCACCGAAACGCTGACTTCGGCCAAGAGCTACACCGACATGCAGGTGAAGGCGCTGGACGACGACTTCCAGAACTTCCGCACCGAAACCGAGCGTCGTTTTATGGATCAGGATCGCCGCATCGACCGTCAGGGTGCGATGAGCTCGGCGATGCTCAACATGGCCACCAGCACCGCCGGCATCCGCACCGAGAACAGAGTAGGTGTGGGCATCGGTTTCCAGGGCGGCGAAAAGGCGCTCTCGGTCGGCTATCAGCGCGCGCTGAGCGACCGGGCCACGATCACTATCGGCGGCGCGTTCAGCGGCGACGAAAAATCGGTGGGCGTGGGCGCCGGCTTCGGTTGGTGATCGGCTGGTGAGATGAGCAAAGGGCTTGCCGCCGGTTGCGGGCGGCAAGCGAAGGTTCGGCATCCGCCCCCGCGGATCCGGCAGGAAACTGGCTGGGCCGGCCAATGGACTGGTACGCAACGTCAAGCTTCAGACAAGGCCGCTCAACCCCTGTTCCAACTTCCAAGAGGATTGCACGATGATCAAGAAGAACAAACTCGGTTTGGCCGTGGCGACGGTGGTGATGATGTCTTCGGCAGCGATGGTTCCGGCACTTGCCGCCGGGCCCGCGAAAGGCCGCATCGTCGATAGAACGCAGGCGTCGGATTCCGTCGGTGCGAGCCGCTTGATCGTCAAGTTCAAGAGCGTCGGCAGCGTGGACGGCAAGCTGACCACCGTGCGCCAGGCCGCCGCGCGCGTCGGCCTGCGCCAGAGCTCGGCCGCCGGCGCCAAAGCAGCCGTGCCGCTGGCCGCAAACCATGTGCGCAAGCTGGCCCTGGGCGCCGATGCGATCAAGTTGTCGCGCAACCTTTCGGCGAGCGAAGCCAGTGCGCTGGTGGCCGCGCTGCGCGCCGATGCCTCGGTGGAATACGCCCAGGTGGATCGGATGATGCGGCCGGTCGAAGACTTCAGCGCGCCGGTTTCGATGATCTCGGCGCTGGCGGCGGCCAGCGGACGGATTGCGCCGCAGTTCGTTCCCAACGATCCCTATTTTTCCGTCTACCAGTGGCATTACGACGATCCCAACGGCGGCATCAATACGCCGGCCGCGTGGGATCTCTCCACCGGCGCCGGCACGGTGGTCGCGGTGCTTGATACCGGCATCCTGCCCACGCATCCGGATCTGGGCAGCGGCACGCACATCCTGCAGGGTTACGACTTCATCACCGATGCGTTCGTCTCGCGTCGTGCCACCGACGACCGTGTACCGGGCGCGCTGGATCAAGGCGATTGGAATCCTGTCGCGGGCGAATGCTATGCCGGCTCGCCGGTGCAGGACAGTTCGTGGCACGGCACGCACACGGCCGGTACGGTGGGTGAGTTGACCAACAATGGAAGCGGCGGCTCGGGCGTGGCCTACAACGCACAGGTGCTGCCGGTGCGCGTGCTGGGCCGCTGCGGCGGCTACACCTCCGATATCGCCGACGCCATCGCCTGGGCCTCGGGCGCACCGATCGCAGGCGTGCCCAACAACGCCAATCCGGCCGAAGTGATCAACCTCAGCCTGGGCGGCGGCGGCGCGTGCGAAGCCTACGAACAGGCCGCCATCAACACCGCCGTCGCCAACGGTAGCGTGGTGGTGATTTCCGCCGGCAACCAGAATGCCAACAGCTCCGGTTACTCGCCCGGCAACTGCCAAAACGTGGTCACTGTGGGCGCCACCCGCATCACCGGCGGACGCGCCAGCTATTCCAACTATGGCGCCAACGTCGACATCGCCGGACCGGGTGGCGGTGGCGGCCAGGACACCGGCAATGACGGCTGGGATGGCTATGTGTTCTCCACCGGCTGGGATGGCGCGACTACGCCGGCCTCCGGTGCCGGCGTGTACATCTATACCGGCATGGCCGGCACCTCGATGTCGGCGCCGCATGTCACGGCCGTGGCCGCGCTGGTGCAGAGCGCGCTGATCGCCAACGACAAGGATCCACTGACCCCGGCGGCCATGGAGACCTTGCTCAAGTCCACGGCACGGCCGTTCCCGGTCGCCATCCCGGCAAGCACGCCTATCGGCACCGGCATCGTCGACGCGAAAGCCGCGTTGGATAAGGCCTTGGAAGAACCCTGCGACCCGGCGACCGAGGTCTGCGGACCGGTGGCCACGCCCCTGGTGAACAAGGTCAACGTCACGGGTCTTTCGGGAGCTGCGGGAAGCGAGAAGCTGTACAGCTTCGAGGCCGCGGCCGGCAGCACGCTCAGCTTCATGACCCTGGGCGGCAGCGGCAACGTGTCCTTGTACGTGAGCTTCGAGGAAGAGCCCAGCGCGGCCAGTTACGATTACAAGTCCTCGCGTCCGGGCAACAGCGAAACCGTGCGCATCAACGGTCCGCATGCGCAAGCGGGCACGTACTACGTAAAACTGGTCGGCGAGGCCGCGTACAGCGGCGTCACTCTGGTGGCGCGCCAGTAAACGTTTTCGTCCGCCAAGGTGCAGCATGGAAACCCCGGCATCCGCCGGGGTTTCTGTCTGCGGGACCGCCAACTGCGCCCATTCCGCAACGTGGGGGCTGCTAGAGTGTGTCCCGGTTCCTTACGGAGTACCGCGTGAACGCAGCGCTTTCCCCCGACATGCAGCAAGCGAATCC
The DNA here is from genome assembly GCA_946479745.1 of uncultured Pseudoxanthomonas sp. Next base: position 1,109 of record CAMLGZ010000021.1, on the reverse strand, counting down.
AGGCACGGTCGGCGCCGACGAACGGATCGTCGCGTCTTTGCTTGAGAAAGGCCGGCTGAAGGACGCGGATCTGGCGCGGGCCCGGCGTTTGCAGGAAGAAACAGGCAGTGGTCTGCTGTCGTTGCTGACCCGGCTGGGCCTGGTGTCCGAGCGCGACCACGCCGAGACCTGTGCCGAAGTACTGGACCTGCCGCTGCTCAACCTGAAGCAGGTGCCCGAACTGCCGCCCGAATTTCCGCCAGACGCTCAGCCGCTGTCGCCGCGCTTCCTGCGCCAGTTCCATGTCTGCCCGCTGGGCGAGAGCCAGGGCCGGCTGGACCTGTGGATGGCCGACCCGTACGAATCCTACGCCGTGGAAGCGGTGCAGCTGGCAACTGGCTACCCGGTGCGGCCATCGGTGGGCCTGCGTTCGGAAATCGACGATCTGATCGAACGCTGGCACGGGCAGGGCCGCAGCGCGATGGGAACGATAGTGGAAGACGCCGATGGCGAAAGCACCGGCAATCTTGACGATGTCGAGCACCTGCGCGATCTGGCTTCCGAAGCGCCGGTGATACGACTGGTGAATCTGGTGATCCAGCGCGCGGTCGAGCTCCGCGCCTCCGACATCCATATCGAGCCTTTCGAGAACCGCTTGAAAGTGCGCTACCGCGTCGACGGTGTGTTGGAGGAAGGCGAAAGCCCGCCGGCCAACCTGACCGCTGCGGTGATCAGCCGCGTCAAGATCATGGCCAAACTCAACATCGCAGAGCGCCGCCTGCCGCAGGACGGCCGCATCATGCTGCGCGTGCAGGGCAAGGAGCTGGACCTGCGCGTGAGCACCGTGCCCACCGCGCATGGCGAGTCGGTGGTGATGCGTTTGCTGGACCGCGAGACGGTGGTGTTCGATTTCCACAAACTCGGTTTCACCGACCATTTCCTGCCGCAGTTCCAGAAAGTGCTTGAGCAGCCGCACGGCATCCTGCTGGTCACCGGTCCCACCGGTTCGGGCAAGACCACCACGTTGTACACCGCGCTGAGCAAACTCAACACCGCCGACGTGAAGATCATCACCGTCGAGGATCCGGTCGAATACCAGATCGAAGGCATCAACCAGATCCAGGCCAAGC
>CAMLGZ010000020.1 GCA_946479745.1 uncultured Pseudoxanthomonas sp. | reverse complement strand
CACGCCGGGCTCTCGGCGCTTACAGTACGGAAATTCGAAGACATAAGGCGTTAGGCCGCCATGAGCAATGACGACGTAATTCGTGCAGAAGATTTAGCTACGGTCAGGGTCGTAGTCAGTCGACTTCGTCGCAGGGTCATGATTGCCGCTGTGCTTACTCCGATTGTCGCCGGACTAACAGTCGCCCTGATCATCTACTACCTCAAGGTTCCCAGTCTTGCCGTATCTGGGCTGATTGTCGGGATATTTGTACTTCTGGGTGTTCCTGTCCTTATTCATTGGCGGCGGCATTACCGGATCATTTTCAAACAGCTAGATATTCTTGAGCAGCGAATAAATCGAGGAGAAATTGTTTATGGCTCTGAGGTGGAATTTCACTCTTATCGGCAATTGACGTAGCCCCAGGTAGAGCGCAGCGAAACCCGGGGCTCTGGGCGGGTCCTTGTCACTCACGGCTGATTTGCCCTGCGAGCCGTCGCAAACTATCTCATAGTTAGATCGCACGTCCGGGTTTCGCTGCGCTCTACGCAGGCTACGCTACCCACTAATTCAGCGACCGGCGCCATGGAAAGCAGAACCAACTTATCAAATACGTTTGGCAATCTCCCCGCTGCTCCAGCTATGTCGCTTCGTGGCGGCAACGCAGTCGACGATCACGCGCCCGTACCTCCGTTCGATGAGGTACTTGACCAGATCACGCCGGAGTACTTTGAGATGTACTTCTGGGGAATCTCCCACCTTGACGCGGAGTCCTGGCGCTTTTATCTGCCGCACTTGCTGCGTTACGCCCTGGACAAAATCGCCAGTCCGAAGTCGAACGCGATAGATGCGTTTCTGTATTCGCTGCGCCCTCCTGACCGCACTCCACCTCGCTTCGGCGTGCTTACCCCGGCCGAGGAAACCGCGATCGTCGCCACGCTGGATCAACTCGCATTTTCGGAGGAGTCGGCTTGGAAGGAGCCGGCTATGATTGCCCTCGAGGAGTACTGGGCACCCGGGGCCACTTATCGGTGAGTTGACTGGCGCCCGGCAGTTCATTCAAGCCATAGGCATCACATGAAGAAACGCGTCATATTCGTCGATGTAGATGACACCTTGATCCGCTCGTTCGGATCCAAGCGTATCCCCATGCCTTCCGTCATTACTCGCATTCGCGAGCTCTATGAGCAAGGCTCGATGCTCTACCTTTGGAGCTCGGGCGGAGCGGAGTATGCTCAGTCGTCGGCTGTCGAACTCGGGATACAGGATTGCTTTGTGGGCTTTCTGCCCAAGCCAGACGTATATCTGGATGACCAGTCCGTCGATGAGTGGCGCTATTGCAAGCATGTGCTTCCTGGTAATGCTGGTGACGCCTAACAATTCTGAATTCAACCGCTAGGCGGCACATGACTGCAGTAAGCAAGCTCGACCAATTCATCCTCAATTCTGTTGATTCCAATTGGCAGAAGGTTGCAATGGTTATCGCGAAAGCCCTTGCCGACCAAGAGCTGGATTTCCCCGAAAGTGAGGACGATGCGGGATTTGTCGCAAGCCGGGTCAATGAACTCATTCTGGCTGGTCATCTCGAAGTAAGCGGTGATGCAAGCAGCTGGAGATTCAGCGAGGTTCGGCGAGCGGCCGATGTAATGAGCGTCGTCTAGTATTTCATTCGCTCAGCCGATCTGGCCTCGATACCCAAACCTGGAGGTAAGCCCATGCATCACTCCCGACTCTGCGCCCTGCTGATCGATTGCAACACCCCCGATGTCGATCAGGCCGCCAGCTTCTGGGCCGGCGCATTGGGCCGCGCGATGGACCCCGATCACCCCGGCACCCGCGGCAACTACCGCATGCTGGAAACGCCGCCCGACGAACCTATCGTGCAGATCCAACGCGTCGAGCACGAAAGCAGGGTCCACATCGACATCGAAACCGACGATATTCCCGCCGAAGTGGCCCGCCTGGAAAAACTGGGCGCCAGCGTGATCAGCCGCCTGGAACGGTGGGTGGTGATGCAGGCCCCCACCGGGCAGCGATTCTGCGTGGTCCGCGTCCAGCGGCCCGGCTTCCCTAAAAACGCGAACCAATGGGATTAGCCGTTGATCGGAATTCGTAGGGCGGGTTTTAACCCGCCTTCCGGCCCGAAAAGGGATACCTTGTGCGCCGCAAGGTGGGTTAGCTTCCAACAGCGAAGCGGGTCAACCCGCCCTACGAATTCCGATTCACCCAATACGTTAATCACCTGCGCGTCAATGCCGCCTCCCTGGAAAAGCCATGACCGAACAAACCGCACCCTCCGAATACCTGGTCCTCTCCCGCGGCCAATGGGACAAGGACGCCGCACCCGCGGACATCCAGATGGCCATCGACGAGTTCTACGGCTGGCTGGAACGGATGATCGCCGAAGGAAAAATGAAGACCGGCCAGCGGCTGGATACGCCCGGCGCGACCGTTTCCAAAAAGCGCACGGTAACCGACGGACCTTTCGGAGAATCCAAGGAAGTCGTGGGCGGCTACTGGTTCATCCTGGCGCACAGCCTGGAAGAAGCCGCGCAACTGGCCGCGCAGAATCCGTGCATGCAGTACGGCCTGTTCTACGAGATCCGGCCGATAGATCCGCAGAAAGGCGACGCCTACAGGGTGACCAACGAAACGCCTGGCGCATGAGCGCCCGCCTCATGATCGAGTGAGCAATGCGCTTTTGCCTCCCCCTTTGCAAAAGGGGGATTGAGGGGGATTTGCTCTTGATCTTGATCTTGCTTCTAAAGGCAACAGACAAAGGCAGGATCAAGAGCAAATCCCCCGTAAGCCCCCTTTGCAAAAGGGGGCAAAGCAAAAACAGTGCGATGACGCCATCATGAAACCGCGAATGCCCTCTGAGATCTGCATATGACCAATTCCGTTCCCACCCTCTACCAATGGGCCGGCGGCATCACCGCCCTCAACCGTCTGACTGCGCGCTTCTACCAACGCGTGCACGACAACGAAATCCTGGCCCCGATCTTCGCCCACATGGACAGCGAGCACCCGCAACACGTCGCCGCGTTCCTGGCCGAAGTGCTGGGCGGGCCGGCGGAGTACTCGGCCACTCACGGCGGGCACCCGCACATGATCCGCCAGCACCTCAACCGGCACCTGAGCCAGACTCAGCGGCGCGAATGGGTGGCGCTGCTGCTGGAGACCGCCGACGAACTGGGGCTGCCGGACGATCCCGAGTTCCGTTCCGCCCTGGTCGGCTATCTGGAATGGGGATCGCGGCTGGCGGTGATCAATTCCCAGGACGGGGCGGAGGCGGACGAAAACGCGCCGATGCCGCGCTGGGGCTGGGGCGAAACCAAGGGCCCTTACCTGCCGCCGGGCGGCTGATCGCGGCAGTGCAGATCGCATCGTCGCGGCCGATGCGCCACTATGTGCCACCTTTCTATCGGCAATCCCAGGGGCACGCATGCAATCTTGGCTCAGGCGCAAATCGATTGACCAGGTGACCGTGCACGAGGAAGGCCGGCGACTGGTTCCCACCCTGAGCTGGCCGCATCTGATCGCACTGGGCATCGGCGCCATCGTCGGCACCGGCATCTACACCCTGATCGGCGTCGGCGCCAACCTGGCCGGGCCCGCAGTGCTGCTGTCCTTCGCCATCGCCGGCATCGTCTGCGCCTGCGCGGCGCTGGCCTATGCCGAGATGGCCACCATGATGCCGGCCGCCGGCAGCGCCTATACCTACAGCTACATTGTGCTGGGCGAAACGCTGGCCTGGATCGTGGGCTGGAGCCTGATCCTGGAGTACTCGCTGGTGGTGAGTACGGTGGCGGTCGGGTGGTCCGGCTACGCCGTGGGTTTCCTGAAAGGCCTGGGCGTGGACCTGCCGCTCTGGGCGACCGCCGGGCCGCACGCCGGCGGCCTGATCAATCTGCCGGCGGTGGCCATTGTGTTCGTGGTCGCCGGCATGCTGATGGCCGGCACACGCGAAAGCGCCACGTTGAATGCGGTGTTAGTCGTGGTGAAGGTGATCGCGCTGGCGATCTTCGTGGCCATTGCGCTGCCGCATTTCGATGCTGCGCGGCTGGACCCGTTCATGCCGTTCGGTTTCGCCAAGTCGATGGGGGCCGACGGCGTGGAACGCGGGGTGATGGCGGCCGCAGCGATCATCTTCTTCGCTTTCTACGGATTCGATGCGATCTCCACCGCTGCCGAAGAAACCAAGAACCCGGAACGCGATCTTTCCATCGGTATCGTTGGCTCCATGGTCGGCTGCACTTTGATCTACATGATCGTGGCGCTGGCCGCGGTGGGCGCGCTCAGTTACACCGTTTTTGGCAACAGTCCCGAACCTCTGGCGCTGATCCTGCGCGAACTCAAGCAAGGCAATGCGGCCACGATCATCGCCGCCGCCGCCGTCATCGCGCTGCCGACGGTGCTGCTGGCGTTCCTGTACGGACAGAGCCGCATCTTCTTCGTGATGTCGCGCGACGGCCTGCTGCCGCGCGGCCTGTCGAAGGTGAACAAGCGAACCGGCACGCCCATCGCCACCACGCTGTTCACCGCGGTCCTGGTCGCCGCGCTGGCCGGTGTGGCGCGCCTGGACGAAATCGCCGCACTGGCCAATGCAGGCACCCTGGCCGCCTTCATCGCCGTATCGGTATGCCTGCTGGTGCTGCGCAAGCGCGACCCGTCGCGCAAACGCGTGTTCCGCACGCCGCTGGCATGGGTGGTCGGGCCGATAGCGATCTTCGGCTGCCTGTATCTGTTCTGGAGCCTGCCGCAGAAGACGCAGCTGTGGTTCCTGGTGTGGAACGCGATCGGCATCGTGGCGTATCTGGCTTACGGGCGGCGCGCCAGCTTGCTGGCCAAGGGCGGCGACGCATAGCGGGCCTGAATGCGCGGCGGGACATGCGAAAGCGGGCTTACGGCCCGCTTTTTCTTTGCAGGGCTGAAACGCATGGGGCGACGCAACATACGCTGACGTGTGTAGGTCCTGGTCTTCTTTCGACGGCCCGGCGGCACTAAGATGCGACGCAGGCACTTACCCCGGTAACGACGTTGATCATTCACCCGAAAGTCCGCGGCTTCATCTGCACCACCACCCATCCGCTCGGTTGCGAGCTCAACGTGCGCGACCAGATCGCCGCCACGCGCGCGCAGGGCGTGCGCTCCGACGGGCCGAAAAAGGTGCTGGTGCTCGGCGCGTCCAGCGGTTACGGCTTGGCGGCGCGCATCAGCGCGGCATTCGGGTTCGGCGCCGATACGCTGGGCGTGTTTTTCGAGAAGCCGGGCAGCGAGAAGAAAGCCGGCACCGCGGGCTGGTACAACTCCGCTGCCTTCGACAAGTACGCCAAGGCCGAAGGTCTGTACAGCCGCTCGATCAATGGGGATGCGTTCTCCGACGAGGCGCGCGCCAAGGTCATCGAACTGATCAGGACCGAGATGGGCGGGCAGGTGGATCTGGTGGTCTATTCGCTGGCCTCGCCGGTGCGCAAGTTGCCCTCGACCGGCGAGGTGAAGCGTTCGGCATTGAAGCCGATCGGCGCGCCGTACGTTTCCACCGCCATCGACACCAACAAGGACGCCATCACCCAGGCCGTCATCGAACCGGCCACCGAGCAGGAAATCGAAGACACCGTCACCGTGATGGGCGGGCAGGACTGGGAACTGTGGCTGGACGCGCTTGACCGGGCCGGCGTGCTGGCGCCGGGCGCACGCACGGTGGCCTTCAGCTATATCGGCACCGAGATCACCTGGCCGATCTACTGGCACGGCGCACTGGGCCGCGCGAAGGCCGACCTGGATACCACCGCGCAGCGCCTCAACCAGCGCCTGCAGGGCAGCGGCGGAAGCGCGAACGTTGCGGTGCTGAAGTCGGTGGTGACCCAGGCCAGCTCCGCGATCCCGGTGATGCCGCTGTACATCAGCATCGTGTTCAAGGTGATGAAGGAGCTGGGCCTGCACGAGGGCACCATCGAACAGCTGGACCGCTTGTTCCGTGATCGCATGTACCGCACCGACGGCCAACCGGCGGCCGTCGACGAGGAGAACCGCCTGCGCCTGGACGACTGGGAGCTGCGCCCCGAAGTGCAGACGGCGGCCAAGGCGCTATGGCCCCGGATCACCACCGAGAACCTGTTCCAGCTGACCGACTACGCCAACTACAAGCATGAATTCCTGAAGCTGTTCGGTTTCGAGCGCAGCGACGTCGACTACGACGCCGAGGTGGACCCGGACGTGAAATTCGATTGCATCGAGCTGTCGGGCGAAAACTGAGCCGTGTAGTGATTCAACAAAAAAGCGGGCCAAGGCCCGCTTTTTTTTCCGCCGGCGCGAAGCGACGCGCCTCGCTTCCGGAATCGCGTCAATCCACGCGGCAGAACACCGCTTTCAGGTAACGCGACTCCTGCACATGCGCCATGAACGGATGATCCGCGCCCGCACCTGAGACTTTCAGGATCTGGATGGTGCGGCCGGAGAAATACGCGGCACGGCGCAGCATGTCCAGGAATTCCTGTTCGCTGACCAGCCCCGTACAGGAGAACGTGGCGAACAGCCCACCCGGTTTCACCACGCCCAGCGCCAGCTTGTTCATGTCCAGGTATTTCTTCAGCGCGGCGATCACCTGCTCGCGGTCGCGGGTCATCTTGGCCGGGTCCAGGATCACCACGTCGTACAGATCCTTAGCATTGCCCGCATCGCGCAGCCACGGGAAGATGTCGGCCTGCACGAATTTCAGTTTCACATCGTTGAGCTTGGCGTTGCCTTTGGCGATCGAGATCACATCCTCGTCGATATCCACGCCCACCACTTCCTCGGCGCCGCGCACCTTGGCGTACACGCCGAAGCCGCCGGTGTTGCAGCACAGATCCAGCACGCGCTTGCCGGCGACCTGATGCGAAAGCCATTCGCGGTTTTCGCGCTGGTCGGCGAAGAAGCCGGTCTTGTGCGCGCCGGCCGGGTCGGCGCGAAAGCGCACGCCGTACTCGGTGATGATCGCCGGCGCCGGCGGTTCGGTGCCACGGAAATCGAAGCTCTCCTGCTTCTGCACGTGTTCTTCGGCGAAGCTGTAGAAGCGCGCACCGGGAAACTGTTCCTTCAGCGCTTCGTAGATCCAATCGCGGTGGCGGAACATGCCCGCGCTGAAAAATTCCACGACCAGCAGATCGTCGTAGCGGTCCACCACCAGACCGGACAGGCCGTCGCCTTCGGCATGCACCACGCGCCAGGCGTTGGACACTTCGTCCAGCTTCAGCACGTCGCGACGCAGGGAAACCGCCGCGGCGATCTTGCGCGAGAACCAGCCGGCATCGACGGGGACATCCGGATCGGTTTCCAGGATGCGCACGGCTATGCGCGAATGCCCGTTGTAGAAGCCGCGCCCGATCCATTCGCCTTCCACGCCGATCACATCGACGATGGTGCCGGGCTTGGGCTTCTGTTCGGGCTTGGCCACCAGTTTCTGGAAGATCCAGGGGTGGCTGGAACGCCAGGCGTTCTTGAGATGGACGGTGGGGAGTGGGGTGTTCATGTGTGCATTCTACGCGGTGCGCGCGCTTGGCCCGATTTGTTGGTGTGCTCACCCTGCGTGAATGCACGTGTCCGGCCCCCTCCCTTTTGCGCAGCAAAGGGGAGGGTTGGGGAGGGGTGCTGTTGGCGCGCCAATAGACGGCCTTGAAACTCGTTGTTCGCAGCCATCCACTATCGTGGTCGTTACAAGTTCAGCGCCAAGAGCAACTCCTCCCCCTCAGCCGCTTGAGGCGGCTTCGAGCTCCCCTGCTTCGCAAGGGAGGGGGCAGAAGCCGGGATTCACCATCCCGGCCCGCCCCACCCTTGCATTTCCACACCCCGCCGCCATCCCTTTCCCATGGACCCACATCATCCCGACGACCCGCGCTACGACGCCGAAAAACAAGGCAAGACCGACCGTCGCCGCCTGATCCGTGCGCTCAATCTCAGCCTGGCTTTCGTGCTGGCGCTGATCCTGGTGTATTCGGCGCAGGGCAGCTTCGACTGGGCGCCGTTCGCCGTTGCGCCGCATAGCGTGCAAGGCCTGCTCGGCGTGCTGACTGCGCCGCTGCTGCACGGATCGGTGGAACATATCGCCGCCAACAGCGTGGCCCTGCTGATGCTGGGCACGCTGGCCGGTAGCGTGTATCCGCGCGCCACGTTGTGGTCGCTGCCGTTGTTGTGGCTCGGTTCCGGGCTGGGCGCGTGGTGGCTGGGCGATGCGGGATCGCATCACCTGGGCGCCAGCGGCGTAACTCATGGATTGATGTTCCTGATTTTCGGCTTGGGCGTGTTGCGCCGCGACCGGCCGGCGATCGCCACCGGCATGATCGCGTTCCTGTTCTACGGCGGCATGCTGCTGACGGTGTTGCCGCACGAGCCGGGCGTGTCGTGGCAGTCGCACCTGGGCGGTGCGGTGGGCGGCCTGCTGGCCGCATTGCTGTTCCGCAAGCTGGATCCCGCATTGCCCCGCAAGCGTTATAGCTGGGAAGACGAAGAAGACCTCGCGCCGCTGGACGACGAACTGGAGCCGCCCGCGCCACACGCGGTGCCGGTGTTGTGGGTGCGCAATCAGGAGGAAGAAACACGCGGGGTGGTATTGCGTTTCCCGCCGCGCGAGCCGCCACAGACCTGACAGGACATCCACGGCGCGCGTATTCGGCCAAGTTCTGTCTTGCCGCCGTGACTTGTTGTTCCTGCTACGGGCTTCGCTCCAGTTGGCAGAATCGCGCCGTTATAGTTGGGTCCTTGCGATCATCGGAGGTAAGCGGCGAATGGAAATCCTGCGTAGGGATATCGTACGGCTGGCGGTGGCCATGTTCCTGTTTGCGGCGTTCCCCGGTGCTGCCGGTGCGAATGAAGCCGCGCGCGACTACCGCATCATCGGCTACGTCGCAGATGGCCCGGCGCTGCCCAGGATCAGTGCGGACAAACTGGACGTCATCAACTTCGCTTTCGCACAGGTCAATCCGGCGCATGAGGTTTTCCTACCGCACGAAACCGCCGCTCGTTCGCTGACGGGCCTGGTGGCTTTGCGCAAGGTCAATCCGGACCTGAAGGTGCTGCTGTCGATCGGCGGCTGGGGTGCGGGCAATTTTTCCGAAGCCGCGCTGACCGACGTCGCGCGCGCGCGTTTCGCCGACACTGCCGTGGCGCTGGTGCGCAAGCACGATCTGGATGGGTTGGATATCGACTGGGAGTATCCGGCCCATCCGGGGCCGGGTATCAGCCATCGTCCGGAAGACAAGCAGAATTTCACCCTGCTGCTGCAGGCGGTCCGCGCCAAGCTGGACGCGCTGGGCGCAACCCACGGCGGCCGTCGCTATCTGCTGACCATCGCCGCCGCCGACGGCGAAGCCGCGCGCGGCCTGGAGATCGCCCGCATCTCCGAGGTGCTGGACTGGATCAACCTGATGACCTACGACTTCTACGGCAGCCTGACGCCGACCACCGGTCATCACGCATCGTTGTACCGTTCGCGTACGGCGGCGCCGGGCAGCCGCACGACCGAGAAAGCGGTGGACGAGTTCTTGAAAGCCGGCACCCCGCCACGCAAGCTCAATGTCGGTTTGGCGTTCTACGGAAGGATCTTCGGCGACGTCACCGACGCTCAACAGGGATTGCATCAGCCCTTCGGCAGCGAAGGCGGCTTCGTTACCTGGCAAGACATCGCCCACCGCTATCTCGACAAGAACGGCTTCGTACGCTTGTGGGACGATCAGGCGCAATCGGCCTGGCTCTGGAACGGAAACGAACGCCGCCTGATCAGCTACGAAGATCCACAGGCGCTGCGGGCCAAGGTGGAATTCGTGCGTGAACGCGGCCTGGGCGGCGTGATGTACTGGGAGCAGCGCACCGATCCCGAAGAACAGCTTCTGGGCGTGGTCCACGCAGCCTTGCAGGACAATCCCGCGCCTCTGTAGGAGCGACGCGAGTCGCGAAGCATCGAACAACCGATCTTCCGCAGGTCTGGCGATTTGCAGGATTGCGAGCTTCGCGACTCGCGTCGCTCCTACAACCATCGATGCCGCCCCCTCTACGGGAAGAACGGTCATTCCGCGCGCATGACTATAATCGCCGTTTTCCGGCGGGCTTACGCGACATGCGGATACTGGTTACCGGCAGTGCGGGACATCTGGGAGAAGGGCTGGTGCGCACGTTGCGCGCACAAGGCCGCGAAGTTACGGGCGTCGATATATCGCCCTCTTCGCACACCGATCTGGTCGGCTCCGTCGCCGACCGCGCCTTTGTCGACCGCTGCATGCGCGGTATCGATGCGGTCCTGCATTCGGCCACGCTGCACAAACCGCACGTGGCCACGCACACGCGGCAGGATTTCGTGGACACCAACATCACCGGCACGCTCAATCTGCTGGAAGCGGCCAAGCGCAACGGCGTGGGCGCTTTCGTGTTCACCAGCACCACCAGCCTCTATGGCGATGCGCTGGTGCCGCCGCCGGGCGCGCCTTCGGCCTGGATCACCGAGGACGTGGTGCCGGTGCCGAAGAACATCTACGGCGTGACCAAGGTCGCGGCCGAGGACTTATGCCAGCTGTTCCATCGCAACGAGCGGCTGCCGTGCGTGGTGCTGCGCGCCTCGCGTTTCTTTCCCGAGGCCGACGACCGCAGGCAGGTGCGCGAGAGTTTCGCCGACGCCAACATCAAGGCCAACGAGTTCCTGTACCGGCGCGCGGATCTGCAGGACGTGGTGGATGCGCACTTGTGCGCGGTGGAGCGCGCGGCCGGGATAGGTTTCGGCCGTTTCATCGTCAGCGCGACCACGCCCTTCGATCGCGAAGATCTGCAGCAGCTGCACGACGACGCACCCTCGGTGGTGGCGCGATACTTTCCCGACTACGAAACGGCTTACGCGCGCCGCGGGTGGCGCATGTTCGCGGGGATCGAACGCGTCTACGTCAACGCGGCCGCTCGGCAGGCGCTGGGATGGAAACCGAACTACGATTTCGCCCGCATGTTGGAAAGCCTGCGCACCGGCGAAGATCCGCGCAGCCCGCTGGCCATCGAAGTCGGCACGAAGGGCTACCACGCGCAAACATTCGAGGACGGACCTTACCCGGTGAGTTGACGTCCCTGGTCGCGTTGTAGGAGCGACGCAAGTCGCGAAGCCCCCGGCAACCAAACGATCAAAAGATTCCGCAATTCGACAATCTACGAGCTTCGCAACTCGCGTCGCTCCTACTGCTTTCCGGCCGGCTCTCCTTCCGTGAGAAAGGAGAGCCGCCGTTGCATCAGAACCGGGCGCTGAACTCCAGGCCCACCGTACGCGGCTCGTTGAGGAAGCCGGTCAGGTTGTTGAAGTCGATGCCGCCGACGATGCGGGTCTGGTCGGTGATGTTGCGGCCGAACACGGCCACGCCGTAGTCGCCCTGGTTCCAGTTGTAGCCGACGCGCAAGCCGCCTTCCAGCGAGGACTTGCCGGTGAATTCCACCGATTCGTACAGGAAGAAGTTCACTTCGCTGCGATAGGCCCAGTCGGTGAACACGTAGAACTCACCGCCCTGGCCCACCGGCATGGCCCAGCGCGCGGTCACGTTGTGCACCCACTTGGGCGCCTGCGGCAGCGAGTTGCCGTCGATCGAGTAGCCATTGGCCGTGAGCGGATCGGTCACCGTGCAACCGCCGCCGCAACCGGGCAGGAACAGGCTGGGGTCGTCGATCTCGGTGTCGTTGTAGCTGCTGCCCAGGGTCACCAGCAGGTTGTCGGTGAGGTAAGCCTCCAGATCCAGCTCGAAGCCCTGGCCGATGGTCTTGTCCGCGTTGAGCAGCGTGGCGATATTGGAGCCGCCGCCTACCGCGATGATTTGCTGGTCGTTGACGTCGTAGCGGAACACATTGAAGCCGATGCGCGCGCGCTTGTCCCACAGGTCGGCCTTGATGCCGGCCTCATAGGAAATTACTTCTTCCGAGTCGGCGGTGGACACGCCGCCATTGGGCGCCGTGGCGCTGGCGAACAGCAGACGACCTTGGATCGATGGTGCGCGGAAACCCTTGGCCACGCGCGCGTACAGGTTGATGTCTTCGTTGAGCTGGTACACCGCGCTCAGGTCGCCGCTGACATCGTCGACGTCGGTGTTGACCCGATACGGACCGCCGACCGGCGCACCAAACGGCGCGCCCTCCAGCACGCTGGCGCTGAAGTCCTTCTTGTCCTGCGTGTAGCGCAAGCCGCCGCGCAGCTTCAGTTTGTCGGTGACATCGAAATCGCCGGAAGCGAATACCGCCCAGGCCTTGTTGCGCTGCTCCTGGATCGCATGGCCGGCTTGCGGATTGCCGGCGGTCAGCGAGTCGTAATTGAAGCTGTCGATGGTGATGTCTTCGTCGTAGTAGAACAGGCCTGCCTGCCAGTCGAAGCGGCCCCATTCGTTGGACTCGATGCGGAATTCCTGGGTGATCTGGCGATGGTCGGGCAGACCATCGGCCGATTCCGATGCGAACGGGATGAAGCCCGGTCCCGAATTGCCCGGGCCGAGGAACGCAGCGCCGTAGCCGCCGTCGATATCGCCGCGATTGAGCGACTCGGCGGTTTCGTAGCCAGTGATGGAGTACAGGTTCACACGGCCCAACTCCCACCGCAGGCGTGCGCTCCCGCCCCAGGTATCGAGTTCGGAGAAGTTGACGCCGTCGGTGGACACTTCATCGCGGTCGAAGCCAGGCACCAGGTTGTTGGTGCCCGGGTCGATGATGTTGGCGCGGAACAGACGCGCGGTGCCGTTGAGGTGGCGCTTGTGCAGGTTGAACAAGCCTTCGAACGCATCGCCTTCGTACAGGAACTGCACCCGTGCGGCGGACTCGTCGTAGCCTTCGGCGCCACGGTCGGGACCGGGGATGTTGGTGTTGGTCACCGAGTCCTCGCGGCGCTGGAACAGCACCGAGGCGCGGGCGGACCAGCGATCGGTCAAGCCGCCACCGACGGCGCCTTCCACGTTCCACATGTCGTCGGTGCCGTAGGACACCCTGCCGTAGCCGCCGAATTCCTGCGTCGGCTTGGCCGATTCGAATTTCACCACGCCGGCCGGCGTGTTGCGGCCGAACAGCGTGCCCTGCGGGCCGCGCAATACTTCGATGCGTTCCAGATCGAATACCGGGAAGCCTTTCAGCAACGGACTTTCCTGCACTACTTCGTCGTAGATCAACGACACCGGCTGCGAGGCGTTGAGGTCGAAGTCGGTGTTGCCCAATCCGCGGATGTAGAAACGCGGGAAGGCGCGTCCGTACGACGATTCGATATTGAGGCTGGGCACGCGCGCCGACAGAAAGCGCACGTCGTTGCCGCCGGAGGCTAGGACGTCGAGCTTTTCGCTGTTTATGGTGCTGATGGAAACCGGCACGTCTTTGATGTTTTCCACGCGACGCTGCGCAGTGACTTGCACCGCATCCAGCGTGGTGGCTTCGCTTTGCGCCGGCGCGGCGGGCACGGCTTCCTGGGCGAGGACTGTGCCGAACGGCAACAGGGCGGCAATGGCGATGGCGAGTCGGTGCGGACGCACGGACGAGGAGCGGCTGGAGGGCATGTTGGCTTCCGGAGGGTGGTGGAAGGAGGCGAAGGCGGGTTTGGCGCCTAGCACGCGCATGTTGCAGGACAGCAACAGCCGGGGCAATGGCCGGAAGTCCCGTTCAGCCGATCAGGTCACGAACCGGGCGCCGCCAATTTTGCGATCCTGCCCGCTTTCCTCTTGCGGAGCACCCTGTGAAGCGACCTGGATTGGCGGTTTTGTTGGTCTTTGGCGGACTGTTGTTATCGGCCTGCAAGCCTGTCGCTGCACCGCGGGAGCCTGCCGAGGCGTCGCCGCCGGCCGCACCGGTTTCCGCAGCTCCCGCTGCCGCCTCAGCGCCGTCCGTGCCCTCTGCGCAATCGGCGCCGGTGGAACCGGAACTGGCCCGGCAGATCAACGGGGAAATCGACAGCAAGGGAGCCAAGGCCGCCCTCCTTGCGCTGGGCCAGGACGATGCGCGCTTCGGCAAAGTCAGCGACGCCATCGCTACCGCCGATCCCGTCTGGCTGACGATTGCTCTTCGCTTGCGCCCTGCCTCCGATGCCGACACTGCCGAGACCTTGAGCCGTGCGCTGGCCCAGGCGCTGCCGAATGCGCCCGAGCGCGTGCTGGCGATGGTGGGGCACGGCTACGCCGTCGACAACTTGTGCACTTCTCCCTTCCTTGAGCCCGCGCCAGGTGTGGCCGAGGCCTATGAAGCAAAAGCGCTAGCCGCGTTGCAATCGGTTACCGACCCGACGCTCAAGGCCACGGTCGACGAATGCATCAAGAGCGTGACGCTGCCCCTCAAATGATGCTCTTGTAGGAGCGGTCCCTGCCCGCGACGGGCTTTACCGGTAGAGCGTCGCGGGCAGGGCCCGCTCCTACACGATCCGTTATTGCAAATGCCCCAGCGGCAACGCCCGCGTCTGCTTGACCGTGCGCAGGACGAAACTGGAATTCACATCGGCCACGCCGGTGGCGTTGATCAGTTTGTCCAGCAGGAAGCGGGAGAAGTGCTCCAGGTCCTGCACCACCACTTGCAACAGATAATCCATGTCGCCGGTGAGCGCATGGCAGGCGACCACTTCGTCCCAGTCGTTCACTCCTTCGATGAACCGGTCCAGTCCCAATTGGCCGTGCTTTTCCAATTGCACGCGTACGAACGCCTGCAGGCCCAGGCCGACGCGCTTGGGATCGACCATGGCTGCGTAGCCGCGGATCACGCCCGAAGATTCCAGTCGCTGGATCCTTCTCAGACAAGCGGACGGGGACAGGTTCACCTGCGCGGCGATATCGGCATTGGTGGCGCGTCCGTCCTGCTGCAGGAGTGCGAGCAGGCGCAGGTCGGTGCGGTCCAGGGAAAGGGATTCGGCCATTTCATGCTCACTTTCTGCATTTTACGCACGAATATTGCGCCAACACCGCAGATCTTTGCAACTTTGCAACCCTGTTGCGCCATTGCGGCGCTAACATCGAATGCCGCTTCAATCCTCCCGGAGAACCCATGAACGAGCCGCGCCGCGTCGAGCACCAAGAGACCGACAAGGGCTACGTCCCGGTCTATACGACCGCCGTGGTGGAACAACCGTGGGAGGATTACCGGGCCGAGGATCACGCCACCTGGGGCACGCTGTATCAGCGCCAGCGCGAGCTGCTGGTGGGGCGTGCCAGCGAGGAATTCCTGCACGCCCAGGACGAAATGGGCATGACCCCGCATGCGATTCCGCGCTTCGACCAATTGAACGAAGTGCTGGGTGCGGCCACCGGTTGGACCCTGATCGGCGTGGAGGGCCTGCTGCCGGAACTGGATTTCTTCGACCATCTGGCCAATCGGCGCTTCCCGGTGACCTGGTGGATCCGTCGCCCCGACCAGATCGACTACATCGCCGAACCGGATCTTTTCCACGATCTGTTCGGCCATGTGCCGTTGCTGATGAACCCTTTGTTCGCCGACTACATGCAGGCCTATGGCCGCGGCGGCGTGAAGGCGCATGGCATCGGCCCGGAAGCGCTGGTCAACCTGACGCGCCTGTACTGGTACACGGTGGAGTTCGGCCTGATCGACACGCCGCAGGGCCTGCGCATCTACGGCAGCGGCATTGTTTCGTCGAAGGGCGAGTCGCTTTACTCGCTGGAATCGGAGGCGCCCAACCGTATCGGTTTCGATCTGGAGCGGGTGATGCGCACGCGCTACCGCATCGATACCTTCCAGAAGACCTACTTCGTCATCGACAGTTTCGAACAATTGATCGCCGCGACCGCACCAGACTTCACCCCGATCTATGCGCGGCTGGCGAAGGGCGAGGCCTATCCGGCGGGCAAGGTGCTGACTACTGACAAGGTTTACACGCGCGGCACCGGCGAAGGTTGGGCGATGGACGCGGACGTCTAAGCGTTTGTAGAGCCGAGCTTGCTCGGCTGCTCTTCGCGGGCAGGTGTACGATCAAAAGCAGCCGAGCAAGCTCGGCTCTGCAAAAAGGGCGCGCAACTGGCCGATTGGAACGGTTGCCGCTAAAGAAAAGGTCGTCATCCCGGCGAAAGCCGGGACCCAACTTTCCGTCGATGTGGGACTTGGGTCCCGGCTTTCGCCGGGATGACGACCTTGAAGAGGAGATGCGCGATCATGGCGCATGACTTCCGGATACTCCGCACTCGCCCTGCTCGGCTTTCTCTCGCTTAGTGCGGTCGCGCACGCGCAATCCCCCGATGACGGCCCTGTCACCCTCGACCGCATTCGAGTGCAAGCGACCCGCCTGGTTGGCGTAGACGATTTCGACACCCCGGCTTCGGTCGATACCGTCTCCCTTAGCGACGACGACAGCGGCAATGCCGTCAACGTTTCCGATGCGCTGGGCGGCGTTCCCGGACTGCTGGCCCGCGACCGCCAGAACTACGCGCAGGACACGCAGCTGTCCATCCGCGGTTTCGGCGCGCGCTCGACCTTCGGCGTGCGCGGCGTGCGCCTGTTTTCAGACGGCATTCCGGCATCGATGCCGGACGGGCAAGGGCAGCTTTCGCATTTCAACGTACTGGGCGGCGAGCGCATCGAGATCATGCGCGGTCCGTTCTCCGCGCTGTATGGAAATTCTTCGGGCGGCGTGGTGCAGTTATGGAGCGCGGAAGGAAAGGAAGGCGACCCGTGGCGGGTCCGCGCCACGGCCGGCAGCGACGACGCATACACGCTGGGTGCGCAGTTGCGCGGCGCCAGCGGCGATCTGGGCTACAACCTCGCCGCTTCGCGCTTCGACACCCAGGGCTATCGCGACCATAGCGCGGCACGACGCGATTCGTTCAACGCGCGCTTCGATTTCCGTATCGATCCCTTGCGCAAGCTGACCCTGGTGCTGAACCACGTCGATCTGCCCGACGCCGACGATCCCCTGGGCCTGACCCGCACGCAGGTCCAAGCCGATCCGCGTCAGGCCACCGTGGTCGCCACGCAGTTCGATACGCGCAAGTCGGTGCGCCAGAGCCAGGGTGGGCTGACCTACGAACAACAGGTGGGCGACAGGCAAACCTGGCGTGCGATGGCCTATGCCGGACGACGCGCGGTGGAACAGTTTCTGGCCTTGCCGGTAGCGGCGCAGGCCAATCCGCTCAACGCCGGCGGCGTGATCGACCTGGCCAGCGACTACGGCGGTGCCGATCTGCGCTGGAGCTGGCGAAATGAACTGGCCTCGAAGCCGTTCGAGTTCACCATCGGCGCCAATTTCGACCAGCAGGATCAGCAACGGCGCGGCTACGAGAATTTCATCGGCAGCACTTTGGGAGTCAAGGGCGCGCTGCGACGTGATGAGAGCAACCGCGTGCGCAACGTAGATGAGTTCATGCAGGCGTGGTGGAAATTTGCGCCGCGCTGGTCGCTGTTGGTGGGTGCGCGCCATAGCGAAGTGGAATTCCGCGCACGCGATAATTACGTCACCGCCGGCAATCCCGACGACAGCGGCAGCGTGCGTTATCGCGATACGACGCCCGTCGCCGGGCTTATGTTGGAACCTGGCGATAACCTGCGCTTCTACGCTTCGGTGGGTCGCGGCTTCGAGACACCGACC
Source organism: uncultured Pseudoxanthomonas sp. (assembly GCA_946479745.1). The sequence continues at coordinate 57,991 of CAMLGZ010000020.1, read as the reverse complement.
TTCAACGAACTGGGTTATCGCGCCGATGGCGGCGCCGGTCTGGCTTTCGATCTGCGGCCGACGATCAGCCGCAATGCGGAGCTGGGAATGAAATGGCGCGGCGAGGGCGACACGCGCCTGGAAGCCGCGCTGTTCCGTGCCGATACCGACGACGAGCTGGCGGTGGTGCGCAACGTCGGCGGGCGCAGCAGTTTCCGCAATGTGGGGCGCGCACGGCGGCAGGGATTGGAGACTTCGTTCGAGACTGCGCTCTCCGACCAATGGCGCCTGCAACTGGCCTATACGTGGCTGGATGCGACTTTCCGCAGCGCCTACCTGGTCTGCACTGGTGCCGGTTGCACCGTGCCTTCCACGCCGGTGGCGGCAGGGGTGCGCATTCCGGGCGTGGCGCGCCAGCAGTTGTTCGGCCGGCTGCAATGGCGCGGAAATGCGTGGAGTGCGGCGACCGAAGTCGAAGGCGTTGGCGATGTAGTGGTGAATGATGTGGCCAGCGAATCAGCGCCAGGCTACTTTCTGTTGCATCTGGAAGCAGCGCGCGAATGGAAGTTCGCCTCCGGCGGCCTGCGCGCCTTTGCGCGGATCGACAACGTGTTGGATCACGATTACATCGGTTCGGTGATCGTCAACGAAGGCAATGGACGGTTCTACGAACCCGGACCAGGGCGCACGTTCCTGGTTGGCGCGCAATGGCAATGGTCGCGCTGACTATTGCTTTTCCCTCTTTGTAAAAGGGGGCGGGCGGCTGCGCAGCAGCTGACGGGGGATTTGCTCTTGATCTTGTTTTTCTCTGATCGAAAGCAAAAGCAAATCCCCCTCAATCCCCCTTTTTCAAAGGGGGAGGCCAAAGACCGTAGGTCGGGGCTACGCCCCCGACGCGCGGAGTCCAACGACAATCCAACTCGATGTCTCCAGCGCGCGGGCGAATTGAGCGTCGGGGACGTAGCCCCGGCCTACCTCGCTTTTGCGCACGTCACGCCTCATCCTGCTGCGGGTTGCCGACAGCCCGCAGATACGCATTCAGATCGCGGCCCGCGATCTCTGCGAATGCTTCCCCGGTAGCCTCGACACCGACAATCCTGTCCGGCCGGAAATTGCGGAAATCCCCGCGCAGCCGGCACCACGCGCCCAGCGTCCAGCTGCCGCCCCAGAAGGTCAGGCATAGCGGCTCCACTTCGCGGACGGTTTCGTTGCCGGAGGGATCGCGGTACTGCAGGCGCAGCACCTGGCGCGCTTCCACCGCCGCGTGCAGGCGATCGATCATGCCGCTGGCCTCGATACGGTTGTCCAGTTCCGGCGCGTAGATGCGGGTGCGGCGCGAACGCTCGCGCAGGTTCGGCGGCAGCACTGCTTCTATCTTCAACAATGCCGCGCTGGCGGCCAGACCGAGGCGCTCGCCGCCGAACGCGCGGACGAAACGCGTGCCCACCACCAGCGCTTCCAGTTCGTCGGCGTTGAACATCAGCGGCGGAACGTCCGAACCCTTGCGCAGCACGTAGCCGATGCCGGCCTCGCCTTCGATCGGCACCCCGGACAGCTGCAGATCGGCGACATCGCGGTAGATGGTGCGCAGGGAAACATGCAGGGTCCCGGCCAGTTGCTGCGCGGTCAACGCCGAACGGCGGCCGCGCAGGGCGTGGATGATCAGAAACAGACGGTCGGCGCGGCGCATGCGGCCATCATGGCGTGCCGCGGCGCGCGGATCAAAGGTTCAACGGGCGATCCGCGTCATCCACATATGCCAGTTGGTCTCCCAGCTGGCGCCTTCGTCGGTGGAAAACGCCTGTTGCCAGTGCGCCGAGTCAGCGGTGATATCCGACCAGATGAAGCGCGCCAGCACCGGCCGGCCTTCATGGCTATCGCGTCCATGGAAGGTGCCTACGCCGTTCTCGAACCGGCCCATCACCGGCAGTTCCAGCACTCCACTGCGATTGCTGGCCCAATAGATGCTCCATTGCCTGGCCTGCAGGTCGAACAGACGCAAGGTCATGCCGCGAAACCCGCCGCTCCATCCGGTGACGAAGTCGTCGAGGTTGCCGATGCCGTCGAGCAGCGGCTGACAGCTTTGGGTGGCCTCGAAGGTTTCCCAGTCGTCGCTGCCGACTAGGCGCTGCTTCAGGCGTTCGTTGCGCACCTTCCAATGGCCATAGTAGAAATCGAAGTCGTGGCGTCCGTCGTTTTCAGGCGATGTCATGGTTGCTTCTCCGGCGCGCCGCGCAACAGGGATCCCGCAGTCGCGGACAGGTGCAGGCGTTCGGCCGGTGCGGATTGCAATGGCTGGAGATCCGCCGCGGTCTCTTCCAGCGCCACGCGCTGCGCATCGTAGGCGGCCTGATCGGCGAAACCCGCCACCCATATCAGTACTTCTTCACCCAGCCGCACCGGCAAGGCCAGAAAGGTGTTCTCGCTATGCTCGCTGACCAGCACCGCCTGCAGTTGCGCGCCGGAGGATTGCAGGGCCGAACGCAGACGGCGTTCAAGATCCCACACCACTGCCGTGTCCGCAGGTCGTTGCAAGTAGTGCAGATAGGCCACCACCAATCCCGCTGGACGCTGGTCGCGTGCCAACCCATGCAAGGCGAATCCGGAAGATGACGTCGCCGGCCGCAGCAGCAGCACGTTGTCCGAATCGATCATGGTGCCGTTGGCCGTGGCGCGGTTGTCTTGCCATACCGGTCCGCCGTAGAACGCCTCTAACGCCTGCTTGCGTTGCGGCATGCCGGCGAAGCCGCGCAGCCAGACGAAACGATCCGGCGCATCCAGATCGCGGAACTGGCCGACGATGGTCATGCCGGCGTTTTCCTGGCCGGCGACGAACTTGTCGTCGAACAAACCGATCAGGACATCGCGTTTGCCGGGCTTGAGCGTGTACTGGCGCAGTTCGAGTACTGCGCAACAGGTTGTGGTCATGTTCATGGATCCGGCTCCTGTTCCTTCGGCATCGTTCGCGTGTGCGGCGGCTGAGCTCAGGCAGACACCCAGCAGCAACGCCAACTGCAGTTTTGTCGTCTTCATGCGGAGGCCCCGCGCGGCGGCACGATCCGCAATGCCTCGACCGTCGCTGGCTCCAGCTCAAGCACGATCGAAGTGAAGTTCTCGATCAACCCCAGGATCGCCGCGCGCGGACCGTCCTTCCATTCCTGGCTGCCGTAAAAGGCGTCCTGACTCTGCTGGCGGTCGGCAAGGCTGGCGTAGGCACGGATCAGATAATAGGAATCGCCATCGTGCGGCGAAGGTCCGTGCGCTACCACATCGACCTCCCAGCGCCGCAACATCGGAATGGCCTGTTGCGAAGCGATGCGGTCGAACGCTTCGCGCGTGCCGGGCTTGAGCGCATAGGAACGTACTTCTACGAATTTGTTCATGGGGATCCCCTGGCTTGTCGTGAGTCGGCTGTCCTAAGTCAGGTCTGCCGGGTCATGCGCATGGTCCAGTTGGTTTCCCAGGTTTTGCCGTGATCGACGGAGAAGGCCTGTTCCCAATTCACGACGTCTGCGCCGGGTTGCGTCCAGATCGCGCGGATTCGCACCGCGCGGCCTTCGAACTGATCCTCACCGTGGAAGGTGCCGATGCCACCGCAGAATGCGCCGATCACCGGCGGGCCGAGTACGCCGCCGCGTTTGGTGGCCCAGTAGTCGCTCCAACGCCGGGCCGCCGGGTCGTACAGGCGCAGGCTGATCCCGTGGATGCCTTCGCCGAAGTCGGCTACGACTTCATCGATATTGCCGATGCCGCCCAGCAGTGGCTGGCAATGCAGGCGGCCCTCGAATTCGATCCACTCGTCGGAGTTTGCGAGCCAGGTTTTCAGGCGTCGGTTGTGCAGATGCCAACGGCCGTGGAAGAAATCGAAATCGTGGTGGCCATCGGCACCGGGGCCGGTGGAAGGATTCGCTGCGACATTTTCTCCGGACGCAGGTTCAACGGGACCGCCCGCCTGGGCAAAGGCATCAGCCAATAGCGTGGCGGCGGTGCCACCGATGCAGGCGGCGGTAAGGAGTCGGCGTTTCGGGTCCATGGGTGTCGCCTTCGCTTGGTATGGCCAGAGCTTGCGTACCCGCTGCTGACAACGTGCTGTCAGCAGTGCCGGAAGTCACTTTCGGTGCCGTACGCATTGCCAACGCCGCGGACACCCCGCAGCATGCCGGCATGCGCGCATTGCTACGCCACCTGCTGAAACCCCTGAATCTCGCTCTGCTGCTGACCTGGCTGGCGGTCGGCCTTTCCCTGCGGGATGCGGAGCCGCAAAACTTCGCCCTGTGCTGGGGCCTGATGGTGGCGTTCCTGGTGGCCAGCCTGCTCTGCGACCTGCCGCAACTCAGACCCTGGCAGGTGAATGCGTTGCTGGTGTTCATCGCCGCCTGCGCACTGACGTTGGTGTGGCTGGCACCGCGCACAGGCACCACGCCGGTGTTGCTGGTGGTGCTGGCCGCTCAATTGAGCATGGTGTGGTCGCTACGCGCGACGCTGCTGGCCATGGGGGTGGTCAATGTCCTGTTCTATCTGCTGCTGCGTGACGCCGGCTTTTCCTCGCCGTCCTTGATGGTGCTGATCTATGCCGGCTTCCAGGCATTCGCCTTGCTGGTGGGCCACTACGCCAGCAACGCCGAGCGCACGCGCGACCGGCTTGCGCTGGTCAACGCCGATCTGCTGGCCACCCGCGCGCTGCTGGCCGACAGCGCGCGCGACGCCGAACGCCTGCGCATGGCGCGCGAGCTGCACGATGTAGCCGGTCACAAACTGACCGCGATACACCTCAACCTGCGCGCGCTGGCGTCGGATCCTGCGTTCGCCCAGCGCGAAGAGATCCGCCTTGCGCAGCATCTGTCCAGCGAACTGCTGACCGACATCCGCAACGTGGTGCAGGCCATGCGCGACAGTCGCGGCCTGGACTTGGAGACCGCATTGCGCGCGCTGGCTGCGCCGTTGCCCAAACTGCGCATGGACCTGCGCATGGACAGCGACGTGCAGGTGACCGACCCCGCCTTGGCCGAGACCCTCTTGCGCCTGGTGCAGGAATCGCTGACCAACGCAGTGCGCCATGCGGGTGCAAGCCGCGTGTCGGTGGAGATCTCGCGCGAGGGCAAAGAGGTGATGTTGCGGATCGAAGATGATGGCGTGGTGAAGGGTGCCATCCGGGAAGGCAACGGCATGGCCGGGATGCGCGAACGCGTGGAAGCCTCGCACGGCGATTTTCGGGTAAGCACCGCACCGCACGGCGGATTGCGCATTGAAGCAGGATTTCCCGCATGAGTATGAGCACGGTCCGTGTTGCGTTAGCCGACGACCAGGCGTTGGTTCGCGCGGGCTTGCGCGCGTTGTTGCTGCAGCAGAACATCGATGTGGCGCTGGAAGCCGAAGACGGCGACGACCTGCTGCGGAAACTGGAACAGCAATCTGTGGACGTGGTGCTCAGCGACATCCGTATGCCGGGCACCGACGGCATCCAGGCGCTGCAGCGGTTGCGCGAGCGCGGCGACGCCACGCCCATGCTGCTGCTCACCACTTTCGACGACAGCGACTTGCTGCTGCGCGCTACCGATGCGGGCGCGCAAGGATTCCTGTTGAAAGACGCCGCGCCCGAAGACCTGCGCGACGCCATCGTGCGGGTAGCCGCCGGCGAGACCTTGCTGCAGCCGGTGAGCACCGACCCGGTGCGCGCGCGTTTCCGTTTCCGCGACGAAACCGCGCCCACCGAAACCTTCGGCGCCCGCGAAGTGGCGATCCTGCGTTTGCTGGCCGGCGGTTATTCCAACAAGGAAATCGCGCGCAGTCTGTTCCTGGCCGAAGGTACGGTAAAGAACTACGTCTCCACCATTCTGGACAAGCTGGGTACCCGCGACCGTACCCGCGCTGTGCTGAAGGCGATCACGCTGCGGATCATCTAGTCGATTCGTCCTCCCAGCCTGATAGTCAACCTCCTTGGTCGTCCCAATCCATCTTCGTCATCCCGAGCGCGGCGAGGGATCTGCTCCTGCTTCACAGAAATGCCGATCCGCCTGCGCCTGGCTATCCCATTGCCAGGGAGCATTGCTGAATTCCCGCGCGTAGCCTTTAGAATCACGTCATGCAAAACATCGCCGACTTCATCGAGATCTATCCCGACGCCATCGACGGCGCCACCTGCGACGCCATCGTGGCGCGGATGCGCGGTAGCGAGGGTCTGCAACCCGGCCGCGTAGGTGGAGGGGTGTATCCCGAACTCAAGCGCAGCCGCGATTTGCGCATCAGCGGCAATGCGGACTGGGCCGCGGTGGATGCGCGCCTGCAGCAAGCCGTCTTCAGTGGGTTGCTGGAGTATCTGCGCAAGTATCCGCAGGCCCTGATCTCGCCGCTGATGCTGCAGCAGCCAGATGCCAACGGCGCGCCGCGGCGTCTGCAGGCTGAGGATTTCTCCGTGATGGACGACAAAGCCATCGCAGAACTGGCGCGCGCCTGCCTGCGTCCCGGCGCGATCAACCTGCAATGGTATTCATCCGGCGAAGGCGGATACCCCTATTGGCATTGCGAGCTTTTCCCGCGCGACGCCAGCGCCGAAACTCTGCACCGGCATCTGCTGTGGACGCTGTATCTCAATGACGGGTTCGAGGAAGGCGAAACCGAATTCCTGTTCCAGCAACGCAAGGTCAAACCGCGCACCGGCAGCCTGCTGATCGCGCCCACCGCCTTCACCCACACCCACCGCGGCAACCGCCCGCAGAACGGCGACAAGTTCATCGCCACCAGCTGGATTCTGTTCCAGCCGGCGGAAAAGCTTTACGCAGCCAGCTGATCTTCTGTCCGCATCCCCCACATCCTCGGATCGTCATCCCCGCGAAGGCGGGGACCCAGCGACTTGGCTTTTCGTGTTCGGCGCAACCGTGAAAAGCAGCCGAGCAAGCTCGGCTCTACATGAAACACCCGTGTACTGCTGGCGGCAGAACTACTCCTGCGGCGGCACGCCCAGGTAGCTGCCGGCGGCCGCCACTGTCGACCACAGTTCGTCTTCGCGTTGGAAGGAACGGTCGAACAGCTGTTCGGCGGCAGCGCGGTCGCCAAGCAGCATGTAGTAGGCGCCCAGCTCGGCTATGCCCTGCGCGTCTTTCGGCTTCTCCTGCAGCGCCCGTTCGAACAGCACCTTGGCCCGCTCCCATTCGCCAGCCTGCCGGTAGATCCGTGCGATGCGAAACAGATCGGTGCCTTCCGGATCGTTGGCCAGCACATCGTCGAAGATCGCCTGACCCTCGGCCTTGAAGCCGCCCAGGTAGTAGATGCGGCCGACCGCGATGCGCTCCCAGCTGCCCTTCCCGGCCTGCACCTTGGCCATCTCGAGCAGCGCGCGTGCGGCCTCCTGTTTGTCCTTGTCGTGGTACTGCGATGGCGCGATTTTTTGCGCAGCAAAGGCCACCGGAGCGATCAGAACGAACAGAGCCGCGGCAACTGACATGGAACTGAATTTCATTTGTATCCCCTTGATGAGAGGCCAGGCAATCACGCGCCGGCCCTGATTGACCCGTTTTGGATTCTTCTTGCTTCCCCAAGCAATGGCGTCGCTTTGATAGTCGTAGTTCAACAACGCGCCATTGACCAAGCTTAGCGCGTTTCGGACCATCGGCGATTATCAATCGCGCGACTATCGGGGCTGTTGCTAGTAATGACGACCGGGGCAACACGGGCCAGAGGACTACCGAACTCCAAACAACTCGGCTGTCATCCCGAGCGTAGAGAGGGATCTGCTGTTTGCAAGGGAAAACAGATCCCTCTCTATGCTCGTGATGACAAGACAAGGGTTGTTCAGGCCCTCCCTAGTTCGTAGACGCGGCTGTTGGTGTCGGCAAGGAAGTAGCCGTTGGGCGTGGCGGCCCCGTTGTCGGATCACGTGGACTTCCGCGTCGTAGCAGACTCCGTTGAACAGGTCGCAGGAATCGTCATCGACCCAACGGCCGGTGTCGTAGTGCGTGTAGCCGGCTAGACACTTTCGCACGCCTCGATAATCCACCGGATTTGGAAGGGTTCTGCATAGTAGGCGGAGATGTTGTCGCCACGGTTCGCGTCCCGCCTTTTCCCTTCCTCTAAGTCGCAGTCCATGAAACTTACTTCGACCCCATGCTCATTTGTGTACATGCTCATTGGAAATCTGCCTTCGATTCCATGGTGATGGAGAAGTAATCTTTCTCAGGACGGCTGGCAATGTCGTCCGCAGAAAAAGCGGGGGCTGACTCATTCCGAAGGGAAGCATTGCCATAATCCTTTTTCAGGTAGTAATTTATGCTTGATTGCGATGGGGCGATTTCACCGAAAGGATCAGACGCGTCGCCGCCAGCAACACGCGAACCAAAAAGCACTCCCTCTCCCTCGTACGCCACGCGCACAAGATTTATCCGCCAATGACACATGCCCAGACCGTAGTAGTCCGCGTTCTTGAGCACGTCCTTGTAGATCTCACCGCGATAGGTGTTGGGCGTCAAGCGGTCGAAAACGATCGGGACCTCAACTTGCACAGGGGCGGCCCCACTGATGGGTTTTCGGGGTACGCAGTCGCTATCGGTTACGTAGTTCGCGGTTGCGTTCGCGGGTTCAAGCGGTCCCGGCGCATCCTTGATAGTCAGGGTGATCTCGTAGCGCTGCTTCGGGTTTGGATTGCGCTTGATATCAAGTGCTTCCGGAGATGAACTGCATGAAGAAGCAGATAGCGCCAAAAGGATAATGCCGGCAAGACGCGTCCGTTGCTTCATGATGCTATGCAGGAGTGGCGGCATATTTATTCTCATTTCGATCTCGATCACGCATATCAAACCGTCTTCGGACGATCTACGAATAGATCTGCCACCTTTTTGCCAAGAGGGATCACAGCAGCTGCGATGGAAAACGAAATGCTGGCGATCCATACCCAGTACCCAGCGTCGCGGGAAGCTATGTCTCCATAGTCGGGGGCTTCGTTCAGGATCATTTGCGTCCTGCTAAGAAACGACATGGCGAGATAGAGCGAGCCTAGAGAAAAGAGCAAGCTGATAGCGCGAAATCTGAAGGCTATTAGGGCCCATGAAATGACCAGTAAAGGATTCGCATACCACTCAAGCATGGAATACAAGATGCCCATCCATCCAATGAGCAGCATCTCAAAGCCAGTCGGGGCGGACCTTCCAGAGATGGTGTAGGCGGTCAGAAACAAGCAAGTAATGAACAGCGCGATGCTGATGCCAAGCAATAGATACGAGATGACATTAACTGATCGGTAGTCGGGCGTAGCGCGTTCTTCAACTCGCATTTGCATTCCTTGCGCTGAGGAGAAAAGGTGACTGAGGAGAAAAGAGAAAAGGTGACAGATTTATTCTCATTCGATTCTTTTTTTCACGCGAACCGTCTTCGGATGATATACAAATAGATCGGTCACTTTTCTGCGGTTCTGTTCGCGTGTCTTCGTACATATGGCCCGGCCTTTGATCGAAATAAATTCAGAAGCGGGCCTCTGCAGACGAGTTACCGCGCCGTGGTTTTGGTGAAATCGTGCGCGAATAGTCCAGGTTTGCGGCTATCGAACAGCGCCTGGAGCTCGCAAGTAGCTTTCTTCTGTTTCTTGCAGTTGAGCCTGGCGGCTTCCTGCGCGCGCTTGGCCGTGGTTTCGACGGTCACGCTATCGTCGGTGCCATTCAGTCGATAGGTCTGGATAAATCCGTTGCCGGTCCACATGCTGGTTTTGCAAGGATGAGAAGTGGCATCACTACATGCTTTGATCGCCGCCGCGTTCGCGGCATCGACCGTGCGATAACCGCTTGCGATATAGAGCTTATGGTCATATCCATCGACGCCATCGACCCAAGCAGACGCCGCATAGAATTTGCGCGCGGAAGCACCCGGCGAACGCCGACCGGTGCTTGAGCGGATGGTCGCGAAAACCTCGCACGGCAACAGTTGCTTAGCCGAGCATTCAGCCAGCGCCTGCCCACGTCCAGCTCTATCTTGGCCGTTCCAGCTGTTGTAGAAATTTCCGGCCCGATCGCGGATGACCGTCATCGACGAGTTCGACCACTCCCCCGTCGATGTGCAGCCGCCACCCATCATCTGGTTGCACATCTCGAGCGCGCCGCGCTCGGCGGCATTGGGGCCGGTGTAGTTGCCATCCACCCAAATGTCGGCGGCATCGGGATGCCAAGCAATCGCTGCATAGCTACTGCTGGGGGCCGCCTGCGGTGCCTGCTGGTTTCCAGCGCCCGGAAGTGGGGCACAACCTATGGTTCCTTGCCCGCCAATAGGGTAGTAGCCCGAAGGACAGCTCCCTCCTTCAGCGTGCGCGCCTCCCGTTCCCAGCAGCAACAACCCCACCGCGAACAGAATGCGCAAGAGAGATGCGGACATGGAATGAACACCGGCGATAGCCAGTGTTTGCCATGTCACATTTAATAAGGGGCGAGATGGGCGCAGAAGCGCAGGCTGTTTTGAAAACGAATCCGCTAGCGGCGCCTTGGCCGCCAGGCGAATCGACCTGTCCATGCTTTGCACCCAATCCTTAGGGATAAATCATCGCGTGCGACCTTGGCCGGATCGCAAAGCCGGGATTCTAGCGATTTACGGAAGAGCGACACAATGAGTTGGCATCCACTGTGCCTTCACTCACACATCTGGCGTTTTGCTTGCTCTACTCATCGGAAAGACTCGGCTAGAACAGCTCGCCCTGCGGCGAAGGCGCGCGTGGCGCGATGAAGCGGGTGCAATCGAGCCCGCGCGGATGACGCGGCGGAAAACCATAGCGCTTGAGCGCCAGCGCAAAGCGTCGTTCCAGCAGTTCCGCGTACACGCCTTCGCCGCGCATGCGTTTGCCGAAAGCAGAGTCGTAGTCCTTGCCGCCGCGCAACTGCTGGATGGTGCTCATCACGTGCGCCGCGCGATCCGGTACATGCGTCTGCAGCCAGTCCCGGAACAACGGCGCCACTTCGTGCGGCAATCGCAGCAGCACATAGCCGGCCGATCCGGCACCCGCTTCGCGAACGGCCTCCAGCACTGCTTCCAACTCACTGTCGTTCACCCACGGAATCACCGGAGCCACCATCACGCCGACCGGCACGCCGGCTTCGCGCATCGCGCGGATGGCACGCAGGCGCGAGTGCGGCGCGGAGGCGCGCGGCTCGAGCGCTGCGGAAAGGCGGTTGTCCAGCGAGGTGACGGAGAAATGCACGCTCACCAGGTTTTCGCGCGCCAGCGGCGCCAGCAGGTCGATGTCGCGCATGACCAATGCGTTCTTGGTGATCAACGAGAACGGATGCCTGGTTTCGGCGAAGACTTCGATGATGCTGCGCGTCAGTTGCAGCTTGCGCTCTATGGGCTGGTAGGCATCGGTGTTGATGCCCAACGCGATCGGACTGACCTGATAGCCGGGTTTGGCCAGTTCGCGGCGCAGCAGCTCCGGCGCGTTGATCTTGGCGAAGATCCTGGTTTCGAAATCCAGTCCCGGCGACAACCCCAGATAGGCATGCGAAGGGCGCGCGAAACAGTAGGAACAACCGTGCTCGCAGCCGCGGTAAGGATTTACCGACTGCGAGAAGAAAATATCCGGCGACTTGTTGCGGGTGATGATGCTGCGCGCGATTTCCTCGCGAACCTGGGTGCGCGGCAGGACCGTGGCGAATTCCTCTTCCTCCTGGGCATGCCAGCCGTCGTCGACAGTCTGGCTGACCGTCACTTCGAAGCGGCCGGGCAGGTAGCCCGTGGAACCGCGGCCTTTGATCAACTCGCCCATGCGTCGATTTTAGCTCCGTGCCGTCTCAACGCAGGCGACACGTAGGTCGGGGCTGCGCCCCCGATGCATGAAGAGTTGGGGTTCCCGTGCGTCGGGGGCGTAGCCCCGACCTACGGTTGGTTGTTTCAGCGGCAGGCCCTAGTATCCCTGCATGCTCGAAACCTTCCAGAACTTGTGGCACGCGCTGTGGGCGATCCCACACCTCAAGCTGTACCTGACCCTGGCCTGGCTGCTGTACATCGTATTGCTGTGCGGCTGGATAGTGCTGCAGAAACGCGAACCGGTGGCGACCCTCACCTGGGTGCTCTCGCTGGCGCTGCTGCCCTACTTGGGTTACCTGATCTACTTCCTGCTGGGCCCGCAGAAGATCAAACGCCATCGACTGCGTCGGCATCATTCGCGCAGAGGCATGGAATCGCACGATGTTTCCTGCCCGGTCGAAGGAACCTGTTCGGAACTGGCTTTGCTGGGACAGGCCACGACCGGCCTGCCGCCGTCCAGCGCGACCTCGGTGCAGTTGCTGGTGGATGGCGCCGCCACTTACGACGCGCTTCTTGATGCGGTAGCAGGGGCGCGCAACCACATCCATCTGGAGTACTACATCTATATGCCCGACGGGATCGGCACGCGTCTGCGCGATGCGCTGGTCGAACGCGCCCGCGCAGGCGTCAAGGTGCGCCTGTTGTTGGATGCGGTGGGTTCGTCGAAGGTCAGCCGGCGCTTCCTGCAACCGCTACTGGAGGCCGGGGGCGAATTTGCATGGTTCCACCCAACCCGCTTCCGTCCGTTCACCCGCAGCTGGCTCAACTTGCGTACCCACCGCAAGATCGTGGTGGTGGACGGCAGCGTAGCCTTCACCGGCGGCATCAACATCACCGACGAAGAAGACGAGCGTCTGGGCGACAGCGCTTATCGCGACCTGCATCTGCGGCTGGAGGGCGAGGTGGTGCGCAGCGTGCAGCTGGTGTTCGTGGAAGATTGGGCCTATGCCACGGGACAGAAGCGCAAGGATTTCGAAGGCACTACTTTGTGGCGCGCCACCGAACCCGGGATTCAGGGCAGCATCGCGGCGCAGACGCTGATCTCCGGGCCGGACTCCTCATGGGAGGCGATCCACCGCGCCCACGTGGTCGCCATCCATGAGGCGCGCAGCCGGGTCTGGCTGGTGACGCCGTATTTCGTGCCCGGCGAGGCTGCGCGCATGGCCCTGACTTCGGCCGCGTTGGGCGGTCTGGACGTGCGTCTGGTCGTGCCCAAGCTGAGCGATTCGCGTCTGGTGACCTACGCGGCGCGCTCCTATTTCGACGAACTGCTGGCGGCCGGAGTTAAGGTCTACGAATTCGGGCCGCGTCTGCTCCACACCAAGGCGCTGCTCTGCGACGACGACCTGGCCATCATCGGCAGCGCCAACTTCGACCACCGCAGTTTCCGCCTCAATTTCGAGATATCCCTGCTGTTCCGCGACCGGGTGATCGCCGCCACCCTCGCCCAGCTGGTGGAAGGAGAAATCGCCGCTTCCGAGCCCGTGCACGACCTGCGCAATCGCTCGCTCTGGCGCAACCGCCTGCCCGAGGCGCTGGCCCGGCTGATGTCGCCTTTGCTGTGAACATTGCTGTGAACGGGTTGGCGTTTCGCGGCGGCGGAAATAGTAAACTTCGCCCATTGTCTGGAGGGGGCTCACAACATGCATTGGCTATTCCTGCTGCTGGCCTTGGGGGCGATGGGTATCGCGTTGAAGACCTCGTCGGTGGTGCTGATGCTGGTCTGTCTGCTGGCTTCGCTGGCTTTGTTCATCGCCTGGATCATGGGCTGGTACGCGGCGCGCGTGGGCAGCACCAGCCGCGACGAAAGCCACATGATTGATCCGGTTGAGCTGCGCCGTCTGCGCGAGATCGCCGAAGCACGCAAGGCCGGACTGCAACCGCCCGAGCCGCCGGTCAATTCTTGAACGTGGATTCGCCGATGCCGGTCAGCGCGCGATGACGGCCCTGAGCGTCAACGTCAACAAGATCGCGGTGCTGCGCAACTCGCGCGGCGGCGGCGAACCCGACGTAGTGCGCGCCGCGCGCACCTGCCTGCAATCGGGCGCCCACGGCATCACCGTGCATCCGCGTCCGGACCAGCGCCACATCCGCACCGACGATGTGCTGGCATTGGCCGCGCTGACCCTGGAGCATGAGGTCGAGTTCAATCTGGAAGGCAATCCTTTCGCTCCGCCGCGCGAGGGCTATCCGGGTTTTCTGGCGCTATGCGAACAGGTGCGCCCGGCCCAGGCCACTCTGGTGCCCGATGGCGATGGGCAGCTCACTTCCGACCACGGTTTCGATTTTGCCCGCGACGCCGAGCGGCTTCGCCCGTTGATCGCGGAACTGAAATCCCTGGGTTGCCGGGTCAGTCTGTTCGTGGACGCTGGCGGCGCCGGGCTGGCCCAGGCCAGGGAAATCGGCGCCGACCGCATCGAAATCTACACCGGCCCCTTCGCCCAGGCCCAGGCTTCGGGCGATGCAGGCGCCGCCCTCGCCTCTTGCATCGACACTGCACGCGAAGCGCAGGCGCTCGGGTTGGCTGTGAACGCCGGCCACGATCTCAGTCAGGCCAATTTGCCCGAATTCCTGGAAGCCATGCCGCAGGTGCTGGAGGTTTCCATAGGACACGCGCTGATCAGCGAGGCGCTGTATGTGGGCCTGCAGCGCACCGTGCACAGCTACCTGCAGATTCTTTCCTCATCGCAATAACGGCCGCAGCGTGCGGCCGCCCGTTCCGACCTTCGGTTCAGTGCTGCACGCTCAGGTTGGCGATGCCCTGCTTGCGTGCCTCGGCCAGTGCGGTAACGACCTGCTGGTAATCGGCTCCGGAGGAGCCATGCACGCGCAGTACGGCGCGCGGATCCGAGATAGCCGCCTCGGCCAGGCGTCCGTCCAGTTCGGACGATGTCAGCAAGCGTCCATCCAGACGATAGGAGCCGTCGTCGGCGATGTCCAACTGCAGTTGTAGCGGCTTGATCGTTTCAGGGTTGGGCGGCGCCACTTGAGGCAGGGAGACGTCGACAGTTTTGGTCAGCAGCGGCGCCGACACCATGAAGATCACCAGCAATACCAGCATCACGTCCACCAGCGGCGTGATGTTCATTTCAGCAACGGCGGAATCGCGAGCGGTAGCGGAGAAAGCCATGGCGTACTCCTTAAGCGTCGGTCGATGAACCTACGCTACTCCCGCCCTCCGCGCTCCGCAAGCCGGACCCGTTTCAATGAAGTCCGCGACCCATAAACGACCACGCCGCCCGTAGGCGGCGTGGAAGCTTTCTTTTGGTACCGCCCGCCAGGCATCACTCCTGCTGGACGAAACCGATCTTCTGCATCTGCGCGTTCTTGGCCGCAGCCAGCACCTTGGCCATGACGTCGTACTGCGCATCGGGGTTGGCGTCGATCTGCAGCAACGGCTGGTTGGTCGGATCGCGCTGCACTTCGTTCTCCATCATCGCTTGCACCGCGCTGACCTGGACCGGATTGTTGTTCCACGTCACCTGGCCGGACGCGTCGATCTTCAGTTCGATCGGCGGCGGCGGCTCGCGCAACTGCGGCGGCGGGTTGATCACGCGCTGCGGCAAGTCGACGTCGATCGGGTAGGTCATGACCGGCGCAGTCACGATGAAGATGATCAGCAGCACCAGCATCACGTCCACCAGGGGCGTGACGTTGATGTCGGCCATCGGCTGGCCCTTACCGGAACCGGTTGCGAATGCCATGGCTTATTGACCCCTGTCTTTGGTGGCGACGAAGCCGATATCCAGCATGCCCTGTTCCTGCGCGATCTTGGTGACTTCGTTGATGGTGCGCATCTTGGTGGTGCGGTCGCCGCGCAGGTTCAACGGCGGCTGCGGAGTCAGCTGGGCCGCGCTGGACAGCCGCGACTCCAGAATCTCCTTGGTGATGCGCTCGTCGTTCCAGTACAGCGTGCCGTCTTCCTTGACCGCCAGGTTGATCGGCGCCGAGCGCTTGGTCGCATCTTCGGGTTTCTGGTTCAGATTGGCTTCGGGAAGCTTGATCTGGACCTTATGCGACATCAGCGGTGCGGTGATGATGAAGATGATCAGCAGCACCAGCATCACGTCCACGAGGGGCGTGACGTTGATGTCGGCCATGGGGCCGCCGCTATCGTTACCACTACTGAAGGCCATTCTCGGGCTCCGTTATTGATCTGTTCGAATTCGACGCAGGCTTAGCGAACGCGCGAGCCGGTGGCGAAGAAGTCGTGCAGGTCGTGCGCGAAGGTATCGAACTTGGCGTTGGTGGCGCTGTTGGTGCGGTTGAAGAAGTTGTACGCCAACACCGCCGGGATCGCGACGAACAGGCCGAGCGCGGTCATGATCAGCGCCTCGCCCACCGGGCCGGCCACTGCGTCGATGGAAGCCTGGCCGGTGGCGCCGATGCGGATCAGGGCGCCGTAAATGCCCCACACCGTACCCAGCAGACCCACGAACGGCGCGGTGGCGCCGACGGTGGCCAGCACGGTCATGCCGGCCTGCAGCTTGGAGCTTTCGCGAGTCACGGCCTGGCGCAGGGCGCGGTCCACGAACTCGGAACGGTTCAGCGACTCGGCCAGTTTGGAGCCTTCGCTCCGCTGGTGGTGAGCGGCGGCCTGGGCGGCGTCCAGCGCGATCTTGGAGAACGGCTCGTTGCGCGGCTGTTCTTCCATCAGGCGGATGGCGTCCTGGGCGTTGGCCGTGTCCCAGAAGGTTCCGGTGACGCGTTCTGCCTGGCCCTTCAGGCGCATGCTCTTGATGAAGTTGATGATCGTCCAGTACCAGGCCAGGGCGGACATGATCAACAGAGTGATCAACACTACCCAGGAAACAACGTACGAGCCGGGGGTGGCGGTCATTTCGCTAATAAGGTGCTCGAAGCCCATGTTGTTCAGGGCTTGGGCGGCATTGTTGCCTCCAGCAGCGGCGGTGGTTTCCTGCAGCATGACGCTTACCTTTTATTTGTGATGATGAGAATGATGCGGGTTTAGGGGTTGCAGCGGTGTGTATGTGGCTAGTGCGGCTTGAAACTTGTCCGCGCTTTACATCTTGAAGTCAACAGGCACGCGTACGCGGCCGGCGACGCTCTGGGCCCCCTGTTTGCCGGGGTTGAAACGCCATTTACGCGCAGCATCCATGGCGGCACGGTCCAGATCGCGGTTACGGCTGGATTTTTCGACGGACACATTGGTGACGTTGCCGCTGGCATCGACGTCGATGATCAGGATCACCGTTCCCTGGATACCGGCGCGGGCGGCGGCCGGCGGGTATTTGGGCGGATTCATGTTCTTGGACGAAATGTCCACGCTGGCGCCGATGCTCTGCACCGGGGCGGGCGGCGCGGGCGGCGACGGCGGTACGAAAGTATCGGTCGGGCGCGGCTCGGCCACGTCGATCGGCGGCGCTTCGGGCGGCGGCGGCAACGGGGTGGTGGTGGGCGGCGCCAGGTTCTTGATCGGCGGCGGCGGAGTTTCGTCCGGCGGCGGCGGCGGCGGCGGCGGGGGTGGCGGAGGCGGCGCATCGACGATGGTTACGATCGTCTTCTGCTCCTGCTCTTTTTCCCCGGGGGGAGCAACGGCCGGAATCAGCAGCAACAGGAATGCGGCTACGTGCAGCGCGATGACGAAAGCGATACCGATGATTCGCGACCAGTTCAAGCCTGGTTGCTCTTCGTCCCGGTACCTGTTGTTAATGACCAGTTGTTCAGCCATGCGCCAGTGAGCTCAGTTCTTGGGCCGACGGAGCGGCGCCATCAAAATTTTGGGGACCCGCAACCGTTTCCGGCGCGGGGGTGTCGAGCTTATACCAATCTTCCACGCCTGTACCATCTTTTCAGGGTGCCGGAGCTCTATTTTCCGGATCTCACCATCAGGGCAAAGCGATGATTTTCTTTGCTTCTTCGGGTTTTTTAACGCCTTTTTCCAGTGCCGACTTGGCCGCTTGCTTGGCTTCGGGAATACGGTCTTCCTGCCACAGTACCTTGGCCAGGTTCAGATAGGTTTCACCGTCCTTTGACAGCGGCGCAGCCTTCTGCCAGGCCTCGATCGCCGGCGCGATCTGGTCGGAGTAGTAATAGGACTGCGCCAGTGCCAGGTAGGTCTGCTGGTCGGGTTTGAGCACGCCTTTCTGCATGCCGTCGTTGATCACGGCGATGACTTCCTTTTCCTTCCCGTCCATGTTGGCGTAGGTGGTGTAAAGCTGGCGGTATTCCTTCTCGTCCGTCATCTGGCCCGAGTTACGCAGCTTTTCCAGGATGGCCGCGGCCTGGTCGTATTTGTCGGCCTGCAGATACACGCTGGCCAGGTTCATCTGCGCCTTCTTGTCGCCGGGCGACTTGGCGGCGATCTTCTCCGCCATCTGCGTGGCCTCGCCTGCCTGGCCGGCTTCGGCATAGGACGCCATCAGTAGCTGCTGCCAGTTGTCCTTGGGCTCGGGCGAAGATTCGATGGCCTGCTTCAGCACCGGAATGGCTTCGGCGTACTTTTCCTGCTGGTACAGAGCCTGGCCCTTCAACGCCAGCTCTTCGGGCTTTTGCGACTTGGTTTCGGCGAAGTAGCGGTCGAGCGTGGCGATGCCGTCGGCCAACTGGTCTTCTTGCAGCTGAAGGCCGGCCAGCATGTACAGCAGCTGGTAATGGCTGTTGTTGTCCAGCGCGTTCAACTGCACCGCCTGCTTCAAGTAGGCAATGGTGGCCGGCATGTCGTCCAGGTTGTAGGCGGCTTGGGACGCGAGCTGGGCGGCGACCGCCTTGTCGTAATCGGTAGCTGCCGGGTTGGCCAGCAGCTCGTCGGCTTGGGCCCGGGTAGCGGCGTAGTCGTCCTTGTTGTAGATGTCGATCAGCTTCTGCAGCTTGCTTTGCAGCTTGGGCGCACCTTTGGCCTTGGGCTCTTCGCGGGTGGCGTTGGGGTACAGGTTTTCCTGCTTCTTGCTGCTGCGCTCCGAGCGCTCGCGCGTCTGCGCGTCGACGCTGACGGCGGCCGTACCCAGCAGGCTGACGATGGCCAGGGAAAGCAAAGCTTGTTTGCAATTGCGGAACAACATGGGGATCACCTCTTGGGGACTGCGAAGACCGGGTGGAACGCCGCCGGCCCGGGCACGGGGGCGGCAACGCTACCAGAAACGGCTATGGCTCGGAAACAGGGTTGGGTGTGGTGCGGCGCAGCAAATCCGCATCACCCGCACTTGGGAACGCGCCCGGAAGCCCGCGCCTGTTGGTAGGCGGGCGTCAGGGTTCCGGCGCGGTTACGCAGCTCCTGAATGCGTGACTGCGGATTGGGGTGGGTAGAGAGCCATTCAGGCGGGCGGCCGCCGCCTGCGGAGATCATGTTCTGCCACAGATTGACGGCCTGGGCGGGATCGAACCCGGCTTCGGCCATCAAACGCTGCCCCACGACATCGGCCTCTGTTTCCTGCACGCGCGAACCCGGCAGCAGAAAACCGGTTTGAGCCAGCAGACTGCCACCCTGGCTCGCCAGACTGCCGTAATCGCCAGCGAGGGCGCCGAGCACCTGTACGGCGCTGGAGGCGCCCATCTGCCGGGTGATGCGTTCGTCGTGATGTCGCTCGACCACGTGGCCGATCTCGTGCGCCAGCACCGCCGCCAGCTGGTCCTGGTTCTTGGCCACACTGAAAATGCCGGTATTCACGCCCACCTTGCCGCCGGGAAGCGCGAAGGCGTTGGGTTCGCTATTGGCGAACAAAGCCGTCTCCCAAGTGACGCCCTGCCTCTGCGGCGGCAGTTGCCGGACCAATGCGTTGACTACACAACGCACATACGCGTTCTGCTTGGCATCGTTGCTCAGGGGACCCTTGCTTTTCGCCTCGACGAAAGCCTGCGCTCCCAGCTGGTTGAGTTGCTGTTCCGAAACGCCGCCCACGTACTGCCTGCGACCCGTGGAGGACGTTGTGGTGGCGCAAGCCGTCAACGCGGCGATGATCGCCGCCGAGAGTATCCAATGCTTCATCCAACGCCCCTCCTGTGAGTGCAGAGTGTGGCGAGTGGGGTCTTAACTTTTCGTCAAACCGCGGGCTTTAGCTGCCCGTGGACAGGTTCAACAGCGCCAGCGCTATGGCATTGTTCAGCGCGTGGGCTCCGATCGCAGCCCACAACGTGCGCGTGCGCCAGTAGACGAACGCGAAGGCCGCGCCCATGAACGCATAGGTCAGCCACAGCACGCCTGTCGCCTGCCAGCTGTTGCCCGTGGTGCCGGGGATTTCATGCATGAATGCAAAGACAGCACTGCTAAGCGCTACGCCCAGCCAAGGACGTCCGGACGCCCACAATCTGCCGAACAGCACTCTGCGAAACAGCAGTTCTTCGTAAGCCGGCGCAAGCAATACCCCGAACAGCAGCATGAAGACCGGGCTTGCGGCGAAAGCGGCCTCGATCACCGCCAGGTTGGTCGGTTGCGGCTTGATGCCGAAATGCTGGCCAAGGAAGCTCAGCGCCGAACTGACCATGAAGGTGGCCGCGGCGACCACAACCATCCAGCCCCAGGTACCAATGCGTCCGGCGGCCTGACTGGAGACCGCCCGCTCCTCGCGTGTGGCCCGGCGCCGCCACCAATACACCAGCAACGCCGCCCCGCCCGTACTGACCAGAGTCATCCAGATCATGGCGATGGCGCCGGGATTCCCCAGCATCCGCATCACGCTGGCCGGATCGGTGGCGCCACCTTGCATAACGATCTGCACGCCCTTGAACGCGGCCCAGACAGCCCCGCTGGCGACGGAAAGCACCAGCAGTGCGCCGACGGCGATAACCAGATCCAGGGAGAACATCCCCAGGGCCGGGAAAAACCGGGCGATCGGACGCACGGCTTGCGGTTGCGGCCGCAACGCGTCGTGCGACTGCACCGCCAGATCCCCGCTCGCCTCAGACGTCGAGATTGGAAACCTTCAGCGCATTGGCGTCGATGAATTCGCGGCGCGGTTCCACCACATCGCCCATCAGCGTACTGAAGATCTGATCGGCAGCGACCGCGTCTTCGATGCGCACCTGCAGAAGGCGGCGCGTATCCGGATTGACGGTGGTGTCCCACAACTGCTCCGGATTCATTTCGCCCAGGCCCTTGAAGCGCTGGATGCTGCGGCCCTTCTTGGCCTCTTCCAGCAACCACGCCTGCGCTTCGGCGAAGCTCGAAATCGGCTGGGTCTTGTTGCCGCGCACGATTTGCGCGCCTTCACGGATCAAGCCGTGCAGCACGGCAGCCGCATCGCGCAACGGACGCAGCTCGCCGGTTTCGAAGGCGGAGAACGGCAGCACCTGGGTCAGTTCCTCGCCCATGTGCTTGCGTTTGGCCAGCAATGCGGCGGGACGGTTCTCGTTGGCCGACTGCAGCGTCAGCGCATAGCGCGCGCTGCCGATGCCGCCACGATTTAGCTTCTTCTCCAGCGCGTCCAGTTCCTGGCGCTCGTCTACGTTTTGCGCAAGATGCGCGGCATCCAGCGGCGAGAAATCGATCAGCGATTCCAACAGGATCGCATCATAGCGATGCGCGTTGCGGGCGATGGCTTCGCGCGCGCCGGCGAAGGACAGCAGCAATTTCTCCAGCGCTTCGCCAGTTATGGGTGGTTCGCCTTCAGCGGGAATCAGGCCGGCGTTTTCCACCGCGCTGTTGGCCAGGTAGACGTTCAATGCCGCATCGTCCTTCATGTACATCTCCTGCTTGCCCTGCTTCAACTTGTAGAGCGGCGGCAGGCCGATGTAGATGTGGCCGCGCTCGATCAGCTCCGGCATCTGCCGGTAGAAGAAAGTGAGCAGCAAGGTGCGGATGTGCGAACCGTCGACGTCGGCGTCGGTCATGATGATGATGCGGTGGTAGCGCAGCTTGTCGGGGTTGTATTCGTCGCGGCCGATGCCGGTGCCCAGCGCGGTGATCAGCGTGCCGACCTCGGCCGAGGCGAGCATGCGGTCGAAGCGCGCGCGCTCGACATTGAGGATCTTGCCGCGCAACGGCAGCACCGCCTGGTTCTTGCGGTTGCGGCCCTGTTTGGCGGAACCGCCGGCGGAGTCGCCCTCGACGATGAAAAGTTCGGACAGCGCCGGATCCTTTTCCTGGCAATCGGCGAGCTTGCCGGGCAGGCCGGCGATGTCCAGCGCGCCCTTGCGGCGGGTCAGGTCGCGCGCCTTGCGGGCGGCCTCGCGGGCGCGGGCGGCGTCGACGATCTTGCCGGCGATGGCGCGGGCCTCGTTGGGGTGTTCCTGCAGGAACTCCTCCAAACGCGCACCGAACGTGCTCTCAACTACCGGCCTGACCTCGGAACTGACCAACTTTTCCTTGGTCTGTGAGGAGAAGCTGGGATCCGGCACCTTGACCGACAGCACTGCGATCATGCCTTCGCGCATGTCGTCGCCCGACAGCGCGACCTTGGCCTGCTTGGCGATGCCGTTCTGTTCGATGTAGTTGGTCAGCGTGCGCGTCAGCGCGGCGCGGAAACCGATCAGATGGGTGCCGCCATCCTTCTGCGGAATATTGTTGGTGAAGCAGAACATCGTTTCTTGGTACGCGTCGGTCCACTGCAGCGCGACATCGACGGTGATGCCGTTCTGTTCGCCGGTCACCGAGATCACGTTGGGATGCAGCGGCGTCTTCAGCTGCGCAAGATGCTCGACGAAGGAACGGATGCCGCCCTCGTATTGGAACAGATCCGAACGGCCTTCTCCGCGTTCGTCGCTGAGCGTGATCTTGACGCCGGAGTTGAGGAACGAAAGTTCGCGCAGGCGCTTGGCCAGGATGTCGTAGTGGAACTCGACATCGGTGAAGATTTCTGCGGCCGGCTTGAAGCGCAGCAGCGTGCCGCGCTTGTCGGATGCTTCGAGTTGCTTGAGCGGATACAGCGGCTCGCCCAGCGAGTATTCCTGCTGGTAATGGAAACCATCGCGCCACACGTCCAACCAAAGGTGTTCGGACAACGCGTTGACCACGGACACGCCGACGCCATGCAGACCGCCGGAAACCTTGTAGCTGTTGTCGTCGAACTTACCGCCGGCGTGCAGCACGGTCATGATGACTTCGGCCGCCGAAACGCCCTCTTCCTTGTGGATGTCGACCGGAATGCCGCGGCCGTTGTCGTACACCGCTACCGAACCGTCTTCCAGGATTTTCACCACCACATCGTCGGCATGGCCGGCGAGGGCTTCGTCGATGGCGTTGTCCACCACCTCGAACACCATGTGGTGCAGACCGGTACCGTCGTGCACATCGCCGATGTACATGCCCGGACGTTTGCGGACCGCTTCCAGGCCGCGCAGCACGGTGATCTTGCTGGAGTCGTAATTGCCGTTGGGAGTAGGGACGGGGGTGGTTTCTTCGGTCATGCGCTTCGTATCGCCTGCTGCGCTTCCGTGTGCACGCAGTCCAACCAACGGCTGGTTGCAGGCTACACATTAGCTATAGGGAGTGAGGCACGAATTATAGCATTTCAACAGAGTTGGAGCCCCTTTACCGCGCACGTCAAACCATCGGTGCGCGTAGGTCGGGGCTACGTCCCCGACGCTCGTGGAGGTGGTTCCATGCGTCGGGGGCGTGGCCCCGACCTACGCGCTCAGGATTTGGCCTTGTTCCACGTGGAACACCACTGGCGCAGCTTCAAGGCTTTCCAGGGCGGCAGGGGCTTCGGTGCCGGTAATGAATATCTGCGCGCCACTGGCCAGCAGCCGCTGTAGTACCCGTTGCTGGTGTTTGCGGTCCAACTCGGAGGAAAGATCGTCGAGGGCGACAATAGGCCATTCCCCGCGCCGCTGGGCGTAATCCTCGGCTTGTGCGAGCAGGGCAGACAGGGCCGAAAGTTTGGCCTGGCCCCGCGATAGCGCTTCGCGGTTGGGATGGCTTGCGTAGTCGATCCGCCAGTCGGCGCGGTGCGGGCCGACCGAGGTGTAGCCCTGGTTCCGGTCGCGATCACGCGCCAGCAGCAGGGCGTCGGCCAACGACAGTTCGCCACTGCGCCAGCCTGGCTGGAATTCGAGGTTACTGGCGCCCAGCGCTGGCACCAGGTCCGCGGCGACCGCGGACAGGCGAAGCTGCAGCTGCTCCAAATACTGCCGCCGATGGCGGGTGAGGGGCTCCCCAGCCTCAGCCAGCTCGTGATCCCAGGCGTCCAGCTGCTGCCCGCCCGCGCCCGACTTCAGCAGCGCGTTGCGCTGTTTCAGGGCACGGGCATACCGGCGCCAGAGCGGCAGAAAATCAGGTTCCACGTGGAACAAGCCCCAATCCACGAACCGACGGCGGGGTTCACCGCCGCCCGTGACCAGGGCATGGCTGCCAGGTTCGAAGCTGACCACCGCCAGCGCGGCACAGAGCTCGCCCAACTGCGCCACACTCTCGCCATCCAGGCGCCCCACCCATGTCTGGCCGGTGTGGCGCAGTCCGGCACGGCGATGCCGGGCGTCCGGACCCTCCCGCCACTCCACGAAGACTTCGACCGCCTCGGAACCCGTCCGGACCAGCCCGTCCCGCACCCGCCCGCGGAAACTCCGCCCGTAGGCCATCAGGTGCAGGGCTTCCAGCAAGCTGGTCTTACCGGCGCCGTTGTCGCCGGTAATCAGATTGAGCCCAGCGGCGGGCTCTATCGCCACACTCTCGAAGCGGCGTAAGTTGCGCAGATCCAGGCGGGTTACGCGCATGGCTTGTCTCCTTCCCCTTCAAGGGGAAGGCCGGGATGAGGATGGTGTTCCCGCCCGATCAAGCAAATCCAGATCACGAGCGACACCATCCCCACCCAACCCCGTATCGAGTACGGGGCAGGCTCCTCCCCTTGAAGGAGACGGCATAACCCAGAGCGCCCGACACCCGGAACGAAGGACTGGCAAGCGTCAGGGACTGGCCCCGACCTACGAGAAATGGCCAGGCGAAAAGGGCACCCACAAAACCAGAACGCCCGGAGAGTTCCGGGCGTTGAGGACGTTCCACGTGAAACAAAGGTGGAATCACAGGCGCAGCGGCATCACCACATGCCGGGACTTCTCGCTGCTGGCTTCACGCACCAGGGCCGAGGAGTTGGCATCCCGCAACTGGATGATGATGTGTTCGTCGCGCAAGGCGGAGAGGGCATCGAGCAGGTAATTGACGTTGAAACCTATGGCCAGATCACTGACCTTGGTGTCGGCCTCGATCTCTTCCTGCGCTTCTTCCTGCTCGGGGTTGTGGGCGCTGATCTTCAACTGGCCCGGAGAAACCTCGACGCGGACGCCGCGGTACTTCTCGTTGGACAGAATTGCCGCACGTTGCAGAGCCGCGCGCAGAACCTCGCGGTCCAGCTTGACCTCGCGGTCGGCGCCAATCGGAATCACCGCGGCGTAGTCGGGGAAACGGCCGTCGATCAGCTTGGAAGTGAAGGTCACATCGTCGCGCTTGACGCGGATGTGGCTGCGGCCGATTTCCAGTTCCAGCTCGCGGTCGCCGTTTTCCAGCAGGCGCTGCAGTTCGGTCACGCCTTTGCGCGGCACGATGATCTGGCGCTTGGCGCCAGCGGCGCCTTCCAGCGGCGTTTCGCACAACGCCAGGCGGTGGCCGTCGGTGGCCACGCAGCGCAGCAACTTGTCGCCCAGGTCGAACAGCAGGCCGTTGAGGTAGTAGCGCACGTCCTGCTGGGCCATAGCGAAAGCGGTGCGCTCGATCAGTTCCTTCAGCGCGGCCTCCGGCACGTTAACCCTCTCGGTGGCTTCGACTTCGTCGACCGAAGGAAAGTCGTTGGCCGGCAGGGTCGCCAGAGTGAAGCGGCTGCGGCCGGCCGAGACCGTGACCTTGTCGCCGGTCTGGCTGACGGTGATCTTGCTGCCGTCGGGCAGGGCCCGAATGATCTCGAACAGCTTGCGTGCCGGAATGGTGGTTTCACCATCCTGGGCGTCGTCGACCGCGCTGCGCGCGATCATCTCCACTTCCAGGTCGGTACCGGTCAGCGAGAGTTGCCCGCCCTGCACTTGGACAAGGAAGTTGGCCAGGACCGGCAAAGTCTGCCGACGTTCGACCACGTTGACGACTTGCGCCAACGGCTTCAGGAATGCTTCGCGTTGCAGACTGAAACGCATGTGGTGCTGGCCCCTTATGCACTGGATCTTGAAAGAGTATTAAATCAAAAACTGGTGGTGATGGTTTCGCCGATTTCGGTGGAGAAGCCACGCAACCCTTTGAATTATATTCGTTTTTCGGTAACGCCAAACCGTGTATCAAGAACCTTGTATCTCTGGTGCAACTTGTGGATAAGTTTGGAGGCGATTTTCATCCCCAACTTATCCACAAAGCCTGGGGCTGGTTACTCACTGAGCTTACGGATCAGTTTGTCCCAGTCCTCGTGCAGCTTGCCGTCGGTTTCCATCAGGTTGCGGATCTGCCGGCAGGCATGCAGAACGGTGGTGTGGTCGCGACCGGCGAAGGCATCGCCGATTTCCGGCAGGCTGTGCTCGGTCAGTTCCTTGGCCAAGGCCATCGCCACCTGTCGCGGGCGCGCCAGTGAGCGCGTGCGTCGCTTGGACAGCAAATCCTTGATCTGCAGACCGTAATAGTCTGCCACGGTCTTCTGTATGTTGGGGATGCTGATGGCCTGCTGTTGCGCGCGCAGCAGATCGCGCAGCGTTTCCTGGGCGAATTCGGTGGTGATGGCGCGGCCGGTGAAGTTGGCGCGGGCGGTCAGGGTGTTCAAGGCGCCTTCCAGGTCGCGCACGTTGGAGCGCATCTTCTTGGCCAGCAGGAAGGCGACATCGTCTGGAATCTGCGCGCCGCGCTCTCGCGCCTTGGCCAGCACGATGGCCGCGCGGGTCTCGAAATCGGGCGGCTCGATGGCTACCGACAGCCCCCAAGCCAGACGAGACTTCAACCGCGGCTCCAGGCCTTCCACTTCGCGCGGATAACGGTCGCAGGTCAGGATGATCTGCTGGCGGCCGTCGAACAGCGCATTGAAGGTGTGGAAGAACTCTTCCTGGGTGCGATCCTTGCCGGCGAAAAACTGGATGTCGTCGATCAGCAGCGCATCCACTTGCTGGAAGCGGCGCTTGAACTGGTCCATCGATTTTTCGATCAGCGCCTTGGTCATGGCGCTGAAGAACTGTTCCGAGCGCAGATACAGCACGCGCGCATTCGGATTCTGCCGGCGCAGTTCGTTGCCGGCGGCGAACATCAGATGGGTCTTGCCCAGGCCGGTGCCGCCGTACAACAGCAGGGGGTTGTGCGAACGGTCGCCGGGTTTCTGCGCGGCCTGCCAGGCGGCCGCGCGGCCTAGCTGATTGCTGCGGCCTTCGACGAAATTGTCGAAGCTGTAGTGCGAATCCAGGTTGCCGGCATAAGGCTCGGTGGCAGCGAAATTCGCAGCCGCAGCGGCGGCAGACGATGCCGACTGCGCGGGGTCGACGATGCGCGCGCGCGATCCGATTTCCACCGACACGTCGCGGTGGCCGGCGAAGTGGCCCAGCAGCTCCTGGATACGCAACAAGTAACGCTCTCGCACTTGCTCCACGATGAAGGCATTGGGCGCGTACAACACCATGGCGTCCAGGCGTTGTTCGGCCTGCAGTGGTTTGAGCCAGGTATGCACATCTTCGGCCGGCAGTTCGGCTTCCAGGCGTTCGAGGCAGCGGGGCCAGGCATCCATCGAGGGCGGCGATCGGTTCTTCAAAAGGGCGTGCACGCGGCAGTCGGACGGCGCGCGACGCGGGTGAAATACAGTCGGCCACATTATCATGCGGCGGCGCGCACCATCGTGGTTATCCAACGCATTCAGGAACGCCGAAACATTTGAATGGATATCGATCCCGTAGGTCGGGGCTACGCCCCCTGACGAGCGCGGAATCAGGTTCGCGGGTGTGGGGGGCGTAGCCCCGACCTACGGGATGGTTGACCAGCATGCGGGCGGCCCTATAGAATTACCGGTTCTTTCCACCGCAAACCGCCCGAGGGCCCCATGGCCACCAAGCGCACTTATCAACCCAGCAACCTCAAGCGCAAGCGCGACCATGGCTTTCGTGCCCGCATGAAGACCGCCGATGGCCGCAAGATCCTGGCCCGTCGCCGTGCCAAGGGCCGCACCCGCCTGAGCGCCTGATGGCCCTGCCGCGTTTGCGGCCGAGTCCATCGATGTCTGTCTTCCGCAAAAAGTCCGCGCAGTCCTTGTGCGGACTTTTTCATGCCCGCATGTCTTCATGTCCGCGTATTCGTGCGCGCATGAGCACGACTTTATGAACGCATCGTTCCCGCCCTCTGCGCGGGTGCGCACGGGCGCCGAATACGCGCGCGTATTCGAGCAGGCCCGCCGTACTTCCGATCCGATCCTGAGCCTGCATTGGCTGGCCGCCGATTCGCCGGCGAAGCTGGGCCTGGCGGTCTCGCGCAAGGTCGACCCCAACGCGGTGGGCCGCAACCGCATCAAGCGCGTATTCCGCGATCAGTTCCGCAAGCTGCGCGCGCAACTGCCCGGCGGCGAGTACGTGCTGGTCGCCCGCGTGGCTGCGCGCAAAGCCGACAACGCCCAGTTGCGCGAGACCTTCCTGCGCACATTGATACGTGCCGGCGCATTGCCCGCGTCGGCCGCGCCCGGCACAATGCCGCCGGTCAAGAAACCTCTACCTTCCCTTTCCCGCAACACGCCCAAACCGGATGTTTCCGCCGGTTGAGAATGCCTGCCTGATGAACCAGACCCGTGTCTTCCTGTTTTTCGCCTGGCTGATGGTGGCGACCCTGTTGTGGATGGAGTGGGGCAAGTTCAATGCGCCCAAGCCGGCCGACCTGCCGACCGCTACCAGCCAGCCGCAGCCCGCAAACGTCGGTTCGGTGCCCTCCGCTCCGTCGGTACCTCAGGCGGCGGCAACCGCAACGAATGCAGGCGTGCCTGTAGCGCCTGCGGTCGGCGCGGCCGCCAACAACGCCAATGCTTCGGCGGCTCCCACCCGGCAGAACGTGGTGATCAGCAGCGACCTGCTGCGCCTGACCATCGACGGCGGCAACGTACTGGAAGCGGTGCTGCTGAAGTATCCGCAAACCAAGGCCGCCGGCAGCCCGCCGGTGGTGTTGTTCACCCAGG
Source organism: uncultured Pseudoxanthomonas sp. (assembly GCA_946479745.1). The sequence goes on along the minus strand of CAMLGZ010000020.1, from coordinate 29,252 downwards.
ACCCGGCGCATTACTACACCGCGCAGAGCGGTTGGACCAGCGCCAAGAATCCGGCGCCGAACCACCTGAGCGGTTTCGTTCCGGAAAATGGCGCGGGCGTGGTGACTCTGGCGCCCGGCGCGGCGTCGGTATCGGTGCCCTTCGTATGGAACGGCCCGTCGGGTGTCGTCATCCGCCGCACCTACACGCTCAAACGCGACAACTACGCGGTGGATGTGCGCGATGAAGTGGTCAACAACGGCAGTGCGCACTGGGAGGGCACGATCTATCGCCAGCTCGAACGCCAGCCGCCGGTAATCAAGACCGGCATGACCAATCCGGAATCCTTCAGCTTCAGCGGCGCGACCTGGTACAGCGTGCAGAAGCAGTACGAGCGCCTGAAGTTCGCCAAGTACATGGACGACGGCAAGCTCAATCAGGATGCGACGGGCAGCTGGATCGCGATGCTGCAGCATCATTTTTTCAGCGCCTGGATTCCGGATCAGAAGGCTGAAGTCAAACTGCAGACCGATCAGATTTCCGGCCGGGCGCTGATCCGCGAACTGGGCCCGGGCTTCAATGTCGCGCCCGGCCAGCGTGTGGCGACCGAGGCGCGCCTGTACGTGGGTCCCAAGCTGATCCAGCAGATGAAGGCGCAAGGCGTGCCCGGTCTGGACCGCGCGGTCGATTACAGTCAATTCTCGATCTTTGCCATCATCGGCCAGGGTCTGTTCTGGATCCTCAGCCACCTGCATTCGCTGTTCGGCAACTGGGGCTGGTCGATCATCGGCCTGGTAGTGCTGGTGAAACTGGCACTGTATCCGCTGGCCAACAAGCAGTACGAGAGCGCCAACAAGATGCGCGCGCTCGCACCGCGCGTGGCGCAGCTGCGCGAACGTTACGGCGACGACCGCGCCAAGCAGCAAGCGGCGATGATGGAGCTGTACAAGAAGGAGAAGGTCAATCCGATGGGCGGCTGTCTGCCGATCCTGGTGACCATGCCGATCTTCCTGGCGTTGTACTGGGTGCTCAACGAATCGGTCGAACTGCGGCAGGCGCCGTGGTTCCTGTGGATCCACGACCTGACCGCGCGCGATCCGTATTTCATCCTGCCGGCGCTCAACATGCTGGTGATGTGGACTACGCAGAAGATGACGCCGGCTGTCGGCATGGATCCGATGCAGCAGAAGATGATGCAGTTCATGCCGCTGGTGTTCGGCGTGACGATGGCTTTCTTCCCATCGGGTCTGGTGCTGTACTGGGTGACCAACGGCAGCCTGGGCCTGTTGCAGCAATGGTGGGTCGGCAAGAAACACAGCAAGCCGCCGGCGGCGCCTGAAACCAAGGGCAAGTCGATCAGCAAGTAAGCGACCGCATCGGCGACAACACGGGAAACCCGCCGGAAGGCGGGTTTCTTTTTTGAGAATCCCCGCTCCACGAACGGGCATCTCGATAAGTTCGCCACGAACGGGTGGGTTGATCGGGATTGATTGGAGAATATGCAAGACTGCTGCCCATGGAATATGCAACCCATGAACAACGCCAATAGCGACACCATCGCCGCCGTCGCCACTGCGCCGGGAGCAGGCGGCGTCGGCATCGTGCGCTTGTCGGGTCCGCGCGCGCGCGCGATCGCCGAAAACATATGCGGACGCAAACTGCGCCCGCGCCACGCACATCACGTGCGATTTTCCGAACACGACGGCGAGATCATCGACGACGGTCTGGCGCTGTCTTTCCCCGCGCCCAACAGCTTCACCGGCGAAGACGTGGTCGAGTTGCAGGCCCACGGCAGTCCGGTGGTGCTGCAGCAACTGGTGATGCGCGCTTGTGCGCTGGGCGCGCGGCATGCGCGGCCGGGCGAATTCAGCGAGCGCGCTTTCCTCAACGACCGGCTGGACCTAGCCCAGGCCGAGGCCATCGCCGACCTGATCGCCGCTTCCGACACGCGCGCGGCGCGCGCGGCGCGGCGCGCTTTGGAAGGCGTGTTCTCGCAACGCGTGGAGGCCATCGCCGACAGCTTCTCGGCCCTGCGCGTGCATGTGGAAGCGGCCATCGATTTCGCCGACGAATCCATCGACACGCTCGGCGGCCAGGCGGTACGCGAAAAACTTGTGGCCACCCAGGCCGACCTGTCGCGCTTGCTGGCCGACGCCGAACGCGGCCGCAAGCTGCGCGACGGCCTGCATGCGGTGATCGTGGGGCCGCCCAATGCCGGCAAGAGCTCATTGCTTAATGCGCTGGCCGGCGGCGACCGCGCCATCGTCACCGACATTCCCGGCACCACCCGCGATGTCCTGCGCGAAACCATGCGCCTGGATGGTCTGGAACTGACGCTGGTGGACACCGCCGGCCTGCGCGAAGGAGGCGACGCCATCGAACGGGAGGGCATGCGCCGCGCCCGCGCCGAAATGGAAACCGCCGACCTTGCCTTGGTGGTGCTGGATGCGCGCGACCCCGCCGCCGGGCTGGCGGCGGTGGAGGAGGTGCTCGCCACAGTGCCCCTGCGCCTGCTGATCCACAACAAAAGCGACCTGCTGGCATCGCCGCCCACCGACAACGACACCACGGTGCATGTCTCGGCCCTGGACGGGCAGGGCCTGGAAGGGTTGCATGCCCGTCTGCGCTCGCTCGCCATGGGAAATGCCCAGGCAGCCGGTGCGGGGGAGTTTTCCGCCCGCGCCCGCCATGTCGATGCTCTGCGCAGGGCGCAGCAACATGCGGATACGGCAAAGCGTGAACTGGATCACGAAACACTGGAGCTTGCCGCCGAAGAATTAAGGCTGGCTCACGAAGCCTTGGGCGAAATCACGGGGAGGATTTCGCCGGATGACATGCTGGGCCGCATTTTTTCCGCTTTCTGCATCGGCAAGTAAGCCAGCCGACGAATGCGATGGCATGCTTCATGCTTGGCTGGTAAGGGTTTTTTCAATTGTTTGTCTTGGGGAGTAAACGAATGTCTGTTGCCACGATTTCAAAGAGGTCGCGTTGGGTCGCACTGTCGCTGATGGTCGCCCTTGCCGCCTGTTCCAAGGACGAGCAAGCCGGCACTGAAGCGGCCACCACCACACCGGCTGCCGCGCCCGCCGCTGCGCCGCCGGCCCCGGCCGTTTCGGCGCAGGTCCAGGCGATGAGCGCCGAACAACTGCGCGAAGCGGCCACCAAGGCGCTGGGCGAGAACCGTATCTATGCCCCGGGCGGCGACAACGCCATGGAGTACTACCTGGCCCTGCGCGACAAACTGCCCAGCGACCCGGCAGTGGCCAGTGCACTGACCGATCTGATGCCCTATACGTTGATCGCTACCGAACAAAGCATCGGCCGCGAAGATTTCGTCGAGGCGCAGCGTCTTTCGGCGCTGCTCGAGAAAGCCGATCCCAAGGCCCCGGCGTTGCCGCGTCTGAAGCAGACCATCGCCAATGCGCAGCTGGCGGTCGCGGCGCGTGCCGAAACCGAGAAAACCAAGGAAGTCACCGCTGCGGAAACCAAGGCGCTGGAGGATCAACGTCTGGCGCAACAGGCCGAACAACAGCGCGCCGCCGCCGCGGCCCTGGCGACGCAGCAACAGCAGGAAGCGGCACGTGCGGCGGAAGCCGAGCGTGTTGCCGCCGCCCAGCGTGAAGCCGCCCAGCGCGAAGCGGCCGCCCGCACCACCGCACCAGCCGCCGCCGCTGCGCCCGCCGCCGCCCGGCCGGCCGCCAGCTCGGCTCTGAAGGTGGTCAGTTCGCCCTCGCCGCGGTATCCGCCCGAAGCGTTGCGCGCCGGCACCGCCGGTGAGGTGCTGGTGGAGATCACCATCGGCACCGACGGTTCGGTGACCAATGCACGCGTGGTGCGCGCCACTCCGCCGCGCGTCTTCGATCGCGAAGCCTTGAACGCCGTGCGCCGCTGGAAGTTCGAGCCTATCGACGCGCCGACCACCACGCGCCGGACGCTTGCGTTCAATCCGGGCTGAGGCTCGACGCAGGGATTGGTTGATGAAAGGGCCGGCGCAAGCCGGCCCTTTTTGTTTGAGCAGGGACGATGAAAGGCAGGGCGCAAGGCGGCGTAAGAGGCGCGACGACGGAAGCGGGTTGTAGTTGTAAGCGAAAAGAAAAAACGAACAGAGAAAAATAAAAGAGCGTCATCCCGGCGAATGCCGGGACCCAACTCACAGCGCTTGAGTTAATCGGTCAGCAGTGGAAATTGAAATGGCCTGAGGGCGCGTTTAAGTGCGATGCGTGCGCTGTCATTACGCATGAATAACGCACGTCGGCCAACTTCTCATAGCGCGCGTTCCGACATTGCATCAACCCAAAGTTGGGTCCCGGCATTCGCCGGGATGACGACTGATTTTTCTTTTGGCCCGCTGGTTTTATCGGCCGCTCGCAGTCTCTTGGTTGGTCGAACTGGAACTAACCCGAAATGGCCAGCCGCTCCTGCCGATAGCGACGCGTCGCCGCGAACCATAGAATCGCCGCCAACCCGAAACCCGTCGCCAGGTAGACCGCCCATTGCTGCATGGTGATGATTTCGCCGCGTACCACTTTCAGGATCAACTGGTTCTGCGCCAGGAACGGCACGGCGAACTGCCAGAGCTGGGTCTTCACCGGGTTCACCATCAGCACGATGGTCGGAAGCATCGGCAACAGCATCAGCCAGGTCATGTGGCTCTGCGCTTCCTTCATGCTCTTGGCCGCAGCGGCCAGATAGGTCAGCAGGGTGGTGCCGATGAATACCATCGGCATCAGGATCAGCAACAGCTTGCCGATGGCCGCGAAGCTGACTTCCATCTGCCGGCCGACAGAAGGCGACAGCAGCGCCCCCAACTTGAACGCGAGCAGGGTGAGCAATAGCGAGATCAGGGCGATCACGCACGCCGCCGCGATCTTGCCGCTGACGATGGCGCCGCGTGGCGCGGGCGTGGCCAGCAAGGGTTCCAGCGATTGGCGTTCGCGTTCGCCGGCGGTCGCATCCAGGATCAGGGACACCCCGCCCAGAAAGGCGCTGATGATCAGGAAATAGGGAAGGATGAAGGACAGCACGCGCCCACGTTGCGCTTCGGGCGTGGCCAGGTCGGTTTTTCGCACCTGGATCGCGCTGGCCGCGCCGGGGCTGACGCCGCGTGCGAGCAGGCGCAATGAGCCGGCCTGCCCGCCGTAGGCGGACAACAAACCCTGCAGGCGCCTCACGGGGATTTCCGCATCCTGGCGAGTGCTGTCCTGGATGATCTCCAGTGGCGCGGGCAGGCTTTTCCGCCATTGCTCCGGAAACTCGGGACCGATCCGCAGGATCACGTCTTCTTCCTGGTTGGCGATGGCCGCGTTGATGTCCTTCGGCGGCGCCTTGATCGTCACGTTCTGGCCTTCCAGCCAGGCGATCAGGTTGGGCGCGTGTTCGCGTCCGACCACGGGCAACTCCAGAGGTTTCTCGATCTGGCTGCGGGCTCGGCTTTCGCCCAGCGTGCCCAGGCCGATGATCAGCAGGGGAGTGAGCAACGGGCTGAGCCCCAGGGCGAGCAGCAAAGTGCGGCGGTCGCGGAAGAGGTCGCGCAATTCCTTGCGCATCACCGTCATCAAGGCGCGGAGCGATTTCATGCGTGCAGTCTCTCATCCGAGCCGATGGCTTTCACGAACGCGTCTTCCAGGTTCTCTTCACCGGTATGCGCGCGCAGTTCGTCGGCGGTGCCCGAGGCCACTACCTGGCCGCGCGCGATGATCACGATGCGGTCGCACAGGGCAGCGACCTCTTGCATGATGTGGCTGGAGAAGACCACGCAACGCCCCTCCGCGCGTAGCTGCTTGAGGAATTCGCGCAGGCCGCGGGTGGTCATCACGTCCAGACCGTTGGTGGGTTCGTCTAGGATCACGTTGCCGGGGTCGTGGACCAGCGCGCGCGCGATCGCGGTCTTGGTGCGCTGGCCTTGCGAAAAACCTTCGGTGCGGCGATCGATGAAGTCCTGCATGTTCAGCGCCCGCACCAGATTGTCGGTGCGGGTGGCGATGGTGGCCGCATCCAGGCCGTGCAGTTCGCCGAAATAGGCGATGTTCTCGCGGGCGGTCAGGCGCTTGTACACGCCGCGCGCATCCGGCAGCACGCCCAGCGCGCGCCTTACCGCTTCGGCTTCGGCGGCCGTGTCGTGGCCATCCACCAGCACGCGTCCGCTGTCGGGCTTCATCAGCGTGTACAGCATGCGCAAGGTGGTGGTCTTGCCGGCGCCGTTGGGGCCTAGCAAACCGGTGATCTCGCCGTCGCGCGCTTCGAAGCTCACGCCATCGACGGCTTTGACCACCGTCTTGGCGGTGGTGAAGGACTTATGCAGCGCCTGTACTTCGATCATGGTTCCCATCCGTAAAAGCCGGTGAAGGGCGGGGTGTAGGCCAGCTTGGCCAGACACTTGGCGTCGATTTTCCTGGCATCGGCGCTGTCGATGAACTGCGCCATCAGTTTGGGCATGCAGCCGATACCGATCACGTTGTGGCCCTGGCCACGCAGTACCAGATGGCGTCCGTTGGGAAGCGACTTGGCCACCGCTTCGCCGTAGCGTGGCGGGGTAACCGGATCGAACTCGCCGGACAGCAGCAAGGCCGGCACTGCGGTCTTCAGCGGCGCGCGGAAACCGGCAGGGCGCGTGCCTTTCGGCCAGACCGCGCACTGCGCAGCCAGATAATTCGCGAAATCGTTGCCGAGCAGGGTGCCTTCGTCGGCCGGGTTGGCCTTCAGTTCGCTGCCATCTTCGCTGCAGATCACCGAAAGCTGCATGCCCATGGTGATGCTTTCGGACATCTGGTCGCCCAGCATCTTCGACAGCGCCATCAGCGCGTCGTAGCGTCCGTTGGCCGCTTCGTTCAACTGCAACGGCAGCAGCGACGAGGCCAGCGGCATGTAGGCGTACATGCGCACCAGGCCGGCGACCAGCGCGGGCGTGAGTTTCTCCTGCTTGCTTTCGCCGGTGATGCCGTCGCGGTAGGTCACCAGGGGCGGGTCGGTTTCCAGCTTCGCCATCAGCGTGCGCAGCTTCGCGCGCGGGTCGCCCATGCGCTGCAGGCAGGTGGGAGTCTTGGCGCAGAGCGCGAACTGCAGATCCAGCGCTTCTTCCAGGTTGCGCGCGAACTCGTTGCCCAGCACCAGCGCGTTGGGCGCCACACTGTCCAGCACGATCGTGCGCGTGCTGGCCGGATACTTCGCCGCGTACTGCTGGGCCACGCGCGTGCCGTAGGAAATGCCGACCAGGTTGATCTTTTCCGCGCCGATCGCCCTGCGCACCGCATCCAGGTCCTGGATCGCTTCGGTGGTGGTGTAGAAGCGCGGATCGGCGCGTTTGGACAGCGAGGCCAGGCACCGCCTGGTGTAGTCGATCGCAGCTTGCGGCGTGGGCAGCTCGGTTTCGTCGAACGGCTCCTCGCAATTCAGCGCATTGGAGCCGCCGGTACCACGCTGGTCCACCAGGATGATGTGATGTTTCTTGCGGGTTTCGGCGAAAGCGTTGTCGGTTTGCGGATAGCTTTCCAGCGCGGATTGGCCCGGCCCGCCGGCGAGCATGAAGACCGGATCGGGTTCGGCGGCATCGTCTTTGTCAGCGGGTATCCACGCGATCTTCAGGCCTATCTTGCGGCCTGCCGGGCTGGCCGGATTCTCCGGTACCTGCAAGGTGGCGCACTGTGCGGGCAGTGCTTCATCGGAAAACGGCGTGCTCAGCGAGCAGGTCTTGAATTCCAGGGAACCCAGCTTGCGCGCCTGTGCGTCAGGGGCGCAGGCGAGGGCCAGCAGGGCAGCGGCGGCGGCAATTTGTATTCGACGCATGGCGTCTCCGGTGAGCGGTCTCTTCCAGACCCTATGTTGTCACGACGGAGAGCGGCGGCGGATGTGACCAAAGGCAGGGCAGTGGATTTTCCTTCTCCCGCCGGGAGAAGGTGCCCGGAGGGCGGATGAGGGAAGGAAATGACTTGCCGATACGGGGTTCAGAAAGTGATGACGGCCTGTATCCAAAGGTCTGCTACGGGCTGCGAGTCCATTCCCTCATCCGTCGCTTCGCGCCACCTTCTCCCGGTGGGAGAAGGAAACGCGTCACTTCGACGAAACGTATTTCTCCCGCCGGATCTGCGGAATCGGCAATCCATCGGCCTTCAACGATTCGAAGCACGCATCCACCATGTTGGGATTGCCGCATAGGTAGGCGATGTCGGTTTCCGGGTTGGGCGAGAACTCGGCCAGGAACTGCTGCACGTAACCGCGGCGTACGTCGGGGTGGGGGTTCTCGGGCAGTTCGCGCGAGAAGCAGGGCACGAAGCGGAATTGCGGATGCTTGTCGGCGAAGGCGCGGAAGTCATCGCCGTACAGCAATTCTTCCGGTGTGCGCGCGCCGAACAGCAACACCACTTCGATGCCGCGCTCGGCGATCAGCTTCTCCACCAGCGGCAGCATGGCCCGGTAAGGGGTGACGCCGGTGCCGGTGCCGATGAAGAGATAGCGCTTGTTGGCGTCGCCCGGCATCAGGCAGAAGCGGCCGTACGGACCGCTGGCGTCGATCTGGCCGCCGGCCTCCAATCCTTCGAACAGGGCCGTCGCTGCGCCGCCAGCCACGTAGCTGACCGCGATTTCGACGGTTTCGTCCGCGCCCAGGGCGTGGTCGTGAATGGTGGCCAGCGAATAGCTGCGTTTGGCGGCAGTGCCGTCGGCGTAGCTGAAATGCACCTGGATGAACTGGCCGGGGATGAAATCCAGCGGCAGACCGTCGCCGCGCACGAATACGTAATGGCCGACGGAGGGCGCCAGCATGCGGCGTTCTACCAACTTGAGCGGGAAATGGACGATGGCCAAAGGTCGGAACCGGAACAGTCTGGTGCCGGGGCCGGCCCGACGGGACGCCTATAATAAGCGTTTGCATACTTCAGGCGCCCCGCTGGCGCCGCAAGGCCCCCTACATGGTTCCCCAATCGGCAACTTCCGCGGCCATGCCCGCGCTCTCCGTCACCGACCTGCGCAAGACCTACGACACCGGCGTGCAGGCGCTCAAAGGCGTCTCGCTGCAGGTCGCCCCGGGTGATTTTTTCGCCCTGCTGGGCCCCAACGGCGCCGGCAAGTCCACCCTGATCGGCATCGTCAGCTCGCTGGTCAACAAGAGCGCCGGGGAAGTGGAAGTGTTCGGCGTCAACCTGTCCCATGACCGCGACGGCGCCATGCGCCTGCTGGGCCTGGTGCCGCAGGAGCTGAACTTCAACATGTTCGAGAAGCCGCTCGACATTCTGGTCAACTACGCCGGCTTCTACGGATTGCCACGCGCCGAGGCGCTGGTGCGCGCCGAAGAAGAACTCAAGCGCGCCCAACTGTGGGACAAGGCCACCAGCATGTCGCGCACCTTGTCCGGCGGAATGAAGCGCCGGTTGATGATCGCCCGGGCCATGATGACCCGTCCGCGCTTGCTGATCCTGGACGAACCCACCGCCGGTGTGGACATCGAGATCCGCCGCGGCATGTGGAAGACGCTGAAGGACATCAATACTGCCGGCACCACCATCATCCTGACCACGCACTACCTGGAAGAGGCCGAAAGCCTGTGCCGCAATGTGGCCATCATCGACCGCGGCACCATTGTCGAGCAGGGGCCGATGCGCGCGTTGTTGGCCAAACTGGACGTGGAAGGATTCGTGTTCGACATCGACGGCGTGCTGCCGGCGCAGTTGCCGGCGATCGAGGGCACCACCCTGGTAGCCAGCGACGACCACACGTTGGACCTGGACATGCCTCGCGCGATGGATCTCAATCGAGTGTTCGCAGCGTTGGGCGAAGCGGGTATCCGCGTGCGTTCGATGCGGACCAAGAGCAACCGGTTGGAGGAGCTGTTCGTGCGATTGACCGGCGATGAAGCTGCGGCCAAGCGGGAACAGGCGGCATAGATAGAAAGTCCCCTCCCTTGCGGAGCAGGGGAGGACTAGGGAGGGGTGCTTTTGATCTTGCTTTTGTTGTGCTTTGAGAAAAGCTAGAAGCAAGATCAAGATCAAGATCAAGATCAAGATCAAGATCAAGATCAAGATCAAGATCAAGAGCCAACCCCTCCCCAACCCTCCCCTGCTTCGCAAGGGAGGGGGCCAAAGCAGGAACACCAGAACAAAGAGATGACTAGATGAACCAAGCTGTCGCTACCACGTCACTGCAAAAAAACTTCGTCGCGCTGGGCACCATCGTGCGCCGCGAGATCATGCGCATCCTGCGTATCTGGGGCCAGACGCTGGTGCCGCCGGCGATCACCATGACCCTGTACTTCCTGATCTTCGGCGGGTTGATCGGTTCGCGCATCGGCGACATGGGCGGTTACAGCTACATGGAGTTCATCGTGCCGGGCCTGGTGATGATGAGCGTGATCCAGAACAGCTACGGCAACATCTCCTCCAGCTTCTTCGGCGCCAAGTTCGGCCGCCATATCGAAGAGCTGCTGGTCAGCCCGATGCCCAACTGGGTGATCCTGGGCGGCTACGTCGCCGGCGCGGTATTGCGTGGGTTGATGGTCGGCAGCATCGTGCTGGTGATCGCCATGTTCTTCACCAAGGTGCGCATCCCGCACCCCTTCATCACCCTGACCACGGTGCTGCTGGGCGCCACCATCTTCTCGCTGGCCGGTTTCATCAATGCGGTGTACGCGAAGAAGTTCGACGACGTGGCCATCGTGCCGACCTTCATCCTCACTCCGCTGACGTATCTGGGCGGCGTGTTCTACTCGGTCAAGCTGCTGCCGCCGTGGGCCGAAGCCGCGACCCACGCCAACCCCATCTTCTACATGGTCAATGCGTTCCGCTATGGTCTGCTGGGCAGCAGCGACGTGCCGGTGTGGGTGGCGTATGCGCTGATGCTCGGCTTCGTAGTCGGACTCGGTGCGTTGGGTCTTTGGCTGTTGAAGCGCGGCGTAGGGCTGCGGAGTTGATCGCGTGAATGCCTGGTGGCTGATGCTGCTGTTGCAGGCACAGACACAGACGCCCGGCGAATCGCTGGAGACGCGGCTCAGCCAGCGCGCGCAGCATAGCGAAACCTCATTGATTCAGGCCTATGGCGAAATGATCGCCACGGCCCGCAGTTGCCGGTTTCCGGAAAGGGAGATCGAACAGCTGGAGCGGGAGATGAAGGCGCAGGAGATCGCACGAGCTGCCGCCGCCAGCGAATCCTTCGATACGGACCAATATACGGATACATTCCAGGCGGGCGCGTCGGCGATGCAGGAAAGGCTGGCCGCGGAGCAGGCGCAGACCACGCCGGAGATGAGGGCGGAGGCGTGTCGGTTGGCTCGGATCGATTTCGATTCGATGCAGCAGATTTATCGTACCGATTACGACGAAAGCCCAGCCATTGCTTCTGTAGAGGACGGTCTGCCACAAGCCGCCGGGAGTGCGGCAGATCTGTCCGATATGCGCATCTATCAGCTGGCGAAGGCCGATGGCGCGCAGCTGGCCCAGGCCGGCCACTGCGATTTGCTTGAACAGAGCGGCGTCGCTCTTTCTATTGCGTTCGTCAACCGAGCGCATCGCATCGCACGGCGCGAAGGTGTGGCGCTGGATCAGAACATGTATCTGGAAGGCATGGCAGCCGGCTTCAAAAGCATCAACGAACTGATGCGCCTGGCCAACAGCCAATACGAATCGCAATCGCATTCCGCACAGGAAGATCGGCAGCGCAAAAGCCGCTACGGCGAAGATTGCCGGGACATCAAGCGAGAGCTCGATGAGGTTCTGGCGACGGACGCGGCAGCGCCGGAGCGATAGTCCAGAAAACCCCGGCGCATCCAATGAGAGAATCAATCATGCGTATTCTTGTTCTGGGCGCAGGCGGCACCGGCGGCTACTTCGGAGGCCGTCTTGCGCAATCCGGTGCCGACGTTACCTTCCTGGTGCGCCCGGCGCGCGCGGCGCAACTTGAACGGCACGGTCTGCAGATCCGCAGCCCGCTCGGCGATGCGGATTTTCCGGTCGCCCAAGTGGTCGCCGACCAGCTGGCGAAGCTGGCGACGGAAAAACCGTTCGACCTGGTGCTGCTCAGCTGCAAGGCCTACGACCTGGACAGCTCGCTCGACGCCATCGCACCCGCGATGGGTTCGCAGACCACGGTCATGCCCATCCTCAACGGCCTGCTGCATTATCCGGCGCTGGACGCGCGCTTCGGCCGCGAGCGCGTGCTCGGCGGCTTGTGCTTCATCAGCGCCATGAAAGGTCCTGATGGCGAAATACTGCATCTGGGCAAGCCGGCTTCGATCACCTTCGGCGAACGCGACGGCGGCCCCGACAGCGCGCGCGTACGGGACTTCGCGCAGTTGTGCGAGCAGGCGGGGCTCGATCATCTGGCATCGCCGTATATAAACCAGCAGCTCTGGATCAAATACAGCTTCCTTACCGCGCTCGCCGCGGGGACCTGCCTGATGCGCGCCAGCGTAGGACGGATCGTGGCGGGAGAAGGCGGATCCGAATTCATGCATGCGCTATACCGCGAATGCCTGTCCGTGGCGGAAGCGGCGGGCCAGCCCGTTCCCGAAACCTCGCAAGCCACGGCATTGGCCACGCTCACGCAAGCCGACTCGCCGGTAAAGGCATCGATGCTGCGTGACCTGGAGGCAGGACAACGAGTTGAAGCGGCGCACATCGTCGGCGACATGCTGCATCGGGCCCGGGCAGCCGGTCTCTCCACGCCTTTGCTGGCGGCAGCCTGGTGTCATCTCCAGGCCTATGAAGCGGGGCGGGCAGAAGCGATGGATTCGTAGGTCGGGGCTATGCCCCGACGCTCTGCAAATTTCCCGAGCGTCGGGGGCGTAGCCCCGACCTACGAAATCGTAGGCAGCCGGAAGAACTCGCGGGCTGTCGCCGTCGTCATCGCCGCAGTAATCGCCACGTCTTCGCCGCGATCGCGCGCCAGCTCTTCGACGATATGCGCCAGGTACTTCGGTTCGTTGCGGTGGTGCGAGGGTTTCGGTTTGACCGTGCGCGGCAGCAGGTAGGGCGCATCGGTTTCGATCATCAGGCGGTTGGCGGGAATGCTCTTGACCAGCTCGCGCAGGTGCAGGCCGCGGCGTTCGTCGCACAGCCAGCCGGTGATGCCGATGTGCCAGTCGCGGTCCAGATAGTCGAACATTTCCTCGCGGCTGCCGGTGAAACAGTGCACCACGGCCGGCCCGGTGCGGCCTTCGAAATTCTTCATCACCGCCATGAAATCGGCATGCGCGTCGCGCTGGTGCAGGAACAGCGGTTTGCCCAGGCCTTCGACAGCGAGGTCCGATGCGAGTTGAAGCTGGCGCTCGAACGCTCTGCGCTGGGCCGGACGCGGCGAAAAGTCGCGGAAGTAATCCAGGCCGCATTCGCCCACCGCCACCACTTCCGGATGCGCGTGCAGGGCGCGCATCTCGGCGTCGCATTCGTCGGTGTATTCCAACGCATGGTGCGGGTGCACGCCGGCGGTGGCGAACAGGAAACCCGGGTGCGCCTGGGCCAACGCCAGTGCCTTGGGCGAATGCTCGCGGCTGGCGCCGGTGATCATCATCTGCACGATTCCGGCATCGCGCGCGCGTTGCAGCACCGCGTCGCGGTCGGGGTCGAAGCTGTCGTGGGTGAGGTTGGCGCCGATATCGATGAGTTGCATGCGGCGAAGTTTAGAGGGTGTGGCGAGCTTTGGGTTTCTTGCCTGGAATTTTGAAGGAGGCAGGCTCAGGTCGCTTGGCGAAGAGCAGGCCCTCACCCTGCGCTTCGCGCGTCCCTCTCCCGCGTGCGGGAGAGGGGTTTTGTCGATTCAATTCAATTGGCAGGTTGCGGGGTTGGATGAGGTGAACAAGGCATTGGTCGCCCACTCGGGGTGATCGATGAACGGGTTGCGGTTGCCCTGGAAGCTGTAGATCACCTCGTTGCGCTCCTGCTCGGCGGCGTCCGGCGGATCGGCCTGGTGCCACGCCAGCAGTGTGGAGAGCAGACCCATGTAGGCGGGCGAAGCGGAAGTGATGACGATCAGGCTGCGGTTGTCGGTGAGCTCCAGATCCGGTTCGGACTGCCCGGTGCCCGGATGGGTGCCGCCTTCGTAGCGGATCGCCATATACATCACGGCGCGGGCGACGTCGCCGCGGCGATGGCCCCAGGTTTCGAACGAACCGCTGTTGCCGTCCGGACCCTTGAACCAGTTGCCGTTACCCGGATAGGTTCCGCTGCCGCCGCCGAAGCCGTTGTTCGCCTCGGTAGCGCGCTCGCTGCAGCCGGAAGACTGCGCGCAGGCCGCGTACGGCTTGTTGCCGCGGTCCGAGTTGTAGGCGGTGTCGCTGAGATACAGCATATGGGTATCGGTGTACGGCGCATACGGCAGGCCCAGATCGCCGGTGGCGCTGCCGAAACCGAGCGAATTGGGCCAGGTGTGCTCGCGGTTGTAGGTGATGCCCGAGCCGGTGCCCGCGCGCTCGCTGCCCTTGAGATAGCTGCGGTTGCGGTAGATATCGAGGATGCGACCGGCATTGTTGGGATCTTCGTCGGCGATCTCCAGGATGGTCCAGGTGTTGGTGGTGCCGCCGCTGTACGGATACGCAGTGTGGCCCTTGATGGTGGAGTGCAGAGAGCAGCGCAGTTGCGGCGCGCTGCTGGTGTTGACGTGCGAGTAGTAACTGCCGCCGCTACCGCCGGCGACGCTGAAATCGATCACCGTATCCTGCGCGGGATGCGCGCCGCCGGCATCGGAGACCTTGCTGGCCACCACGCGGAAGGTGCAGGTTTCGCTGGCGTGCAGTGCGGTATTGGTGGAAACCAGGAAAGCGCTGCCGGAGCTGGCGTAGGTCAGCGGCACGCTGCCCGAAGTGCCGCAGACCAAAGTGAAGGCGCCGCTGGCCAGGGTCACCGATTCGCTGAAGCCGACCGAAAGATCGCCCGCAGCGGGGAAGCCGGTCGCACCCTGGACCGGCGTGGTGGTGGTCACTGCCGGCGGCGGATTGGGCGCGGAGAAACTCTGGTTGTTGTTGCAGCCACCAAAGGTCTGCGTGGCCGAAGTGCGCCAGGTGAAATTGGCCAGGCTGCCGCTGCCGCCAAGCTGCAACGAAGTGCCGGCGGCGGTGCTGCCGGTTTCCGACACCGGCAGGTTGCTGCTGGTAAGGCCCGCTGCCGGACCGTTGCTGGCGGTGATGGCGCCTTCGTAGCTCAGGAACTGGACCACGTTGCCGCTGCCGTTCACCAGCGCCAGGCCGTCGTTGGAACCGTTCTGGATGCCGTTGCTGGGATAGCTGAGCGTGGCGATGCGCACGCTGCCGCCGCAGCTCACCAGACTGCCAGCGGGCACCAGATCGTTGTCGTAAGTAGTGGCCGAGCCCGGCGTGGAGCCGTTGTACAGGTAGATGCGGTACGCACCGAGGCTTTCGCCGGCGGTGGCGACCACCTCGATGCGTTCGCCGACGTCGCCGCTGGAAGTGGCGTCGTCGTAATGCAGTTCGTTGATGAAGACCTCGGCGTGGGCGTAGCCGCATAGCGGCAGCAGGGCGAGGGCGAGCAGACGGGAAAAAGCGGACCTGGACGACATCGGCGAATCCTTTCGAAGGGGTCTGGCCGGAATCTAGCCCATGCCGATGACAGCCGCCACCACACTGCGTCGCATTCCGGACCTGCAATCGGCGCGCGTTCCCGTTAGCCTTTGTCGATGCTATTGCCCTCTTTTCCCATCCAGGCCCTGCTGCCGCAGATCCGCACCTCGCTCGCAGCGCATCCGCGCCTGGTGCTGGAAGCGCCGCCCGGCGCGGGCAAGACCACACAGGTACCGCTGGCTTTGCTCGATGAGGCATGGCTGGGCGCACGCAAGATAGTGATGCTGGAGCCGCGCCGGGTGGCCGCGCGCGCCGCCGCCGGCTTCATGGCCGCGCAGCTGGGCGAAGCGGTGGGTGAAACCGTGGGCTACCGGATCCGTTTCGAAAACAGGATCTCCGCCCGCACCCGCATAGAAGTGGTCACCGAAGGCATCCTCACCCGCATGCTGCAGGACGATCCGATGCTGGAGGGTATCGGCGGACTGCTGTTCGACGAATTCCACGAACGTCACCTGGCCGGCGATCTGGGCCTGGCGCTGGCGCTCGACGTGCAGTCTCAATTGCGTGAGGACATGCGCATCGTGGTCATGTCGGCCACGCTGGATGGCGAGAAGCTGGCGCGTTTCCTGGATGCGCCGCGCTTGAGCAGCGAGGGGCGCAGTTATCCGGTGACTGTCGCGCACTTTCCGGGGAGACGCGACGAGTCGCTCGAATCACAAACGCGGCGGGCTGTGGAAGACTCATTGGAAAAGCATCCAGGAGATGTGCTGGTTTTTTTACCGGGGCAGCGAGAGATTATGCGAGTGGAGGCGGCTTTGAGCCCCTCTCCCCTCGGGAGAGGGGTTGGGGTGAGGGTACGGCGGAGTAGCGATGGCTCGGACATAGCCGACTCCGCTGTACCCTCACCCGGCGCTGCGCGCCATCCTCTCCCGGAGGGAGAGGGGAAAGAAGTCGTCATCCTCCCACTCCACGGTGAACTCTCCATCGAACAACAATCCCAAGCCCTGCAGCCCGACCTACAGGGCCGCCGCCGCGTAGTACTGGCCACCAACGTCGCCGAATCCAGCGTGACCCTGCCCGGCGTGCGCGTGGTGATCGACGGCGGTCTGGCACGCGAGCCGCGCTACGACCCCAACAGCGGTTTTGCGCGGCTGGAGATCGTCAACATCTCGCAGGCTTCAGCGGACCAGCGCGCAGGCCGCGCAGGCCGCGTCGCCGAAGGCTGGGCGTATCGCTTGTGGCCGCAATCGCAGCGGCTGGAACCGCAACGCCGCCCCGAAATAGCGCAGGTCGAACTGGCTTCGCTCGCGCTCGAACTCGCCGCATGGGGCAGCGACGCCCTCCGTTTCGTCGATCCACCACCCGCAGGCGCGCTGTCGGCGGCGCGCGATCAGTTGCGCCGGCTGGGCGCGTTGACCGGGTCGAACTCGATCACCGCGTTGGGCAAACGCATGCTCACGCTCGGCACGCATCCGCGATTGGCGGCGATGCTGCTATCGGCGCAAGGTGAAGAAGACCGGGCGCTGGCCTGCGATCTGGCCGCGCTGGTGGAAGCGCGTGATCCGCTGCGCAATGGCAGCGATGCGCTGGCCGCGCGATGGCGCGCACTGGCGGCATTCCGCCAAGGCCGCGTCGCCGGCGATGCGCACCGTTCCGGCCTGGCAGCCATCGATGCGGCAGCCAAGCAATGGCGCCGCCGCTTGCGGGTCGACGGCACGCCCGTGCGCGAAATCGAAGCGCATCGTCTCGGCGACCTGCTGGCGCACGCCTTTCCGGATCGCATCGCCCACCAACACCCGCTCGACCCGCACCGCTATCAGCTGGCGAACGGGCGCATGGCCCGCGTGTTCGACGACAGCGCGATCTTCGGCGAACCCTGGATCGTGGCTACCGAGTTGCGCTATGAAGCCAAGGACGCACTGATCCTGCGCGCCGCGCCGGTCGATGAAGCCCGATTGCGCCGGGAATTCCCGCAACGTTTCGTCACCGGAGATGCGGTGCGCTGGGACGCGGTAAAGCGCGCGTTATCGGCGCAGCGCGAGACCCGTTTCGACCAGATCGTGCTGGAAACCAAACCGGCTGGCCGCGTCGATCCGCAGCACGCCGCCGCCGCATTGACCGAGGCGGTGCACGAGCTGGGGCTGGATTCGCTGCCGTGGAGTGAATCGTTGCGGCAATGGCGGGAGCGGGTTCGTTCGCTGCGGGAGTGGATGCCCGAACTGGAATTGCCCGACCTTTCCGAGGAAGCGCTGATCGCCTCCCTGGTCGATTGGCTCAAACCCGCCTTTGTCGGCAAGACCCGACTGGATGCGCTTGGCGAGGAAGAACTCGCCGACGCCCTGAAATCCCGTCTCGACTGGGGCCAGCGCCAGCGTGTGGAGCAGCTCGCGCCCGTCCGCATCACGGTGCCGTCCGGCATGGAGCGCAAGATCGAATATGCGCACGGTCATTCGCCGGTACTGGCGGTGAAGCTGCAGGAACTCTTCGGCTTGGCCGATACCCCGCGCGTTGCCGACGGGCGTATCCCCGTTACCTTGCATCTGCTGTCGCCGGGCGGAAAGCCGCTGCAGGTCACCCAGGATCTGCGTGGTTTCTGGGAACGCACTTATCCGGAAGTGAAGAAGGAAATGAAAGGACGGTATCCGCGGCATCCGTGGCCCGACGATCCGTGGACTGCGGCGGCTACGCATCGCGCCAAGCCGCGCGGAACGTAACGGCAAGCTTCGGCTTTTCAGCATTGCTGCCCGCGGCGGCGGCGCAGACATGGTTGTCGCGGTGGGATCAAATAGGCGCGGCCGGACGACCCCTGGACTGCAGCGGCTACGCATCGCGCCAAGCCGCGCGGAACCTGAGTGGTTGCGTTCAGCCCACGGTAGGCCAGGAACGCATGGGCTAACACGCTCTGAACATCCGCCAGCGGACACTGCACACCTCGACACGCAGGGAGCAATCCGCATGAGCAAGCTCACCACCATCACCGATCGCGCCATGGACCTGGTCAGCCAAGCCGGCGCCAGCCTCAAGCATGTCGGCCCCAGCGCCAGCAAGCTGCTGCAGACCGGCGCGGCGATGGGCGCGGTAAAGACCGGCGGCCGCGTGGCGGTGAAGTTCGTCCGCCGCAATCCAATCGTTGCCGTGGCCGCCGCGCTCGGTGTTGGCGTGCTTGCTTATGCGGCGCACCGCAAACGCAAGAAGGATGCGTTGAACGCGCCTATCGAAGGCCGCTCCAAGCGCATCGAAGCCAAGCGCGTGAACGGCACCGGCAAGGCGCGCAAGTCTGCAGCGTCGGCGACGCGCGCCCCACGCGTCCGCAAGACGACAGCGGCGCCTTCCACCGAAGCCTGATAACGAGACATTGTTGTAGGAGCGGGCCCTGCCCGCGACGCTTTATGTTCTTGGCGAACAAAAAGTGTCGCGGGCGGGCCCGCTCCTACAAGTATTTCCATTCGCCGGGCGGCAATCCGCCAAGGCGATGTTCACCCACTGCAAGCTGCCTGGACATGGCTACACCGCCATGAAGCCCAGATCGCGGCTCGCGAAGTTTCCGAGGTTGGGAAACACCACATCCAATTCGGATCCGCTGACACCGAACCAACGCGCAAGCGTCGCTGCGTACTCGTCGACCGAGGTGGTCGGGATCATGCGGCCGGCCTCCACATCGTCGGGTCCGCCGTTGCGTAGTTCCGGCATCCGGCCGTAGAAGCGCCCACCGCGGACGGCGCCGCCGATGACGAAATGATGGCCACCCCAGCCATGGTCCGAACCATCGCCGTTCGACGACAACGTGCGGCCGAAGTCGGATGCGGTGAACGTTGTGATTTGCTCGGCCACGCCCAGTTCCACCGTGGCGTCGTGGAAGGCTTTCAGTGCCTGGGACAGTTGCGACAGCAGTCGCGGATGCTGGGTGAGCAGGCCATCATGGTGATCGAATCCGCCCAGCGAAACGAAGAAGATCTGTCGCTTCATTCCAAGCGCGGCGCGCACCTTGATCAGTCGCGCGACCATCTTGAGCTGGGTCGCCAAGTTCTCATTCGGAAAGGGCGTGGCGAGCGGTGAAGTCTCCGACAGCGCGATATCGACGCTGGAAGCATTCATGCGCGTGCGCCGGAACGACGCCGCGAAGCTGCGCTCGAAAGGCGATGCCTGCGGGTCGTCGGCATGCAAAGCCAGATAGGCGTTGCGGACATCGGGGTCCCATTCCAGATAGCTGAACTGGCGCGCGCCTTCATTGCCGATCACATACTGGTTGCCGCTCTGGGAGCGCAGCAGGATGCTTTCGTAGTTCAACGAAGTGCCCATCGGGATGAAGGCGTCCGGATTGGCGGCATACAGCACGTCGGCGATGCGTCCAGCCCAGCCCGTATCGCCGCCGCGGGTGCTGGACACCTGCCAGTAAGCCTGCTGATCGTTGTGGGAGAACAGCTGCGGCGGCACCTCCACGCGGTTGGCGAGGTAGTCGGTCTTGGTCGTGGGCCGGATCAACGTGCCCACGTTGCCCACGATGGCCGCCCTTCCCGTGTTGAACAGCTGCTGCAGGCCGCTGGCGCCCACCGCATCCGCAGCGTCGGTGCTGGCCTGGATCGCGTAGCGCACGCCATCGGAGGCGCCGCCACCGGTCTGCGCGGTCAGCGGCAACAGATCTGCGTGCGATACCGCCAGCGTGGCGCGCGCCTGCCGGTACTGCTGGTACGCCGCATCGTCGTAGGGGATCACCGTGTTCATGGCGTCGTTGCCGCCGTTCAAGAACACGCAGACCAGCGCCTTGTAGTCGTTGAAGGCGCTGGCGCCGTAGGTCCGTGTCGCCGCTTCGACCAGGCGCAGGTTGCCCAGCGCAGTGCAGATGCCGGCGCCGCCGAGCGCCGCGTAAATGCCTTTGCGCAGAAATTGTCGGCGTTTCATGATCATTGCGGTGTCCTCACTTCTGCACGACGTATTCGGGGGAATTGACGATCAGGTATAGCGCATTGCGCACGCGCTCCCGTCGCCCGGCGACGGTGGAAGCCGGGATCGTCTGCAGATGGGCGACCAGGGTGTTCTGCATCTTCGGCGACATGCGACCGGACAAAAACAGCAGGTTGTAGCGCGATACCAAGGCCGGTGCGTCCGCGGCCAGTGGCAGGTCGCGGCCCACGTTGACCGCGAACGTTCCGGTGGCGTGCGGCGGGCCTTCGACCGTGTGATCGACGGCGCGCCGGAAGAAGTACGCCTCGTGGCTGGGCAGCAAGTAGTCGGTCGCCAGCTGCAGCTCCGGCGCCACCAGGCCGGCATTGGCCAGCAGTCCGGGCGGCATGTAGCGGGGACTGAAGAAGTTGAACACCGATGGCGCCGACATCGGCATCTGGCCGAGGTCCGACGACAGCGTCCAGAACTCCTCCGTGTGACCGGTGCCGGCGCTGGCGTCCGTGGCGCGCAACAGATGCGTCAGCCGCACCAAGGGTTCGCGCACCTTGCCGAAGTTGGCGGGCGGATTCGCCTGCCGGGCCTCGCTGTCCAGCAGGATCGCCCGCACCACGGCCCTCATATCGCCGCGTAAACCGCTTCCGTTGTCATTGAATACCTGCGCCACGCGCTGTACGTAGGCCGGACTCGGATTGCTGGTGACCAGTCGCTGGATGAGCTGTTTACCGATGAACGGGCCGACGTTGGGATGGTGGAAGATGTTGTCGAGCGCGGCGTCCAAGTCGCTCTCAGGTGTGCCGCCAGCCGCCAGCACACCGCCGGGCAGCGTGATGCCCGGATACACGAGAAGTTGCTTGGTCTGCGAGGAGGCGTGGTATTGCGGATAGCTCTTCATCGGGCTGACCCACGCCGGACTCGTCTTGTCGTGGGCGTAGCAGCCGCGGAATTCCCACGGGCACTCGGAAAACGACCAGCCGGTGAAGACGTGCGCGAATCCCTTGACGGTGTCTTGGCCGTAGCTGGGATCCGGCCTCCCATCCCCATTGCCATCGAGCGGCGCGCCATCCTGCCCAAGCATGACGGTGCCCACGCTGAAAAGCTGAAGGACCTCGCGCGCGTAGTTCTCGTCGGGACGAATATTGTTGGCGGTGTCCGGTTTCTCGTTCCCCAGCATGGAAAGGTAAACGCCCATCACCGGATGCAGGGTGACGTCCTCGAGCAGATCGCGGAAGTTGCCGAACGCACCCCGTGCCAGCGTGTCGTAGTAGTCCGTCATGCCCTGGGGTGCGCCGCTCAGACTGTCGGAAGTGGCATCGGAAACGACGAATATCTCGCTCAACGCGAAAGCGACGCGTTGGCGAAGCTGGTCGCGATGGATCATGTTCGGATCGAACGGATCACGCCCGCCCAGCGCATGCGTAAACCAGGCGTCAAGTCGCCACTCGGGTTCGCTCGTCGCACCGGCGGCGTGCAGAAAGCGCAGCTGCGATGACATGGGGTGAGCTATCTGCTCTTCGATCCAGCCGACGTAGCCGAGTTGCTCGACCCGTTCGATGTCCTCAAGCGTTGGACCGAAAGTGGCCTGGGCCAGAAATCGCGCGCTGTCCTCCTGGCTGAGCGGCATTCGACGCGCCGGCAAGTTGCCGCCCGTCACCCGCACCTGTGCAGCCGATACACCGGACGACGAGGTTCGCGCCGGCGATGTGGCTGTGGATGCAGGCGCTCGCACGTCCTGACGCAGCAAGGAGGCGAACACCATCAGCACAAACAGCAGGCGCCATAGCGGCGACGCGAACAGCGACAGGTACCAGATTCTCATGATGTCCCCTTTCATCCCTTGCCCTTTCCCGCGTCAAACACGTGGCGTCCGTGCGCGAGGCCATCAAGGCGCGCCATCATCGATGCGGCACATGCCCCGCGCTGTGCTTAGCGTCCCAGTTCAGCGGTCATGGCAAGTCTTGCACGTTGGCGGACCAGTACCCAGCCAGGCTGGAAGCGCGCCAGCACCATGAGGTCACGACAGCCACGATCCATGGACCTCTGGAAACTTATCCGAGAGGCCGGGTTTCTTCGGCGCCAGGCCATTGGGATACGCAAGCGATCTAGGCCAAGCGCCACGCCCCGGGCGAAAGATCATTCAGGTGTATCCCTCCCATCGCCACGCGTATCAGACGCAGGGTCGGCAGCCCGACCGCGGCGGTCATCCGCCGTACCTGCCGATTGCGGCCTTCGCTGATCGTCAGTTCGATCCACGCATCGGGCACGGTCTTGCGGAAACGCACCGGCGGATCGCGCGGCCACAACTCCGGCGCCGTTTCCAACGCGCGCGCGCTGGCCGGCAAGGTGATGCCATCGTTCAACAGCACGCCTTCCGAAAGCGCCGAGAGCTTGGCCTCGTCCACGGATCCTTCCACCTGCACCCAATAGGTTTTCGGCTGCTTATGCCGTGGATCGGTCAGCTGGTGCGCCAGTGCGCCGTCATCGGTCAGCAGCAGCAGTCCTTCGCTGTCGTAGTCCAGACGGCCGGCTGCGTACACGTCCGCCGGCAATCCGAACTCGGCCAGCGTGCGACGCGCGGGTTGGCTGCGGTCGGTGAACTGGCAGAGGACGTTGAAGGGCTTGTTGAGGGCGATGAGCATGATGAGAGGCTTTCCCTTCTCCCTCCGGGAGAAGGTGGCGCGTAGCGACGGATGAGGGAGGGAGAATTCAGACCCACGGAAACTACATTACAAACCGATATCCCATTCCCTCATCCGCCCTTCGGGCACCTCCTCCCGGAGGAGAAGGAAAGCACTACTGCGCCGGCTTCACAAACCGCAAAGTCATCCGGTCGCTTTCCCCGATCGCCTTGTACTTCGCGTCGTCCGCGGCCGCATGATCGTTGACCGGCGGCAGCGTCCACACGCCGTTGGGGTAGTCCTTGGTGTCGCGCGGGTTGGCGTTGACCTCGCTCTTTTCCTGCAGCTTGAATCCCGCCGCCTCGGCCATCGCAATCACTTGCGCCTGGCCCACATAGCCGCTCTTGTCGTCGGCCGGCACGTCGGCCTTGGCGCGATGCTCCACCACACCCAGCACGCCGCCTGGCTTGAGCACCGCGAAGAAGCCCTTGAACATGCCCTCGGCCTGGCCCGCACTGCGCCAGTTGTGCACGTTGCGGAAGGTCAGCACCAGGTCCGCCGAATCGGCCGGTCCGAACACCGGCACCTTGGGGTCGTAGCCGACGACCTTCGCCTTTCCGTACTGTGCCGATGCGGCGCCGAACTTGGTTTCCAGCGCGGTCTTGTTCTTCTGCTGATAGTCGCGGCTGCGGCCCTCGGCCACGCTGGCCGGGTCCACCACGGCGGCGATGTACTGCCCATTGTCGCGCAGGTACGGCGCCAGGATTTCCGAATACCAGCCGCCACCGGGAGTGATCTCGATCACCGTCTGCGCAGG
Source organism: uncultured Pseudoxanthomonas sp. (assembly GCA_946479745.1). Next base: position 5,446 of record CAMLGZ010000020.1, on the reverse strand, counting down.
CGAAAGGCCGAAGAAGTTCAGCGTTTCCTTCGGATGACGGTAGCCGTCGCGCGCCACGTTGGCCGGGTCGCGCCAGTTGCCGGCCAGTACGGCGTCCAGGGCAGAAGCGGCAGTGGTTTCGCTCTTCGCTGCCGATGCGGGTGCGCTTTGCGCGTACGCGCCAGTCGCGGCGGACAGGGCTACGGCGACACCAAGAAACAGGGAAATACGATTCATGCAAAGCGCTCCGCGTTGAAAGTGCGGCGAGCCTAGCACGCGGTCCGGAAAGTCGCGTTGCCGCATTGGCAACGTAGGTCGGGGCTACGTCCCCGACGCTCCGGACACGTGGGTAAAAAAGCCTCCTATGAGCCGCAGGGAGCAAGCCATGGAAATCCGTTCGTGGTGAGCCTGTCGAACCACGCTCTTTGCGAAGAAGTAGATTGCCATTGATTTGCTATGGCTCTAAAAGCGTGGTTCGACAGGCTCACCACGAACGGGTTATTTCGATCTGCTCGCGAAGGTAGTCGAACGTCGACTATTCAAGCCAGCCGCAACGCGTCCGGATACGGCGGCGTGTCCGGATAGTCGCCCGCCCGCAGCCGCATCTGCAGCCCACGCCACCAGTGCACGTCGAAGATCTCGCCATGCGTCGTCTTCAACGCCTCCATCAATGGAGGGGACAGGCCGAGGAATTTGGGGAACTGTTCGGGAAAGATGTCGTTGGGCGCGGCGTAGAACCAACCATCCTCCATCTCTTCCTCGTGATGGTGAGGTTGCGGGATGGCGCGGAAGTTGCACTCGGTCATCAGGCACAGCTCGTCGTAGTCGTAGAACACCGCACGGCCGTGCCCGGACACGCCGAAATTCTTCAGCAGCATGTCGCCGGGGAAGATGTTGTTGCGGGCCAGGTCCTTGATCGCCTGCCCGTAGTCGATCGCGGCCAGGCGCGCGGCCTCCAGAGACTGCTCGCGCACGTACAGGTTCAGCGGGCGCATGCGCCGTTCCACGTAGCACAGCTTGATCACGACGTCCTCGCCGTCCTCGCGGATGCCGTTGGCGCAGGTTTCGCGCAGCTCCTGCAGCAGGGCCGGCGCGAAACGCGCGCGCGGAAAACGCAGGAACCGGTAAGGCTGCGCATCCACCAGCCGTCCGACGCGGTCGTGGTGGAAGACCAGCGAATACTTGGCCTCCACCTCGGCGCGGTTCATTTCCTTCGGATAGGCGAAGCGGTCGCGTATCACCTTGAACACCAGCGGATAGCTGGGCAGGGTGAACACCGCCATGACCATGCCGCGTTCGCCCTCGGCCTGGGTCAGCTGCTCGTGGCGCTGGGCGGCGAAATGGCGGAAGAAGGTGCGGAAGCGTTCGGTCTTGCCCTGCTTGGCGCGCCCCAGCACGGTATAGATCTCGTCGATGGGCTTGCCGGGAAGCAGCGTGCGCAGAAACACCACCGCATCGCCCACCGTACCCAGGTCGGCATGGAAATAGCTGCGCGAATAGCTGAAAAGATGCACCACGTCGGCGCGATGGGTCAGCACCGCGTCCACGCGCAGGCCGCCGGCATCGTTGACCAGCGCGATCACAAAAGGGGAGAAGCGGTGTTCGCCGAACACGCGGCCGATCAGATAGGCGCGTCGCTCACGATAGAACACCGTCTCCAGCAGTTCCACCGAACGCAGCGGATTCGGGCCCCAGTGCGCCAGGTCGTCCTGCAAGCGCACCGCTATCGATGCCGCGCATCGCGTGCGGTGCGCGTAAGGCACGTTGAAACGATAGTCGCCCAGTACCCGGGTGAAGGTATCGACCGGGCGCAGCTCCGAAACCGCATAGCTGTGCCGTTCCACCGGATGGGTGATGGCGTCGGTGGGCTCTATGTTCAGCGCCACGAATTCCACCGCCGTGTCCACGCCCTGGGTGCTGAAGAAACGACGGGTGAGCGTGTTGTAGAACGTCTTGAACAGTTCGCGGTCTATCAGCTCGCCGATCAACCGCTCGTAAGCGTCGCGTATCGAAGACCACAGCGCATGGTCGTGCGCGCGTTCCTGCAGCGTCGCCTCCAGGCGCAGCATGCATTCGGCGATGCATTGGTCGTACAGCTCGATACGTTCGACCGCATCGGTCCGCGCCGCCGCCCAATCGCGCGTTTCGAAACGCAGCTTCGCCCGCCGGCTGATGTCGGCGAAGCGCGCGTGGTAGTCCTCGAATGCATCGCGGATGAGGGCAGCGTAGATGTCGGCGGGTTCCATGCCCGCATCGTAATGGCAATCGGTCCGCGCGCCGGCTATCACTTGGCGATGGCGGCCTGCTCCAGCAACCAACTGCGCATGGCCTGGAATCCGGCGAGCTGCAGGCTGCGCTCCGGATACACCAGGTAATGCGCGAACTCGGCCTTCAGCCGTTTGCGGGTCAGCCGTACCAGGCGCCCGCTATCGATCAACGGCTGCGCCAGGGTCAGCCGTGCCAGTGCGACGCCCAAACCTTGTGCGGCGGCCTGGTGCAGGGTCTCGGTGTCGTCGAAAGCGGCGACATGCCGCGCCGGTGCTTTGCCGCCGAACGCGGCGAACCAGTCCTTCCAACGCTCGGCAGGATCGCCCAGCAACGGCAGCGTGGCGATCCTGGCAAGCGCCGGTTTGCCGTGCCGTTGCACGAAGGCGGGACTGGCTACCGGCGTGATCCATTCATCGAACAGGAACTCGGCCCTGATGCCCGGCCACTTGCCGGCGCCCAGGCGCAAGGCGGCGTCGACGGGCTCGCGTTCGAAGTCGACCACGTGCGTGCTCGCCTGCAGGCTGAGGCCGAGTTCCGGATGGCGCGACAGGAACTCGGGCAACCGCGGCACCAGCCACGCCGTGGCCATCGACGGGATCAGGCTGAGCGTCAGCAGATTGTCGGTACGTGCGCTGAGCCGACGCATGGCGTGCTCGATCGCGTCGATCGGCTCGGCCACCGCATCGAACAGGCGCTGCCCTTGCGGAGTCAGCACCACACCGCGCGGACCGCGCGCCAACAGCTGCTGGCCGACGCGCTCTTCCAGCAAGCGCATGCGATGGCTCAAGGCGCTGACAGTCAGGTGCATGGTTTCGGCGGCGCGGGTCAGGTTGCCCAGGCGGGCGGCGATGACGAAGGCGTCTATCTGGTCAAGCGGCGGGCGGCTCATCTTGAATTTACCTCAAGTCTAACTTGCTGAAGTTTCGCTTTTTCAAGACAAAGAATGGGCCTAACTTGGCTGTCATTCAAGCCGGATGGGCCGGCAGAGGAGAACGACATGGCTAGCAGCTTCTACAAATCCTGGTGGCGGGAAATGGGCGCCATCAGCCGCGGAATGATGTTCATCGAAGGCAATATCGCTACACCGGCATCGCTGGATCGTAGCGCGCCAAGCGCGGGTCCGGCCTCGGCCGCGATCGGCCGCCCGCGATCGGTCTCCGTTGGGCTCAGGAAAAAGGCAGATCGCCTGTACCAGGAGTTCCTGCTTCTGGGCGGACGTCCGGTGACGCCCGGCCACATCGACGACATAAACGAACCTTTCCCGCAGGTCGATGAAGACGAACCTGCGCTATCCACCCGGTCACGGCTGCCGCAGCGCGCCAAGGCCATGCAATCGCAAACCTGCGCGACCTGCTGAAAAAGCCGGCAGACCGCCATGCAGGAATGCATGGAGTCCACACCATGAATACCAACTTCGTTATTCCACTCGCCGCTTTGGCAGTGCTGGCAGCGGCCACGGCCGCGGCCAGTCGCACAAGCTTCCCGGCGGACGCGCGGGCCGATGGCCGCATCGTCGATCTGCCCGCCATCACCGTGCACGCGTCGCCGCAGGACCTCGCCTATTTCCGGACGCACCGCATCGTAGACCTTCCCCGGATCACCGTGTATCCGGAATCGGCCGACCTGGCATTGTTCCTGGCGACCAATACAGTGCGCATCACTCACTCACCGGTCTCTTTGCCGCAGACGACTCCGACACTGGACAGCCAGTTGCCGGCCGCCGATGCGCTGGCCGCGCGCTGAGGTCAGATCGTGATCGCACGCCTCTGGCATGGCGTCACCCTCGCCGAAAAATCCACGGAATACCTTGCCTTTCTGCAAGCTCGCGCCGTTCCCGACTATCGCTCCACGCCGGGCAACGTATCGGTGGAAATCCTGCACCGTAGCGCGGGCTATGTGACTCATTTTCTGATCGTCACGCATTGGGAATCGGCGGAAGCCATCGCCGCTTTCGCCGGCAGCGACATCGCCCTGGCCAAGTACTATCCCGAAGACCGCGACTTCCTGCTTGAGTTCGAGCCGCGAGTAGAGCACTACGCTCTGCACGAATCGTAGGAGCGACGTAAGTCGCGAAGGAATGCTGGCGGCCATCGCGGCTCACGTCGCTCCTACAAACACAAAAAAGCCCGGGGCATGCCCGGGCTTGTCTTTGTCGCGACGCCGCGATCATTCAAAGGTGCTTGATGATCTCGTCGGCGAACTCGCTGCACTTCACTTCGGTGGCGCCTTCCATCAGGCGTGCGAAGTCGTAGGTGACGCGCTTGCTGGCGATGGCCTTGTTGACGCCTTCGATGATCGCGTCCGCGGCTTCGGTCCAGCCCAGGTAGCGCAGCATCATTTCGCCCGACAGGATCACCGAGCCCGGGTTGACCTTGTCCAGGTCGGCGTACTTGGGCGCGGTGCCATGGGTGGCTTCGAACACGGCATGGCCGGTGACGTAATTGATGTTGGCGCCCGGCGCGATGCCGATGCCGCCGACCTGCGCGGCCAATGCGTCGGACAGGTAATCGCCATTCAAATTCAGCGTCGCCGAAACGTCGTACTCCTTCGGGCGCAGCAGGATCTGCTGCAGGAAGGCATCCGCAATCGCATCCTTGATGATCAAACCGGCGCCCGGCTTGCCTTCCGGGATCACCATCCACGGACCGCCGTCCAGCTCGACCGCGCCGTAGAAGTCGCGCGCCACCTGGTAGCCCCAATCGCGGAAGCCGCCCTCGGTGTACTTCATGATGTTGCCCTTGTGCACCAGGGTCACCGACTTGCGCTTGTTCTCGATCGCATAGCCGATGGCGCTGTGCACCAGACGCTCGGTGCCCAGGCGACTCACCGGCTTGATGCCCAGGCCCACTTCCACGGTCATCTCGCGGTGCGGTGCGCCGATGCTTTCCAGCGCCTTCTGCCATTCATCCACTTTTTCCTGCGTACCGAAGCGGATCTTGCCGAACGGCTGCGGGAATTCCCTGGCGATGAAGTCCAGCACCTTCTGCGACTCGGCGCTGCCGCCGGCCCATTCGATACCGGCGTAGATGTCCTCGGTGTTCTCGCGGAAGATCACCATGTCCACGTCGCCCGGCTTCTTCACCGGGGAAGGCACGCCTTCGAACCAGCGCACCGGGCGCAGGCAGACGTACAGGTCCAGCATCTGGCGCAGCGCCACGTTGAGCGAGCGGATGCCGCCGCCGACCGGCGTGGTCAGCGG
>CAMLGZ010000019.1 GCA_946479745.1 uncultured Pseudoxanthomonas sp. | reverse complement strand
GAGGTGATGCCATCGCCGCCTGAAAGATCAGATCACAAGACAGTTGCTGAATTAAACCGACCCGCATCAGGGCGGCGACTGGGTGCGAATATAGCCGAAGGCGTGCACTTAGGCGCTAGCCTGTAGTCCCAGAAACACCCGCATCCGCGTCAACTCAGCTTCCAAAGCATCATCGAACGCGGCCTCGCGCGGCCGATGGCCGTCGACATATTGCAGCTGCGGCCGCAACACGCCTTCGACCACCGACAGATTGCCCCAACCGATTACACGGTCGCGCCACAACAAAGGAAGCGCGTAGTAGCCCAGCTTGCGCTTGGGTGCGGGCGTATAAGCCTCGAAGCGGTAGGCCCAGCCCCAGAGCAGCTGGAAGCGGCGGCGGTCCCATACCACCGGATCGAACGGCGTCAGCAGACGCACCTGTTCGTCCGGCTTCCAGCGCCGGCTGTCCGCGCGTTCGTCCGCAGGCCACAGCCAGTCCACGCCTTCCACCCGTGCGCGCTGCAGACCTTGCCGCGCGCGAGCCAGCGCCGGTTTGCGCGCGCTGTCCCATTGCGGCACTCCCCGACCCAGGTAGCTCACCAGTTGGCCCAGGCTTGCGTCGGGCAGCGGCGCGTACTTGCGCACGATCAGATCGATCAACGTATCCAGACGCGCATCGATACCGGTCTTCTCTACCGGTGCAGCGTCTTCGCGCACGGCATAGACGCGGGTGCCGCCATCGCGCCGCGCCACTCGCAGCAATCCGCGGTAGTGCATACCATCCAGCAACTGGGTGCTGGCATTGGAAGAACCACCGAACCAGTTAGTGGTCTTGCCATGGGCGAAATGGGCATCGACCTGGCGCGGATGCACCGCGCCGCGTTCGGCGATGAACTCGCGCACCGCCCGCGCCTGCTTCCATCGCGCCGGCGTCCACCCCGTGCGCGCGGTGCGCGGATGCATCAGCGCGTGGTGGGCGCGCGGCAGGAAACCGTAGTTGACGAAAAAGTCTTCCTCGAGCGCCAGCCGCGGATAGCGCCGCTCCAGTTCGCCGGCACGGTAGCCGGTCACGCGCTGGCGCAAGGTCAGATCCTGCGCACGCGCCGGCGCACGGATCGGATCGGCTTGAACGAAGCCGAGTTTTTCGATGGCCCGCATCAGCGTCGTCGGCTTGAACAGCGAACGGGCGATGGCGTAACGGCGCAGGTGGTCCAGGGTCAAAGGCATGGCGGTAATGATGCACCAGAGTTGCCGAGCAAACGCAATGTCCATGGATACCCGCCTACGCAGGGGCGACGAGTCAAGGCTTTCGGCTTTCGGCTTTCGGCTTTGGCTTTGGCTTTGGCTTTGGCTTTGGTTTTGGCTTTGGCCTAACCCTCCCGTGAGGCGCGGCAAGCAGGACGGGTAAACCCCGAAGGGGCGGCGCACAAGGATGTGCGCCGTTTCCGTAGACACAGGATGTGTCTTACGGAAATTCCCGGCCTGCTTGCGGACCCGGCGGCTTTATCGCCGGGCGCGGCGTTAGGGTGTGTTTCTTTGGTTACTTTCTTTGCACAAGCAAAGAAAGTAACTCGCGCAACGCGCGAAACGCTTTTGCTTCAAAGCAAAAGTAAAAGCCAGGGCAAGAGCAAGATGGATCCCAGCTTTCGCTGGGATGACGGCCTCAATTTTATCGCTTGTGCCAGGGTTCCAGGGTTACTTAGTCACGGCAAAGTCGCTGGGTTCCCGACTTCGCGGGGACGACAGGCCAGGGCTTACCTTTACTCGTGCGTAGTGCGGCGTTCAACAGAGACGCCGGTCAATTCTTGCTCTTCAGGTATTTACTCCAATGCTATCGGCAAGTCCCGCCCGCTACTGGCCACGTTGCCCATGTAGTCGACGGCGGTGATGCGCAGCGTGTAGTCGCCGACAGGCAGTTCGTCCGGCTGCCATAGGCCAGCAGCGAGTTCCCCATCGCGAACCGTGTTGCTCACCACGTACTTGAAATGGGTGGCGGCACTACCGTGCACGGTGATGCCGCTACCTGGCGCATACGCCACCTTCACTGCGTCCGGATCCGCGGGCATGCGGTTGAACTCGATGGTCATGTGCGGAATTTCGTAGCCTTGCCAAGGTGTGCCGTCGGCGCGCAGCAGCTGGTAGCCCAGTGCATGCAAGCCCAGTCTGCGCCTGGGCAGATTGCGGTCCACCTGGTCCCAGGCGTCCACCACGATCTGCACGCCCGTCCCGCGCGGCACCACCACGCGGCCATCGGTCCGCTTGACCAGCGGTTGTTCGCCGATGTCGAACAGCTCTATGCCGTCGATGCGCGGTGCGTAGTGGTCGGCATAGCCGGTGAACCCCAGCGCCACCGCATTGCGCTCGAAACCGCTCGCACCCACGCTGAGATGCACGTGCGCCATGCGGTTGATGGTGCCCAGCACCTCGCCCGCCTTGAAGCGCGTGCCGCGCGGCACGCGCACGCGTTCGGGCGCACCGGCTTCGTCGCGCAGCAGCTTGAAGCGCGATGGATCGGACACTTCATCGCGCGCATCGCGTCCCACCCGCATATGGATATAGCTGATGCCGTCGATCGCCATGCCTTCGCCCAGCTCGCCCAATCCCCAGGCACCGGACGGACTGCTGACCTTGCCGTCGGCGATCGCCAGCACCTGTGCGCCCACGTCGCCGCGGATGTCCAGCCCGCCATGCAGGTGGTCGCGGCTTTCGTTGTCGTAATTGCCGCGCACCTCGCCCAGCGTGCCGACTACTTCGTGCCAGCCGTCCTGCGGATGCAATGGCCAGCGTCCGCCGGTGTCGGGCAGCGGATCGCCCGGCGCCGGACCCACCGCGCCCAGCGTCGGCATGGCCGTGGCGGTCGCCGCGTCGACCGGTGCGATGCGGTGAAGGCGACGACTGCCGGCGTCGGTGACCAGCAGCGCGCCCGTGGCATCCAGGGCCAACCCCGCCGGACGCGAAAGCCGCTGCGCCAGGGTAGCGCCGGTCAACACATGCGGCCGGCCGTCGCGGGAAAGCTGGATCACCCGTCCTCCCGACATTTCGCCCACATAAAGCACGCCGTCATAGGTCAGCGCCAAGCTCATCGGCCGGTGCAGCGCGGGCACCGCTTCATCCTGCCCGGCGTAGTAGGGCGTAGTCACGGTGCCGTCGGGCGCGACGCGGCGGATGGCGTTGTTGCGGGTGTCGGCGACCCAGACGATGCCCTGCGCGTCCACCGCCAATGCGGTGGGCGTATCGAAGCGGGCCGCGGCGCCTACGCCGTCCAAGTTGCCCGGCCTGTCGCCAGCCAGCGTGCTGACCTGCCCTTGCGGATCGATCTTGCGGATGCGGTCGTTGTAGGTGTCGGCGACATAGACATTGCCGTGCGCGTCCACCGCCACGCCGATGGGGCCGTTGAACTGCGCCCGGGTTCGAGCGCCGTCGCGGAATCCTGCCACGCCGGTGCCGGCTAAGGTGCTGACCATGCCCAGCGGGGTGATCTTGCGGATCGCGTGGTTGCCGGTGTCGGCGACATACAGATTGCCCGCAAGGTCCAGGGCCAGACCGGAAGGCGTATTCAACCGCGCCGCGGTGCCTTCGCCATCGGCAAAGCCTTCTGCGAAGCCGGCCAGCGTAGTGACCGTACCTTCGGCGCTAATCCTGCGGATCCGGTTGTTGTCGCCCGCATCGGCCACGTACAGCGTGCCGTCTTCCGCTACCGCCGCGCCATAGGGATCGTCGAAGCGCGCCTGCGCGACCGGCCCGTTGCGCATCCCGCGCACGCCATCGCCCGCCGCCAGGCGCAGCTGCGCGGTCCAGCCGAACGGCGTGGGCGCGGGCGTGGGGAAGTCCGGAGTTCCCGGTGCGAAAAAGAACGTAGCGGCCAATGCGGCGGCAATCAAAATCGCTGCGGCCCACAGCCAGGGTTTACGGCTCATGCGGTCCTGCGGGCAAGAAGCGGAAAAGCACGATAGTCAATCGAAGGGAGCATGGGAAGGGAGTTCCAGCGCGTGCAGGAATGCGGTCTTCGAATAGCGCTGCCTGCGAAAGAGACAACGAAAAGGTACTCTGCCGTGGGTTTCAATCGCCGCAACGACCGGGAGCGCCTCCATGGACAGCAATGACCGCAAGCTCGACGAGTTGCGCGCTCGCATCCCCAGTTTCACCTGCATCGTGGGTTGTCACGATTGTTGCGGGCCGGTGACCGCGTCTTCCGAGGAGATGGCCAGGCTTCCGGTCAGGACCGAAGCCGAACATGAGGCCGCGTTGGCCGAGCTGAGTTGCCCGCACCTGGGCGAGCACGGATGCGAGGTCTACAGCGAACGTCCCCTCATCTGCCGGTTGTTCGGCACCACCCCCAGCCTGCTCTGCCCCAACGGCAAGCGGCCGGTGTACATGATCGACAGGCGCACCGAGGAAGAAATCCACCAGTTCCTGGCGCGCACCCGGCAAGTGCTGGTCTGATTCGTTTGCTGCGCCGCTAGGAATAGGAATCGCGGCCGGGGCCGCCCAAGGTGCGGGGCCCGCCCGGAGCTTTCGCTGTTGCGTCCTGCCCAGGCAAGGCGGTGACCCATCGCCGGGCCCTGCCCGCGGTGCACGTTCAGGCACCGCGGGCGCCGCGCGCTCACCCGCCCGTGTTGTGCAGGTGTAGGACGGCGTGGCGAAAAGCCCATGCATAGTTGTTGCCGGGCATGGCCGGTAGCAGATTGCGGTAGGCGCGGAAGCGGTCTTCGTTGCTGGGTGCAGCGGGCGTGCTGAAGCGCGCGGGATGCTGCAGGGAAAGGAAGGCCAGCGGTCCTGGTGCCGCCTGACGGATTGCGATGCCGTTGTTGTCGTTCATGGTGCGCACGCCTCCTGGGAAAGCAGGCATGCCCGCGGGCTTGCCTGCGGCCGAGTTCCCCGACAACCCACATCGACGACACGCTGAAGAACCCGCAGGCGGCCGGGGTGCTTGTTCCCTCTCCGCCGGATGCGTGAGGCGTGTCCCCCTGTTCGACCGCCTGCCAGCCGCATCCGGCGCCTTCATTCCAAAAAACGGATGCCTTTGCAGGAGGCGGCCATCTCGCAGCGGCAGCAGGTGGTTCACTCCGTAGACTGGCTTGGCTTCATCGCCACGGCATTTCCTGGTCTCAGGCCGAAGGCGCCGGGCTGGTCGAACCGGCCTACGGGCTACGGACCTTGATGCAGCCCCGCGGTATCGCGGGGTATAAATAGCGGGTCGCCCCCTTTGCCGATGCCGCAGAAGGTCCGGTTTTTTGATGACAGCCCGCACCGAAGAACAAACCGTACCGCTCGACGAACGGGAAATCCGGTTGCTGCGTTCCAAGCGATTGGGGCTGTTGTTTGCGCTGATGCTGATCGTCGATGCGGCAGTCGTCATCGGCGTGGTTTACGCAAGCATGACCACTCCCGATTTTCTGGATTTTTGGACGGTGGTCTGCCTGGTGCCGGTTGCGTTTGTATTGTTGGTGATCACTCTTGGCGCCGAAGCCGACTGGCATTCCGTGCGCAAGGACCTGCAGGCCGGCACGAAGTCCTGTCGCAACGGCCGCATCGGTTCGTTGCACAAACACGATGACGGCGAATCCGCCGCGACCTACAGCATTGGCGTCGTTGTCGACGGCCCCGAGTCGCCGCTGGTCTTTCCCGTACCGCTGGAGGTCCATGAGGCCGTGAAAGAAGGCCAGGCGGCATGGATCGCCTACGCCCCGCTCAGCTACACCTTGTTCGAGTTGAAGACCGGAACCTGCGCTTACCTCGCCATCGGCATGGAACACAGCAAGACAAAAACCCGACTCACCGCGCCAGGCGCTCCGCCGGGGCATTGAAAGGCGTGCTTCCACGCGGCGGCGGCTGAGCGGTCGCGGCGGAAAAACGTTGCTGTCGCGCGCGCCGGAGGTTGGCCGACACCTTGCTCTGCATAGCAGCCTGGGCTTGCGCCGACGGTGTGCCGCGCAAGGGTGGGCAGTAGTCGGGCGCGAAGCGTGTGGGTGGCGCGATTACCAGGGACTGGGTGGGTGCGGCGAAGATGTCGGTGCGATTGGTGGTGTTGGCGTTGTTGGCCTTGGCGAAGAACGGCACGAACACGCCGCTGCGGCTGGACAGGCCCTGGTAGTCGCCCAGGAAATAGCCGCCGTCGAAGGGTGCGCTGGTACGCGGCGCCATCGCCAAGTCGAACGGATCGGCGATACGGGTTTCGTTCCAGCTGATGCTGCCATCGGAGGAATACGCCAGCCAGGTGTCGGTGAGCAGCGTGGCCGCCGCGCCATCGCTGCGGAAGTCGTAATAGCTCACGCCAATCGCACCATCGCTGCGCACATGCACGGCCGGGTTGAACGCGGCCACGCCAGCGGCGGTACTCACCCGCGTCGGCGGCAGCCACTGCGCGCCGCCGTCGCTGGAATGGGAAATGACGATGGCATCGCGCACGCCGCCGTCGAAGCGGCTGTCCTGCCAGACCACGTAGATCCTGCCGGTGGGCGAGACCGCGATCGAGGGAATGATGGATTGGTCGCGCACAGGATTGCCGGTGGAAGGATCGCGCGTGCCCACCGATTGCAGGTTCGCCACCACGCTGGGCGCAGTCCAGGTGGCGCCCTTGTCGAACGAACGCACCACCGCGATGCGCGCGCTTTCCGCGTTGCCGTTCACGGCATAGTCGATCTGCACGAACATCGTCGCCAAGGTGCCGTCGGGCAGCACCACCAGTACGTTGCTGATGGTCTGGCTGTGCGGGCCCGGATCGTAGATGGGACGCGCCGGCAGCCAGCTGGCGCCGCCATCCAGGCTGCGCGCCAGATAAGTGGGGCCGCCGTTATCGCCGGCCACCAGCCGGTCCCATACCGCATACACGCGCAGCGGATCGGCCGGGTCGACGATGATCGCGTCTTTATCGTTGAAGAAACCGGGCGCATCGCTGATCAACGCGATGGGATTGCTCCAGGTGCGGCCGTCGTCCAGCGAACGGCTGGCGACGATGGCGTTGCGCGAACCGGTCTGGAAGATGACGCCGCTGCTGGCCAGGCCCACCGCATGCACCACACCGTTGCCGCCATAGGCCACCCAGGGATTGGACACGCGGGAGAAATTACCGCCGTTGGCTGCAGTGCCGCCGCCGCAACGCGAGAACGGAATCGGCCGCCGCGTCCAGGTCTGCCCGCCGTCGAGCGTGGTGGCGCTCATCACTCCGCGCGAAGAACCGTTCGACCAGCGGTCTTGTTGCCACACCCCGACCATGCGCTGGGGATCGGCGGGATGGATGGCCAAGTATGGTTCCACTTCGGCATTGACGTAGTTGGTGCCCGCCTGGACCTCGCCTTCGCAGCCAGCAGCGAAGGGAGAAGCGGCAGAAGCCAGGTACAGCGGATCGGCCACGGCGGCGGCCATCACCGGGGCGCTTGCGGTCAGCGTTATTGCCGGCGCCACCGGGCTGGCAGCCTGCAGCCGGGGAGCAGACGCTACCTCGGCCGGACGCTGGCAGGCAGCCAGCGACATGACCGCCAGCAATGCGGTTGCGCGTGCGATTGCTTGCATGAGCGCCCCCTCCCTGCCCCTTCCATGCTTCGCACGCTAGCGCAGTGCAGGACGCAGCGGAGATTTGCGCGCTATGCGCACTTTGGCGGGCGGCTGCCAACGAGTCGGCCTCATGCGAGAAGGCTTAGTCCTTCTCTTGAAGTTTGGCTATAAATAGGCCTTTATAGGCCGATACGGGTTGTTTATGAGCCTATAACTTGACATTCGACTATCTCATCACTATGTTTGTCCATAAATAATACTTAAAGGCCTGATATGGCCTATTTATAAACAAACCGCCAATGCCAAAACCCACCAGCCGTACCTACTCCCGCTATGGTCAAGAAGCAGTAAGACTGCTGGGCCTGACCATTCGCCAAGGCCGTATCGAACGCCGGCTCACGCTCGATGAGTTGGCCGAGCGTGCGGGTGTGTCGCGAGGTTTGGTCCAGCGCGTGGAGCGGGGCGACATGGGGTGCGCCATCGGCGCGGTTTTCGAAATGGCGACTATCGTAGGCGTGCAATTGTTCGGCGCCGACCAAGGCTTGTTGACCCTGCATGTCGCCGCTGCCGAAAAGACTCTGACTCTGCTGCCGCAGTCGTCGCGTTCGGTTTCGAAGAAGGTAAAGGATGACTTCTAAAAAGCCAGAAGAAGCGTTCGTGTGGGTCTGGCTTCCCGGCGCCGTTGCGCCGGTGGTGGCGGGACGGTTGGCGCCGGATGGCGAACGGCTGATATTCAACTACGGTCGAAGCTATCTTGATCGCGACAACGCGATCCCGCTCTATTTTCCGGAGCTGCCCATGAAAGCGGGCGCTATTCCGCCGATGCCCGGCTTGACTATCGCCGGCTGCATTCGCGACGCCGCGCCGGACGCCTGGGGGCGACGCGTAATCCTCAACCATCGCTATGGCAAGGAAGCGAAGGACATGGATACGGCACGCCTGGACGAGCTGTCGTATTTGCTCGAATCCGGATCGGACCGTATCGGCGGCCTCGATTTCCAAGCGTCGGCCACCGACTACTCGCCGCGGGTCGCCCAACAAGCGACGCTGGCCGAGTTGCTGGATGCCGCTGCCAAAGTGGATGCAGGCATTCCCCTCACTCCCGAGCTCGACCAAGCGATCCATCACGGCAGCTCGCTCGGCGGCGCCCGGCCCAAGGCGATGATCGAGACCGATCGACACAAGTGGATCGCCAAATTCTCTTCGGGCGCCGACACCTACAGCATCGTCAAAAGCGAATACATCGCGATGCGGTTGGCGGCACTGTCGGGCCTGGACGCAGCGCCGGTGCAACTGGAGCGCAGCGCAGGCAAGGATGTCCTGCTGGTGCGCCGGTTCGATCGCGAAAGAACGCCGGACGGCTATCGGCGCAGGATCATCGTCTCGGCCCTGACGATGCTGGGGCTGGACGAAATGATGGCCCGCTATGCCAGTTACCAAGATCTGGCCGAAATCGTGCGCCACCGCTTCGAGCAGCCAAAGGCGACGTTGCGGGAACTGTATGGCCGGCTGGTCTTCAATGTCTTGTGCGGCAACACGGACGACCACGCCCGCAACCACGCCGCATTCTGGGATGGGCAGACGCTTGTGCTCACGCCTGCCTACGACATCTGCCCACAGGCGCGCGCCGGCAACGAGGCCAGCCAGGCGATGCTGATTTCAGGCCAGCAGCGCAGCAGCAACCTTTCGCTCTGCCTCAGAGCCTCCATTCATTTCCTGTTGAACGAGAAGGAGGCCATCGCGCTGATCAACCACCAACTGGAGGCCGTACACCAACACTTCGAAAGCGTTTGCGACGAGGCAGCCCTGAGCGCCGTCGATCGCAACTTGCTGCGGCGGCGACAGTTCTTGAATCCTTCCATCTTCGATGGATCACCGGCGACGGTGCAGCCGCGGGCGTTCTGACCCGCGGTCTTCCGGCAACTCCACCGCGACTTATGCGAAGCCTATCCAGCGGCCCGCGACCAGCGTTGCAATCCACAGCAGCGCGGAGGTGCCTGCCAGTATGCGTACGCGCACGGGCAACACGCCCACCGCTTCGGGCAACCCGAGCGAGCGCCACTGCCGGTGCTGGACTACGACGTTGAGCAACGCCAGCGAAAGCAGCAACAGCTTCCAGCGGAAGGCCGTGTTCTGCAGGTAGTCGCCGGGACTCACCGAGAACAGCCATGCGCCGGTGAGCAAGGCCAGCCCCAGGCCGGTGGCGGCGGTGCGTATCGCCACCGGTGCCAGCACGGACAAGACAGGCTGTTGCGCGCGTCCCAGCACCAGACGTAAATCCAGCGGCAGCATTGCCCCCAGCAGCAAGCCCACGCCGAGAATATGCGCGGCATTGACGAACAGGTAGGCGGTGCCCGATTGCTGAAGCCAGCGCGCGCCCGGCCAGTTGCCGATCCAGTCCACCACCGTCAGGCCGATAATCGCGCCCGTGCTCACGGCATGTCGGCCAACCGCTCGGGATACAGGTCGTAGTTGCGGCCTTCGATGGTGATGCGCACCGCTTTCATGTGCCGCTTGCCCGGCTCCTTGTTGCGGTTGCCCAGCACCGTGACCCGGTCGCCGGCGTTGGCGCTCTTCGCGGTGAAGCCGGACCGTTCCGTCTGTGCAGGATTCGCCAGATCGATCTGCCAACGACTGCCGTCGTCAGCTTCGACCTGCAGTTGCGGGTGCGGCGGCGTCATCGACACCGACATGATCTTTCCTTCCAGGGTGGTCTGCTTCTCTTCCGCCCAGGACCAGCCGTGATGCGCCAGCGCTGACGCAGCGGCCAGGGCCAGCAGCAGGCCCGTCGCCATGCCGCGCAGCCGGCGATTCGCTTTCGTTGCCTTGGTCTTCATCGTCATGTTCGTCTCCTCGTTCGCGTCGGCCGCCGTGGACGCGGGCGATGCCCGCGATACCGGCGGCGCTACCACCTTGGCGCAAGGCGAAAGGGCGGCAGGTGAAGCGTCTTGGCAGGCTCAAGGACCCGGATTGACAGGCGGATCCTTGCTGCGGGTCCGGGACACTGCGGTGACGATGCCGATGCCCAGCAACACGATCGCACCTACGCCGATCCATTGCGGGGCCAGACCTGCCAAATGCGCGCCATAGGCCAAACCGCCGATCAACACCACCGTACCCAAGATATAGATCGCTAACGATGACATGAGCGTGCCTCCTGTCTGTGGACGGCGCGATTGTAGGCGGCGTCCGTGCTTAGCCGGCGTGAGGATCATAGGGTGGGCCCCGGCCCACCATTGCCATGCCCCAGGCGCGTCGGTTACGGAACGGGGAGCGGTGGGCTTGAGCCCACCCTATGGGCATCTGAGCGATTTTTTGCAGCGCGTCATCGCTGATCCAGTTCGTGATGGATCAATACCACGCACTGCGATGCAAACAGCATTTTGGATCCCAATGTAATTTTCTTCGCACCCAGGCGCTCCAGGCTGTGGAAGGTTTTTTTCGGCATCGGGATATGGTCGGTCAGCAGGAAACAGGGATTGCCTTCGAACGCCTGCTCACGCATCGGCGTGCCCTTCCTGTCCATCACGAACAGTTGATGATCTTCGGCAAGCGTCTGCACCAGCCGCTCGAAGCTCAGCGTTTGCACGGTAACGCCCGATTCCACCGGTCGTGTTTCTTCTTTGCCCATGCCCCTGGAAGCATCCAGCGCCTTGGCGACCTTGCCCAGCAGCGCGCGCTCGTCGAAGCCGCCGATCTCGTGCATGGCGTTGGCTTCGAAGCGGATCGTGCGGGAGAAGTCCTGGGTGCTTTCCAGCACCAGGTAGACGGTCACGTCGGCGCGATGCGACTGTGCCACGAAGATCGCGTTCATCAGCGTATGCGCCAGGATTTCGGTATGGGCCTCCTTGCCGACGGACGCCAATAGTTTCTGGCTGTCGGTAGGCGCCGCCCGTGCTCTCAGTACAAAGGTTCGCATGTGTGTGATGACCGATGGGTTGCCCGTACGGCACAGGGCATGCCGTCCGCTCATTGTCCACGTGAACGGCATCGGAGACCAACCCGAAACGGACATAGGGTGGGCCCCGGCCCACCATTGCCATGCGTCAGGTGCGTTGGCGTCGGAGTGAAGAGGAGGCTTGAGCCAACCTTACGCAGCCTGAGTCGAGACAGGCATCATCCGGCTCCCGGCCCCGGGAACGAGATTAGACTGTCCGCCGTTGATCACCACCCGGCTCGAAAACCGACAGGGACAATGATGGCCTTCAATCGCACCGAGTTTTACGACGCCGAACTGAAGCGGCACGACGAGCGCTTCCGTGACGTGCTCAAGATCGGCCCCCGGGATCGCGTGCTCGATATCGGCTGCGGTGCAGGGCAATCCACCCGGGAAGCCGCCCGGGCTGCGAGTGAGGGAAGCGCGGTTGGCGTGGATACCTCCGAAGAGATGCTGCAGGTAGCCCGTCGGCGCAGTGCGGAAGAGGGACTGCGGAATGTCGCGTTCGAGTTGGCCGATGCGCAGAACCACGCGTTTCCGGCCGCGCATTTCGACCTGTGCATCAGCCGCTTCGGCGTGATGTTCTTTGCCGATCCGGTCGCCGCCTTCACCAATATCGCCCGAGCGATGCGCCCTGATGCTCGCCTTGTGCTGATGGTGTGGCAGGGTCAGGAGCGAAACGAATGGTCTACCGCCATCCAACGCGCGTTGGCTGCGGAGGACGCCCCAACCGCAAATGTACCCGCGGCGTTCTCGCTCGGCGATCGCGCGACCACTACGCGCCTTCTGACCGCAACCGGCTTTGCTTCGATCGACTTCTCGGAAGTGCATGAGCCCGCTTTCTACGGCGCGGACGTCGATGCGGCGCATGACGCCATCGTTGCGTTGTTCCTTGCGAAAGACGGGCTTGTCGATACGAATCCGACGGCAGAGCAGACGCTTCACCGGTTGCGCGTCCTGCTGCAGGCGCACCTGACCGCGGAGGGCGTGTTCTTCGACTCCCGTGCCTGGATCGTGACCGCACGCAGAACCGGCGAGTGGCCGACAAGCCCATGACCCATAGGGTGGGCCCCGGCCCACCATTGCCATGCGTCAGGTGCATTGGCGTCGGAACGAAGAGCGGTGGGCTTGAGCCCACCCTATTTTTTGCACGGCATCAGCCCGCGATGTAACCCACCAAAAGGTCGGCCAACTCTTTCGGGTGACTGAGCGCAACGCAGTGGCAGCCGGGGATCTCGTCGGGAGTGATGTCCAGGCGCTCCGCTGCAAGCCGGCGCAAGAAGTCGGGCGGAAAAAGGTGGTCGTCCTTGCACAGCACAAATTTCGTCGGCACGTCCGGCCACGCGTCCAGCGGCCACGGCGTACGCCAGGCTGTCGACGACTCTTCGCGTGCCCGGTGCAAGGCCTCCTCGGCCAAGGCGCGTGGCACACCGTTGTAATAGCTGACGAGCGGATCTTCGCTGCCGGTCTTGCCGCCATCGCGCTCGCCCTGTTCCCGCGCAGCCTGACTGTAGCCGGTGTTGGTCCACCAGTCCTCCGGGGTTTCCCCCGGGGACGGAATCATCGCGGCCAGCAGAACCAGCACGTCGACCGGCAGCCGATCGGCCACCAGCGGTGCGGTGAAGCCGCCATACGATTGGCCCACGACCACCAGATCCCTGCGGTCGCCGACAGCCTCGACCACGGCGTCCGCATATTCACCCAGCCCCGCGGAGTCGTCGTCGCACGGCAGGTCGGGAGCGACCACATCGTATCCACGCGAACGCAACTCCGCCTCCAGCAGGTGCCAGTACCAGCCGACGTCTCCGCCGCCGTGGATCAACACGAAGGTCGTCATGTCCGCCACTCCCTGCACTCGAGGTCGTTATTCGGCAGAGGGTATCAGGAACAATTTGCCCCGTCAGAAGTTGACCTGACCCCTTTTCCCATAGTCGTCACCGGTCCATTTGCCTTCATCCCCTTTGGTCCGCTTTGGACGCCAAGGGCAAGGGGCAGGCCGGCTTCGCAGTTGAAATGGGCTACTCTCGAACTATCGTGCCGGGCCTCATGTTGAAAGATCCCGATCGATTGAATCCACAATCCACAGCAGACGTTTGCTGGCGATCCAATGCGTATAGACGGCCTCCCGTGCGGGAAGCACCAATGCACGATCTGCGGGCCCGCGATATCGCCGCACTCCCCGGTGTCTCCTATGCAAAGTCCGATTGACGATTCTCCCGCGCCGCACCCACAATCTGCGCCACACCCCACCTTGGGGATCCAATCGTAGTTTGGATGCCATGGAAAATTTTCGGATAACCACGGAAACAGCCGAGCTTGATCTCCCGGTCATCCACCGGTTCCTCTCTGAGCAAACCTATTGGGCCAAAGGCATTCCATTTTCCCAAGTGCAGCGATCCATTGACCACTCGCTCTGCTTCGGCGGCTTTCTCGGCAAGTCCCAAATCGCGTTCGCCCGTGTCATTTCCGACTACACGACTTTCGCCAACCTCGTGGACGTCTTCGTCCTTCCCGAGCAACGCGGCAAAGGTTATGGCAAGGCGCTCATGGACGCCGTCTTTGCACACCCGCAGCTTCAAGGGCTACGGCGGTTTACCCTGGCCACAGGGGATGCACATGGATTGTATGCTCAGTATGGGTTTACGGCACCGCTGTATCCGCAGTCGCTCATGGAGCGCTACTTCCCGGATATATACGCAGCCGCGCCCTAGCAGTTCATTCAAGCCAAGCCCCTTTGCAGCTCGGCTGTGTCAGGCGTCAGGGCCTGCCCGCTTGTCCGCTGCCGTTCCACTTGAACGTTTTGCGTATTCGAACAGCTCGACGACATTCCCCGAGGGATCCTGAAGCAGGATTTGCCGTCCTGCGCCAGCTTCGGCCACCTCACCGCGGAAACTCGCCCCGGCTTCACGCAGTTCGCCGATCATTCCGTCGAGGTCATCCGTTACGACCATGAACCTGCTCCACCCGCCTGGCTGTGGATTTCCTCCTGCTTTCCCCGCGCTGCCCGCTCCGGGCGCATTGAGGAAAAGATGCAGATCCTCAAGCGTCATTTCCGCGAACTTTCCCGGGTTGTGCTTTTCGACCTCGAAGCCCAGGCGGTCACGGTAAAAATCCACGGATTTGTCGATATCGTTCGCAATGTACCTGACAGATGCCATGCTGCTGTCTCCTCTGGATCATCATGCGAGCGCACTCGCAACCTGCGTTTGCGACCCTTGCACAGTGCCGGTTAAAACCAGGCGCAGGATCTGTGAGGAAGGTTGAATTCGGGTGTCGGACTCCGGGATCAAGGAAGGCCATAGGGTGGGCCCCGGCCCACCATTACCACGCGTCAGGGTTCGTTGGCGCCGGAACGGAGTGCGGTGGGCTTGAGCCCACCCTATGGGCCTGCGAGACCCGATAAACGGACCTGCGCCCTTTTTTGCGGAGCCAATCTGCCTGTACAGTTGTTCTACCGTGTGACCAGAGGTCTCATCAACCGCCATGACAACGGATCATCTTCGTCGCAACTTCCTGCAGAAGCTGATGGCTTCGGCCGTGGTAGTGCCGCTGCTGTCGTCGCATCGGGCACTCGCCCAAGCGGAACCCACTCGCACCGGCAGCCAACAGGGGCCGACCTTGCGCGTAGCGCTCATGGGACTGGGCAGCTATGCCGCCCGGGTGGCGGAAGCCATGCAGTCCTGCAAGCGCGCCAAAGTGGCCGGGCTCATCAGTGGAACGCCTTCCAAACTCCAGGAATGGGGAACGAAGTTCGACGTGCCGGAAAAGAACCGGTACGACTACGGGAATTTCGACCGCATCAAGGACAATCCCGACATCGATGCGGTTTACATCATCACGCCCAACGCGCTGCATCGGGATCAGGCGATCCGCATCGCCAAGGCAGGAAAGCATGTCATCTGTGAAAAGCCGATGGCGGTCAACGCCAAGGAAGGGCGAGAGATGGTCGATGCCTGCAACGCCGCCGGCGTGAAGCTGCTGGTGGGTTATCGGATGCATTTCGAGCCCAAGACGCTGGAAGTGGTCCGCATGCGCAAGGCAGGCGATTTCGGAAACATTCTGTTCTTCCAGGGCCTGTGCGGTTTCGACATCGGCGATCCCGGCCAGTGGCGGCTCGACAAGGCGCTGGCAGGCGGCGGAGCAATGATGGACATCGGCATCTACGCCATCAACGGCGCCCGCTACATGGTGGGCGAAGACCCGGTATGGGTGACCGCGCAGCAAACCAGAACCGACCCGATCAAGTTCAAGGAAGGCGTGGACGAAACCATCCAGTTCCAGCTCGGCTTCCCCAGCGGAGCGGTGGCTTCCTGTCTGTCCACCTACCAGATGAACCATCTGGACCGCTTTTTCATGACCGGCGAACAGGGATTCGCCGAGCTGCTGCCTGCCACAGGCTATGGCCCCATCCAGGGACGTACCCACAAAGGCGAACTCACGCAGCCGCACGCCATGCACCAGACCATTCAGATGGACGAGATGGCCGGCATCCTGCTTGACGGCAACACACCCGTGGTCCCCGTCGATGGCGAAGAAGGCCTGAAAGACCTGAAAATCGTCGATGCCATCTATGCCGCCTGTAAAACCGGCGGCAGGCAGGCGCTGCGCCTGGGCTGAAGGGAAGTGATGTAGCCCGGGTAGCGCGCAGCGAAACCCGGGACGCCAACATCGGAATGCCACCGTCCCAGCGATGCCTGTCGAAATGGGCTGGTTGCATGAGCACGGTAGGCTGGGTTGGTTTTCATCAACCCAGCATCTCGCGGTCGCAGGCTGAAAGTGCTGGGTTGGTGAAGCTAACCCAGCCTACGGCTCTATTGGGCCTGGGCCTGGTTGCTTTTCCTTACTCTGCCAACGCCTTGACCAGGTCGAACAGGTAATCGCGGCCGACGTAGACAGAACGCACCTCAAGACGTTCGTTGAGGCCATGGGCGCCGTTGCCGTCGGGGTCGCCCCACATGCCTGGCGCGCCGTAGGTTGGAATTCCCACCGCCGACAGGTAAAGCCCGTCGGTCGCACCGGTCGAGAGCGACGGGATCACCGGCACGCCGGGGAAGTACTTCGCGCTCAGCGCCTCCATCGGGCCGATGATGGCCGGATCGAGGGGAGGCGACTTGGCCAGTGGCTTGTCCTTGCGCGCCAGCTCGATCGAGATGTCCGGATTGCCGATGATGCCGGCCAACTGGTCCTTGATCTCGGCCGGCGTATGGCCGGGAAAGATGCGGCAGTTGACGTTGGCTTTCACCCGCTGCGGCAGCGCGTTGACCGCGTGGCCGCCTTCGATCATGGTGGCCACGCAGGTCGTGCGCAGCATCGAATGAAAACCCTTGTCGGTGTTGACCACCGCGGCTGCGTCGGCGTCGCCCGGATTCTTCGCCAGTGCCGCCATCGCCGTTCCCATGGCGCCCTTGCGCGCGGCACCGGCACGCTCGAAGAAGACGCGGGTGGTGGCATTGAACTCGGCGGGGAACTCGTGCTCGCGGATCTTCAGCAGCGCGTCGGACATGGCGTAGATCGCGTTGCCGCGCACCGGCTGGGAGCTGTGTCCTCCCGGGTTGGTTGCGACAAGCTTGTAGTCCTGGTAGATCTTCTCGCCGACCTGGATCGACTGCGCCACGATGTGGCCCTTGCCGTCGGTGTCGCCGCCGCCGCCTTCGTTGAGCGCGAAGGCCGCATCGATCAGGTCGCGCTTGTTGTTGGCGAGATACTGCGCGCCATTGAACGCGGTGTCGGTCTCCTCGCCGCAGGTCAGGGCCATCTTGACGGTACGCGCCGGCTTGTAGCCGTCCTGCCTGAAGCGGATCAGGGCGTCGGCCCAGGTCGCTGCCATCATCTTGTCGTCGGCGATGCCGCGGGCGTAGTAGTAGCCGTTCTCCTCGATCAGCTTGAACGGATCACGCTCCCAGTCGGCGCGGTTGGCCGCCACCACGTCGATATGTGCCAGCAGCAGGATCGGCTTGAGCGTGGCCGACGTGCCGGGATAGATCGCCACTATCCCGCCCTCCTTCGGATGTTCGGGCACGGAGAACAGGGTGATCTGGTCGTCAGCGAAGCCGGCCGCCTTCAATCGCGCCGCGATCTGCCCCGCGGCCTGGGTGCAGCTACCGTTGGCGACCGTGGTGTCGGTCTCGACCAGTTCCTTGTAGAGCGCGAAGAATTGCTTCTGGTCCGGACGCAGTTCCCCCATCTTGCCGGTCGACACCTGTGCCGCCACCGGACACGCCACGAGCGCAGCGGCAGCGAGCGCAATCAACGTCTTCATCGACTTCTCCTTCGGTAGTGTCCGGACACGCGGGTGAGCGTCGATTTCGCCGGCGCCAGTGAGCAGGGCCCGCAAGCGGGGTGTCCGATACTACCGCAACGCCACAGCGTCGCAGGTATCGATGTCGAGTGCCCGTGCATGGAAGTGGTAACGGGGTAATGGGGTCATGGCACCGGCAGTGCGGGTTCCCGCCCGACTGGCTACGCTCTGAAGTCGAGGCAGGGACAGCAAACTCGACATGAACGCGAGAAACGCGTCTCGCTATCCGGCATCGTCCCGCACACGCTGCACGCGCGTGCGATACGCACTTGCGTTGTCGCCGGAGATGCTCGTCGCCTGCGTCCCGTTGTTCTCGCCGATTTTCTCGTCCGAGCCCGTCACCGGCTGCGCCTCGACAGCCGTTTCGCGTTCGAAGGCGTGCGATTTGTCGGTGTTGCGGTAGTACCGGTACAACGCCCAGTACAGCGCGGTCGCGCCGGCCGGGCCGATCGCGAGTAACCAGAGTCCACTGTCGTCGCTCATGACGTGCCCACCATGATCCAGAGTGCGATGCCTTCAAGGAACGTGCCCACCGTGAGCGCGGTAGTGATCAGCTTCCACTGCTGAACCGGCACGCTGCCCATGGTTTCGCCGGTGCGGCCGTTCACCGCGATGTAATGCAGCATGCCGCCGTTGGAACCGGGCTGGTGATACGAGTACAGCCAGACCGGCAGGTACATCGACACCCAGCGTGTGCCGTGGACGCTGAGGCGTTCCTGTTCCCAGCGCACGCCGCGGTCGTAGCGACTCACCGATTTTTCGACCTGCGCGCGGCCGACCGACAGCAATTGATCCTCCAGGCGAGGCCGCAGGCGCTCCACGTCCGTGTTGCGCTTCTCCGAAGTGAAGCCGGCCAGGTAGGACGCGTTCCACTTCACCGCGTTCTTGGTGTCGAACGGCAGGATGGTGTTGATGATGTTGTTGGTATTGGTTTTCGTATCCAGGTTGCCGCGCTCGGTGGAGGATTCCAGCGGCAGGTCGTCCACGGTGAAATCCACTTGTCGCTCGACCTGGTACACGTCGGCGTCGTAGTAGGTCTTCTTCTTGTCGCCGCTGCCGCGCGTGTACTCGCGCGTCTGTATCTCGCCCTGGCCGGCGACCTCCACGCTGACGTTGCCATCGACGATCATGTAAGGCAGGTAGACGCCGACGACGTTCTCGGGCGTGAACTGTTCCTTGAATTCCTTCAGCGCGAACAAGCGCCGCTTGTCCACGAACTGGCGGATGCGTGCCACTGCGTCGTCCTTCCTGATGTGGAAGGGCAGCACCGCGTCGGGTACCGCGCCATTGGCCACCTGTTCGTTCACGCCAAGGACGTGCCGGCACCAGTGGCAGCGCGCCGTCATCGCGTTGTCGGTGTTGACCGTCACTTCGGCGCCGCAGCCGGTGCACTTGAAACTCATCAGGCTGGCGGCGTCGGCGGCGATATCGCGCGCGCCGGAGGCGATGACCGTGCCCTTGAGTTGGGCGATGCCCTCGCCGAATCCGAATTCCTCCTCGACCCGTGCGCCGTCCCATTCGTTGCGGCAGTACAGGCAGACCAGCAGGTCGCTGCCGGGCTTGTGCCGGATGTCGGTAGCGCCGCATTTCGGGCAACGGTTGAGGCCGTCCTTCAGCTCGGCGGCGGAGGTGTCGATGGCGACCGGATCGGGCGCCAGCAATTCCTCGCGGATCGGTTCGGGCAGCGTGGCCGGGTCGACCGGCAGGCTGCCCGGCAGGGGTGGCACGTCCTGCGGCGATCCGGGGCCGGTGCGCTCCAACGGGGGCTGGGGTGGCAACTGCGGCGGCAACGGGGGAGGACTATTGGCGTTCGACATAAGCGTTGGGCGGTTCCCGGGTTTACAGGCCCAGCGCCTTGGCCTTGAGCGCGTCGTAGTCGTCCTGGGTGATCAGGCCGAGATCCAGCATTTCCTTGGCCTTCTTCAATTTGGCGACCGGGTCGTCTGCGGCCGGTGCCGCAGGCGTGGCCGGCTGCTGAATGTTGCCGATGCCGCCGAGCATGCCCGAGGCCATGCCCACACCGACCAGTCCCGCGGCACCGCCGTTTTCGCCCGCCGACTGGATGCCCTGGGCCACGCTGGCCTGCAGGTTGGAGTTGCCGCGCGAACCGGCCAGCGCGTCGGCGCGCTGCACGGTCTTGAGCAGTTCACGCGTGTTGGCGTCGTACTCGATCGACACGATGGCGGTCTTGACGATGGCCAGGCCGCGGTCGGATTTCCACTGGTAGCCGTTTTCCACCGCATCGGACAGGCTCTTGGCGAAACCCAGCGAATCCTGCTGCAGCTTGGTGATGCGATTGCCTTTGGCCGGATCGTTGGAGTACAGGCTGAAGGCCGGCGCCAGCGAGCCGACGACTTCGTTGAAGAGCTGGCCGGCGGCGGCGTTTTCCATGTCGGTGAAGTCGAAGACCTGGCCGGGCTGCAAATAGCTGGCGGGCACGAAGTTCTTCACGAACAGGATAGGGTCGACGATCTTCAGCGTGTAGGAGCCGCGGGTGACCGCACCGACCTGGGTGTTGAGGAAGCCGTCGTCCCAGTAGATTTCCGATTGCGTGCCGAAGCGGTTTTCAGGCAGTTCCTTCAGCGAGACGAAGAAGGCCGCCTGCTGCGAACCGGGCTGGCCGCCGAACTTGAAGCGTTCCCAGCTCTGCTTGATCAGTGGGCCGACCAGTCCATCGCCCGCGAAGATCGATTGCGAGTTGACGTCGTCCGAGCGCCATTCGTAGCCGCCCGGCTCGGCGGCGAAACCGGTGATCTTGCCGTCCTGGAACAGCAGCAGTCCGTAGCCCTCGGGCACCACGATCCTGGAGCCGTTGGTGATGATGTTGGAGGAGCCGTGCGTGTTGGAGCCGCGTCCGGCGTTGGTGCCGCGCGGCACGGCAGCGAACAGTGCTGCCGTCGGCGGCAGGCCGTCCGGTACTGTGTAGAAGTCCTTCCACTGGTCGCCGAGCATGCCACCGACCGCACCCGTCACCGCTTGAACAAGACCCATGACATCTCTCCGTGATTCGTGGCCGGGCAAGGTACCCGCCATAGCTGGCCTACTATACATTCCTGGACGGCGGGCCCAATGCATGCAAGAAGTCATGTAATGACCAACTATCGACGCACTCACGTCTCCGGCGTCACTTGTTTTTTTACCGTTAACCTCGCCGAGCGGCGCTCGCGATTGTGACCGGCCGGTTGAATCCGCAACCCACAATGGACGTTCGCCAGTGATTCGAGGGGCATTGAACGGCTTCCGTGCCGGTAAGCACACGATGTTGTATGTCCTGCCGACCCACGATATCGCCGTAATCCCTTGCGTCGTGCAGGCAAGTCCGATTGACGGGCCTCCCGGGCCACACACACAATCGGCGCCACACCCCACTTTGGGGTCTGGTCGTAGTTAGCGCGCATGGGCCCAGTCAGCTATGCATTTGGCTTTCTTTTCATCGCCGGAATCGTCGGCCAGATCTCACTGTCCAATCGCCTTAGGTTTCTGCCAGCGGATAGGAACATCGATCATCCGTCCAAGACCTGGCGAAGGTTCTATCGCCTAATGGCAATTTTCATGTGCGCATTCTGGTCATTTGTCCTGACTTGCGCACTGCTCGGCACCTTGCCGATCGAGGACCCGCTACACCTTGTCCGCGACAGCTCCGAGTTCACTAAAGCTGCATTTGTTCTCTTGGTGCCTCTACCCCTATTGCCAGTGCTCTACACGCTGTATGCAAAACTTGTGCGCTGGGCAGCGGGTCGAGAGAATGCGCGCTAGCAATTCATTCAAGCCGAACCCGCTTGGCGGGTCGGCTTAATCCGGACGTTAGGCTGCGAAAGACTATGCCGCAATTGTCAGAGCCAGAAGCGATTCAACTTGTTCACATAAGTGTGCCCAACCTTCGCCGCCTTGCCGCCTCTGAGTTGGTGGAGCTCGAAGCGCTGCAAGTGCCTGAGGGTTCGTTACCACCGCCCAAGACTGTCGCTCGTGCGTTGGCGCAGCTGGACCTCGGCACGCCCATTTTCTGGTGCGTTCCGTTCCTGATTGTTTCCACCTCGCGCTCAACGGTACTTGGCGCATGCGGGTTTAAAACGGCGCCTGTCAGGGGCAGTGTGGAGATCAGTTATGGTGTTGCCCGCGCAGAGCGGGGTCGCGGCGTTGCAACGCTGGCTATTGGTCGTCTCCTTCAACTGGCAGCATCGAGCGGCCTGGTCCGAGAGGTCGTCGCTCATATACTTCCGGCCAATGCCGCCTCTTTCAAGGTAGTCAAGCGCCTCGGCTTCGCACCCGAGGGACTAGTTTCCGATACGGATGGAGAGCGGGTTATGCATTGTGTCTGGCGGGTCGTAACCTGACAGTTCATTCAAGCCGAAGCCGCTTCGCGGCTCGGCTTAATCCGAGCTTGAGCCTGCCATGCAGCCGAAGCGACCCAGGCGCCGCCTTATAATCCCGGCGCCCGCGCCCGCCGACCCCGCGCATGAAAGACCACGCATGAAATACGACGACGCCGAATATTATTTTCTGGATTTCGAAACCGACCTGCCGAACGAGAACGGCGGCCGGCACATCGGCTTGTTCCTGGAATGGGCTGTTCTGCGCGGCCTGGCCAGCGATGAGTTGATGACGCGATCGGAGGCGTTGCGCCGCGGGGAAACCACCGGGCTCGAACTGCTGTTCGATCATTGCGACGGCAAGTTGTGGGACAACGATCTCAACGACGAAGGCAACGCGTTCGCCGCAGACGCGTACGAGCGCTTGGGCATGGTCGACTTCATCGACGCGATGAATTGCACGGCGGAGTCTTCCGGCGACGAAATTTTCGGCGCCGAGATCACGCCGCAGCGGCACGACCGCGTGCTGTGGCAGTGGGATCGCCGCTATTCGGACTGGCTGCGGCAGTTCGGACTGCCGGACAAGGATGCGCTGTTGGAGCGGCTGCTGGTCGCGATCCAGCCGGTGGCCGAGGCCGCGGGCTTTCCGCGCGTGCCGAACAATGCCTGGGGGACGCACCAGGTCTGCGCGACCTTCGAATGCGCGGCTCCGTGGGGATATCGGAGTCTCGAAATGTGGGCCGTGGACTCCCCGGAGTGTTTCTACGGGGTGCGGGTGCGGTTGCGCATGCATCACGAACAGGTCTACGACGCGATCTACACCGAAAAGCAACTGGATCTGGGACAGGGGGCGGTGTCTTCGCTACAGGACTGCGCGGAGATCTCGTTCGCGAGTCTCGCCGAAGGCTGGGACGGCCCGCGACACGATTACCTGATGCGGGACTGCGGTTTCTGGATCTTCCGCGATGCGCAGATCGAGCCGCTCGCGTCGTGGCTAGCCGGGCGCTTGCGTTCGTTCGCGTTGCCGGTGCTGCGCGACCTCGACGGCATCGACAGCCTGGCATTGGCGTATGGCACGCGGCCGATGTCGGCATCGCCGATCCACGACCCGCGCGATCCCTACGCGGCACTGCTGTCGGCGGAGATGGCCCGGCACCCGCGCCTGGCGCAGATGCTCGAGGAAACGGAAGCCGTCATCCGTGCGGCCGAATTGCCCCAGTTGTCTTGGGACCAGAGAGGCGCGCTGGGCCTGATCGAACGGATTCGCGAGCGAAGCAGGGTCTGGTTGAGCTGACCTGACGCAGCCGGAATGCGGCTTGGGTCCCGGCACTGCCGTAGGATGGGTTGGATGATGCACGCACTTTTGATGTAGTGCGTGTCGCCGGCCTGGCCGCCGTGCCGGCCCACTACTGGAATGAAACCGGAGGAACACCATGCGTACGATATTGATCTGCTTCGCACTGTGCGCTGGCTTGTCGGTCGCCGGTGCGGCCCAGGCCCAGACGGCGGCGGCGGCTGGGGCGTGCAAGTCGACGGCCAACGGCGATCTGCATGTGCATGTGTTGAAGAGCGGGATCTTCGGCAATGAGCGGAAGGTGCGTGTGTTGTTGCCGGCGGGGTACGGCGATGCCGCCAACAAGGATCGCCGCTATCCGGTGCTGTACCTGCTGGATGGACAGAATGTGTTCGATGCGTGCCTGAGCGAGGTCAGCCATCACGAGTGGAGCGCTGATGAAGCGGTGCGGCAGTTGGTGGCGGACAAGAAGATCCCGCCGCTGATCGTGGTGGGTGTGGATCACGCGGGCAAGGACCGTGCGCGCGAATATCTGCCGTACAAGGATTTCGTCGGCAACCCCGACATGGACGAGCCGGCTGGCAAGCAGTTTCCCGACTTCATGACCAAGGAGGTCATGCCGTTGGTCGACAGCAACTACCGCACACTGACAGGCGCACCCAACACCGGCATTGGTGGTTCGTCCTACGGCGGCGTCGCCAGCCTGTACGCTTTGCTGGCCAAGCCGAACGCGTTCGGTTATGGCCTGATAGAAAGTCCGGTGCTGTGGGTGGGCATGGGCCAGTTGGTGCGCGATACCAGTCCGCTGGCGGCCATGCCCAGGAAGGTATTCGTGGCGTTCGGCGGAAAGGAGGCGTCCGATCCGTACATCAGCCAGAAGATGATCGGGTTCGTGCGTCAGGTCGAATCGAACTTCCACGCCGCCGGTTACGACGAAACGAATTTCCGAGTGGTCATTGAGCCGGATGCCGAGCACACCGAAGCCGCGTGGGAAAAGCGACTGCCCGATGCGCTGATTTTCCTGTTCGGCGACTGGAAGCCGGCGCCACCGCCGCAGCACTGAATCGAGCGTCGGATCGCTGCGGCCTCTACAAACAAATCGGCGTCCACAAGGGACGCCGAGAATTGTGGGAGTCGGGGACAGGCGATGCGTTGCCCGTCCCGAACTTTTTCGCCAGCCGTCAGGGCAAGGTATTCAACGTCGCCCGCACCGGCCGCGAGAAGTTGAACCCGTCGCGCCGGTCCCAGTTGATCGACCAGGTCATGACGCCGCGGAAAGTGGGATAGGCCTGCTGCGGCCGGATCGTTCCGCAACTTTGCAGCCGCGTCAGGCAGTTCAAGGCATTGGCGATCGTGGCCGACGACGCCTGCCCGCTGTTGGCGGACGAGGGTCCTGAAGGCAGTCCGAAGGCCACCTGGTCCGGCCGCAGGCCATTGAACACGACGCCGGTGTTGTTGTTGGTCCTGAAACCCTCGATCAGCATCAGGCTGGCGCCGACCAGCATGTCCACCGAACCCTCGGCCAGACCGTTCTGGCTATACGGCGAATACAGCGCGCCGTTGTTGTAGTACTGCACGTGGATCAGGTCCAACTCCTGGCGCAGTCCATCGATGATCGGCAGGTAAGCGCCCCAGATGCCGCTGTATGCGGCAAAGCCGCCCTGGACATAAGGGTGCTCGGGCGCCATCGACAGGTAGAACGACGGGCCGATGCGCGTATTGAGCTGCTTGATGGCGGTGACCAGGTTGGTCTGTACGGGCGCACCGTGGGAGACGCCCGCGCCGCTTTCCAGGTCGATGTCCACGCCGTCGAAGCCGTAGTAGCGGATCAGGTCTTCCATGCTGTTGACGAAGTTGGCGACCTGCGTCGAATTGTTCAGGGTCACCGTGCCGTTCTGGCCGCCCAGCGACAGCACTACTTTCTTGCCGCGCGAACGCGCCGCGGCCACGTCGGCGATGAACTGCGCTTCGCTGCCAGCGCCCGGGTCGACGATGAAGCTGACGCCGCCGTTACCCGCATCGTCGCCGAAGGCGACCACGATGACGTCGAAGTCGTTGGAGACCTGGCTGATCGGGAACGTGGCGCCGGACGGATTACTGAAGTTGTGCCAGTACCCCACCAACGCGTGGCGCGGCAGGTCGTTGGAACCGCCACCGGCGCTGGTAGTCGCGGTGATCTGCGACCCTTGCGCCGAGGCGTTGCCGGCGTTGTCGCGGGCGCGCACGCGGAAGTTGTAGGCCGTTGAGGCGGCAAGACCGGTGTTGCTGAAGGAAGTGCCGGCGGGCGAGCCGACCAGCGTGCCATTGCGGTAGACGTCGTAGCCGGCGACGCCGCTGCCGCCCGCGTTGTCGGTGGACGCGTTCCAGCTGAGGTTGACGCTGGAGGAAGTCACCGACGTCGCGGCCAGTCCGGCAGGCACGCTGGGTGCGGTGGTGTCGGGCGTGCCCACGGTATTGACGGTGATGTTGGCCGTGGCGGAAGTGCCGGTGGCGCCCGCGTTGTCGGTGGCGACGGCAGTGATGGCGTAATTGCCTGCGGCCGCATTGGTCCAGGTCACGCTGTAGGGAGAGGTGGTATCGATTCCCAATGAAGTGGTGCCACGGAAGAACTGCACCTGGGTGACCGTACCGTTGGCATCGGCGGCGTTCGCCGACACCGTGATGTTGGCGCCTGCGTTGAAGGTGGCGCCATTGGCCGGTGCGGTCAGGGTCGCGGTTGGCGGCTGGTTGCTGCCGGTGCCGCAGACGCCCAGGTCCTGATACCAGCCGCAGCTGGGGCAGTGCGTGGGCGGTGCATTCCAGATGGTGATGGTCGCCTGGTACAGGCGGCCCTGGTAGACGAGCTTGCTGCCGGCGTTATAGATGGTGGACGCGTTCCATTCGGCGATCCCCGTGCAGCTGACGCTCTGCGCCTGCGCGGGCGACATCCATGCTGCGAGCAGGAAGCCGCACAGCAAACCCTTCGTCAATCTGATGCTCATGAGTGTGTTCTCCAGGTGCCTGGTGGATAAGGACAGGGGCGCGCGCGGAGGCGCGGGCCGTTCACGCGACGCACGGCAAAGCGGCGGCGGCGCGGTTGTTCCCTCAGGCAAGAACGACAAGAGCGTTGCGGTCTGTTGCGGGTCCGTGGAGTGCGCTGCATTCGTGTGCAGCGCTATCGGCGCCGCCGACTGTGGTGCGCGACCACCCGCGCGTCAAGCGGTGTATTTCGGAAAATGCTGTGGTCGTCACGCTACGAGAAAATGCTGTCCTGCATCGAAGTCCGCGTGGTTCTGCAATCGTGTCATGCCCATGTCTCGCGATGACCGATTCTGTCTTTCCAAAACAGCTGGAAGTCTCGCGCATGCCTCACGTAGTGAGTAGGCTGGGTTGGCTCCATCAACCCAGCACCCCCTCTCATTCGGATTCCGGCAGACCACCGATAGGTGCGACGGCCCAATCCAACGGGCAAACCCCGCGCTCCAGCCAGTACCGAAAGCTGGAATGCGGCCAATCCAGCGCACGGCTGACATGGCCGTGCTTGATCGGGTTGTAGTGGATGTAATCAAGGCGGCGTAGGAAGTGCGCTTCGTTACGAACGAGTTGTTCTCAATACCGGCGTTGCCAAATACCGCGCTCGTTCTTGTCTTGCCGGCTTTCCGAGCGTCGCTCGACATTGGGCAAGCTGCGCGAGAACCGCGACTTGATCAAACGCCAACGTGTCGGGAAATCGTCATCACCTGGCGGCATCCTCCACAGGCAATGAAAGTGTTCCGGCAGAACCACGAACGCGGGCATTGTGAAAGGATGGTCCTGCCGGGTGCGGCCGAACGCATCTTTCAACGCATCTATGTGATCCACCAGCAAGGTATTGCCGTGCCGCTCGGCCAAATTGACGGTGAAGAAATAGATGCCGCCTTGCACCCGTGCACGCACATAAGTCCGCATGCCAGCATCCTTGCCAGTGAGATCAGCCGCAAGCGTACAACGTAGGCTGGATTGGTTCCCCATCAACCCAGCAACTCGCGGTCTTTGGGTGAAGGCGCTGGGTTGATGGAGCTAACCCAGCCTACGGCCCTACCTCCGTCCCCTATAGCGGGTTGAAGGGCGTGCCGGCCGCACGGAACTGCGTTGGCGGTAAAGCAGCGGCGTCGGGGCCCCCTTGCGGCCAGCTTGTCGGATAGGTTGACGCCTCCAGGAACCTGGGAACGGGTAACCTGATCCTCTTTCGAAACGGGGTCGTGGTGATGTGGGGAATGTACAGGGGATTGAGAACCGCGGCGTTGTTGCTGGCTCTGGCGGTGGTGCCCGCCTGGGCAGCCGACGACGACGCCGCAGCGGACCATGGCAACGACACGATCGCGGCCGAACGTGCCGAGCGATTGCAGGGCCTCGCGAACCAGGCCTTCGGGCCCGAAGCGGCGACGGACCAGAGCAAGGCCGACGCCGCGTTCCAGAAGCTGGTCGACGACCCCGCATTCGTGCAACTGCCGCAGGAGGCGCAAGCCGCCGTCTACGGGCTGGCCGGCGACGCGGCGCTACAGCGCAAGGCACATGCACGGGCCCGCGACCTGTACCTGCAGGCGATCACCGCCAATTCCACCAACAGCGACGCCTGGGCCAACCTGAGTTGGGCCGAGTACCAACTGCAGGAGCACGATGCCGCGGGCGCGCACATGGCCGAGTTGGCGCGCCGCTGGCCCGAGGCGCTGGACGGCTTGCACGATTCGTTCCTGTACGGCCTGCTGGACGCACTCCAGCCGACAGCGCCGGTACGCCTGGACCTGCTGCAATCCCTGGCCTCGTCCGGATGGAAGCAAGAAGGCGCGGGTGCGGACATGCTGTGGTTCGAGCTAGCCCTGCTGCGCGTGCAACGCGGCGAAGGCGATCTCGCCCGCATCGCCATCGACCGCATCAGCGCGCCGTACGAACTCATCCAGTTGCGCAGCGACCGGCGCTTCGATGGTTTGTACGACACGCGGTCGCCGCGCTTCGACGTGGCCCGAGTTGCGAAGGAGCGCGTGGACCGACTGGCTGCGCGGTCCGCCGCCGCCCCCGACGATCTGGAACGCCTCCTCGACGTGACGGGCGCGCTGCGGGTCGTCGGCGAGCACGGTCGCATCGTTGAAGTGGTGGACACAATCCTGCAGCGCGACTCGAAACAGTTCGCCAGCCCCGAATCGAAGGTATGGCTGCTCAACAGCAAGTCCAACGCGCTGGGCCAGTTGGGTCGCTGGGACGACAGCCTGGCGACCATGCGGTTGGCGAGCACGCTGGCCGAGGAAGGCAATTCCAATGTGAGTCAGAAGATCAATCTGGGCGAAATGTACTGCGCGCGCGGCAACGGCAAGCAGGCACTGGCCGTATTGGCAGGAGTGGGTGACATGTCCGACTACGGCCAGATGGCGTTGCAGTCGGTGCAGCATTGCGCACGGCTGCTGCAGGGCGACCGCACCGGCGCGGACAAGGCAATGGCCTACCTGGAGAAACACCGATCTCTGTCGACGCCGCTGTACCTGAGCGCCCTACTGCGCGAAGGACGGATGGACGCGGCGGCGGAGGCGCTGGTCGCGGCACTAGCGTCGGAGGAAGAGCGCGCCGCTGTCCTCGTCATGGTCCAAGACTATCTGCCGCCGCGCCTGTTGCCGGCGGAGGAAGAGAGCTACGCCCGATGGGACGTACTGATGCAGCGTGAAGACGTGCGCACGGCGATTGAACAGGTCGGTCGGCGCCAGTACTACGATATCCATCAGCCCTGAGGCGAGCTTGTAGGATGTGACGAGCGTAGCGAACCGCATCAATCGCGAGCACCACCACGCCTACGGCTTACGGCTAAAAAGGGGACGGCTAAAAGTGGACGGAGGAAATTAAGTTGCGTTAATTGCCTCCGTCCCCTTTAGTCTTGCCAGTGAGATCAGCCGCAAGCGTACAACGTAGGCTGGGTTGGTTCCATCAACCCAGCAACTCGCGGTCTTTGGGTGAAGGCGCTGGGTTGATGGAGCTAACCCAGCCTACGACCCTTAATTACTCCTGTCCCATTTGATCAGCTTTTGGTAACGATACTGGGGCTATAGTGGGCTTATTCAGGCTAGAAATCGGTTCCAGCCGTAGGAGTCAAGATGCCCGCCAAGACGCCCGCCAAGAAAGCAAGGAAGCGTTCGGTGAAGGTCGACGTAAAGGAAGCCTCAATTTTCCGCGGAGCACTCGAAAAAGCAGGACAACTGCAAGAAGAAGGCCGTGAACTCGGCCCGGGAATGACTCATGTCCGCAAAAAGAAACCCGACGGAGAGGAAGTGCTGGTCCGCAGACGATTTTCCGCAGTCTCACCCAAGCGCTAGCGGACTACCAGCAACTGCGATTACGGCGTCCGGCTATCGTAATGAGCAGTACAACGACAGGAAAAGCGAATTCGCTGCAAAGTTACCCCGCTTCCCTCTTGAGCAAGACGCAATTCGTGGGTGACACCGGGTGCTGGGCCTGGATGAGCAATCACTTCTGCACCACCGGCTCCGGTTGTTGATGTGCCCAAGGCGGTCTTGCGCGCACGAGGCCCACGTCTTAAGGCGTTCAAGCCCGTGATGTCCTGAATCTGTCCTCTCTGTGCCAGACCGTCTACAAAATCCAGCACTTCTTTCTCGATAGATTTTGAATCTGGCAAGGCGCTCATGAGTGCCAAGCTTCGACGGGTTTTGATTTTGTCCGAGCTGTAGCCCACCAAAACTGCCTCGGGAACATAGGTACGAGCACCTTCCGGTATTCTCGGTAGCGATCCGATATTGATGCTCCGTGGATAGATGGCTTCTGCCACCACTTGTTTTCCCAGGCGAACAGGACGAACCCGAAATTCGGTGATGCTATCGCCTCCCATGCGGGACCTGAGATCCTCAAGGGCGTCGTCGCTGAGGGACCAGCGGCGTGCGGTACGTCTGCCGGCAATACCGGCCAGCCGGGCTTTGTCAGAAGTCATCACCGCGCTACCCAGCTTTATGCCATGACCTTCGAATGCTTTGGTGACCAGCGCCGACAGCGGCGTGCCTTTACCCGCCTCGAGAGCCATGGCGCGACCGATGGCCTGGAAAAATCGCGGGACCGGCGGCGCTGCATGAGAGGCCGCGAACAGGAGTTTTGCGGTCGCCTTGGTCGCCTGCCATAGCCCGAGTTCAGTCTTGTTCTTTCCTGCATCGAATCTTGCGCGAATAACATCGTAGAAGCAGCCGGTGAAACTCCGACTGAAATCATGAGGCTCATCTCCGGGCGTAGGAAGAGACCATTTGAGCTTGTTGAGAGCTTGACGCGCGGGCGGATTGTTTGAGCATAACCAAGCAAGATGCTCCCCAATGGTTTCGACGTAGTTCTGCCGTCCCAGCCTCTTGTTAGTTACCAGATCCTTGCGAATTTTCTGATCCGCAAGAGCAGTTATAAGGGCCATGCAGTCTCCGAACGCCTCGTGGAACGCAGCGACTTCAAGGTATTCGATGTCCCACAAATCGGGACGAATCGCGTCAAGAATCGCATGCCCCACCTCATGAGAAACGATATCCGTACTTGCACCGGTAAAATGGACCACACTGCGATGGACTACCTGATAGAACGCGATCTCGTCGCCAGAGTAGTAAGCGTTGATATCATTTACTTTGTTGTACTCAACATTGAGCACTTTTCGTCGAACGGATCTGGCCCACTGGGTCAGTGGCCCATCGATCTGTTCAAATACCTTGAGGGTGGTGAGCGCCGCTTCACGAATCTGCCACCTTACAAATCCCAGGTTATTGGGCTTGTATGGTTGCTGTTTCCCTAGTGAAGGGAAATAGAAGCCAGTCTGATTGGCCTTGCGGGAGGCAATCGCACGCTTGGTTCGCATTGGGCAATGCCGGGTGGCGCGAAAATCATTTGGGTAGTAGTTGATAGTCATACAACCTCCCGTTTTTCCGGACACGCGTGGACGTACTTACTTATTCAAACGACCGAACCTTATCAGCGTTCACGGCACCTTGGCTTTGGCAATCATGCCGGCGAACTTCGTGCTCACGGCGCTGAATCCCTTCTTGGTGGGATGCAGCTCGTTGGCCCAGGAGTCTTTGTAGGTACTCGGCCCTGTTTGCAAAGTTCCTCGCAGGTCAACGTAATGCACGTGGGAAAACGCGGCATGTGCAGCAACGTTCTTTAGCATCGCGTTGAAGCTATCGATCAGCTCCCTGACCAATGCCTTGCACCGTGTAATATCCTGATATCCCTTCTGGCGCAGTCCCGGTTCAAGCCATGGGCCCGGCAGTCGCCAGAATCCTCCCATGAAGCCACGACCGTCAGGAACGGCGTAGTCGTAACCGTGGATGAGAATCGGGACTTTCTGGCCAAGCGTGGTCTGACAGATTGCCGTCACCGAACTCAGAATAGTAGCGTAGGCGTCATAGAGGCGCTGATTGACAATGCCGTCTACGACCTGCGGGTTCAGGCCATGCCTACCTGACGCGGCGTGATTGAGGAGCATCCCGAACTCGACCTCACCCGCAATATCATTGCCGCCACCGGAAAGCAGGATTGCCCTGGGTATATCGCCGCGTCGCAGTACTTTCTCGATGCGGCGAACGAACTCATCGAGCTGCCCATCGGAATACGCCATGTCCTCGACTCGGTCCCCGGCGTGAGCCACGGACTCCACGTCGTAGCCGAAGTCGTCTTCCAGATCCTTCAGGATGTCGTTGAAGGGATAGTCGAACCAGGAATCTCCTTCGGCAATTAAGGTGCCGACACTCCTGCCTGCGCGTACCGAGGCCGAAACTGCGCTCAGACGATCCTTTTCTTGAACTCGGGCGATGGCGGCCTTGCGTGTACGGGCGGCAGTTTTACGACGTTTGAGGGCAGCCTTGGCTAGATCCTCTCCAATGCCTCTGGGCTCAATAATGCTTCGTTTTCTGCTCGCCATTTTCAAACTCCTCTCATGAAGTATTCGAAGACTGCCATCAGTCTAGGTCTCAACTGCGCTTACGTGCTCCCATTAAGGATGCTCAAGATAACCGCCATGGGTTACCCCAAAGCACAAAGCGCTTCGTTTGGCCGTTAAAAGCGTTCCGAAGAAAGGAGTCCCCATCACTCCGGCGCAACGGATTTCATGCCAGCTTGAACCGTCATTCTGAGCACCGTTTTAGCCGCCATACAACGTAAATACTTCACACCGCACAGGCTAGTTCTATGAGACGGAGTAGGTTTGGCTGATGATCGTTTTCACGATGGTGTGGAGCTAGCTCAACCTACAACCCTACCCCCGTTCGCAAGTCGGCGATGCGGGTGGCGACTTGAGGGTGGTCGCGGTAGCGCGTAGGCTCACGGCCTTTGGGTAAAGGCGCTGGGTTGAGGGAACCAACCCAGCCTATGGCCCTCCACTGCCAGCTGATATCCTGGCACTGCCATGGCGTCACTTACACTTGCCAACGATCTACCCTATGAAGTCGGTGCGCTTTATAACCGGCAACAGGAGATTCATGGCCGTTATGGCGGACAGACTCAGGGTGGCATCTCGACGCCGGCAGAAAGTCCATTTGTAATTCTGTTCACCGGCGAGGCCGGGCCACAACATGGTTACTTAGACCATTGGGAATATGAAGACGGAGAGAACATCCTCCATTACTTTGGTGAAGGCCAGGAAGGCGACATGCAGGACACGCGTGGCAATCGGGCCATTCGTCAGCATTTACAAAAAAATAAGCGGCTACTCATTTTCCAAAGTATGGGCAAGAGTCGGCCCAATCGGTTCCTGGGCGAGTTCCGCTTTATCTATGCTTACGAGCAACCGGGAGTACCGGACACTAAAGGTAATCTACGTAAATCCATAGTGTTCAAACTGAAACCAGTAGAAAAGGATTTCAGTCCATTTCAGAACATCATCGCAGACAAGGCACAGCCTATTATCGATCTGTCTGAAACTACAGTTTTGCGTATGACGGAGACAAGATCGAAGCAATCGCTTTTCAAGCGTCGACTGCTTACGGTTGAGAAGGAGTGTCGCCTTAGCGGCATTTCTGACTTAAGGTTCCTACGCGCCAGTCACGTAAAGCCGTGGTCAGAATGCGTGGACGGAACGGAACGTATCGATGGAAACAATGGCCTTCTGCTTGGCCCTCACGCTGATTTTCTTTTCGATCGCGGCTGGATAAC
Source organism: uncultured Pseudoxanthomonas sp. (assembly GCA_946479745.1). The sequence continues at coordinate 42,787 of CAMLGZ010000019.1, read as the reverse complement.
GTTTGAAGACAATGGCTCTTTAGTGCGTTCGGATCGCTTACCTACTGACGTCATTGATCGGATAGGCTTAGACCTTAAGCAAGGAAGAAAATGTGGTGAGTTCTTCGACAAGCAAAAGGTCTATCTTGAGTACCATCGCAACGCGGTCTTCGAGAAGTATTTCTTGAAAGTCGAGGACCCTCTATCTGAGCTCTTATCTACAACCATTCCCTAGGTTCGCGCAGCAGGCCTCGGTGCATAGGATGGATATCGCTACGCTCAATCCATCCTACGCGGCGTGCGAAACCGCGATACGGCTCGCGACTTGTGGGTGGTCGCGGTAGTAGGCGGCGTTGTCGGCGAGGGTGTGCCAGCGTTGGTGGTCTTGCAGTAGGTGGGTGATGTGCTGGGCCATGGTCGTGAGTTCGCTGGGGTCGGGTGGGCAGCCGTTCTGCAAGGCGTGCTCCATGAGCCGCAGGAGCAGGAAGGCGCGGTCCAGGCAGGCTTCGCTCTCTTCCTGGGCGTTGCCGGACATGGCACTTAGGCGGTCTGGCGACAGACGGGCAATGCCGGTGTCGGCCAGGGTGGCGTTTGTGCTGTCCGATAGAAGGCAGATAAGCCTATCTAGTGGTGTGTGCGTATCGGCGAACGTAAAGGTGTCGGTGTTTTGTGCAGCCGAGTCGGCTTCTTCAGACGAGGTCTGGCAATTCAGGGACTGATTCATACGAAACCTCCATGGCATGACTGCAAGCACACTTGGCTACCCGCAAGTGCGATCTCATTGTGCTTCCTGGCACCATGCGGAGAACACCAAATGAGATGTATACACAGTAGATTTATAATCTGTAGATTGTCAAGCAGTAGTGCGTGACTCTGGGCCATGGCCAAGAAGTCACAATCCGCACCACCCGCCGCCACTGCGCGAGAGCGCATTTCGGCCAACCTCAGCCGCATGCGCAAGGCACGCGGCCTGAGTCAGGAGCAGCTGGCAGAACTGGCTGAGTTTCATCGCACCTACGTCTCTCAGCTTGAACGCTGCGTCACCAATATCTCGATTGATGGATTGGAGCGCTTGGCGCAGGCCTTGGACGTCGACGTCATCGACCTGTTGAGGAAGTGAAACACGGGTAGACCTCGGTCGCCCATCATTCTCATGCACCGAGGTGCACCGCTCCGTAACGATGAGTAGTGAGCTTAGGCCCACCCTACGGGCTCACGCATATAGGAAACGTACGTCAGCTCCGCCGCCTCCAAATTTTGCCGAGCGTCGCATCACCCTTGACCCGATTTACTTTCAGAACATGCGCAGCAATATCAGGAACTGCGTAATCAGCTACTAACTCAACCACTTCCTTGACTGGATTACCTCTAGTATTAACTGGGTAGTCAGATAAGCGCTTGAAGATATCGGTGTCACGCCGATGTGGAATCGGCCAAGTGTTGCCGGAATTCATGTGGCAAAGCCACACGTTAGACTCATGAGAACCGAGAAGGCTCGCTGTATCAATCGTGATTACATCATGTTCAAATTCGCCGTAGGAGCGTAACAGGCGCCCAAGGCGCTCCTCGCTTACCCAAAAGAATACCTTACCGTTAATCAATCGATACCACTCTTCAGGTGTGACGTGTGAAGGAAGTGCGTGGAGCAATCTATTGGGAGGCATTGGCTTCTGATCCCTAAGAACGATGTCATCGGGCATGCCTGGCCGGAGCGAAAGCATTCCGGATCGATGGCCGCTTTCAAATGGATCTCGTTGAGCACCTTGAATTCTCAGCGCATCAAGAGCTGCTGTGGTTGAAAGAAGTCCGCGCTGCCGAATGCTCGGCCACGCGCCAGCCTGCGCCATGTGATAAACACGGGGGTATTGCTTAACAAATTTACTTAGTAGCACATGGTCACCAAGAGCGCGAACGCGCCGTCCAGTTGCGTCGGTCAATGATGGAACGCAGATCCTTGAAATCGCCTTCCTTTAGAGGAAACCTCGTATTAATCAGAGATACTGGCGCCTGCGCCACTCGTTCTAGTTCTTCGATAAACTTGATGGTATCAGGATCTAATTGTTCGAACCGTCTTGCCTTCTGATTCGTTGCCTTTAGATAATCCACAAAAGTCAGCACAATGTCCGTTGGTGCATTGAGATTGCAAGCCCGTCTGAACTGGCTCCATTCGAACCATCCTACTCGTCGCTTACGATTGGTCGTTGAAGTTTTCTCTGCTGTCTCAACCTCGTCAGGGTCAAGTCCCGCACGCTCGGCTATGAATCGGAAGGTTGTTTCCTTCTTCAAATGACCTGATGTATGACCGTCAGTTCCGTCAGGGTCGGCTACGCGGATCGGCGTCGTTCGCACAACCATAAGGATTCTTCGCACTCGACTCGGAGAAATTCCAGCCTCCGCTAAGCAGCCTGCAACGTTAGTGTCTCTGGATGTTACGTATGGGTACTCGCCGTGATAAAGGCTTAGAGCACTGCCCTGAGTTCCTTCGAGGAGCACGGAATGGCCGTGTCTGTATGCAAGTTCCAAGTGCTCCACAGTCGACCCAAGGTATTGTTTAAGTTCGGGTATATGCATTGCTAGTCGCATAGGTTTGTCAGGCTTTCCGCGATTTCGAATTCGGCGGGCCTTTGCTTCGCCACTTCCGCTGCCTGTCGAAGCAATGGACCCCACAACCCCTCCTTGTTCCTCCGCGATGTCTTCTTCTTCGATGATAGTTGCCTGCGGATCGATAAACAGTCGATCTGGGCCGACCCGTGATTTCACAATTTCCTTCAGCAGGCTGGCGACGTTGAGAGTGATGCCAGGACCCAACAGGATTTTTGCTGTAGAAAAAAGGGTGCCAGACGGCAGCTGATGATGAACAACTTTTCCATCAGAGTTGGCGACGGTATGGCCAGCATTTGGCCCGCCCACACGTACCAACACGTCATACTCGCTGGCTAGAAATGCCACGATATTGCCCTTACCTTCACTTCCATACTGTCCACCTACCAGCACATCCACGCAGCGAAGGTCCGGTGGAGTAAGCAGATGCAATTGAGCGGCGACACGGACTAACGTGTCCTCGTTGTCTGTGCGATCAGTAAAGATCCGAACATCGGCATCATCTTTCAGGTTCTGCACGGCCTCATCCGTGAGATGATCTATTTCTTCATAAGGTAGCGATTCATGCTGATTCTCCGTCTCGGAGTATCGCTTTAGTAGGGTTTCTCGGGTCGCATATAGGTGCACGTGGACCAATTGACTTCCAAAGCATTCGCGGAACTGCCTAACTTGATCCGCAGTGCTAACGTGATCGACCACTATGCCCGGCTCGTCAGTTAGAGCATCAAACCTCGGCTTTACTCCTTCCAGAATCCAGCGCGAGTTGCTTTTCTCGTCTTGACTGCGTGCTTCTTCTATAAGAGCCGGCCGACTGTCTCGTCCGCCAAGCTCTAGCTGAGAATTCAGAATGTCGCGAGTAGCCACAATCTCGAATCCGTAATGATCCTTTAGCGCCGTAGCCAATCCCGTCTTACCTGAGCAAGTCTTACCGCTGATGATGACAACCTGATGCTTACGCATGTCACTCCTCCCCCGACGCGATCAGTCGCGCAATTTGCTGCGGCGTGTACAAAGTGGTGTCCACCACCAAATTAGCGAATTGACCCATTGAGCGCGCCGCAATCTCATTTGGGTGGCTGATGTCTCGACTGTATTCAACATCCGAAAGTTGGCTACGCGCTTTCAGCGTGACCTCCGGGGCTGTCAAGTGGATGTGAGTTACTGCATCAGGAAAGCGGGCACGGAAGTGTTCAACTTGCCGAGGTTTTCTGACGGCATCAAATAGCCAGTTTTTGTTCTCAGGGAAATCTGCGATCGCGTTGACGGTTACTGGATCAACGACCCAGCCGTAGTCAGTATCGGCATCAAGTTGGTCGCCCTTTTCCTGCAGCGGAAGACGTGAGGCGGCCTCACCCATATGTTCAATGCCTGGTACGAGCTGGCGTAAATAGCCACTTGAACTAATCTTCCGAAAGCCAAAATGCTCGATCAATTCTTTAGTAAGAGTGGTCTTACCGACCTTGAATGGCCCACTAAGTAACACGATGCGTAGATTCCCCATCCGCGCGCCCCTGCGTCAGAGTAACGGCCTTAAAGACTAGCCAAACTGTTTATCCCCAAGCCGATACTGCACCCAATGGGTGTGTATGTGCAATGTTGAATCCAGCCGTTCTAGTCCTGGCCAATAGTAAATATTTCACACCAACGGGCCTTGGTGCTGACGCTTAACTTTTCTGGTTGAACATTTCTCGCGGCCTGGCAACCGGCTTTCGCAGCGAAATGGCTCGCGATTGGTAGCGAACAGTTGGCGTATAGTGGATCGCAGTTCGACGCCCCCTGCGGCACAGCGTTCTCTGCCGAACAACTGCGATTTCACTTTTCTGGAGCGTCTATGGCACAGCTACCTGAGGTTTACTCGCTCGGAGAACTGCAGAGGTATGTGCAAGAAGTTGAAAAAGAACGCGGATTCGACGAAGAAAGTGCGCTGCAGAAATGCTTGCTGTTAGGGGAGGAGGTTGGCGAGCTATTTAAGGCGGTGCGTCGCGCGTCTGCGCTGAAGACAGATCCCGCATCTGAGGTTCGCGACGTGGGCGAAGAGCTGTCCGACGTTCTCAACTATATTCTTGCGATAGCGAACAGATTCAATATCGATCTAAGTGAGCAATATGCGAGAAAGGAGTCCATAAATAGAACTCGTTCTTGGAGCTGATAAGAAAATAAGATAATTCTAAGGAAGTTGCGGGGCATCGCCGACAAATATTTTGGGCACCAATTTGTGGGTGGGGTCAAGAAAATAGATTGGAAGTTTCAAATATTCGAGCATCCATTGCTTGCTATCGGAAGTGTTGCTGTCGCGCTTCTGGCTCTCGTGCTTGCCATTAGGACCTTAGAGGCTGTCCGGCTAAGCGCCGCGTCCATGTGACAGGACCGTGGCTGCGCTGGTTCTATTAACCCTGCCTCCCGTTGTCTCACGCCAAAGGCGCCGGGTTGGTGGAGCTAACCCAGCCTACGGCCATAACGAGCATCCCAAGAATCCTGAAAAGCAGGATCTTTACGATAAACCATACTTATCCACAGGTTGTGCCATCGCGAGCACACGGCCGAACGGAATAGCTTGTCCGCTATAACCTACATAAAGGACTAGACGTGCCAAGAATAACTCTCACCGACCTGATCGATGTAGTGGCAAAACTCGGCTCACCGAAAGCGACGAAAGTAGCTCAAATAAAGAATCGCCCGGCCTATGAACCAGCAGCTGATTTCTACAAGATATTTCGCAATGGCGTCATTGAGTTACATAAAAAAGGGGACGACAAGGCGGCGCTAAAGGCGATAAGCACCAAAACATCTGATCCAAAACGTACAACTCACTATGCTGCAATGATTTCCGGATACACAAAATGGTGGGGGCGAAAGTCAATTACTTGGTTCGCACCACCTTCAACTGTCTACTCAAACTCAGGAATAGAAGTCTCTATCAATCCCGAGCTTGGGCTTCATATTAGCGAGCAATCCTACATCGTAAAGCTCTATATGAAATCAGATGCATTGACAAAAACACGTGCAGATCTGATTACCGCGCTCATGGAATCTACCTTGCGTGACAAAACGAAAATGCCGGCAGCCATGGCAGTTCTGGACGTAAAGAATGGCAAGCTTTTTGAGTTCTCCACTTCCGACAAGAAATTCAAGCCGATGATTGATGCTGAGCTTGCTTACATTGCCAATATTTGGCCTCACCTTTAGCGCTGTAACGAAAAAATGGCCAAAGCAAATGTCCAATTTAAACAGATATGTACTCTTACCCCTTTTTCTGATTGAAGATGGGGCGGTTAGCGCTGAAGACTGCCGGTATGTGCGGAATCAGTTGAATCAAATGCTGCGGTAGGCAGGGGTCCTAGAGGTTCTGTGATGAGGCTGGCAGTCGCTATTCCGGAAGCAGGTAGTACACGGGTCTATAGCCTGCCCCACCCATAAAAAAGTACCGGCCGTTGTTCAGTTCCAATCTGAGTTCCGACATGGCCGCTAGCATTTCTGCCCAGGGCATAACGCTACAGCCAAGCTCAACTATCTTCAAAATACCCAGCTGATCGAGATCTTCAACTACGCCGACGTTGCTGTTCAGCCCCTCGATACCTGAGGTCTTACTTAGAACGCGATCTTCAGGTTCACCAGCCAGTGGTACCCAGTAAACCAGCGCAGTCTGCAGTTCGAGAAGTGACGACGCGAGGGGCAAGGCAGCAATTGCGACAATTCCTTTAGCGTTTGCCGATTTTGAGTAGCTGTAGAGTTCATGATTGATCTTCCAATGGGTAGTGTGTCCATTTTTAATGTCTATCTTGGGCCGCCGTGGAAATACTGCCAGCAGGCGCCCTCGTACAGACGCATTGACGTGCCGAGACAATCGACTGCCTTCGCGGGAGGCCCAGTAGTAGAGTGGAATAGCGAGTAGCCCCGCACTTTCCAGTTGTGCGCTCAAAGCTCTGACAACAGTAAATTCTGCTGTGTGCTCGCTCATAAAACTCTCGAGTCCAACGCCTTTTCTGATATGCACTAACACGCGACTCCCAAGCTTGGATCGGTTCTGAGGGCATGCTTACGCCGTACTGGCCTCGTAGTTCTAGTCAGAATCTTGCCAAGAGTGAGGGTAAAATTCCAATGTCGTTGCACGTAGCAATCATCTTAGGTCAGCTTGATGTGACAAGTAACGCTTAGCTTCAGGCGAACTAGCAAATAACGACCAGCTTCATGCGAAGCTGCGCAAAGCTTACAATGTGATCCAATCTGACATTAGCGTGTAGGTTGTGCCAGTACCGCGAGCTGGGTTGACTCTAACGCCAGCTATCACGAGACCATGTCGGATACTCTGAGTCGGTGGAGCAAACTTAGCCAGAACTCATCGACTTTGGGCGCGTACGAAGTGCCATACTGAGGAAAATGAAGCACATCCCATGACCTACGCGCGCGACGAGGCAATTCGATTGATACAGTGGATTCTCGGATCGTTAAGCGATTCAGAATCCCTATGCGTAGAACTTCCATTTCGCGACGTCAAACGAAAGGCGGATTTGGCAATCCTCTCAGAAGAACGTCTTTCGGCCATCGAGATCAAGAGCGCTCGCGACAATACCTACTCTCTTCTTAAGCAGATAGAAGATTATCGAGAAATGTTCCTGGATGTGACGATTGCTACAGCACCCCGACACTTGGATCGAGTACGTAGCATGCTGCCGCGTGAGGTCGGCATCATTCTGCTTGCGACGGATTCAATCGAACTTCTCCGAAAGCCAATTCGGCGAACAAGTCTTTCGAAGCAGGCGGCGAGTGCATGGCTTGGAAGACAAGATCTCGACTTGCTTCTTGGCAGGTCGGCAGTGAGATCGCTGGGCGTTACAGCAGCGCGCGAGTTCGCAGCCAATAATATCTCAAGAGATAAACTAAGCAGCTTCGCATTAAGTGCTTTGTCAAATCGAAACGCCGAACGCTTCGCCGCCTTTCAACGCGAGAGGAGCGATCGCATCGATTTAGACGACTTACACATGCTGGCGTTACAGAACAAGATTAGGCGATAGCTTCTTGGCTTGCCGAGTGATGTGATAATTAACACGCGCACTGATCCAAAATGCGGGACTCCTACCCGGCGGATTACCATGCGCTGCTTCTCCAACGCAATTATCAGCCCAGCAATTTAACTTGTCGTATTTTGGGTTATCTACCGCTCGCCTGGCTGCCAAAGCATAACCACCTACATCACGACGATAGCGATGATAGTAGCCTTCATTGTCTAATGGGATATCTATGCGCGGCACCCAGTTCGTTACGACGCCGTCGAAATCATCCGGATGTATAAGGGCGTAATCCCCGTGAATAACCTCTGCGCCGGCCAATCCAAAAAGCTTAATTTCTTCGGACACATTCACTTCTTCGAGAGCGAAGCAACCATAAGCATCGCCGCCCCCGAATGACGGGATGGTGACACTACTGGGAAAGCTACTTGTGAGAGGCGCTACAACGTCTACCTTGCCACTAAAATGGTCAAGCACCGCACGGCATCTTGTTGCCGATGCGCTTGCTCCGCGTTGTTGCACGAATCCGTCATCCGCAAAAACCAGTAGCTGTCCTCCTCCTCGTTGCTCTTTGCTCAACAATGTTGCGGCAACTTGAGCCGTATAAGGATAATCTGTTGGAATTCGAATGGCCACGGCATGAGAATGAAGCCAAAGCCCGTTAATTTGAGTGGCCAACTCCTGTTGATCGAAGGGGTCACTTAGATGCACTACAGGAATGCAAGTTGACGGAAGCGTCTGCACAAATCGACGCCAGTTACCGTATGCTTCCGCAGGATCTAACAGTGCAGCCGTACCCGCATTTCCTTGCGACTCAAGTGAAGTTACATCAGCAATAAATGGTCTGTCGCTAACGGCCTCTAAGAGGCGCTTCATCGTGAGCGCAATTGAGCCGTCCGGATTGGATTTTGATCTTCGCGATTTAGTTATTTCAAAGATTGGAAGCAGCACATCTTTTACCGGATTACTAAGATTCTCGTAGCCTTTTAGCTCCGAGTCACGGGTCCTTAGTGCAGGAATATATACACGCCCCCCCAGCGATATCATTTCCTAACTCACCTTATAGCCGAGGTTTAGTAATCGATACTTCATCGCCAAGCCGGAGACTTGGTAGCGCTCAGCAAGAATATGAACGTTGGTAATTCCTCCACGCACATCTGCAACTAGAGCTTCTGTTGGCATCAGCAGCTGCGCTGCAAATGCATCCGCCTCTCGCTCCATCTGATTACGCTCCATCGATCGGCGCGTAAATATCATGTCACGGAACTCTTCTTGTAGATTTCGATGCAAAACGAAGTGCGCTAGCTCATGCGCAATGGTAAATCGCTGTCTAACGCCGCTGTGATGTGCATTAACCCCGGCTACCCACTCACCACTACGCTTCTCTAAGTAGCCGGACATCTCGTCGGCCATCGGCTCGTATTGAATGCGTACGCCAAGCGCTGCAGCCGCACGACGAACATCTACCGGAATATCTGAAATTCCAGCTCCTAACAGAACCTTTCTTGTTGTCTCCAGATCGGAGATCAGCGCTGCAACCGGGGTTGGCTCAGGCTTTCTCTTCACAACGGCCATGTCTGCACCTATTTGCCTTCATTCTTCTTTGATGGGGCCTTCGTAACCTTCTTCGTCGCCTTCTTAGTAGCTTTGCTAGCTACCTTCGTAGCCTGAGGTTTTGACCCGACGGCTTGATCGGGGTTTTGCACAGCCATATCAAGAGGGACTGAAAACTCTTCAAGCTTTGCGTTCACTTCTTCCATTCGAAGTTCAACAGCATTATCAACGACCTCAGCAAGTCTTTCTCGGAAGCCATCATGATTGCCGAGAATCCGTGCAGCGGCTTCGGTTGCAGTCTCCTCGGCCTGCGCCCTTGTCACGACCTTTATGGTCCAAAACGCGAGGCCGGCAACCATCGCCAACACGGTCAGAAGGATACTAATGACGGTTTCGTAGAAACTCGTCAAAACATCGAGCTCCTTACCAAAGTCGCGCGCTTCTCGCAGAGATCGGTCGCCTGCGGCACTGGCAGCTGCGGCGCGCTTATTTTCCTCCGCTACCAGAGCCCGTTCCCACCGCTGGTCGTGTGGTTTTCGGACCATGTCGTACAGCGGCTTTGAACATGCAACCAATATCAGCAACCCGCCGATAGCTATGGTCACATTCCGCAAAATCCTTTTGTAGCCCTGTTGCGATGCCGATGAATCACTTTCTGCCATGGGCTTCCCCCTTACCCTGCCAAGCAACTGTCGCACAAACTGCGACCGGCGCGTGATTCCATCAGGTCAGTGCAAAAATGACCAAGCAGCATGCCACATATGAAGTACGGCAACTATTTGATTTTGCTCAGTTTTATCACATATATGAAACGAGCGGCATTCAGCCGCTCGTGTGTGAAATATTTACAGTCCGAAATGTCTACCGGCATTACACCCCAACCGGATTGACCTTCTCCACATCAATCTTGTACTGCTTGATAGCCCTGGCCACATCCTTGCCAGTCATCTTGCCGTCCGCCGCCAGCGCCGCAATGGCCGCATGCGCGATGTAGTACCGGTCGACCTCGAAGAACCGCCGCAGGTTGGCGCGCGTATCCGAACGCCCAAACCCATCCGTGCCCAGCACCGTATAAGTCTGCGGCACGAACGCGCGAATCTGGTCCGCATAAGCGCGCACATAATCTGTAGCGGCGATGGCCGGGCCCTGGCGGCCTTCCAACAACGTGGTCACGTACGCCTTGCGCGGCGCCTTGGCTTCCGGATTCAACCGGTTCCAACGCTCCACATCGAAACCATCCCGACGCAGCTCATTGAAGCTGGGGCAAGACCAGATATCCGCGCTGACGCCGAAATCCTTGTCCAGCAATTCCGCCGCCGCAATCGCCTCGCGCAGGATGGTGCCGCTGCCCAGCAACTGCACCCGCAGCTCGCCCTTCTTCGGCTTGCCCGCATCCTTCAACAGATACATGCCCTTGATGATGCCCTCGGCCGCACCCTCCGGCATGTCCGGGTGGGTGTAGTTTTCGTTCATCAGGGTCAGGTAGTAATACTCGTCCACCTGCTCCTGCATCATCTTCTGCATGCCGTGCTGCAAGACCACCGTGACTTCGAAACCGAAAGTCGGGTCGTAGCTGCGGCAATTGGGAATGGAACCGGCGATCAGATGGCTGAAGCCATCCTCATGCTGCAAGCCCTCGCCATTGAGCGTAGTGCGCCCGGCCGTACCGCCCAACAAGAAGCCGCGCGTGCGCATGTCCGCCGCCTGCCAGGCGATGTCGCCCACGCGCTGGAAACCGAACATGGAGTAGTAGATGTAGAACGGCAGCATGGGCACGTTGCTGACCGAATAACTGGTGCCGGCGGCCATCCACGAAGAAATCGCGCCCGGCTCGCTGATGCCCTGCTGCAGCACCTGACCGCTCTGGTCCTCGCGGTAGTACATCAGCTGGTCGGCATCGACCGGCTTGTACTTCTGACCGAACGGCGCATAGATGCCGATCTGGCGGAACATGCCTTCCATGCCGAAAGTGCGCGCTTCATCCGCAACAATCGGCACGATGCGCGGCCCCAGCTGCTTGTCGCGCAGGGCGATGTTGAGCGTCTGCACGAACGCCATGGTGGTGGAGATTTCGCGCTCGCCGGACGACTTCAGCAAACGGTCGAAGACTTCCAACTTGGGCGTCTCGAACGACTCGTCCGCCTTGCGACGGCGCTGCGGCAGATAACCGCCCAACGAAGCGCGACGCTCCTTGAGGTACTGCACTTCCACCGAGTCTTCGCCCGGGTGGTAGAACGGAATCTGCCCGTCGGCCAGCTGCGCGTCGGTGACCGGAATATTGAACCGGTCGCGGAAGATCCTGATGGTCTCGTCGTCCAGCTTCTTGGTCTGGTGGGTGGGGTTGAGCGACTCGCCCGCCGCGCCCATGCCGTAGCCCTTCACCGTCTTGGCCAGGATCACCGTGGGCATGCCCTTGGTGTTGACCGCCTGATGGTAGGCCGCGTAGACCTTGTGCGGATCGTGGCCGCCGCGGTTGAGGCGCCAGATGTCGTCGTCGGAAAGATTGGCCACCATGGCCGCGGTTTCCGGATACTTGTTGAAGAAATTCTCGCGCGTGTACTTGCCGCCGAACGCCTTGCAGTTCTGGTACTCGCCGTCGACGGTTTCCATCATCAGCTTCTTCAGCACGCCGTCGGTGTCGCGGGCCAGGAGCGGATCCCAGTAGCTGCCCCACAGCAGCTTGATCACGTTCCAGCCGCCGCCGCGGAACACGCCTTCCAGCTCCTGGATGATCTTGCCGTTGCCGCGCACCGGACCGTCCAGGCGCTGCAGGTTGCAGTTGACCACGAACACCAGGTTGTCCAGGCCTTCGCGACCGGCCAGCGCAATGGCGCCCAGGCTTTCGGGTTCGTCCGACTCGCCGTCGCCCATGAAGCACCAGACCTTGCGGTCGGACTTCTCGATCAGGCCGCGGTGCTCCAGGTACTTCATGAATTGCGCCTGGTAGATCGCCGCCAGCGGACCCAGGCCCATCGACACGGTGGGGGTCTGCCAGTAATCGGGCATCAGCCAGGGATGCGGATAGGAAGAGATGCCGTGGCCGTCGACTTCCATGCGGAAGTTGTCCAGCTGCGCTTCGCTGATGCGGCCTTCCAGGAACGAACGCGCGTAGATGCCGGGGGAGGAGTGGCCCTGCACGAACAGCAGATCGCCGGGGTGGTTTTCCGACGGGGCGCGCCAGAAGTGGTTGAAGCCCACGTCATACAAGGTGGCGCTGGAGGCGAAGCTGGCGATGTGGCCGCCCAGATCGCCCGGCTTGCGGTTGGCCCGGACCACGGTGGCCATGGCGTTCCAGCGGATGATCGAGCGCAGGCGCCATTCGATGGCGGCGTCGCCCGGGGATTTGGCTTCCAGGGCGGGCGCAATGGTGTTGACGTATTCGGTGGTGGGCGAGAACGGCAGGAACGCGCCGGAACGCCGGGTCAGCTCCACCATGCCTTCCAGCAGCTGGTGCGCCCGCAGCGGGCCTTCGGCGTCGATCACCGCCTTGATGGAATCGACCCACTCGCGGGTTTCCTGCGGGTCCGGATCGCTCTGCAACATGTCGTTCAACCAGTTCATTACCACTCCCGTGGGGGCCATGCCGGGCATGGCGTAGTCGTTTTTTTGTGAGCTCACGAGTGTAACGCAGGCACTGTAAAACGGCCTCGCTACGCCTGCGTATGGAAACGGCCCGGACCCCGGCACGCTTGGCTCGGGACATGTCCACAAGCCATTTGGGAAACGCCCGGCCCCGTCTCACATTGGTCGCGACTGCAGGCATATGATCCGCTTGGGGGATTCACGGGATACCGGCATGTCCGGAGCTGATTCACAGCAGCGCAGCAGCACGGCGCCTGCCGACGCTGTGCGTTGGCGCGGCAGCCTGCGCACGAAAATCGCCCTGTGGTCCGGTGCGCTCAATGTGGTGCTGCTGTTGCTGGTGACCGTGGCCATCGCCTGGCTGGCCCGCGACATGATCCTGGACGACGCCAAACGCAACACCACCGCCAGCGCCCAGGAAGCAGCGCAGCGCCTGGGCGTGCAGATGCGTTCGGTGGCCATCACCACCACCGGCCTGACCGACCTGGTGGCCGCTTCCACCCTGGACCCTGACGAACTGAACGCCACGCTGCGGGCAATGGTCAGGGCCACCCCCGGCGCCAACGGTGCGCTGCTGGTGCTGGATCCGGTGCATGGGCAACCGGAACTGGGGTACGCGCGCTACATCGCGGCCAACGGCAAAGACCGCGACCTGCTGGCCGATGGCTACGACTACCGCAGCCAGAAGTGGTATCAGCGCACCCTGGCTGCGACTGGCGGCTGGTGGTCCGAGCCGTACCGCAACCAAACTGCGGGCGACGTATGGATGGTCACCTACAACCTGCCCTTGCGCCCGACCGCCCGCGGCGGCAGCGCCCGCGGCATGGTCAGCCTGGACCTGCCGCTGACCACGCTGACCGACCACTTCGAATCGCTGGCCAACCTGCCCGGCTGGCGGGTGTCGCTGGTGGCGCCGGGCGGCACCCTGGCCGCCAATCCCGAACCCGGAGTGGCGCTGAGCACGACCCTGGACCAATACATCCAGCGCAGCGGTCGCTCCGACCTGGCCGCCGCCGCCGAAGCGGTGCGCCTGCGCCGGGCGGCGCAGTTCAGCCATCAGGACACGCGCAACGGCGAATGGCGCTACACCGTGGTCGAACCGATCGGCGACAGCGGCTGGTCGCTGCTGGTGGCGCAATCCTATGAGCTGATCGTGGCCCGCTTGAACCAGGCCCTGTGGCAGCTGGCTGCGGTGGGTTTGCTGCTGGCGCTGGTCTCCATGCTGGTGGTGCGGCGCCTGGCCAAGCGCATCAGCCGGCCGGTGGAGCACTTGGCCGTCTCCACCACCCGCCTGGCCCATGGCGATTACGACTGGCCGGTGCCGCATACCGGGCGCAGCGATGAAGTCGGGCTGATGGCACGCACCCTGGAGCATGCGCGCACTTCCATCCAGCGACAGCTGGTGGAAATAGGCGAGATGGGCGCGGCGCGGCAGAAACTCGAGAGCGAGCTCTCCATCGCGCGCGACATCCAGCTGGCGATGCTGCCGCCCGCACGCACGATCGAACGCGGCGGCGCGCGCCTGGAGGCGTACGCAATGCTGGAAGCGGCCAAGGCGGTGGGCGGGGATTTCTACAGTTTCATCGAACGCGACGACGGCGAACTGTGGTTCGCGATCGGCGATGTCTCCGACAAGGGCGTGCCGGCGGCGCTGTTCATGGCCCGCACCATGACCGTGCTGGAAGTGGCGGCGCGCTCGGCGTCTTCGCCGGAGCAGGTGCTGGCCGAAGCCTCGCGGCGCCTGGTGGAGGGCAACGACACCTGCATGTTCGCCACCGTGCTGTGCGGCCGCATCGACCTGCGCGACGGCCAATGCACGCTGGCCAGCGCGGGCCACGAATCGCCGCTGCTGCTGCATGCCGATGGCCGCGTGGAAACCATCGCCTTCGAAACCGGACCGCCGCTGGGTTTCGAAGTCAGCAGCCGCTTCCCGCTATGGCAGGGAAAACTGGAACCCGGCGCCAGCCTGGTCGCCTACACCGACGGCGTCACGGAGGCCTTCGATGCGGACAACCAGGCCTACGGCAGCGACCGCCTGCTGGCCGCGCTGCGTCCCGGTTACAGTGCACAGGACAATTGCCGACACCTGATCGCCGAAGTGCACCGCTTCGCCGACGCTGCGCCGCAATCGGATGACATCACCGTGCTGGCGATACGCTTGAGCCAGCAGACGGAAGTGCTGGGAACGGAAGTACCAGGAACAGAAGTACTAGGAACAGAAGTACTGAAAACGGAAGTACTGGAAACGATGTCGGAAACCAGGCAATCCATCGAGGAGCGCGCGCATGCTGATACGTCTGATCGTCCCGGGTGAGCACGCCCGCGTGGAAGACCTCAACACCTCGCTGGAAGCGGTGCTGACCCGGCACGGCATCGATGCGGGCGTGCGCGGCGACGTGCGCCTGATCGTGGAAGAGCTGGCCAGCAACGCGATCGCTTACGGCGGCGCCGACGGCACCGACGTGGGTCAGCACGAGCTGTCGGTCAACATCGCCATCGCCGGCGGCCTGCTGACTTTGGAATTCCGCGATGAGGGCGCGCCGTTCGATCCGCTGTCCGCCGCCACTCCCGACCTGGAGGCCGACATCATGGACCGCCCCATCGGTGGGCTGGGCCTGTACCTGATCCGGCAGATCGCCGAGGAAACCCACTACCGCCGCCTCGACGGCGCCAACCTGCTGCGCGTCAGCCTGCGCATTCCCGCCACGGAGACATCGTCATGAGCCTGGACATCCAGATCCTTCCCCCCGGCAACGGCATCCAGCGCGTGGCCCTGGCCGGGCGCCTGGATACGCATACCTATGAGGAACTGGACCAGAAGTTGGCGCCGTTGCTGACCGGCAACCTGCAATCGCTGGTGCTGGATCTGGAGGGGCTGGAATACATCAGCAGCGCCGGCATCCGCTCCCTCTTCAAGGCGCGCAAGGCCCTGGGCGCGCATGGCGGCAAGGTGCTGGTGGTCAATCCGCAGGCGCAGATCCAGAAGGTGTTCGACGTGGTCAAGGCGGTGCCGATGAGCGAGATCTTTTCTTCCACCGCCGAAGCCGACGCCTATCTGGACGCGATGCAGCGCAAGGTGCTGCAGGGCGATGAGGAAGACTGATGCGCATTCTCCCGGTCGGGCATGTGGGAATGGACGCGGCATGAGTCTGGAAATCGAAATCTATCCGCCGGTCAACGGCAACCAGTACGTGGTGCTGAGCGGCCGCCTGGACACCAATACCTACGAACAATTGGACGATGCGCTGGAGCCGTTGCTGGTTTCGGCCAAGCCCACGATGGTGCTGGTGATGGATCTGGCGCGTCTGGAATACATCAGCAGCGCGGGCATCCGCTGCATCCTGCAAGCGCGCAAGACTTTGGCCCCCGGCGGCAAGGTACTGGCGGTCAATCCGCAGGCGCAGATACGCAAGGTGCTGGACATGGTGCAGGCGCTGCCGCTGGGCGAGATTTTCGCCACTACTGCTGAAGCCGATGCGTATATCGACAAGTTGCAGCGGGAGATGCTGCATGGAAGCGATGAAGGCTGATTTTGCTTCCCTTCTCCTTCGGGAGAAGGTGGCGCGCAGCGCCGGATGAGGGAATGGAAATTACTAAGCCTTCCAACTTTTCCTACAAGCGGACGATCCATGCCCTCATCCGCCCTTCGGGCACCTTCTCCCGGAGGAGAAGGGAAGCAGTGCTACTTCTGCTGCGCCCTAATCTGCGCATCCACCGCCGCAATGGCGGTCATGTTCACCACCCGCCGCGGCGTCGCCGAGCTGGTGAGGATATGCACCGGCTTGGAGATGCCCATCAGGATCGGGCCGATGGCCACGCCGTCGGTCATCACCCGCACCATGTTGTAGGTGATGTTGGCCGCGTCGATATTGGGCAGCACGAACAGATTGGCACGCCCGGTCAGCGTGGTGTTGGGCATCATGCGCTTGCGCAGCACCTCGTCCCAGGCAGTGTCGCCCTGCATCTCGCCGTCCATTTCCAGCTTGGGCATGCGCTCGCGCAGCAGCGCGCGTACCTTGCGCATCTTCTGCGCACCGGGGGTGTCGTGGCTGCCGAAGTTGGAGTGCGACAGCAGCGCCACCTTCGGTTCGATGCCGAACAGCTTCAAACGGTAGGTCGCCTGCAGGGTGGCTTCGGCGATCTGCTCGGCGGTCGGGTCGTCCTGCACGTGGGTGTCCAGGAAGAAGTACGCGCCCTGGTTGTTGATCACGCCGGTCATGGCCGAAGTCGATTGCACGCCCGGGTCCAGCGGAATGACGCTGCGCACGTAGCCCAGCTTCTTGTGGAAGCGGCCCACCATGCCGCTGACCAGCGCATCGGCTTCACCGCGCGCCACCATCACCGCCGCGATCAGGGTCGGGCGCGAGCGCATCAGGTTCTTGGCCGCCGCCGGGGTGACGCCGCGGCGTTCGGTGAGCGCGTGGTAGTACTGCCAGTAGTCGTTGAAGCGCGGATCGTCGTCCTGATTGGTGAGTTCGAAATCCACGCCTTCGCGCATGCGCAGGCCCAGGCGATCGATGCGGGTCTGGATCACGTCCGGGCGGCCGATCAGGATCGGGAAGGCCAGGCCTTCGTCGATCACGGTCTGCACTGCGCGCAGCACCACTTCTTCTTCGCCTTCGGCATAGACCACGCGCTGCTTGTCGGCGCGTGCGCGGTCGTAGACCGGCTTCATCATCAGGCTGGTGCGGTAGACGAACTGGCCCAGTTTTTCTCGGTACGCGGCCATGTCCGCGATGGGACGCAGGGCCACGCCCGAATCCATCGCCGCTTGCGCCACCGCGCCGGCCAGTTCCACCAGCAGGCGCGGGTCGAACGGACGCGGGATCAGGTATTCGGGGCCGAAGCAGGGAATCTCATCGCCATAAGCGGCGCCCAGGTCCGAAGCTTCGCGCCTTGCGAGCGCGGCGATGGCCTTCACGCAGGCGGTCTTCATCGCTTCGTTGATGACGGTAGCGCCGACATCCAGCGCGCCGCGGAAGATGTAGGGGAAGCACAGCGCGTTGTTGACCTGGTTCGGATAATCCGAACGGCCGGTGGCGATGATGCAGTCCGGGCGCACGGCCTTGGCGTCCTCCGGCAGGATCTCCGGGTTGGGGTTGGCCAGGGCCAGGATGATCGGCTTGTCGGCCATGGTCGCCACCATCTCCGGCTTCAGCACGCCGGCCGCGGACAGGCCCAGGAAGATGTCGGCACCGGCGACGATGTCGGCCAGGGTGCGCTTGTCGGTGTCGCGCGCGTAGCGGGACTTGTCCGGATCCAGATGGTTGCGACCGGTGTAGAGCACGCCGTCGCGGTCCACGGCCAGGATGTTCTCGGGCTTAAGGCCCAGCGCCACCAGCATGTCCAGGCAGGCGATGCCGGCCGCGCCGGCGCCACTGGTGGCCAGTTTCACTTCCGCGATGTTCTTGCCCACCACTTCCAGCGCGTTGTAGATCGCCGCGCCGACGATGATGGCGGTGCCGTGCTGGTCGTCGTGGAAGACCGGGATCTTCATCCGCTCGCGCAGCTTGCGCTCGACGATGAAGCATTCCGGCGCCTTGATGTCTTCGAGGTTGATGCCGCCGAAGGTCGGCTCCATCGCGGCGATGATGTCGACCAGCTTGTCCGGGTCGCGCTCGTTCAACTCGATGTCGAACACGTCGATGCCGGCGAACTTCTGGAACAGCACGCCCTTGCCTTCCATCACCGGCTTGCCCGCCAGCGGGCCGATGTTGCCCAGGCCCAGCACCGCGGTGCCATTGGTGACCACGGCGACCAGATTGCCGCGCGCGGTCATCTCGCTGGCCATGTTGGGATCTTCGACGATCGCCTCGCAGGCGTAGGCCACGCCCGGCGAGTACGCCAGCGCCAGGTCGCGCTGGGTCACCATGGGCTTGGTCGGCGAGATCTTGATCTTGCCCGGCGGCGATACGCGGTGGTACTCCAGGGCGGCCTGTTTCAGTTCTTCGTTCGACATCGACACATCATCCGTGGGCTGGACCAGGATTCTACGGGATCGCACGCAATGCGGCCGTGGCCGCATTGCTGCAAGGTTCAGTCCGCGTCGCCCAGCACGGCCTGGCCGGGTCCGGCGAAAGCGCCTGACAATGCCGGCTCCGGCATTTCGATCAGGCCGCCCGGCCCCGAATCCAGTTCGCTGCGCAGCCGCGCCACGTCCAGTTCGCCTTCCCACTTCGACACCACCAGCGTGGCCACGCCGTTGCCGATCAGATTGGTGATGGCGCGCGCCTCGCTCATGAAACGGTCGATGCCCACGATCAGGGCCAGCCCCGCCACCGGCACGGTAGGCACCACCGCGAGAGTGGCCGCCAGGGTGATGAACCCGGCGCCAGTCACACCCGAAGCGCCCTTGGAGGTCAACATGGCGACCAGCAGCAGGGCGATCTGGTCGCGCACGCTCAAGTCGATGTTCAAGGCCTGGGCGATGAAGATGGCGGCCATGGTCAGGTAGATGTTGGTGCCGTCCAGATTGAACGAATAGCCGCTGGGCACCACCAGGCCGACCACCGATTTGGGACAGCCCAACTTCTCCAGCCTCTGCATCAGCGGCACCAATGCCGATTCGGACGAGGACGTGCCCAGCACCAGCAGCAACTCGCCGCGGATATAAGCCAGGAACTTGAAGATGGAGAACCCGGTGAAACGCGCGATCAGGCCCAGCACCACCAGCACGAACAACGCGCAGCTGACATAGAACCCGCCCATCAGCTTGAGCAGTGGCCCCAGGCTGTCCACGCCGTACTTGCCGATAGTGAAAGCCATGGCCGCGCCCGCGCCGATCGGCGCCAGCCGCATGATCATGCCCATCATGCGGAAGAACACCTGGGAGATGGCATCGAAGAATTTCAGTATCGGCCGCCCCTTCTCGCCCACCGCCATCAGCGCGAAGCCGAACAGGCATGCCAGCAGCAGCACTTGCAACAGGTCGCCACCGCCGGTGAAGGCGTCGGTGAAGGTCTTGGGAATGATGTGCAGGAGGAAATCGGCGGTAGTTTGCTCGTGCGCCTTTTCCGCGTACTCCGCTACCTTGGCCAGATCCTTGGCGTCCATCGTACTGGTCAGCGTGGCCGGGTCGACGTTGAAGCCCGCGCCGGGCTTCCACAGATTGACCACCAGCAAGCCGATACCCAGAGCGAAAGTGGAAACGATCTCGAAGTAGAGAATGGCCTTGACGCCGACCCGGCCTACCTTCTTCACGCTGGCCACGCCGGCGATACCCATGACCACGGTGAGGAAGATGATCGGCCCGATCAGCATCTTGATCAGATTGATGAAGCCGTCGCTCACCGGTTTCAGGGAAGCACCGGTGGCCGGCGCGAAATGGCCGATCAAGCCACCGATCACGATGGCGCAAAGGACCCACAGATACAGCCGCGAGGATTTGGCAGGCATGGCGGAGCGCTCCGGTGGCGATGACGACGCCGACAATGGCAGCGTCCGGGTCCGGCACCAATAACGCATTGGTACTAGTCGGTTTTCCTTCTCCCCCTGGGAGAAGGTGCCCGGAGGGCGGATGAGGGAATGGGAAATCAGTTTGTACTGAATACTCCGTAGCAAGTCATTCTCCCTCCCTCATCCGTCGCTAGACGCCACCTTCTCCCGGAGGGAGAAGGAAAGAGCCGCCGCTGGAGAAAAATAGCTCCGCACGTGAAGATGCCCGTCATGCTCTCTCCTCTCCGCCCCCGTTTACGCCAGTTGCTGGCCGGGTTGGCCATCGCCCTGGCGATCGGCCTGCTGAGCGCGCTGGCAGCGTGGCAGGCCGAACAGCGCAGCTTGCGCACCAGCGCCGAACAGGCTCGCGAGCAACTGCGCCTGCACCGCGACACTCTGGACGCCATCGTCGAACGCTATCGCATGCTGCCGGCGGTGCTGGCGCTGGACCCGGAAGTGCGCGATGGGCTGGCCGGCGATGTCAGCGACGCTGCCGTGGTCGAACGGCTCAATCGCAAGCTGGAACAAGTCAACGGCGTGGCCACCACTTCCACCCTGACCTTGCTGGACCGCAACGGCAAGGCGGTAGCCGCCAGCAACTGGCGCACGCCCAACAGCAACGTCGGCACCGACTACGGCTTCCGTCCGTACTTCCAGCAGGCCATGACCCGCGGCACCGGCGATTTTTATGCGCTGGGCTATACCACGGGCGTACCGGGCTACTTCCTTTCGCAAGCGGTGCGCGATGCGCAGGGCCGGCCGTTGGGCGTGCTGGTGGTGAAACTGGTGTTCAACGAACTGGAAGCGGCCTGGCGCACCCTGCCCGATCCGGTCTTCGTCAGCGATGCGCACGGAGTGATCTTCCTGTCGGGACGCGACCGTTGGCGTTATCTCGACTTGCGTCCCCTGCGCGAAAACGAGCGCAGCGAACTGGCGCGCACCCGCCAATACGGCGAGGTGCCGCAGCGCCTGTTGCAATACCGCGAGCTGCAGGCGTTCGCGCCCGGCGTGCGCCGCGTGCGCCTGCCCGGCCAGGGCGAACATCTCTGGCTCTCGCGGGCGATGCCGGAACAAGGCTGGACGCTGCACCTGTTGCACAGCACCCGATCCTCTGCGGTCGCCGCGCGCACGGTCGCCATCGCGGTGGCGGCCGGTCTGCTGGCGGCCACGTTCCTGCTGCTGTTCGTCCACCAGCG
The DNA here is from genome assembly GCA_946479745.1 of uncultured Pseudoxanthomonas sp. The sequence continues at coordinate 21,435 of CAMLGZ010000019.1, read as the reverse complement.
CCGGCGGCTGGCGCGATTGCGCGAACGCAGCCGGGTGGAGCTGCAGCAGCTGGTCGAACAGCACGCGATCGAATTGCGCACCGCCCAGGACGGCCTGGTGCAGGCCGCCGGTGGCGCCGACTACGGGGAAAGCCCCAGCCTGCAGCATCTGCCGCAAGGCGTGTCGGTGATCGACGCCGAGCTGCGACTGGTGGCCTGGAACCGCCGCTACATCGATCTGTTCAAATTCCCCGCCGGCTTCATCCATGTCGGGCTGCCGATCGAGGATGTATTCCGCCACAACGCGCGCCGCGGCCTGTTGGGTCCGGGACCCATCGAGGAAGCCATCGCGCGCCGGCTGGAGCACCTGCGTTCCGGCAAGCCGCACATGCACGAACGCGAACGCAACGACGGCACGGTGATCGAAATCCGCGGCAACCCGTTGCCCGACGGCGGTTTCGTCACCAGCTATGCCGACATAACCGCCTACAAACAAGCCGCGCGCGACCTGCGTTCGTTGGCCGACGCACTGGAGCACCGCATCGGCGAGCGCACCCGCGATCTGGCCGTGGCCAAAAGCGAAGCGGAGAACGCCAACCGCTCCAAGACCCGTTTCGTCGCCGCCGCCGTGCACGACCTGCTGCAACCGCTGAACGCTGCGCGCATGTTCGTTTCGGCGATGCGCGACAAACTGCAGGAACCGCAGACGCAGCAGCTGGCCGACAACGTGGAGGACGCGCTGGCCGCGCAGGACGCCATTCTCAACAGCCTGCTGGATATTTCCCGGTTGGAGTCGGGCGCGCTGGAAACCCGCGTGCGGGATTTCGCGCTGGCGCCGCTGCTGGAAACGCTGGCGCGCGAGTTCGGCATGCTCGCGCACGCCCGCGGACTGCGCCTGGACTGGGTGCCGACGCAGGCCGTGGTGCGCAGCGACGAAGCGCTGTTGCGGCGCATCCTGCAGAACTTCCTTTCCAACGCGCTGCGCTACACGCCGAAGGGCCGCATCTTGCTGGGCTGCCGGCGCGTGGAGGGCGGTTTGCGTATCGAAGTGCACGATACCGGTCCGGGCATTCCCGAAGGTCGCCAGGAGGAGATCTTCGAAGAATTCCGGCGCCTGGACGACGGCACGGCCGATGATCGCGGCGCCGGTCTGGGGCTGGCCATCGTGGAACGTATTGCCCGCCTGCTGGGGCATCGGGTGGACCTGCATTCGACGGTCGGCTGCGGAAGCATGTTCAGTGTTCTGGTACCGCTGGGAGACCGTGCCGCCGTCGCCCCCGCGTCGCTCATCGAGGCGGTTGCGGACGACGACGATCAGGATCTGCGCGACTGCACAGTCTGGTGCATAGACGATGATCCGCGAGTCTGCGAAGCGAGTCGTGCTTTGCTGCAACGCTGGTTCTGCCGGGTGGAACTTGCCGCAGGCGCAGGCGAGGCATTGGCGGCCGCACAGCCCGGCACGGCCCCGCGCCTGTTGTTGCTGGATATGCGCATGGGCGACATCACCGGGCCCGAGTTGTACGCGCAATTGGCGGAACGCTGGGGCAGCGAACCCATCGTGATCCTGGTGACCGCCGAACAGGACGACAGCGTGCGCGCCATCGCCCGGCAACACGATTGGGGCTTCCTGCCCAAGCCGGTCCGCCCGGCGGCGTTGCGCGCGCTGATCATGCAGAGGCTACTGCGCGAGCAGGCTGAACGTGCGTCGGGGGCGTAGCCCCGACCTACGGTAGGTCGGGGCTACGCCCCCGACAGCGCGAAGGTTACGACTACGGATCGATTCCGCCTTCCTGTTCCAGCGCCTTCACCAGCACCGCCGCCTGCGTGCGGCTGTTGCATTCCAGCTTCTTCAGAATGGCGGTCACGTGCACTTTCACCGTGTTTTCCGCCAGGCCCAGCTCGTAGGCAATCTGCTTGTTCAACAAACCGTCGGCGATGCACAGCAGTACCCGAAATTGCTGCGGCGTCAGCTGCGCCAGCCGGGCCGCCAAACGCGCATCGGATTCCGATCTTTCCGCGGTGATCGGCGGAAACCAGGTGCCGCCTTCGAGCACCGTGCGCACCGCGGTGCGGATGGTTTCCACCGGCGAGGACTTGGGAATGAAACCGGCGGCGCCGAACTGCTGCGCGCGGCGGATCACCGGCGGATGGTCGTTGGAAGAAATCACGATTACCGGAAGCTCCGGCCGCTCGCCGCGCAGATAGACCAGCGAAGAGAATCCGCGCGCGCCGGGCATGGTCAGATCCAGCAGCACCAGCTGCAGATCGGGATGCTCGGCCAGCAGCGTAGTCAGCGTGGAGGCACTGGAAGCTTCTACCGTCGAAAGGTTTTCCACCGCTCCCTGCAGCGCGTGCAGCACCGCCGCGCGGAACAGCGGGTGGTCGTCGGCTACCAGGATTTTGGTGGCGGTCATGGGGCAAGTCTCGCATGAACCCGGGGGCTAAGAGGCTGCTTCCCTTCTCCCACCGGGAGAAGGTGGCGCGTAGCGACGGACGCCGCGAAGCAAGCACCCTTGGGGTGTGAGGGCGTGACAATGACTCGCCATCCAGCTTTCACTACAAGCTGACAATTCATTCCCTCATCCGCCCTTCGGGCACCTTCTCCCGATGGGAGAAGGAAAACCCTAATACCAATGCGCTATTGGTGCAGCACGCTGCCGCTGCCATCGTGCGGACTACCGACCACCGCCGGACCGCATCCGATGACATTGCCACGCCTGCTTCCCGCCATGCTGCTGCTCGCCTGCGCCACCAGCGCACAGGCCGCCGACACGGAGACGGAAGACAACGTCACCGCCAAACTCGGCGGACGTCTGCACTGGGATATCGCCGACTTCGACAACGATACGCGCGGCGCGCCCAACGCCAACGATTCGGATCTGCGTGCGCTCTGGCTGGATCTGTCCGGCAAGTTCTACGGATTCAACTACAAACTGGAAGCCGATTTCTCCGGCGATGAAGTACTGGCCAAAGATGCGTACGTCAGCAAGAAATTCGCCGCCGGCACGCTGACGGTCGGACAGTTCAAGCAGTACTTCAGCCTGGACGACCGCATCAGCTCCAACCACATGACCTTCATCGAGCGCAGCTACCTGGTCCAGAACCTGGCCCCCACCTACCGGCTGGGCGCGGCCTGGCTGACGGCGCGCGACGGCTACACCGTGGGCGGCAGCGTCTACAACCTGGAAAGCATCGATGTCTGGCAGACCAAAGGGCTGGCCGTCGCCGCACGCGGCACTTACGCACCGTGGCGCGAAGAAGGAAAAGTGCTGCATCTGGGCCTGTCGCTGGCGCATGAAGACTACGATCACCCTGGCGGCGATGGCGCCACTGCGCTGCGCATCCGCCCGCGACCGGCTGGGATTTTTTCCGATAACAGCCGGGTGACGTTGGCCGATTTCAGCCAGGGCCGCGACACGCGAGTGGACAAGTATTCGCTTGAGCTGGCCGCAGTGAAAGGCGCCTGGACGTTCCAGGGCGAGGCCGGCGGCGCGCGTTTCGACGATGGCGAACAGGAAGCGCGGCTTTCCACCGGTTATGCGCAGGTCGCCTGGATGCTGACCGGCGAAGTGCGTCCGTACGACGCCAAGGCCGGCCGCTTCGGCCGCATCAATCCGCAGGGTCGAGTAGGCGCCTGGGAACTGGCGTTGCGTTACGACACTCTCTCGGGCCGTCAACAACGCGACGGCGAACCGTTGCTGCGCGATGTGCGGGTAAGTTCGCTGACCGCTGGCGTGAACTGGTACCCGCGCCCGCATCTGCGGCTGATGCTGAACTGGATCGACAGCCGCAACCGCGACCGTCTGCAGGACGCCACCCTGGACCGCACCCGCGCTTTGGTGGGACGCGTGCAAATCGATTTCTGATCGAAGCAGTAGGGAATAGAACCGCTAGTTTCCTTCTTCCGTTTCCGATATCTGATCCAGACGGATACGGTTGGCGAACAGCGAGAACGCCAGCACGCCCGCCAGCCCGTTGGCGCGGCTGACCCAGTGCGGCAGCCAGCGCGGTGTGGCCAGAACGCCGCTTTCGAACAGCGGCTCGAAGGCCTTCACGTCGCCCAGGGTCATCTTGCCGGCAAACAAACGGCGGCACAGGCGCAATCGGTCCTGCTGCAACGAGCGGCGGAAAAAAGTGTGCACGCCCACCAGGCCGCGCAGATACACCGTGTCTTTGGTGAACGCCGCGCCGCCGCCGGTAGGTACGCCGCGGAATACGCGTTGCGCGGAGGAAAAGCTTTCGGTCGGGTTCTGCCCCGCCTCGATGAAATAGCCGAACACCTGGATGAAGTCGGCGCCGTCCAGCGCCATCGCCACCGCTTCGATACGAAGGCTGATGCGCTTCATGCGTTCGATGTCGATGCTGCCGGTGATCTGTTCGGCGAAAGTGGCCAGGCCTTCCTGGGTGGCGGTGACGCGCGGCGAAGACAGGGCCAGGCTGGGCAGGTGGACCTGTTCGCGCCCGTTCAAGGCCGTCAGCGAATGCACCAGCGCTTCGTGCTGCAGCAATTGGCGGCGATCGTAGTCGCTGAACGCGGCCCCCTGGCGTAAACGGATGCGGGTGGCCCCGGCGGCAGCCTTGGCGATCAGGTCCGGGTCCAACTCTACGGCGATCACGCGGCTGCCGAAAAAATCGTCCAGATCGCCCTGGAGCTGCAACTGCAAGGCGGTGGCGGACACAGGAATCTGCTCTTCCGGTGCCAGCAGTTCGTGATCCAGATCGTTGGCGATGTCGATGAAATGCCGCGCCGCCTCGCGCGCGGTGGGTCCGTTGCCGGGCAAGGTCTCGTCGGGTTGGCCGAACAACGCGATGGAGTGGGTGGTAACCGCGGGCGAACCCAGCGATTCAAGCAATTGCGCGGCGATGTCCCAGCTCTGCACCGATTCGCGCAGGTAGACGCCCAACGGGTGCGAAGCATCGGCGGCGGCGGCGATCTGCGCCAACTCGCGCCGAGCTTCGGCGAAATCCAATTTGGGGTAGTCGATCTGCGGCAACACCGGCTGTCCGCGCGCATAGCTTTCCAGGAACGGCGCCTGCGCTGCCGCCGGCCAACTCGCCAGACCCAGCAACTTGATCCCGCGCACCGCCTTGACCATGCGCGCATCGAGCGTGGCGTGATGGGCGATGTCGGGAGTTGGGTCGATCATGTCGGCTACCTTGCTTCTGATTTTGCTGTTGCTGTTGCAGTTGCCAAAAAAGTCCCGTGAGGCGCGGCAAGCGGGTCGGGTAAACCCCGCAGGGGCGGCGCACAAGGATGTGCGCCGTTTCCGGAGGCGCAGGATGCGCCTTACGGAAATTCCCGACCCGCTTGCGGACCCAGCGGCTTCATCGCTGGGCGCGCCGTTAGGGTGTGCTTTCTTTGGTTACTTTCTTTGCACAAGCAAAGAAAGTGACTCGCGCAACGCGCGAAACGCTCTTAGCTCTAGTTCGGATAGATCTCGCCAAGAGCGCCCCCATCCGCCTTCGGCACCTTCCCCCGCAAGCGGGGGAAGGGTTCTTTCTGAAAGATCTGCGCCTTCTGAATGAAACGCGCCTTATCGATGCTCCTAACGCTTCCCGTATTTATCATCCAACCGCTTATTCAACGCCTTGCCCTGCACCCTGGCTTCGGATTTCTGCGCCAACCGCGCCGCCAACTTGTCCGCCGCCGCCGCCACCTCATCCCGCAGCTTCAGATAATTGATGAAACGCTCCTCATCGATATCGCCCCGCTCGATCGCCGCACGCACCGCGCATCCCGGCTCGGTCTGATGCGAACAATCGCGGAACTTGCACTGCTCGGCCAACGCCTCGATATCGGCGAAACCGCTTTCCGACAGCTCCTCCTCGCCTGTCGGCTTCAACTCGCGCATGCCGGGCGTGTCGATCAGGCACGCGCCCGAGGGAAGAGGAATCAGCGCGCGGTGAGTGGTGGTGTGGCGCCCGCGCGAATCGTTTTCGCGCACCGCTGCCGTTTTCATCCTGTCGATGCCCAGCAGCGTGTTGGTCAGAGTCGACTTGCCCGCACCCGAGGAACCCACCAGCACCGCCGTCTTGCCCGCCCCCAGCCACCCGTGCAACGACGCCACACTTTGCGGATCCTTGGCGTTGACCGCACATACGGTGATGTCCTGAGCAGCGAGTTCGGCCAACGTCTCGACCGCCTCGGGCGCGTAATCGGTCTGGTCGGCCTTGGTCAGCACCACCACCGGTTCAGCGCCGCCTCCCCCGACCAGCATCAGATAACGCTCGATGCGGCGCGGATTGAAGTCGTCGTCCAGTCCGCAGACGATGAACACCGTATCCACGTTGGCCGCGATCACCTGCTGATGGTAGTGCTCGCCGGCCGCGCCGCGTTTGATCGAGGTATGCCGGGGCAGCAGGGCCACGATCTTCTTGCCTTCCATCAGCACCCAGTCGCCGACCGCGGCGCGCTCATGGGAAGGAAACCGCGGCTTCTGCCATTCGGGCAGGGATTCGGCCTTGAGCGCCGCTTCCGGCCCATCGGCCACCACATACCCTGACCGGTGCTGCTCGCTGACCCGGGCCGGTTTGGCATTGGGGTGCGCGGCAAAAGCTGCGGCCCAGGCAGGGTCATCCGGCAGGCCGGCATAGGGCCAGCCGATCAGGCGCAGGGGGGTGAAATCCACGGGATTTTCAGGCATGGGGGCCATTGTAGGCCGTAGGTCGGGGCTACGCCCCCGACGCGCTGGTGCTGATGGGCTACGCGTGTCGGGGGCGTAGCCCCGACCTACGGCTCGAGCATTCACCGCATTTCGCGGCAATTCCGCTAAGATTTCTTACTTTCCGCCGTCAGACTGCGCCAATGTCCACCCCGTCCAGCAAAACCCCAGGCAGCCACGTGCTGGCCACCCGCGAGCGACTGTCCGAAGTCCGCTACGAGATCCGGGGCGAACTGGCGCGGCGCGCGCGCGATCTGGAAGCCCAGGGCCGCAAGCTGATCAAGTTGAACATCGGCAATCCCGGCGCCTTCGGTTTTCGCGCACCTGAACATCTGCAGCACGCGATCACCGGCGACATCGACCACACCGACCCCTACACCCACCAGCAAGGCCTGCCGGCCGCGCGCGAAGCCGTCGCCGCCGCCTACCAGCGCCGCGGCACGCCCAACGCGCATCCGGACCGCGTGTTCATGGGCAATGGCGTCAGCGAACTGATCGACCTGTCGTTGCGCGCGCTGCTCAACCCGGGCGACGAAGTGCTGGTGCCTTCGCCCGACTATCCGTTGTGGTCGGCCGCCACCATCCTCAACGATGGCCGCCCGGTGTACTACCGCTGCGATCCGGAGAACGATTTTCTGCCCGACCCGGTGGAGATCGAGACGCTGGTGTCCTCGCGCACCCGCGCCATCGTGCTGATCAATCCCAACAATCCCACCGGCGCGACTTATCCGCGCGAGCTGCTGGAGCGCATCGTCGCCGTGGCGGCCAAGCACAAGCTGCTGCTGCTGGTCGATGAGATCTACGACCAGGTGCTGTACGACCAGGCGAAGTTCCAGCCGGTCGCACCGCTGGCCGGCGATGTGCCGTGCCTGACCTTCAGCGGCCTGAGCAAGGTGCACCGCGCCTGCGGCTGGCGCGTGGGCTGGGCGGTGCTGTCGGGCGACGGCGAAGCGGTCGGCAACTTCCACCATGCGATGGACCTGCTGGGCGCGCTGCGCCTGTGCGCCAACGTGCCGGGGCAGTACGCGGTCGAAGCGGCGGTCAACGGTCCCGACACGATTTCCGCGCTGTGCGCACCGGGCGGACGCTTGTACGAAACGCGCCGCGCCGTGATCGAAGCCTGCGCAGCCAGCGAGCATCTGGAACTTGTTGCGCCCGCCGGCGCGCTGTACGCGTTCCCGGCCGTGGTCGGTGCCGCGGCCAAGGGTTTCGACGATCATGATTTCGCCCTGGAGCTGATGGAAACCGAAGGCGTGCTGGTGGTGCCGGGTTCCAGCTTCAACGTGCCCTACCGCAACCATTTCCGCGTGACCCTGTTGCCGGAAGCCGAAACGATGCGCGAAGTGTTCGCCCGCATCGAGCGCGTGCTGGCGCGGCGTGCCGAGGCGGTGACCAAGGTGGTGCCGATTACGGCAAGCAAGGCGAAGTCGCGGCCTGCGGCGGCGTGATTGTTTTGCCGTCATCCCAGCGCAAGCTGGGATCCATCTTGATCTTGCCGTTGCTCGTCCGTCCGGCCATCAAAAACAAAGTCAAAATGGATTCCAGCGTTCGCTGGGATGACGACAAGAATGGTTGAGCTTTTCCGCACCAAGACCGAAGCCGCAGCCACTGAGCTGCGCTACCTGGCCCTCGGTGATTCCTACACCATCGGCGAAGGCGTGCCCGAATCCGGCCGCTGGCCCGTGCAGTTGGCGCACGCGCTGCGTGCAGACAGTATCCCGTTGGCCGACCCGCGCATCATCGCCCAGACCGGCTGGACCACCGACGAATTGGATGCGGCCATCGATGCGGTGCACCCGTTGGCCGAGTACGACCTGGTCAGCCTGCTGATCGGGGTCAACAACCAGTACCGGAGCCGCGAAGTGACCGAGTACCGCACGCAGTTTTCCCAACTGCTGGAGCGTGCCACGGGTTTCGCGCAGTGGCGGCGCGAGCGGGTCATGGTGCTGTCCATTCCCGATTGGGGAATCACTCCGTTCGCGGTCGGCGATGCGCGGGGCGCCGTGCGTATCGGCGCGGAGATCGACGCCTTCAACTTTGCCGCCCGCGAGGTGTGCCGGGAACGTGGAATCGCCTTCGTCGACGTCACCCCAGTCAGCCGCGAGCACGGTGCCGAAGTGGCGATGCTGGTCGATGACGGCCTCCATCCTTCGGCTGCGATGTACGCACAGTGGACCCGCCTCGCATTACCCGTCGCCCGCCAACTGTTGGCCGCTTCTTGAACGCCTCCACGCGACCCTTCGATCGCGCCGCCGCCACGCGCATCGCGCGCGCCTTCCTGCCGCGGCATCCGCTGGGAAATCGCTGGGACTACTACTACACGCGCTCCAAGCTCAGCAGCGACCCGCTGTATCCGGGCGTGCTGCAGGCTTTGCGGGGCAGCAACGCGCCGGTGCTGGACCTGGGCTGTGGCCTGGGGCTGTTGGCCCATGCCTTGCGCCTGGACGGACAGGCCATGGCCTATCGTGGCGTGGACAACGACGCTGCCAAGATCGCGCGTGCGGCCAGGGTGGCGCAGAGAAATGGATTGCGTGAAGTGGCCTTCGACGTGGTCGATCTTGCGCTGGGTCCGCCTGTGCATTCGGGCAGCGTCGCGATCCTGGACGTGTTGCAGTACCTCAGCGCCGACGAACAAGCCACCCTGATCGCCGATGCCATCGCCATGCTCACCCCTGGCGCACGCCTGGTGATCCGCACCGCACTGGGCGACGACAGCCACCGCGGCCGCACCAGTCGCCTGACCGACCGCCTGGCCAACCTGATCGGCTGGATGCAGTTCCGGCCGAAGTGCTATCCCGACGCCGATGAGCTGCGCATGCAACTGGATACGGCCGGACTGCAAGTAAGCTTCGCACCGCTCTATGGCAACACGCCCTTCAACAACTGGCTGATCGTGGCCAACCGTACGTCAGCGGCGTAGAACGTCGTAGGAGCGACGTGAGTCGCGACTGATACCGCGCGGTTTACGTTTCGCGACTCACGTCGCTCCTACGCATATGCGCATCCGGGAAGGCATCGAAGGGGCCTACATATTCTCGGGCAACACGGCGGTGTATTCCCGTTCGCGCATGGCCTTCAGCACGCCCTCGATGATGGCCAGGTTGTTGCCATGCGGCGCGCCTTCATGCAGCAGCACGATCGCGCCGGGCCCCAACGCGCCAACGATGCGCGCCACCACGCTGTCCGGCTCGCCCCGCACGCCATCGAATCCGCGCGCGCTCCAGGCCACGCGCGCCAGCCCGTTCTTCTTCAATGACGCCGATACGAACGGATTGGCCATGCCGACCACCGCGCGGAACCAGCGCGGCGTCTGCCCGGTGACATCGCGCAAAGTCGCTTGCGCCTGGTCTATCTCCGCTGCCATGCGGCGCGGCCCCAATGCCCAGAACCAGGCTTGCGGATGCGTACTGCTGTGGTTGCCGATGCCGTGGCCGCGCCGCAGGATCTCGCGCGCCAGTTCGGGCTGCGCCGCCGCGCGGTCGGCCACCAGGAAGAACGTAGCCCTGGCGCCGTGGCGATCCAGCAGGTCCAGCAAGGCCTGCGTCTCATGCGACGGGCCGTCGTCCACGGTCAGCCAGACCGCTTTCCGCTCGGTCGGCAAGCGACTCAGCACGGGGCTGAAGAGCCGCGATTGCGGCCGCATCGTTCCCCATAGGAACAGCATGTGGGTAGCGAACAGGCTCGCCAGGCCAAACGCCCAGCCCCAGCACCACCAGACCGCGATCACAGCCAGATGCAGGGCGATCGCGATCCAGATCCACGCATGCGGCCTTCGGGGGACACGATGCAGTGCGCTATTCAGCGTGCTACTCAGTGTTTTAGGCATGGTCATGCCGCAATCATGCCATGCAGCGTAAAATCGGCGGTCCCGAAAGCCGGTATGTCCCCGATGTCCCTCGACCCCGCCCTGCGTTCCCGTATCGAATCCCTGCTGCAGTCCAACCGCGTCGTGCTGTTCATGAAAGGCCAGCCGAACATGCCGCAGTGCGGGTTCTCCGCCAAAGCAGTGGGCGCGCTGTCCACGCTGGGCGTCGACTACGCGCACGTCAACGTGCTCGCCGACCAGGACATCCGCGAAGGCATCAAGGCTTATGGCGATTGGCCGACCATCCCGCAGCTGTATATCGACGGCGAACTGGTGGGCGGCAGCGACATCATCGAACAGATGAGCAACTCCGGCGAATTGGCCTCGCTGCTCGGCGTCGCCGCGCCCGACCGCACGCCGCCGAAGATCACCATCACCCCGGCTGCAGCCGAGATGTTGTCCAACGCGGCGGCCGATGCCGGCCCGGGCGGCGCGCTGGCGCTTTCGATCAACGCGCAGTTCCAGCCCAACTTCCAGCTGGCGCAGTTCGACGCCAACGCCGTCGCCGCCGAATCCAACGGCGTGCGCATCCAGTTCGACCTGGCCAGCGCGCGCCGCGCCGAGGGCATCACCATCGACTGGGTGGACGATATCCGCGGCAAAGGCCTGGCCATCGACAATCCGAACGCGCCCAAACCGGTGCAGACGCTCTCGCCGGCGGAAGCCGATGTGCGCGTGGCTGCTGGTGAAGTACTGCTGGTGGACGTACGCCCTGCCGAAGAGCGCGCAATCGCCGCGGTGAAGTTGCCGTTCAAGACGTTTGACGGCAACGGCCGCGCCGAACTGGAAGCTTTGCCGAAAGACACCGCCATCGCCTTCCTGTGCCGCAGCGGCGGACGCAGCCAGCAGGCCGCAGAAGAATTCCGTGCGCTGGGTTTCTCCAACGTCTACAACGTAGTCGGCGGCACCAATGCCTGGGCTGACGAGATGGATTCGGGGCTCACTAAGTATTGATTGAATCTTGAGCCCCTCTCCCACCGGGAGAGGGGTTGGGGTGAGGGTACGGAGCATCCGATTGCTGGCGCTCGCGCCGTACCCTCGTCCGTCGCTTCGCGCCACCTTCTCCCGGAGGGAGAAGGGAAAAGCGTCTAGCCGCTGAATCCACCACTGGCCAGATAGTCCAACTCTTCCCGCGTCGATTCCCGCCCCAACGCCTTGTTCCGATGCGGAAACCGCCCAAATCGCGCAATCAGATCCCGATGCAGCACCGCATACTTCATCAGCTCCGCATCGCCGATCCTGCCGAACAACTCCATTGCGTAATCCTGATCGGCCATTGCTTCGGAATGCTCGAACGGCAGATAGAAGAACATCCGCAGCGCTGCGTCCACCCGAACATCGAAACCCGCATCGATCGCCCGTCGCGCGTAATGCCGCGCCAATCCATCGGTCGCATAGGAATGCGCGCTACCGCGAAAACAATTGCGCGGAAACTGGTCCAACAGCAACGTCAGCGCCAGCGCCCCTTCGGCACTGTCCATCCAGCTTTCCAGTTCGCGGCGGGCGGCGGCGAAATGCGCGTCGTCGAACCCATCGGCGAATGCGGCATCGAATGCGGCGTCGCGCACGAACCATTTCTCGGCGCCGGCGGTCCGCCAGAAATCCAGCAAGGCATTCGGTTCCATGCGGTTACTCGTTTGCCGGCGTGTATTTGACCGTATCCAGGATCAGGGCGAATGCCTTGCCCGCCATGGGTTCGTTGACCTGCAGGTTTTGCGTATAGGCATAGCACGTCCATCCATCGGCGCAGGCTGCGCTGCCCAGCATCACCAGATGCCGGCTGTACAAAGGCCCGATCTGCTCGACCTTGTCCCGATAATGCGCCGCGAACAACTCGTGCTTGCCGTATTTGCGCGGAACAACTTCGGTCCGGTCATATTCGCCGCCGTCGCTCGTCTGCGTGGCGGTGACCAGGTAGTCGACATACTCTTGCGGGTCCGTCGCATCTTCGTTTCGACAGGCGATGACGTGGGCATCCAGGTTGAGTACTTCGAATTCGGTTTTATCGGCTTCCAGGTAGACGTTGTAGCAACTGCTGCCCTCGACTTCCTCATGGCTGATTTCGCTCCAGTTGCCCGGATATTCGAACGCCAGTCCTTTGGCGGAGAAAGTTTTTGGCGAGTCTATCTGCGGGGCATCGGCCGGACGCGCCTGCTGGGCCATGGCCGTGGAAGCAAGCAGAAACAGTGCCGGGACGAGGGCGGGAATACGGTGGTCCATACGGTTTTCTTCCTTATGTTTTCGATTGTCGATCGTTATTCGTCGAATCGAAGATGCCGCACCGATTTTCCGTTGCGTCGGATCAGTTTCAACGCTTCGATGCCTATGTTGATGTGATCCAGCACGAATTGCGAGCTGACTTTGGCGTCGGAGGCTTCGGTCTTGACCCCTTCCGGCACCATCGGCTGGTCGCTTACCAGCAGCAACGCGCCGCACGGAATGCGGTTGGCGAATCCGGCGGCGAAGATGGTGGCCGTTTCCATGTCGATGGCCATGCAGCGCACCTTGCGCAGATATTCCTTGAATTCCACATCGTGTTCCCACACCCGGCGGTTGGTGGTGTAGACGGTACCGGTCCAGTAGTCGTGGCCCAGGTCGCGGATCATGGTGGAGACCGCGCGCTGCAGGGCGAAGGCCGGCAGCGCGGGCACTTCCGGCAGCAGGTAATCGTTGCTGGTGCCTTCGCCGCGGATCGCCGCGATCGGCAGCACCAGGTCGCCGAGCTGGTTCTTGCGCTTCAATCCGCCGCATTTGCCCAGGAACAGCACCGCCTTGGGCATGATCGCCGACAGCAGATCCATCATGGTCGCGGCGTTGGGGCTGCCCATGCCGAAATTGATCATGGTGATACCGTCGATGGTGGCGCTGGCCATCGGCCGATCCAGACCGACCACCGGCGCGCCGGTCAGCTCCGAAAACGCGTGCAGATAGCCGCCGAAATTGGTCAGCAGGATATGCTCGCCGAACTGGTCCAGGGGCACACCGGTATAGCGCGGCAGCCAGTTGTCGACGATTTCGGTCTTTTCTTTCATCGCACGCTCTCTTTTCCCGTTTAGTCCCGCCAATTGTGGCATGGGCTTGCGCCATAGCACTTGGCAAGCATGGGCCGCGCCGGTTAGGTTTCGGTTGCTGGCCTTCGACCGGCATTCTTTCGACCAGTATTCTCGGGGAACCACCATGCGCTTCGCCCTCTTGGCCATGATCGGCCTGGTTTCCGTGTGCGGAAATGCCACTGCCGCCACCGCGACATCCCGTTTCACCCAGGACCCTTATCCCAGCACTTATCGCAGCATCGCCTCCGGTCCGGTGTTGATCCAGCATGCCACCGTGCTGACCGGCACCGGCGAACGCCTGGACGATGCCGACGTACTGCTGAGCGACGGCAAAGTGGTTTCGGTGGGCCGCGGACTGACCGCGCCCGCGGATGCGACGCTCGTCAACGGCAGCGGCCGATGGGTCACCCCCGGCATCATCGATGTGCATTCCCACTTGGGCGTGTACCCCAGCCCCGGCATGAGCGCGCACAGCGACGGCAACGAAGCCACCGCACCGGTGACCGCCAACGTCTGGGCCGAACACTCCATCTGGCCGCAGGATCCCGGTTTCCTGACCGCGCTTGCCGGCGGCATCACCTCGCTGCAGATCCTGCCCGGCTCGGCCAATCTGGTCGGCGGACGCGGCGTGACCCTGAAGAATGTGCCGGCCACGACCTACCAGGCGATGAAATTCCCCGACGCGCCCTGGGGTCTGAAAATGGCATGCGGCGAGAATCCCAAGCGCGTCTATGGGCAGAAGGGCGGACCGTCCACGCGCATGGGCAATATCGCCGGTTATCGCGCGGCCTTCATCGACGCCAGCGAATACCTGAAGAAAAACCAGAAAAAGAACGAGGCGCCCAAGAAGAAGCGCTGGTGGCAACGCGCCAGCGGCGGCGGCGATGCCGACAGCGCCGGCGACAGCGGCGGCAAACGCGATCTGAAACTGGACACGCTGGCCGCTGCCATCGAAGGCGATATCCGCGTGCACATCCATTGCTATCGCGCCGATGAAATGGCCACGATGCTGGACCTGGCCAAGGAATTCGGTTTCAAGATCGCCGCCTTCCATCACGGCGTGGAGGCCTACAAGATCGCCGACCGCCTGGCCGCCGAGGATGTTTGCGGCGCGCTGTGGGCCGATTGGTGGGGCTTCAAGATGGAAGCGTTCGATGGCATCCAGGAGAACATCGCCCTGGTCGACCGTCCGGCCAACGGCTGCGCCATCGTGCATTCGGATTCGGACGAAGGCATCCAGCGATTGAATCAGGAAGCGGCCAAGGTGATGGCCAACGCGCATCGCGTGGGCATCGACATTCCACCCGAACGCGCGATCCGCTGGATCACCCGGAATCCCGCAAAGTCCATGGGCATCCTGGACAAGACCGGCACGCTGGAGCCTGGCAAGATGGCCGATGTGGTGGTGTGGAACCAGAACCCCTTCAGCGTGTACGCGCATGCCGAGCAGGTCTATATAGACGGCGCGCGCATCTACGACCGCAACGATCCGGCGCGGCAGCCGAAGTCGGATTTCATGCTGGGACAGAGCCTGCCCTGGACTCGATCCGGGGATGCGGCGATGGGGGGTGCGGAATGAAGACGCTCATTAATTTGCAGCCGTCATCCCGGCGAAAGCCGGGACCCAACTACCCGTCATTGCCGTCCTCCTGCGTTCCGATTGCACGCGTATCAAGTTGGGTCCCGGCTTTCGCCGGGATGACGACCCGTAGGTTGGTGGCCGCTCTGCTTGTGCTGACTTCATTGGCAACAACTGTAGCCTCGGCCCAGGACGTCCTCATCCGCCATGCCACCGTGCATACCGCCGGCGCGCAAGGCACGTTGCAGAACGCCGACGTGCTGGTGCAGGCCGGCGTGATTCGCGCAGTCGGCTCCAATCTGCAGGCGCCGGCTTCGGTCAGCGTGGTCGAGGCCGGCGGCAAGCCGCTGACGCCCGCCTTCTTCGGCGGCATCACCGAAATCGGCATCGAGGAAGTGTCGGGCGAAGCCGAGACCGTGGACAGCGCGGTGACTCTGGCCACCGATCAGCCGATGCGGCCTGAATTCGACGTGACCCTGGCCTACAACCCCGAGTCGGTGCTGATTCCCGTCGCGCGCATGGAGGGTCTGGGCTTCACTCTGCTGGGCGCCAACACGGGCGGTTCCTTCATCGCCGGACAAGGCGGAGTGATGCGCCTGGATGGCAGCGCCGATCCTATCGGGCCGCGCGTGCTGTTCGTGAAACTGGGCAGCGACGTGCTGGGCAAGAGCGGCAGTTCGCGGGCGGCGCAGTGGATGCTGCTGGACCAGATGGTGGGCGAAGCCCGCGGCCGCATCGCCGCTGATTCGCCGCATGCGCTGCTTACTCCCACAGGACGTGCGGTGCTGGCGCGTTACCTGGCCGGCAATGGGCGCATCGTGGTCAACGTGAATCGCGCCGCCGATATCCGCCAGCTGCTGCGCTGGGCGCAACGCGAGAAGGTGCGCGTCGCCATCGCCAGCGGCGTGGAAGCGTGGAAGTTGGCGCCGGAGATCGCGCGCGCCAAAGTGCCGGTATTCGTCGATGCGCTGGCCGACCTGCCAGGAGACTTCGACCAGATCGGCGCGACCCTGCAGAACGCGGCCCGTTTGCAGGCGGCCGGGGTGGAGGTGAGCTTCGCCCAGTTCGGCGATGCCTCGCACAACGCGCGCAAGATCCGCCAGTACGCAGGCAATGCGGTGGCCAATGGCTTGCCCTGGGAAGCTGGACTGGAAGGCCTGACCCGGGTGCCGGCGCAGGTGTTGGGCGTGGACGACAAGCTGGGCACGATCGCCCCGGGCAAACTGGCCGATCTGGTGCTGTGGACCGGCGATCCGCTGGATGTGGCCAACGTCGCCAGCCAGTTGTGGCTGGGCGGACGTGCGATCCCCATGCGTTCTCGGCAGACCGAATTACGGGATCGTTACCTGCGTGCGGCAGGGGCGTTGCCGCGCGCGTATTCGCCTTGATCTTCGAACTCGACTTTCGCTCAGCGACCTGCGTAGTCTGATCTCTCGCAACACCGCTGTTGCCTCCCCCTTTGAAAAAGGGGGATCGAGGGGGATTTGCTCTTGGCGCCAACGCAGGATCAAGAGCAAAAAGCAAATCCCCCGTAGCCCCCTTTTTAAAAGGGGGCAAAGCAAGAGCGCTGCTCTGTCCGAATCACCGTTCGCCATCAGGCAACCGCGAGGCTCAGACCGCCGCAGCTTCCAACGTAGCCACCCGATTGCGCCCACCATGTTTGGCGATGTACATCGCCTTGTCGGCGCGCTTGATCAGCGTCGCCACCGTGTCGGTGGCGTTGCATTGGGTGACGCCGATGCTCACCGTGACCGCAACCGGCACGCCTTCCACTTGCTCGCACTGGGCCTGGATCTTCAGGCGCAGATGTTCGGCCATGGCGATGGCGCGCGCACTGTCGGCGCCCGGCAGCCCCAGCACGAATTCCTCGCCGCCCAAACGCCCCAGATGGTCTCCGTACTGCAGCTCTTCGCTGACCAGACGCACCACCGCGCGCAAACAGGCATCGCCCAGGGCATGACCGAAACAGTCGTTGACCTGCTTGAAATTATCCAGGTCCAGGAACAGCAGCGATAACGGCATGCCTTCGCGACGGGTGTTGAGCACCGCCCAATCCAGGCGATGCTCGATGCCGCCGCGGTTGAGCACGCCGGTCAGCCAATCGCGTTCGGCGTGCTGCTGGGCGGTATCGCGTTCGCGGCGGAAGGTAAGCATGCGGTCCGCCAGCCCCAGCGCCAGTACCACCGCAGTGAAAGCGAGCACCAGCGGCAAGCCGTATTGCAGCCACGGTTCGACGGGAATGCCCATGCTGAGCTGGATTGCACGCGCGGTGCTGAAGAACACCAGCGGAACCCAGGCGATCAGTATGAAGCCCGCGTGCCGCCCTCCCCGGCGCCATGCCTTGTACAAGGCGATGATCGCCAGCAGATTGGTAAGCAGGAACAGCGCGTTGCCCACATTCGGAAACCATTCCTTGCGCGCAGGCCAGGGCGATACCAGCAACAGCAGCACCAGCGCGGGAATATAGATGCCCACCCAGCGCATGGCCCGGCTCAGGCGCGGCACCCGCGCACGCAGGCCGGCATAGTCCTGCAGCATCCACACCGCGGCCATGGTCGACAGCGTGGCGATGAACCAGATGCCCGGCGCGCCGAACACCGCCAGCACACGCAACCCCGGCAGCGCGTAGGCCTCTCCATACGAGCACAGCAGGAACAGCATCTGCAGCGCCATGGTCGCCGCGTAGAGCAGATACACCCGCTCGCGCAGCATCGCCCAGAACAGCAGCACGGTCAGCGATACGCCCACCAGCACTCCCACCGACAACAGCAGGATGCGCACCTGGGTCAGGTCGTGGGCGATATGGCGGGTACGCGGGACCACGGCCACCTGCAAGGGATAACGCGCGCCTTCCACCTTGATATCGACGGCGGCGTCGCTCCGCAAAGGAAACACCAGGGCGTGCCGCGAGTACTGCGGATCCAGATCGCGATCGAACAGGGTCTGGGTGACCGGTGCGGCCACGCCCGGGCCTTGTACACTGACCCGCGCGCTGTAAGGGTGGTAGACGAGCAGCAGCGGCTGATCGATTCCGGCGGCCGGCTGCAATCGCCATCGACCATTGCCGATAACCGAAGGCTTGTTGGGATCGGCGATGAAATCGCGTTCCTCGAAAATGCCCGCGTGCTGTTCGGCAGTGGCGGAATCGCCATTGGCGGCAAGAGGATCGATACGCACGATGCCGCCTGCATGGGCATGGGCGGAGGAAAGCATCGCCAGGCACCACGTCCCCATCAGCAGCCAGCACTTGCTCATCTCGCCCCTTGCTTGCCTGCCGCCAGTGTCGACCTCAAGGACAGTCATAAACAAGCGTCACTCACACATAAATGTGACGTATATCACATTTTATCCAAGGCTCTATTTCCTCCGATGCCCTGTCCTGGAGGGTTGCGCGAGGTGAGTGCCGCCTGACACCGCCAGAACGCGATAGTGTGCACAACCGCACACTTTTTCAGCGCAGCGGGTTGCAGATTTACGTTACGTTGCCGGCTCATTTGCGATGCATGCCGGGAGGGGCTTCATGCGCATAGGAATAGTGGTGGACTCCGCCTGCGATTTGCCGCAGGACTTCATCCAGAAGAACGACATCGTGCTGCTGCCCATCACCGTGCGCATCGGCGATGCGGTGCTGGAAGATCATCGGGACGAGGAAGCCACCTTGAGCTTCCTGCACGCGCACGTGGCCGAGCGCGGCCACGAAGCGGAAACGACTCCGTTCACGGTGAACCAGATCCGCGACCTGTTCCTGAGCCGGCTGGTGATCGACTACGACCACGTCTATTGCATGACCATCACCAAGACGCGCAGCCCGATCCACGAGAACGCGATGCAGGCCAGCTTCGCCATCCTCAATGACTACAAACCGGTGCGTCAGGCCGCGGGCCACAACTCGCCGTTCGCGTTGCGGGTGATCGATACCCAGACTTTATTCGCCGCGCAAGGTGTCACTGCGGTGGAAGCGGTTCGCATGCGCGCCGCCGGTTCCAACGTGCAGCACATGCGCACCAAGCTGGAGTACCTGGCCGCCAACAGCCACGGCTACATGATCCCGCGCGATCTCTACTACCTGCGCGCACGTGCGCGCACCAAGGGCGACCGCAGCGTGGGCCTGCTCAGCGTGGCGTTGGGCAGCGCGCTGGACATCAAGCCGGTGCTGCACGGCCATGCCGGCAAAACCGAGCCGGTGGCCAAGATCAAGGGTTTCGATAATGCGGTGGAACAGATGTTCAAGTTCGCCGGCAACCGCGTGATTTCCGGTCTGCTGACGCCGACCGTGTGCCTGAGCTACGGCGGCGAACTGAGCGAGATGCGCGCGCTGCCCGGCTACACGCGCCTGCGTGATATCTGCGCCAACAACAACGTGGAGGTCTTCGAAAGCGTGATGAGCCTGACCGGCATGGTCAACGTGGGCAAGGGCGCGGTGGTGGTCGGATTCGCCGCCGAACCGCATGCCTTCAGCGTCTCCTAACGCACGGATAACGCGGTATCGCTAGGCTGCCTCTCTTCATAGACTGTTCTCTTCAATGGAGCGACCGCATGGCGACCCGCTACTACATCAGCCTCAAGGATCCGACCAAGGCGCGCGGCAGCGATTCCGCTTTCAGCTTCAGCGCCAATGGCGCCGATGCGTTCGCCTCGCAGCTGCAGGAAGCATTGCGCAGCGACGGCTTGTTCCAGCGCTGGCGCGATGCGCAACCCGATCCCGACGGAGTGGACGCCTCGCTGGGCGCGACCGATCCGGGCGCAACGGTCAAGGGTGAGCCGCACGATCTGCAGATCGATCTGATCGTGGTTACCTCCATTCCCGGCAGCGTGTTCAAGCATCGGTTGCGCCTGCTTGCCGGCAGTGCCTGGGAGTTGCGCGACGTTTCCAGCGTCTGACGCCGTGCTGCTGTCGTGGAGCGGAGGCAAGGATGCGGCGTGGACGCTGCATCGTTTGCGCCAGTCGGGGACAGAAGTATCCGGATTGATCACTACAGTCACCGCCGGCCATGAGCGTGTTTCCATGCAGGGCATCCGACGCACGATCCTGCATGCGCAGGCTGTGGCGACCGGATTGCCGCTGATCGAAGTGATGATTCCGCCGGCTTGCGACAATGCGGTTTACGAGGAGGCCTTCGCGGCCGGATTGCATTCCGCGCGCGAACGTTGGCCCGGCATTCGGGAAATCGCCTTCGGCGATCTTTTTCTGCAGGACATCCGCGACTACCGCGTGGCGATGTGTTCGCGGCATGGATGGAGCGTGCAGACGCCGCTGTTCGGCGGCGACACCGCATTGCTGGCGCGCGAGATGCAGACGGGTGGGTTGCTTGCCGCGCTGTGTTGCGTGGACACGCAGCAACTGTCGGCCGAGTTCGCAGGACGCGACTTCGATGCTGCGCTATTGCGCCAATTCCCCGATGGCATCGACCCCTGCGGCGAGAACGGCGAATTCCACACCTGCGTGCATGCAGGCCCGATGTTCTCGCACGCGCTGGCCATCGAGCGCGGCGAGACCGTTCTGCGCGAAGGACGTTTCGCCTACACCGATTTCGAGCTGCAGGCGGGCCTGCCCTTGTAGGAGCGACGCGAGTCGCGAAGCTGGTGATGGTTCGGACCTAACTAGCTTCGCGACTCGCGTCGCTCCTACAACGCTCAGGCTTTCAGGGCCGCCGCGTGGTGGGCGATGTGCTCGCCGATGAAGCTCTCGATGAAGTAGTAGCTGTGATCGTAGCCGGGTTGAAGATGGAGCGTCAGCGGATGGCCGACCGCTTGGCAGGCCACCTCCAGCAATTCCGGCTTGAGCTGGTTGGCCAGGAATTCATCGGCCCCACCTTGGTCGATGAGCAGCGGCAGCCTTTCCGATGCGCCGGTGACGAGTGCCGTGGCGTCCCATGCTTTCCAGGCTTCGCGGTCCTCGCCGAGATACGCGGCGAATGCCTTCTCCCCCCAAGGCGCTTGCGACGGCGCCACGATCGGCGAGAACGCCGACACGCTGCGGTAGCGGCCGGGATTCTTCAACGCCACGATCAGCGCGCCGTGTCCGCCCATCGAGTGTCCGCTGATGGCGCGGGCGTCGGTGACCTGGAAGCTCGCCTCGATCAGCGCCGGCAGCTCCAACACTACGTAGTCGTACATCCGGTAATGCTTTGACCACGGAGTCTGGGTGGCGTTGACGTAGAAGCCGGCGCCTTTGCCCAGGTCGTAACCGTCGGCATCGGCCACGTCATCGCCGCGCGGGCTGGTGTCGGGCGCGACCAGGATCACGCCATGCTCGGCGGCGTAGCGCTGCGCGCCGGCCTTGGTGATGAAGTTCTG
>CAMLGZ010000018.1 GCA_946479745.1 uncultured Pseudoxanthomonas sp. | reverse complement strand
TTCGGCCAGGCGCTGCTTGATGTCTTCGCGCGGCTTGAAGCGGTCGATCACCGCTTCGATGGTGTGCTTCTGACGCAAGGCCAGCGCGGGCACCGCGTCGATCTCGTAAAGCTCGCCATCCACGCGTACGCGCACATAGCCTTGTGCGCGGAGCTGATCGAAGACCTGTGCGTGTTCGCCTTTGCGTTCGCGAATCACCGGTGCCAGCATCATGTAGCGCTGCTCACCATCCAGAGCCAGCACCTGGTCCACCATCTGGCTGACGGTCTGCGCTTCCAGCGGGTAGCCGTGGTCCGGGCAGCGCGGCAGGCCTACGCGTGCGTAGAGCAGGCGCAGGTAGTCGTAGATCTCGGTGATGGTGCCGACCGTGGAGCGAGGGTTGTGCGACGTCGATTTCTGTTCGATCGAGATCGCCGGCGACAGGCCCTCGATATGGTCGACGTCTGGCTTCTCCATCACGCTCAGGAACTGGCGCGCGTAGGCCGACAGCGATTCGACATAGCGGCGCTGCCCTTCGGCGTAGATGGTGTCGAAGGCGAGCGACGACTTGCCCGACCCGGACAGGCCGGTGATCACGATCAACTTGTCTCGCGGCAGGTCGAGATCGATATTCTTGAGGTTGTGCGTCCGCGCGCCGCGAATGCGGATGAAGTCCATGGCCATCGGGTGGGGATCCGGTCAGCGAACAGGAGAGCGTAGCGATCCCACGATCTGGGGGCAATTGCCCGGATTGAAAGCCTTGTGGGGCGGCCTGTGCGGTTCGCGGACAGGTTCCGGGGGCCTGAATCGGCCCGGGATGGCCTCAGGGAGGGTCAAAGGGCCGCGCTCGGGTGTCCGGCAGCCTGGAATGTTGACCCTAACCTGCTGAAAGGCTTACAATTCCGCTTCTGTCCGCCCTCGATGGCGGCAGGGTCATAAAATAACTACAGAAGAGGAAACACCCATGTACGCAGTTGTAGTCACCGGCGGTAAGCAATACCGCGTGATGACGGGCGAAACGATTCGCGT
This sequence comes from uncultured Pseudoxanthomonas sp., assembly GCA_946479745.1. The sequence goes on along the minus strand of CAMLGZ010000018.1, from coordinate 76,474 downwards.
CGAGAAGCTCGAAACCGAAGCCGGCCAGGAGATCAAGTTCGACCAGATCCTGATGCTGGGCGACGGCGAGGGCGTCAAGCTCGGCGACGCGCTGAAAGGCGCTTCGGTCACCGCTACCGTCAAGTCCCATGGTCGCGCCGACAAGGTGCGCATCATCAAGTTCCGCCGCCGCAAGCACCATAAGAAACAGATGGGTCACCGGCAGCATTACACCGAAATCGAAATCACCGGGATCTCTGGTTCCGGTGACAACAAGTAAGGAGATAAGTCATGGCACATAAAAAGGGCGTAGGCTCATCGCGCAACGGCCGCGACTCCAACCCGAAGATGCTGGGCGTCAAGATCTACGGCGGCCAGGCCATCGACGCAGGCAACATCATCGTTCGCCAGCGCGGCACCGAGTTCCATCCGGGTCCGGGCGTAGGCCTGGGTCGCGACCACACGCTGTTCGCGCTGGTCGACGGCAAGGTCGAGTTCTCGGTGAAGGGCGCCAAAAAGCGCCGCACCGTGAGCGTGGTCGCCGAGGCGTAAGCTTTCGCGGCAACGAGCGAATGGCCCCGCCGCGTGCGGGGCTTTTCGTTTCTCGTGCGGTAATCGTTAGCAATCGAGTGCGATCGTACAAATTACGACCGTCATCCCAGCGAAAGCTGGGATCCATCTTGATTCTGATTTTGACGGTGCACCCCACGAATCCCGAGCCAAGTCAAAATGGATCCCAGCTTTCGCTGGGATGACGGCCGGTAAGAGATGATGGTCGCTAAGATCTTCAGTTGTTCCTTATTCAACTTCCCGAATCAAACCTTATGAAACTCGTAGACGAAGCAGAAATAGATGTCATAGCCGGCAATGGCGGCGATGGTTGCATCGGCTTCCGTCGCGAGAAGTTCATTCCCCTGGGCGGGCCAGATGGCGGCGATGGCGGTACCGGCGGCAGCGTGTGGATCGAGGCCGACGAGAACATCAGCACTCTGGTCGACTTCCGCCACCAGCGCATCTTCAAGGCCCAGCGCGGCGAGAACGGCATGGGTCAGCAGCGCTACGGCAAGGGCGGCGACGATCTGATCATCAGCGTTCCGGTCGGCACGGCCATCGTCAACGTCGGTACCGATGAAGTCATCGGCGACCTGGTCAGCCATGGCGACCGGTTGCTGGTGGCCAAGGGCGGCAAGGGCGGCCTGGGCAACATGCATTTCAAGAGTTCGGTGACGCGCTCGCCACGCCGGGCCACGCCGGGCGACGAGGGCGAGGCGCGCACGCTGAAGATGGAATTGAAGCTGCTGGCCGACGTAGGCCTGCTGGGCTTCCCCAATGCCGGCAAGAGCACCTTCATCCGCGCAGTGTCCGCGGCGACCCCCAAGGTCGCGGACTATCCGTTCACTACCCTCTACCCCAACCTGGGCGTGGTCAGCGTGGAAGCCCACCGTAGCTTCGTGATCGCCGATATCCCCGGCTTGATCCAGGGCGCGGCCGACGGCGCCGGCCTGGGCGCGATGTTCCTGCGCCACCTGCAGCGCACCCGTCTGCTGCTGCATCTGGTGGACATGGCGCCCATGGAGGGCGGGGTGGAGATCTCCCCTGCCGAGCAGGTCCGCGCGATCGAGCACGAGTTGGAAAAGCACGATCCCGAGTTGTTGCAGAAGCCGCGCTGGCTGGTGTTGAACAAGGCCGACCTGATGTTCGAGGACGAGGCCGCGAGCCGCGCCGCCGAAGTGATCGCCGAACTGGGCTGGACCCAGCCCTGGTACGTGACCTCCGCGGTTTCGCGTGAAGGCACCTGGCCGATCATGAAGGACGTGATGGCGTTCTTCGACCGTTTGAAGGAAGACGAGCAGGAAGCGCGCGATGCCGGCTGAGGCTGGCGGTGGCGGTCCCGCTTTTGTAGAGCCGAGCTTGCTCGGCTGCTCTTTGCGGCAGGCCTGGAATCAGAAGCAGCCGGGCAAGCTCGGCTCTACGAGGGCAACAAAAAACCCGGCCGGAGCCGGGTTTTTCGGTATTGCGAAGCGCTGCGGATCAAGCGGCCTGGAGGGCCTTGATGCGGGCGGTCAGGCGGCTCTTGTGACGGGCAGCCTTGTTCTTGTGGATCAGGCCGCGCGAGCTGAAGCGGTCCAGGATCGGCTGAGCCACGGCGAAGGCAGCCTGGGCGCCGGCGGCGTCGTTGGCGTCCAGCGCCTTGAGCACTTTCTTGACGGCGGTGCGCAGCATCGAACGCTGGCCGGTGTTGCGCATATTGCGCACGACGGCCTGCTTGGCGCGCTTCTTGGCGGACTTGATATTTGCCACGGTGGGTATCCTAGGAAATCGTTGGGTGGAGCGGTAATGGGCGGAATGCGGAAAAACGAACGCGAAATTATGGGGTATTCAAGGACTTGGGTCAAGCAGGTCATGGAAGGGGCGGCCGGATGAGCCCTCCCCGGATGCTCAAGGGGCTGGTCTCCTTCAGCAGCATGACCATGATCTCCCGGGTGTTGGGCCTGGTCCGGGACCAGGCCATCAACTATTCGTTCGGGGCCAACGCCACCACCGATGCGTTCTGGGTGGCTTTTCGCATCCCCAATTTCATGCGCCGGCTGTTCGCCGAAGGCTCTTTCTCCACAGCTTTCGTGCCGGTTTTCACGGAGGTGAAGGAAACCCGGCCTCACGCGGACCTGAAGGAGTTGATCTCCCGCGTCTCCGGAACCCTGGGCGGCATCCTGTTGCTGGTGACGGCGCTGGGCCTGATCTTCACACCCGAAGTGGCCGCCTTGTTCAATCCGCGGGCCGCGATCAATCCCGAGAAGTTCGGCCTGACGGTCGACCTGCTACGCCTGACGTTTCCCTTTCTGCTGTTCGTTTCGCTGACTGCCCTGTCGGGTGGCGCGCTGAACAGTTTCCATCGGTTCGCGTTGCCGGCGCTGACTCCGGTCATCCTCAATCTCTGCATGATCGCCGGCGCCCTGTGGTTGGCGCCGCAGATGCAGGTACCGATTCTGGCGATGGGGTGGGCAGTCCTGGCTGCCGGTGTGTTGCAGCTCTTGTTCCAACTACCGGCCTTACGCGGGCTGGATCTGCTGACCTTGCCGCGTTGGGGCTGGAAGAACGCCGATGTCCGCAAGGTCATGAAGCTGATGGTACCGACCTTGTTCGGCTCCTCGGTGGCGCAGATCAACCTGCTGCTGGATACGCTGATCGCCGCCTATCTGATCGATGGATCGCAAAGCTGGCTTTCCCAGGCGGACCGGTTCCTGGAGCTGCCGTTGGGAATATTCGGCGTGGCGCTCGGGACTGTGATCCTGCCGGCGCTGGCGCGACACCATGTCAAGACGGACAAGGCTGGATTCTCGAACGCGTTGGACTGGGGGCTGCGGACTACGCTGATCATCGCGGTCCCCGCCATGTTGGGCTTGATGCTGCTGGCGGAACCACTAGTGGCGACGCTGTTCCAGTACGGCAAGTTCACGGCTTTCCATACGAAGATGACCGCGCTTTCCGTGTTCGGACTGAGTTTCGGACTGCCGGCCTTCGCTCTGGTGAAAGTGGTGCTTCCCGCGTTCTATGCCCGTCAGGACACGCGAACCCCGGTCCGCGCCGGCGTCATATCGCTGGTCGCCAACATGGTGCTCAACGTGCTCTTCCTGGCGATTCTTTACCAGCTGTGGGTCCCGCAAGACGTGCAGGACCAGGGCGTCTTCGTCGCGCTGGCTACCGTGCCCGGGCTGCATCTGGCGTTGGGATTGGCCAGCGCACTGGCAAGTTATTTGAACCTTGCGATGCTCTGGTACTGGCTGCGGCGAGACGGCGTCTACCAACGCCAGCCGGGGTGGGGGAAGTATCTGGTTCGCCTGGTTCTGGCCTGCGCCGCTATGGCCGGTATTTTGCTTCTTGGCTTGCATTGGGTTCCGGATTTCACCGTTATGGACAAATGGCACCGGATCGGATGGCTCGCTGCACTGGTTTGCGGCGGCGGTGCGGTGTATCTGATCGGCCTGGTCGCGCTGGGTTTCCGCCCCCGCGACCTGCGCGAACACTGATATAGGCGGCATTGAGTTGCGGCTGCCCGGCTATACTTCATGACGATGAGCAGGCTGTTTCGTGACGTCGATGGCGGGGCGTTGTTCCCGCACGGTAGCGTGGTCTGCATCGGCGCCTTCGACGGTCTGCACCTGGGCCATCGGGCGCTGGTGCGCCATGCCGTTGCGCGTGCCCGGAATTTGGCGCTGCCGGCGGTGGCGCTGAGCTTCGAGCCGCTGCCCCGCGAGTTCTTTTCCCGCGACCTGCCGCCGCCGCGCCTGACTTTGGCGCGCGGCAAGTACCAAGGCCTGCGCGCCCTGGGCGCGGACAGCGTCGGTCTGTTGCGCTTCGATGCGCATTTGTCGGCCATGAGCGCGGCGGAATTCGTGCGCAAGCTGTTGGTCGGACGGCTGGGAGCGCGCGAAGTCTGGATCGGCCCGGATTTCCGCTTCGGCCATCGTCGCGGGGGCGATCTGCCCCTGTTGAAGCAGATGGGCCGGGAACTCGGCTTTTCGGCTGACGAAATCGAACCAGTATTGCTGCAGGGCGAACGCGTCTCCAGCACCCGCATCCGCGAAGCCCTGCGCAGCGGCGATTTCACCGACGCCTCGCGCTTGCTGGGCCGTCCTTATTCGATCGGCGGGCGCGTGGTGCGCGGCAAGCAGCTGGGCCGTACGCTGGGCTTTCCCACCGCCAACCTGCGTTTCCCGAAAGTACCGGCGCTTTCCGGCATCTACGCGACCTGGGTGCATGGAGTGGGCGAGCGCCCGCACGCGTCGGTGTCGAGTTTCGGTACGCGCCCCACCGTCGATGGCGTCGAACCTCTTCTTGAAGCGCATCTGTTCGATTTTGACGGCGACTTGTACGGGCGCCATATCGAAGTCGAATTCGTCGCCAAGCTGCGCGACGAACTCAAATTCCCCGATCTGCCTTCGTTGACCGAGCAGATGCAACGCGACGCCGAAACCGCGCGCCGCCTCCTTTCCGAACAACGACTACGAGCGACCGCGTGACCCAGGATTACAAAGCAACACTGCACCTGCCCGCCACGGAATTCCCGATGCGCGGGGACCTGCCCAAGCGCGAACCGCAGACCCTGGCGCGCTGGGAGGCCGACGGTCTGTATGCGCAGCTGCGGGCCAACGCCAAGGGCCGCCCGCTGTTCGTACTGCACGACGGCCCGCCCTACGCCAACGGCGCCATCCACCTGGGCCATGCGGTCAACAAGATCCTCAAGGACATCATCGTCAAATCGAAGTACGTGGCGGGTTTCGACGCGCCGTACGTGCCGGGCTGGGATTGCCATGGGTTGCCAATCGAGATCGCGGTGGAGAAAAAGCATGGCAAGGTCGGCGTGAAGCTCGACGCTGCGCAGTTCCGCGAGAAATGCCGCGAGTTCGCCAACGAACAGATCGACATCCAGCGCCGCGATTTCAAGCGCCTGGGCGTGATCGGCGATTGGGAAAACCCGTATCTCACGCTCAATTTCAAGTTCGAAGCCGACGAAATCCGCGCGCTGTCCAAGATCGTGGCCAACGGCCATCTGCTGCGCGGCGCCAAGCCGGTGCACTGGTGTTTCGACTGCGGTTCGGCGCTGGCCGAAGCGGAGATCGAATACCAGGACAAGGTATCGCCGGCGGTGGACGTCGCTTATGTCGTGCGCGATACCAAGGCATTGGCCGCCGCATTCGACGTTGCCGTGCCGGAAGGCGTGGAAGTGGCGGTGCCGATCTGGACCACCACGCCCTGGACGCTTCCCGCATCGCTGGCTGTGTCGTTGGGCCCAGATCTGGACTACGCACTCGTCGAAGGGCCTCCGCATAACGGCCAGCGTCGCTGGCTGGTAGTCGCCGAAGCGCTAGCCGCGCGCGCGCTGCAGCGTTACGGCGTCGGTGATCTGGTGACGCACGCGCACGCCAAGGGCAGTGCTTTGGAAGGCGTGGTGCTGAAGCATCCCTTCTATGCCGAGCGCGAGATCCCGATCATTCTTGGCGACCATGTGTCCGCCGAAGACGGCACCGGTGCGGTGCATACGGCTCCCGGCCATGGTCAGGAAGACTTCGTGGTCGGGCAGAAATACGGCCTGATCGAGAAATACACCGCCGCTCAGATGAATCCGGTCGATGGGCGTGGCGTGTACTTGCCATCGACACCGCCGGCTGGCGAGCTGGTGCTTGCGGGAATGCATATCTGGAAGGCCAACGACGCCATCGTCGGCGGCCTGCGCGAAAGCGGTGCGCTGCTCGCCTTCCATCAACTGGAGCATAGCTATCCGCATTGCTGGCGACACCGCACGCCGGTGGTGTTCCGCGCCACGCCGCAATGGTTCATCTCCATGGAACAAGCGCATCTGCGCCGCGATGCGCTGGCTGCGATCAAGCACGTGAAGTGGTACCCCACCTGGGGCGAGGCGCGCATCGCGGGCATGATCGAAGGACGGCCCGACTGGTGCATCAGCCGCCAGCGCACCTGGGGTGTGCCGATCACCCTGTTCGTGCATCGCGAAACCGGCGAACCGCATCCGCGCACGGTCGAGTTGATGCGCGCGGTGGCCGACAAGGTGGAGCAGGGCGGCGTGGACGTGTGGTATTCGCTGGACGCGGCCGAACTGCTGGGCGCTGAAGCCGAGGATTACGAGAAGACCACCGACATCCTGGATGTGTGGTTCGACTCCGGCATCACCCATGAAGGCGTGCTGCTGGAACGCGGCTTCGGCAAACCGGCGGATCTGTATCTTGAAGGTTCGGACCAGCATCGCGGCTGGTTCCAGTCTTCGCTGCTCACCGGTGTGGCCATCGACAAGCACGCGCCTTACCGGCAGTGCCTGACCCACGGTTTCACCGTGGACGAGAACGGCCGCAAGATGTCCAAGTCGCTGGGCAACGGCATCGAGCCGCAGGACATCATGAAGACGCTGGGCGCGGACATCCTGCGCCTGTGGATAGCCTCGGCCGACTACAGCAACGAGATGTCGTTGTCGCAGGAAATCCTCAAGCGCAACGCCGATGCCTATCGCCGCCTCCGCAACACCGCGCGCTTCCTGCTGAGCAATCTTGACGGTTTCGATCCCGCGCGCGACCTGGTGCAGCCTGCCGACATGGTGGCTCTGGATCGCTGGGTTGTGCATCGCGCCTTCGAAGTGCAGCAGAAGATCGTTGCGGCTTACGAGCGCTACGACTTCGCCGAAATCGTGCAGACCCTGCTCAACTTCTGCAGCGTCGATCTGGGTTCGCTGTATCTGGATGTGACCAAGGATCGCCTGTACACCATGCGCGAAGATTCGCGCGGCCGCCGTTCGGCGCAGAGCGCCATGTTCCATATCCTGGAAGCGTTCACGCGTTGGGTCGCACCGATCCTCAGCTTCACCGCCGACGAAATCTGGGGCTTCCTGCCGGGAGAACGCGCGGCCAACGTGCTGTTCACCACCTGGTACGACGGCCTGGCGCCATTGCCTGCGGACGCGCCTTTGTCGGCCGAAGACTTCGACAAACTGCTTGCGCTGCGCGAGCAGATGGCCAAGGTGCTTGAGCCGATGCGCGCCAACGGCGTGATCGGCGCGGCGTTAGACGCGGAAATCGCGGTTTCGGCGAATGCTGAAACGGCCGCCAAGTGGCAACCGCTGGCCGATGAGCTGCGCTTCCTGTTCATCAGCGGCGATGTCAGCGTAACGGCGGTCAATGCCGACGAGGTGTTCGTGCTGGCGCAACCGAGTACGAAGACCAAGTGCGTGCGTTGCTGGCACCATCGCGCCGATGTTGGTGTGGATGCAAAGCACCCGGAGTTGTGCGGCCGCTGCGTTTCCAATATCGAAGGTCCGGGCGAAGACAGGAAGTGGTTCTGATGCGTTTCCCTTCTCCCACCGGGAGAAGAGCCTGCCCCGTACTTGATACGGGGTGCCCCGAAGGGGTGGACGCCCCGCAGGAAGTACCCTTGGGGTATGAGGGCGTGGATTTTCAGGTTGACAGATAGTTTCCGAGGGTTGGAATTTCCACGCCCTCATCCGGCGCTTCGCGCCACCTTCTCCCGGTAGGAGAAGGAAACAAAGCAAGGCTCGTTCCATCATGAAAACTACTTCAAAACCCAACGCCCTCACCTGGCTGATCCTCTCAGCCGTAGTCATCGTGCTGGACCAGCTGAGTAAAGCATGGGTGCTGGCGAAGCTCCCGGAATACACCGCGATCCCGGTTATCGACGGTTTCTGGAACTGGTACCGCACCTACAATACCGGGGCGGCATTCAGCTTCCTGAGCGACGCTGGCGGCTGGCAGATCTGGTTCTTCACGATTCTTGCAGTCGCCATCAGCGGCCTGCTGGGTTTCTGGCTGTCGCGCACTGCGCGCGGTGACTGGCGTCAGGCAGCGCCTTACGCGCTGGTGATCGGCGGAGCGCTGGGCAACGTCATCGACCGGTTGATGCACGGGCATGTCGTTGATTTCATCCAGTGGCACTGGCGCGAGCATTACTGGCCGTCGTTCAATCTGGCCGATTCGGCCATCGTCGCGGGGGCCGTCGGCATCGCCCTGTTCGGCCTGCTTGACGGCAAGCGCAAGGCCAAAGGTCCATAATCGGCGCATGGACATCCTTCTCGCCAATCCCAGGGGTTTCTGCGCCGGGGTCGACCGCGCCATCGAGATCGTCAAGCGCGCCATCGAAACCCTGGGCGCCCCTATCTACGTCCGCCATGAAGTGGTCCACAACCGCTTCGTGGTGGAAGACCTGCGCAATCGCGGCGCGGTGTTCGTGGAAGAGCTCGACGAGGTGCCCGACAACGCCACGGTGATCTTCAGCGCGCATGGCGTGTCGCAGGCGGTGCGCGCCGAAGCCGCTTCGCGCGGCCTGAAGATATTCGACGCGACCTGTCCGCTGGTCACCAAGGTCCATTTCGAAGTCGCGCGCCATTGCCGCGCCGGCCGCGATGTGGTGCTGATCGGCCATGCCGGGCACCCGGAAGTGGAAGGCACCATGGGTCAGTGGAACAGCGAAAGCGGGACAGGGCGGATCTACCTGGTGGAAGACCTGGAAGGCGTGGCCACGCTGGAGGTGGGTCAGCCGCAGAATCTGGCCTACACCACCCAGACCACGCTGTCGGTGGACGACACCCGCGGGATCATCGAGGCGCTGCAGGCCCGTTTCCCCGAGATGCAGGGGCCGCGCCACGACGACATCTGTTACGCCACCCAGAACCGCCAGGACGCCGTGCGCGAGCTGGCCGCGCGTTGCGACCTGATGCTGGTGGTGGGCTCGCCTAACAGTTCCAATTCCAACCGTCTGCGCGAGCTGGCCGAGCGCGAAGGCGTGGAGGCCTATTTGATAGATGGGGCCGCGGAAATCGAACCGTCATGGGTAGCGGGCAAGTCCCGCATCGGTGTGACAGCGGGCGCTTCGGCCCCGGACGTGCTGGTGCAGGGCGTGATCGAGCGCCTGCGCGAACTGGGCGCCAGCGGGGTGGCCGAGCTGGACGGCGAGCCGGAAAGCATGGTTTTCGCCCTGCCCAAGGAACTCCGCCTGCAGCTGGTGAATTGACCCCACCCCCTGCGACCCCTAGAATTCGCGTCCACGCCGGAATAGCTCAGTTGGTAGAGCGCGTCATTCGTAATGATGAGGTCGTAGGTTCGATTCCTATTTCCGGCACCAGATTTCGCAAAAGGCCGCCTCCAAAGGGCGGCCTTTTCGTTAAATGGCTCGGATACCGACGCGCTTGGACAACGCTTCGGCGCTTTCTTTCCTTTCGCTGTAGCGGTCCACGAGATAGGGAGAAACCTCGCGCGTGAGCAGGGTGAACTTCATCAGCTCCTCCATGACATCCACGACGCGATCGTAGAAGGCCGACGGTTTCATCCGGCCGGCTTCGTCGAATTCGTTGAAGGCCTTGGCGACCGACGATTGATTCGGAATCGTGAGCATCCGCATCCATCGCCCAAGGATCCGGAGCTGATTGACGGCATTGAACGACTGCGAACCGCCGGACACTTGCATCACCGCGAGCGTCTTTCCTTGCGTTGGACGCACCGAACCTTGCGACAAAGGTATCCAGTCGATTTGCGCTTTCATGATCCCCGACATTGCGCCGTGCCGCTCGGGCGAACTCCAAACCATTCCTTCCGCCCATTGGGCAAGCTGGCGAAGCTCCTGCACTTTCGGGTGCGTATCGGGTTCGGCATCGGGCAACGGCAAGCCCGCAGGATCGAATACACGTGTTTCCGCGCCCATCGCTTCAAGCAGGCGGGCAGCCTCAAGAGCCAGGAGCTTGCTGAAGGATCGTTTGCGAAGCGAGCCGTACAGCAACAGGAAACGGGGCGGATGAGTCGCCCTGGCGGATGGCGAAAGCCGCTCCAGGGAGGGGAGCGCAAACAGCTCGGCGTCGATGTTCGGCAATAGTCCGGAATCAGACATGATCGAGGCGACCCAAAAGCTTGTTGATGGCCATTCCTGTCGCTGCGCCGATGCCTTGGGCAATGACGAATCCGGGTACGTCGTGCGGAGAGATGCCGGCGAAACTATCGCTGAACATTCTTCCGAAGGCGGCCGCGGGATTGGCGAAAGAGGTCGACGAGGTAAACCAGTAGGCAGCGCCGATGTAGACGGCGACCGACGCCGCAACGCGTGTGGACGGTGCGCGCAGAACGACGAGCAGAAGACCGGCGGTTGCGACGATCTCGCCTAGCCATTGCCCAGTTCCCGTGCGGGTTTTCGTGGAAAATTCCAGAATTGGAAGTTCGAACATCGCATTGGCCAGCCAGGCGCCGCATGCGGCGCCGGCCAGTTGGACAACGATGTACCCGGGCAGCATCGTCCAAGGCAAACTGCCGCGCGCAGCCATGACGGCGCTGACCGCAGGGTTCATGTGCGCGCCGCTGATGGGGCCGAATACTTCGATCAGGACGTAGAGCCCGCCGATGGTCGCCAATGTGTTCGCGATCAAGGCGATGGCATCGTTTCCGCCGGCCAGGCGTTCGGCCATGATCCCGGAACCTACTACCGTTACCAGTAGAAGTCCGGTAGCCAGGAATTCGGACAGCAGCCGCTTCGAGATCATTCCGCGCCCACCTTCCCGATTTCCTTGAGTTTCGCCTGTGCAGCGAGGCGATCCAGACTTTGGAGCGGCAGCGACAGTAGTAGTTCGATGCGTCGGCGCAGCGTGGCGAAAGCGGCGGTGTAGGCATGGCGGCGGGTTTCTTCATCGCCGGTAACAGAAACCGGATCGGGGACGCCCCAATGCGCCAGTGCGGGATGGCCCAGCCAGACAGGGCAGGATTCGCCGGCCGCGTTGTCGCAAACGGTGATGACAATATCCATCTCGGGCGCGCCCTCGACGGCGAATTCGTCCCAATTCTTGCTGCGGACATTGCTGGCATCGTAGCCGATGGCCTCGGCAAGCTCTCGCGCCATGGGCTGGACCTGCCCGCTCGGGTTGCTGCCGGCGCTGAACGCCTTGAATCGTCCCTTGCCCAGGACGTTGAGGATCGCTTCGGCCATGATGCTGCGGGCAGAGTTGCCGGTGCAGAGAAACAGAACGTTGTAGGTTTTGTCTTTCATTTCGATTCCAATGGTCGTGGGTCAACGCAGAACTTTCTTGGAAGTGGGCGCGCAGGATTTGCCGCCGCAGCAGTTCTCCGTCAGGAAGCCGATCAGGCCGTTCATGCGGCCGTAGTCGGCACGTATCCGGATGACACGCCCTTCTCTTTCGTCGTTGACCAGTCCCGCCGCACGTAATTGGTTCAAATGGGCGGTAAGCGTGGCGGCTGGCAAATCCAGCGCGTCGCGAAGCTCGCCGACCGCCATGCCGTCGCGGCCTGCCTGTACCAGGGCCCGATAGGCGGCGAGTCGGTGGTCATGGGCTAGAGCGCGAAGGGCTTCGACTGCTTGATAGGTGTACATATTTCCATAATTCCGGAATAATGGAAGTATTGCAAGGGTTTGTTTCAAATTGATGGCAGGAAAGGTCCGATTTCATTCGATCGGATTCGCGGCTCTTAGGGCCGAATCGGGCTTCCAGTCGATCTTTTCGATGCGCCCGTGCTTCTTGTAGTGAGACGCCTTATAGAAGCGGAATGTCTTTTTCTTCGCTCGGCAAATTGAGCTGTAGCCTTTTTTGTTTTAGATAGGCAGGCATCGGAGGTCGACGAATCCCTCGGCCGGTCAATAGCCGCTGACATTTCCTCTGCCATTCGATCATTTGTGGCTTGACCGGCAACCAGAAAATGCTTTCCAGAATGGGCATTCTCCCCTCATTGGCTGATCGGGCGGGAGCAATCATCTTTTTGGAAGGATCGGCGCCATGTTGTAGTAGCCAGTACACTTTGTCGAAATCCCCCATGCCTGAATACCAGCTCGCCACGGTGTCGTAGTCTTCTGGCACATAGAGCCCTTCATTTATGTTCGCGCCTTTTTCGATCAGGAGTTGTACGTTCTTCCATTGATCGCGCAGGTAGGCGACATGGGTCAGGGTTTCACCATTCGAATTGCGAGTATTGGGGTCACCGCCGTAGTCGAGCAACATGGCGAGATAACGCGAGTCCGCATCGCCCGCCGCAAAGACCAACGCATTGTTGCGCTGTTGCCCGCTCGGGCGTTGCGAATCGATGCGACGCGCATTGGGGTCGGCACCGTTGTCCAGCAGTAGCTTCAAGCCCGGAAGGTTCTTGTTGAACACCGGCCAAGCCACCATGGGCATGGCGCTCTCGTCGAAGATCACATCCGGGTTGACGCCTTCTTGCTTAATTAATCGTCGGACATCGGCCGCACCGTTGCGGTCGACTGCTTCGGCCAACTCGAGCGCCTTGCCCTGAAAGTAGTTGCTGGCAGGAACGCGTGTAACAGCGGTTTCATGCGAGGACTGCGCGTGGCATGCCGTCAGAGTGACGGATAGCAGCAACGCTAATGTGAGGTTACCAAAAGCGCACAAATATCTATTCCGTGACATTGCTCGATTTCCCTTCTTGTTGCAGCGATGCCCATCCACCTAAAGGTACGTGCGATTGACACGGGCAGCGGGCAGTGGCAGGTTGAACAGCGTTGATTGTCGTGTCAACCCAAGGCAAGGAGCCGTGTATGACCACGCCCACTGTAACTGTAGGGCCACTACTCCCGTCCCAGGATCCGCGGACGCTGGAGGAGAAGATACTGCAGGTGCAGCAGCAGAACGAATTGCTGTCGGCTATGCGCGTCCAGTCGGCACAATCCGGCGACATGCAGCTTGCTCATCAGGCCGATGCCTTGGAGCGGCAATATCATGTCCGGGACGTTGCGGGGGTAACGGATGATGTCTACGAATCGGCGGCCCACCGTCCTTCTATAACGTTAGGTTGGATACGCGCCAGTGAGTACCCGGAACTTCTACGTCAGGCAGGCGTGAATTGGACCGATAAGCAGGTCAAGCAATATTTGCAACCTGACGATTCCAATTTTCGTGCCGAGATCTATTTGCCCGATCCTCGTGTCTATGGTCCTGAAGCCAAGCCAATCGTTTGTTACAAGGGTTCCAATGGGTCCGTAGTCGCGCATGACAGCGACGGAAAGGAAATTATTCGAGAGTCGGCAGCAGAAGATTGGCTGAATAACGGTCTTCAGGGTGCGGGGCTGGAAAGCGATTACTACAACCGGGCAATGGAATTGGCCGTTCGTTTTCAGAAAGATTATGGCCCAGGATTCGAGATAGCTGGACATTCGCTAGGTGGAGGGCAGGGCTCGGCCGCTTCTGCGGTGACAGGCATTCCTGCAATTACCTTCAATTCCTCAGGACTGAATCCCGCAACGCCGCAACGTTACGCCGAAAAACACGGCCTTACAGTTGTAGATACTGATCAAACAGTGACGGCCTACCAAGTCAAAGGCGAAGTCCTAACCGACGGCCAAGCCATGATCGGCCGCATGGATGCATTGCAACGGATGCAGATGGGTGCGGTGGCCACCATGGCTGCCGACGTTTCGCGCCTGCCGGAAGCGCGGCAATTGTTGGTCACCAAGTTGGGTGAAGTCCTGCCCCATAGCAAGCAAGCCCAGCAGGATGCGCTGGGTCTGATCGACTATCTTGCCGAGCATTCCGGAAGCAAGACCTTGAAGCAGGTACCTACCGCGGCCGGTCAGGTACAACCCGTGCTTGAAGCCAAAATGCGGGACGCGCAGGGCAATCTCATAGACCGGCCCAAAGAACCTGCGATCAGCGAAGTGGCCAAGGACGCAGGGCCGCTGTTGAACGTGCTTAGCGGGGCGGTGGCGGGGGCGTATGTTGGAAAGCGGGCCGGCGAAGCGGTCGCTGCTGGCGGCAAGGTTACCGATGTTGCTCTGGATACCCTGGGTGATGGCTACCGGGTAGGCGGCAAGGTCACGGGTCAGGCCGCCGAACTCGGTGCGCAGACGTTCGGAAAAGTGTCGGGCTTGCAGGTGCGCGCCGGTGGCGAGGTGGTCGCACAAGTGCGTATGGCGACCGGATACCTGGAAGCCTCGGTGCCGATGGCGCAATGCGTGACCCAGCGCTGGGGCAACGAAACCAGCAATGCCATTCTGCGGGCCGCAAGCCATCTGCCTTTCGCCGACAAGATCGCGCCAGGCCTTGGCAAGGAAGCGGATCGGCGCGACCAGGCCACGGCAGCGTACTGCGATATCAAAATCGCGCAGGCCAAAGGATCGCTGGGTCATGCCGGACACGACGCAAACACCATCAGGCATGTCGCAGCCCAGGGTGCGCAGGCGCTGGAACAGGCCTCGAATCAAACCGGCGCAGATCTGCGCAAATCCGCCGAGCGTGTCGGCGCCAATATCGACCAGGCCCTGGGCCAGACCGGTCGTGGAGTGCGCAATCTGACTGGGCACGCACCCACGGCCCTGGCCGTCACCGGCGCGGGCGTTGGCGGCGTCATTGCCGCGGAAGCCACCTATCTCGGTCCCGGTGGACTAATGAACGCCTGGCGGACGGGGGCCGCCATCAAGCATGGGTCGGGAGCGGGCGGTGAGGCCACCCAACGGCATCTGATGACAGAGACGGTGATACCGAGCCTGGATGCGCGGACCCAGTCGCTTGAACACTCTGCGGTCAAGCAGCTGATGCAACCGGCGCCGGCCAGGCAATCCGGCGAACAGTCGCCGGCGACAGAATCGCGATTCGCGCCACCGAAGCAGACGGAGGGCCTGCCGCAACCCGCACCAGGTAAAGGCGTGCTGCTCAACGATCAGAACCACCCCGATCATTCCCTGTTCCGCGATGCCGCGCGCGGCGTTCACGCCATCGATGCCACACACAACCGCACCTCCGATTTGCGCAGCGACCAACTGAGCGGCCATCTGGCCGTCGCTGCCAAGGAGCAGGGCATGCGCGGTATCGATCACGTGGTGATGAGCGGCGATGCCAAGGTTACTTTCGCGGTGCAAGGGCGGCTGGACGATCCCGCCCACCAGCGTGCCAGCGTGGACACCGTGCAGGGTCTGAATACCCCGTTGGCCCAAAGCACGCAGCAGATGGCGGAAGCGAGCGCCCGGCAGGAGCAAACGCGGAATTCCGCGCTGACCCAGCAGCAGGACGCCGAAGTCGTCACCCGGGCCGCCCTGCGGATGGCCTGACAGGGCTGACGAAGCCGGGTTCGCCCGGCGCAAGTCTCGCCCTGCGCGATAGCGCGCGTCTATCCTGTGCGCTGGGATCGCCGAACGAAAACATCATGGCCAAGAGCAAGACCGCCTACGTCTGCAGCGAATGCGGCGCCGAACACAACAAATGGCAGGGTCAGTGCGCCGAGTGCGGAGCTTGGAACACCTTGTCCGAAATCGTACTGGAGCCGGCCGCCGGCGCACCCGCGGCGTCCCGGCGCAGCGGCTGGGCCGGCAAACTGGAAGCGCCTCAGATCACCGCACTCAAGGACGTGCGCAGCAGCGAGGAAGCGCGCGTTTCCACCGGAATCGGCGAGTTCGACCGCGTGCTGGGTGGTGGGTTGGTCGAGGGCGCGGTGGTGCTGGTCGGCGGCGACCCGGGCATCGGCAAATCGACCTTGTTGCTGCAGGCGATGGCGCAGATGTCGCAGACCTTGCCTTCCCTTTACGTGACTGGTGAGGAGTCGCTGGCGCAGGTGGCGGGCCGTGCGTTGCGTCTGGGGCTGCCGATGGATGGGTTGCGGGCCTTGGCTGAAACCGGGATCGAGAAGATCCTGGACCATGCCGTCGCAGCGCAACCCAAGGTGATCGTCGCCGATTCGGTGCAGACGCTGTGGACCGATTCGCTGACCGCCGCGCCGGGTTCGGTCAGCCAGGTGCGCGAAAGCGCAGCGCGTCTGGTGCGTTACGCCAAGGAGACCGGCACCGCCGTGTTCCTGATCGGCCACGTTACCAAAGAAGGCGGTATCGCCGGCCCGCGCGTGCTCGAGCATATGGTCGATGCGGTGTTGTATTTCGAAGGCGAAAGCGGCAGCCGTTTTCGCGTGTTGCGTGCTTTCAAGAACCGCTTCGGCGCGGTCAATGAGCTGGGTGTGTTCGCGATGGGCGAGAAGGGGCTGAAAGAAGTACCCAACCCGTCCGCCATCTTCCTGTCCGGCGGCAGCACGCAGCAGCCCGGCAGCTGCGTGATGGTCACCCGCGAGGGCACGCGCCCCTTGCTGGTGGAAGTACAGGCGCTGGTGGACTCATCGCCGTTGTCCAATCCGCGCCGCGTGGCGGTCGGGCTGGAACAGAATCGTCTGGCGATGCTGCTGGCGGTGCTGCATCGCCACGGCGGCATCGTTACCAGCGACCAGGACGTGTTCGTCAATGTGGTCGGAGGCATCCGCGTGCAGGAAACCGCTGCAGATCTGCCGGTGCTGCTGGCGGTGTTGTCTTCGCTGCGCGACAAGCCGTTGCCTGAGAAGACCATCGCCTTCGGTGAGGTGGGCTTGTCTGGAGAAATACGGCCTGTACCCAATGGCGAAGAGCGATTGCGCGAAGCAGCCACCCACGGATTCAAACGGGCGATCGTCGCCAAGGGCAATGCGCCGAAGTCGGGTGCGTTCAAAGCGATGGAAGTGATCGCGGTGGAGCGATTGTCCGATGCATTGGAAGCCGCGTCCGAATAAGCCCTTGTAGGAGCGACGCGAGTCGCGAAGCTCGTCTGGACGGATAGACCGAGGGCTTCGCGACTCGCGTCGCTCCTACAACAAGCTCAGTGCCCGCCGCCAGCGGGAGCGCCACCGCCCATCTTCGCCGCGAACGGCGGCTTGGCGAACCAGACGAACAGGATAACCACCAGGAACAGAATGCCCAGCAGATGGAAGATCTCGTTGAAGCCGATCTGCGTGGCCTGCTGCGAAATCATCTGATTCAGTACTACCGCGCCGCGTTGCACGTCTCCGCGACCCAGCGTTTCCACGGTTTGCATGGTGGCCGGATCGTAAGCGGAAATGTGTTCGGTCAACTGCGCGTGATGGATGGTGGTGCGCTGGCTCCATGCCCAGGTGGTCAACGAGGCGGCGAAGCTGCCGCCCAAGGTGCGCACGAAGGTCGCCAGCCCCGAGCCTGCCGCGAGTTCATGCGGTTCCAGATCGGACAGCAGGATGGTCAGCACCGGCATGAAGAACAGGGCCACACCCAGTCCTTGTACCAGCTGCACCATGGCCACGCGTTCGAAATCCACGTCCAGGTTGAATCCCGAGCGGAAGAAGCTGGTCGCGGCCATGACGATGAAGGCGAACGTAGCCAGCCAGCGCAGGTCCATCTTGGTGGCGTACTTGCCCACCAACGGCGTCAGCAACACCGGCAGGATGCCGATGGGCGCGCTGGCGAAACCCGCCCAGATGGCGGTATAGCCCAGATTGCGTTGCAGCCACAGCGGCACCAGCAGGCCGACGGCGAAGAATGCGGCATAGGCCATGACCATGGCCGCAGTGCCCGCCGCGAAATTGCGGTGGCGGAACAGACGCAGATTGACGATGGGGTCCTTGTCGGTGAGTTCCCAGATGACGAACACGGTCAGCGCGACTGCGGCGATCACCGATAGCGCCACGATCTTGGTGGAGTTGAACCAGTCCTCGTCGTTACCCAGGTCCAGCAGGATCTGCAGCGCACCCACGCCCAGCACCAGCATCGACAGGCCCATGTAGTCCATCTTCGGGCGTTCGAGTTTTTCCGGGCGGCCCTTGAGCTGCCGACCGACCACGATGCTGGAGAAGATGCCGATGGGAATGTTGATGAAGAAAATCCATTCCCAGCTATAGTTGTCGGTGATCCAGCCGCCCAGGATGGGCCCGGCGATCGGCGCGACCACCGTCACCATGGCCAGCAGCGCGATCGCCTGTCCGCGTTTCTGCGGTGGATAGATGGAGATCAGCAATGCCTGCGTCACCGGATACATCGGACCGCAGACGAAACCCTGCAGCGCGCGCGCGGCGACCAGCAGGCCCATGCTGTTGGCCAGGCCGCACAGCAATGAAGCGATGACGAAGGCCAGCGTGGCCCACATGAACACCTTGCGCTCGCCGAAGCGGCGGACCATGAAGCCTGTCAGCGGTAGGGCGATGGCATTGCTCACCGCGAACGAAGTGATGACCCAGGTCGCCTGATTGGAGCTGGCACCCAGGTTGCCGGAGATGGTCGGCAACGAAACGTTGGCGATGGTGGTGTCCAACACCTGCATGAACGAAGCCAGCGCCAGACCAATGGTGGTCAGCGCCAGATTCGGCGGTGCGAACGGCTTGGCCGCCGGCTCCGGCGTCACCGGCAGGCCGTAGCTTTCTTCCTCTGCTGCGATGGTGGCCATGTGCGGATCAGTTGCGTGCGGAGGCGGGCAGGTTCTGTTGAACGATCTGGGTGATCAACGCATCTGCGTCGGCCAACTGCTGTTTGTAGGCAAGCGTGGCCAGCACCGGCTTGACGTCCTTGCGCGCGAGCGCCAGCGACGGGCCGGCCTGGTCGCGCACGGCTACATCCACGCTCATGCTCAGGCCCAGGCGCAGTGGGTACTCGGCAAGCTGCTTCGGGTCGAGTTCGATGCGCACCGGCACTCGCTGCACGATCTTGATCCAGTTGCCGCTGGCGTTCTGCGCCGGCAACAGCGAGAAGGAGCTGCCCGTGCCCAGTCCCAGCGCGGCGACCTTGCCGTTGTATTCGACGTCGCTGCCGTACAGGTCGGCATGCACTTCGACCGGCTGGCCGATACGCATGTGGCCCAGTTGGGTTTCCTTGAAGTTTGCTTCCACCCACACCTGTTCCAGCGGCACGATGGTCATGAGCGTGGTGCCGGGCTGTACGCGCTGGCCCAGTTGTACCTGGCGCTTGGCCACGTAACCGGAAACCGGCGCGACGATGGCCGAACGCTGCAGGTTCAAATACGCCTGGCGAAGTTGCGAAGCGGCCACCTGCACCTGCGGTTGCTTGGACAAAGTGGTTGCATCGACCAGCGCGCGGCTGCGCGACAGACTGCCGCGCGCGCTGCCCAGCGCCGCTTCGGCCGCGGCGAGCACATCGCGCGCATGCGCCAGCTCTTCGCTGGAAACCGCGCCGCTGGCGACCAGGCCGCTGCGGCGGGCGACATCGGCGCGCGCCTGCGCCACTGCGACTTCGCGTGCGCGCAGATCGGACTGACCGGCATCGACGCTGCTGTAGAAGCCACGGACCTGGCGCACGGTGCCGGCCAGATTCGCCACCGACTGGTCGTAGGCGACCTGCGCGTCGTTGGCGTCCAGGTGCACCAGCGCTTGTCCGGCTTCGACCTTCATGCCGTCGTCCGCATCGATGCTGATCACCGTGCCGCTGGTCTGCGGCACGATGCTGACCACGTTGCCCTGCACGTAGGCATCGTCGGTGTCCTGGTGCCAGCGCGCATACATCAGGTAATACGCCAGCCATGCGATGGCGCCGACGATCACCAGCAGCGCGACGATGGCCAGCGCGCGTTTGCGTTTGCTGTTCTTCGGCGCGGCGGGCGCGGCGGCGGGAGTGGAGGCTTCAGGATTGATTTGGGAAGTCATGGCGTGGCCGTGGTGTTGGCAATGGGGGTACGGGGTTGTTCAGGAAGGGGTTGTTCAAGAACCAGACCGCCGCCCAGGGCGCGATCCAGATCGATGTCTGCATTAAGTCGCTGTGCCTGCAGCGCCGCGATCTGCTGGTCCAGTTGCAACAGCGGGCGCTGTGCGGCCAGAACGTCGAGTTGCGTGCCCAGGCCGGCGCGATAGCGGGTTTGCGCAAGATCCCAGGCCGACTTGGCGGCAGTCAGCGCTCGTTGCGATGTTTCGATCTGCTGATCCAGCGAACGCGCGGTCTGCAGCGCATCGGTGACTTCGTGCAGCGCGCCGACCAAGGACTGGTTGTAGTCGGCGACGGCCAGGTCGTAATCCGCATCGCTGGCGTCCAGTTGGCCGCGCAGACGTCCGCCGTCGAAAATCGGCAGGCTGATGGCAGGGCCTCCAAGACCCAGCAACGCGTCGCTGCTGAACAGATCCGAGAGCCCACCCGAAGCCAGGCCCACGATCGCGCTGAGGTTGATGCTGGGTTTGAATGAGGCCTTGCTGGCATCGATGCCGCGGCTTGCGGCTTCCACGCGCCAGCGCGCGGCCACCACGTCCGGGCGATGTCCCAGCAATTCGCTGGGCAGCACCTGCGGCACCGTTGGAGTGCCTGCTTGCAACACAGTCGGGCGAGTGATCGCCAGTCCACGGTCCGGCCCCTGGCCAAGCAATGCAGCCAGCGCGGTGCGCGCCATGTCGATCTGCTGTTGCGCGGCTTGCGCCTGCTGCTCGGCGCTGGCGATGGTGCTTTCGGCCTGGCGTAGCTGCAACTGGTTGTCCAGGCCTGCCTTGACCCGTTGTTCGCCCAGGCTGCGCAGATGCGTCGCACGTTCGTGTTCGCGCGTGGCTACATCCAGTGCGGCATAAGCCTGGGCCAGCGCGACATAGGT
Organism: uncultured Pseudoxanthomonas sp.; assembly: GCA_946479745.1. The sequence goes on along the minus strand of CAMLGZ010000018.1, from coordinate 55,641 downwards.
GCGGGCGATATTGGAAGACAGCGTCAGACGCGCGGCCTGCGCATCGACTTCGGCCGCCTTGGCCTGACCGACGGCGGCTTCGAACTGCGCGCGCTTGCCGCCCCACAGATCCAGTCCGTACTTGAAGTTCAGCATCAGCACCGTGCTGCCGATGTACGAACCGCCCAATGGTTCGGGCGCCAGCGTTTCGGGCAATTGCACGCCCGAATACTGGCCGCTCGCGCTGAGGGTCGGTTTGCGTGCCGCATCGGCCAACCCGGCTTGGGCTTGCGCCTTGCGCAGGCGCGCATCGGCGGCTTCAAGCGAAGGCGTGCCTTGCAAGGCTTCGTTGATCAGTGCGTCGAGCTGCGGATCGCCGAGTGCGCTCCACCAGTTCCGACGCGGGAAATCGGCTGCGCTGAGCGCATTGGCGGAAAGGCTGCGACCGGAAGACAAAGTGTCCGCATCCCGCAACGCGGTCTTGGGTTCCAGGCCGTGGGTGCTGGCGCAACCGGCCAGCAGCAGGCCCATGGCCAATGCGGAAAGCGCCGGCTTCAGGCCGCGCATAGGGAGGGGGATACGCATGGGATCAATCGTCGTTGGCGATAGGGGGCGTGAGGTTCTGCAAAACCTGATTCAGCAGACGGAAAAGCTGTTCGCGTTCGCCGTCGTCCATGCCCTGCACGGCACGGGCGCGGACGCGCTCGCCGCAGTGCTCGATGTCGGACCAGATGGCTTGGCCCGCATCGGTCAGCACGATATGGAGTGCGCGGCGGTCGTTGGGGTCGGCGATGCGCCGCAGCAGGCCGCGGGTTTCCAGCTTGTCCAGCAGGCGCGTCATGGCGCCCGGATTGACCTGCGCCCAACGGGCCAGATCGGTAACTCCGTCGGACGAATCCGTGGCCAGGCGTTTGATGGTCACGAACTGGCTGTAGGTGAGGTCATGACCGGCGGCGGCCATCTCGCGGGCCATTTCGGCCCACATGGCGTCGCGGACCTGCCGGAAAAGCATGCCCATATTGGTTTCGGGGGTGTGGGAGGAGGGGCTCATGACAGGCAAATATCCTCGCCCGTGCAATATTTGTCAAGGCAAATATTGTTTCAGCAACGAAATTCTGCGTCACGGCAAATGGAGTGCGTCAGGAGGGCGTTGTAGGAGCTGCGTAAGCTGCGACGCGGCTATACAACACAGACAGATCTATGCCGCGCCAGTGAACGCCCGGTCGCAGCTTACGCAGCTCCTACAAATGGGGCCTGCCTAGCCGGCCCGGTTCAGGACCAGTTCCAGCACGAACTTGCTGCCGAAGAAGGCCAGCAACAGCAGGGCCATGGCGGCCAAGGTCCAGCGCACCGCCTTGTTGCCGCGCCAGCCGTAACGCCAGCGGCCCACCAGCAGGGCGCCGAAGGCCAGCCAGGACAGCACGCTGAGCACGGTCTTGTGGACCAGGTGCTGGGCGAACAGGTTTTCCACGAACAACATGCCGGTCAGCAGCGTCGCCGTCAGCAGCAGGAAGCCCACGCTGATCGTGCGGAACAGCAGTTCTTCCAGTTCGGTCAGCGGCGGCAGCGCACGCAGCCAGGCATGGAACTCGCGCCGGCGCAACGCACGTTCCTGCGCCCACAGCATGACCGCCAGCAGCGCGGCGATCGCCAACGTCGCATAGGCCAACAGGGCCAGCCAGGCGTGCAGTTGCAGGCGCCAGTCCAACCCGCGAGAGGGCTCGTGCCCGTACAGGTGATAGACCATCAGCAGTATTGCGGCCAGGGGAAAGGACAGCACGCCCAATCCCGCCATGCGCCCCTGCGCACCGACCGCCGTGGTCATTGCCGCCATGCCCAGCCCCACCAGCGACAGTGCGGAAAAGAAGTGCATGTCCGGGCCGCCCGGCGTACGCCAAGCCACCAGCAGGTGATAAAGGCCATGCAGCAGCGCGCCGGCCAGCGCAGGCCAAAGCCATCCGCGGCTTGCGGCGATCCGGTCCTGGGCCACCGCACGCACCAGCATGCCGGCAGCGAGCAGATAGAAGGCGATGGCGGCTAGGGAGATCCACATGCGCTGAGTTTGGCATAGCCGGCCATTCCCGAGAACCATTCTCGATTGCGGGATGGGTCCGCCTGGGTGCCGTTATACTTCGCCCCTCTTTTGTCCACGGCTTTTTGCGCATGTTCGAATCCCTCACCCAGCGTCTTTCCGGCACCATCGAGCGCCTGCGCGGCCGTGGCCGCCTGAGCGAGGAGAACATCCGCGAGGCCACTCGCGAAGTGCGCATCGCTTTGCTGGAAGCCGATGTGGCCTTGCCGGTAGTGCAGGCTTTGATCGAACGCATCAAGGTGCGCGCCGTAGGCCAGGAAGTACTGAAGAGCCTTACCCCCGGCCAGGCCCTGATCAAGATCGTCCGCGACGAACTGACCGCGGTGATGGGTTCGGCCGCTACCGACCTCAACCTCAACGTGCCGGCGCCCGCAGTCATCCTGATGGCTGGCCTGCAGGGCGCGGGCAAGACCACCACCGTGGCCAAGCTGGCCAAGCACCTGAAGGAAAAGCGCAAGAAGAAGGTGATGGTGGTCAGCGCCGACGTGTATCGTCCGGCCGCGATCGAGCAGTTGAAGACGCTGGCCCAGCAAGTGGACGTGTTGTTCTTCCCGTCCGATATCTCGCAGAAGCCGGTCGATATCGTCAAAGCCGCGATCGTCGACGCGCGCAAGTCGTTCGCCGACGTGCTGATCGTCGACACCGCCGGTCGCCTGGCCATCGACGAAGCGATGATGAGCGAAATCAAGGCGCTGCATGCGGCGATCAATCCGGTCGAAACCCTGTTCGTGGTCGACTCGATGACCGGCCAGGACGCGGCCACCACCGCAAAGGCTTTCTCTGAAGCGTTGCCGCTCACCGGCGTCGTTCTGACGAAGACCGACGGCGATGCGCGCGGCGGTGCGGCCTTGTCGGTGCGCTATGTCACCGGCAAGCCGATCAAGTTCATCGGTGTGGGCGAAAAGCCCGACGGTCTGGATATCTTCCATCCCGACCGCGTCGCCAGCCGCATCCTGGACATGGGCGACGTGCTGTCGCTGGTCGAGCAAGTGGAACAGAACGTCGACCAGGAAAAAGCCGCCAAGCTTGCGGCCAAAGTCGCCAAGGGCAAGAAGTTCGACCTCAACGACATGCGCGACCAATTGGAACAGATGCAGAACATGGGCGGCATCAGCGGCCTGATGGACAAACTGCCCGGCATGGGCCAGGTGCCCGAGAACGTGAAGCAGCAGGTCACCGGTAAGGAAGTGCCGCGCATGGTCGCCATCATCGGTTCGATGACCAAGAAGGAACGTCGCAATCCCGCGCTGCTCAACGGCTCGCGCCGTGCGCGCATCGCGCGCGGTTCCGGCACCACGCCGGCCGACGTCAACCGTCTGCTCAAGCAGTACCAGCAGATGGAAAAAATGATGGGCAAGCTGGCCGGCGGCGGCATGAAGGGTTTGATGCGCGGCATGAAGGGCATGATGGGCGCGCGCGGCGGCGGTATGCCGTTCCGTTGACGTTTCTGTTGGTGCTGACGCAGGAGCGGACCGGCGGTTCCGCGACGTAGAAATTATTGCCGTCATCCCCGCGAAGGCGGGGACCCAGTGACTTCAAGCATGCAAGAACCAAGTCGCTGGATTCCCGCCTTCGCGGGAACGACGGTTTTCTTGTTTTTGCGACAATCCGGGATCTGCATGCATATGGCTTTGCTCAACGGACAACCGGCAAATGCGGACGATCTGCGCGCGCTCGCACTGATCAACTACGGCCACTACAGCTCCATGCAGGTACGCAATGGTGCAGTGCAGGGACTTGAGTTGCACGAGCGGCGTCTGCAAGCCGGCACGCTGGAGCTGTTCGATAGCACCTTGGACTTCGCGATGGTTCGCGAACACATGCGCGTCGCAGTTACCGCAATTCCGGATTGCACATTGCGCGCGACAGTGTTTTCTCGAAGCTTCGACTACAGAAAACCGGCGGGAAGTTTCGCTACCGAAGTGCTGATCTCGCTCTCGCCCCCCACGCCATCCTCCGAGCGCGCGCTACGGGTGAAGTCGTTCGAATTCCAGCGCCCGTTGCCGCACATCAAGCACGTGGGCACGTTTCCCCTGTTCCACTACCGGCGGCAGGCACTGAGGCAAGAGTACGACGACGCGCTGTTCGTCGATGCCACCGGCCGGATCTCGGAGGGTTCGGTCTGGAATACCGGTTTCTGGGACGGAGAGCAGGTGGTCTGGCCGCTGGCTGCGGCACTGCGGGGAACGTCCGAGCAGCTGCTGCAGGCAGGCCTGCGGGAATCCGGTGTGGCGCAGGTCGTACGCGAGGTACGTTTGTCCGATCTGGGTGGATTCAAGGCCGCATTCACCAGCAACGCCAATGGGATCCAGCAGATCGCAAGCGTCGATGAGATTGGGTTCAGGCAGGCCCCGGAATTGGCGCCGTTGTTGCAAAAAGCCCTTGAGTCCCAGGCATGGCAGCCTCTGTAGCGCCGGGCTAGCTGAGTGTTACGGGGAAGGGCGGGGTTTCCTTCCCCAATTCAATGGCTTAGAATTGTCGGTTCACCGCGCCGCAATGGCGACTGGGCAACACAGGAAAGCATCACAATGGTCAAGATTCGCCTTACCCGTGGCGGCGCCAAGAAGCGTCCGTTCTACCACATCATCGTCACCGACTCGCGCAGCGCGCGCGACGGCCGCAACATCGAACGCCTGGGTTACTACAACCCCGTTGCCAGCGGCAACGAGAAGCGCATCGAGCTGGACACCGCACGCGTCGATCATTGGGTCGGCCAGGGCGCGCAGATGACCGACAAGGTCCGCAACCTGTACAAGGAAGCGGGCAAGGTCGCGGCGCAGGCTTCGGCCTGATCCGCCAGGACGGCGCGTTGAGCGCCGTCCTTTTTCCCCATGAGCGATAACGAACGTCGGATCCTGCTGGGCAGGATCGTCGGCGCCTTCGGCATACGCGGACAGATCAAGATCGAGTCCTGGACGGAGCCGCGCGATGCGATCTTCCGCTACCAGCCTTGGATACTGGTCGACGCGGCCGGCCACGAGCGCCAGTTCGAAGGCGCGCGCGGCAAGGAATCGGGCAAGCATCTGGTGGCCACGTTTCCGGACGTGACCGATCGCGATGTGGTCGAAGCCATGCGCGGCACCGATATCTATGTGCCGCGTTCGGCATTGCCGCCGCCCAAGGCGGGCGAATTCTATTGGGTCGATCTGGAAGGTTTCCGCGTGATCAATGTTGAAGGCGTGGACTTCGGCACTGTTTCGCACCTGTTTTCCACTGGCGCCAACGACGTGCTGTCGATCCGTGGCGACCGCGACCGCATGGTGCCGTTCGTCGAGCCGGATTTCGTCAAGTCCGTGGACTTTGAGGCCGGCCTGATCACTGTCGATTGGGATCCGGATTTCTGATGCGCATCGACGTGCTCAGCCTGTTCCCGGAATTCATCGCGCAGTGCGCCGGTTTCGGCGTGGTGGGCCGGGCGCAGGAGCGCGGCCTCTTGTCGCTGCAGGGCTGGAATCCGCGTGACTACGCCGAAGGTAACTATCGCCGGGTCGACGACCGCCCCTTCGGCGGCGGTCCGGGCATGGTGATGATGATCGAGCCGCTGCAGGCCTGCCTGTCGGCTGCGCGCGCGGACAGTGAGTTGCCGGCGAAGGTGATTTATCTGACTCCGCAGGGCGTGCCGTTGACCCAGGCGAAGGTGCGCGAACTGGCGGCATTGCCGCGGTTGATCCTGCTGTGCGGCCGTTACGAAGGCATTGACGAGCGTCTGGTCGCGGCGGAGGTGGACGAGGAAATCTCCATCGGCGATTACGTGCTTTCCGGCGGCGAGCTGGGCGCTGCGGTGGTCATCGACGCGGTGGCGCGGCTGCAGGAGGGCGCTTTGAACGACGCTGAGTCCGCCATCCAGGACAGTTTCGAGAACGATGGGCTGCTGGATTGCCCCCATTTCACCCACCCGGCCAGCCACGCCCTGGGCGAGGTGCCGGCGGTCCTGCGCTCCGGCGACCATGCAGCCATTGCCCGCTGGCGGCGCCAGCAGGCGCTGGGCCGGACCTGGCTCAGGCGTCCGGATCTGCTGGATGAGGCTTCCCTGTCCAAGGCCGACCGGGCACTGCTGGAGGAATTCCGGCGAAATTCACTTCCCCAGAATTCCCTTCCCCCATCGGGGGAAGGTGGCGCATAGCGCCGGATCGGGGTACGGCGGAGTCAGGTACTGCCAATTTGGAGGAAGGCGGCAACCAGCGGCTTTGCGGACTTGGTCAGGAAGCCATCACTGCGCCATCCGGACTCCGCCGTACCCTCACCCCAACCCCTCTCCCGGCGGGAGAGGGGCTAAAGTCGGCTAACCCTTTGCTTCGCCGGCAAATTTTGGGTTAGAATGCGCGGCTCGCATGCCGGGATCCGGCATGTGGACCCCAACAATAATATCGTGCAGCACAATCCGGTGACTGCATCAGTTTCCAGTTGTCGAACGACACGCCCACGACACTTACACGGTGCCACCATGACCAAGCTCAACATGAACATCCTGGCTGATTTCGAAGCCGCCCAAATCAAGCGCGAACTTCCCGCCTTCGGCCCCGGTGACACCGTTGTGGTGAACGTGAAGGTCAAGGAAGGCAACCGCGAACGCGTGCAGGCCTACGAAGGCGTGGTGATCGGCAAGAAGAACGCCGGCCTCAACTCCGCTTTCACTGTGCGCAAGATCTCGCACGGCTTCGGCGTCGAGCGCGTGTTCCAGACCCATAGCGCCGTCATCGACTCGGTCGAAGTGAAGCGCCGCGGCAAGGTCCGCGCCGGCAAGCTGTACTACCTGCGCGATCTGGAAGGCAAAGCCGCCCGCATCAAGGAAGACCTGGCTGCCGGCCAGCAGGCCAAGGCCGCCAAGCTGGCCGCCGCTGCTTCCGCCGAATAAGCGGATACTTCCCGGCGTCGACGAAACGGCCACCTCAGGGTGGCCGTTTTGCTTTATGCGATGCGGAGCGGTTTCGTCGCGAGCTGGACCCACTAACTTTCTGGCTCGCCGGGGAAATGAGTGGCGCCTTGAGGAATGGTTATTCCAGGCAGCATGCGCGAGGTCCAGATGTGCACAGCTTGCCGAAGGTCGACCGGCTCGTCCAAGGAACCACCTTTCACGCTGATGGTGTCGGTGGAACCGCGTCGCTGATGCCATAGCCGGGATCCGCAGTCCGGGCAGAAGGCGCAGTCGAGCATGTTGCCAGTGTCGGTCGGACGCGACCAGAACTTCGGCGTTCCCTGGGTCAGGCGCAACGAGACGTACGGCACGATGAAAGAGATACCGAAGGCGGAAGCCGATTGTTTCCGGCATTCCTTGCAATGGCATATGTACAGCTCAAGAGGGTCGCCAGGAACTTCGTAGCGGATCGAGCCGCATTGGCAACCGCCGAGGGAAGTGCTGCTACTCATTGTTGCTCCTCCCTTCGTTGTGCGCCCGCTCAGAGCCCGAACGTCTGGTTCAGGCCCAACCGCGAAGCGGCTTCGGCTTTAATGGACTATTAGGCCGCTGGCCGGGAGGCAAGTTGCCCAATGGAATACCAAACCCTGCATGGGCGGCATTCGTACGAGACCGTCGCCTTTGTCTTGTGGCCATACTCGAACTCTAGGCCATCTTGACGCCACCCAAAGCCCTCGTCACGCGTAGCAATCTGACGCTCAAGGGAGCCTGAGCATTTTGGGCAGATCTTCTTGGCAAAGAGGAAGTACCGAGTCTCCCGCCAAGTCATAGCCATATCGAACTCAAACAACATCTGTGGTCCCCAGCGGCCTAATGCCTGAGTTGAGCCGAGCCGCAAAGCGGCTTCGGCTTGAGTGAATTGCTCGGCATCATTGCGTATATCCATCCGCTGCTGCTCTTTGCGGGTCAGCAAAAATAGCCATAGCCGTGTTCATGCGACGAAAGCCGAATTTGGCATAGAACGGCTCCCGGCCAGGAACGGCGTACAGGATGATTTTGCGATGACCTCTGGAAAGATCAACCAATCTTTGTATGAGCTCTTTTCCCAAGCCGGAGCCCTGACAGGAAGGGTGGACCACAATGTCGCAGAGATAGGAGCAGTCCACACCGTCGGCAACCGCGCGTCCGGCAGCGATAATTTTTCCGTCATCAAACGCGAGGCTCTTGAACATACTGTTCGAATAGGCGGTCTTCAGCCAGTCACCGCTCTTGGTGCCAAGAGGGGCGATGCGATAGAGCTCGGACATCTCATCCCAATCGACCGTATCTGTGATTTGCGTCCAGCGAATTGTCATGATGTCCCCAATGAAGCCTAGCGCTTGAATGAATTGTTAGGATTCGCCGGCCTTACGGTAGTTGCGAGCACCCATGTTTATCAGATGCACGGCGAGAATAGTCAGCGAACCGCCAACCAGGACACCCCCGGTGAACCAAGCGAACCGGGGCCAAAAATCCGAACGCCCGGGCTGATCCTCAATAACCAGTGCAGCCACCAGCATTACTGACATCACTGTGCAGATGAAGATGTTTGGCATCGCAAGGGCGATCCAAGCTGCTTCCTTCCTCGGGCTCCAGGAGCCTGCAAAGAGCTTGCGAATGGCCTGGAAAGCGAAACCAGAACCAATCGAAAGACCGCTGACATAGCCGCCACCAAAAAGAACAAAAATCTCGATTAGCTTCATAGTGAGGTCTAACGCCCGAATTAAGCCGAGCCGCGAAGCAGCTTCGGCTTGAGTGAATTGCTAAGCGCGGTGCAGCACATGGCAGGCGCTAGTCGCGCCTTTGACAGAGATGGTAAGGGTGAGCGTGTCACCGTCAAGCGCAAGAAGCAGGCCCACCGACGGCTCTTGAGCCTGGAACGAGACGATGTTCTGAGATTGGAGGTCTCCGCTCATCCGAACTACGTTGGGCAGGCCCAACTGGGCGAAAAGCTCGATGGAGTCGCCCGTGGCACCCACAACGCCAGCAAGTTGAACGTTGTTGTTGGGGCGAAACTCCACTACCTGTCCGTAACCGCAGCCTGTTACACGCAGCGACGTCAATTGGTCCGGAGATTGATAAATGCCGACGGCCCCCTGCATGAACTCAAGAGCTGGAATACGGGTAATCATTTCGAGCGCCTAACTATTGTTTATACGGAAACCACGCCGCGTTAACGGATAATAGCCCGCTTTTACGGCATCATTCCCCAGTGACCGAATCCCCCTCAATCCGCCTGGACATCTGGCTCTGGGCCGCGCGCTTCTTCAAGACCCGCAGCCTGGCCAAGCAGGCGGTGGAAACCGGGAAAGTGGAGGCGGGCGGACAGCGCGCGAAACCGTCGCGGATGGTGCGGGTCGGCGATGGCTTGAAGATATCGCGCGGCGAAGAACACTTCGAAATCCAGGTGCTGGTGCTCAGCCAACAGCGCGGACCGGCCAGTGTTGCGCAGACTCTATATGCCGAAAGCGAGGCCTCGCGCGTGCACCGCGAACAGGCGCGCGCGCAGCGGGCTGCCGAACGCAACGGCTATCGCGCGCCGGAGCATAAGCCGGACAAGCGGGCGCGGCGGTTGATACAGGCGTTGGGGGATCTGGATGCGTTGTAGCGAAGATTCGAATAGGGCTTGAGTCCCTTTACATCCGTTCGTGGTGAGCCTGTCGAACCACGCTCTTTGCGATTTATTTCAGTAGGGCGGGCACTGCCCGCCGGGCCTTTCGCGGGTCAAGGCTATGGCGGGCAGTGCCCGCCCTACTGGATGCTTCAGTTTGCTGTGGAGTCGTTCTGCGGACAACTGATGTTTCCCTCGAAAAGCGTGGTTCGACAGGCTCACCACGAACGGGATTTTTATTCATGGGCGGGATTTTTGTTCTTATCGGAAAATCTCTCGGCTCGAAATAAAAAACGCCGACATCACTGCCGGCGTTTTTTTTGGCTGAATAACCTCAGCGTTGGACGAAACTCAGCGCTTGCCGCCCAGCAACCCACCGCCAATCTTCAGCAGATCGCCCAGACCCAATTGGCCATCGCCATCCTGATCCAGCACTGCACCCAGCAAGCCGCCGCCTAATCCGCCCTGCTGCTGCGCGACTTGACGCTCCTGGCCGAGCACCTGGCTCAGGCCGCTCGGGTTCGCATTGCCCTGGCTCATGAAACGCTGCGCCAGGAACGACAGCACGATCGGGGCCAAAATCTTCATCAACTGGCCCGCCTTGTCGCCGCCCAGGCCGGTGGCCTGACCCAGGCTGGCCTCGGCGCGCGGCTGGTTGCCGCCGAAGATGTGGCCCAGGATCGCTGCACCGTTGTTCTGCGCCGCCGGGGCCGCGCTGCCGCCCAACACCGCGCCAAGCACGCTGCCCAGGTCCAAGCCGGCGTGATCGCGCTGCAGCGCGCCGAACAAGGCTTCGGCGCCTTGAGGCTCGGCGGTGTTTTTGCCCAATGCGCCGAGCAACAGCGGCAATGCCGCGCTGATGGCGCTTGAGGTCTGCATCTGGCCGGTGCCCAGTTGCTGGGAAACCTGCTGCAACGGTGCGCCCTGCAATTGCTGGAACAGTTCTTCGGCGAGGCTGTTGGTGCTCATGTCAGGCGTCCTCCAGGACGTGGGTATGAAGCGGACGGCCATGCTATCCCTATTCGGAGCAGGGCTGTACTCACACTTTGCCCCCAGGCCGAAGCGAAGGATGTGCTGACGCTCAAGAAAAGGGCGCGAAAATCGCGCCCTCCGTATTGCTTCACAGTCCCCTGGTCAGACGCGTACCTCCCGCCGTTGGTCGGTCGCGCTGGTGGCTCCTCCCGGATCAGGCAAGGTCGAAGCGGTCCAGATTCATCACCTTGGTCCAGGCGGCCACGAAATCCGCGATGAACTTTTCCTGCGCATCCGAACTTGCGTAGACCTCGGCGAAAGCGCGCAGCTGGGAGTGCGAGCCGAAGATCAGATCGACGCGGGTCGCCGTCCATTTCACCTTGTCGGTCTTGTCGTAGCCCTCGAACAGATTCTCGGCATCGGTGACCGGCTTCCACTCGGTGCCCATCTCCAGCAGGTTCACGAAGAAGTCGTTGCTCAGCTGGCCTGGCCGATCGGTGAAGATGCCGTGCCGGCTCTGGCCTGCGTTGGTGCCGAGCACACGCATCCCTCCCACGAGCGCCGTCATTTCCGGTCCCGTGAGCCTGAGCTGTTGCGCCTTGTCGATCAGCAGCGACTCCGGCGGGACCTTGGTGCGACCCTTCAGGTAGTTGCGGAAACCATCGGCAAAGGGCTCGAGCACGGCGAAGGACTCGACATCGGTCTGCTCCTGGGTGGCATCCGTGCGGCCTGGCGCGAAAGGCACGGTGACGGGATGGCCGGCATCCTTGGCCGCCTTCTCGACACCTGCAGCGCCCGCCAGCACGATCAGGTCGGCCAGCGAGATCTTCTTGCCGCCAGACTGCGCGCCATTGAATTCCTTCTGGATGCCCTCGAGCGTCGCCAGCACCTTCGCGAGTTGCGCGGGTTCATTGGCTTCCCAATCCTTCTGCGGCGCCAGGCGGATACGCGCGCCATTGGCGCCGCCACGCTTGTCCGAACCGCGGAAGGATGAGGCCGAAGCCCACGCGGTGGAAACCAATTGCGACACACTCAGGCCGGACGCGAGCACCTTCTGCTTGAGGGAGGCAACGTCCTTGTCGTCCACCAGTGAATGGTCGACGGCAGGCACCGGATCCTGCCAGATGAGAGCTTCCTTGGGCACTTCGGGCCCCAGGTAGCGCGCGCGCGGGCCCATGTCGCGGTGGGTCAGCTTGAACCAGGCACGCGCGAAGGCATCGGCGAATTGGTCCGGGTTTTCAAAGAAGCGCCGCGAGATCTTTTCGTACGCCGGATCCAGGCGCAGCGACAGGTCGGTGGTGAGCATGGTCGGGCGGCGCTTCTTCGACGGATCGTGGGCGTCGGGGATGATCTCGCCGGCGTCCTTCGCCACCCACTGGTTGGCGCCGGCAGGACTCTTGGTGAGTTCCCACTCGAAGCCGAACAGGTTCTCGAAGAAGTTGTTGCTGAATTTGGTGGGCGTCGTGGTCCAGGTGACTTCCAGGCCGCTGGTGATGGCATCGCCCGCATGGCCGGTGCCATGTGTGCTGCGCCAGCCCAGGCCCTGCGCGGTGATATCGTCGCCTTCGGGCTCTCTGCCGACGTGATGCGTCTCGCCGGCGCCATGGGTCTTGCCGAAACTGTGGCCGCCGGCGATCAAGGCAACGGTCTCTTCGTCATCCATCGCCATGCGCGCGAAGGTCTCGCGGATGTCGCGTGCGGCGGCGATCGGGTCGGGATTGCCGTCCGGGCCTTCCGGGTTGACGTAGATCAGGCCCATCTGCACGGCGCCGAGCGGACCTTGCAGTTCACGGTCGCCGGAGTAGCGGCTGTTCTCTTTGTCGCTGGTCGCCACCCATTCGCTTTCCGGGCCCCAGTTCACGTCGTGGTCGGGTTCCCAGGTGTCCGCGCGCCCGCCACCGAAGCCGAAGGTTTTGAAGCCCATCGTCTCCAGCGCGACGTTGCCGGCCAGGATCATCAGGTCGGCCCAGGAGATCTTGCGGCCGTATTTCTGTTTCACCGGCCACAGCAGGCGGCGGGCCTTGTCCAGGTTGCCGTTGTCGGGCCAGCTGTTGAGCGGTGCGAAACGCTGCTGGCCGCGGCCGCCGCCGCCGCGTCCGTCGGCGATGCGGTAGGTGCCCGCGCTATGCCAGGCCATGCGGATCATCAAGGGGCCGTAATGGCCAAAGTCCGCGGGCCACCAGTCCTGCGAATCGGTCATCACCTTGGCGATGTCCTCCTTCAGTGCCTTGTAGTCGACGCTGTTGAATTCCTTCGCGTAGTCGAAATCCTCGCCCATCGGGTCGGACTTGGACGAGTGCTGGTGCAGCAGCTCCACGGGGAGTTGATTCGGCCACCAGTCGCGGTTCGAACGGCCGCTGCCGGCCGTGTGGTTGAAGGGGCACTTCGCTTCGGTAGACATGGTTCTTTACCTCTGGCAGTTGGGGTTCTGGTTCGGGATGTTTTTTGACGCGCGAACACCGGGGTGCGATCGCTTTCATGCGATCACGTTCCGGCGCATGTGCGCAGGTTCCATGTGAATACGGTGAATACGCGAGCCCCATGACGGCCCGGCGGCAAACCGGCGTTCGGCGACGCCTGCGGACGCTGCAGGAAGAGTGGGTAGCCAACTTTTCCTGCAGAGGCATACATATGGCTTACGTCCTGGTTGACGTTGGCGATGAGCCAGCAGAGTAGCCAATGCAATCGATCAATGAAAATCGTTTTTCGCAACCACTTCGATAGGGCTGTTCAATGGTGCGATGCGCAATCGTAGGTCGGGGCTACGCCCCCGACGCACGGGACATCAAGCCATACGTGTGTCGGGGGCGTAGCCCCGACCTACAGCAGGGATTTGAGCCGGTAGAGCGCTTCCAACGCCTGCTTGGGCGTTAGTTCGTCGGGATCCAGCGCGGCCAGCGCTTCCTGTGCCACCGAAGGTGCCGGTGCAAACAAACCGAATTGCTGCGGTTGGTCCAGCGCCTGCGGCGCCATCTGCGCGGCGTGGCTTTCGCCGCCGCGCTGCTCGAGTTCCGCCAGCCGGCGGCGCGCCTGCTGCACCGTGGTTTTCGGCAAGCCGGCCAATGCGGCGACCTGCAGGCCGAAGCTGCGGTCGGCCGGACCGTCCTTGACCGCGTGCATGAATACCAGCGAATCGCCGCCGTTCTTGTCGTGATGCTCCACCGCATCCAGATGCACGTTGGCGATGCCGCTGCCGGGCTCGGCCAGTGCGGTGAGTTCGAAGTAATGGGTGGCGAACAAGGTGTAGCAGCGATTGGTCGCGGCCAAGTGCCGCGCCACTGCATCGGCTAGCGCCAGACCATCGTAGGTGGAGGTGCCGCGGCCGATTTCGTCCATCAGCACCAGCGATTGTTCGGTGGCGTGATGCAGGATGTAGCTGGTCTCGGCCATTTCCACCATGAAAGTGGATTGCCCGCGCGCCAAATCGTCGCCGGCGCCGATGCGGGTGAGGATGCGGTCGGTCGGCCCGATCACGGCGCGCGAGGCCGGCACGAAACTGCCGATGTGGGCCAACAGCACGATCAGCGCGTTCTGGCGCATGTAAGTGCTCTTGCCACCCATGTTGGGCCCGGTGATGATCAGCATCCGGCGTCCGCCGTCGTGGGCATCATCACCCAGCACAAGATCGTTGGGTTCGAACGGTTCCTCGCGCACCGCTTCCACCACCGGGTGGCGGCCGCGCTCGATGCGCAGGCCCGGCACTTCGCTCAGTTCGGGCTGCGACCAATCCAGGGCCTGCGCGCGTTCGCTGAAGCCGGCCAGCACGTCGAGCTCGCTCAGCGCCGAGGCGCAGCGCTTCAGCGGCTCAAGCGCTTCGCCCAGCGCGTCGAGCAGCTGTTCGTACAGCAGTTTTTCGCGCGACAGCGAGCGCTCGCGCGCAGACAGCACTTTGTCTTCGAAGGATTTGAGCTCTTCGGTGATGTAGCGCTCGGCGTTGCTCAGCGTCTGCCGGCGGGTGTAGTGCACCGGCGCGCGTTCGGACAGCGCCTTGCTGATCTCGATGTAGTAGCCGTGTACGCGGTTGTAGCCGACCTTGAGCGAGTTGATGCCGCTGCTTTCGCGTTCGCGGGTTTCCAGGTCGATCAGGAACTGGTCGGCATGGGTGCTCAGGCGGCGCAGTTCGTCCAGCTCGGCGTCGTAATCGGCGGCGATCACGCCGCCGTCGCTGAGTTTCATCGGCGGCTGTTCGGCGATGGCGGCGGCCAGCAGGTGCGCGGTGTCGGTATGTTCGCCCAGCTCGGCCGAAAGCGCCCGCAACCGGGGAGAGTCGAGCGGGGCCAGCGTGTCGCGGATGCCGGGCAGCATGGCCAAGCCGTCGCGCAGCGTCGACATATCGCGAGGACGTGCGGAACGCAGCGCCACGCGGGTGAGGATGCGTTCGATATCGCCCAACGCGCGGAAGCGTTCGCGTAGTGCGTCGTCACCGCGGCTTTCGATCAGCGCGGCCACCGCCTGGTGCCGTTGACCCAGTACCTGGCGATCGCGCAACGGACGGTGCAGCCAGCGCCGCAGCAGGCGTCCGCCCATCGGGCTGACGGTGGAATCCAGCACGCCCAGCAAGGTGTGCCTGGTGTCTCCGTCGACGCGCGTGTCCAGCTCCAGGTGCCTGCGCGTGGCCGCGTTCATGGCGATCGCATCGCCCGCCGATTCCACCGTGATCGCGGTCAGGTGCGGCAGGCGCTGTTTCTGGGTTTCCTCCACGTAGCCGAGCAGGGCGCCGGCAGCGGCGGTCGCCAGCGGCCGGTCGTCGATGCCGAAACCGCTCAGGTCGTGCAGACGGAAGAACTGCAGCAACTGGCGGCGTCCGCTGTCGGCATCGAACAGCCAGGGCGCGCGCCGGCGCAGGCCGGTGCGTGCCTGCAGGAAGGAGGGCAGGCCTTCCTCGTCAGGAATAAGGACTTCAGCAGGCTCGAGACGCGAGAGCTCCGCTTCCAATGCGTCGGCGTTTTCCACTTCATTGACCAGGAAACGGCCGCCAGCCAGATCTGCCCAGGCCAACCCATAACCAGATTTGCCGCGCGAAACCGCCATCAGCAAGGTATCGCGGCGCTCGTTCAGCAGCGCCTCGTCGGTCACCGTGCCCGGGGTGACGATGCGCACCACCTTGCGCTCCACCAGGCCCTTGGCCAGCGCGGGGTCGCCGATCTGTTCGCAGATCGCCACCGATTCGCCCAAGGCCACCAGCCGCGCCAGATAGCCTTCGTAGGCGTGCACGGGCACCCCCGCCATCGGGATCGGCGCGCCGGCCGAACTGCCGCGCTGGGTCAGCGTGATGTCCAGCAGACGCGCGGCCTTGCGGGCGTCGTCGTAGAACAGTTCGTAGAAGTCGCCCATACGGAACAGCAGCAGCAGGTCCGGATACTCCGCCTTGGCGGCGAAGAATTGCTTCATGAGCGGGGTGTGGGTAAGGGTCGCCGGATCGCTCACGGTCGGGAATCAACAATCAAGGTCAAGGCCGGAGCTGCGGGGTGGAAAAGAGAAGTCTAGCGGTCCACGGGCGGGCCTGCGAATCGAGTGACACACTCAAGCCATCCCGATTGGGGAAACTTGGTATGGGTGCACTGCAAAATGCCGTATCGTAAAGATAGTGTTAAGTTCGGGAAGTGACGTGGGGAAGCGTCCGCTATCACATATTTTTGGGGACTCAGAACAAAACACCGCTTATCAAACAATTGCGATTCGATGACCCTGGGAGGGGATAACAATGGTCGTTGCAAAACCGCAGCACAAAGTGCTGGCAGTCGCCGTGCTCACGGCACTTTTCGCCGTATCGCAGGCGCACGCCCAAGAGGCCGCGTCGCCGGCGAAAGCCGATGAAGAGCCCACTACGCTGGCCACCATGACGGTGACCGCGCAGAAGCGCGAAGAAGCGATGCAGGACGTGCCGATTTCGGTCACCGCCTTGCCCGAGCAGTTGCTGAAAGACACCGGTGTGCGCGACATCAAGGATCTGCAGGTGCTGGTGCCCGGCCTGACCGTGACCAGTACCCAGAGCGAAGCCCTGACCACCGCGCGTATCCGCGGCATCGGTACGGTGGGCGACAACGCCGGCCTGGAATCTTCGGTCGGCGTGATCATCGATGGCGTCTACCGCGCCCGTAATGGTGTCGGCTTCGGCGACCTGGGCGAACTCGAACGCGTGGAAGTGCTGAAGGGTCCGCAGGGCACCGTGTTCGGCAAGAACACCTCGGCCGGCGTGATCAACATCATCACCCGCCGCCCCAGCTATTCGCAGAGCGCCGAAGGCGAGATCACCGTCGGCAACTACGGCGCCATCGGCGTGTCCGGTTCCTACAACGATGCGCTGTCCGACAATGCCGCATTCCGCATCTACGCCACCCAGCGCAAACGCGACGGCTTCCTGGATGTCGAAACCTCGCGCGGGCCGCGCACCCTGGACGAGGACGGCGATCAGAACTTCCATTCGGTGCGAGCCCAGCTCTTGCTTGAGCCCACCGATACCCTGGACATCAATTTCATCGGCGATTTCACCAGCCGTGAGGAAAACTGCTGCTCGGCCGTGCAGACGGTGGTCGGCTCGACCGCCGCCATCATCAACGGCGTGGGCGGCGCGGGTTCCATTCCGACGGTCGCCGACCCGTTCGCGCGCATCGCCCACAGCAACCGCAGCACCGAGCAGGACATGAAGGACAAGGGCGTCTCGGCCGAAGTCAACTGGGAATCGCCCTGGTTCGGCGGTGCGACCCTGACTTCGATCACCGCGCTGCGCGACTGGCAGTCGATCAATGCGCTGGACTTCGACTACACCGGCGCCGACCTGCTGTACCGCAACGCGAACGAAAACGAATCGCTGACCCGTTTCGAGACCTTCAGCCAGGAATTCCGCCTGACCGGGGCCACCGACAGCGTCGACTGGATGGTCGGCGCGTTCTACGCCGATGAAGACCTGACCCGCCACGATTCCTACAGCATCGGTGTCGGTTACGAGCCCTTCCTGTCCACTGCTTTGCTGGCGCGTATCAATCCGGCCCTGGCGGCATCGCCGACCGCGCCGCTGTTCCTGTCGCAGACCACCGGCCGTGCCTTCGGCACCACCTTCGCGCCGGGCCTGGGTGCGCTGGACCACTACGACCAGAATGCCAAGAGCCTGGCCCTGTTCACCAACAACACATGGCATGCGACCGATGCGCTCGACCTGACCCTGGGCCTGCGCTACACCCGGGAAAAGAAGACCCTGGATTCGGTCTACTCCAATCCGAACGGCGCGCCGGCCTGTGCATCGTATTTCGGACCTACCGGCGCGCCCAGTGCGGCGGCGATCGGCCGCATCGCGACCGCGCTGACTACTCGCGGCATTCCGTTCGCTGCTCTGCCTGCCGCGCAGCAGCAAGCACTGATCGGCAACATCATCGGCTTCAGCTGCCTGCCCTGGGCCAACGCGCTGCACAACGGCCGTTCGACCCGGCAGGAGCGTGAGGAGAAGGAATGGTCCGGCACGCTCAAAGCGGCCTACCGCTGGAACGAGAACGTGATGACCTACGTTTCGGCGGCGCGCGGCTACAAGGGCGGTGGTTTCAACCTGGATCGTGTGCAGACCTCCAACGGCCTGTCCAGCGGCGGGCAGGGCATCATTCCGGTCAACGACACTTCGTTCGAAGGCGAGTTCGTCGACAGCTATGAGCTGGGCGCCAAGACCACGTGGCTGGACGGCAACCTGCTGCTCAACGCGACCTTGTTCCATCAGACCTACGAGGACTTCCAGCTCAACAGCTTCCTGGGCACCAGTTTCGTGGTCCGCTCGATTCCCAAGGTCACTTCGCGCGGTGTGGATACCGAACTCCTGTGGCAGCCCAGCAAGGGCCTGATGCTGCAGGGCGGCCTGATGTACGCCGACACCTTCTACGGCGACGAAAGGCCCACGCCCGATTTCGTCGGACCCGATGGTGCCCTGTACAAGCTGCCCGGCAACAAGACCAGCTTCGCGCCGGAGTGGTCGGGTACTGCGTCGGCCACCTACGAGTGGGATTTCGGCGCAAGCCTGGTGGGCCGTTTCAACATCGGCGCCAAGTACACCTCGGAATTCAATACCGGTTCCGATCTGGACGTGGAGAAGATGCAGGACGCCTACACCGTGGTCAACGCCCGCTTCGGCATTGGCGCCAAGAGCAAGCGCTGGATGGTGGAGTTCTGGGGCTTGAACATCTTCGACGAAGAGTACGTGCAGGTGGGTTTCGACGGTCCGCTGCAGACCGCCAGCCCGACCCCGAACGATCCGCGCAATACCTACAACGCCTTCCTGGGTGCGCCGCGCACTTATGGAGTGACCTTCCGCATCCAGTACTGATCGCGCAGGGTTGAAAAAGGACGGCCCGCCATGGAAGTGGCGGGCCGTTTTCTTTGCCGTAAGCGGCTTTGGCAGACAGCGGCCTGGTTTTCCGATACAACGGCAGCGCCTTCATTTCTCCAACCCGCCATGTCCATTCCCACCGATCACGATTTGCATGCGCTCGCCGAAACCCTGGGTGTGCGCCTGCGCGATACCCACCATCGCCTGGTGACCGCCGAAAGCTGCACCGGCGGTTGGATCGCCAAGGCGGTGACCGATATCGCCGGCTCCTCCGACTGGTTCGATTGCGGCATGGCCGCCTACAGCTACGAGGCCAAGCAGGCGCTGCTGGGCGTGCGTCCGGAGACGCTGGAAGTCCATGGCGCGGTCAGCAGGGAGACCGTGATCGAAATGGTGTCCGGCGCCCTGGTGAACTCGGGCGCCAGCATCGCCGTGGCGGTCACCGGCATCGCCGGACCCGGCGGCGGCAGCGAGGGCAAACCGGTGGGCACGGTGTGGATCGGCTGGAAACGGCGCGGCGGTTATGCGCGGGCCGAGGTCTTCCACTTCGATGGAGACCGCGAAGCGGTGCGTAGGCAGACCGTGGCGGCAGCGCTGCGAGGGTTGGACGTGCTGGCCGGCTGAAGTAGTTGCTTTCCCGATTCGTTAGTAGTATTACTACTAACCATGAATCTGACCGACACCCAGCAAGCCATCCTTGCCATGATCGCCGAGCGCATCGGCGCCGACGGCGTACCGCCTTCCCAGGCCGAGATCGCCAAGGCTTTCGGTTTCAGCGGCGTCCGGGCCGCCCAGTACCACATCGAGGCGCTTGAGGCCGCCGGCGCGATCCGCCGGGTCCCCGGGCAGGCGCGGGGTATTCGCCTGGTCCACGACGACACCGACATTCCCGTACCCGAAGCCATCCTTCCCGATAATGCGCTCCGTTTGCCGGTGCTGGGACGCGTGGCGGCGGGCCTGCCGATCGGAGCGGACATCCGGTCCGACGATTTCGTGCTGCTCGATCGCACCTTCTTTGCCCCCGCGCCGGATTACCTGTTGAAAGTGCAGGGCGATTCCATGCGCGACGAAGGCATCTTCGATGGCGACCTGATCGGCGTGCACCGCACTCCGGATGCGCGTTCCGGGCAGATCGTGGTGGCGCGCATCGACGACGAAATCACCGTCAAGCTCCTGAAGATAGGCAAAGACCGCATCCGTCTGCTGCCGCGCAATCCGGATTATTCGCCGATCGAGGTCATGCCCGATCAGGACTTCGCCATCGAAGGCCTGTATTGCGGCCTGGTGCGCCCCAATCGCTGATATCGCAGTTGTTCCATCGTTCGTCCACCAAAAGAAGAAGGCTTTTTTATCAAACAGGAAATTTCCGACACGTCTTCACGCCGTTGTCCGCTAGCCCCAGTCCGCGTTGCAAAGTTAATTTCGATCACGGCTTCACGCGTCGCAACCTGTGCGACCCATGGCCGCTAAATTGCCCTCAACCCGACAAACCACCAAGGACACCACGATGGACGAGAACAAGAAGCGCGCACTTTCCGCGGCTCTGACCCAGATCGAACGCCAGTTCGGCAAGGGCTCGGTGATGCGCATGGGCGATCAGATCATCGAAGCCGTCGAGACCATTCCCACCGGCTCGCTGATGCTGGATATCGCACTCGGCATCGGTGGCCTGCCCAAGGGCCGCGTGGTGGAAATCTACGGTCCCGAATCCTCCGGCAAGACCACCCTGGCCCTGCAGACCATCGCCCAGTGCCAGAAGCGCGGCGGCACCGCGGCTTTCATCGATGCCGAGCACGCGCTGGACCCCATCTACGCCGCCAAGCTGGGCGTCAACGTGGACGATCTGCTGCTGTCGCAGCCGGACACCGGCGAACAGGCGCTGGAAATCTGCGACATGCTGGTGCGCTCCAACGCGGTGGATATGGTGGTCATCGACTCGGTCGCCGCATTGACGCCGAAGGCCGAAATCGAGGGCGAAATGGGCGACCAGTTGCCCGGTCTGCAGGCCCGGTTGATGAGCCAGGCGCTGCGCAAGCTGACCGGCAACATCAAGCGTTCCAACTGCATGGTGCTGTTCATCAACCAGCTGCGCATGAAGATCGGAGCGATGATGCCCGGCCAGAGTCCGGAAGTGACCACCGGCGGCAACGCGCTGAAGTTCTATGCCTCCGTGCGCCTGGATATCCGCCGCATCGGCGCGATCAAGAAGGGCGACGAGATCATCGGCAACCAGACCAAGATCAAGGTCGTGAAGAACAAGCTGGCGCCACCGTTCAAACAGGTCATCACCGAGATCCTGTACGGCGAAGGCATCAGTCGCGAAGGCGAGCTGATCGACATGGGCGTCGAGGCCAAGCTGGTGGACAAGGCGGGTGCCTGGTACAGCTACGGCGACGAACGCATCGGCCAGGGCAAGGACAATTCGCGTCAGTACCTGAAGGACAACCCGCAGGTAGCGACCCGCCTGGAAGGTGAGCTGCGCGACAAGTTCCAGCCGACCGAAGTGAAGCCGGAAGAGGCTGAAGAAGACGCAGAAATTTGATCGGGATTGGCGCAGGGAAGCGCCGCTTTTCGATCAGGAGTGAGTCGATATGCCGGAAGAAGATGCCGCTGCTCTGAATATCGCTGCTCTGAATAACGATGCTCTGGATACCAATGCTCCAGGTGCCGATGCTCCCCCCGGTTCCCGCAAGCGCAAGCGGGAACTGACGCCCACGCAGCGGGCGCTGGCGCTGTTGGTGCGCAGGGAGCATTCGCGTAAGGAATTGGCCCGTAAGCTGGCCGAGCGAGGAATCGAGAGCGAAGCCGCATCGGCAGCGATTGAGAGGCTGACAGGCGACGGCTGGCAGAGCGATGCGCGTTTTGCCGAACTGCTGGTGCGCACGCGGGCCGCTCATGGCCAGGGGCCCATCCGCATTCGGGCCGAACTGGGCACCCACGGCCTGGATGGCGACACCATCGAAACCGCCATGCAGGCCTTCGATGGCGACTGGCGTCAGGCGGCCCAGGATCTGGTCCGCCGCCGTTTTGGTCTTGATCTGGCCTCAGCCGATCCGGCGCGGCGGCGTAAGGCGGCCGATTTTCTGTACCGGCGCGGCTTCGATGGCGACACGGTCAGGTTGGCCTTGCGCGGCGACCCGGAGGACTGATTCGCCCCGGCCTGCTAACCTTTGCGTATTGGGTTGTCTGCTCCAGCACGCGTCCGCATCTTGTCGGTATAGCGGCACTTCAGACGTGCCCGCCCGCCAAATGCCAGCCAGATGACCACTTCCAAGCTCAGCAGCAGTCAGATCCGCAGCGATTTTCTCGAATTTTTCCGTGGCAAGGGCCACACCATCGTGCCCTCGGCCCCGCTGGTGCCCGGCAACGATCCGACCCTGCTGTTCACCAATTCGGGCATGGTCCAGTTCAAGGACGTGTTTCTGGGCGCGGAAAAGCGCAGCTACGTGCGTGCGGCCGACGTCCAGCGCTGCCTGCGTGCAGGCGGCAAGCACAACGACCTGGATTCGGTCGGCTATACCGCGCGCCACCACACCTTCTTCGAGATGCTGGGTAATTGGTCCTTCGGCGATTACTTCAAGAAGGACGCCATCGCCTGGGCCTGGGAGCTGCTGACCGAGGTCTGGAAGCTGCCCAAGGACCGCCTGCTGGTCACGGTCTACCACACAGACGACGAAGCCTACGAACTGTGGAACAGGATGGTCGGCATACCGGCCGAGCGCATCGTCCGCATCGGCGACAACAAGGGCGCGCCCTACGCTTCGGACAATTTCTGGCAGATGGCCGACACCGGTCCGTGTGGCCCGTGCACTGAGATCTTCTACGATCACGGCGACCATATCGCCGGCGGCCCGCCCGGTTCGCCGGATGAGGACGGCGATCGCTTCATCGAGATATGGAACCTGGTGTTCATGCAGTTCGATCGTCAGCCCGACGGCACTCTGGTCCCGCTTCCGGCGCCCTGCGTGGATACCGGCATGGGCATGGAACGCCTTGCCGCGATCCTGCAGCACGTCCACACCAACTACGAAATCGATATCTTCCAGGCCCTGATCGCCAAAGCGTCCGAGTTGACCGGCACCGGGGACCTGGAAAACAAGTCGCTGCGCGTGATTGCCGACCATATCCGGGCCTGCTCGTTCCTGGTCGTCGATGGCGTGCTGCCGTCCAACGAAGGCCGTGGCTATGTGCTGCGCCGGATCATCCGCCGCGCGCTGCGCCATGGTTGGATGCTCGGCGTGCGCCAGCCGTTCTTCCACAAGATGGTGCCGACGTTGGTCGCGTTGATGGGCGAAGCCTATCCCGAGCTGTCGGCGGCACAGGATCTGGTAGGACGCGCGTTGAAGGCCGAGGAAGAGCGCTTCGCCGAGACTCTGGATTCGGGCATGCGCATCTTCGATGAGGTGGCCTCGCGCGCTATCGGAGTGATTCCGGGCGCGGACGCTTTCCGCCTGTACGACACCTACGGTTTCCCAGTGGACCTGACGGCCGACATAGCGCGCGAGCGCGGGCTGTCGGTGGACATGGCCGGCTTCGATGCGGCGATGGAACAGCAGCGCGAAACCGCGCGTGCCGCCGGCAAGTTCTCCTCCGGCTCGGGGCTGCCTGCGGAGCTGGTGGCGAAGTTGAAGCCGACCGAATTCCTGGGCTACGACGCGCTGGATGCGGGCGGGCTGGTGGTGGCTGCGCTGCTGAAGGAAGGACGCCCGGTAGCATCCGTGGCCGCCGGCGACGAGGCTGTGGTGATCCTGGACCGCACGCCTTTCTACGCAGAATCCGGCGGCCAGGTCGGCGACACCGGCGTGCTGGCGGAGAAGGGCGTCGAATTCGACGTGAGCGATACGCTGAAATACGCCGGCCAGTTTCATGGCCATGTCGGCAGGGTTGCGGCCGGCAGCCTGAAGGTCGGCGATCACCTGCTGGGTTCGGTCGATGCGCCGCGCCGCGCCGCGGTCATCCTCAATCATTCCGCCACGCACCTGCTGCACGCGGCCTTGCGGGAGTTGCTGGGCACCCACGTGCAGCAGAAGGGCTCGTTGGTGGCGCCGGACCGCCTGCGCTTCGACTTCGCGCACTTCCAGCCGGTGACTGCGGCCGAATTGGCCGAGATCGAGCGCCGCGTCAATGCGCAAATCCGCGCCAACCATGCTGCCGAAGTGCATAACATGGGAATGCAGGAAGCCCTGGATTTCGGCGCCATGGCCCTGTTCGGCGAGAAATACGGCGAGCACGTGCGCGTGCTGAAGATGGGGAGTTATTCCACCGAGCTCTGCGGCGGCACGCACGTGGGCCGCACGGGAGATATCGGACTGTTCAAGATCGTAAGCGAGGGCGGCGTGTCGTCGGGCGTGCGCCGCATCGAAGCGGTGACCGGGCAGGGTGCGCTCGATCTGGTTTCCGCTGAGGAACAGCGCCTGCAGGAAGCGGCCGCCCTGCTGGGCGGCAGCGCCAGCGAGGTGGTCGAGAAGGTGCGGCAACTGACCGAGCGCCAGAAAAAGCTGGAACGCGAGCTCGAAGGACTGAAGGCCAAGGCCGCCTCCGGCGCCACCGCGGACTTGGCGGGCTCGGCGGTGGTCATCGAAGGCGTGCGCGTGCTGGCTGCCAGGCTGGAAGGGTTCGATGCCAAGGCATTGCGGGAAGCCATGGACCGGCTCAAGCAGCAGCTGGGCGACGCGGTCATCGTCCTGGCGGGTGTGGCCGGAGGCAAGGCATCGCTGGTGGCGGGGGTGAATGGCTCCGCAACAGGCCGGGTCAAGGCAGGGGAACTGCTTGCGCATATCGCCAGTCTGACCGGGGGCAAGGGCGGCGGCCGCCCGGATCTCGCCCAGGGTGGTGGTGAGGACGGGCCCGCCCTTGCCTCGGCGCTGGCGGACGTTCCGGCATGGGTAGCCCAACGGATACGGCCCTGAAACCCATGAAACATCAGCTTGCGGCCCATAGTGGCCGGCCGTTACCATGTTTCACGTTGATGAATGAATCAGGAAGCGTTTACGCCTCCGTTAAGGCTAAAACGCCCTCCCGGCACTACTCTTGCCGGATTAAGGAGACAAATTAAATGTTGATTTTGACTCGCCGAGTTGGCGAAACCTTGATGATCGGCGACTCGGTCACTGTGACCGTGCTGGGCGTCAAGGGCAATCAGGTGCGCATTGGCATCACTGCGCCCAAGGACGTGGCTGTGCATCGCGAAGAAATTTATCAGCGCATCCAACGCGGTGAAGATGCCAACACGCCCGCGCAACCCGCAGAAACCAGCTCGTCGAGCTGACGATTTCGTTTGCTGTCATCTCCGTCAGCCGGTATCCTAAACGGCTGAGGCGGTGCATTGCTGTCCGCTTCGAAATCCCGGAGAGTTGCCCGAGCGGCTGAAGGGGCTCCCCTGCTAAGGGAGTATAGGGTCAAAAGCCTTATCGAGGGTTCGAATCCCTCACTCTCCGCCACTAGCAAAAAAACCCTGATTTTCAGGGTTTTTTTGTGCCTGCGGATATCGGTTCGATGTGGTTGGACGAATGTATTCCGGGATGCGGAAGGGACATCGACTGGTCTGCGAGGCATGCGATCGCGGACATACAAAAAAGCCAGCGGATCGCCCGCTGGCTTTTTCGTTCTTTAATGGTGCGCCCGGAGAGATTCGAACTCCCGACCGCCTGGTTCGTAGCCAGGTACTCTATCCAACTGAGCTACGGGCGCATTAGAAGCGGAATTTTGCACGAACTGAATTGAGCCGTCAATCATTCGGCATGGATGGTCCGGGTTTGACCGCGGTGGCCCCCCCTGATCGATTCCATGAGTGTTGCCGCCCTTTTCCGCTGCGGCGGCGGCGGGGGTGTCGGGGAATGTGCGGCAAATCCGCCCAAAGCGCCTTTTGCCTGTCCCTTTTAGCGGTGTGTTCACGCTGCAGTGTGGAGAATGTACGGGCAGGGGATCAACGGCGCCATGGCGCTGGGGGTTAAAAGCAAATGCAATGTTTGAAAAGGTTTTTGTGTCTGGCAGGTTTGCTGGCGATGATTCCCGCTGCCGCTTCGGCCACAACCTACACGGTAGGGCCGTCGGGCCGTCAGTACACGCAGCTGTCGGCGGTCTTCAATAACAACAATCTGGCCGCAGGCGATATCGTCGAAGTAGACGGCAATGCCACCTATACCGGCGGGATCGTGGTGGGCGATGACGACGGCGGCACCGAAGCCAATCCGGTCATCATCCGCTGGCGCCGCGTCGCTGGCGCCACGCGTCCGTTGTTGCAGGGCGGCGACCACACCATCAAGTTCGAACAATCGAACCATATCGTGTTCGAGGGCTTCGAGGTCAGAGGCGGCACGACCACATGCATCTTCAGCGAAGCGCATAACGTCACCGTCCGCGATGCCTACATCCACGACTGCCCGTCGCACGGAATATTGGCGGCCGACCAGAACTCGGGCGCGTTCACGCTGGAATACAGCGAGGTAGCCAACTCCGGCCAGGGCAATACCCGTCACGCCATCTACATGCAGTCCGACGAGGTTGCGTTTCCCGATACCGTCTTCCGCATGCGCTACAACTATGTGCATGACGCGACCGGCGGCGTACTGGTGCGGGTGCGCCATCAACGGGCGGAGATCTACTACAACTGGATAGAGGGCTCCAACCTGCACGAGATCGAGTTGATAGGACCCGATTGCGAAACGCAGAAGCCTGCATGGACCGCCGACCTGCGGCGAGAGGACGCGGATGTGGTGGGCAATGTGATCATCCACAACTCCACCAGTCGCTCCGGCAACGCATTGCGCATCGGAGGAGACCTGGAAGGCCGCAACCAAGGCAGAACCCGGTTGGCCAACAACACCATCATTTTCGACCGCGCTGGCGCGGTCAACGCGGTGCTGGTGCAGCTTGGCCAGGGTTCGCTTGAGATGCACAACAACGTGGTCTATCAGCCGTCGGGCGCCCCGGCCATCGTGCGGGAAAATCCGGCCAGCGACGTCGATGTGCCCACTTGTGGGCCGCAGAGCCGGGAGCCATGGTCCGGAGGTCGCAAGGTCGCCGGCAGCGACAACTGGGTGCAGACTTCGGCCAGTCTGGTGCCTGCGGAATGGACCGGAACTTTGCGCGGCGCCGATCCGCTGCTGACCAATGTCGCCCAGCGTGCGCTGCGGCCGCTCGCGGGAAGTCCGCTGATCAATACAGGTAACAATTCGCCCGCCACGCCTGCGGCGTTCCCCTTCCCGACGCCCCTGGCATTGGCGGCTTTCGACCCGCCGCTACGCGCAAAAATGGCGATCGGCGCGGAAAAGCCCCGTGCGCCGTTGGCCGGGACGATCGATATTGGCGCTCTGGAACAGTTCGAGTCCACCGGCGGCTCCACGCCTATCCGCGTCAACGGCTCGCAGCCGATGATTCCGCCCCGTGGCCAGGCCCCTGCGGCCTCGCCGACGCAATCGTCGCCGCAAGCGCCAGTGCCGGCCGTTCGCGCGCAATCGGCAAAGCCCACCGTCTGGCGCCGGACTCCGGAAAGGCGCTATCGACGCTCCCTGGTGCGATAAGCGGTGCGCCACCGCGCGCCGTTTGCCGAATCTATGAACACCTTTCCAGCCGCCCACAAGCGGCTGGAATCGTTTCTGGACGGCCTGCGGCCTGCGGCCGTCATCCGACGCCGGAACAAAGCCGGTCTGCGTGTCCGGATTGCCGGCCCGGCGGCGTTGTAGTGGGTAGTCCACACCACAGGTGGGCGAGCGCTGGGCCGGCGGCCCCGGGTGGGACGCCGGGGAAGGAACGACAGCGCTAGACGGCATGCCACGGGGGAAGACGATGCATTGTTCGACGATATTGCGTGGAAGCGGCCGCGCTTCGGGCTATAGGCTGCTGCCTTGCCGCCACTACGGGCCGTGCGTTTCGGCTATGGAAAGCGGCCGATGAACGCATCCAACGCAAGCCGCAAGACCCGTGCCGTGCGTTTCCTTTGGCTGGCCGAAACGCTGGCCTTGATTCTGGCAGTCATGTTCGCGGCCTGGATCCGTTTCCACAACGATCCGGAAAGCCACTTCATCTTCTCCCAGCAGGCGCCGCTGCGCGCGGTGCTGGTGGCGCTCTGCATCACCGGAGCGATGGCCGCCTTCGGCATGTACCAGGTACACGTCCGCCACAACCGCATGGATTTCATGTTGCGGGCGACCCTGTCGTTCGCTTTCGGCGGCATCGCACTGGTGGTCCTGTACTACCTGGTCCCGCCGACTTATATAGGCCGTGGCGTGCTGGCCATGTCGCTGGCGATGGGGCTGGTGGGCGTGGTCCTGGTGCGGGTGATCTCCGTACGCGTAATTCGTACCGATGCATTGCGTCAGCGGATTCTGGTATTCGGCGCCGGCAAGAACGCGGAGCTGATCAACAGCCGCATGCGCCGCCAGTCCGACCGTCGTTCGTTCGTTGTAGTGGGCTTCGTGCCCGTGCCGGGACAGGCGGTTCTGGTCAGCAAGGATCTGCTGGAAATGCCGGAAAACGGCCTGCACGAGTTGGCCGAACGCCTGCAGATCGACGAGCTGGTGATAGCCCCCGACGAACGCCGCGGCGGTCTTCCCATGGAAGACATGCTTACCTGCGTGCAGCGCGGCATATCGGTCATCGACATCTCCACCTTCTTCGAGCGCGAAGCGGGCATGGTGCAGCTCAATGTGGTGGACCCGTCCTGGCTGGTGTTCTCCGGCGGCTTCGACTATTCCACGCCGCGCAGATTGAGCAAACGCTTCTTCGACCTGATCGCCGCCAGCGTATTGCTGCTGATAGCGTGGCCGGTGATGCTGTTGGTTGCGCTGGCGGTACGGATGGAGTCCGAGGGACCGATCCTGTACAGCCAGATCCGCGTAGGTCAGCGCGGCCAGAACTTCACCCTGACCAAGTTCCGCAGCATGCGCGCGGATGCGGAAAAGGACGGTGTGGCGCGTTGGGCCAGCAAAGACGACGACCGCAGCACGCGGGTGGGAAAATTCATCCGCCTGACCCGTCTGGACGAACTGCCGCAGTTGTTCGCCGTACTGCGCGGCGACATGAGCTTCGTCGGGCCGCGGCCGGAGCGCCCGCATTTCGTCAGTCTGCTGTCCGATGAAATCCGGTACTACGGCGTACGTCATTGCGTGAAACCCGGCCTTACCGGCTGGGCCCAATTACGCTACCCCTACGGCGCATCCGTGCAGGACGCGGAAGAAAAACTCAAGTTCGATCTGTTCTACGTGAAGAACCACGGCCTGGTGTTCGACCTGATGATCCTGCTGCAGACGGTGGAAGTGGTGATGTTCGGACGTGGCGCGCGCTGATCCGCGAGGACCGG
The DNA here is from genome assembly GCA_946479745.1 of uncultured Pseudoxanthomonas sp. The sequence continues at coordinate 26,485 of CAMLGZ010000018.1, read as the reverse complement.
TTCGCGACGACTGCCCGGCGATAACCTGCAACGACGGCTTCAACCGGGAAGCAGGCTGCGAGCGGCGCGCCGCAAGCCGAACGGAATCAGTTTCAGCAGATCGCCGCGCAGGGCACGATCAGGCGTCAGCCGCCATGCCCGCGCCGCCAGGCTCCAGCCGTCCCGCCAGCGTTTGCGGATCAGCATCCCGCGCGCATTGCGCGCGTAGGTGGCGGCCAATGCGCGCCGCAATTCCGTTTCGTCGACCACGCCTTTGGCGTTTTCGACCGCACGCTCCACCACACGCACGTAATCGTCGTAAGTCGTGGACTCGGCGGACAAGCCGTCATGCCCGCGCATGGCGCGAACCAACGAAGCTTCCACCACGCCGATCCGCCAGCGCTGCGCCACGCGCAGATGGAAGTCGATGTCTTCGGCAGTGCGCAGGCTGGTGTCGAATCCGCCCACGTCGTCGACGACCTCGCGGCGCAGCAGAGCCGACGCGGGGGCCAGGGCCGGGTTGTGGATGATCCAGCGCAGGACCCAGCCGTCCTCGGTAATCGTATCGCGGCGTCGGAACACGTCGATCAGCCGGTGATCGCTGTCGACGCGCTCCACGTCGCAGATGACCATGCCGAAATCCGGGCGCGCCTCCATCCACTCGACCTGCAGCGCGGTCTTTTCCGGCAACCATTCGTCGTCGCTGTCCAGCAATGCGAAGTATCTGCCTTGAGCGATGGACATGCCGTGGTTACGCGCCGCGGAAACCCCCGCATTGGCCTGCCAGACGTAGCGGATGCGGTCGCCGTAGCGTTCGCGCAGATGCGCTTCGGTACCATCGGTGGAGCCGTCGTCCACCACCACGATTTCATCGACGGCCCTGGTCTGGGAAAGTACCGAATCTATCGCGCGTACCACCAGTTCTCGCCGGTTGTATGTGGGTATAATCGCGGAAACTTCGATCGCTGGCGCCATGAAGGATCTCTCCAAAAAACTGCTTTACGCCAGCGGTCTGCTGGGCCTCTACCACCGCCTGCGCAATGCCGGCAGTCTAACCGTGGTGATGTTCCATCGCACATTGAAACCGGAGGATCCGCGCTGGCGGACCTGCGATCCCGACTACACGTTGTCCGTCGCCCATCTTTCCCGATCGCTTGCGTTCTTCAAACGGCATTACAACGTCGTCTCGCTGCAGCAAGTGCTGGAAGCGCGGCGGACCGGCGCGGCATTGCCTCTCCATGCGTTGTTGATCACCTTCGACGACGGCTGGTCCGACAACGCCGACTATGCGTTGCCGGAACTGCAGCGCGCGGGACTGCCGGGGTTGATGTTCGTGGTGGCCGACGCGGTGGGAACGCAGCAGCCCTTTTTTCAGGAGCGTCTGATTTCCGCTTGGCGCCGTGGCCTGTTGCGGGTGGACGAATTGGCTCGCGCCATGGCGCCAGCGCTGGCGGAAGCGTGGACGCCGCGGGACGAATCGATGGCGTCGCTGCGCGAAGCCATAGCTCGCCTCGAGAAGCTCGACGCAGAACGTAGGAACGCAATACTGTCTCCCTATCTGCATGCGCTCGACGATGGTCTTCGCCATATGGTCGATGCGGGCGAGCTGCAAAAGCTGCAGGCGGGCGGAATCGCACTGGGTCTGCATGGCAAGACCCATACGCCGATGACGCTGGCGACCGATGTGGATGCCGAACTGGGCGGCGCGCGCGCCGAACTGGCCCGCCATCTTGGGCAACCGCTTCCCAGCGCCGAGTCCATGTCGTTTCCGCACGGCGCCCATACGCCGGAAATCGCCGATCGCGCTCGCCAGGCAGGTTATGAGCTGGTGTTCACCAGCGTGCCGGTGCTTAATCCGGTGGCGCCGCAGCCGGGCTGGCTGCTGGGGCGGACAGGCTTCGAAACCGATACGGTGGTCGATGCGAAGGGACGGTTTCGCCCCGACTGGCTGGCGCTTTATCTGTTCCGCAGGCAGACCAGGCGATTGGCCTGATGCGCGAGCCGTGGCGACGCAGGCACGCGTCGTTTGCAGTTTGACGGCGCGGATTATCGCGGAGTTATTCGTCTTCATCCGCGGAGGTCAGGAACAGGTCCAGCGCTTGCAGGTCCGATTCTTCGTCAAGGCTCCAGCGGCCAAACACGGGCCGGCGGCTGCGTTCGACGAAGCCGCAGCGCTTCCAGCTTTCCAGGCGCGAAGCATCGGCGGCGATTTCCATGGACACCGAAGCGTGGCCGGCTTCGCGTGCGGCGAACAGCAACGCCAATAGATGCGGCGGGTCCATGCGGCCGCATCCGGCGACCGACCAGAAGTCGCGCACATGCAGGGTGTTCCGTTCCACTTGCGTGGCAAACCAGGCCTGCATGCCGGCGTCGCCGGGGCCGGTGAGCGACAGATAGCGCGTGCGCACCAACGGGGAGTCATCGAATCGCCACTTGCAATGCGCACTGTCCCGAATGGTCAGCAATCCGCTGCCGTGCTCGGAGTTTCGCCATAACCGATCCATCGCCGGATCGGCACGGTCCGACCACGCATAATCCAGGCGCGGCCCGAAAGCGCGTGCCAACCTGTCCTTCGCCGCGAATATCACATCTGCCAGCGCGCCCAGGGGAACGGCGAGCCAACCGGGAAGTTTGTTGCGCAAATATCCGGCATGGCGCAGCACGTGCGCATGGCGTGCGATATCGGCGAATTTCTCGTAGCCGATACGCTTGAAAACCGCCGCCGCCTTGGGATTGGGAAATCCATACAGCAGATCCAGCTGTCGCCGGCCGGACTGGATCAATCCCTGCTGCAGGATGAGGGCCGGACCCAGCGAGCGATGCGCGGGGATCACGGTAAGGTCCACCAACACACCGGCGCGTATTTCACCACCGCGCCACAACATGCGACGACGGCCCGCGCAAGCGGTGCCTATATCGGTCGCATCGGGCGTGTACCGCAGCAATTGCAGGACGGGCGGCCCGAACGGACAGCCCAGGTAGAACCATTCGTACTTCGCCGCAATGCGGTCTTCCTGTCCCAGATTGCCGTGCCAGATCGAGAGTACGGTGTCGCGGTCGCGCAAGGCGTCGCCGTCGCGGGTCACGTATTGCGGCGGCGGCGACAGGTCGTTCATCGGGTTCAGTCGAGTTCTACGACCGGACTCATCAGCACCGGAGCCTGATGCAGGTAGCGGGTAGTGCGGCGTTTGTTGCGGATGTCCTCATATACGGCTTGCGCCTGCGTTTCGCTGATCTTGAGCGCTGTGGCCAGCCCGCTCGCCGGCACGTCGTGGTTGAGCGCCCACAGGGCGATATCCATCTGCTGGTAGGGTAGGGCGAAGTAGAACTCATCCTGACCCTGGCTGAGGCTGTAGGTGTCGGTGGTGGGAATGGCGGCGCAGACGCGCTCGGGCAAGCCCAGGTGGCGGGCCATACCGTAGACCTGCGACTTGTACAGGTGTGCGATGGGCTTGACGTCGGCCGAACCATCGCCGTTCTTGACGAAGAAACCCTGGTCGTATTCCACCCGGTTGGGCGTGCCTACCACGCCGTAGTTAAGGCGGTCGGCATGGAAATATTCCAGGGTCTTGCGGATGCGTTGCTTGAAGTTGGTGGCCGCCACTATCGTCAGATAATCCTGCAGCGGCAGATCGCGTTCGACCATTGCGCCGTCGGGCGATTGCGCGATCAAACGGAAGCGGTTGATGCGGCCTTCGGTTCCGCCATCGATCACTATCTTGAATTTCCAGCCTTCTCCGTATTCCGGCAAGGCATGCCGCACCGCCGCGTCGCGCGCGGTGTAGCAGCCTATCGCGGCCAGCGCAGGCGCGATGTCTACCGTCTCGGTGCGTACGCCAAGATGCTTGGCCAGGATATGCGCGCGCGCGGCGCTGTCGTCGGAAGAGTCCTGCTCGGGCAGGATCAGGGTGAAGACGCGATCGGGGCCCAGCGCGCGTACCGCCAGCGCAGCGCTGACCGAGCTGTCGATGCCGCCGGAAATGGCCACGACCAGTCCGCGGCGGTGCAGCTGCCGCGCAGTGACTTCGCGCAGGCGCGCCGCAATGCGGTCCGCTTCGGCTTCATAGTCGATATCGAGGGTGGTGGCATCGAGTGTAGTCATGGCGTGCTCTGTAGTTCCATCAGTTGGACGCGCCGGACCTTGCCGGAAGCGGTGCGCGGCAGGGCGTCGACGAAGGCGACGTGTTTGGGAATCTTGTAGGGAGCCAGGCGAGCGCGGCAATGCGCCTTGATGCGTTCTTCGGCGCGCGGCGGCAGATCGGTGGCGACGACGAACGCCTTGATCACCTGGCCCAGGATTTCGTCTTCCACGCCAACCACGGCCACTTCGGTCACGCCCGGCATTTCGGCGATCACTTCCTCCACATCGGTCGGGTGCACCCGGTGCGCGCCGGTCTTGATCATGTCGCTGCGGCGGCCGAGCAGGAACAGATAACCATCGCGATCCAGGTAACCCACATCGCCGGTACGCAGCCAACCTTCGGCGAGCGCACTGGCGGTGGCGGTCGCGTTTTCCCAGTAGCCCTGCATCACGCTGGGTCCTTGCACCCACACTTCGCCGCTATCGCCGGCGTCGGCGGGGCTGCCGTCTTCGCGCAGGATCTTCCATTGCAGGCCTTGCACGGGAACGCCCACCGAACCCAGTTTTTCGTCCAGCTTTTCCGGTGGCAGCCAGCTGATGCGCGAGGTCGCCTCGGTCTGCCCGTACATCACGAACAATCGCGGATGGGGCAGGGCGGCGCGCAGGCGTTGGGTCAGCTGCGGCGACATCGCGCCGCCGGCCTGGGTCAGGTAACGCAACGAAGAGAAATCGTATTCGCCCAAGGCAGTGTGCTGAAGCAACAGCGCATAGGTCGAAGGCACGCCGGAAAATCCGGTGGCGCGTTCCTGCGAAAGCGCTTGCAGCACCAGATGCGGGAACAGCAGGTTGGGCGCCAGCACCACGCAGGCGCCGCTGATGAGATGGGTGTGCAGGACCGAGGCACCGTAGGCGTAATAGAAAGGAAGCACGCTGAGCACGCGGTCCTCCTGTCCCAGTCCCAGGTACGCCACCACCGCTTCCGCATTGGCGGCAAGATTGGCGTGACTGAGCATCACCCCTTTCGGCGCGCCGGTGGTGCCGGAGGTATAGAGGATCAGTGCAGTGTCGCCGGCTTCGACCATCTGGAATTCCGGCGTAGCTGTTTCCTCCGATGGCGGAAGCAACGGCTCTGCATCCGCCAGGACGGTGCGGCTTCCGCTGTATCCGATCTGCTCCAACGCCAGCTCCGCGTCGCGATGGCCTTGTTCGTAGACCACATGGCGGGCGCCGCAGTGCCGCAACCAGGGCGCGAAGTCGCGCTCGCGCGCCTGCACGTTCAAAGGCACCACGACGGCGCCCGCCAGCCAGCCGCCATAGCAGGCCACGGCGGCTTCGATGCGGTTGGGCAGCAACAGCGCCAAACGCTCGCCCTTGACCAGGCCCTGTTCGCGCAGGCCGACAGCGAATGCCTGCGCCTGCCGCCAGAATTGGCCGTAGTCGATCGTGCGCGCACCGTCCACCAGCGCGGTGCGCCGCGGTGTTTCCCGGGCGATGCGGGCGACGCGGCCTGGTAGTCCGTTCACGTGGAGCTGCCGGTCAGACGGCGAGTTTGCGGCGGACGAATTCGTCGACGGTCTGGATCGAATCGAAATTCGCCGGGATCATTTCGTCCGGCACGATGGTCAGTTTGAACTCGTCTTCCAGAAAGAAGATCAGTTCGTGGATGCCCGTCGAATCGATGATGCCTCCACGGATCAGCGAGTCCTGGTCGCCCAACGCGGACTCATCGTCCGAGAACAGGAAATTCTCCAGTATGAATTTCTTGATCTGTTGTTTTTGCTGCATGCGGATCCCCCAATCTCCCTTGGTGCTATCAACATGAACGCGGCTTGGGGCCTGTACCGGCCAGTGCTCGGGCCGGGAAACCGAGTGCTGTCTCCATCCGCCGCTGGAGCGGGTGCTAACATCCGGGCATCCCCTGCGTTCCCACGGAGTCGTTGCCATGCGCGTTCTGGCTGTCCTCCTGTTGCTCGGCTTGTCGGCTTGCGGCAAAGAGCCAGTTTCCCCTGCGACCCAGCCACGCACGGCGAATGCGGCGCCCACGGTGCTCCAATCCGAAAAAGGCTCTTATGCGGTGATCGAGCTGGTCGCCGGTCTCGAGCATCCCTGGGGATTGGCCTTTCTGCCGGGCGGCGACATGCTGGTGACCGAACGACCGGGACGCTTGCGCCGCATTTCCGCGGCGGGCCAGGTGTCGGCGCCCATCACCGGCCTACCCAAGATATTCGTCGATGGCCAGGCTGGCCTGCTGGACGTGGCGGTATCGCCGACCTTCGCCAGCGACAATCTGGTCTATCTGTCCTTTGCCGAACCTACTCTGCGCGGCAACAAAGCCGGCACTGCGGTGATGCGGGGTCGCCTGCAGGGTGGAGCGTTGCAAGACACGCAAGTGGTCTATCGCCAGGAGCCGAAACTTTCGCACGGCACCCACGTGGGTTCGCGTCTGGTCTTCGATGATGCCGGGCATCTGTTCGTCACCCAGGGCGACAATCGCGTGGCCGCCGCTGCGGCGCAGGAGCTGGACAAGCTGCAAGGCAAGTTGGTGCGGATATGGCCGGACGGCCGCATTCCCGACGACAATCCCTTCGTCAAACGCGCAGGCGCAAGAGGGGAAATCTGGTCGTACGGCCACCGCAACATGCAGGGCGCTGCGCTGCATCCGGTGACGCGGCAGATATGGACCAGCGAACATGGTCCGATGGGCGGCGACGAGCTCAATATTCCGCAGGCCGGACGCAATTATGGGTGGCCGGTCATCACTCACGGCATCGACTACAACGGCAGTCCGGTGCCGGGCTCGGTCGGCAAATCAGCACCAGGCATGGAGCAGCCGCATCATGTGTGGGCGGTATCGCCGGGACTCAGCGGCATGGCGTTCTATACCGGCGATCTGTTTCCGCAATGGAAGGGCAATCTGTTCCTGGGTGCCTTGGCATCCAGCGAATTGATCCGCCTGGAATTGGATGGTGACAAGGTGATGCACGAAGAGCGGTTGCTCAGTGCTTTGCAGCAGCGCATCCGCGATGTAAGGCAGGGGCCGGAGGGGGAACTTTATGTGTTGACGGATGCGGAGGATGGGAAGCTTCTCAGGATTACGCCACCAGCGCCCCAATGAGTCTTGGATCGCCACGATAAACGGTCTAGTGATCTTTTCATCGGCCATGGAAAGCGACGGAAGGTTTCTGGAAGTGCCCTTTGTCCACGCACACGCGGCGGTCAAAAATTGTGACTTGCGCACATGTAAATAATTCACATCGCCCGTCAGGCCATGGAGGTTGCGGTAGGACAATTGTGATATCTCATCTGATTCTCACCATTGACGTCCGCAAAGATAGAAATAAAAAAATGCCACGTCATTGCTGTTTGCATTTCTGAACTGACACAGATATATATGCCACATACCGCAAGGGGCTGCGGCGCACGAAGGGGATCAAGTACAGGTTTTTTCCAAGCGGACAGTGTCCTGTCTGTCGGCTCTCTGTTGTGCGGCTGAAAAGTCGTAACAGAAACGCCTCAGGGTGGGCTCCCAGCCGCTACTTTTCGTTCCAGCGCCATCGATACTTTTAAATTCATTTTCTTCCATTTAATTGACACAGGGAACAGTGCGAACATGAAACGCATCGTCATTGCAGCCTTCTTGCTGGGTCTGACCTGGACCGTGCAGGCACAGACAGGCAAGTTTCCGTGGGAGGATTTCGACAAGCGGATCAAGGCCAGTCAGACCGTGGCGCCCTTGGGGCCGGATTTCGCTGGCGACCAGGTAAGCCTGTCCAACGGTGCGCTTTCCTTCGCTGCCACCGATGTGAGTCTGCCGGGCAACGATGGGTTGCCCGTTGCGTTTTCGCGCAGCTTCGACGTCAAGAACCGCAAGCAAAACGGCAGCCAGGAAATGCTGGCGGACTGGACGGTCGAGGTGCCGCAGATAAGCGGCGTGTTCTCCGGCGATTGGGCGGTGCAGGGCGCCACGCCCGGAAACCGTTGCTCGAGCCCCGGAATTCCACCTGTCCCGGCAGGCGGATTCCTGCTGCGCGATTTCTGGCAGGGCCTGACCATGGACCTGCCCGGAGGAGGCGGCGGCGACATGCTGGTTTCCACAGCCGCCACCGTGCCCACCAGCGGCGGTCCCTATCCGTGGACCGTCGATAACGGCAGGACTCATGTCGCCTGCTTGACGTCGATACTCAACGGCACCGGCGAAGGCTACCTGGCCATCACTGCCGACGGCACGCGCTACTGGTTCAACTGGATGGGCCGCTACGGCGAACCCAGCATGCGGGGCCGCAGTAACTGGGACGTCACGGGGTCCGGCATTTATATAACCGCCCCCCGTTTCCGGAACGTGCTCTATGCCACGCGCGTGGAAGACCGTTTCGGCAACTGGGTCGCCTATACCTACACCAATGCCTACGACCAGCGCGGCAAGCTGACCAGGATCGAAGCCAGCGATGGCCGGGTCCTCACCGCTGCCTATAGCGGAAACTATATTTCAAGCGTCAGCGACGGAACCCGCACCTGGTCCTACACCTACGGCGATGCCGAGGGAGGCCGCACGACGCTGACCACGGTCACCTTGCCGGACGGCAGCGCCTGGAACATCGGCTTTGCGGCCTTCGCGGCAGCGGAAATCAAGGTCAACGAATCGCCGCAGGGCGAGCCGTTGCGCGATTGCGTCGTCAACGAAATACCCATCAACATGTATCTGCCGCCGCCGGTGGCTTCCATTACCCACCCTTCGGGCGCCACGGCTACTTTCACCACCACCATCCTGGAGCATGGGCGCAGCCAGGTGCCGGTGGCCTGCGGCAATGTCACGACCTCTCCGGCCGGCGCAGCGCCGGGCACCAACAACAACACCCAGGATGACGTCAACACTTACGCCATTTCCGCCTATAGCTTCACTCTGACCAAGAAGGTGGTCACGGGTCCTGGATTGGCGACGGCAGAATGGAACTACAGTTACGACCCGCAAATCAGCGCGCGCTACGGGCGTGGCGCCAGCTTCCAGTACCCGGTATGCAACTGGTCCGTCTACGACTGCTTCGAGACACCCTGTACATCGGATAGCTGCGCCGGCTCCAGCAAGACCACGGTCACCGGCCCCGGCAATGAATGGATCCGGTATACCTACGGAAACAGCTTTCAATACAACGAAGGCAAGTTGCTGAAAGTGGAGCAGGGCACCAGCGAGTCCAATATTCTCCGCGTCCAGACTTACACCTACGATTTTTCGATGAGGCGTGCGGCTTATCCGGCCAGGTTCGGCAACAGCCTGCGGGGCAATGGCGACGGTTTCCAGAGTGAGCTCCATCGCCCGCTTATCAGTACCGAAACGGTACAGGACGGCGTCGTATTCACGACCATCAACGAGCAGTTCGATGCGCTCGCCAACCCAACCAGGATCTTTCGTGGAAGCCGGCAGTCGCCGTAGCGGGGAAAAGTAGTTTCCGTCGCTGAAGGTCGATAGCGCTTCGTAACGTTGCAGGAATCAAGGGAATCGGATATGCGGTCATGGATTTGCGTGGTTGGGTTGCTGCTTTGCGCTCTGGGTTGGCCGCTTTCGGCTGGCGCGCAGAGCATTGCTTTATCTTCACCGGCTTCGACCTATGAGGCGCCAGCGACCTTCGGGTTGACGATCGCTATAACCAACGGCACGGGAACGAACAAATATCGGATAGATGCGGACACCATTACTTTATTCCGCAACAACCAAAGCGTGAATTTCGGAACCACGACCTACACCGAAACCAACCTGCCCGTAGGCACTTACAGCTACAAGGCGACCGCCACGGCCTTCAACACGGTTACCCTTCATGAGTACACCGTTACCTCCAATACGAAAACCATAACGATCACTGCGCCGCCGGTGCCCACCGGAACGGTGTCGGCCACGCCCAACCCCTGCAATATCGCCATGGGGAGCACGACCTGCTCTACCACGGTCAGCTGGAACTCGACCAGTTCCAGCGCCAGTGTCTGGGTGTCCGATCTCAGCAATAATGGATTGCAACTTTTCGCCAATGGTCAGAGCGGTGGGCAGGCTGCGACGTGGATTACGGCGGCCGGATCCAGGTTCCATTTGAAGGTCGGCAGCCAGACCTTGAGCACGGTGGACGTTCTCGGAAATCCGCCGCCACCGCCTTCGGGGACGATCTCCGCTTCGCCGAACCCCTGCACCATCGCACCGGGCAATACCTCGTGCAACATCACAATCAACTGGAGTTCCGTGAACGCACCCACCGCGGAGGTGTGGGCGAGCGACTTGAGCAATAACGGGATGGTCCTGTTTGCAAGTGATCCGAATGGTTCGCAAGTTACGGTGATGCCCCCGTCGACGGCCAAGCGCATGCATCTGAAATTCGGTGCGCTGACCCTGGCTACCGTGGACATCCAGGCGGGTGCGCTTCCGCCGCCTTCCGGCACCCTCACCGCCTCGCCCGGTGCTTGCAACATCGCCCCGGGCAGCGTGACTTGTCCGGCTACGGTCAATTGGAATACCTATAACACCACGGCGAAGGTGTCCGTCTGGGTAACGGACTTGAATGGAAACGAGGAGGAGCTGCTCTCGGCGGGTCCGATTGGCACAAGGTCGATCCCGATCACGGCTCCCGGCCTGCGCTTCCATCTGAAGAATGGCAGTCAGCTCCTGGCGACGGTGGATGTCCCGGGAAATCCAGCGCCCCTGCAACCCTCGGTGCCGTATCTCGCCAGCAAGACCGAGACGATCGAATACCATAACGATCCGTCGAAGTGGGTCATGGGGCTGGTCAAACGCTCCCTGACCAATGGTATAGAGGTTTCCCGGACTGTCTTCGATGCCGCCACGGTGTTGCCGCTGCAAAGCTACTCTTTCGGCAAGCTGCAGCAGACCCTGAGCTATTACGCCGATGGCACGGTGGCTACGGTCAAGGACGGCAACAACAACGTTGCTACGGTGAGCAATTGGTACCGGGGTATTCCGCGCACCATCCAGTATCCGGTTACGCCCGAAGCGCCTTCGGGCGCCACGCAGACCGCGGTGGTCAACGATAAGGGTTGGATCACGGCGGTGACCGACGAGAACGGGTTCACCACCAGCTATGGCCATGACGCCATGGGGCGCTTGGCCAGTATTGCGTATCCGACGGGGGACAGTACGGTCTGGAATGCGGTGACGATGTCATTCCAGAAAATAAGTTCAGACGAACACGGCTTGCCTGCCGGCCATTGGCGGGCCAGCCGGTACGAAGGCAACAAGCACATCAATACCTACTACGACGGCATGTGGCGTCCGGTACTGGAAGAGCAGTTGGATGCTGCCAATATCGCTGGCACTTTGAGCCAGACGGTAAAGCGTTACGATGCAAGCGGCCGCCTAGCCTTCCAGTCGTATCCGACAACCAACGTGGGTGATTTAAACTCGGTTAGCCAAGGCACGCGCACAACCTACGACGTGTTGGATCGCGTGAAGCGCGTGGAACAGGATTCCGAACTCGGCATATTGGCCAGCACTACCGAATATCTGACTGGTTTTCAGACCCTCGCAACTAATCCACGTGGTAACCGGGTTCAAAGTGGCTTCCAAGTCTATGATCAGCCAAGTTACGACCTGCTGACCTGGAGTGTTTATCACGAAGGAGGCAAGGTAACCGAAATATTCCGCCATCCACACTTGGGCAGTCCGGAGCAGGTACGCCAGCGGAACAGCGACGGTACCTTGCAGCAGTCACGCTACTATGTGTATGACGGTTACCGCCAACTGTGCAAGACCACGGAGCCGGAAACCAGTGCGACGTTGATGGGCTACGACGGGGCGGGCAACCTCAAGTGGTCGGCTGCTGGTTTAGCTTCTGGTACTGCGTGTGAGGCTGACGGTACATCGGGGTCGGTCGCGGCCCGCAAAGTCAGCCGAACCTATGATGCTCGCAACCGGCTCAAGACGCTGATCTTTACAGATGGCAACGGCAACCAGTCTTGGTACTACACGCCGGATGGTCTACCCAGCCTGGTGACCACCACGCAGGCGAATGTCGTCCCCACGACCAACACTTACAGTTATAACAAACGCCGCTTGCTGACCAATGAGGTGACCAACGTCGCGGGATCTCCTCTTTCGCTGGGGTACACCTATGACAGCAACGGTTCGCTCAGCGTACTCACTTATCCCAACACACTGACGGTCAACTACGCGCCAAACGCCTTGGGTCAGGCTACCCAGGCGGGCAGCTACGCGACTGGCGTGCAGTACCATCCCAATGGCGGCATCAAGCAGTTCACCTACGGCAATGGCATCGTGCATACGATGCAGCAGAACGCCAGGCAGCTGCCGCTACGCAGCACTGACAGTGCTGGCGCGCTGGATCATCAGTACTGGTATGACGCGAACGGAAACGTTACTCGTATCGATGACCTGGTGCAGGGCAGCAACTATGGTCGCCAAATGGAGTATGACGGTCTCGATCGGTTGACCGGAGCTCTTAGTGCGCACTTTGGGGGCGATGCTTGGCACCGTTTCACCTACGATGCTTTGGATAACTTGAAATCCTGGAAATTGGCGGGTGTCAAGGATTATGCCGAGTATGTCTATGACGCCAAGAATCAGCTGACTAATATCAAGAACACCAGCGGCGCTTCGATAGTCGGAATTGGCTACGATTTGCAAGGTAATGTAAACAACAAGAATGGGGCGAACTTCGGCTTTGATTACGGCAACCGCCTTCGGGGCAGTGATACCGAGTGGTATGCCTATGATGCGCATGGACGCCGGATCCTGAGCTGTAACGCCACGGCTTGTGATTACCAGCAGTATGCCTTCGATGGAAAACCCTACTTCCATCTCGACTACCGTAAGGGAAAGCGCTACAACAACATCTATCTGGCCGGCAGTGTGGTTGCTATCCGCGAGGCGGGGGTCAACGATGAAAGCAATCCATTGCTGAAATACCAGCACACCGATGCGTTGGGTAGCCCGGTAGCAGTGACCGATGCGGCAGGGACAGTGATCGACCGCACCAACTACGAGCCCTATGGCGCAGCGATCAACAAGCCGGCGTACGATGGCATTGGCTACACCGGGCACGTGATGGATGGCGCCACGGGGCTGGCTTATATGCAGCAGCGCTATTACGATCCGGGCATCGGAAAGATGCTCAGCGTCGATCCCGTCACGGCCTACGACAGCGGCGATTGGCGGCAATTCAACCGGTACGCCTATGCCTTCAACAACCCATATTGCTTCACTGATCCGGATGGACGGCAATCACTTACAAATTGGCCTGTGCAAGGCGCGTATACACTTAATGAGGCTGATAAGCCTAGAGAGGGCCGTGGCGAATTTGGCTCGCCCAGGAATACCTCGCGGGGAGCTTCAACTCATACAGGAATTGATATTCAGGCGCCGGTTGGTCGACCAGTGCTCGCGGCTGGCGATGGTACTGTTGTAGACATTCAGCCAAATCCGAGCGAAACCTATGGGAATCAAGTGGTGATAGACCATGGGGACGGGGTATTTACGCAGTCGGCGCATCTGGACACAGTTGATGTTGCGCCGGGAGACTCTGTTATCGGGGGGCAAATAGTAGGAACCGTTGGAACTTCGGGTAATACGCCCGCTTCTGGAGATTCGCATTTGCATTTTGAAGTACGCACCGGCAGTGAATCGCCGCGATCAGCGGGCGGTACAGTGGTTGACCCACTTTCCGAACTTCCGCCTCCGCCTCCGCCCTCTGAGTGGACTCCACCCGTCATTGATTTTGATAGGTAAAAAAGATGAATACATTAGTTCGCAGCCTGTTAGTACTGGCTTTCATGCTCTTCGGGGTGACGGCTTGTAATGCACAAGCTCCAAGCACTAAAGAATCTCCTGTTGTTATGATCGGAGCGATTCCAATAGGCGGCGTCCCAGTTGATAAGAGCGCATTTTCATCGACGGATTGCGGTAAAGAGTTGTCCGCACTTTCTGATTGTTCTGCCGTGGGGCGCGATGGCATTCAGTATGCATTCTTCGACGGAAGCTTATCTAAAGTCTCTGCCCGCAAAGGGGAGGTCGATAAATCGATTGATCTGCCTGCGGGAATATTCTTTGGCGAAAAAATAGAAGCTGCTAGCGCAAAAATAGTCAAATTAGGAATAGTGCTTGAGCGTGGCACAACCCCTGATGGAAGGACTGTTTTTAGCTCTGACTTTGTCCTGAGGTCAACGACTGGAATCTACTATTCGATGGAGCTGATTGCAGATGAATCTGGGCAACTTATAGAAGTTGTTCAACGGACAGATTTTTAGCAGGGCTCATACGGCAATAACGGTGTTAGAGACACTTCTGGCGCCAATGCAGCGGGACATCCCGATTTCTCGCTAACGACGCATCCGGCCTATCTGGGTCTGGGCCGGACCGATGTCTATAACGGTGTCAGAGACACTTCTGACATCCGTCCGAGATATTTTCCGGTCTCCTATGCATAGTGGGCCGAACCGAAGTCGATAGGCGTGAAAACTACCGTGATCTTTTGAATGAAGTCTTGCCGGAAGAGATCCCCGCCGAGATTAGAGCTTACCTGCGTCAACAAGGAGCCTTGGGAGCCGATTCGTTTCGCGATCAGGTGCAAGCCAAACTACGTCGATTTGCAGGAATCCGAACTGCTCATCGGCCTTGCAAAGAGGCATTGGTTAAGTGACTCTGACACCGCTTCCCAGCTTCCCACCGCTTCCCACCGCTTCCGTTGGAGGCGGGGTCAGGTTCACTTCAGGTCGATATAGAAAGTGAACCTGACCCCGTTTTTGTTGTCATCACTGCTGGGACTAATGCTGCGGCAAGTGCTGCCGGATCAGCAGCCGATAGCTTGGCGAACGGCGAGGTTCCGAGTCCGGGGAAAATGGCAGTTGCGGCCGTCGTTGGCGGCGTCCTAAGTTACGGGAATAGTCGAGTGGCTAATGCCAAGGCTATATCGTTACAGAAGATGGCGGCCACTCCTGCGACTTCACCGCAGGCGATTGGCGCACATATTGCTGCAACTACGCAATCAGCGATGGGTGGGGCCGCAACGCAGTCTGCGGCATCTGTGGCAGCAGAAAATGTTGGTAATGCTACTGGCGCAACGTTGCAGAAAAAAATAGAGCAACGAATAGACGAGAGAAAATAAGTTGATGAGCCGACAATTTTGGAGAGAGCAGCAGGCAGCAGTTCTAGTTGCTGTCGGTAGTGGATTATTGTTCTGGTTTGCTTTTAACCTTGTCAAAGGGGTGCTATTCGCGCTCGCGATCCTAGTGATTTTGCAAATCCCCATTTTTGCGGGTAACTGGAAAAGGCGGGATTAGGTCCGTAGCCCCAATAACGGTGTCCAATAACGAATAACGGTGTGAATAACGGTGTCAGAGACACTTCTGATATCCGTTCGGCAAATAACGGTGTCAGGGACATTTCCGAAATAACGGTGTCAGAGACACTTCTGACATCCGTTCGGGATCTTTTCCGATCTCCTATGCATAGTTGGATGATGTTAGCCGGCCGCCAGTGAGTCGATAGTGGCCTTTATGGCCCGACTACCCCGTCCAGATATCGCCGGCATTCCCCAACATGTCGTGCAGCGTGGTAACAATCGACTCCCTTGCTTTCTCGATGACGAGGATCGGCAACGTTACCTTCAGGGATTGCGCGAGGGCCTTCTTCGTTATGGCTGCTCGCTGCATGCCTACGTTCTTATGACCAACCATGTACATCTACTGCTCACGCCAGTTGAAGTAGGCGCGGTTTCTCGGTTGATGCAGACCTTTGGTCGCAACTATGCTGGCATGTTCAATGGTCGGCATGGCCGGACAGGTACGCTATGGGAAGGTCGTTACAAGTCTTGCCTCGTCGATTCGGAGCGATATGTGCTGACTTGTTATCGCTACATCGAGCTCAACCCTGTTCGCGCATGGATGATCGATGATCCCAAGGAGTACGCCTGGTCAAGCTGTCGCGCCAATGCAGCGGGACATCCTGATTCCTCGCTAACGCCGCATCCGGCCTATCTGGATCTGGGCCGAACCGAAGTCGATAGGCGTGAAAACTACCGTGATCTTTTGAATGAAGTCTTGCCGGAAGAAACCCTAGTCGAGATTAGAGCTTACCTGCGTCAACAAGGAGCCTTGGGAACCGATTCATTTCGTGAGCAGGTGCAAGCCAAGCTACGTCGATTTGCCGGAATCCGAGCTGCACATCGGCCTTGCAAAGATGCATTGGTTAAGTGACTCTGACACCGTTTCCCTGACACCGTTTCCCCGAACCGAAGCCGATAGGCGTGAAAGCTACCGTGATCTTTTGAATGAAATCTTGCCGGAAGGAACCCTGGCCGAGATTAGAGCTTACCTGCGTCAACAAGGGGCCTTGGGGACCGATTCATTTCGTGAGCAGGCGCAAGCCAAGCTACGTCGATTTGCTGGAATCCGACCTGCCCATCGGCCTTGCAAAGACGCATTGGTTAAGTGACTCTGACACCGTTTCCGCAATCATTCCGGAACACCGGTAGAAGTTAAATGTCCGATTAAGGAATGCAAATGAACAGGAATAAGCTTGGAGCACACGGCCTAAAACTGGTAGTTATTCTATTAATACTCGCATGTGCAGACTGCAAAAATAATCACACTGAAAAGGCAATCGGATCCGAGCAGGTAAAATCTGATCGGCTCGAAGTGTATTACCGAAGTTTCAATCAGCTCACACCAATATCATTGTCAGCGCGCGATTTAGAGTCGTCAGCGCCAGTGAGAATAATAGTGACTGAAAGAAGTGCCGTAGATAGCTTGTTGAAAGCGACAAATATGCCGTGCCGCCCAACGGATCAAACTTCAGAAGAGAAAATGGATGTTTATATTTACATCAAGAAATTTTACCGAGGCAAGAGTGTCGGGATCTGGAAAGCCTCACCTTTTCATTTTTATGCTCATCCAAGCGACGGTACAGTTTGCTTGCTAGAGAAAACTGAAAGAGATTATCTGGGAAATATAATTGAGAAACTTGCTCAAGAATAGAAGCAGAAGAACGGGGTCAGGTTGGACTACCCCCGCTTTCTCGGACAGATTAATTAGGGGCGTAGCCCGGGTAGAGCGCAGCGAAACCCGGGGCGTTTGATCTGATGCACAGCTGCCCGTCCGGCCAGCCCACTTCGGCAGGTGTCCCCGGAGCGATGATTATTCCCGCGTCAAGAAAGGGGCCCAAGAAAGGGGCCAGAGTAAATATTCGTTTGAATCCTGTCCTTAGGACATACCCGTTTCATCGCTCTTTCGTGGTCGTCCGCGAGACTTGACCGAGACGGGCCGATTCAATGTTTTCGCCACCATGGCTTGGAAGCGGGGATTGCCCAAGGCGCGTTCTTGCTGAAGATGGGCTCGGATGGCCGCTAAGTCCTCCTCTCCCTTGCCCTTATGGACAGGCTATGAGCATGTCTGCTGCGCGCTGCCATGGCTTTAGGATGTTGCTGGACAAAAGCGTCAGAAACATCTGGATTCAAACGAATATTTACTCTGGCCCCTTTTTTTCGCAGCCAAGGCGGCTTGCCGCAGTAGCTGCAGGTAACGTTGCCGGTCATCATCGTCCAGAAAGCACGGAAGCCGGTTGTTGCCCCGTTGCACGATATGCTGAGGGATACAGGGAAGATCGAATCGTGGAAGGCGCGCCATGCGTTCAGCATCAGCGGCCTATCTGGTTGATGCTATCGGAAGCAGTGGGGAAGGTGTGTAGGATTTATCGCAATCTTTCCTGGTGGAAGTGAACCTGACCCCGTTTTTTGACCCCGTTTTTTGAGGTTCTATGCTGAGACGGGGAGTGGATCATTTGCTGACGATCCGAGAGATCAATATTGGATACAACAGGGGATTAGGTATCATGATGAAACTAAGTAACGGAATTGTGATTGTTGCCCTTTCGCTATCCTTTTTAGCGCTAAATGGATGCGGGGATTCTGCGATTTTTGACTGCGATAAAGAGTTGAAATCACGCATAACATCGCCTGACGGAGAGTACGCGGCGGGAATTCTGACAGTACAGTGCGGCGCCACAACTGCGGATGCAACGTGGGTTCTGTTGGGCAAGGCAGGCGACGAGTACGACTATGATCGAGACAAAGTTGCCGTTTTTGAGGGCAGTAATGTTGAGTTGAATTGGCACGAATCTTTGCTGCAGGTTATTTACTACGAAGCCCGCCCTTTCAAAATGAACCCCTCCGCTAAGGGAGTGTCCATCGAATATCAGAATAGACGCATACGCCCGTAGCCTTAAAGGAAAAAATGAAAAAGAACGGGGTCAGGTTGGACTACCCCCGATATTTCTGACGGATTAATTAGGGACGTGGCCCGCTAGAGCGCAGCGAAGCCCGGGGCCTTTGATCTGACGTACAGCTGCCTTGCTCGGCCAGCCCACTTTGGCAGGCATCTCCGGAGCGATAATTATTCCCAGGTCGGCGTCCCGGGTTTCGCTGCGCTCTACCCGGGCTACGAGGTTTGGCCTGCTGCTATCCGTTTCTGCGCTGTCGCGACTTGATGCGTGGCGGTGGCGGGCCGGGGCCCGCCCTATGGCTTGCGAGCGATGAAATCCACGCTGGTGATGCACAACTTCTCTGGCGTCAGCTGCGCGAAGCGGGAATCCACCTTCATCGCCGCCAACTGCTCAAGACGATTGGCGCGCGCGGTGGAAGTGTCCAGCTCGATCGCGAATCCCATCGCCGCCGCGCCTTCCACGAACTCATGCGCCCGCATCCGGTTCTGATACAGGAAAGCATTGTTCCAGAGCTTCCAAGCGCGATCGGAATACTGCAGATAGTTCAACTGGTGGATGCTGCTGTCCACGTAGGAATAATGATCGCCGCAGTTGACCGAGTGGAACATGATCCCTCCCGGCGACAGAATGCGCATCGACTCCCGATACATCGCCGTGATCGCCTCGGGCGGCACATGTTCCAGCACGCTGTTGGAGAACACCACGTCCACTTCGCCATCGGCTAGCGCCGTGGCCGTGGCATCGGCGGGCGCGGAATACTGGATCCTGCCGCCAGTGGCCTCGCTCAAATCCGCACCGGCGTCTATCGCAGACGCCAACCTTTGATAGCGCGCCTGCACTTCGGCCAATTCGCTGCCGCTGTCCTCGGCGATGACCTTCAGGAAACCACCCAGCTCCTTCACCGCCGCCCGCACCAGATCGTCCTGCAAATGACGGTTCAGATCGTAAGTGGTGATGCGGCGCGCGCCGGCCAGGTACAGAGCGAACGGAAACGTCGGGTACCAACCCGTACCTATCTCGAAGAAATGACTGTCGGCGATGACCACGCGCGCATCGCGCAGATGGCGGACCATGATCCGCCAGTCCTCGACTTTGACCGAGAGCTCCCTGTGGAAATCCTGCAGCCCACCGAAACGTCGCTGCAGATGGTAGTGCAGTGCCTCGCCACCGGGCACGACGCCCAGGGCTTTCTGGATCAGGCCTTTTATTCTCCAGTGCATGCCGCTTCCCCTTGCACGTCAACACGCATGAATATCGTACCAACCTATCAAATGGTCGCGCTTGCGGGCGTGATTGCATTTCGACAACACCGCATGCGTGCCGTGCCACTCGCTGTCGCCAGCCCGCGCAGCGGGCCCGCTGCGCCGATGGGCCGCAAAATCCAGATTCGCCGCCGCGCTACTCACGCGCTGCGGCCCGTGTCGTCGTGGAGTCCATGGTGGACCAGCATGGTGGAAAGGATCCCCACGAACGCCTGGTTGTCCGCAAAACCGGTGGCGCGCCCCTGTCTGCATTTCTCCGTCAATCTGCCCACCGCCACCGGATCGAAGTAACCCGCCTTGCGAATGCTTTCAGCGCTCATCAGTTCGGCCACGTAGTCCAGCGGCTTGTCATCGAAGAAGAAGCTCTGGCTGTCGGGCGAGCGATACGGCTGCTTGGTTCGCTGCAGGATTTCTGCGGGCAGAAGATCGGCCAGCGCGCGGCGCAATATGTACTTCTCGGTCATGCCGCGGATCTTGAAGCTGGGCGGCAGGCGGTTGGCGAATTCGATGACGCGGTGGTCCAGATAGGGCACGCGTCCCTCGATGGAGCTGGCCATCGCCACGCGATCTCCTTGCGAAGACAGCAGGTAGCCGGCCAACAGCGATTTGGCTTCCACGTATTGATCGCGCGCCAAGCCGCTCCACGAGGATATTTCGCGCGGCAAGGTCAGTTCGTAGGCATCCAGCGGATTCCAATCGCCGACGCTGGCGCGCAGATCGGCGGACAGGAACGAAAGCGCGCGCTGCGAGGTGGCCCAGCGCGGCGTGTGCGCGAAGATCGGGCGTTGCAGATGTTCCATGCCCTGACCGAAGAACGACTGCGCGAACGCCGGATTGCGCACCGGCGAATTCTCAAGATAGCCGTACAGGCGCTGCAGCAACAGTGGGCGGATACGCGAGCCGGGTTGCTGCGCCCAGAAGCGCCGGATCTTGGCTTCCTTGAACAGATCGTAGCCGCCGAACACTTCGTCGGCGCCTTCGCCGGTCAACACCACTTTGTAGCCTTGCTCGCGTACGCTGCCTGCTAACAGCATCAACGGCACCGGCGCGGTGCGCAGCACGGGAGTTTCGGTATGCCGGATCAGGCGTGGAAAAGCCTCGCCGATGTCGCGGCGGGTGCAGCGCAGAGTGGTGTGGTCGGTGCCCAGATGCCGCACCATCGCCTGCTGGTGCTCGCTTTCGTCGAACTCGCCGTCCTCGAAGGCCACCGAGAACGTGCGCACCGGCGTCTGCGTGAAGCCGCGGATCATGGCGACGATGCCGGACGAATCCAGACCGCCGCTCAAGTACGCGCCGACCGGCACATCGGCACGCAATTGCAGGCGTATCGCGTCCACCAGCAGTTCGCGCAGTTCCGCAGTGGCGGCCTCGATGGTTTTCGGATAACGCGAAGGCGAGGTTTCGGCGGCGCTGGGAAAGGTCCAGTCCCAATACTGCTTCATCGTCTCGCGCCCGTCGCGTTCGATGCTGAGCAGGCAGCCCGGCGGCAGGCTCTGTACGCCCTGGTACAGAGTGCCGGGGTCCACCGCGGACCAGTAGGTCAGCGTTTGCGCCAGGCCCATCGGATCCAGCCTGCCGCATTCCGGCAGCACGGCCAGCAAGGCCTTCACTTCCGAAGCGAACCACACCCGCCCGCCGCTGCGCGTGTGGAACAGCGGCCGGATGCCGGCGCGATCGCGCGCCAGCACCAGGCGCTGGCGTTTCGCGTCCCACAGAGCGATGGCGAACTGTCCGTTGAGGTGCTGCACGAAATCGTCGCCGTAGCGGTCGTACAGGTGCACGATCACTTCGGTATCGGATTGCGTGTAGAACCGGTGTCCCGCCGCCTGCAACGATTGCCGCAGTTCGATGTAGTTGAAGATCTCGCCGTTGAACACCGTCCACACGTCGCGGCGCGGATTGTGGATGGGCTGGTCGCCCGTCGCCAGATCGATGATGGACAAGCGCGCATGCGCCAGGCCGATTCCCGCTTCGGCATGGAAGCCATAGCCATCGGGCCCGCGATGGGCCAGGGTATGGATCATGCGTTCCAGCGCCGGGCGTGCCGCGTCGGCAGTGACGTCCTGTCCGCTGAAACCTGCTATTCCGCACATCGGTTCTATGGCTCCTGGTCGATGACAGGTGGGTCGGCTCAGCGGCCGTGAACGGCGCTGACGGCAAGGTGGGTCCGCGATTCGTGCAGGGCTTGCTCGCAGGCCTCCAGCGTGCCTTCGGCGACCTGGCGCCAGTCGCGCGAAAACTTGCGCGCCAAAGCGGATTCGTCCCAGCGCCTGTCGAGCGCTTGCGCCAGGCCGACGGCCAGTGCGGCAGCATCGCGTGCCGGCACCAGTATTCCCGATTCGGCATCGACCACTTCGGGAATGCCGCCCACGGGCGTGGCGACCACGGGCCGGCCGCACGCCAGGGCTTCCACCAGCACGTTGGGGTGGCCTTCGGAATAGCTGGGCAAGGTCACCAGATCCGAAGCAGCCATCCAGCGCGCGACCTCGGCCGGCGGCTGCGCTCCGGCCAGCGTCACTTGCAGCGAGGGATCGGCGGCGAGGCGGGCTGCGATTTCTTCGCGCATCGGCCCTTCGCCCACCAGCACCAGCCGCAAACGGGGGCGTGCGGCGAAAAGTGTGCGGCAGGCGTCCAGCAGTTCGCGCAGGCCTTTCTCTGCGACCAGTCGGCCGACGTAGGTCGCCACTTCGGCATCCCCCGCCAGGCCCAGATGCGCACGTGCAGCGCTACGGTCGGCCGGATGGAAAAGCGAGGCATCGCACCCGTTGGGAATGGTGCGGATACGCGCCGCGTCGGCGCCGTAGTTTTCCACCGCCACACGTCCCAGATCCTCGCTGACCACCAGCAGGCGCTGCGCGGCGCGCACTACCGGCCGCGTCAGTCCGCGGCTGATCGCATCGCGCACGCGCAGATCCGAGCCGCGTGCACCCGCTACCAGCGGCAGGCCGGCCTTGCGCGCGGCCAGCATCGCCCCATAGGCATCGGGATAAAGCCAGTAGGAAAGCACCAGGTCGGGCGCGAAAGCCTTGAGCGGCGCATGCAGGGCGCGCGCGCACGACCAGCCATTCAAGGGGCGTGTCACCGCCGGCAGCGCCGGGTAGCGCACATACTCGACGTCGCAGCCTTCCACGGCCTGAGTGTCGTCGGAGGCGCGGAACAGATAGCTGCGCGGCTGCGCCCAGCGCGGATAAGTAGCGACCGGGCTGACTACGCGCACCGTGGCCAGGCGCGAAAGTTCGCGGATGGTCTGATAGACCGGGCGGCCGCGGTTCGGTTCGCCGGCGATGGGGAATTGCGAAGTCACGATCAACAGGCGCATGGGCCACGCTTCAAGATGGCGGAAAGCGGACGCGGGCCTGCACTTGGCCGACCGCTCGGGCCTTTCGCCGCGATGGGAAAAGGCGACGGGCGCTGGCCGAAAAATCCGGCTGACCGCGTTATCACTGCCATGCAGTGATCCTTGAGAAGGGGGGCAAGATGCATAAAGAAGCGTCACCGTCCTCGCGCGTGGTTGAGCTGGATGCCTTGCGTGGAATCGCAGCGATGGCCGTCGTGGCCTTCCACTACACAACGCATTATGGGCGTGAGTACGGTCATACGACCCCGCTGGGATTCGGATTTCCGCCGGGCAACTATGGCGTGAACCTGTTCTTCCTGATCAGCGGTTTCGTCATCTTCATGACCCTGGAACGCACGCGCAATGCGATGGACTTCGTGGTTTCGCGTTTCTCCCGGCTGTACCCCGCTTACTGGGCCGCTCTGATCCTCACCGCGGTGGTGGTCTATACCCTGGGCATGCCGGACCAGCGCCTGCCGTTGCGCGATGTTCTGCTCAACCTCACCATGGTCCAGCAGATTCTGGGAGGCGAGCACCTGGACGGCTCGTACTGGACCCTGCAAGTGGAGTTGTTCTTCTACGCGCAGATGCTGCTGTGGTTCGCGCTGGGCCTGCTCAAGCGCATCCATCTGATCATTCTGTTGTGGCTGGCGCTGGCGGTGGGTTATGGGGAAGTAATGCAGCACCACATGCATTTTTCCTATCTGGCCAGCGAGGTGCTGATCCTGCGGCACATCCCGTTCTTCTCGTTGGGAATACTGTTCTACCGCGTGCACACGCGGCCGAACGAAAATCCGCTGAACTACTCGATGATGGCCTTGTGCCTGCTGGCGATTGGCATCGCCGACCCTCTGGTGTACGTGTGGGTGGCGCTGGGTTGCTGCGGTATTTTCCTGTTGTTCGTGAATCATCGGCTTTCATGGTTGCGCGGCGCGTTCTTCGTGTTCCTGGGTGGCATTTCCTACTCGCTGTACCTGCTTCACCAGGCCATCGGTTTCGCCCTGATCCATGCCTTGGAACAGCGGGGCGTGCCCAGCCTTGTGGCTTGCGTACTGACGCTGGGCGCCGTTCTGGCGCTGGCCAGCGCACTGACGTACGCGGTGGAGCGTCCTGCGATGCGCAAGATCCGCTCCTGGTGGCGTGCGAGCAATCTGCAAT
Organism: uncultured Pseudoxanthomonas sp.; assembly: GCA_946479745.1. The sequence goes on along the minus strand of CAMLGZ010000018.1, from coordinate 2,441 downwards.
TGAAGTCCGCATGATTGGCTGCATGCGCAGGATTCGCCCACGAGCGCGGGTATTTTTCCGTGGGGGATAGCGCTTGAGCGGCCATCAGCAGATCGTTTCGGCCGCTGCCTGGAGCATCGGCGCCGGCCTGCTGGGCCGGGCCCTGGGGCTGGTGTCCACCCTGGTGGTCGCGCGCTTTCTGAGCCCCGAAATCGTGGGCGAGGTGGCGGTGGCCACGATCATCGCGCTGACCGCCAACTGGATATCGGCCTGGGGCTGCGGCCAGTACGTGATCGTGCACGGTGGCCAGGGAAGACCCGCGATTTTCGCTGCCTCACTGGTGTACCTGGTATTCGGTGTTCTGGTGCTGGCGGGACTCTGGATGGCCACGCCTTCCATTTCCCATCTGTTTTCCGCGCCCCGGCTGGCCGAGTACCTGCCGGGTGCGCTCTTGGGAATGGCGATCCGCAGGGTAGGCGCTATTCCGGACAAGTTGCTGGCGCGGGAGCTGCGCTTCCGGCGCATCGCCATCGCTACCGGATTTGGCGATATCGTTTATGCGCTGGTGGCCATCGTTCTGGTCAGCACCACCGCATTGGGAGGGCAGTCGATGATCGTCGCCTTCATCGTGCAATCCTGCGCGATCACCGCGGTCCTGATCTCCGGCACCGGATTGCGCAGCTGGTTGAGCCCGGTGCCGGTCACCCGGGAACGGCTGCGGCATATCCTGCGTTTCGGCGCGCCGGTGACCGCCGAGATCACTCTGAGCGAAGGTGCGCGGTACTGGGACAAACCGCTGATGCTGCGCGCACTGGGTGCGGAGGCAGCGGGTACCTACAACCTCGCTTTCAGTCTTGCGCACCTGCCGGCGTTGTTCGTAGGCGGACATGTGGGCAACGTGCTGATGCCGGCCATCGTGCGTGCGCAACCGGCGCAGCGCGCGCCGATGATCGTGCGCGCGCTGGCGCTGACCGCAGTGGTGCTGTGCCCCATGGCGTTCGGCCTGGCTGCTTGCGCGCAAACCCTGGTCGCCGCGCTCCTGCCGCCGGCGTGGGTGCAGGTGGCGCCCTTGCTGAGCGTGATGGCGGTGACTTCGGTGCTGGGGGCCGGCAGCTTCATGCTCGCTTCGTTCCTGGCCGCGCTGGGGCAGAACGTCACTCTGGTCCGGATCGAAGCCGTCTCCATCGCCGTGCTGGTCGCGGCGCTTGTATTTCTATCGCGCTGGGGTGTGGTGACGGCTTCTTTCGCGGTGGGGATCGCTTTGATAGTGCAGTTCGCGCTTTCCGCATCGGCCTGTCGCCGACATGGCTTGTCGTTGAACACTTTGGGCGGCCCGTTGGCTCGCGTTCTGGCGGCCTGTCTGGTCATGGTGGCCGGCGTGTTGCTGTTGCGTTGGTGGCTTGCACCCTTGTTGCACGGGGAGAAAGCAATTCTGCTGACGTGCGAGATCGCGGGCGGTGCGCTGTTGTACGCAGTCTGCCTCCGTTTGTTCGGCCGCGGTCTGCTGCAGGACGTGCTCCGATTGTTGAGCGCGTCCGGAAAAGCGGAGCTGCAGCAAGTATCGACCGTATTGCAACCGGCCAAGGCCAGTCATGATTGAATTCAACGCCATCGTCCTGTTGGGACGCGATCCCGGCTTCGTCCGCGAGGCGACGTTGGCCGCGGATCAGCGTTTCATCGAGTTGCGCGTGGAGGATGCCGAGCGCATCTCCCGGGAAGACCGGCGCTACGGACGCCGCGGCGATCTGTCCCGCATCCGCGACCGCTTCGCCCACGGTCTGCGTTTCTTCGCTGTGGAGGAAGCGCAGGGCCTGGTCGCGTGGTTCTGGGTGGCGCACAACTGCCCGCGTTATTTCGATGAGATGTGCTGGCTGCTGGACCTGGGCGCCACCCATGCGTGGGGCCGCGATGCTTTTGTGGCGCCGGAACGACGGGGCAGAAAGGTGTTGACCGCAATGATGGATCTGGCCGCCACGCTGGACGAGCGGCCGGTGCGCTATCTGTCGGATGTCAGTGCGTCGAATTTCATTTCGTTGCGGGCGCATAAGTCGCTGGGCTTCAAGCGGCTGGCAACGGTCAGTTCGCTAGCGTTGGGCAAGCGCTTGCTGATTCGCAGCCTTCCGCCGAACTGCATTCCGCAGCCTCGTGCGATCCGGACCGGGCGTCGCGTACTGTGGTTAAGCCTGCAAGAATGGGAATGGCATCGCGCGCATATTGCCTAGCAGGCCCGCGAACAAAAACCGCCGTCATCCCAGCGCAAGCTGGAAGTGCTTTTCAACAGCCGAATGGCTGGTCATCCATCTTGATCTTGCCCCTGCATTTGCTTCCGCTTCTGCCTCCTCCCTTGCGCGCAGCGCAGGGGAGGATTGAGGAGGGGTGCTCTTGATCTTGCCTTTGCTCTTATATCAAAGCAAAAGCGTTTCGCGCTTTGCGCGAGTCACTTTTCTTTGAACGGCAAAGAA
>CAMLGZ010000017.1 GCA_946479745.1 uncultured Pseudoxanthomonas sp. | reverse complement strand
ATCAAGATCAAGATCAAGATCAAGATCAAGATCAAGATCAAGATCAAGATCAAGATCAAAGGCACCCCTCCTCAATCCTCCCCTGCGCTGCGCGCAAGGGAGGAGGCTAGAGGCAACAGCAACAGCAACAGCAACAACAGCAACAACAACAGCAACAACAGCAACAGCAACAGCAACAGCAACAGCAACAGCAACAGCAACGGCAATCCTCTCCAACCCTTGACTGCTTTTGCAGCTGAGGGAGTCAAAGGCAGAAACGACCCATGAAAATCCTTGTCACCGGCGGCGGCGGTTTCCTCGGGCAGGCGCTCTGCCGCGGCCTGATCGAGCGTGGCCACAAAGTCATCAGCTTCAACCGCGGCCACTATCCGGTGCTGGCCGACCTGGGTGTCGGCCAGGTGCAGGGCGATCTGGCCGATGCGCATGCGTTGACGCATGCGGCCGATGGGGTGGAGGCGATCTTCCACAATGCAGCCAAGGCAGGCGCATGGGGCAGCTATAAAAGTTACTACTCGGCTAACGTGACCGGCACGCAGAACGTGCTCGATGCCTGTCGCACGCACGGCATCGGCAAGCTGGTCTACACCTCCACTCCCAGCGTCACCCACCGCGCCACGCATCCGGTGGAGGGCGGCACCGCGGACGATGTGCCGTACGGCGAGAATTTCCAGGCGCCTTATGCCGAAACCAAAGCGATCGCGGAAAAAGCGGTGCTCGCCGCCAACGGTCCGGCGCTCGCCACCATCGCTCTGCGTCCGCGCCTGATCTGGGGCCCGGGCGACCAGCAGATCCTGCCGCGTCTGATCGAACGCGCCAAAGCCGGCCGCCTGCGTATCGTCGGCGATGGCAGCAACCGTGTGGACACCACTTACATCGACAACGCCGCGCAGGCGCACTTCGATGCCTTCGAGTATCTTGCCGTCGGTGCGGCGTGCGCCGGCCGCGCGTATTTCATTTCCAACGGCGAACCCAAGCCGATGGGCGAACTGCTCAATGCGCTGCTCGATGCCGCCGGCGCACCGCGCGTTGAAAAGCATCTTTCGTTCAAGGCCGCTTACCGCATCGGCGCGGTGTGCGAGACGCTGTGGAAAATACTGCCGTTGAAAGGCGAACCGCCGATGACGCGCTTCCTCGCCGAACAACTCAGCACCGCGCACTGGTACGACATGGCGCCGGCCACGCGCGACTTCGGTTATCGGCCGCGGGTGAGCTTTGACGAAGGCCTCACAAGGATGAAGCGCGCGTTGAAATAAAAGCGCCTCCATCACCTGAAAACAACTTTCGCCTACCGATGATGAGCGCGCTGCCGATCCGGCGCGCCGATCAACGGAGTGTCCCATGCTGCACTACGCCGTCATCTTCCTCGTCATCGCGCTCATCGCCGCTGTGCTCGGTTTCAGCGGTATCGCCGGCGCCGCCAGCAACATCGCCTGGATCCTGTTCGTCGTTTTCCTGATCCTGGCGGCGGTTTCGTTCTTCCGCAAACGCGCCTGAGGCGCCGCCATGGCGGCCGTGGTGCGTTCGGCCAGACGGCGCGCCACGGTCAACCGCGCCGGCCGGTTAGAATGCCGGCATGGCGACTTCTCCTTTCGACTCCCTCAAACCGCTTGCGGGCCGTGCGCTCGAAGCCGCGCTCAACCGCGCTCTGGCGCTGGACCCCGATACGCGCGAGGCGTTGAAGCCGCTGGACGGCCGAAAGATCGCGCTCTCGCTAGAGGCCCCTGCACTGGCATTGCGGATTGCCGTGGCGGGCGAACGCCTGGAGGTGGGGCCGGTCGAGCCCAGTGAGGAGCCCGATCTGGCGGTCCGCAGCACATTGGGCGGTTTGCTGGGACAATTGCCGGCCTTTATGGGGAATGCGCTTCGAAAGGACAACGCCGCCCCGGTCGGGCGCGTGCGTGTTTCCGGAGATGCCGAACTGGCCCGCCGCCTGCAGACCCTGGCGAACCGTTTCGATCCGGACTGGCAGCAGCCGTTCGTTTCCGTGTTCGGCGAAATCGTCGGCGTGCAGATCGCCAACGCCGCGCGCGGCGCATTGCGCCAGTTGCGCAGCACGGGCGCGAACCTGGCCCAGAATGCTGCCGAATTCGTCACCGAGGAGTCCCGCGACGTAGTCGGCCGTGCGGAACTCAATGCCTTCCACGACGATGTCGATGCTTTGCGCGACGATGTGGAGCGTTTGCAAGCCAAGGTCGATCGCCTGCGCGGGAGCGTCGTATGAGGGCTGCCGCGTGAAGGCCGCGCTGCGTGCCAGCAAGATTGGCCGGGTGCTATTGAGGTATCGGCTGGACGATCTGTTGGACGACACGCCGGCCGAGCGTTGGCTGAAACTGGCGCGCCCGTTCGTGCCGCGCGCTTCCGCGGCCATCGCCGCGCAATCGCGCGGCGCGCGTCTGCGCCTTGCGTTGCAGGAGCTCGGCCCGATCTTCGTGAAGTTCGGACAGATCCTGTCCACGCGCCGCGATCTGGTGCCGCCGGACGTGGCCGACGAACTCTCCCAATTGCAGGACCGGGTCAAGCCCTTCGACGGAGAAACCGCACGCGCCATCGTCGAGCAGGCGCTGGGAATGCCGGTCACCGAAGCCTTCGAATCCTTCGACACCACGCCGCTAGCGTCCGCCTCCATCGCCCAGGTGCACGCGGCGACGCTGGTTGGCGGGCGCGAGGTGGTGGTGAAGGTGCTGCGCCCCAAGATCGAGAAGCAGATTGCCGCGGACATCTCGCTGCTCAATTCGGTCGCCGCGCTGGTCGACCGCGCCCATCCCAGCGCCGACAAGATCCGCCCGCGCGAAATAGTGGCAGAGATCGAAACCACGCTGGCTGCCGAGCTCGACCTGCAGCGCGAAGGCGGCAACGCCAGCGTGATACGGCGCATGTGGCTGGACTCGGACGATCTGTACGTACCCGAGATCATCTGGAGCCACACCGCCGAGCGTGCGCTGACCATGGAGCGCGTGCGTGGCATTCCCTCCGACGACATCGCCGCCCTCGACGCCGCCGGCATCGACCGCAAGGCGCTCGCTGCAAAGGGCGTGCGCGTTTTCTACACCCAGGTGTTCCGCGACAATTTCTTCCACGCCGACGCGCACGCCGGCAATATCTGGGTCGACAGCGACCCCGCGCGCAAGTCGAATCCACGCTTCATTGCGTTGGACTTCGGCATCATGGGCCAGCTGTCGCAGGAAGATCAGTACTACCTGGCCGAGAATTTCATGGCCATCTTCAACAAGGACTACCGGCGCATCGCCGAGCTGCACGTGGAAGCGGGCTGGATGCCGGCTACCGTGCGTATCGACGAACTGGAAGCGGCAGCGCGCTCGGTGTGCGAGCCGTACTTCACCCGTCCTCTCTCGGAAATCTCCCTGGCCGAAGTGCTGGTGAAGTTGTTCCGCGTCGCGCAGAAGTACGAACTCACCCTGCAGCCGCAACTGATCCTGTTGCAGAAGACGCTGCTCAACATCGAAGGCGTCGGCCGCCAGCTGGATCCGCAGCTGGACATCTGGGCCGTGGCCAAGCCAGTGCTGGAACGCATCCTGCTGGAACGCTACAGCCCGCAGCGCGCCGTGCAGGAATTGCGCAAGCGGCTGCCGGAAATCATGACCCACGCGCCCGACATGCCGCGCCTGGTGCACGCCTGGCTGAAACAGCAGGTGGAAGGCAAGCACGAGCTCGCCATGCGCTCGCACGATCTCAACGAACTTTCGCAGACCATGAAAGGCATGCAGCGGCGCATCGTCGCCGCCATCCTCGGCACCGGCCTGCTGATCGTGGCGGCGGTGCTGTACGGCTTCGAAGCGGGCGGCCCAAGCATCCTCTCGATCCCCGCCTCCTCGTGGATCGCCGGTCTGGGCGGGCTGTGGGCGCTGCTGGCGGCCTGGCCGCGGCGTTGATCCTTTCCGGAGCGCGCTGAGGAGGCGTTCCGCGGGCAACGAATTTCATCACCGCCCCGAAATATGGGTATAGCATTGCGCCCTTGCTCCAGGGGATCGTCGCGATGGCCCAGGCGTCCTTCCAGATCGTGTTTTCCACGCATCCGTTCGGATTGAAGGCGCGGGTCAGGGGCGAGGCCACGTTCGAGAGTACCGTGGCCTATTGGTACGCCATCGTGGCGGAGCTGGACAAGCGGCCATCGGCCGGGCTGTTGCTGATAGACGAGATGACCGGCGCTCCTTTATCCGAGGAGCACTGGCGGCAGCTGGTCGAAATGATGAAGGGCGGACCGCTGGAGAAATTACGGATCGCGCACGTCAAGCCGATGGGGCTGGAAAGAATCGAGTACTGCGAGATATTTGCTTTGGAAGCCGGTATGAACGCGCGCGTTTTCACCGACGAGGCGGAGGCGGTCTTGTGGTTGCGGCACGGCCTGAGCTGAGCGATGGACCCGTGCAAACAACAACGGCCCGAATCCGGGCCGTTGTCGCAAGCATAAAGCGCGTTACTTGGCGGCGTCGGGAGCGGCCTGCGCCGCCTTGGCGAAGTCGCCGGCGTTGTAGACGCTCAGCGCTTCCGGTTTCAGATATTTGCGTATGGCGGCATTCACCTGTTCCAGGGTCAGCGCCCGGTAACGCGCGTCCAGCGCTTCGGTGAACTTCATGTCGCGGCCGTAGTGAAGCTGGTCGGCCAGCATGTCGGCCACGCTGCCGTCTTCGGCACGCCCCTGCTGGCGCTCGGTCAGAGTGCCAGCCACTGCATCGCGCAATTCCTCGGCGGTGATGCCGTCCTTGACCAGCCTGACCAATTCCTCGCGTATCGCTGCTTCTACTTTGTCCATGTTCTGCGGCGCGGCGATGGCCTGGATGCTGAAGTTGCCGTCGTCGTCCTTGCGGTCGCGGCTGTCGTCGGCACGGATGCCGCTGGCCACACCATAGCTCAGGCCTTCCTTCTGGCGGATACGATCGCCCAGCCGCGACTTGAGCGCTCCGCCGCCGAACACACGGTTGGCCACCATCAAGGCGGGGTAATCCTCGTCGGTCACTTTCAGCGGCAGGTTGTGCCGGGCCAGCAACACCGCATTGGGCTTGTCGGGAGTTTCGAAGCGCTCGCGTTTGGCCGCCACCTCGGTGAAACGGGTATCGATGGGTGCGTACGGCTTCGGTGATTTCCAGCCCGCGAACAGGCCTTCCAATTGCTTTCTGACCGCGACCGGATCGAAGTCGCCGACGATGGCGATCTCGCCTTCGGCCGTGCCGTAGAAATCGCGGTGGAAGGCGACGAGTTCCTCCAGCTTCAGTGCCTTGGTCGCGGCCAGCGATTCGTCCAGCGTCTGCACATGCAGCGGATGGCCGACCGGCCAGGCATCGAAGTGCTGCGCCAGCGCCATGCCGGCGATGCTGCCGGGTTCCTTGCGCGAAGCTTCCATGCCGGTGATGGCCTGCAGGCGCAGCTGTTCGAATTCGCTTTCCGGGAAAACGGGATTGCGCAGCACATCGGCCGCCAGCGTCAATGCATCGGCCAATTGCGCGCTGCGCGTCTGCAGGTTAATGCCCGCGCCCTGCAGACCGCCGCCGATATTGGCCTGGGTCTTCAACGCTTCGAAGCGCTGGTCGATCTGCTGGCGGCTCATGGATTTGCTGCCGCGCATCAGCATGGCGCCCGCCATACCGGCCGCAGTCTGACGGCCGGTGACCGATGCCACGTCGCCGAAACGGAACTGCGCGTTGACCACCACGGTTTCGCCACGCGTCTTCTTGGGTAGCAAGGATACTTTCAGGCCATCGCCCAGGGTGAAGGTCTGCGTGCGCGCCTGCAGATTCTGCGGCGACGGATCGAAGTTCTCCCCCGCGGCCACGACGGCACGGCCCTTGTAGCCTTCCACCACCTTGGCGGCATCCGGTGCGGCGGGGATCTCGGCACGGTCCGGCTTCTCGGTCGGCACGAAACGGCCCAGCGTGCGGTTGCTCGATTTCAGGTAAGCGGCAGCCACGCGGTTCACATCGGCCGCGGTGACTTTGTCGATGGCATCGCGCGTGGCGAACAGCAGGCGCCAGTCGCCCGCCGCCAGATATTCGGACAAGCCCATGCCTACTGCGTTGACGTCGGTGAAGTAGAGATCGAAGGAGTTGGCGATGCGCTGGCGCGATTCGTCGACTTCGGCCTGGGTGACCGGTCGTTCGGTCAGTTTTTCCACTTGCTTCAACAGTTCGGCTTGCACCTTGGCGCTGTCGCCGTCCTTGGGTACCACTACATAAACGCCGAACAGACCCGGATCGCGCATGGATTCGACGAAGGCGCCCGCGCCCGCAGCCAGCTTGGTTTCCACCAGTGCTTTATGCAGGCGTCCGCCGGGCGTATGGCCCAGCAGATCGCCAAGCACGCTCAGCGGCGCGTTGTCGGCATGGGCGACGGCCGGGACGTGGTAGGCGATGGCGGTGAGGCTCAAGTCGCCCACGCGCCGCACGGTCACTTCGCGTTCGCCGTCTTGGGTCGGCTCCACCGTGTAGTAGCGCGGCAACACACGCGACGGTTTGGCGATCTTGCCGAAACGTTCGGCGACCAGCTGCAATGTCTTTTCCGCTTCGATGCGGCCGGCGACGATCAGCGTGGCGTTGTCGGGCTGGTACCACTGGCGGTAGAACGCCTGCAAGCGGTCTATCGGCACGCCTTCCACGTCCGAGCGCGCGCCGATGGTGCTCTTGCCGTAGTTGTGCCACAGGAAGGCGGTGGAGCGGACGCGCTCGAACAGCACGCCGCCGGGATTGTTTTCCCGGCTTTCCAGCTCGTTGCGCACTACGGTCATTTCACTGTCCAGATCCTTCCTGGCGATGTTGGAATGGACCATGCGGTCCGCCTCCATGCCCAGCACCCAGGTCAGGGTGTCGTCGTTGGCCGGAAACGAGGAAAAATAGTTGGTGCGGTCCAACGAGGTGGTGGCGTTGAAATCGATGCCGCGCTTCTTCATCTCGCCGCTGATGTCGCTTTGCGTGGGCGTACCCTTGAACTGCAGGTGCTCCAGCAGGTGAGCCATGCCGGTTTCGCCGTAGTTTTCGTTCACCGAGCCCACGCCGTAGACCAGATTGACGGTGACGGTGGGTTTGGTGGCGTCCGGGAACAACAGCACGCGCAGGCCGTTGGCCAGCGTGTACTCGCTGATGCCCTCGATGCTGGGGCCAGCGACCATGCCCCCAATGGCGGGCGGCGCGGCGCGGGAATGGGCGGGGCCGGTCGCCGACAGCCCCAGCGTCAATGCCAGGGCGAATGCGAGAATAGAGCGAAGCGTTTGCATGCGGGTTTCCTTGGGAATCTTCATGGACAGACAGCGCCGGTTGCGTCCATCGCTTCCGTGCGCCACCCGCGAGTGTCTCAAATTCCAACGCCCCGTAGCCTGGACCGAAGAAATTGTTCAATGACAAACATAAAAATCCTTGTGAGAGTGAGTCGAAGGCCGTGCGATACCTGGTCGTAAAACGCGAACTGAGAGTTTCTGTTTCACGCATGGTCATTTGCGCGAAAGCTATGCAAGCATGACTTGCTGATGGTAATCAGCAGCGTAGGTCACTCGGCCTTGCGCTTATCTTGCTTAAGGAGCCGTAACAGTGAGAGAACTAACAGTTAATGAAATTTTGGTGGTTGATGGCGCTGGCCCGCTTGGCGACGCATCCCTTGCGCTCGGCGCGGCGTCTGTTATCGGTGGCGGCCTGGCATGCATCCCGACGCCTGCAACCCCTGCTCTTGCTGGTTTTGCGGTCATAACTGGCGTACTAAGCGTGGCGCTCGCGTGGGCCGATTCTAGGATGGAGAAGTAACTCGTAGATTCGCAGCTTGCCGTGCCGCCTCAAAGGATGGCAAGCTGCTCTCTCCGGAACACTAGGTATTTATGATCATCTCAAAGCAAATATTGCTGCTTTCTTTACTGCTTTCCCTTTCAGTATTGTGGCTCGCAGTGATTGCTACTTCCGGATTCCTCAGTTGGACACACGCTGCTCCGGCATCCACACGTGAATACCTGCTCGCATTTGGTTGGGCGGGGCCGTTGGTTGCGGCCTTTGGGTTGTACCTACACAAAAGGAAGCGGCCGAGCGTCACCGGACGTATTACCTACAAAAGGTAATCGTGCGCATTGCTTGTGCCCCTAGGTTCGTGACAGTACGGCGAGAACTACAGATAGGAGCGCTGTTCTCCGATGAATGGCTGGCCGTAGTCGACAAGCCGGCCGGGCTGATGGTTCACGACAGCAAGCTGGCACGCGGTGAAACCGATTTCGCCGCCGACCGCCTGCGCGAGCAGTTCGGCAGACCGATCTTCCTGATCCATCGGCTGGATCGGGCCACCAGCGGTTGCCTGTTGCTGGCGTTCGACCGCGAAACGGCCAGCGCCCTGGGCAAGACGCTGATGTCGCAGGACGTGGACAAGGAATATCTGGCCGTATGCCGCGGCTGGCCCGAGCCGGCCTTCACCGTGGACCACCCGCTGGATGGCGGGCCGGGCAAGCCGGAAAAGAAACCGGCGGTGACGCATTTCACCCGCCTGGCGACCGGCGAGCTGCCGGTTCCCTCGAACGGATTCGAGACCTCGCGTTATGCCTTGCTGCAGTGCCGTCTGGAGACCGGGCGCTTCCGTCAGATCCGCCGGCATCTCAAGCACTCGTTTCATCACATGATCGGCGACACCAGCCATGGCGATGGTCGCCACAACATGCAATTCCGGATGCGCGGCGTGCATCGCATGCTGTTGCATGCCTCGCGTCTGTCGTTCACGCATCCCACGACCGGCGAGCGTATTGCCGTCTCGGCGCCGCTGGATGTGGAATGCAAGAAGGCATTCGCCTTGTTCGGCTGGGACGAAAGCATCCTGTAAGAGCGCCCCATGGGCGCGAGCTCTTGCTCCCCCGCAGAATAAAAGCTCGCGCCCATGGGGCGCTCCTACACCATGCGAATCAGGCGATCTTCAGCGCGGCCATCACGATCAGGGCGATGGCGCTGGCGAAGGCGATCAGCCACACCAGGCTGCGCAACGCCTGTACGTTGGCGACGTAGAACACGCCATGCAGCACGCGCGCGACGACGAAGACGATGGCGAGCAGGTTGATGGTCGTCGGGGTCACGCCGGCCAGCTGCGCCATCAACACGCCGGCGACGAACGCCGGGAAGGATTCGAAGCCGTTGAGATGTGCCGCATGCGCGCGATTGGAGCGGGGATTGGTCTGCTTGGCCTGCCAGTCGCGCGGATCGCGGTTGTTGTAGCGCTCGCCGGATTTCTTGGCGACCGACACCCACAGATACGGCAGCAGAGCGGCAATCAGGATGCACCAATAGGCGATGGACATGTCTTTCTCCTTGAGGTTGCGCCATAGCCTAGCCCAAGCGCCCGCAAATGGAGACGGCGCCTTCCGGCGCCGTCCGGGTTTTGCAGGAGCGGGCCCTGCCCGCGACGCTCCTCAAGCAAAAGCGTCGCGGGCAGGGCCCGCTCCTACAGGAATCACTTGGCCTTCAACATCGCGTCGCGCGCGCTCTTGAACGGATTGCCGGCATACCAGTTCGGCCAGCGATCGCCATCGGCGATTTCCAGGCCGACGCCGTAGACCGCGGACAGTTCGTCCATGGTGCCTTCCAGCTTCCAGGTCGCCGCATCAAATTGGTCGCCGGGCTTGTGGTAGCGGTTCTCGTTGTAATCCTTGGCCGCCGCATCGCCTGCAGCCTTGCCGCCGTCGACCAGATCGTCGCCTGCGTCCACGTAAAGTGCCGGCACGCCGGCCTTGGCGAAGTTGAAGTGATCGGAGCGGAAATAGCTGCCGGCTTCCGGACGCGATTCGGAATGCAGGGTGCGGCCCTGTTTCTCGGCGATGGGCTTGAGGATGTCTTCAAGCTCCGAGCTGCCCATGCCGACCACGGTCATGTCGCGGGTCTTGCCGGCCACGCCCATCGCATCCAGGTTGATCACCGCCACGGTCTTGTCCAACGGCACCACCGGGTGGGCGACGTAATACTTGGAGCCCAGCAGGCCGGATTCTTCCAGCGTCACCGCCAGGAAAACCACCGAGCGCTTCGGCTTGCCGAGCTTGGCGAACTGGTCGGCGATTTCCAGAATGCCGGCCACGCCGGTCGCGTTGTCCACGGCGCCGTTGTAGATGTTGTCGCCGGTCTCGTCCGGGTGCTTGCCCAGGTGGTCCCAGTGCGCCATGTACACCACCGCTTCGTCGGGCTTCTCGCTGCCGGGCAGGATGCCGACCACGTTGCGCGACTGTTTCTCGGTGCTGACGCTCTTCAGATCCACGTTCATCTTGGCCGGCAGCGGCACGGCCTTGAAGCCGCGCTTGTTGGCGTCGGCGCGCAGCTTGTCCAGGTCCAGACCAGCGTCGGCGAACAAGGTCTTGGCCTGGTCGCCGGTGATCCAGCCCTGCAGCGGCACGCGCGGCGCCGGATCGTCGGCGGCGCGCAGGTCGTACTGGGTGCCCGACCACGAATTCTTCACCACATCCCAACCGTAGGACGCGCCTTCGGTGTCGTGGATGATGATCGCGGCGGCGGCGCCCTTGCGCGCGGCTTCCTCGAACTTGTAGGTCCAGCGCCCGTAATAGGTCATGCGCTTGCCTTCGAACAAGGACTCGTCCTTGGCGTGAAAGCCCGGGTCGTTGACGAACATCACCACGGTCTTGCCCTTGACGTCGAGGCCGGCGTAATCGTTCCACTTCTGCTCCGGCGCGTCCACGCCATAGCCGACGAACACCATGTCGCTGGCTTCCACTTTCACTTCAGGCTGGCCGGTGCGCGTGCCCACCACCATGTCGGTGCCGAACTTCAGCGTGTGCGCCTTGCCCTTGACGTCGATGGTCATCGCCGTGTTTTCGTCGGCGGTGGTTTCCATCATCGGCACGGTCTGGAAATAGCTGTCGCCGTTACCGGGCTTCAGGCCGATGCGCTTCATCTGCGCCTGGATGTATTCGACCGTCTTGTCTTCGCCAGGAGTACCCGGGCCGCGGCCTTCGAACTCGTCGGAGGCCAGCGTCTTCACCAGTTCGGAGAAATCGGCGGCGTTGATGTCGGCGGCGAAAGCGTGCCCGGGCGCCGCGGGGGCGGCCGGCGCAGCGGGTTCGGGCGTCGCGGTTGCGGGCGTTTCGCGCTTGCAGGCCGATAAAGCGGCCAGCAGGGCGAGGGACAACAGAAGAGGGGATCGCATTCAGGGTTCCTCGTTTCAGGAGCCCCGATTCTAACGCCAGCCCGATTCCAGCGCCTGCGATCCTGGCGCGTAGGTGCCGATAGGGACGGACCGGAGATCCGTCCCTCTATCGGTCAATCCTTGGGCGCGGTGGGGCCGTCGAAGGTTTTGGCGGTGGCGCCGGTCACCGGGCCGATCTTGGCGGTCTTGTGCACATACAGCGTGACCGGGCGTTCGAACACCAGCGAGCCTTCCACCACGGCGTTGGGGCCGATGATGATCACCGGGTCGCGCTTGGGTTCCATGTTGAACATGCCTTGCGATTTACGCACCGCCAGGCCGCCGCGTACATGCGAGTCGATGCCCACTGTGACGTTGCCGCGCACGGTTTCTATGCCGCCGCCCAGCTGCGTGGCGACCAGGCCGATCGCGCCGTTGACGGTTTCTGCGCCGCCCTTCACCTTGCCGCCGTGGTCCACGAAGATGCTGCCGTTTACGGTTTCCAATCCGCCGTTGACGGTGACCTCGCGCCCCAGCTTGAGGGCTCCGTTCACCGTTTCCAGTTTCCCGGTAACGGCCTTGTCGCCCACGTTGATGCTGCCGTTGACGGTGCCAGCGTCGTCGGTGGTGGCGCCGTTGCCGATGTTGATGCTGCCGTTGACCGTTTCCAGGTCGCCGTAGGTCTGGCCGGCTTCGGCAGTGATGCTGCCGTTGACCTTGGAGACGTCCTCGGCGGCCAATGCGCTGCCCACGCTCAGGGCCAAGGTGAGGAAAAGTGCGGTGCGTGCTGGGGACATGACGGGTTTCCTGTCTGGGTGATGACGATTGTGATGCTTCTGGCGTTGCCAGGGTTTAAACCCCGTTCGGTATTTTCCGCGTGACGGGACCGAGATCCGGAACCGGCCCTCCGGAAATCCCGCCGACGTCCAGTAAGCCACGCTTCGCTACAATCTCCGCTTGGTCGAAGTCACTGGCCTGCCACCGGAGTTCTATCGTGTCCGCTTCCCCCGCGCGTCCCAAGCCTGTCGTCCTGTTGATCCTCGATGGTTGGGGCCACCGTGAGGATCCTGCCGACAATGCATTGGCCCAGGCCACGTTGCCGAACTGGCAGCGCCTGCTGGCCACCGCGCCGCATACGCTGATCCATACCGAAGGCCGCCATGTCGGGTTGCCGGATGGGCAGATGGGCAATTCCGAGGTCGGGCATATGAACCTGGGCGCCGGCCGCATCGTCTATCAGGACCTGACCCGCGTCGATGCCGCGATCGAGGACGGCAGCTTCTTCGACAATCCGGAACTGGTTGGCGCCTGCGAAGACGCCGAGGCCGACGGCCGCACACTTCACGTGTTCGGGCTGTTGTCGCCGGGCGGCGTGCACAGCCACCAGACCCATATCTTCGCGATGCTCGAGCTGGCTGCGCGTCACGGCGTGGCGCGGGTAGCCGTGCATGCTTTCCTCGATGGCCGCGACACGCCTCCGCGCTCGGCCGAAGCAAGCCTGCAGGCCTTGCAATCGGTATGCGACAAGCTGGGCAACGCGCGCATCGCCTCGGTCAGCGGCCGCTATTACGCCATGGACCGCGACAAGCGCTGGGACCGCCTGCGTCTTGCCTGGGACGCCATTGTGGAAGCCAAGAGCGAGCACCATGCGCCCGACGCGCTGACCGCCCTGCAGGCCGCTTACGCGCGTGGCGAGAACGACGAGTTCGTGCTGCCCACGGTAATCGACGGCACCCAGCCCATGCGCGACGGCGATGCGGTGGTGTTCATGAATTTCCGCGCCGATCGCGCGCGCCAGATCACTTCGGCGTTCGTATCGCCGGCTTTCGATGGTTTCGACGCGCGCCGGCCGAAACTGTCGCGCTTCGTGTGCCTGACCGAATACGACGCCAAGCTGCCGGCGGCTGTCGCTTTCGGACCCGACGATCTGCGCCACACGCTGGGCGAACTGCTGGAAGAAGCAGGCCTGACCCAGCTGCGCATCGCCGAAACCGAAAAATACGCGCACGTCACCTTCTTCTTCAGCGGCGGACGTGAAGAGCCTTTCTCCGGCGAGGAACGCATCCTGGTGCCCAGTCCCAAGGTCGCCACCTACGATCTGCAGCCGGCGATGAGCCTGCCCGAGCTCACCGGCAAGCTGGTGGACGCCATCGGTTCCGGGCGCTTCGACGTGATCGTCTGCAACATCGCCAATCCGGACATGGTGGGCCACAGCGGCGACCTGCAGGCGGCGATCCTGGCCGCGCAGGCGGTGGACATCGCCATAGGGGCCGTGGATGCGGCGGTGCGCGCGCAGCACGGCGCACTGATCATCACCGCCGATCACGGCAACCTGGAGATGATGCGCGATCCGGATACCGGACAGCCGCATACCGCCCACACCGTGGGGCCGGTGCCGTTGGTGTATGTAGGCGCGCGCGCCGATGCGACGCTGCGCGCTGGCGGCGCGTTACGCGATGTATCTCCGACCCTGCTCGATCTGCTGGGCATGCCGAAGCCTGCGGAAATGACGGGCCGCAGCCTGTTCGACAACGCCGGATGAGATCTAGCTCATGAGATCTCGCTTCGTCCTTGCCTGCCTGGCGCTGGCGATCGGCCTGCTGGCCGTCTCGCCGTCGCCCGCACAGAGCCAGCGCGAAGCCGAGAAGAAACTGCAGAAGCTGCGCGGCGAACTGAAGAGCATCGCCCAGGAACGCCGCAAACTTGAGAACGCGCGCGGCGAAGCAGCCCGCAAGCTGCGCGAAGCCGACGAACAAGTGGGCAAGTCCAGCCGTTCCCTCAACGACACCGAAACCGCGCTCCAGCGCGAAGAAGCCGCGCTTGCGCAATTGCAAAAGCAGCGCGACGACATGCGAACGCGTCTGGACGGACAGCGCCGGCAATTGACCGCGCTGGTGCGCGCTTCTTATCAGCTGGGTGGCGATGCGCCGTTGAAGGTGCTGCTGTCGCAGGACAAAGTGGCCGATGCCAACCGCGCGTTGGCCTATCACCGCTATCTGCAACGCGACCGCGCTCAGCGTATCGCCGCGCTCTCCACCGAACTCCAGGCGCTGGACGAAGTGGAGCGCGAGATCGCCGCGCGTCGCGCGCAGCTCGATGCCACCCGCAACCAACAGCGCGCCCAGGTCGTCGCGTTGGCCAAGGACCGAAAGGCCAATGCCGCGTTGACCGCCGACTTGGATGAGCGTTACCAGGACCGCAGCGCGCGCGAAAAAGCGCTGGGCCAGGATGCGCGTTCGCTGGAAACCCTGCTGGCCAACCTGCGCGCTGCTGCCGCCCGCGCAGAGAGAGAGCGCCGCGCGGAGGCGAAGCGCCTGGCGGCGCAGGAGGCTGCCGAGAAAAGGGCCGCTGCCTCATCGCCGCGTAGCGCGGGCGACAGATCGTCCGCGGCCGCGCGCACGCCACCGCGTCCTGTCGTGGCCAATGCGCCGGCGCTGAAAGTCGGCGGCCTGGGTTGGCCGCTGTCGGGCAATCTGCTGGCGCGCTTCGGCGGCCGCATGCCCGACGGGCGCACCAGTTCGGGCGTATTGATCGGCGCGCCCGCCGGCAGCACGGTCACCGCGGTGGCCGATGGCAGCGTGGTGTTTTCCGAGTGGATGACCGGCTACGGTCTGATCCTGATCATCGACCACGGCAATGGCTACATGAGCCTGTATGCGCATAACGAAAGCCTGTTGCGCGACGCCGGCGACCGGGTCAAACGCGGTGACGCGCTGGCCAAGGTCGGCACCTCCGGCGGCCAGGGCACGCCGGCGCTGTATTTCGAACTACGCCGCAACGGCCAGCCGGTGGACCCTTCCTCCTGGCTGCAGCGCCGCTGAATCGCGGATGATTTGCCTTGCCCCCTTTGCAAAAGGGGGCTACGGGGGATTTGCTCTTGATCTTTCCTGGGGCAGAAGCAAGAGCAAATCCCCCTCAGTCCCCCTTTTTCAAAGGGGGAGGCAGAAGCGACGATCGCCCGCTGGGGAAATCGTTAACAGGCTTTCGCGCATAATCCGTGGAAACTTCGCACGCTGTGCGGGGTCGATCCTATGAAGCCTCGCCGGAGCGATTGCATGCGTTTTCCCCTGGTTCTGTTTTTAGCCTTGTGCTGCATGCCCGCCTTCGCGCAGGAAGCGGAGAAAGAGCCGCCGCTGGCCGCTTCCAGCGACGACCCCGATGCGGCCGAGACCGCGCCTTCGAAAGTGCCGCTGGACGAAATCCGCCGCTACGTGGCGGTGTACAACGCGGTCAAGGATGCCTATGTCGAACCGGTGGACGACAAGAAACTGATGCACTCGGCGATCCGCGGGCTGCTGCTGGACCTGGATCCGCACAGCACCTATTTCGACAAGGAAGATGCGGAGGCTTTCGACGAACAAGCCACCGGCGCCTACGACGGCGTGGGCGTGGAGCTGCTGCAGCAGCCCGACAACACCTTGCGCGTAATCGCGCCCATCGACGACACGCCCGCGGCCAAGGCCGGCATCAAGTCCGGCGATGTGATCATCGCCATCGACGGCAAGCCGATCAGCGGCGAAGACGGTATGGAACCCTTGCGCGGCGAGCCGGGCTCGAAGCTCACCCTGACCATCGCGCGCGAAGGCAAACCGAAGCCCTTCGACGTCACCCTGACCCGCGAAACCATCCGTGTGGCCAGCGTACACAGCCGGGTGCTGGAGCCGGGCTATGGCTACGTGCGCATCAACAGCTTCCAGGCCGACACCGGCGCCGATTTCCAGAGCAATCTGGACAAGCTGCAGGCAAATGGAAAGTTGAAGGGGTTGGTGCTGGACTTGCGCAGTAATCCAGGCGGCTTGCTGATCTCCGCGGTGCAGGTGGCCGACGATCTGCTGGAGAAAGGCAACATCGTCAGCACCCGCGGACGCATCGCGATCAGCGATTCCAAGTTCGACGCTACCCCCGGGGACCGGTTGCAGGGCGCCCCTCTGGTCGTGCTGGTCGATGCGGGTTCGGCCAGCGCCGCCGAAGTGCTGGCGGGCGCGCTGCGCGACAACCAGCGCGCTCGGGTGATCGGCAGCCGCACTTTCGGCAAAGGCTCGGTGCAGACCGTGCTGCCCCTGGACAACGGCGACTCGGTGAAACTGACCACCGCGCGCTACTACACGCCCAGCGGCAAGTCGATCCAGGCCAGCGGCATCGTGCCGGACGTGGTGCTGAAGCCCGACGCGCCGGCGGCCAAGGAGCCAGCCTCGCCCTACGACTACAGCGAAGCCACCTTGCCCGGCCACCTGCGCGGCGACGACGAAGGCGCCGAAGGCTACAGTGCAGGCGATGTGCTGGACGGCGACAAGCCGATCGATGCGGCGCTGGCAGAGCTGAAGAAGAAGATTCCGGTTACGGCACCGACGGCATCCACGAAGCCCTGAGCTGCGGTCTGTCGGAGCGACATCCTGTGGGACGCCGCTTGCACCGGACGGCGTTTTCGCCTTCTATCAGCGGGGCTTGGCCGGCAGCGGAAAAGGGGTCACCACGCGTTCGCCACTTTCCGCGTCGCGGATCACCGATTGCCCCTTACGCTCCACTTCCTCGATGCGCACGATGCTCTGCATCGGCAGGTGCAGCACCTTGGTGCCGGCGAATTCGTCGCGCAGGCGTTCCTCGGTCGGGTCCACCACAATGCCGTCGTGTACGTCGAACACCAGTTCGCCCACTTCGGTGAATCCCCACAGGCTGCTGGCGGCGACATGCCGGCCATACAGCTGGTAGATCTTGCCGTGGTTGAGGAAAGTGATTTTGTAGAGGGACTTGGCCATGGGGCGATTATAGGAGCTGGTCGATGGAAGCTTGATTGGGACAGAAACTTCGTTCATGCCGAGTCCGGTATCCCGTTCGCGGTGAATTTCCGAACCATTCGCTCTGAATCTCTTTCCCCGTTCGTGGTGAGCCTGTCAAACCACACTCTTGGCGTGATTTTCGGAGATCAGCAACCCGCTCTCCCTCGAAAAGCGTGGTTCGACAGGCTCACCACGAACGGATTCAAAGTTGTTTTCTTAGTTGTTTTCTTAATACCCCTGCCGCTTACGCAATCGCCGCGCAATCGCCGCACGCACGAACAACGCGAACACGATGCCGAACAGGAAGCCGGCGATGTGCGCCGACCATGCCACAGCGCCGAAGGCGGGGCCGATGTAGGCGAAGATCACCTGCAGCAGCGCCCAGATTCCGATCAACAACGAAGCAGGCGCTTTCACGAACTCCAGGAACAGGCCCAGCGGCACCACCACCCCCAGTTTGGCGCGCGGAAACAGCGCCAGATAAGCGCCGATCACCGCCGACACCGCACCGCTGGCACCGATGATCACCCGGTCCGGCGCGCCGATCGCCAGGACGGCGGCCAGGTTGGAGAAAGCTCCGCCCAGCAGAAAAAGAATCAGGAACCGCCACGGGCCCATGGTGCGTTCGGCGGGCAGTCCGAAGATCAGCAGGAACACCAGATTGCCCAGCAGGTGCGCCCAGTCGGCATGCAGGAACAACGCAGTGAACAGGCGCAAAGCACTGCCGTCGCGCACCGCGGCCACCCAGTCCTGGGGCGTGGACAGGCCGCCGGACAGCGCCCCCCAATTCAGCAGCAGGCTGTCGTGCGCGGCCACCGGCCGCGTTGCGGCCCACAGGAAGACCACCCACAGTGCCGCGAACAGAGCAGGCGTGGCCCAGCGTAGGGAGGGTTTCTTGCGCGAGGGGAGCGAGACGAACATGGCGGAAATGTACCTGTTCCGTAAATCCAGCGCTGCCAGGGACTTGCATCACAATGATGAACCCAAGACTAACCGGCGCTACCCGGGATTGTTAGCTTTTGGTTATACCCTGAAGGTATACTGCATACGGCGTCGTATGTCGGGAGGGGATTCCGGCACGTGGTCGCAGGGCGCAACATCGTCCTCTGAGCGGCGCAGTGAACTTTTCCCACGTCCTTCCGGAGCAGAGACACCATGGAATTCGCAAGCAAAGCAATCCGCATCTCAGCATTGGCCCTCGGCATCGCCGGCGCCCTCGCGTGTGGCCAGGCCCAGGCCTCGGCTTTCCAGCTGAAAGAAAACAGCGTCAAGGCGCAGGGCCGTGCCATGGCCGGTTCGGCATCGGCCAAGGGCGACGCCTCGGTCGTGGTCAACAACCCCGCCGTCATGTCCACCTTCACCGAAAAGACGGTGCAGGCCGACGTCACCGCCATCGATCTGTCGTTCGAATTCACCGGTGGCGGCACCGCTGCGGCCGGTAGCCCGCTCGCACGTCCGCTCACCGGCGGCGATGGCGGCAACGCCGGCGGCGTGACCGCCGTGCCGGCCGCCTCGTTCATCGTGCCGCTGAGCGGCGACTTCGAATACCTCACTTTGGGCGCAATGATCAGCGCGCCGTTCGGCCTGAAGACCGATTACGACAACGACTGGGTCGGCCGTTACCACGCGCTGCAGTCGGACGTGAAGCTGGTCGACCTGACCCTTGCCGCCTCGCTCGAGCTGAGCGATTCGTTCTCGGTCGGCCTGGGCCTGGTGTACGAGCGCGCGGACGTGACCCTGTCCAACGCCATCGACTTCGGTTCGGCCATCTGCCGCATCAACATCGCCGCCTGCATCACCCCGAACCCGGTTAGCGCCCCGTACGGTCCGCAGAAGAACGACGGCATGGTCAAGATCCACGGCACCAACAACGGCCTGGGCTGGATCGCCGGCATGAACTGGCGTCCGACCGACAACCTGTCGTTCGGCTACTCGCACCGTTCGGAAATCGACCATGAGCTGGAAGGCAGCGGCGACTTTACCGTGCCGGCCAACGTGGTCCCCGTGTTGGCGGTCGGCGCTCCGGGCCAGTTCCTGGACGGCGACGCCGGCGCCAAGCTGACCACGCCCACCATCGACACTTTCAGCGGCACCTGGCAGGCCAGCGAACGCCTGGCCCTGATGGCCGAAGCCTCGCGCACCGACTGGACCTCGCTGAAGGAAATCCGCATCACTTTCGACAACGCTGCGCAGCCCGATTCGGCCGAGAACTACAACTGGAAGGAAAGCTGGTTCTATTCCATCGGTGGCGAATACGCGTTCAACGACAAGTTCACCTTCCGTGCCGGCGTGGCCCGCGACGACTCCCCGATCAGCCGTCCGTACCGCACTCCGCGCATGCCCGATCAGGACCGCATGTGGTACTCGCTGGGCCTGACCTGGAACGCGACCGAGAACTTCGAGCTGAGCGCCAGCTACGTCAAGATCGATCTGGTCGATACGCCGGAAGTGGACCTGCTGTCCACCAGCGGTTCGCGCCTGGTGGGCGAATACGACGGCGGCGCCGACCTGTACGGCATCTCCGCGCAGTACCGCTTCTGATCGCGGTCTGTCCGGTAAAAGAAAAACCCCGCTTCGGCGGGGTTTTTTTATGTTCCGGAATCCAGTGCGGGTTGTTACAGCCAATTTTATCCCTCCTTGTGGCGCCCTATGGGTGTGCAAGGCTGAGAGGGTGGCCGAGGGCTGGGGGAGGGGTCGACTTTTAATCTTCTGGTCTGCACTCGGTACCTTTGAAGCGGAAGCGAAAAAGCACGCTCGCTGCGCTCACGCTCCCCTCTCCTGCCCTCCGGGCATCCTCTCCCACAAGGGGAGAGGAAAAACAACGGCGGCATCTCATGCCGGAATCCGAATAGCCATTTATTTCTGCCGACGATTTCTCAGGAATGCAGACGCACCTGCACCTGGTTGCGCCCCAAGCGCTTGGCTTCGTACAACGCCTGATCGGCGATGCGCATCAGCGCCGGGAACACCTGCGGTTCGCGGGATGCGCCTACCCCCGCACTGACCGTCACTTTCACCTTCTCCGACGAATCGTGCGCGGCGAACTCCAGCGCCGCCACTTCGGCGCGGATGCGTTCGGCCATGTGTTGCGCGCTTTCGGCGCTGCTGTCGGGCAGCACCACCACGAATTCCTCCCCGCCGATCCGCGCGAACAAATCGTCGTTGCGGATGCAGGCGCGCACTGTGTCGGAGAAGCCCTGCAGCACTTCATCGCCGGTTTCATGGCCGTGCGCGTCGTTGATGACTTTGAAGTTGTCCAGGTCCATTACGATCACCGCCAGGCCCTTGCCGACCGGCGCGGCTTCCACGTGCGTGCGCAATTCGCTGCTCAGGCCGCGCCGGTTGAGGGCGCCCGTCAACGGGTCGAACAGCGCGCTGAGCCGCAGCGATTCGCTGGCGCGGAAGCTGGTCAGCATGAGCATGCAGAAATTGAGCAGGAACCAGATCGAGAGATCCAGATTGACCCAGGCGTCGTTCGGCCCGTATTGGGCGGTGAACGCGTGCAGCAGATCCCGCGTGTACAACGCCAGCAGTACGGCGCAGCCCAGCATCATGATGCGCGCGGGCACGCGGTCGGGCGCGGTATTGAGATGGCGCAGCTGCGCGATCACCAGCACCAGCACCAGCACTTCGGTGGCGCTCATGGCCGCGCCCTGCGCATCCACCGTGCCCCAGAACCACCAACCCGCCAAAGACAGGCCCAGGCATAGCGGCATCAGCGCCCATTCGTAGGTGCGCAACCGGCGCTGGCCCACGAACTGCATCATCGACCACGCCAGACCCACCAGTCCCGCACAGGCCAGAAGGCCGCCGATGCCGGCAGTCCAGTACGCCGAATGCCACTCGCCCGAACGTTCCAGTTCCTGGGTGGTGCCGTCGAGCATCGCGGCGCCCAGCGAATACACCAGGTGCGCCGCGCCCCACAGGGCGATGCCGCGCAGACCGCGCGAAATGCGTTCCAGGTACCAGAACAGGCCCAGCAGAACGACCGCCAGACCGCAGTCGCTCAGCAGCAGGTTGTAGAAGTCCGTGGTCATTGCCGCCGATAGTATCGGCGGTTATGGCTGACCGTCAGTGCTGCGGCCGATATGGGGCCGCAAGCCGCCCAATGCGGCCAAGCAGAGGTTCGCAGACCGATCAATCGCCCAAGGTCAGCAGCGAGGCGTTGCCGCCGGCTGCGGTGGTGTTCACGGTGACCGTCTTCTCGGTAGCGAAACGGGGCAGGTAGTGCGGGCCGCCGGCCTTGGGACCGGTACCGGAAAGGCCTTGGCCGCCGAACGGCTGCACCCCGACCACCGCGCCGATCTGGTTGCGGTTGACGTAGACGTTGCCGACGTTCACCCGTGCGGCGATACGGTCGATGGTCTCGTCGATGCGCGAATGCACGCCCAGGGTCAGGCCGTAGCCGGTGGCGTTGATGGCATCGATGACCTTGTCCAGCTCCTCGCCTTTCCAGCGCACCACATGCAGGGCCGGGCCGAAGACTTCCTTGTGCAGCTGGTCCAGCGAATGCAGTTCCCAGGCGCCGGGCGCGAAGTAGGTGCCGTGAGCGACCGAGGCGTCGGTATGCGCGCGCCGGATCGGCTTGGCTTCTTTGTCCATGCGCGCGGCATGGTCTTGCAGCAGCTGCAAGGCGTCGGCGTCGATCACCGGGCCCACGTCGGTGGAGAGCAAACCGGGGTCGCCGACTTTCAATTCGTCCATCGCGCCGGCCAGCATGCCGATCACCTTGTCAGCGATGTCTTCCTGTACGAACAGCACGCGCGCGGCCGAACAGCGCTGGCCAGCGGAGGTGAAGGCCGAACCGATGGCGTCCTTGACCAATTGTTCCGGCAACGCGGAGGAGTCGGCGATGAAGGCGTTCTGGCCGCCGGTTTCGGCGATCAGCACGCCAATAGCCGCGTCGCGTGCGGCCATGGCGCGGTTGATGGCACGCGCGGTGTCGGTGGAGCCGGTGAAGGCCACGCCGGCCACGCGCGGATCCTTGGTCAGCGCCGCGCCGACCACGGTACCGTCGCCGGGCAGGAACTGGACCACGTTCTCCGGCACGCCGGCTTCGTGCAGCAGCTTCACCGCCGCATGGCCGATCAGGTTGGTCTGCTCTGCCGGCTTGGCGATCACGCTGTTGCCGGCGGCCAGTGCGGCTGCGACCTGGCCCAGGAAGATGGCCAGCGGAAAATTCCACGGACTGATGCATACGAACACGCCGCGGCCGTGCAGCTGCAGTTCGTTGGATTCGCCGGTGGGGCCGGGCAAGCGTTCGGGCGCGCCGAACTGCGCGCGCGCCTGGGCAGCGTAGTAGCGTAGGAAGTCGACCGCCTCGCGCACTTCGGCCACGCCGTCGGGAATGGTCTTGCCGGCTTCCTTCACGCACAGCGCGATGTATTCGGGCATGCGCGCTTCCAGCAGCGAGGCGGCGTGCTCCAGGATCGTGGCGCGTCCCGCGGCCGGCGTGCGGTCCCAGCCGGCTTGCGCGGCAACCGCGTTCTGCAGGGCTTTTTCGACGATGGCGGCATCGGCAGCATGCCATTCGCCGACGGTCTGGCGGCGGTCGGCGGGGTTGGTCACCGGCAGCGCGCGCGTGGACAGCACCGCGCCCGGCACCAGCGGCGCAGCGCGCCAGCCGTGCGGACCGGCCTGTGCGAAGGCGGCGTTGACCTGTTCGGCGAGCGCGCGCAGATCCTGATCGTTGGCGAGGTTGGCGCCCATGGAATTCTTCCTGTTGGTGCTCAGGCTTGGCGCCTGGTTCTGGAAAAGTTGCACCGGCAGCGGGATGCGCGGATGCGGGATGGAGTCGAACGCGGACACGGTTTCCACCGGGTCGCGGATCAGGTCTTCGATGGCCACGTTTTCGTCGGTGATGCGGTTGACGAAACTGGAGTTGGCGCCGTTTTCCAGCAGGCGCCGCACCAGGTAGGGCAGCAGGTCCTCGTGCGAACCTACCGGCGCGTATACGCGGCACGGCACGCCCAGGCGGTCGGCGGGAATCACTTCGGCATAGAGGTCATCGCCCATGCCGTGGAGTTTCTGGAATTCAAAGCTTGGTTTCCCTTCTCCCTCCGGGAGAAGGTGGCGCGAAGCGACGGATGAGGGAGGGGGAATAACTTGTCCGGAAAGTTTCGCTACAGGCTGACGATCCATGCCCTCATCCGCCCTACGGGCACCTTCTCCCGATGGGAGAAGGGAAAGGCTGCGGATCGCCGCAATCGTCTGCGCGTTATGCGTAGCGAACATCGGATACAAAGCATCGATATTGGCAAACATCCTTCGCGCATTCGCCAAGTAAGAAACATCGGTATTCGGCTTGCGCGTAAACACCGGATAGCCCGGATGGCCTTCCACCTGCGCGCGCTTCACTTCCGCGTCCCAGTACGCGCCCTTGACCAGGCGCACCGGCATGCGCCGGCCGACGCGGCGGGCCAGGTCGGCGAGGAAGTCGATCACGTACGGCGTGCGTTTCTGATAAGCCTGCACGGCCAGGCCGTAGCCTTCCCAGCCATCCAGCGATTTGTCCGAGAAGGTCGCCTCGATCAGATCCAGCGACAGTTCCAGGCGATCGGCTTCCTCGGCGTCGATGGTGAAACCGATGCCGTAGGATTTGGCCAGTTGCGCCAGTTCCAGGACGCCCGGGGCCAGTTCGGCCATGACGCGCGCGCGCTTGGCGTGTTCGTAGCGCGGGTGCAGGGCGGACAGCTTGATCGAGATGCTCGGGGCGGCGAAGACATCGGCGAACGGACCGCTCTTGCCGATCGCATGGATGGCTTGACGATAAGCCTCCAGATAACGCGCCGCATCCTTCGAAGTCAGCGCGCCTTCGCCCAGCATGTCGAACGAATAACGGTAGTTGGCGTTGTCGCCCTTGCGGCTGCGGGTCAGCGCCTCGGCGATGGTCCGGCCCATCACGAACTGGTGGCCCATGATGCGCATCGCCTGGCGCACGGCCAGACGGATCACCGGCTCGCCCACCCGGCCGACCAGGCGCTTGAAGGCGCCGCGCACGTCGTGGCGGGTCAGGTCGTTCAGGCTGACCAGCTTGCCGGTCAGCATCAGGCCCCAGGTGGAGGCGTTGACCAGCAGCGAGTCGCTTTCGCCCATGTGCTTCTTCCAGTCCGCGTCGCCCAGCTTGTCGCGGATAAGTTTGTCGGCGGTGTCCTGGTCGGGGATGCGCAGCAGCGCCTCGGCCACGCACATCAGCAGTACGCCTTCCTCGCTGCCCAGGTCGTACTGGCGCATGAAGGCCTCGATGGCGCCCTGGTCCTGCGCGCGTGCGCGGACCCGGCCCACCAGGTCGGCGGCCAGCGCCTGGGCTTTGGCCTGGTCCTCGGTGGGCAGGCGGGCCTGCTCAAGCAGTTCGCGCACATGTTCAGTTTCGTCGCGCATCCACGCCGCCGTGATGGCGCGGCGCAGAGGCGCCGGTTCGCCCGGCATTTCGGCGGAGAGGATCGGTGCGTCGGCGGCGAGGCCGCTGGCGGCTTGGGGAATGGCGGTCATGGGGCCCGCAGTGCGCGTGTCGGAGCCGCCTAGTGTAGTGCGTGGCGAACCCGCGAGAACCCCCTTCGGCTTGCCGCATTGCGGCACGGGAGCTACCATTTAGCGGTTTTCCGCGACAGCTACGGCGCGGGTGGCGACATGATCGAAGTGGTTCCGTCTTTCCCGGTTGGGCATGGCGCGCGGCTCAGGCTGCGACCGCCCCGGGCGTTGACGGCCCCTCAGTTCAGGGCGCTGTTCGCAGTGCTGGCCGGAGCGATGTGGTTGGTGGCCAGCGCGGGCTGGCTGGCCGGCAATGTGTTCGCGCCGGCTTTCGCGCTGCTGCATAGCGCGATCGTGGCGGCGGCGCTGCGCTGGTTGTGGCGCAGCGGCGAGCGCGGCGAATGCATCTCCATCGATCCTGAGGTGGTGGAAGTGAGCCGCAGCGCCGGAACCGCGGCGGAGGCACAGGCGATATTCCGGGCGCATCCCTACTGGGTGCGCCTGCTTATCGAAGAAGAAGGCGAAAGGATTTCGCTGGTTTCCAGCGGCAGGCGGGTCGAGGTGGGCAACTTCCTCGGACCGGCCGAACGCCGGGAACTGGCAAGGCAGTTGCAGGATTTACTGGCGGCGGCACGCCGCTACCGATGACGCACAAGGGTCTAGGCAATGACGCAAGCGAAAGGTTTCTTCAAGCGGGTCACGCGGTTTCTGGGTGCGGCCTGCGCATTGTTGCTGGCGCCAGCGCTGGCCTGGGCGCAATCGGCCGATCCCAAACCCTGGCAGCTCAACATGGGCAAGGGCGTCACCACGTCCGCGCAGCACGCCTACGACGCGCACATGATCGCGCTGTACGTCTGCGTGGTTATCGGCATCATCGTGTTCGGCGCCATGGCCTACGCCATGTTCAAGTTCCGCCATTCCAAGGGCGCGGTCGCCGCGCAGTTCAGCCATAACACCACGGCCGAAATCATCTGGACGGTGATCCCGATCGTGATCCTGATCGTGATGGCCTGGCCGGCCACCGCCAAGCTGATCGCCATGTACGACACCCGCGATGCGGAAATGACGGTGAAGATCACCGGCGTGCAGTGGCTGTGGAAATACGAGTACCTGGGCGAAAACGTGCAGTTCACCAGCCGCCTGGACCACGAATCGGACCGCATCCGCCAGAGCGGCGCGAAGCCGACCGTTGCGGCTAATCCGCACTACCTGCTCGATGTCGACAATCAGCTGGTGCTGCCGGTCAACACCAAGATCCGTTTCGTCATCACCGCCGACGACGTGATCCACGCGTGGTGGGTGCCGGCGCTGGGCTGGAAGCAGGACGCCATTCCGGGAATCATCAACGAGGCCTGGACCGACATCCAGACCCCGGGCATCTACCGCGGCCAGTGCGCCGAACTGTGCGGCAAGGACCACGGCTTCATGCCGATCGTGGTGCGCGCGGTGTCGAAGGAAGAATTCAAGCAGTGGATCGCTTCGCGCAAGCCGGCCGCTCCTGCGCCTGCCGCTCCGACCCCTGTCGCCGAGCCGGCGCCGACGGAAGCGGCCCCCGCTACTGCGCCGGTCGAAGCCGTTCCCGCCACCCCAGAACCCGCCAAGGTTTGAGCGCTCTGCGCTCGACCTCCGCCAGTCCGCATTCGATTTTTTTGAGGTAACACCCCATGGCCTATTCCGAAGTCGCCCACCATGACGATCACGGCCACAAGCAAAGCTTCGTCGAGCGTTGGTTCTTCTCGACCAACCACAAAGACATCGGCACGCTGTATTTGATCTTCAGCTTCGTCATGTTCCTGATTGGCGCGGCCATGTCGGTGATGATCCGTCTGGAGCTGATGACCCCGGGCCTGCAGTACGTGAAGCCCGAGTTCTTCAACCAGATGACCTCGATGCATGCGCTGGTGATGATCTTCGGCGGAGTGATGCCGGCGTTCGTGGGCCTGGCCAATTGGATGGTGCCGCTGCAGATCGGCGCGCCGGACATGGCGCTGCCGCGCATGAACAACTGGTCGTTCTGGATCCTGCCGTTCGCCTTCACCCTGCTGCTGTCGACGCTGTTCGTCCCCGGCGGCGCGCCCGCGGGCGGCTGGACCATGTATCCGCCGCTGATGCTGCAGGGCGGCGCCAACGTCGCGATGGCGATCTTCGCCATCCACATGATGGGCATCAGCTCGATCATGGGCGCGATCAACATCATCGCCACCATCCTCAACATGCGCGCCCCGGGCGTCGACCTGCTGAAGATGCCGATCTTCTGCTGGACCTGGCTGATCACCGCGTTCCTGCTGATCGCGGTGATGCCGGTGCTGGCTGGCGCGGTGACCATGCTGCTGACCGACAAGTTCTTCGGCACCTCGTTCTTCAACGCGGCCGGCGGCGGCGACCCGGTGATGTTCCAGCACATCTTCTGGTTCTTCGGCCATCCGGAGGTCTACATCATGATCCTGCCGGCGTTCGGCATCGCCAGCGAGATCCTGCCGACCTTCAGCCGCAAGCCGCTGTTCGGCTACCAGGCCATGGTGTACGCCACCGCGTCGATCGCGTTCCTGTCGTTCATCGTCTGGGCGCACCACATGTTCACCGTGGGCATGCCGCTGGGCGGCGAAATCTACTTCATGTTCGCGACCATGCTGATCGCCATCCCCACCGGGGTGAAGGTGTTCAACTGGGTCAGCACCATGTGGCGCGGTTCGCTGTCGTTCGAAGTGCCGATGCTGTGGGCGATCTCCTTCGTGATCCTGTTCACCATCGGTGGCTTCTCCGGGCTGATGCTGGCCATCGTGCCGGCGGACTTCCAATATCACGACACCTATTTCGTGGTCGCGCACTTCCACTACGTGCTGGTCACCGGCGCTTTGTTCGGCATCATCGCCGCGGTCTACTACTGGTGGCCGAAGTGGTCGGGCCGCATGTACAGCCAGTTCTGGGGCAAGGTGCATTTCTGGTGGACGATGGTGTTCGTCAACCTGCTGTTCTTCCCGCAGCACTTCCTGGGCCTGGCCGGCATGCCGCGCCGCATCCCGGACTACAACCCGGTGTTCGCCGACTGGAACATGATCAGCTCGATCGGCGCGTTCGGCATGTTCGTCACTCCGTTCCTGATGGCGGCGATTCTGTTGAGTTCGCTGCGCAACGGCGCCAAGGCCGAAGCGCGCGCCTGGGAACATGCGCGCGGCCTGGAATGGACGGTGCCTTCGCCGGCGCCGCATCACACCTTCACCACGCCGCCGGTGATCCGTCCGGGCGACCTGGCCCACGACGACGTCACCCACTGATCCGCCATGGCCGATCCGGTGCGCCCCGCTGATGACCTCGCCCTGCGCCGCAAGCGCGCGGGGCGTACGGCGTTGGTGATCGGCGGGATCGCGTTGGTGATCTACCTGGCCTTCATCCTGTCCGGCGTGCTCGCGCAATGAGTATGGACAAGCCCAACATAGCCAGGTCCAACACGGCCGGGTTGTTCAAGCTGGTGGGCGTTTCGCTGGCGGCCTTCGCCTTCACCTTTTCGCTGGTGCCGCTGTACCGCATCGCCTGCGAAAAGGTATTCGGAATCCGTCTGGAACAGGGACCCGGCGAAGCCCGCGCTGCCGCGCTGGACAAGAAAGCGCGCACGGTGACCGTGCAGTTCGATGGCGGCGTGAATTCCAAACTGCCGTGGGCGTTCCATCCGGAACAGCTGACCATGCAGGTGGTGCCGGGCGAGTTGAACGAAGCCCTGTATTTCGCGCGCAACGACGGCAAAAACGCCATCGTCGGCAGCGCGGTGCCTTCGGTGGCGCCGGCGCGCGCCTCGGGCTACTTCACCAAGACCGAATGTTTCTGCTTCACCGCCCAGACCCTGCAGGCCGGCGAGAAGCGCGACATGCCGGTGCGTTTCATCGTCGATCCCGATCTGCCGGCCGACGTGAAAACCATCACGTTGTCGTATACCTTCTTCAAGAACGATGCCCTGACCGCGCGTCTGGGTTCGGGCAAGACTTCGTCATCGCCGCTCGCGGCCCCGTAAACACCACAAGATCAGCAACAGGAACGAGCCCGCCATGGCCCAATCGCATTCGCCGGACGCCAACGTCTACTACGTACCGCACCACAGCAAGTGGCCGTTCGTGGGCTCCATCGCCATGTTCACCACCATGTTGGGCGTGGCCAGCTGGCTCAACGAGACGGTGTGGGGCAAATGGGCGTTCTTCGCCGGCATCGTCATGCTCTGCGCCACGTTGTTCATGTGGTTCGGCGATGTGATCCGCGAATCGATCCACGGCCATTACAACAAGCAGGTCGATGTGTCGTTCCGCATGGGCATGGTGTGGTTCATCTTCTCCGAAGTGATGTTCTTCGGCGCGTTCTTCGGCGCGCTGTTCTACGCACGCAACCTGGCGCTGCCGTGGCTGGGCGGCGAAGGCGACGGCGTGATGACCAATGCACTGCTGTGGGACGGTTTCAGCGCGGCTTGGCCGACCTCGGGCCCGGCGCAGGTCGGCGGTGCGTTCCAGACCATCCCGGCTTGGGGCCTGCCGCTGGTCAATACCCTGATCCTGCTGAGCTCGGGCGTGACCCTGACCATCGCCCACCACGCGCTGAAAGCGGCCAACCGCAAGCAGGTGCTGATCTGGCTGGGCCTGACCGTGGTGCTGGGCTGCCTGTTCCTGACCTTCCAGGCGGAGGAGTACATCCACGCCTACAAGGAATTGAACCTGACCCTGGGTTCGGGCATCTACGGTTCCACCTTCTTCATGCTCACCGGCTTCCACGGCGCGCACGTGTTCCTGGGCACGCTGATGCTGTTGATCATGTGGCTGCGCGTGGCCAAGGGCCATTTCACCAAGGACAACCATTTCGCATTCGAGGCGGCCGCGTGGTACTGGCACTTCGTCGACGTGGTGTGGCTGGGGTTGTTCCTGTTCGTCTACGTGCTTTGATGCACTTCCTTCTCCTTCGGGAGAAGGTGCCCGAAGGGCGGATGAGGGAATGGCTTATCCGCGTTAGTGCAAGTTGGAAGTCTGGATTGATTCAAGAGAGTTATCGAAGTATCAGAGCTAGGTTCAAAAACCTACTTGCTGAAACTCCACTACAAGCTGATAACCCATTCCCTCATCCGGCGCTACGCGCCACCTTCTCCCGGTGGGAGAAGGGAAAAAATATCAGCCGCCGATGCCGTGCGGCCTGATCACCCCGGTATAGATGCCCAGCGCCACCAGCAGGATCAGCGCAACCGAAAAGGCGATACGCCGGGTCAGTGCATTGACGGTACGCTTGCTCTGGCCCTTGTCGACCAGCAGGTAGTACAGGCCGGCGCCCAGGTTCCACAGGATCACTATCAGGAACGCGATGATCAGCAGGGTTTTCAGCGAGTCGTTCATGGTGCTTTCGTCCAGCGGTAGACGCCCATTATCGCAGGCGCGGGGCAAGCACGCGTGAGGCGGACCAGCAACGGTCTGTTCGGTTGGGGGCTTGCCGTGCTGGCGATGGCGTTGTTTTGCGGCCTCGGTGTCTGGCAGCTGGATCGCGGCAAACAGAAGCAGGCGATGCTGACCCAATCGCAGGGCGTGCTGGCCGCACGCAAGCCTCTGCCGCTACGTGCTGCAGCCGATCCATCGCGTGCCAACGCATACGACTGGACGCAAGGCGAGGGCCGTTTTCTGGACAAGCCCGCGATATTGCTGGATAACCAGATCAGCGAAGGGCGTTCGGGCGTGCGCGTCTACCGCGTGTTCCAACCCAGTGTGCCCCAGGCCGATGCCGCCGCTACGCCGCCCGTGCTGGTCGAGCTGGGGTGGCTACCGCTTCCGGGCGACCGCACCCTTCCCCACGTCGACGATTTTGCGGCCACCATGCAGGTGTCTGGCTTGTTGGCGCCACCGCCATCGGCGGGCCTGGCCGCCGCAGTCGTCTCGCCGCAGCCAGACGGCACACTGCTGGCGACCAGCCTTGACCATGCGATGCTTGCCAGCGTGCTCAAACTGCCGACGCTCGCTCCGCGCGTGCTGCGCCTGGATCCCGCGCTCAAGGTCGGCTACCTCCGCGACCTGCACATCCTGCCCAACACGCTGCCGCCGGAACGCCACCTCGGCTACGCGGTGCAATGGTTCGGGCTGGCGCTGGCGGTGTTGATCACGGCCCTGGTGCTGACGTTGCGCCGGCGCCGGCGGCGTTGAACCGCTGCGCATGAGAAAATGCCGGACATGAATTCGACCCCCCCTCATCCGACTCCCTCCGAGGCGGCACGGATCCGCCGCGGACGCTGGATCCTGGTGCTGATCTTTTTGCTGTTCTTCGGCACGATCTTCGGTGCCGGCGTGTTGCGCTTCAGCGGCTGGCAGCCGCACGGGACCAAGGCCCATGGCGAGATGCTGCGCCCGGCGGTGGATGCGCGCGCAGTGGTGCCCAAGCTGAAGGACGGAGGCGACTATGCATGGCGCCCCGCCGAACGCATGTGGCGGATCGCGGTCGCGCCGCCCACCGACTGCACCAGCGACTGCCTGAAACTGGCCAAGGACCTGGACGTGGTGTGGCAGCTGTTCGGCAACAACGCCGACCATGTCGAAATCCTGTGGATCGGCCCGCGTCCCGCCGGTGCGCCCGACACCGTATCGCTGCGCCAGTTGCAGCCCACGCCCGAGCTGTTGGCCGCCTTGCCCCGCGTGAACGATCCCGCCGGCGTGCCGGTCTATGTGATCGACCCCAACGGTTTCGTGATCCTGCGCTATGCACCGGGCACCGATCCGGGCTTCATCCGCACCGACGTTTCGAAATTGCTCAAGTTGATCTGATGAACCTGCTCGCCCGTCCCGCCGTCTACAAGCATTTCCACCGCTTCGCCTGGCTCGCCGTCGCGCTCACCTTGTGCGTGGTGGTATTCGGCGCCTTCGTGCGCTTGTCAGATGCCGGCCTGAGCTGTCCCGACTGGCCGACCTGCTACGGCCGCGCCGCGTGGCCGCAGGCCGCCAGCGAAGTGAACGATCACGCCGCCAGTGCGATACGTCCGTTCGAAACGAACAAAGCCTGGCGCGAGCAGGTGCACAGGATGCTGGCCGGTTCGCTGGGCGTGCTGGTGTTGCTGCTGGCGGTACTGGCCGCGCGCAAGCGCCGCTACGGCATCGCGCAGATCGTCGTCGCCTCTTTGCTGGTGGCGGCCGCGATTCCTTTGTACATGCGCGGTGAACATCAGGCCGCGTCGGCGCTGGCGATCCTGGGTGAAATCATCCTGCTATTCGCAGCGTTGCGCTGGTCCAATGTCGACCTTGCGCGCGTCGGAGCGCTGACCTTGGCGGTCATCATCTTCCAGGCATTGCTGGGTATGTGGACGGTGACCTGGCTGCTCAAGCCCATCGTGGTCATGGGCCATCTGCTCGGCGGTCTGACCACTTTCGCGCTGCTGACCTGGATGGCGTGGCGCGCGATCGACCGGCCGATCATCGTGGTCGAAGCGATCGCGCTGAAGCGATGGGTGATCGCCGGACTGGTGCTGCTGGGGCTGCAGATCGCACTCGGCGGCTGGGTCAGCGCCAACTACGCGGCGTTGTCCTGCGGCGCGGGCAGCTGGTCGGCGGACAATTTCCCCAAGTGCGTGGGCCAATGGTGGCCGCCGCACGATTTCCGCGAAGGTTTCGTGCTCTGGCGCGGCGTCGGCGTGGATTATGAAGGCGGCGTGCTGGACGGCGCCTCGCGCATCGCCATCCAGATGGCGCACCGCATCGTCGCCGTGATCCTGGCGCTGTATCTGCTGACGTTCGCCGTACGCCTGCTGCGCACGCCTGGTATGCGCAGTTGGTCCACGGCTTTGATCGTGCTGGTGGTAAGCCAGGTCTCACTGGGCATACTCAACGTCAAGCTCGCGCTGCCGCTGCATGTGGCCGTCGCCCACAATGCCGGCGCCGCACTGCTGTTGTTCGCTTTGGTCTCGCTGCTGGCGCGCCTGCGCAAGTTGGAATGAAGATGTCGGTCGTGCGCCAGTACTGGAGCCTCACCAAGCCGCGCGTCGTCGCGCTGATCGTGTTCACCGCGCTGGTGGGCATGCTGCTGGCCATCGACGGCATGCCCGATGCGCAGCAGCTGAAGCACGGCGCACTCGGCTTCCTCGGCATCTGGTTGGCCGCCTCAAGCGCGGCCGCGATCAACCAGATTCTGGACGCGCGCATCGACGCCAAGATGGCGCGCACTTCGTGGCGTCCGCTGGTGGTGGGAGAACTGCAGCCTTGGCAGGCGTTGATATTCGCGCTGGTGCTGGCGGCGATTTCAATGGCAGTGCTGCTGCTATGGGTCAACACGATCACTGCTGTGCTGACCTTCGCTTCGCTGATCGGCTATGCGGTGGTCTACACCGTGTTCCTGAAACGCGCCACGCCGCAGAACATCGTCATCGGCGGCATTGCCGGCGCGGCGCCGCCGCTGTTGGGTTGGGCTGCGGTGACCGGCATGACCGGGCAGTGGGATTGGGCGCATGCGTTGTTGCTGGTGCTGATCATCTTCGTGTGGACGCCGCCGCATTTCTGGGCGTTGGCTATCTTCCGCCGCGAAGACTACGCGCGTGCGCTGGTGCCGATGCTTCCGGTCACCCACGGCGTGACCTACACGCGCTGGCAGATTCTGTTCTACACGGTGCTGCTGGTGGAAGTGACGGTGCTGCCGTGCATCATCGGCATGAGCGGATTCTTCTACCTGGGCGGGGCGCTGGTGCTGGGGGCGGTGTTCCTGTGGTACGCGTGGCGGTTGCTGGACCCACCCGACGACTACTTCCCGATGCGTGTGTTCAATTATTCCATCGTCTACCTGATGGCGCTGTTCGCCTTCCTGCTGGTCGACCACTGGCTGATGCCGTTGCTGCAGCCGGCTTCGCTGATCGAGTTCGTGCCGCAATCCTGAGCAATACGCCCTCCGCCCATTGTCCGTATGGCCTATGCTCGATGCCCAAGCTTGTCGTGCTGCGGCGCCGCCGGCATCTGCCTTGCACGTAGGAGCTGCGTAAGCTGCGACCGAAATCGCGGGCCACTCGACACATGTGCGGAATTGTTGCGATCGCAGCTTACGCAGCTCCTACACGCGCAAGGGCGGTCAACCTCGGCCGATGCGGGCCTGCAGCAGGGCGCGCAATTCGTATTTATCGGTTTCGTCCAGGCCGCCATCGCGGTTCTTGGCCTGCAGCTCCTCGATGCGTTGCTCCACGGTCTGCCGTTCCAGCTGCGCAGCGGCGTCCTGCAACTCCATGCGCCAGGTCGCATCGTTGCCGGGGAGCGCATGCGAAGCGAGCTTCTGCAAGGCGACCAGTTCTTCGCGTTCGGCGAAGTGCTGCAGCAGCGCGCCGGTGGTGATCTCGGGGCGTGCATGCACCAGCGAAAGCAGTTCCACCAGCAATTCAATGCCGGGATGCTTGAGATCCTTGAACGCGTAGGGCGGCTCAAGCGCCAGCGCCAGGGAGGGTTGTTGCAGCAATACCGAGATCGCAGCGCGCACCAGACTGCGTTTCTGCGCCTGCGCCGGCAGGCGCGAGACGGTCTTTGGCTTCTCGGGCAGCGCGGCCTGGCGTTGCACGCCTACGCCGGTGATTTCACCCAGCCGCTGCCGCATCAGGTCACCGAACGCACCGTCCGGAATCTGCGCCAGCAAGGGCTTGGCGCGCTCGGCCAGGCGCGCTTTGCCATCCAGCGTGGACAACTTCACGTCCTTACCCAGCTCGTCATAGAAGAACTGCGATAACGGCGTGGCCTGTTGCAGGCGCGTGTCGAAACCAGGCGCGCCTTCGCTGCGCACGATGCTGTCCGGATCTTCGCCATCGGGCAGGAACAGGAAGAACGCCTGGCGCCCGTCCTTCATGCGCGGCAGCACCGATTCCAGCGCCTTCCAGGCGGCGCGCTGGCCGGCGGCGTCGCCGTCGAAACAGAAATACACGTCAGGCGAATTGCGGAACAGCAATTCCGCGTGATCGGGCGTAGTCGCCGTGCCCAGCGTGGCGACGGCTTGCGTCACTCCGTACTGGAACAACGACACC
Source organism: uncultured Pseudoxanthomonas sp. (assembly GCA_946479745.1). The sequence goes on along the minus strand of CAMLGZ010000017.1, from coordinate 44,113 downwards.
ACATCCATATAGCCCTCCACCACCACCAGCCGCTCGATCTTCTGGTTGGCCTGGCGCACCTGCCACAGGCCGTAGAGTTCGCGGCCCTTGTGGAACAGCGGGGTTTCCGGCGAGTTGAGGTATTTGGGGCCGTCGTCCTTGGCCAGCACGCGGCCGCCGAAAGCGATCACGCGGCCGCGGCGGTCGTGGATGGGGAACATCACCCGGTCGCGGAACTTGTCGTAAACGCGGCCGTTGTCGCTCCTGGACAGCATGCCGGTCTTGTCCAGCAGTTTGATCCTGCGTTCGTCCGTGCCCAGCGCGTCCTTGAGTCCGGAAAAACCATCCGGCGCATAGCCGATGGAGAACTGCGTGCGGATGCTTTCGTCCACGCCGCGCTGATCGAGATAGGCCTTCGCTTTCTCGTTGCTTTCCAATTGCCGTTGGAAGAACTTCGCGGCCGCATCCAATGCCGCGTACATGTCGCGGCCATCGTCGGTCTCGTTGCGCGTGCGCGTTTCCTTGGGCACTTCCATGCCCACGCGCTTGGCCAACTCGTCGACCGCATCCAGGAATTCCAGGCGGTCGTAGTTCATCAGGAACGAGATAGCCGTGCCGTGCGCCCCGCAACCGAAGCAGTGGTAGAACTGCTTGGTCTGCGACACAGTGAACGACGGCGAACGCTCGTCGTGGAACGGGCAGCGCGCCGAATACTCCTTGCCCTGCCGTTTCAGTGGCACGCGCGTGCCGATCACCTCGACGATGTCGGTGCGCGCCAGGAGGTCGTCGATAAAGGCGTCGGGAATGCGCGCCATGCTGGGGTAGGAAGCCTCGGTTGCGGGGCCGGCGATACCGGCCCGTTAGGATAAGGTCTGCCGCGGTGGATGCAGGGGGCGCATCGCAATTGCGGGCATTAAGGGTTTTCGGCAATTCAAGTATGATCGATCCGCCGCGGGTTCACACCGGAATCGTGTGCGCGGCGGTTAGTCCAGGACGAGCGGGTTCCGCTCAAGCTAAAGCACAGGCATAGGGAGGTTGTAGTGTGAATAGGATTTTGTGTTTTGTGGGCCTGCTGGCCCTGTCCGCAGCCGCGCGCGCCGGCACCTGCGAAGACAGTTTCGAGGCGGTTGGCGACCCGCGCAACGGTCTGGTATTCATGGGCGAGGTGACCAAGCCCGGGCTGAGCGTCAGCAGCGCTCTGGGACAGCTGCAGCAAATCGCCCTCGATAAAAGCTACCAGGTTGGCAACGAATCGATCGTCGGCAATTCCGGCGAACTCTTTTTCTCCCAGACCAACCTCAAGCCGCCGATCGTGATGCGGGCGCAGGCCGATAGCTCCGGGCGGGTGTCGCTGGGCACGAAGCTGGCCCGGGGCCAGAACGTGGAAATCCCGGCCGCGCGCAAGGAGATCTGTTCGATGCTCGCCATGCTCAAGACCGGCAAGGAAGGCGAGGCGATCGCGGCCGCCGTGCGCAAGAAGAGCGGTGCAGGCCAGGTTATCGACGCGGAGGCCCCGAAGCTGTCGGCGGAAATCGGCCGCGAGATCCAGAAGACGATGGCGGGGGTGAAAAGCAAGGGGACGCTTGGCAATCTCCTCATCGGTTCCACCAATTACGCGACCGCGGGCGAGCACAAGGAAGCGTTCGCGCCTATCGTCGCCAAGTACAAGGGACGCAAATACCGGATCGACGGGCAGATCTACACGGTGTCGAGGAACGAGTTCAGCGGCGAACTGGTGGTCGCCTACCTGGTCACGCAGACCCGCGGTTTACTGAAGATTCGTCAGAGTTCTACGTACAACAGCAACAACTTCATGATTCAGTGCGTGCTCGCCCCGGATCAGGCGAAGTTCTTCCTCACCCTGTCCGAGGGGGATTGGGTGAAATTGGCAGGTACGGTAGACAAGATCGACCCCGAAAGCATGGAACTTCGGGATTGCCGTCAGGCCAACTGAGCCCAGCGTCAATCGTTTGCGATGCGGACTCGACCCTGTCCTAGCGATCGGGTCGGTCCGACTGCGCTGCCAGCGCACGCAAGGCCGGCCCGCTGAGCCGTTGCACCGTCCATTCCTCCAGGCCCACTGCGCCCAAGCTGCGGTAGAAACGGATGGCCGGCTCGTTCCAATCCAGCACCGACCACTCGAAGCGGCCGCAATCGCGTTCCGTCGCCAGTTTGGCCAGGTGGATCATCAGGCGTTTTCCCAGGCCCAGGCCGCGGTATTGCGGACGGACGAACAGATCTTCCAGGTACAGGCCGCGCTTGCCGAGGAAGGTCGAGAAATTGTGGAAGAACAGGGCGAAACCGGCGGGTTGGCCGTCGACGTCGGCTATCACGACTTCCGCAGCGGGGCGGTCGCCGAAAAGCTGCGTCGCGAGCGTGGCTTCGTCGGCCACCGCTTCGTGGGCGAGTTTTTCGTATTCGGCGAGTTCGCGGACGAAGGATAGGATTTGGGGAATGTCGGCGCGCGTCGCGGGACGTAGTTCGACATTCGGGGAGGTGATGGATTCAGTCATGGCCGGAGCAGCATAGCCCTCCCCTTCAAGGGGAGGGTTGGGTGGGGATGGTGTAGCTGCGAAAGTGAATCAATGGGATCGGACGGGAAAACCATCCCCATCCCGGCCTTCCCCTTGAAGGGGAAGGAGAAAAACTCAGCTCGCGAACTTCTTCTTCACCAGCGCCGACACCAGGCCCATGTCGGCCTGTCCAGCCAGCCTAGGCTTCAGCACGCCCATCAGCTTGCCCATGTCGGCCGGGCCGGTGGCACCGGTTTCAGCGATGGCGGCATCGATGGCGGCCAGGATCTCGGCTTCGCCCAGCTTGGCCGGCAGGTACTTCTCGATCACCACGATCTCCGCGCGCTCAATGGCGGCCAGGTCTTCGCGGTTGGCGGCCTCGAACTGGCTGACCGAATCCTTGCGCTGCTTGACCATTTTTTCCATCGCGGCGATCACCGCAACGTCGTCCAGCTCGATGCGCTCGTCCACCTCGCGTTGCTTGATGGCAGCGTTGATCAGGCGCACCACGCCCAGGGTGTGCTTGTCGCCGCCCTTCATTGCGGCCTTCATGTCTGCGACCAACTGTTCTTTAAGGCTCATGACGATCTCCGTAGGGCGGGCAGTGCCCGCCATGCTCTTTGCTCGAACCCCGCGGACGGGCACTGCCCGCCCTACGGGCCCAAAAACACAAAAAGCCGGCTACGCTCGCGCGTGCCGGCTTCTGGCGAAGCGACGCGGCTCAGTACAGGCGCTGGCGCTTGGTGACGTCGCGCGAGCTGCGACGCAGCTGACGCTTCACCGCAGCGGCGGCCTTGCGCTTGCGTTCCTGGGTCGGCTTCTCGTAGAACTCGCGCTTGCGGGTTTCGGCCAGAACACCGGCTTTTTCGCAGGTACGCTTGAAGCGACGCAGAGCAAACTCAAAAGGCTCGTTTTCGCGGACTTTGACGCTGGGCATGGAATCTCCGGGACACAAACAACCGGGTCAGTCCCGGCGAGCCGCGTATGATAACGGCACCCCGGGGCTGCCTGCAAGCCGCCCGGGCGCTGGATTACCGCCCACAAGCCCCCATTTCGAGTCCCATGCGCGTCCTTGGCATTGAAACCTCCTGCGACGAAACCGGTGTGGCCGTCTACGACACGGCCCTTACGGGCAGCGCCGGACTGCGCGCCCATGCGGTCTACAGCCAGATCGCCCTGCATGCCGAATACGGCGGCGTGGTGCCGGAACTGGCCAGCCGCGACCACGTCCGCAAGCTGTTGCCGTTGGTCAGGCAGACCCTGGCCGAGGCGGATCTGAAGCTCGAAGACCTCGACGGGGTGGCCTATACCGCCGGCCCAGGGCTGGTCGGCGCGCTGCTGGTCGGGGCGGGGATGGCCCGTTCCCTGGCTTGGGCGCTGGAGGTCCCGGCGGTGGCCGTGCACCACATGGAGGGCCATCTGCTGGCGCCTTTGATGGAAGACGACCCGCCCGAAGCGCCCTTCGTAGCTCTGTTGGTTTCAGGCGGGCATACCCAACTGGTGGCGGTGGATGCCATCGGCAGCTACCGGTTATTGGGGGAAACCCTGGACGATGCGGCCGGGGAAGCCTTCGACAAGACCGCCAAGGTCATGGGCCTGCCTTATCCCGGCGGGCCGCAGCTGGCGGCGCTGGCGGCGACCGGCCGCCCGGGCGTCTATAAATTCTCCCGGCCAATGACCGACCGGCCCGGCCTGGATTTCAGTTTCAGCGGCCTGAAGACCCAGGTGATGCTGGCCTGGCGCGACAGCGACCAGTCCGATGCCACCCGCGCCGATATCGCGCGCGGCTTCGAGGATGCGGTGGTCGACACTTTGGCCATCAAATGCGAGCGCGCGCTGGAGGCGGCAGGCAGCGACACCCTGGTGATCGCCGGCGGCGTGGGCGCCAACAAGCGCCTGCGCGCCAAGCTGCACGACATCTGCGCCAAGCGCGGCGGCCGCGCCTGCTTCCCGCGCCCGGAGTTGTGCACCGACAACGGCGCGATGATCGCTTTCGCTGGTGCCTTGCGCCTACAGGCGGGGCAGCACGAAACCGCTGCGGTGAAGGTCACGCCGAGATGGGATATGGCGACGTTGCCGGTGGTGGGCGAGACGAAGCCGGAGTTCCAACCTTAAGTCGCGGAAAATAGATGTCGTCATCCCAGCGAACGCTGGGATCCATCTTGATCTTTCTCGATGCGAGCGTCGGCCACTGCGGGCAACGTCAAAATGGATCCCGGCTTGACCAGCCATGCGGCCGTTGAAAACCGCTGGGATGACAGCCTAGGAAAGCGGTTACGCTTACCCACTCATATTTTCCCTTGCTTTCCCATGGACAAAGTCTTCATAGAAGGTCTGGAAATAGACGCCCTCATCGGCATCTACGACTGGGAACGGCGCATCCGCCAGACGCTGCGTTTCGACCTGGAGATGGGTTTCGACAACCGCAAACCCGCGGCCAGCGACGACATCGCCGATACGCTCAACTACAAGGCGGTCAGCAAGCGGTTGATCGAATTCGTTTCCCAATCCGACTACGGCCTGGTGGAAACGCTGGCCGAGCGCTGTGCGGAAATAGTGCTGGCAGAATTCGGCGTGTCCTGGCTGCGCCTGAAACTCAGCAAGCCGGGTGCGGTGCGAGGCGCGGTGGCGGTGGGCGTGATCATCGAGCGCTCGCGGGAATAATGTGCTCGGGATGACAAGGTAGTGGGCAAGGCTTATCTCAGCCTAGGCAGCAACATGGAAGCGGAAAGGAATCTCGCCTCCGCGGTGTCCGCATTGCGCGTGCGCTTCGGCGCGCTGGTCCTGTCGCCGGTCTACCGTACTGCCGCGATCGGCTTCGAAGGCCACGACTTCCTCAACGCGGCCGCGATCATCGAATCAGACCTTGACGTGCATGCGCTCAACGACTGGCTGCATGCCCTGGAGGAGGCGCACGGGCGCGACCGCAGCGGCCCGCGCTTCGGTGACCGCCCGTTGGATATCGATATCGTGTTCTACGACGATCTGGTGATCGAAGGGACGGGTAGCCTGCGTATCCCGCGCCCGGAGTTGAAGCATGCGTTCGTGCTCAAACCGCTGGCCGATATCGCGCCTGGTTTCGTCGATCCAGTTTCGAAGAAGACGTTGAGCGAGCTCTGGGCACAGTCGCCGGAGCGCGGGGTTTCACTGGAAATAGTAGCCATATCCGCCGATTCATCGCACTTGGCGTTGTAGATGCGCTGTAGGAGCGATGTAAGTCGCGATGCAGAACGTGTTCGCGACTTACGTCGCTCCTACCCGGCGAGCGTGCGCCCGCCGTCGATGCGGATCACCTGGCCGGTGGTGTAGGTGGCGTCCTGCAACAACCAGCGCACGGCTTCGGCGATCTCCTCCGGCGTGCCGGTGCGCGCCAGCGGCGTGCGTCCGAGCATGGTCTGCTTCGCGGTATCGCTGTGATCCTGCTCCGGCCACAGAATCGCGCCCGGTGCGACGCCGTTGACGCGCACTTCCGGCGCCAGTTCCAGCGCCAGCGATTTCGTCGCCATCAGCAGGGCCGCCTTGGCCATGCAGTAAACGGTGTGCCCGGCCAACGGTTTTTCCGCGTAGATGTCGACCAGGTTGACGATGGCGCCCTGCGACGCCTTCAGGTGCGGTGCGGCGGCTTGGGCGAGGAAGAACGGCGCGCGCGCATTTGAAGCGAACAGCGCGTCCCACTGCTGCGGCGTGGTGGTTCCGATGGCCGTCGGTTGGAAAGCGGAGGCATTGTTCACCAGCGCATCGAGCCGTCCGAAGCGCCCGACCGTCCTGGCCACGAGTTCGGGCAGGCGGTCGAACTCAGACAGGTCCGCTTGCAGAGTGAGCACGCTGCCGCTGCGCACCGATTCCAGTTCGTCCGCCAGCGCCTGCATTTCCGCAGCCGACCCGCGGTAATGCAACGCCAGATCGTAACCCTGTGCATGCAGGCGTCGGGCGATGGCCGCGCCGATACGGCGGGCGCCGCCGGTGATCAGAGCGACAGAGGTCGGGGACATGGGATTCCTGACGTTGAAGACCGACCGCATTGTGTCTCCAATCCCGTACGGCGCGCGAATGCTTGACGGCCATCGTGGTTCCGGGCATGTTGCATTGCATCACCTGCCAGGACGCACGCACCGGCGCAGGACAACGGACGGAGCGAATGGACTGGGCGAAGTACCGCACCACCACTTTCGACGAGCTGATCCAGGCTGATGGTCGGCCACGACCGGCGGCGCGCCGTCTGGTCGAATATCTGGGTGGCCTGTCCGGCCGCGAGATCGCCGAGCGCCAGCTCGCCGCCGACGTCATCGCCCGGGTCATGGGCATCACCTTCACCGTATATACCGACGGCCGCAACGTGGATCGCACGCTGCCGTTCGACCTGATCCCGCGCGTGATCCCGCGCACCGAATGGGTGCGTACCGAAGCCGGACTCAAGCAGCGCATGCGCGCGCTGAACCTTTTCATCGGCGACATCTACGGCAGGCAGCAGATCGTCAAGGACAAGGTGTTCCCGGCGATGCTGTTGAAGGACTCGGTCAATTTCCGTCCGCAGTGCGCAGGCGTGAAGCCGCCGCTCGGCGTTTGGGCGCACATCTGCGGCTCGGACCTGGTGCGCGATGGCGACGGCACCTTGTACGCGCTGGAAGACAACCTGCGCATCCCCAGCGGCGTGTCCTACATGCTGGAAAACCGCATGGTGGCCAAGCGCGTGTTCCCGGAACTGTTCGAAACCAGCTCGATCCTGCCGGTGGACGAATATCCGTCGCAGCTCTACGACACACTGGCCGCTCTTTCACCGCGGCCGGGCGACACGCCGACCATCGCCCTGCTCACTCCGGGCGTGTTCAACAGTGCGTACTTCGAGCATGCCTATCTGGCCCAGGCGATGGGCATCGAACTGGTGGAAGGCAACGACCTGTTCGTGGCCGACGACGACTGCACCTACATGCGCACCGTGTACGGCGCGCAGCGCGTGGATGTGATCTACCGGCGCGTGGACGATCTGTTCATCGATCCGGAGGCGTTCCATCCCGAATCCACGTTGGGAGCACCGGGCCTGATGCGCAGCTGGCGCGCGGGCAAGGTGGCGCTGGCCAATGCGCCAGGGGCAGGCGTGGCCGACGACAAGGTGGTGTTCGCCTACGTGCCGAAGATGATCAAGTACTACCTGGACGAGGACCCGATCCTGCCCAACGTACCCAGCTATCTCTGCCACAACGCGAAGGAACGCAAGTACGTGTTGGAGAACATCGAGAAACTGGTGGTGAAGCCGGCCAACGAATCGGGCGGCTACGGCATGCTGATCGGGCCGCGCTCCACCAAGCGCCAGCGCGACAAGTTCAAGAAACTGATCGAGGCCGATCCGCGCAACTACATGGCGCAACCCACGCTGTCGCTGTCCACCGCGCCCATCGTCACCGACGACGGTCCCTCGCCGCGACACCTGGATCTGCGGCCATTCGTGCTGTCGCGCGAGGACATCTACGTCACCACCGGCGGGCTTACGCGCGTGGCGATGGAGAAGGGTTCGCTGGTGGTGAATTCCTCGCAGGGCGGCGGGGCGAAGGATACGTGGGTCGTCGATCTGGACGAGGAGGCCGACTGATGCTTTCCCGCGTCGCCAGCAATCTCTATTGGTTCAGCCGCTACGTACGCCGCGCGGAGAACACCGCGCGGTTGGTTGGTGTCGGTAGCCAGCTGCAATTGGATCTGCCGCGTTCGGTGCGTTTCGCCTGGCGGCCGATGGTGGATACGGTGGGCGCGGGCGACCCCTTCGCCGAACTGTTTCCCAGCACCGGCGAAGACGCCGCCGATGCCGACGTGGTGCGCTTCCTGTTGCTGGACGAACGCAACCCGTCCTCGCTGCGCAGCTCGGTCGACGGCGCGCGCGAGATCCTGCGCAGCATCCGCGATACTCTGCCGGGCGAGGTGTGGGAAGCGATCAACGACCTGTATCTGTACATAGATGCCAATGGCGAACGCGGCGTCAGCCGGCGCTACCGCATGGAGTTCATCACCCGCATCGCCGACGGCTGCCTGAAGGTCTCCGGCTTGCTGACCGCGAACGTCAGCCGCGACATCGGTTTCCAGTTCCTGCGTCTGGGCACCGCCATAGAACAAGCCGATATGACCACGCGCATCATCGACGCCGGCGCATCGGGACTGGTGACGCCGCGCAACGAAGAGGACCGCGAGGCTTTCCAGAACATGCAGTGGATGGCGGTGCTGCGCTCGCTGGCGGCCTACCAGATGTACCGCAGGCACATCCGCCAGCGCGTGACTGCCGAACATGCGCTGCGTTTTCTGCTGCAGAACAACGAATTCCCGCGCAGCGTGCAGTTCTGTCTGGCCCGCGCGCAACGCATCCTGCCGGCCATGCCGCCGCGTCCCGGCGTGGACCGTGGTCTGAACCGTGTGGTCGGGCTGATCCGCAACGCGGATCCGGTGTCGTTGGCGGCGAAGAATCCGGCGGAGTTCATGGATGAGATCCAGGTGCACCTGGGCACCTTTCACACAGCGCTTGCGGATGGCTATTTCCGCGGCTGAATCGCTTGTGCGGATGTAGAAGCGGGCCCTGCACGCGACCGCTCTTCTTCTCCATCAAGAGCAAAAGCGTCGCGGGCAGGGCCCGCTCCTACAAAGGTTGCTGCTGGGCTACTGTTGACCCGAGGCATCGCCCGGATCGGGCCGCAGCGCCACGCGACGCGGCGGCAGCGGGGGCAGCGCATCGGTCCGCTCTTCCGGCGCAAGCGCCGGTTCCCATGGGAACCGCGGCAGGCTGTGCACCGCCGCTTCGAGTTTGCGCGACCAGGTTTCGTGGATTTCCGAATACAGCGGCGTATCGCCTTCCATGCGCATCTTCTGGGTGATCTTCAGATCGCCCGCTCGGACCAGGGCGATATCGATGGGCAAACCCACCGACAGATTCGAACGGATGGTGGAATCCAGCGACACCAGCGCGCAGCGCGCGGCATCTTCCAGCGTGGTCTGCGGGCGCAGGATGCGGTCCAGGATGGGCTTGCCGTACTTCGATTCGCCGATCTGCAGGTAGGGCGTTTCGGGCGAAGTGGCGATGCAGTTGCCCAGCGGGTAGACCATGTACAGGCCCGGCCGTTCGCCGGCTATCTGCCCGCCCAGGATCAAGGTGGACTGCACGCTGACGCCGTTCTGCTGGGCTTCTCCGGCCATCCTGACCTGGCTGGCCACCAGCACTTCGCCCACGTATTCGGCCACTTCGTACAAGTGGGTGAAGGCGCGCAGGCTGCGCTTGGCGTCGGGGTCCTCGGCATCGTGCATCAGCCGGGAAATAGTCAGTTGCGTGGTCGCCAGGTTGCCCGCCGACATGATCACGAACACGCGGTCGCCGGGATATTCGAACACATGCATCTTGCGGTACACGCGTACGTCGTCGAAGGAGGCGCTGGTGCGCGTATCCGCCGCGAAGACCAGGCCTTCGTCCGTTTCTATGCCGACGCAATAGGTCATGTGGCGGTTTGTGCTGCCGTTGTGCTGTGCACCAATGATTCTATGCGCGCTATCCGCGCTTGGCTAGCGCTGCCGCCGGCCGCGTAAGATGTGGCGCTTGCTCTCACATTCCTGTCCCATGTCAGATCTTCCTCCACCCGATCCGGATGCGGCCCGCCATAGCGAAGGGTTGGCGACGTTGATCCGCGGCGAAGTTACCGGATCCGGCGGCGGCATCCCGTTTTCGCGTTTCATGGAGCTGTGCCTGTACGCGCCCGGGCTGGGCTACTACAGCGCAGGCAGCGCCAAATTCGGCGCCGCCGGTGATTTCGTCACCGCGCCCGAGCTTGGTCCCCTGTTCGCCGGCTGCCTCGCCACTGCCGTGGCCCCGGTACTGCAGCAGCTGGGACCGGAGGCGGAGTTTCTGGAAATCGGCGGCGGCAGCGGCGCTTTCGCCGAGATCATGCTCAAGCGCCTGCTGGCGATGGATGCGCTGCCCGCGCGCTACGCGATCCTGGAACCGAGCGCGGATCTGCGCGAACGCCAGCGGGAACGCCTGGGACGCAGCCTGATTCCACCGGTCTTCGCTCTGGTGGAATGGCTGGACGGCCCACCGGAACATTCCTGGAACGGAGTGCTGTTCGCCAATGAAGTGATCGACGCCTTGCCGACCCCGCGCTTCACCCTGCGTGATGGGGAAGTATTCGAGGAAGGCGTTGCGCTGGGGGAGGATGGGCGTTTCGTGCGCAGCGACCGGCCCGCCGATGCGCTGCTGGCCGCGGCGGTACGCCATCTCGAGCGCACCCTGGGCATTTCTTTCCCCGACGGCTATCGCTCCGAACTGCTGCCCCAGCTGCCTTACTGGGTGCAGGCGGTCATGGGTGGTCTGGAGGCCGGCGCGATGCTGTTCGTCGATTACGGTCATCCGCGCCGCGAGTATTACCTGCCGCAACGCGACCAAGGCACGCTGCGCGCGTTCTATCGGCACCAGACACACAACGACCTCTATGCCTGGCCGGGTTTGCAGGACCTCACCGCCTCGGTCGATTTCACCGCACTGGCCGAAGCGGGTACGCATGCCGGCTTCGATCTGGCCGGCTACTGCACGCAGGCCAGCTTTCTGCTGGGCAACGGCCTGCCGCAGCTGTTGCAGGAAGCCGAAGCACGCGCAACCGAAACGCAATTGCAGCGCCTGCGCAATGAAGCCAAGCAACTGACTTTGCCTAGCGAAATGGGCGAAAGATTCCAGGTCATGGGGTTTTCCCGTGACGTGGAGTTCGGCGCCGCATTCCTGTCCGGCGATCTGTCGTGGCGGCTGTGAGCGCAGCGCTGAAACCGCTGCGCCGGCCACGACTGTGGCTGGGGCTGTGGATCGTGGCCATCGTGGCGTTGGTGGTGGTCTGCCTGGTGCCGCTGGATTCGCTGCCGCCGCTACCGGAAAACAGCGACAAGCTGGAACACCTGTTCGGCTATTTTGCGCTGTCCGCCGCCGCGGTGCAGTTGTTCGGCAGCCGCCGTGCATTGCTGGTGGCGACTGTGGGTCTGGTCGCGCTGGGTATCGGCGTCGAGATTGCGCAGGGTTTCACCGCCTACCGTTCTTCCGACCCTGTCGACGCGCTGGCCAATACGCTTGGCGTGTTGCTGGGCATGGCCACGGCGTTGACGCCGTGGCGCGATCTGCTGTTGCGCATGGAGAAGCGCCTGTTGCCCTAGCAGCAGGCTTATTCACCGCGCGTGTAGGAGCGACGTAAGTCGCGAACGGGTTACCGGTAAATCCTCTTCGCGACTTATGTCGCTCCTACAACGCGCCCTATCCAGTAGGTAGGTCGGGGCTACGCCCCCGACGCTCCCAACGAACAAGAATCCGGAACTTCCCCGTGCCCCTCGGCCACGTAGGGCCGACCTACGGGATCATCATGGACGCAGCGTTACCCGATCCAGAACCCACATCGCCGGGCGCGTATCGCCGGTGAAGAAGATGCACAGGTTTTGCGGCGCGGTGGTCGCTTGCAGTGGCGCTTTCAAGGTCACGAAACCATCGGCGTCCGGCGCGGCGGGCAACGGCACCGTCGCCAGCACAGCGCCGCCGCAGCTTGCGCGAATCTCAAGTTCGCCGTTCGCGCTCTTCGCCGGCTTGAACTTGCGCGATGGCTCATCGTGCGCCAGCTGGAAATAGTACGGCAGACGTCCGGCGCGCACTTCGATCGAAGCGATGCCGCCCGGATCGGCGTTTTTCCATTCCCAGCAGGGATTGAAAATGTCCGCGTTGAAGATGGCTCGCTCGCCTTCGGACGGGCCGTCGTCTTCCAGCCGCAGCATCAGCGCACCGGTGCACATCGCCAGTTCCTCATCGCTGCGGGTCAACAGCGACGCAGCGTCCAACCTGCGATCGGCGGCCTTGGTCAGCGGTTTGCCGTCCACGAACACCGATGCGCGCAGATCCGCGGGAAGCGCCAGCGAGAAGGGGCCTTCGTATGCAGTCGAACCAGCGGAAGGTTCGCTGCCATCGGTGGTGTAACGGATATCCGGATAGCCCAGCGAATTGGACAGGCTGACTTCCACGCGGCCCTGTTTGCGGTCTTCCACCAAGGCGCTGCGCACTTCGAACGGCGTCTGCGCATAGCCGATACCCATCGCCTGGTAACGCTGCAGCTGCGCGGGCAGGCGGGCAACGAAACCCGGCCAGTTCTTTTTCTGCGCCGGCGACCATGCCGTTTCGGCCAAGGCCGCGATGCGCGGGAAAATGGCGTGCTGCATCCGCGCAAAGGTGCGCATGTGCTCGGTCCATACGTTGGCCTGCAGGCCCAGGATGTGCGAGCGCTTGTCCGCGGCCAGCGCGGCGGGCACGGGCTCGAACGCGTATACCTGCTTCAGTGGAATGGTCGCCGGGCGTCCCGGTGGTTCATTCGGCGAATCGGTTTGCAGGTAGTCCAGATACAGTTCGGAGGAGGGCGACATGACCACGTCGTGACCCTGGTTGGCGGCGGCGATGCCGCCTTCGATACCGCGCCAGGACATGACCGTTGCTTCTTCGGGCAGGCCGCCTTCCAGAATCTCATCCCAGCCGATCAGGCGCCGGTGTTTGGCGACCAGATATTTCTCCAGCCGCTTGATCAGGTAGCTCTGCATGCCGGCTTCGTCCTTGACGCCCAGTTCGCGAATCCGCTCCTGCACGCGCGCCGAGGCTTTCCACTGGTCTTTCACCGCCTCGTCGCCGCCCACGTGGACGTAGGCGCCCGGAAACAGATCGACCACTTCGCCCAGTACGTTCTCCAGGAAGACGAAAGTGCTCTCCTCCACGTTGAACAGATTGGTGTTGACGCCCCATTCGTTGGAAACCACCGGCGGCGTATCCAGCACGCCCAGTTGCGGGTAGGCGGCTATCGCGGCGGTCGCGTGGCCGGGCACGTCGACTTCCGGGACTATGGTGATATGCAGCGCGACCGCGTAACGCACCACGTCCCGAATCTGCTCCTGCGTGTAATAACCGCAATAGGGTTTCGGTTTCCCCGCGACATCCAGGCCGGCATCGCCTGCGGGAATGCGGCAGCCGCCGACCTCGGTCAACTTGGGATATTGCTTGATCTCGATCCGCCAGCCTTGGTCGTCGGTCAGGTGCCAGTGGAAGGTGTTGAGCTTGTGCAACGCCATCGCATCGAGCATCTGCTTGATCTGATCGACGGTTTGGAAATGGCGGGCCGAGTCGAGCATCAGCCCGCGCCAGGCGAAACGCGGCGTGTCGTCGATGCGCAGCGCCGGCAACGAGAACGATCCGGCGTCGCCCGGCGGCAGCAGCTGCCATAGCGTCACCGCCCCGTAGAAAAGGCCGCGTGGGTCGCGCGCCGATACCACCGTGCGTTGCGGATCGATCTCCAGCGTATAGCTTTCAGGCGACTCGCCCGCCGCCTTCGGATCTATGCGGAAGTGGATAGCGCCTTTGTTGGCGCCTTTTGCGTCGCGCACCTTAAGCGTCAATGCATGGCTCTTGGCGACGAAGCCGGCGAACTGCTCCGCAGCGGCACGCGCCTGCGGATCCAGCGCCATGATCTGCGTGGCCGGATCCACCGCGAAGCTACCTTCGTTGCGCTGCATCGATGCGGGCGCGGGGATCAACATCGGATCCGATGGCGCGCCGGTCGCGGCCATCGCACCGGGCGAGCCCATGGCCAGCAACATCAGCGCTTTCGATGCAACAGGTCGCAGGCAATCCGAAATCGTCATCACTTCCTCCTCGCAATATTGTCGATCCTACCCGACTGGTCCGGCATCCGAATCAATCGTTGGCATTCATCATCCCTCAAAAAAATCGGGCCCGGACAAGTCCAGGCCCGTGAGGGAAACACATCAAAAGGTTTCTGTGCGCCTTAGAACTTGAAGCGCAGGTTCAAGTAGTACTGACGGCCATTGTTGTAGATTCCGCGCGGCTGGTCCTTGTTGTCCGCGTAGTACTTCAATTTCTCGTTGGTCAGGTTCATGCCGTCCAGCGAGAGACTGACCATATCGTTGAACGTCCAGCCCACCGAGGCCGACACCGACTGGGTGTCGTCCTGGTTGAACGCGGACCGGCGATCCAAGCCGCTATAGAAGTGCGAACGGTAGTTGTAGGCCACGCGGGCGTTCAGGTGGTCGTTCTCGAAGTAACCGACCAAGTTGAACGTGTTGCGCGAGGCGCCCACCACCGGGCTGCCGTCTTCTTCCTTTGCATCGGTGTAGGTGTAGTTGGTGTTGAAACCGAAATGATCGCCCAGCGGCTGCTCCCACGACAGCTCGATGCCCTTGGCCGAGGCCTGGGTGTTGATCGGCGTGGTGACCAGATAGTTGCCCATGTAGCCGTTCGGGTGGGCCGCGTCGAAGGTCAGGAACTGCTGCTCGCTCACGCCCTGGCTGACGTAGCTCGACATATCCATGTAGAACACGCTGGCGGACAACAGCGAGCGCGGCGCGTAATACCATTCCAAGGCCACGTCGTAGTTGTTCGAATAGATCGGCTTCAGGTTCGGGTTGCTGGAATTGCCGCCGCCGAAGTCATCTTCGTCCGCGGGCGGCGAGAGGTTCAGGCCGCCGGCCAGCGCCGAGTAGTCGGGCCGGGCCATGGTGCGGGTGGCGGCCACGCGTGCGACCAGGGTGTCGCTCAGGTCGAACTTGAAGTTGGCGCTGGGCAGGAAGTCGGTGTAGTCGTTCTTGATCGTGAACGGCGAGAAGATGCCGAAGGCCGAACCCAGGATGGCGCCCGGCGTGGTCGCCGTGCCGCCTGGCACGTACTGCAGCACTTCGGTGTTGGTCTTGACCATGCGCACGCCGACGTTACCGCTCCAGCGCTCGCCCTGCAGGTTGAGCTGGGCGTACGCGGCCTTGGTTTCTTCCTTCAGGCGGAAGTCGTAGAACGGGTAACGACGTACGACTGGGTCGCGATTGGCCTGTACGGCATTCCAGTCGGCCATCTGCTCGGCGGTGAAGTACCAGACGCCGCGCGGGAAGTTGCCACCCAGGCCGCTGCCGTAGTCGCCGGGATAATTGCTGTAGTCCTGCGGGAAGGTGGTCGGATCGAATGGCGTGGCGGCCCAGTTGGGCCCCTGCGCGACTACGTTCGCCGACTCGCGGTCGTGGTTGGCCACGCGGACGCCGAACTCCAGCGATTCGAACACGCCGCTGTCGATGAAGTACTGGGAGTCGATCTGGCCCCAGGTGTCCTTGTCCTCGATATCGAGGTTCTGCAGGCCGAAGATCCAGTCCAGTGCCAGATTCGCGGGCGGTGCGGTGATGGAATCGTTGAGGGTGAACGAGGCGGCCTGGCCGATACCGTTGAGATTGTAAGAGGCACCGGTGCCCTGCCCGACGGTCCATTCGGCGACGTCCTGGTTCGGCGTCTCGCCATGGCCGGTGGAGGTGCCGAGCTTGAAGTCGAAGTTCAGCCTATCGCTCGCCTTCCAGTCGGCCTCGAACGCCACGTAGGTGGTGCTGGCGCTTTCGTCGGGGCGCGAGATCATGTCGTACAGGCCGTAGTTCGTGCCCGCCACCGGGGCGAAATCGGCCGATACCAGGGTGTTGTTGCGCACGACGTAGCCGGCCAGCGGCGCCTGCCCCGCACCGCCATTAAGGATGCGCGGGTTGTACAGCAGGTAGTTGCGGTTGTAGTTGGAGGCGTCCAGCTTGGAGGAGAAACCGGACAGGTCGAAACTCAAGTTGTCGGTGGGTTTGAACTGGACTTCGACCAGGCCGCCGCGGCGTTTGCGTTTCTGTTCGAAGAACGCGGCGCCGATCATGCGCGGGTACCAGACGCCGGCCAGATCCGGATTGCTCGTCGCAATGGCGCTGCCGGCGGCGATCTGGTCGTAGCCCAGCACTTCCACGCCATCGCGGCGCAGGGTGCGGTCTTCGGAGAAGGCCTGCACCAGCACGCCGAAGGTCGAGGCCTCGTTGCGGTAGTTGACCAGCGCGTTGATCTGCGGGTCGGTCTCGCCGGGCAGGGTGGAGTAGACCGCGCCTACCGAACCGCTGGCGGTGAAGGTTTTGGCAAACTCGGTCGGCTTGCGGGTGATGATGTCGACGGTGCCGGTGACGCCGCCCTCGGGCAGCTTGGCCTGCGAGGTCTTGTGCACCACCACCTGGCTGACCAGGCTCGACGGCAGCAGGGTGTAGCTGACGCTGCGGCCGGCATTGTCGCTCTGGTTCAGCACGAACCAGTCGCCCGAGGAGACCGGGTGGCCGTTGATCTGGGTCAGGGTCAAGCTGGGGTTGGTGCCGCGCATGGACACGCGGTCGTTCTCGTCGAAGCCGCCTTCGGTCGCGCCGGCAGAGCTGATGGTGACGCCGGGCAGGCGCTGCAGCGAGTCGGCCACGTTCTTATCGGGCATCTTGCCGATGTCCTCGGCGGTGAGCACTTCGACGTGCGAATTGGAGTCGCGCTTGGCATCCAGGGATTTCTCCAGGCTGCCGCGGATACCCACGACGGTGACCGTACCCAGATCGGTCGCATCGGTCGTTTCGGTTTCTTCGGCTTGCGCCGTGGTCTGCGTTTCCTGCGCGTGCAACTGCGCAGCGAAGCTGAGGCTCGCCACGATCGCAGCCGAAAGGATTGATTTCTTACAGTTCATGATGCTTCCCCATCGCTGATTGAGTTGTGACAACGAAGACCGCTGCCGTGCCTATGCCTGTTGTTGCTGATCGTTTGCAGTTGGACCGCGCCTGCCCAAGCAGGTGGCCCGTGGTCGCTCCGACGACTCTTCTCCTACCCACCCTCACATTGGCCGAGGTACCAGTTCGCGGCGCCGATGACGCCGAGTTGTCCGTGCTCGACCAACCGCACGGGTATGCGTTCCAGCGCCGCGCGCATCGGTCCCTTGTTGAGGAACCGTTCGACGAAGCTGCTGTTCAAAAGGAATTCGCGGATCTGCGGCAGGATGCCGCCGGCCAGGTAGATGCCGCCCTGCACGCCGTACAGAAGCGCCAAGTCGCCGACCGCGCTGCCCAGCAAGCCGCAGAAAATCTCCAGGCTTTCGCGCGCCAATGCATCGCTGCCGGAGATCGCGGCAGCGGTGATCTCGCCGGGCGTCTTGTAGTCGTTGCGCGAACCGCGCAGCGCGCATAAAGCGGTGTGCAGGTTCATCAGGCCCGGGCCGGATAGAGCGTATTCGACCGGCACGTGGCTGCGGTGCTTCAGCATTTCGGACAGCAGCGCCATTTCGGTGGCGTTGCCGGCGGTCAGCGCGGCCTGGCCGGCTTCGGTGGCCAGCACCACGGCGCGCTTGCCGGTAGGAATCCACACTGCCGCGCCCAGGCCGGTGCCGGGGCCCAGCACCAGCGTCGGTCCGGCCACCGGGGCGATCTCCGGCCCGGTCAGGCGCAGCACTTCGCTGGCGTCCACATAAGCGGCGGCGTGGGCCACGGCTTCGAAATCGTTGACCAGGCGGAACTCGCGGAAGCCGAGCCGTTCGCGTATTTCCTGCGGCGACAGGCGCCACGGCAGGTTGGCGGTGATGACCGTGCCGTCCTCCAGCGGATAACCGGCGCTGGCGATCACGCCGCGGCCGATGCTCTCGCCTTCGAGCGTGCCGAGGAAATCCTCGATGATTTCGGTCAGCCCCGGGTATTGGGCGCAGACGTATTTACGGTACTGGAGCACGGTGACCGGGTGGGCAGGATCGCCGCTACCCTGTACCAGGCCGATGCGTACATGGGTCCCGCCGACATCGGCGGCAATGAACCGCTCGTGCAACGCGTTCTGGGGACTAACCGGCATTGGATTGGCGTTTGCGACCACACATCTCCCCATGTCTTCGCGGGCCGCGGCGCAGTAATCCGCAGGGCCATTGCGCCGGAGTGTGAGATTGGCCTGACAACGTTGTCAACAGCCAGTCATGAAAAAATGGCAGGGCGGCCCGAAA
The DNA here is from genome assembly GCA_946479745.1 of uncultured Pseudoxanthomonas sp. The sequence goes on along the minus strand of CAMLGZ010000017.1, from coordinate 25,791 downwards.
TGGTTGCAACGGTATCGATGCCGGTAACAATTCTGACCAATTGCACCCATTTTCGTGGATTTATGTTCATATTCATGCACATATGGCGGTCTTCCATACGGTCATCGTGTTGCGGCGCAAGAAAATCCAGGCAAGGATTTGGCGATCCCAACAGCGCCGGCGCGACTCCAAAGTGGCCCCGGGGAGAAAAGTATGACAACGTTATTCCCAGCCAGAGCCGCAGATCTGCCTCCGGCATCGCTGGTTCACCGGCGTCGTTGCGGCCACCGCCCTCAGGGAGTCCATCGTCATGACTGCAGTACCTGTCACCGCCGCTGTCGCTGCCAATCGGCACGCCGGTTCCATCGCCATCATCGGCGTGCTGTTCTTCATCATGGGGTTCTTCACCTGGATCAACGGGCCGCTGATCACGTTCGTGAAGCTGGCCTTCGACCTGGATGAGGTGAAGGCGTTCTTCGTTGTTTTCGTTTTCTACATTTCCTATTTCATGTTGGCCTTGCCCGCGTCCTGGGTGCTGAAGCGCACCGGCCTGAAGAAGGGATTGGCGTTCAGTCTGTTCGTCATGGCCATTGGCGCGGCTTTGTTCGGCGAACTGTCCACGCAACGGGTTTATGCCGGTGCGCTGACCGGACTGTTCGTGATCGGCGGCGGCCTGGCCATGCTGCAGACCGCGGTCAATCCCTACATCAGCATCCTGGGCCCGATCGAAAGTGCGGCGCAGCGCATCGCCGTGATGGGCATCTGCAACAAGGTCGCCGGCATGCTGGCGCCGCTGCTGATCGGTTCGCTGGTGCTGCACGGTATCGGCGACCTGGCCGCACAGGTCAGCGCCGCCGATGCGGCGACCAAAGCGACGCTGTTGAACGAGTTCGCGGCCAAGATCCATACCCCCTACCTGGTGATGGCCGGTGTGCTGGTGCTGGTGGCGATTGCGATCCTGTTTTCTTCGCTGCCCGAGATCAAACCCGCCGACGTCAATGCCGAACGCGCCGATGGCGCCCACGGCGGCAAGGGCAGCGTGTTCCAGTTCCCGCACCTGTGGCTGGGCGTGCTGTGTCTGTTCGTGTACGTGGGCGTGGAAGTGCTGGCGGGCGACGCCATCGGCACCTATGGCAACGGCTTCGGACTGCCGCTGGATGAAACCAAGTTCTTCACCTTTTTCACCCTCTGCGCGATGCTGCTGGGCTATCTGATCGGACTGGCGGCGATTCCGCGGTTCATTTCGCAGCAGCGCTACCTCAGCGTTTCGGCGGCGCTGGGCATGGTGTTTGCCCTTTGCGCGTTCCTGACCAAGGGTTATGTCTCAGTCGGTTTCATCGCGGCGCTGGGTTTCGCCAACGCGATGATGTGGCCGGCGATTTTCCCGCTGGCGATCAAGGGCCTGGGTCGCTTCACCGAGACCGGTTCGGCGTTGCTGGTCATGGGCATCGCCGGCGGTGCGATCATCCCGCAGGCGTTCGCCATCCTGAAGCAGCATCACGATTTCCAACTGGTGTTCGTGCTGCTCGCCGTGCCTTGCTACCTCTACATCCTGTTCTTCGCCTTGCGTGGACACCGCGTGGGCAAGACGAAGCAGGCATGATGCGCACGTCACCGGGAATCACAGGACATGGCTGAGCCGAATATGCGCAGACCGACCATCAAGGACGTCGCCGAACGCGCCAAGGTCTCGTTGAAGACCGTATCGCGCGTCATCAACAACGAACCTTCGGTCATGCAGGGCACGCGCGCGCGCGTGCTGCACGCCATCGCCGAACTGGATTACGAACCCGACCAGTCCGCGCGCAACCTGCGCAGCGGCACGCCGTTCGTGGTCGGCCTGATCTACGACAACCCCAACCCGTACCACATCATCGGCGTGCAGAACGGCGTGCTGGCCGCGTGCCGGGAAACTGGCTTCGGCCTGCAGATCCACCCCTGCGATTCCACCTCGCCATTGCTGGCCGAAGAGTTGTCGGAACTGGTGCAGCGCTCGCGCCTGGCCGGGCTGGTGCTGACCGCGCCCATGTCCGAAAGCATGGAACTGGTGCAGGCGCTGGCCGCGCGCGGCGTGAAGCTGGTGCGCATCATCGCCGCCACCGAAGATCCCAACGACGGCTACCCCTGCGTCTACGTGGACGACCACGATGCCGCCTACGAAATCACCGAACACCTGATCCAACTCGGCCACCAGCGCATCGGCTTCCTGTGGGGCGGGTTGGCGCACCGGTCCAGCATCGAACGCTACAACGGCTATGAGAAGGCGCTGAAGGATTACGGCATCACCCTGGACAAGCACTTGATCGTGCCCGGTGACTACACGTTCGACGATGGTTTCCGCGGCGCCCGGCGCTTGCTCGCCTTACGCGAACCGCCCACCGCGATCTTCGGGTCCAACGATGAAATCGCCGCCGGTGTGCTGGCCGCGGCGAAATCGGCGGGCATGAACGTACCCTACGATCTTTCCATCGCAGGGTTCGAGGACAGCCCGTTCTCCAAGCAGTCCTGGCCCGCGCTGACCACCGCCAAACAAGCCACCGAAGACATCGCCCGGCAGGCCGCGCGGCTGCTGATCGCCGGCCTGCGCCACGACGCCTACGACGAAAACCCCACGCCGCTGCACAACCAGGGCTTCGTGCCGCAACTGGTGGTGCGCGGCTCCACCGCGCCGGTACGCCCGCGCAACGATTGAAGCCAAGCCACCCCATGAACACCGCAGCAACCCACCAGGCCGGTTTACCCGCGCCCCACGAAACCCTGATGTACGCCGAAGCCGCGCAGACCGCCGAAGTGGTCGCGGCGCAGTTCGCGCGCAACCAACCGGTCATCGCCGCGCTGGCCGAAGACCTGCGCCGCAATCCGCCACCGTTCGTGGCGACCTGCGCGCGCGGCAGTTCCGACCATGCGGCCACCTATGCCAAATACCTGTTCGAGACGCAGCTGGGCATCGTCACCGCGTCGGCTTCGCCCTCGGTCGGCTCGGTTTACGAGGCGAAACAGAAGCTGGAAGGCGCGCTGTATCTGGTCATCTCGCAATCGGGCAAAAGCCCCGACCTGCTGCGCAACGCCGAGGCCGCGCGCGAAGCCGGCGCGCGCGTGGTGGCGCTGGTGAACGTGGAGGATTCCCCACTCGCGCAGTTGGCGCACACCGTGGTTCCGCTGCATGCCGGTCCCGAACGCAGCGTGGCGGCGACCAAGAGTTATCTGTCCTCGCTGTCGGCCATCCTGCAACTGGCCGCGCATTGGAAGAACCAGGCGCCGCTGCTCGACGCGCTGGACACCTTGCCCGACAGTCTGCGCGCCGCGTGGCAGGCCGACTGGTCGCCGCTGACCGAAGGCCTGGTCGATGCGCACAACCTGTTCGTACTGGGGCGCGGACTGGGGCTCGCCGCCGCCCAGGAAGCCGCGCTCAAATTCAAGGAAACCTGCGGCTTGCACGCTGAAGCCTACAGCTCGGCGGAAGTGAAGCACGGGCCGATGGCGCTGGTGGGGCCGGGGTTTCCGGTGCTGTGTTTCGCGCAACCGGATGAAACCGAAGCCGGCACGCTGGCGCTGGCGAAAGAGTTCCGGACGCGCGGCGCGGAGGTCTGGGTTTCGTCGGCGCACGGCGACCTTCCGCTGGTGAAAGCATCGCATCCGGCCTGCGCCCCATTGCTGACCATCCAGAGTTTCTATCGCGCCATCAATGCATTGGCGCTGCGCCGCGGGCACAATCCCGATGTGCCGCCGCATTTGAATAAAGTCACCGAAACCGTATGAACGGCAATCCGACCGACAGCACCCTGGCCCTGGTCAACGGCCGCGTCCTCACCGATCACCGGATCGAGGAGGGCATTGCGGTGCTGGTACAGGCGGGGCGTATTGTCGCGGTGATTCCCGAGCACGAAGCTTTGCAGCGCGCCGACGATGCGTACGACCTGCAAGGCGCGATCCTGCTGCCGGGTTTCATCGATTGCCAGGTCAATGGCGGCGGCGGAGTGCTGTTCAACAACGCACCCGATGTGGCCGCGCTACGCGCCATAGGCCGCGCGCATCGTCGTTTCGGCACCACCGGTTTTCTGCCGACGCTGATCAGCGACGATGTCGAAGTGATGGGCAAGGCCATTGCCGCGACGCGCCAGGCGATCGCGGAAAACGTGCCTGGGGTACTCGGTATCCATCTCGAAGGTCCGTACATCGCACCCGCACGCAAGGGCACGCACGACGCAGCCAAGTTCCGCACGCCCGATGCGCGCGAGATCGAACTGGCCACTTCTCTGGACAATGGCGTCACCGTGATCACGTTGGCACCCGAGCGCGTTTCGGCGGCAGATATCCAGGCGCTGGCGGCGCGCGGCGCAATCGTCGTGGCCGGGCATACCGCCGCCTCGTATGACGAAATGCGCGCCGGTATCGAGTCCGGCATCCGCGGCTTCACCCATCTGTACAACGCCATGTCGCCGCTGCAGGGCCGCGAACCGGGTGCAGTGGGCGCGGCGCTGGAAGATCGCAACACCTGGTGCGGCGTCATCGTCGATGGCGTGCACGTGCATCCTGCCAGCCTGCGGGTGGCATTGATGGCCAAGCCGCGCGGCAAACTTTTTCTGGTCACAGACGCCATGCCGCCGGTCGGTGCGGACGATCCCAGTTACGAGCTGTATGGCGAAGTGATCACCGCGCGCGATGGCGTGTTGCGCAATGCGGCCGGTGTGCTTGCCGGATCGGCGCTGGACATGGTGACCGCAGTGCGCAACAGCGTGACGATGCTCGGCGTACCGCTGGAAGAAGCCTCGCGCATGGCGTCGACTTATCCCGCGGAGTTCCTGGGGCTTGGCGATCGCTTCGGACGGATCGCGCCGGGTTATTCGGCCGATTTCGTATCGCTCGATTCCGATCTGCAGGTGGTCAACACATGGATCGGCGGCGAAGCACTGTAGGAGCGGGCCCTGCCCGCGACCGCCGTTCACGCAATATCCGCCAAGAGCGGTCGCGGGCAGGGCCCGCTCCTTCGACAGGAAAGGTATGGCAGTGATCCGGCAGACACGTTTCGCCTCCGTCGACGCGCTGCGCGGCATTACCGTCGCGGCGATGCTGCTGGTCAACAACCCGGGCGATTGGGGCCACGTGTACGCGCCGCTGCTGCATTCGGAATGGAACGGCTGCACGCCGACCGACCTGGTGTTCCCGTTCTTTCTCTTCATCGTCGGCGTGTCGATCGCACTGGGCATCGCTCCGCGCGTGGAAGCGGGCACCGATATCGCTCCGCTGCGCCGCGCGGTGATGCTGCGCGCCGCGAAGATCATCGGCCTGGGATTGCTGTTGCACCTGCTGGCGTTCTGGCTGTTGGACAAGCCGTCGTTCAGGCCGTGGGGCGTGCTGCAGCGCATCGGCCTGTGTTTTGCGGCGGCGGGTTTGCTGGCGACTTTTACCGGCGCCAAAGCGCAGTGGACGATCATCGCGACCGTGTTGCTGGGCTATTGGGCCTTGCTGGTCGCGGGTGGTTCGTTCGCGCCCTGGGACAATCTGGCCAGCCTCATCGATACCGCGCTGCTGGGGCCGATGGCCTATCAGTTCGATGCGGCCAGCGGCCGGGGCCACGATCCGGAAGGCTTGTTGAGCACGCTGCCCGCCATCGCCACCACGCTGCTGGGCGTACGCGCGGGCCAATGGCTGCGCGGCGGCGAGGTGAAGCGGTTGCTGCTGGCCGGGTTGATCGCGTTGGCGGTCGGATTCGCCTGGTCGCTCTGGTTCCCGTTCAACAAGAACCTGTGGACGTCTTCCTATGTGTTGTGGACGGCGGGCTGGGCCATGCTGGCGCTGGTCCTGTGCCATGTGCTGATCGATGTCCGGAAGTGGCCTGCGCTCGGCCGCCGTTTTGGGGTCAATGCCATTGCCGCCTATGTCGGATCGGCGGCGATGGTGTATGTGCTGGCAGGATTGGGTGGGTGGGAACCGATCTACCGCGTCGGCTTCAGCCATTGGATGACGCCGCGCTTCGGGCCGTACCTGCCGTCGCTGGCTTTCGCCTTGGCGTTCGTGGGCTTGTGGTGGGCAGTGGTGCGCTGGATGGATCACCGCCGGTGGTACCTCAAGCTCTGACGGTTCACCGCATCGTTCTGCTTCCGATCACAGCTTTCTGCGCCGCACTGGAGTAGAAAGACGGGCATCCCCCGGTGTGAGTGCCGTCATGAGCCCGTCTCGGTACCTGTTTGCCTGCTGCCTGTTGCTGTTGACCGCGTGCGATTTGCCCTGGGTTGCGGACGATAGCGAAAGCGAACGTTCCGCACAGGCGGCGCCCGAACGCCCCGGGCCGCGGCTTTTGGTTTCCCCGCGCCTCATGCCGGCGGGCATGCCGGCGAATCGGCCGGCCGGTGTCCAGGCCAACGCAGTCGCGCAAGCTGCCGGGCAGCCTCCCTCGATGGGCGGCAATCTGCCTGCCCGGCAGATTCCCAATCCCGCTTTCAAGAGCACCGAGGTCGCGCGGTTCGATCAGCCCTGGGCGATGACCTTCCTGCCCGATGGGCGCCTGCTGGTCACCGAGAAGCCGGGCAAGTTGCGATTGATCGATGTCACCACCAAGCAGATCGGCGAAATCATCGGCGTGCCCGCCGTCGCTTACGGTGGACAAGGCGGTTTGGGCGATGTGGTGCTGCATCCGCAGTTCGCCAGCAATCGGCTGGTGTATCTGAGCTATGCCGAAGAAGGGACCGGCGGACGCGGCGCTGCAGTGGCGCGCGCCACCTTGAACCTGGATGCCAGCGGCAACAACGGCAGCCTGTCCAACCTGCAGGTGCTGTGGCGGCAGATCAAGGTGAGCGGCGACGCACACTACAGCCACCGCATCGCCTTCGACCGCGACGGCAAGCTGTGGATCAGTTCCGGCGAACGCCAGAAGGGCACGCCGGCGCAGGACCTGCAATCCAATCTGGGCAAGATCATCCGCCTCAACGCCGATGGTTCGATTCCGGCCGACAACCCGTTCGCCAATCAGGGCGGAGTCGCCGCGCAGGTGTGGTCATTGGGCCATCGTAATGTGCTGGGTATCTTTTTTAATGCGCAGGGTCAGCTGTGGACGCATGAGATGGGCCCGGCGGGCGGCGACGAACTCAACCTGATCGAACGCGGCTCCAACTATGGATGGCCCATCGTTTCCAACGGCAGCAACTACGACGGCAGCGACATTCCCGATCACTCCACGCGACCGGAATTCAACGCACCGGAGGCATGGTGGACGCCGGTGATCGCGCCGGCCGGTTTCATCATCTACGACGGTAATCTGTTTCCCTATTTCCGCGGCAACGGTTTCATCGGCGGGTTGGCATCGACGGCGCTGATCCGCATCCAGTTCGACGGCAACACGGGCAGGGAAGTGTCGCGCTATCCGATGGGCCAGCGCATCCGCGAGGTGGAACAGGGTCCGGACGGCGCGATCTGGTTGCTGGAGGACGGCGCCAATGCGCGCCTGCTGAAGCTGACGCCGACCTAAAACCCCGCATCGTAGGAGCGCCCCATGGGCGCGAGCTCTTTTCTCGATAAAAGGAAAAGCTCGCGCCCATGGGGCGCTCCTACGCGGGGCTTCGGGCTTTGCCGATGGCGACGATGCGGGCCTTGCGCAACGCTTCCCCCATCGCCGGGCCGCTGATCGTTTCATCGTCGATGTCGCGAGCGGTTATTGCCATTGCGGCCGCGTGCAGGCGCGCCAGTTCGCGGCTCTGCGGATAGTCGGCATCCTCGCTGCCCAAGCGGCCACGTTTGTCGGCTTCGCAGACCAGGGCGAGTTGCGCAATGCGCTCGGGTTTACGGAATGCATCGCAACGCGCCAGCAGCTCCAGCACAGTGGCATCGCGCAGCTCATCCAGCCGATGCACGTTGAGGTGTTCCCTGCAGGCCATGATCGCCAGCTCGCGATGTGCGGCCGGTACCTTGAGGCGTTCGCACAGCACCTTCAGCGGAGCCACACCGGCGTGTTCGTGGCCGATGTGTTTCGGCAACACTTCCGCGGGCGTCAGCGCCTTACCCAGGTCGTGAGTCAGCGCGGCGAAGCCGATCGCGTCATCGCCAGGCGCAAGCCGTGCGGCCATGTCGCTGACCATTTCCTGGTGCAGGCCGGTGTCCACTTCCGGATGGAACTCGGCGCGCTGCGGCACGCCGTACAGCGCGTCTACTTCGGGCAGTACCTGGGCCAGCGCATCGCATTCGCGCAGGGTGCGCAGGAAGGCCGAGGGGGTGGCCGAACGCAGCGCGCGCGCCAGTTCCTGCCAGACGCGCTCGGGCACCAGCTCGGTCAGCTCGCCGCCTTTGGCCATTCCCCGCATCAGTTCCATCGTCTCTGGCGCCACCGTGAAGCCGAGTCCCGCGAAGCGCGCCATGAACCGCGCGGCGCGCAGCACGCGCAACGGGTCCTCGACGAAGGCCGGCCCCGCATGCCGCAATACGCGCGCTTGCACATCGCGCGCGCCGCCCAGTGGATCGATCAGATCGCCTTGTTCGTCCTGCGCGATCGCATTGATGGTGAAGTCGCGCCGTGCCAGGTCTTCTTCCAGCGTCACCGACGGGTCGGTATCCACCACGAAGCCGCGATAACCGCGCCCGCTTTTGCGTTCGGTGCGGGCCAGCGCGTATTCCTCGCCGGTGCGTGGATGCAGGAATACCGGGAAATCGCGCCCGACCGGCTTGAAGCCCTGCGCCAGCATTTCCTCTGGCGTACTGCCGACCACGACATGGTCGCGGTCGCCGGGTTCAAGGCCCAGCAACCTATCGCGTATGGCGCCGCCGACTAGGTAGGTTTTCATGGAGGGGATGATGCCTTGTTTTCCTTCTCCTTCGGGAGAAGGTGCCTGAAGGGCGGATGAGGGCATGGATTGTCAGTTTGTAGTGATAGGTGGATGGCAAGTCATTGCCATGCCCTCACAACCCAAGGGTGCTTGCTTCGCAGCGTCCGTCGCTGCGCGCCACCCCGTATCAAGTACGGGGCGGGCTCTTCTCCCGGAGGGAGAAGGAAAAGCTCAAGCTCAGCTCTTCGGCACCTGCGCGGTCGGGCAGGAGAAGGATTTCCGCTTCGCATCCACGCGCCCCAGCATGCGGTCGGTCACCGGCAAGGCTTTGCCGTTCAAGCGCCAGTCGTAGATCACGCTGAAGGCCAGCACGCGCGCCACGTACTCGCGGGTTTCCTTGTAGCTGATGGTCTCGATCCAGAAATCCGGGTCGTAGTTGGGGCGCTGCGACTGCCAGCGCGCGGTGGGCGCCGGGCCGGCGTTGTAGGCGGCGATGGCCACGTATGGCGTGCCGTATTTGTTCTCCATCTGCCGCAGATAGGCGGTGCCCAGCATGATGTTGGTGTCCGAATCGTAGAGGCTGTTGGCGCCGCCCCAGGGCAGGCCCAGACTTTTGGCGGTGGCCGCTCCTGTGGTCGGCAGGACCTGCATCAGGCCCATGGCATTGGCGCCAGAACGCGCCTTGGGATTGAAGATGCTCTCTGCGCGGATTTCCGCCGCCACCCAGGCAGGATCGATGGCGTTCTTCGCCGCTTCGCGACGGATCGTTTCGCCGTGATGCAGAGGAAAGCGCAATTCGTACAAACGCTGCTCGTCCGGCCGGCTTTGACCGCCAACGCTGCCCAGCGAAAACACCGCGCGGTCGAACCAGCCGTTGTCGCGCGCCACTTCCACCGCCAGGCGTCTCTGGGCGTCGTCGAAGCGCGCCAGCGCGCTGTTCCATTCGCTGGTGGCCCAACCGGCGCGGTCCAGCTTCCACAACTCCATCGCGCGGACGATCGCCGGATCCTTGGCGACTACGGCGCGGGCCTGTGCGCTGTCGTTGGGAATCCAGGCGCACAGCGCGTAACTCTGGTCCACCCGGTCGGCGGCCAGGAAACCGTGGAAGGTGGTCGACTTGGCGGCTTCGCGGAACAGACGCTGGGCTTCGGCGTTGTCGCCGGTTTTTTCCGCCAGGCGCGCTTCGAAATAACGCCAGCGCGAATCCTCGCGCTGGGCTTTGGGCATCTTGCGTATCGCTGCCAGCGCGGCGCGCCAGTCGCCGCGGGCCATGGCTTCGCGCACGCGCCATTCGTGCAGTTTTTCGTCGTAGACCGCTTCGGGCACGGCATTGAGGCGGCGCGCGGAATCGGATTCGTAGGACGCCACAGTCCACAGCGCCGCTTCGTACAGCACTTTGCCGCGCTCGGCTTCGCTCATGCCCAGCGCCGCCGCGTACTGCGGCAATTGCGTCTCCGCGCTTGCCGCCGAAGCTTTGGCCAGGCGCACCAACCCGTACATCGCCATCTTGCGGCTGCGTTCGGTTTTCGGCCAGCCAAGCGCGCGCGTATGCACGCTGTCCAGGAATGCGGCGTAATCGTTGGCCAGTGCGGCCTCGGCTGCGGGCAATCCGCGCGCTGCGCCGCGCATGACGGCCGGTTGCTGTTCGGCGGCGGCCTTGTCGATGCGCTCCCAGCGCAGTGCGGGCGTCAAACCGCCGTTGGCGCCGAGCAGGGCGAACACGGGATCGCAACTGTCCGGCAAAGGCTTGCCGGTGCTGGTCCAGATCTTCTGCGCGTCCTGCGTCCATTGCGCATCGGCTTTGCCCAGGGCCTGGCGTGCGTTGAGTTCGGCGCACTGCAGGCCGACATTGGAAGTCGGTTTCCACACCGCGCGCAGCGTGGGCCAGTCCTGCCGCCGGGACAGAGCCGGCAGCCAGACGCCACGGAAAGCTTCGGCCACGGCCTGGCCGTCGTAACGCTTCAGGAAGGATTGCGCCCGAGCGGTGGGCAAGGTGTCGATGTCGCGTTTGAGGTCGGCGAATTCCACCCAGCCATAAAGCGGATGCGTGGTGAGACTCGCGGAATACTGGGAGGCGTCGAAGCGGCCGCTTTCAGCCGCCTGCAACGCTGCCTGGATTTGCGGACGTTGCGCGTCCAGGTTTTGCGCTTGCGCGGCGCAGGACTGCAATAGGCCGCAGGCGGCAACGAGTACGATAGCGAAGCTAGCTCTTGTCATGGCCGAAATACTAAAGGATGGCGGATGAATCGCATGACCCGCCGCACGGGCGTGTGACGACGCGTCACTATTGATATTGGAGAGAACGTGTTCGAAGGAATCTGGATGTTCCCCTTGCTGGGCGCGGTCGCCGGCGTGCTGGCGGGGTTGCTCGGCGTCGGCGGCGGATTGGTGCTGGTCGGCGCGTTGGCCTGGTTGCTGCCCCTGTACGGCATTCCCAAAGAGGCGGCGATGCATGCGGCCTTGGCCAGCTCGCTGGCCAGTATCGTATTGACCGCCGCTTCGTCGGCATACGCCCATCACGGTCGCGGCAGTGTGTTGTGGCCCACGGTGAAATGGATGGTGCCGGGATTGTTGCTGGGCGGATGGTTGGGCAGCGGCATCGCGGTGAAACTGGATGACCAGGTGTTGCGCTGGGTGGTGGCGGGTTATTGCTTGCTGGCTGCGATGCAGTTGCTGTTCGGCAAGACCCGGGTCGGTGCGGAAGGGGTAATGGTGCCGCCACCGACCGGCTTGCTCATGACCGCTGCGGGCACCGGCATCGGCGCGGTGTCGGCGGTAGTAGGCATCGGCGGCGGCAGCATGACCGTGCCTTTATTGGTGTGGCGTGGCATCGCGCCGGTTCGCGCGGTCGGCACTTCCAGCGCTTGCGGCGTAGCGATAGGTCTGGCCAGCGCCGTGGGCTATGCGTTGCATGCGCCAGCAGGCGCGTTGCCCGAGTATTCGGTGGGCTACGTCTACCTGCCCGCCGCTATCGGGGTCGCAGTGGCCTCGGTGTTGTCGGCGCCTTACGGTATGCGTCTGGCGCACCGCATCAGCGGTTTGGCCTTGAAGCGGGTATTTGCTGTGTTCCTGATAACGGTTGCAGTCACTTTGCTGGTGTGAACTCGAACAGAAATACGAATTACATTCAGCCAGCCCTCACACGATTCGCTTGCTGATTTTTACGATTTGTTTACAAACTGGCGCCAGACCGTTTCCAGTGCAAGAAACTGGACGGTCTTAACCTCAATCACTCTGGAGAGAGAGACCATGAAACCGCGCCGCCAATCCCTGGCTATCGCCATCCACCTCAGTTTGCTTTTGACCCTACCAGGCATAGCCGCCGCGCAGGAGGAAGCCAAGACGCTGGATACCGTCACCGTCACCGGTAGCCGCATCAAGCAGACCGATATCGTCACCGCCCAGCCCGTGTTCGTCATGGACCGGAAGAAGATCGAAGCCACGGGCGCACGCAGCGTAGGCGACCTGCTGCAGCAGCTCAGCTCCAGCGGCAAGGCGCTCAACGCCAAGTTCAACTCCTCGGGCAACTTCGGCTATCCCGCCGACGGCGGCGGCATCGGCGCCGGTTCGGCGCAGGTGGACCTGCGCAACCTGGGCTCGCAGCGCGTGCTGGTGCTGGTCGACGGTATCCGCTGGGTCAACGAGTCCTCCGCCTCGGGCGTGAGCGGCAGCGCCGACCTCAACACCATTCCGCTGGCCATCGTCGAGCGCATCGAAGTGCTGGAAGACGGTGCCTCGGCCATCTACGGTTCCGACGCCATCGGCGGTGTAGTCAACATCATCACCCGCAAGGATTTCGAAGGCGTCGAAATCTACGCCAACGGCGGCAAGTTCGAAGAAGGCGGCGATACCAAGGAAGCGGCGATCACCATCGGCGGCAAGGCCGACCGGTTCTCCGGCGTTTTCTCCGCCAGTTATTACGAGCAGGACGGCATCAGCGCTTCCAAGTGGAAGCAGGCGGCCGAAGCCGCTACTCCCGGAGGTGGCGTGGGTTCGGGCAGCTCGGCCACGCCGCAGGGCCGCTTCACGTTCTGCGATCCGGCGCGTCCGGCAGGTTCGTACGGCTCCTGTTCGGCCGACGAAGCGTTCTTCTACGACGTCACCCTCAACGACGGCACCACCACCCCGGTCTGGAATTCTGCCGATCCTTCCACGGGCACCTACCACGACTGGAGCGGCGCGGATCGCTTCAACTTCGCGCCCTACCAGCTGCTGTTGACGCCCAGCAAGCGCAAGGCGCTGTTCGGCGCGGTCAATTTCGACATCACCGACAACACCCGCATCCACGCGAAGATGCTCTACAACAATCGCCAATCGACCAACCAGGCGGCGCCGGAGCCGATCTTCGTCGGCCCCTATGCGGGCACGGGCGGCATCGCCGACACCATCATGATTTCGGCGGCCAACCCGTACAACCCGTTCGGTATCGACCTGATCCCGGGGCAGAACTTCGGCTGGATCACCAAGCGTCCGCTGGAAGTGGGTCCTCGCATCTTCCACCAGGATGTCGATACCTATTATTTCAACCTCGGCATGGATGGCATGTTCAACCTCGGCGACCATGGGTTCACCTGGGATGCCAACTATGTGCATACCGAGAACAAGGCTTCACAGGTATTCCTCAACGGCTACAACGTGGCCAAGCTGAAGCTGGCGCTGGGCGATCCGGCCGTATGCGCCGCCGTCCCGGGGTGCGTACCGCTCGATCTGTTCGGTGGCCAGAGCCGGCCGATGACGCAGGCGATGATCGACTACATCCGCACGCGCCAGATCGACACCAGCAAGCAGACTCTGGATCTGTATTCGGCCAACGTCAGCGGCGATCTGTTCCAGATCGGCGATCGCGCCGCCGGTTTCGCGGCGGGCGTGGAGCATCGCCGCTACAAGGGCGAGTTCAATCCGGACCCGCTGCGCCAGAGCGGCGAATCGCAGGATTCGTTCGCAGCTCCGGTATCGGCCGACTACGACGTCAGCGAAATCTACGGCGAGTTCAACTTCCCGGTGCTGGCCAGCCTGGACTTGAGTGCCGCGCTGCGCTATTCGGACTACTCGACCTTCGGCGGCGAATCGACCGGAAAAATGGGTTTCCGCTGGCAACCGATCGATGATCTGGTGATCCGCGGCACCTACTCCAAGGGTTTCCGCGCGCCCAACCTGGGCGAGCTGTATGGCCTGACCCAGTTCGGCGCGACGCTGGTCGATCCTTGCGGTCCGACCGGCGGCACAGGACCTGCATCCCAATATGTTGCCGGATGCGCCGCGCAAGGCGTGCCCGCCGGATTCGAGCAGGCCAACACCCAGATAACCACCTTTACCGGCGGAAATCCGGATCTTTCGCCCGAGAAATCCGACAGCTATACGTTCGGTGCGGTCTACAGCCCGAGCTGGGCGGAAGACCTGTCATGGTCGAGCAAGCTGGACTTCGAAGTCAGTTACTACCACCACAAGATCAAGGACGCGATCCAGGCCCGCGATCTGCAGGCGTTGCTCAATGCCTGCCTGAGCACGGGCGGCGGTACCGACGCAGCGTTGTGCTCGCCGTTCACGCGTGCGGCCAGCGGCAACCTCAATCCACCGCAGAACTTCCTCGACAACCTGGCCACCATCGAAACCGATGGCATCGACATCAAGGCCAACTGGGTGGGTCCGGAGATGGGCTGGGGCCGCCTGACCGCCGCGCTGCAGGCCACCACGGTGCTGGATTACAAGGCCGTGGATATCGACGGCAACCGTTCGCAGCGGGAAGTCGGCGTGGAAGTCAGCGATAGCGCGATCCCGGATTGGCAGACCAACCTGCAGTTCGGCTGGAGCAACGAGAGCTGGGAAGCCAACTGGAACGTGCGCTACATCAGTGCGGTGACCGAAAATTGCGGCAATGCGGTCATCACGCCCTCCACGGGCTGCGCCACCGCCGCCGACCACCACAAGCTCAGCGCCACGACCTACCACGACGTGCAGTTGGGTTGGAAGCCGATGGAAGGTCTGAAGCTGACCCTGGGCGTCAACAACCTGTTCTCCAAGGAAGCGCCGGTGTGCACCACCTGTTCGTTGAACGGCTACGACGCCGGTACTTACGACCTGCCGTGGCGTTTCACCTACCTCAGCGCCACTTACAAGTTCTGAGGTTGCCTTCCACGTTGCAAAAAAAGGCCGGCATCTCGCCGGCCTTTTTTATTTCAATGCGATTCGTGGCACATCGATGCTCATCGCCAAGGCCAGATGATCTGAAAACGCAGCGGGAATGGCGCGTGCATCGGCGAATTCCAGGCGCTCGCTGACCAGGATGTGGTCGATGGCGCGTTGCGGACGCCAACTGGGGAAAGTGGGCACGCAGAAGGACGGCGGCCGCAGGTGCGTGCGGGTGTACAGCAAATCCATTTCCGGCCGGTCCGGCACGCAGTTGAAATCGCCCATCAACACCGCATGCGGATGATCGGACAGCAGTTCGGCGATGAACGCCAATTGCGAGCGGCGCGAAACCGCGCCCAGCGACAGATGCGCCACCGCCACCACCAGGCCTTCGTCGCCGTCGCCGAAGCGCGCCATCAGCACGCCGCGTCCGCCGATGCGGCCGGGCAGGGCGTGGTCGCTGACTTCCACCGGTTCCAGTTTGCTCAGCAGGCCGTTGGCGCTGGACGCCACGCGGCCGACGTTGCGGTTGGGCTGGTGGCTCCAGTAATCGAAGCCGCCTTGTTCGGCCAGGTAGTGGGTCTGGTTGGTGAATCCGGAGCGAAGGCTGCCGGGGTCCGCTTCCTGCAGGCCGACGATGTCGTGCTCGCCGGCCATCTTCGCTATCGAATCCAGGCTCACGCGCTTGTTGCCGGTCGGCAGCGCATGCGACCAGCTGCGGGTCACGTAGTCGCTGTAGCGGCGGGTGCTGGAACCCGCCTGGATGTTGGCGCTGAGCAGTCTGAGCCGGCGCGTGTCCGTCGCGGTCATTGGGGGGCGACCGATCGGACTACTGCGTTGCGCCCGATTGTGCGGCGCGTTCCTTGGCGATCAGATGGTCGGCGATGCGCAGCATGTCTTCCCAGCTGCGGCCCTTGATCAGGTACTTGCCGTTGATGATCAGCGTGGGCGTGCCTTCCACCTTGCTGCGCGCCATGAACTGGTTGGCCTTGTTGATCCGGCCGGACACCGCGAAGCTCTTCATGGTGTTGAGGAATTGTTCGGCGCTGACCCCGTACTGGGTATAGAACGCCGCCACTTTCGCCTCGTCCGGCGGATCGCCTTCGGCAGGAATGCTGTGCTTGAGGTGGATGGCCTGATACACGGCCAGATGACTCTTTTCCTCGATACCCAGGGATTCGGCGGCGAAGAAGGCCTTGGCGTAGGGAATGAAATCCGGACGGAACTGCGCCGGCACGTAGACCAGGTTCACGTCCGCCGGCTGCTTGGCCTTCCAGCTGCGCAGGGTAGGATCGAAGGAATAGCAGGCCGGGCAGATGTAGTTGAACATCTCGGCCACTTCGATCTTGCCATCGACCGGCTGCCAGGGCTGGCCGCCTTCGATGTCCAGGTAATCGGTGCCGGCTACCGGTGCGGGGCCTTGCGGAGCCACAGGCTGGTTGTTGTTGGGGGCGGCAGGTTCGGGCGCAACCGTTTCAACGGGGGCAGCGCCGGTCGCAGCGGCAATCGTGGGCGCTGCGTCGGCCGGTGCCGGGGCTGCAGCCTCTGCCGGGGTTTCGGTCTTGGAGCAGGCCGCCATCACCGGCAGCAGCAGCGACAACATCAGGGCGTGATGGATTCTCATGCTTGGATCCTAGAAGGGGTGAGAAGGGGCGGTCTTTCTTCGAGTATCGATATGTTTTGTCAAAGCACTCTTTATCAGGTCACTCTTTATCAGAGCGCGACGATTATTTCCGGGCGCGTTCCCGCGCTATCAGATAATCGGCGATGCGCAGGGTGTCCTCGGAGGAACTCGCGGTCACCCGGTACTTGCCGTTGACGATCAGGGTCGGGGTGCCTTCTATGCCGGTGGCCACCGCGAACTCCTTGGAGCGCTCCAGCAACAGGTCCGTCGCCGGGCTGTCCATGGCCGCGATGAAGGCTTGCGGATCGACGCCGTAGTTGCTGGCGTACCAAGCGGCGATTTCATTGGAAGAGGCGTTCTGGATCGGCAGGCTGCCTTCTTCGTGCAGCGCCTTGAACATCGCATCGTGGGTCTTGGGCAGCACGCGCAGCTTGGCGGCAGCGTAGTAGGCGCGGGCGTACGGCATCCAGTAGCCGCCGAACGCGGCGGGCACCGGGGTGAAGCGCACCCAGGAAGGCTGCTTCTTGTGCCAGGCGCTGACGGTGGGCTGGAAGTGCGCGCAATGGATGCAGGTGTAGCCGAAGACTTCGACCACTTCCACCTTGCCGTTGAGCGGCGCGTAGGGCTTGCCGTCCGCGATCTCGACATAGTCCACGCCGGCAACCGGGTCGGCGGCGAAGGCGGACAGCGGCAGCAACGCCAGCAGCAACAGGGCAAAGCGCAGTTTCATCGGGCGGCCTCGTGGCACAGGTGGCACAAAAACAAACGCCGGCCATGATCGGGCCGGCGCAATGAACAAGAGCTGTGACCTACGGACCGCGCCGGGCGCGAAAGGTTCACGACTGTTGCGGTGCGGGCTCGGCAGCAGGTGCGGGCGGAGCGGCGGGCGCGGGCGCCGCCACCGGGGCGGGCGCCGCCTTGCCGGTCGTCGAAGCGGCGGCATCGTCGGCGCGGTTGTGCAGACCCTGCAGATAGGTGCCCAGCGCCTGGATTTCCTGGTCGGTCAACTTGTTGGCGACCTGCGCCATGATGTTGAACAACGCCGGATCCTTCTGGGTGGTGGTGCCGGTGCGGTATTCCTGCAGGCGGCGGGCGGCGTAATCCTGGCGCTGGCCGCCCAGATGCGGGTAGGCCGGGCCGGGGTTGCCGGCGCCGCTGGGACCGTGGCAGGCCATGCAGGCGGGAATGCCGCGGGCAGCGTCGCCGCCCCGGTACAGCTTCTGGCCCACTTCGTAGAACTTCATGTCCTTGTAGGGACCGTCGGCGATCACCGTGTCGTCGGCCAGGCCTGCGCCGGCCTTCCGGGTGGCGAAGTACGCGCCGATGTCGCGCATGTCCTGCGGGGTCAGGTCTTTCACGAACGGAACCATGGCCACCGCCGCGCCGCTGCGCTGGCCGCTGGCGATCAGGGCGACCTGATGGGCGATGTAGCGCTCGCTCTGGCCGGCGATGTTGGGGTATTGCGGGTCGCTGCCGTTGCCATCGGCGCCATGGCAGGCGGCGCAGGCCGAGGCCTTGGTCTGGCCGGCCTTGGCATCGCCCCAGGTGGTTTTGGTCAGGTCGATTTCCAGCGGCGCGGTCACTACGGGCGCGTTGTCCGGCAGCGGAGCGACGGTGGTCTGGGCGAATGCGACCGCACCCACGGCCGCAATGGCCAGTCCGGCAAGTCCAAAAACGCGAGCGTGGCGCATGCTAAAGCTCCGGGAATATCGAAAAAAGCGGCGCCGAGCGGCAGCCGCGAAACAGGTGAATTATCGTCGGGGCAGGCCTTGGCGGTCAATTCTGGGGGCCGACGGCTTGATGGAGTGGGGCTCAGCCTCCTTCCTTGCGCAGCAGGGGAGGATTGAGGAGGGGTGCTTTTGATTGCGGCTTCTCCGCATCAAGCAACCCGCCAAGAGCACCCCTCCCGGCCTCCCCTACCCGCTGCGCGGGCAAGGGAGGAGACAAGCAGAGCGAGCTTCCATCAACCCGCCGTCAACCCCACCGGACCCTCCGCATGCCATCCTAGTGGCATGTTCAATCCCCTAGAAAAAGCCAAATACCTGCTGGCGGCGCACATCCCCAGCCAGCTTCCCGCCGACATCGGCTTTGAGGTCGCCTTCGCCGGCCGTTCCAACGCCGGCAAATCCACCGCGCTCAATGCGCTGACCCGGCAGAAGGCGCTGGCGAGGGTCTCCAAGACCCCCGGCCGCACCCAGCAGCTGGTGTTCTTCGAGATCGAGCAGGACAAATACCTGGTCGACCTGCCCGGCTACGGCTACGCCAAAGTGCCGCACGAGCTGAAGGACCACTGGCAGGCGTTCCTGGACCGCTACTTCCGCACCCGCGAGTCCCTCAAGGGCCTGGTGGTGGTAATGGACATCCGTCATCCGCTGAAGGACTACGACCGGCACATGCTCGGCTACGCGGTGGAACGCGGCATCCCGGCCCACGCCTTGCTGACCAAAGCCGACAAGCTGGGCCGTGGCCAGCAGGCCAACGCGCTGCAGGCAGTGAAGAAGGAACTGTTCTCCCTGTTCGGCGACACCGTCAGCGTGCAGACCTTCTCCGGCGAGTCCAAGCAGGGCGTGGACGAGGCGCGCGCGGTGGTGAACGGGTGGTTGGGGTTCTAAGTATCGCCGTGGAGCAGGGTAACCGGATGCGCAGTCTGTGGGTGGTATTGCTTACTGTTTTGGTAGGAGCTTGCGCGTCGGGCGTCGCTCTGCAGCCCCATCTCGATGAAACGACCGCAATCCAGGAAGCCGTGTTCCGCTACCAGTTCGGACACAACGCTTCTTCGCGACAACAATCGGCAGACTATTACTGCCTGGGAATCAAGGATCGAAAAGATCCGCCACAAGAATTGATGGAGCGCTTCGCCGATCATTTCCCAACTGTCGTGCCAGTGTCCGAATGCAGCGCCGATATCGAGCTTGGTGTAAGCCGAGGCCCGGTGTCCGGGCGTGGCCTGATCTTCACCGTCGGAGACATCACATGGGTCAGTGCGACGGAGATCGAAGTCGCCGGCGGATATTACGAAGGTGGTCTCAGCGCTTCGGGCAATGTATATCGCCTCAAACGTGCCGAAGGAGTATGGAAGGTGATCGAAGATAAGATGGAATGGATTTCCTAAGCCCGATGGAGAGTGCGTGACGCTCCCTGTTCTTGTTTTGAGTACTGGAGTTGTCTGAATGCGGTTACTCATCCTGTTTTTGTGCTTGAGCACGCTGTTTCCGGGTACCGCCACGGCCACCGAGCCAGACCGCCGCATCGCCATTACCATCGACGATCTGCCGTGGGCGCGTCTGGACAGCATCGCGCCGCCCGACCTGCAGGCGCGCCATGAGCGTTTGATCGCGGCGTTGAAGCAAACAGGCGTGCCCGGCATCGGCTTCGTCAACGAAAACAAGCTGGAAGTCGACGGCAAGGTCGATCCGCAGCGCGTGGCGATGCTGCGCGACTGGCTGGATGCCGGTTACGAGCTCGGCAATCACACCTATGCGCATGTCGATCTGCACGTGGTCGGGATACCGGCCTACGAGAAAGACATCCTCGACGGCGAGCGGCAACTGCGTCCGCTGCTGGCCGAACGGGGAATGACGCCGCGCTGGTTCCGTCATCCCTACCTGCGGGCCGGTCGCACGGCAGCCGAGAAAGAGGAAGTGGCGGAATTTCTGGCCCAGCACGGTTACCGCATCGCGCCGGTCACCGTGGACAACGGCGAATGGGTGTGGGCCTTCGCCTACGCCAACGTGATGAACACGCAGGCCGATACGCCCGAGCGCGAAGCGTTGCTGCGACGTCTGCGATTGGGCTACGTGCCGTACATGCTCAACAAGCTCGATTACTACGAAACACAATCGGAACAACTGCTGGGCTACGCGCTGCCGCAGATATGGCTGATGCACGCCAACGAGCTCAATGCCGACAGTTTCGTGGAGCTGGTCGCGGCCACGCGCCGCCGCGGCTACCGCTTCATCACCGTGGACGAAGCGATGCGCGACCCGGCTTATGCGCGCGCCGACGGTTACAGCGGGCGCTATGGTCCCAGCTGGCTGCATCGCTGGGCGATGGCGGACAAGAAGCCGAAGGAGTTCTATGCGGGCGAACCCGGCGTACCGAAGTGGGTGATGGCTCTGGCCAACGTGGATGCAGAGTAGGTCGGGACTACGCCCCCGACACGGGCTTCAGATATAAAGTAGTGCTGACCGCTTACGGAGTCGTAGGTCATGTCAAAATCGGCGTTGGAACAGACAACTCGATGAGCGTCGCCTATCGCCACTCTTGGCAGCTCGGTCGGAGGCTACAAGGAGATTTTCTGATATGGAGAACAAAAAGCAGATCCGGCCAGACGAACTTTTCTTCAGCGTCATTGCTGCCATTGCCTGCTTTGGAGCGGCCATACTGACCATTGTGCAGGACGATGGGAAATTCATTGTAGGACGGCTTGAATTCGTCAATATGTCTTGGCTGCTGGGCTTGATTGGCCTGATGGGATTTTTGGTGGCGGTCGTTGCAAGACGCAGACCTTTCAGGGCAAACCATTCCGCTTGGTGGTTCACGTCGGGAATATGGGCGTCAGGAGTCTTGCTGGCGCTATCGTTTGGTCCGGTTGGCATGGCCGTGATCCATTTGCGGGATGAACCGACTGATCCGAACGTGATTTATACGCCTGATGAGTATGAGATCGCGCGAGTAAGCTCGAATTTCAACCGGCACCATAAAGCCGGGCATCTAGACGCGGGTTCGCATCTTCTTTTCGGCAAGCGGTCCGAGTTTTATCTTGTCAAGACCCATAAAGCAGATTCGCAATGCGTGGATTCTGGGGACTGGTTGACATGCGGTTCACTTCTTCAAGCATGCGAAACGGACGACGACTGCAATTTTCAAG
Organism: uncultured Pseudoxanthomonas sp.; assembly: GCA_946479745.1. Next base: position 4,436 of record CAMLGZ010000017.1, on the reverse strand, counting down.
AGTGCGAAACCACCCGCATCATATGGTTGGCGGGAATGGAGATAAGGCGGAAATGGATGGTGAATGGATTCACCTCCCCAACCGATATGACGTCTGCCGTATGCAAGAAGGTCGAAGCCAAGGATCTGGGCGCATATGATGAACATGGGAGCAGATACGAATAGGTGCGCCGCCGGTGCCATCCCCACATCAGAAGGATGCGGGTCGTGAGCGTCGGGGACCTAGCCCCGCCTACGGGTTGGTTTCCAATCGCGGATCCATCCATCCGCGCAACGCATCCACCAGCGTATTGATCGCCACGATCAGCGCGCCCACCACCAGCACCACGCCCAGCACCAGCGTGTAGTCGCGGTTCAAGGCACCTTGCACGAAGTAGCGGCCCATGCCGGGGATGCCGAAGACCTGTTCCACCACCGCAGAGCCGGTCACCACGTTGATCAAGGCCGGCGACAGCCACGCCACTACCGGCAGCAACGCCGGTTTCAACGCGTGCGAGAACAGCAAGCGCGTCTCCGAAAATCCGCGTGCCCGTGCGGCGCGCAGGTAGTCGGCCGAAAGGGTTTCCAGCATCGAAACGCGGGTCAGCCGTGCGCAGTAGGCGATGTTGGGCAGGGCCAACGCAATCACCGGCAGCACCAGGTTGCTCCATTGGCCCCAGCCGCCGGCCGGCAGCCAATGCAGGGTCACCGCGAACAGCAACACCAGCAGCGGCGCGGCGACGAACTTCGGGATCGCCAGTCCCAATCCCGCCAATAGCATCAGTATCCGGTCTATCCACTTGCCTGCCCGTAGCGCGGCGAACACTCCCAGGGGAATTCCCAGCGCCAACGCCAGCAGCAGAGCGAGTCCTCCGTTGAGCGCCGACACCGGCAGCGCCTGGGCGATCAGCTGGTTGACGGTGTAGTCCGGATACTGGAACGAGGGGCCCAGGTCGCCGCGCACCACATCGCCCAACCATGCGCCGTATTGCGCGATAAGGGGCTGGTCCAGCCGGTACTGCGCGGCGAGTGCGGCCTGGACTTCGGGCGGTGCGGATTTTTCGGTATCGAATGGGCCGCCGGGCGCAGCGCGCAGCAGCACGAAGCACAGCGTCGCCAATAACCATAGCGTTATCAACGCTTCCAGCAAGCGGGAAAGCAGGCGTTTCATCGAAACGGCCTTTTCTTTGGGCCGTCATCCCGGCGAACGCCGGGACCCAACTCAACGCTGAAGCAATCCCATCGCGAGCGCATGGCATCGACGGGAGGTTGGGTCCCGGCGTTCGCCGGGATGACGATACTGGAGAGGACAGAGTTTGAGCGCGTCATGCCTTTTTTGCGTCGCTACGCATCACACACGCACATCGAACAGGTTGCCGATCAAATACGAAGCCGCCATCGCCATCGCTCCCCAGAAACCCACGCGCAACGCGCCCCGCAGCAAAGGCGCTCCGCCGGCATAGGCCGCCAAAGCGCCGGAGATGAAAAGGCTGACCAGGGTGACCACGATAGTCGCCGCGCCGGCAACCTCTACCGGCGCCAGCAACACCGCGGCCAGCGGCACTAGCGCGCCCACGGTGAAGGCGGCCGCCGAAGCCATGGCCGCCTGCACCGGACGCGCGCGCAAAGTGTCGGTGATGCCCAGTTCGTCGCGCGCGTGCGCGCCCAGGGCATCGTGCGCGGTCAGTTGTTCGGCGACCTGATGCGCAAGCGCGGGAGTCAGGCCGCGGCGTACATAGATATGCGCCAGTTCGGCGAGTTCGGTGTGCGGGTCGTCGGCAAGCTCCTGTGTTTCCTGCCTCAAATCGGCTTTCTCGGTGTCCGCCTGGGACTGCACCGAAACGTACTCCCCTGCCGCCATGGACATGGCGCCGGCGACCAGCCCGGCCACTCCGCTCAGCAGTACGGTGTTGTGGCTCGCTCCGCTGGCGGCCACGCCCACCACCAGGCCGGCGACGGAAACGATGCCGTCGTTGGCGCCCAATACCGCCGCGCGCAGCCAGCCGACACGGTTGGAGCGGTGCGTCTCACGATGTCTGGCGCGCATGCGGAATACCTTGTTCTCAATCGCGCCAGCGTAACCAGCGCGAGGCGTGGCGGTCGAGCGGATTGGCTTCGAATCCCAGCAGTTCCGGCCTGACCAGGTGTTTGGAGGTGTAGAAGTACAACGGTATCGCCGCCTGGTCGTTCAAAAGCTTCTGCTCCGCCGCATGCAGCCAGGCGTTGCGCGCCGCGTCGGTCGTGGCCGCGTCGGCCTTGGCCAGTCGCTGGCGGAAACCCGCATCGTCATAGCCGGTCCAGTTGAGGGGGCCGTCGTTGCCGAAGGCGGCCAGAAAGTTGCGCGCGTCCACCACATCGCCGACCCAGCCGCCGCGGAACACCTGGGTGATCGCGCGCTGCTTGCGGTTCTGCACGAACACTTTCCATTCCTCGTTGCGCAACCGCACCTGCGCGCCCAATACGCCGCGCCACATCGACGCCACGGCCAACGCCATGCGCCGGTGCGGCGTGGAGGTGTTGTAGCGCAATTCCAGCACCAGCGGCCGCTCGGACGAATAGCCGGCGGCGCGATAGAGCAATCGGGCGCGCACTTCCCTTTGCGCCTGGGTGGCGTCGGCCCAAGCCGTCCGCGCGCCGGTGTAGCCGGGAATTCCACCCGGCACCAGACCATACGCAGGTCGTTCGCCCAGCCCGGTGACATAGCGAGTGAGCTTGTCACGGTCCACCGCCAACGACAGCGCCTCGCGCAAAGCCGGATCGTTCCTGAAAGGCGGCTTGTCCAGATTCATTCCCAGCCAGAAAGCGCCCAGATAGGGAGAAATGCGCAGCTGTTCTCCGAACCGTTTCCTCAATACGTCCAGCGGTTGCGGCGGCACCGTTTCGGTGAAATGAAGATCGCCTGCGGCGAAGCGCTGCAGCTCGGCAGAGGCATCTTCAGTGACCTGGAACCGCACGCGCTGGATCGATACGTTGGCCGCATCGTGGAAGCGCGGGTTGCGTTCCAGAGTGAGGTTGGCCTGCGGCGTCCAGGCGAGCAACCGATAGGCGCCATTGCCGATCAAACGCCCCGGACGCGTGTGCTGCGCACCGAATCGCTCCACCGCCGGCAGATAGACGGGAAACGCGATGGGTAGCGTCAGCAATGCGGGCAAGGCCGCGCTGCGGCTAAGCGTGAACACGACGCGGCGCGCATCGGGTGCCGCCACGCCCAAGGCTTCGGGAGCGAGCTTGCCCGCCTGCACGGCCTGCGCGTTGCTCAGCGCATCGAACAGTTCGGCGAACGGCGCGGCTGTTTTCGGCGCGAAGGCGCGGCGGAAGCTGGCCACCATCTGCGGCGCATCCAGCGTCTCGCCGTTCGACCAGCGCAGGCCTTCGCGCAGATGGAAGGTCCAGGTGCGGCCATCGGCCGATACCTCCCAACGCTCGGCGATGCCCGGAATCAACCTGCCTGCGGAGTCTTCGGTCACCAGACCTTCGTAGAGGTCGCGCAGCACGTTGCCGCACGACACTTCCTGGCAACGGTGCGCATCCAGTGTGCTGGGCTCCGGACCGTTGCCGCGCTCCAGTTGGGCATGCTCCAGTTGAGCGTTCCCTGGTTGAAGCGGTGGAACGGTCTGCGCCATGGCATTGGCGGAACACAGAAGCAGCAGGGCGGCAACGATCGGGCGCATCGGCTCAGGATATAGTGCGGGCCTTGCGATGTCAGGGCAGCGGCCCAACATCCCCTAGTCTCCGACGCAGAGTATCCGCCCTTGTCCAGTCCCAGCCATGTTGCGGATACGCCCATCACCGACCGCGACCAACTGGCCGCTTACATCGCTTCGGGCGAAAAGCCGAAAGCCGACTGGCGCATCGGTACGGAGCACGAGAAGTTCGGTTTCCGGCTAGATGATCTGCGTCCACCTACCTTCGAAGGCGAACGCGGCATAGAAGCGCTGTTGAAAGGCCTGACCCGTTTCGGCTGGCAGCCGGTCGAAGAGCACGGCCACGTCATCGCCCTGTCGCGCGACGGTGCTTCGGTCACGCTGGAGCCGGCCGGCCAACTGGAATTGTCCGGCGGCATGCTGGAGAACATCCACCAGACGTGCAGCGAAGTCGGCACCCATCTGAAGGAAGTGAAGACGGTTGCCGACGAACTGCAGCTCGGTTTCCTGGGCATGGGTTTCCAACCCAAGTGGACGCGCGACGAGATGCCGTGGATGCCCAAGGGCCGCTACCAGATCATGCGCAACTACATGCCCAAGGTCGGCAAGCTGGGTTTGGACATGATGAAACGCACCTGCACCGTGCAGGTCAACCTGGATTTCTCCAGCGAAGCGGACATGGTGAAGAAGTTCCGCGTCTCGCTCGCCTTGCAGCCCATCGCCACCGCGCTGTTCGCCGATTCGCCGTTCACCGAAGGCAAGCCCAACGGCTACCAGAGCTATCGCTCGCACATCTGGACCGACACCGATCCGG
>CAMLGZ010000016.1 GCA_946479745.1 uncultured Pseudoxanthomonas sp. | reverse complement strand
CAATCGTGCCCACGTTCACGTGCGGCTTGGTGCGTTCGAATTTACCCTTTGCCATGGCTGCTTCTTCTCGAGTAGATCGTTGGATGGATGATGGTTGCTTGAGGCTTGGTTTTGCTTGGAGCTTTACAAGGTGGTGCTCACGAAAGGAATCGAACCTTCGACCTCCTCCTTACCAAGGAGGTGCTCTACCGACTGAGCTACGTGAGCGTTGAAACTTGATATCGCTGATTACGGTGGCGCGCTGCATTGGTTGGAGCGGGAGAAGGGAATCGAACCCTCGTAATCAGTTTGGAAAACTGAGGTTCTACCATTGAACTACTCCCGCGCCGGGGACTCGCCTATGACACAACTGCAGTGACACATGGAACTGGTGGAGGGAGGTGGATTCGAACCACCGAAGGCGTAAGCCAGCAGATTTACAGTCTGCCCCCGTTGGCCGCTTGGGTATCCCTCCGGATTGCGTAGATTCGATGAAGCCCAGCCGGCCAAATCAAACCGGAGTGAAACAGCCGGAGATTTTCGCCTGTAGTCCGGGCACTGTCAACCGGACAATTGCCTCAATCTCAAGATAAATGATCTCGGGATGGCCTGAGGGCGTTTTGGAGTCTCTTCCATTCAGGCGAGCCGCGGATGGATCGGCTTGCCGATGCCGTCTCGGAAATTATAGGTGACAGCGGCGTGGGAGCGGCGTCCCGCCGAGAGCTTTTGCAGCACAAAATTCAGAAACAAGAGCCCGCGGCGGGACGCCGCCCCCACGTTGAGGCTCAGGGTTTGGCCGCGCCGGCAGGGGGATGAGATGGCAGCGTCTCGTCCGAATACAAGGCCACATGCGGCACGCCGTCAGCACCGACCCAGCCCCGGTACATGCCTTCGGTGTTGAAGGGCGTGCCGATGGCACCATCGGCGCCCAGCACGATGGCGCCGCCATCGCCGCCCAGCTTGGGGATGATCTGGTTGATGACGGCTTCGCCGGCCTGCTGCGGGGTTTCCTTCAGGTAGGCCATGCGCGCGCAGATGTCGTGGGCGGCGGCGGCGCGGATGTAGAACTCGCCCCAGCCAGTGCCGGAGATCGCACAGGTGGCGTTGGCATAAGTGCCGGCGCCGATGATCGGGGAGTCACCGACCCGGCCATAGCGCTTGTTGGTCATGCCGCCGGTCGAGGTGCCGGCCGCCAGATGGCCCTGCCGGTCCAGCGCCACCGCGCCGACGGTGCCGAAGTGCTTGGCAGTCTCCAGATCGGTATGGGCCTGCCCGGAGGCCTCTTCCTTGAGCGCCTTCTGCAGCTGCTGCCAACGTTTCTCGGTACGGAAATACGAGGGGTCTACCAGCGTAACTCCTTGTTCTTTCGCGAATATTTCCGCCCCCGGCCCCACCATCATCACGTGCTCGGACTTCTCCATCACCGCGCGCGCCAGCAGGATCGGGTTCTTGACCGTATGCACCCCGGCCACCGCCCCGGCCTTTAGGGTCGCGCCATCCATGAGCGAGGAATCCAGCTCGTTCTTGCCGTCGTGGGTGAAAACCGCGCCCTTGCCGGCGTTGAAATGGGGGTCGTCCTCCAACACGGTGATCGCCGCGGTCACCGCGTCCAGTGCGGGCTTGCCGGCCGCCAGCTGCTCGTGGCCCTTGCGCAGGGCCAGTTCCAGCGCCGCGCGCACCGCGGCCTCGTCGGCCGGGGTCATGTCGCTGCGCACCACACCGGCGCCGCCATGGATCACGAGCACGCTGTCGCCGGGCTCCGTGGCCTGGACGGATGGGGCCAGCAGGACCAGCAAGGCAGCGCAAAGACGCAGTTTTTTCATCGGGGTTTCCGGTTTTGGTGGTCGGGAGCGGTCGGGGAACAGGTTTCAGTCTAACGGTCGTACTACCAGGCGGCCGTTCACCACGTCGGCCGCAGACCGGAAGGCCGGCTTCTCGACACTGAAGGCAGGCAGCAGCAGGCGGCTGCCGGACCCTATGCCGGTCACGGTGAAGCCAGGAAAATCAAGAGCTTGCCCTGCCTGCAGCCGGCCGTCGATGAATTTCCGGTAGTCCTGGGCGCTGCCCTTGGCCGCCAGGTCCACCAATTCCTGTGGCACCACCAGCCAGACCTTGCCATGGGTGTCGGTGAAGACCTTCCCTACTCCGTCGCCGTCGATGCAAAGGGCGGTGTTTTCATCCACGCCCAAGCCTTTGATCCGGGCGGTGCCCTGCTCCTTGGACAGACGGGCGATGAAGGTCAACAGCCGCCCCAGGCGGTCGCGCGCGCCGAAATGGCTGTCGGTGATGACCTGCCCCGCAGGCAGCGGAGGCAACTGCAGGAAATCGTCGACCAGGGTCACCGCCGGCCCCATCGGGTCCTTCAATGCGTCTTCCGAGGTTAGGCTGCCGCCGTCCATCGCGCCGTAGCTGAAGGCCCCCATGATGGCCAGCCCGGCGCTGGTGCCGCCCAAGGGTTTGCCGTCGCGGACGTGCTGGTTGAGTGCGTCGTTGAGCGGAGTGCCTTTCCAATAGCGCACATAGTTGGACTGGTCGCCGCCGGCGATGAAGATGCCGTCGGCCTTGCGCACGATTTCCAGCACGCGCGGATCGCTGGCGGCGCGCCGGTCCTCGAACACCAGTGTCTGCGCGGCGGTGATGCCGCCTATATCCTTGAAGAATTCGTCCTGGGCTTCGGTGGAACCGGAGGCCCGCAATATCACGATGCGGCCATGGCCGGCCTTGCCGATCATCCAGCGGAACGCTTCGTAAGGCCATTCGCCGCCGCCGACCAGCATCAGCCCGGGCTGGGTGGCGGCCGGCCGCGGCGCGCTCACGTCGCCTGCTTCGTAATAGTGATAACCCTGGCGCTGCGAAGTATCCGGCGCGGTTTTCGCCGATGCGCTGGCGGCAAACAAACTGAAACCCGCGACAATCGCCGCGCACAACCAGGAGTGCATACGGCTGTTGTCGCAGGAGGATCGGGAGCGGGTGCGCAAGGTGTTGGTCATCGAGCGTCCTCGGGACAGATGCTGGATGGTGACGAACGGGAGCGCCATCTCCCCCATGCCGCTTGCGCTGCGGCCAATTGGGTTAATGTCGGCGAATGAACGAATCACTCGACGCCTGGTTCGCCGGCGAGATCCTGGTGCATGAGCAAGCGTTGATGTATTACCTGCGCCGCTGCTGGCCACAGCGCGACGAAATTCACGATCTGCGCCAGGAAATCTACGTACGCGTCTACGAAGCGGCCGGCAAGGCGCTGCCGACCACGCCCAAATCGTTCCTGTTCGCCACTGCCCGGCACCTGATGGCCGACCGGGTGCGCCGCAGCCGGGTGGTTTCGATCGAGGCAGTGGGTGATTTCGAGCCGCTGAACGTCTTGATAGATGAGATCAGTCCCGAGCGCTGGTTCGGCGGCCGGCAAATCCTCAAGCGGCTTTCCGAAGCCTTCGACCTGCTGCCCGACCGGTGCCGGCAGGTGGTTTGGTTGCGACGGGTCGAAGAACTCTCACAAAAGGAAGTGGCCGTGCGTTTGGGCATCAGCGAAAAAACCGTGGAGAAGCAGATCGCCAAGGGCATGCGCCTGATGGCCAGACACTTCTATGGCGGTGGCGCAGAGATGCCGTCACATGCGTCGCAGGCCGAAAATGGACACGGACATGGCCAACAGCAAACAGATTGAACAAACCGCGGCGGCCTGGCTGGCCAAGCGCGATGGCGGCGACTGGCAGGCAAGGGATCAATCGCTCCTTGAGGTCTGGCTGGCCGAATCCACCGCCCATCGGGTCGCTTTTCTGAGGCTCGAAGCGGCCTGGGCGCAGAGCGGACGATTGAAGGCGCTGGGCGCCGGCATGCAGGCGGGAACGCTTCCGGCGCGCGGTCAGTGGTCGCGCCCTCCATCCGATCGACAAACCGCCCCAACGACGGCCAATGCTGGCGATTCCGCGGCGCGCCCTGCCAGCGGCCTGCAGCCACCTGAGTTGCACCAGCTGGTGTTCGCGCCGCGCGCGGCACCACGGCCGTCGCGCATTGGCCGCTATGCCGGCGTCGCCGCCAGTCTGGTCCTGACCGTTTCGCTGGGCTGGGGCTGGGCGCGCTATACCGCAGTCGAGCACGCCACTTATGCCACTCCGATGGGCAGCTTGCGGACGGTGTTGCTGGCGGATGGTTCACAAGCCACGCTCAGCAGCGGTAGCAAAATTGAAGTGGCCCTCTCGCGAGGCGAGCGCAGGATCGACCTCCAGCAGGGCGAGGCCTATTTCGAAGTCAGCAAGCATCCCGAGCGGCCGTTCATAGTCACGGCCGGGCATAGGCAAGTGGTGGCGGTCGGCACCCGATTCGCGGTTCGCCGGGATAGCGCAGACCTGCGGGTGGTGGTCACCGAAGGCACGGTCCGGTTGCAGCCCGATCCGGCCGGCAACGCGGCGCCCGCGCCACCGACCCTGCTCAAGGCGGGCAGCACGGCGCTGGCCAGCAGCCACGGCGTGCTGGTGCGCGCCGGATCGGTGGAGGACGCCGAACGCCTGGTCGACTGGCGCGAGGGCTATCTGACTTTCCGCGACAGCACGCTGGCCGAAGCCGCCAGCGAATTCAACCGCTACAACGTCCGCAAGATCGTCATGGGCGATGCGCAGGTCGCCGCCCTGCGCGTGGGCGGCAACTTCCGCTGGTCCAATACCGATACGTTCGTGCGCCTGCTGGAACAGGGCTTTCCGGTCCGCGCCGAACAGCACCCGGACCGCGTGGTCCTGCACAGCCGCTGAGCTCCATTCGGCCCGTGCCGGTCATCGACGAATGCCGGTGGGGAGGGATTTGTCGGGTTCGTTCGTCCATGTTAGCGATGGTGCAGTCCCGTGCGCCAATGGGGAAAACGATGCTACGTCCGTTACGTGTCCTGCTGTTGAGCCTGGCCTGCTCGGCCTCACTGGCTGCCTATGCGCAAACCACGGAGATGGCGCCGATCAACATTCCACCTGGCGATCTCGTCTCGGCGCTGGATACGCTGGCCAGGCAATCGGGCGTGCAGTTCGTGTACCGCACCGAACAGCTCACCGGGCTGCGTACCTCCGGCGTGCAGGGCGCGCGATCGGCACAGGAAGCGCTGGGCAAGCTGTTGCAGGGAAGCCAGTTCGTGGCCCAGCGCGACGCGTCCGGCGCAATGGTCATCGTCAAGCGTATAGCGCCGGCCAAACCACGGCCTGTCCGTCAAGTTTCCATGGCCCAGCAGGCGCCGGCCGCACCCGAAGAAGCGGCACCGGAGGTGCAGGAGTTCGAAACCATCCAGGTCACCGGTTCGCGCATTCCGCGTGCGCAGCTCGAAGGCCCGGCGCCGATCACCCTGATCACCGCCGAGCAGATCCAGGCGGCCGGCCTCACCTCTGTCCCGGATCTGTTGCGCTCGCTGAGCCAGAACAGCGGCAGCGTTTATGGCCAGCAGAACACCACCAACGCGCAATCCACACCGGGTGCCCAAGCGGTCGACCTGCGCGGCCTGGGACCCAACCACACCCTGGTGCTGATCAACGGCCGCCGCATCGCCGACTTTCCGCTGCCGTTGAACAGCCGCAGCAACTTCACCGACATCGGCAACATCCCGCTGGGGATGATCGACCGGGTCGAAGTGCTGACCGGCAGCGCCTCGGCCGTTTATGGCTCCGATGCCATGGCCGGCGTGATCAACTTCATCCTCAAGAAATCCACGGACGGCACCATCATCGACTATCGCTACGGCGATACCGAACGCGGCGGCGGCGAATCCCATCGCCTGTCGCTGACTACCGGTTTCGAACGGGACAACTTCAGCGGCATCGTCGGCCTGGAACTGCTGGACAAACGCCCGCTGTGGGGTACCGATCGCAGCATCCAGGACTCCACCCTCGACGCGCCCACCTCGCGTCGACGCCTCCCCCGACTCATCGCCCAACTCTACGACTGGGACGATGACGTCAATATCGCGCCCGCCGACGATTGCGCGGCGTTGTCGGGATTGAACGAAGGCACCACTGTGCTGGCGGAAGACAGATTCGGCGAGCCCTATTGCGGCAGCGAACGCGCCATTGCGTACCGCACGATCCAGAACGAACGCAAAGGCGCCAATCTCTACGGCTCATTCGAATACCGCTTTTCCAACGCCCTGTCCTGGTTCGCCGACGTCCAGCTCGGGCGGCAGACGGTCAAGCTGCTCACCGGCACCAATGGCAACGACGTGACCAGCGACCACATGGCCTGGGAATTCCACGATCCGAACTCCACCGACAACAACGACAAGATCTTCTACAACGCCGCCACCGGCCATTACGAAATCTGGTCGCGGCAGTTCGCGCCCGAAGAAGTCGGCGGACTGGAAAACCGCATGAACAGCACCGTCCAGAAGACGTTGGCGGTGACCACCGGCCTCAGCGGCAAGTTCGGCGAGGATTGGAACTGGGAAGCGGCCTACAACCATTCCCAGTACAAGGCCGACGTGAAGATGCCGCGCATCAGGGCCGATGTCGCCAACCGCTTTTTCCTGGGCGAACGGCTGGGCTATGACGCCGATGGCTACGCGATCTACAGCCCGGATCCGGCGCGCCTGTTCACGCCGCTGACGCCCGCCGAGTTCGCCACCTTCGGCGTGATGTCCACCTGGCACCCCGTCGCCAAGAACGACAATCTCAGCTTCACGGTCGATACCCCTGCCCTGTTCTCCCTGCCGGCCGGCGACGTCGGCTTTGCGGGCGCGATCGAGTACGGCGACCAGTCCTACCGCATCAATCCCGATCCCCTCGCCCTGACCGCCGACGCCTACTATGGCCCGCGCTACGGCGATGGCCATGGCAGCCGCGACCACTGGAGCGCAGCGGGCGAGTTGCGCGTGCCGTTGCTGACCTCCCTGCAAGCCAGTTTTGCCGGCCGCTATGATCGCTACAGCTATGGCAACAAGGACCCGGGCAAATTCACCTACAGCCTGGGCCTTGAATGGCGTCCACTGGACACGCTGCTGGTGCGCGGCTCCTATGGCACCGGCTTCCGCGCGCCGGACATGCACTACCTGTTCGCGGGCGATGACTTCTACCGCACGGTTTCGACCGATTACTACCAGTGCCGCACCGACGAACCGGGCATGAGCGACGGCGACTGCTACGACGACGGAAGTTGGGACACCAACACGTTCGACGTCTATGCCGGCAACATGGAGCTGGACGTGGAAACCAGCAAATCGTTCACCGCGGGCTTCGTCTGGTCGCCGAGCGCCAATTTCGATCTGGCGGTGGATTACTACAAGATCAGCGTGTCGAACCAGGTGCAGGCGCAGAGCAGGGAGCAGCTGCGCATCGACGAAGCCAATTGCCGGCTGGGCGTCACCAACGACGGCGACCCGGTCGACATAACTTCGCCAACCTGCATCGATGCGCTCGCCCGCGTCATCCGCGACGAGGACGGCACCATCACCAGCGTCCACTTCGGCCCTATCAACATCGCCAACGAAGAAACGTCGGGCATCGACGTGACCGCCAACTATCGCCTGCAAACCGTCACTGCCGGCAAATTCAACTTCAACGCCAACTACAACTGGGCCCACAAGCACACCCGCCAGCAGTACCCGGGCGACCCGACCGAAGACATGCTGGACGTCAGCTTCGCCGCCACCACGCTACCGCGCACCAAGGGCAACGTAGGCCTGAGCTGGGACCGCAATGCCTGGGGCGCCAGTCTGTTCGGCACCTACGTCGGCCGCGTCGCCAACTACGACAACGACGCGTGGACGCGGGCCACCTGGCGTTTCAATGCCGGCGCCCGCTACGACATCACCGATCATCTGCGCGTGTCGCTGACCGTCAACAATCTACTGGACAAGATGCCGCCAAGGGACGCGACCTGGGCGAACTACCCGTACTACGACACCTCGTGGTTCGACTCCATGGGACGCAGCTACTACATGCAGATCACTTGGAAGCTGGGTGGCGGGGGACTGTAAACAACTCTGAGCAGGGATGAAAACAAAAAAACCCGCCTTTCGGCGGGTTTTTCCTTAATGGGACCGGACACGTCGGATAGAAACGAAAGCCCGATCAGACGTTGAAGCGGAAGTGCAGCACGTCACCTTCCTGCACCCGGTATTCCTTGCCTTCCAGGCGCAGGCGCCCGGCTTCCTTGGATCCGGCTTCGCCCTTGTACTTGATGAAATCGTCGAAGGAGATCGTTTCAGCGCGGATGAAGCCCTTCTCGAAATCGGTGTGGATCACGCCCGCGGCCTGCGGCGCGGTGGAACCGGCCTTGACCGTCCAGGCGCGCACTTCCTTCACCCCGGCGGTGAAATAGGTCTGCAGTCCGAGCAGCTTGTACGCGGCGCGTATCACGCGGTTCAGCCCCGGCTCGTCCAGACCCATGTCGGTGAGGAAGGTGTCGCGGTCGGCGTCGTCCATCTGCGAGAGTTCTTCCTCGATCGCGGCCGATACCGGCACCACTTCGGCGCCTTCGGCCGCGGCGCGCGCACGCACCGCATCCAGGTGCGGATTGTTTTCGAAACCATCTTCGGTGACGTTAGCGATGTACAGCACCGGCTTGAGCGTGAGCAGGAACATGTCGCGCACCAGCGCGAGTTCTTCCTCGTCGAGACCGACGCTGCGGCCGGGCTTGCCGTCGTTGAGCGCGGCCTGCAACCTGGCCAGCACCGGCTTGCGCGCGATGGCGTCCTTCTCGCCTTGCTTGGCCGAGCGCTCGGCGCGGTTCAGCGCTTTTTCCACGCTGTCCAGGTCGGCCAGGGCCAGCTCGGTATCGATGGTGTCGATGTCCGAAAGCGGATCGACCTTGTTGTTGACGTGGATGACGTCGTCGTTCTCGAAGCAGCGCACCACATGGGTGATCGCATCCACTTCACGGATGTGGGCCAGGAATTTGTTGCCCAGGCCTTCGCCGCTGGCGGCGCCGGCGACCAGGCCGGCGATATCCACGAACTCCACCGCGGTCGGCAGCACTTTCTGCGGCTTCACGATGTCGGACAGCTGGTTCAGGCGCAGATCCGGCACCGGCACCACGCCGACATTCGGCTCGATGGTGCAGAACGGGAAGTTGGCCGCAGCGATGCCCGCCTTGGTCAGCGCGTTGAAGAGGGTCGACTTGCCGACGTTAGGCAGGCCGACGATGCCGCATTTGATGCCCATGAGTATTGCCAGTGCTGAAAAGTGAAAAGGAAAACGCCGCCGTGGCGCGCTTTTCTTTTGACTTTCTATTTGGAGGTGTGCAGCTGCGTCATCGCATCCATGAAGTTGCCCGCAACCGCCAGCGGCAGCACGTCGATCGCATCGTCGATGGCACGGCCGATCAGCATTTCATCGTCTTTGCCCGGTTTGCCCAATACCCAACCGGTCACCTTGTCCTTGTGGCCGGGGTGGCCGATGCCGATGCGCAGGCGATGGAACTTGCCGTTGCCCAGCAGCTGCATGGTGTCGCGCAGGCCGTTCTGCCCGCCGTGGCCACCGTCGAACTTCAATCGCGCCGTGCCCGGCGCAAGATCCAGCTCGTCGTGCGCCAGCAGCGCTTCTTCCGGCGCGATCTTCCAGTAGCGCAGCGCCGCGGTCACCGATTTTCCGCTGAGGTTCATGTAGGTGGAAGGCTTCAACAGCCAGATCGATTCGCCGCCGATATGTATCCTGGCGGTTTCGCCGAACAGCTTGCTTTCCAGGCCGAAGCGAACGCCTTCTTTTTCGGCGAGCGTGTCGACAAAACGGAACCCGGCGTTATGCCGGGTTCGCGCGTGTTCGGGACCGGGGTTACCCAGCCCGACGATGAGACGAAGTCCTGCCATGAGTTGTCATTCCGAACGAAGTGAGGAATCTGCTTTGCGCGTTGCATGCATACAAGCAGATCCCTCGCCTTCGGCTCGGGATGATCGTCGCTACGCGACGATCACTTCTTGGGCTCTTCCTTCTTGGCGACCTTGGCGGCAGGCACTTCGGCGGCAGCGGCCGCGTCGGTCTCTTCCGCTTCTTCCTGGCCGTACTTGGCGATCACCACGGCCACGTCGTGTTCCTTGCCCAGCTTCAGCTCCGGGATTTCGACGCCGCTCGGCAGCTTCAGGTCGGACAAGTGGATCACGGTGCCGACTTCCAGGCTGGACAGGTCGATCTCGATGAACTCCGGCAGGTCCTTCGGCAGGCAGCTGATTTCCACTTCGTTCAATTCGTGGGTGACCACGACTTCGGCGGCCTTGCCGGCCGGCGACTTCTCTTCGTTGAGGAAGTGCAGCGGCACCGAAACGCGCAGCGCTTCGTTCTCGTTCACGCGCTGGAAGTCCAGGTGCATGATCTGCTGCTTGAACGGATGGCGTTGCATGTCGCGCAGCAGGACCTTCTGCACGTCGCCACCCAGGCTCAGATCCAGGATGGAGGCGTAGAACCAGTCGTTCTGGCTGGCGAGCCAGACGTCGTTGTGGTTCAGCTGGATGCTGACCGGCTTGAGTTCGCCACCGTAAACGATGGCAGGCACGGTACCGGCGTGACGCAGGCGGCGGCTCGCACCCTTACCCTCGTCTTCGCGGCGCTGCACCTTGATTTCATGTGTGATTGCCATTTTCTTTACTACCTTCAGTTGAATGAACCGCCTCGCGGCGGTTTTGGAGGCTCACCCGCGACCAGGTGAGCCGGTTTGGCCGACAGCCGGAATGGCTGCCTGCCGATTGCTTCAGTCCACGTAGAGTGAACTGACCGATTCGCCAAAAGCGATCCGGCGAATGGTTTCGGCCAACAGCTCAGCCACGCTGAGCTGGCGGATCTTGCCGCAGGCGCGCGCGGCGGCCGACAGCGGGATGGTGTCGGTGACCACCAACTCGTCCAGTACCGACGCGTTGATGTTGTCCACCGCCGGGCCGGACAGCACCGGATGGGTGCAGTACGCCGCCACCTTCAGCGCGCCCTGCGCCTTCAGCGCGGCGGCGGCGGCGCACAAGGTGCCGGCGGTGTCGACGATGTCGTCGACCAGCACGCAGGTCTTGCCTTCCACGTCGCCGATGATGTTCATCACCGTGGACACGTTGGCGCGCGGACGTCGCTTGTCGATGATGGCCAGGTCGGCGTCGTCCAGGCGCTTGGCCACGGCCCGCGCGCGCACCACGCCGCCGACGTCCGGCGACACCACGATCAGGTTTTCCGTGCCGTAGGCGCGCCAGATGTCGGCGAGCAGCAACGGCGACGCGTATACGTTGTCCACCGGGATATCGAAGAAGCCCTGGATCTGATCCGCATGCAGGTCCACCGTCAGCACCCGGTCCGCGTTGACGGCGGTGAACATCTTCGCCGCGACCTTGGCCGTGATCGGCACCCGCGACGAACGCAGGCGACGGTCCTGGCGCGAGTAGCCGAAGTACGGCACCACCGCGGTGACGCTGGCTGCCGAAGCGCGCTTCAGCGCGTCGATCAGCACCAGCAATTCCATCAGGTTTTCCGCGGTCGGCGCGCAGGTCGGCTGGATCACGAACACTTCCTGCCGGCGCACGTTTTCCTCGATCTCCACCTGCACTTCGCCATCGGAGAAGCGCGACACCATCGCCTTGCCCTGGCGTATGCCGAGCTCGCGGCAGATGCTGGCGGCCAACGGCTGGTTGGCGTTGCCGGAAAAGACAAGCAGGTTGCGTTCGTCTTGCATGTCTTTGGATCCGGTGATGGGAATGAAGGAGTGTGGGAAATAAGGAATAGGAATCGTCAAGCTCTTGGTCGCTCGATCATTCCCTATTCCCGATTCTCCGTTCCGGAATGTTGGCTGGGGCGGAAGGATTCGAACCTACGAATGCCGGGATCAAAACCCGGTGCCTTAACCACTTGGCGACGCCCCAGTGTTCTAACGCTTCTTCGCCAGGGCAACCTGCAACGGCGAGCAGTCCGCGCCAGCCGCGATCCAGGCGCGCAGTCCTTCCGGCAATTGAGCTAGCGCCGCTTCGGCCGAAGCGCGATCACTGAATTCCACGAAACAACCGCTGCCGGACCCGGTGAGACGTGGCGTGCCGATCCGCGAAAGCGTTGCGAACACAGCCTCGATGGCGGATTCGCGACGACGCAGGACCGGCTCGAACGCATT
The DNA here is from genome assembly GCA_946479745.1 of uncultured Pseudoxanthomonas sp. The sequence continues at coordinate 68,087 of CAMLGZ010000016.1, read as the reverse complement.
GCCGAGCAAATTTCCCGAAACGAAGTCGGCTATTTTCGCGGGTGCAGCATTGCGCGTCAAATCAGGGGCTTGGAACAGGCCCCTCGTGGGCACATGAACACCGGGATCGGCCAGCAAATACCAGGCAGCAGGAAGCAGGATCGGGGTCAGTTCCTCGCCCACTCCTTCGGCCCAGGCATTCTCACCACGCACGAAGACAGGGACGTCCGCGCCAAGCTGCAATCCCAGGGCGGCCAGCCGGTCCAGGCTCAAACCGAGCCCCCACAGATGGTTCAGCCCAACCAGGACGGTGGCGGCATCGGAGGATCCACCGCCGAAACCTCCGCCCGAAGGAATGCGCTTTTCGACGGAGATGTCGGCACCTTGGGTGATTTTGGCTTCCGATTGCAACAATCGAGCGGCCCTGACCGCCAGATCATCCGCTTCTGCGACGCCTTTCACCGACTCGCCGTGGCGGACGATTTGGCCATCGCCACGAATGCGCAGATGCAGGGTGTCCCCCCAGTCCAGCAGCCGGAATACGGTCTGAAGCTGGTGGTACCCGTCCTGCCGGCGACCGGTGATCTGCAGGAAAAGGTTCAATTTGGCCGGCGCCGGCCATTCCGACCAGCCCTGCTCCCTGGCGAACGGACTCATTGCGGGCTGAAATCCCAGCTGTCCACGATCAGCCGCACCGTCGCCCGGTCGCGCTGCGCCTCGATCCTGCGCGGCAGCTGCGGTTGCTGACCTGCTGCATCGAACCACTCCCGGTAATCGATGCGCCAGCCGGCCTGTTCAATAGTCTGCAGGCGGCCCCCGGTGGAAAAGGCCTGGTTCTCGGTCGGCAAACCTTCGGCAGAGAGGCCCTGGGCCCAGCGCGCCAACGCGTTGACCGGGATGTCCCAGCCTGTGGCTTCCAGCAGCAGGGCCTCGGCGTCTTCGCCTTCGCGCGGCCCCCCTTCCAAACCTTCCAGCCGCCCGGCTTCCGAATGCGTATCGCCGATCAGCCTCCAGCTCTGCCGGGTCACTGGCGCGCTCAGCGAAACGACATAGCGAGGCCCGTCCTGCTGCCAGTCGATCCTGCCGCTGCCGCCCTTGCCTGCATTGTTGATGGCCACGCGGCCTTCGAACGACCATTGCGGGTGTCCGTTGAGCCAGGCCGCGCGCTGGGCCTGGGTATTTTCGGCGGCTTGTATCGCGGCGGGCGCGGACAACGGCGGCGGCAGCGAGGCCTGCGGTGCCCGCGTCGCGCAGGCCATCAGCAGCGACGACGACAGGCCCAGCACCATCAAGCGTGGAAGGGAAATCATGCGCCGGTCTTTTCCAGCGCACGCTGCAGCGAGCGGTTCTCGGCGTCCAGCTTGCGCGACTCTTCGAAGAACTTGCGTGCTTCCTCCTGCTTGCCGGTGAACCACAGCACCTCGGCTATGTGCGCCGCGATTTCCGCGTCCTTCTGCAGGGTGAAGGCGCGACGCAGTTCGACCAGCGCCTCGGCGTTGCGGCCCAGGCGATAGAGCACCCAGCCGTAGCTGTCGATGATCGCGGCCTCGTCGGGTTCGGCCGCGCGCGCGCGGTCGATCAGTTCCAGCGCCTCCTGATAGCGTGCGGTGCGATCGGCCAGGGTGTAGCCCAGCGCATTGAGCGCGGCGACATTTTCCGGATCGGTGACCAGAATCTTGCGCAGATCGGCCTCGGCACGGTCGATGCGGTCGCGCCGCTCCCAGGCCAGGCCGCGCGCATACAGAAGCGCATTGTCGTCCGGGTAGGCGGCAAGCCCGCGCGCGAGCACGTCCAGTTCGCCCGCATCGTCGTCGTTCTTCTGTTTCAACTCCGCTTCCAGCAGATAAGCGCTGCGCCGCGCCTCGTCTTCGGCGCCGGCGTCGCCCTGCAACGCGCGCGCGTCGGCGAAGGCCTCTTCCTTGCGGCCTAGTTCGAACAGCGCGTTGGCGATGCGCAGGCGCGCCTCGGTGCGCTGGGGACCGCCGGGAACACTGCGGTACCACTCCAACGCTTCCTGCGGACGCTTGAGAAACTGCGCGATCTGCCCTATCAGCAAGCGGCGCTCGGGATCCGGCTTGCTGGTGTCCTTGCGCAGTTCGTCGTACAGCAACGTCAGCGTCATGGTGTCTTCGGCTTTGGCCAGCAGCGAAGCGCGCAGACCGTAAGTCTGGTTGTCCTGCGGACCGCGGGCCAAAGTGGCCGCTGCCTGGGCCGGGTCGCCCAGCGCGTCGTATTCGACGGCGATGGCCAACCGCAATTCGGGCGCCAACACGGTGGCGCCCGACAACCCGGCCAATATTTTGCGCGCCTGATCGGTATCACCGGCCTGGCGAAGCTGGCTGGCGTGCAGCAAGGCGACCCGGGGCTCGCCAGGGAAGCGCTTCACCGCCTCGCCTACGATGCGTTCGGCCAGTTTCGGCTGCTCCAGCGATTGCGCCAACCCGCCGAAGGCCAGCCAGGCCTGCAGGTTCGTCGGGATGGCGTTGGTGTCGACAAAACCATCCAGCAACCGCGCCGACAACGCCGGATCGCGGCCGCCGCTGCCCAGCACCGTCAGCGCATAGCGCCAGCCCATGTCGTCCTTGTCGCGCAGCAGCGCATCCAGCTCGCGCCGTGCGCTGGAGGCATCGTTCTTGCGCAGGGCCAACGCGGCTTCTGCGGCGCGCATGGCCAGCGACTGCGGCGCGCGCTGGCGCCACAGCTTCAGCGCCCGGGCGGCGCTGGCATCGTCGTTGGCCAGCAGGGCGATACGGGTCGCGCGCTCGGCCAGGCCGGCGTCGTCGTCGGCCTGGGCGGCTTGCAGGTACCAGCGCGAGGCATCCGGCAACTGGCCGGCCTGCAGGGCGAATTCACCCGCCAGGACCGGGGTCAGCGCATCCGGAGATGCCTTGTCCGGCGATGATTTCCGGACTGCAGGGGCGGCCGGCAGAGGGGGCGCCAGGGACAGGAACAGCAATAGGCCAACGGTGATACGAATCATTGCGGGCATGTAAGCGAGCCGGGCCGTAAAATGGCGGCCTTGGAATGGCCAGAAGCTTAGCGCAAGCACCTGAACGATGACGTTGTGGGTACTAGGACTCAATCACCAGACCGCGCCGGTCGGCTTGCGCGAGCGCGTCGCGTTCGACGCGGCCGCCCTGCCCGCAGCGCTGTCTTCCTTGCGCGCCTTGCCCAACGTATCCGAAGCCGCGGTGCTGTCCACCTGCAACCGCACCGAGCTGTACGCCATCGCCGAGGATGGCGGGACGCTCGGCGACTGGCTGGCCACGCACGCCGAGGGCCTGGACGGCTACCTGTACAGGCATAGCGACGCGGACGCCGTGCGGCACCTGTTCCGGGTCGCCACCGGGCTGGATTCGATGGTGCTGGGCGAGCCGCAGATCCTGGGCCAGGTGAAGGAAGCCTGGGTCGCCGCACGCGAGAACGGCGCGCTGGGCAATGGCCTGGACCGCCTGTTCCAGCAGACTTTCGCCGTCGCCAAACGTGCGCGCACCGACACCCGCGTCGGCGCCAATCCGGTTTCGGTGGCTTCCACCGCGGTAAGGCTGGCGCAGAACTCTTTCGCGCGTCTCGACGAATCCACCGTGCTGCTGATCGGCGCCGGCGAAACCATCGAGCTGGCCGCCCGCCACCTGAGCGAAGGCAAGGTGCGCCGGCTGCTGATCGCCAACCGTACTCTCTCGCACGCGCAGGAGCTGGCCACGCGCCACGGCGGCTATGCGTTGCCGCTGACCGAACTGGACAGGCATCTGGCAGAAGCCGACGTGGTGTTCTCCGCAACCGCCAGCCGCGAGCCCATCCTCACTCATGCGCAAGTGGCCGCTGCACTGGCCCGGCGCAAGCACAAGCCGATGCTGCTGTTCGATCTGGCCGTGCCGCGCGACATCCAGCCCGGCGTGGCCGAACTGGACGACGCCTACCTCTATACCGTCGACGACCTGGAGCGTGCGGTCGAAGATAACCGCCGAGGCCGCCGCGAGGCCGCCGAAGCCGCCGAAGCGATCATCGAACTGCAGGTCGCGCGCTACATCGAGAACCTGCACGCCAGTTCGCGCCAGGAACCGCTCAAACGCCTGCGCGCGCATGGCGACGCCGCGCGCGAAGACGTACTGGCCAAAGCACGCCAACAACTGGCCAACGGCCGCGATGCCGAGGAAGTGCTCGACTTCCTGGCCCATACGCTGACCAATCGCCTGCTGCATCCGCCGACCGCCGCCCTGCGCGAGGCGGCCCTATCCGGCGATGCGGAACTGGCCCGCGCTGCCGATAAATTGTTCCCGGCCCAGGCGCCCTATTCCCACCTCAAGAAAGAAAATGACGCCGACCCTGCGCCGTAAACTCGAAGCGCTGGCCGAACGCCGCGAAGAACTCGAACGACTGCTGTCCGACCCCGGCGTGGTCGCCGACAACGACCGTTTCCGCAAGTACTCGCGCGAATTCTCGCAACTGGAGCCGGTGACCATCGCGCTGACCGGGGAAGCCAACGCCAAGCGCGACCTCGCCGCCGCCGAAGCCTTGCGCAACGACCCGGAAATGCGCGAACTTGCTGAAGAGGAAATCGCAGGCGCACAAGCGCGATTGATACAGCTGGAAGATGAGCTCTCCCTGCTGCTGGTGCCGAAAGACCCGCGCGACGACGCCGATCTGTTCCTGGAAGTGCGCGCAGGCACCGGTGGCGACGAAGCGGCGATCTTCGCCGGCGACCTGTTCCGCATGTACGCCCGTTATGCCGAACGCAAAGGCTGGAAAGTGGAGGTCGAATCCGAAAGTCCGGGCGAGCATGGCGGCTACAAGGAAATCGTGGCCAAGGTCATCGGGCGCGGAGCGTTCTCGCGCTTCAAATTCGAGTCGGGCACCCACCGTGTGCAGCGCGTGCCGGAAACCGAATCGCAGGGTCGCATCCACACCTCGGCTGCGACGGTCGCCATCATTCCTGACGACGATGCAGTGGAAGAAGTCGTCATCAATCCGGCCGATCTGAAGGTGGATACCTTCCGCTCTTCCGGCGCCGGCGGCCAGCACGTCAACAAGACCGAATCGGCGATCCGCATCACCCATATTCCCAGCGGTCTGGTGGTGGAGAACCAGACCGCGCGCTCGCAGCACGCCAACCGCGAACATGCTATGAAACGCCTGAAGGCGCAGCTGTTGGAAGCCGAGCGCAGCAAGCAGGCCGCGGCCCAGGCAGAGTCGCGCAAACTGCAGGTCGGCAGCGGCGATCGCAGTCAGCGCATCCGCACTTACAACTTTCCGCAGGGACGCATCACCGACCATCGCGTGGAAGGCCTCACCCTGTACGATCTGCCCAATATCATCCAGGGCGATCTGGACGAACTGCTGGAACGCCTGAGCCGCGAACACCAGGCCGACGAACTGGCCCGTTTGACTGAAACCGTGTAGGTCGGGGCTACGCCCCCGACTTCAGGGACCATTCGCGTCGGGGGCGTAGCCCCGACCTACCGGGGAATGCATGGGCATCTCGATTCGGCGCGCAACGATGGACGACACGGATACTGTCGCGCCGCTGTTCGATCTTTATCGCACTTTCTATCAGCAGCCTTCCGATCCGGCGCTGGCGCGGCGCTTCATCGGCGAGCGTTTGCAGCACGGGCAGTCGGTGATCCTGCTGGCCGAACTCGACGGCAAGGCGGTCGCCTTCACCCAGTTGTTTCCCTCTTTCTCCTCCGTGCGCGCGGGCCGCTCCTGGATCCTCAACGATCTGTATGTGCAGGCTTCCGCGCGCCGCAACGGCATCGCCCGCGCCCTGCTACAGGCAGCGGCCGATTTTGCCCGCGCCGATGGCGCGATCCGGTTGGAATTGGAAACCGACCCGGACAACCGCAGCGCACAGTCGCTGTATCGGCATATGGGCTGGGAGCCTTACGAGGGCACGCTGCGCTTTCGATTGCATCTGCAGGATTAGTCCCCGACACACCTGTCGACCCCGCCCGCATCGCCACAAGAAAAAGAGAACATAAAAATCCGTTCGTGGTGAGCCTGTCGAACCACGCTCTTCGCAAGACAAGGACTCGGAGGGAAATCACCTTCTGCTCCAAAAGCATGGTTCGACAGGCTCACCACGAACGGGGTCTCGGGTTCACCACGAGCGAAATATCAGGCTCGCCTCGAACGGCATCTCAACCTCACCTCGAACGGATTACTGGTTCACTGCTTTGATAGGTTAGGCTTCACAACATGACCGCCAGACCCGACATGATTCCCCTGCAGCTTTGCGTGCTGACCGTGTCCGATTCGCGCACCCCGGCCGACGACAAGTCAGGCGACTATCTGGTGGCTGCGCTCGAGGAAGAAGGCCACCGCCTGACCGAGCGCGCGCTGCTGCCGGACGACCGCTACCGGCTCCGCGCACTGGTTTCGAAATGGATCGCCGACGATGGCGTGGACGGGGTGCTGGTCACCGGCGGCACCGGCTTCACCGGTCGCGACTCCACGCCCGAAGCGCTGCTGCCGCTGCTGGACAAGGAAATGCCGGGCTTCGGCGAACTCTTCCGCGCGATCAGCTTCGAGGAGATCGGCACTTCGTCGCTGCAGTCCCGCGCCTTCGCGGGCCTGGCCAACGGCACGTTCGTATTCTGCCTGCCCGGTTCGACTTCGGCGTGCAAAACCGCCTGGGAAGGGATCATCCGCGCGCAGTTGGACGCGCGCACCAAGCCCTGCAATCTGGCCACCCTGCGCCCCCGTTTGAAGGAGTAAACGTATGCCGCTCAACACGCTGCAATTGCTGGCCAAGGCCAGCGGCCTGACCGCCACCGACATCGCCACGGCGATTCCGCGCGCGGGCGTGGCCACGGTCAAAGCCTGGCTGAGCGGCGACAAATCCCCAGGCAAGGACCAGATCAATGCACTGGCACGCACCTTCGGCGTACCTGCCGGCGCGTTGCTGTCGGAACTGGCCAGCACCTTCGACCCTGCGCGAACGAAAGGCGAACACGACCTGCTCGCCGCTTACCGCACGCTCAACACCCGCCAGCAAGGCGCCTTGCTGGAAGTGGCCCGCACCATGGCCGACACGCATGCCGTCAGCCGCAGGAAGACGAAGAAGTGAAGAACCTCAAGCGCAAGGAATACGAAAAGCTGCTGGAGCCGCTGCAACTGGAACTGGTGGCGATGGCGCGATGGCTGCAGCACAGCGGCAAGCGCGTGGTGGTGGTGATCGAGGGTCGCGACACTGCCGGCAAAGGCGGCGCGATTGGCGCGATCTCCGAGCATCTCAATCCTCGCCAATGCCATGTAGTGGCCCTGCCCAAGCCAAGCGAACGCGAGAGCACGCAATGGTATTTCCAGAGGTATGTGCCGCATCTGCCCGCGGCAGGCGAGATCGTGTTGCTTGATCGCAGCTGGTACAACCGCGCCGGGGTAGAGAAGGTCATGGGTTTCTGCAACGACGCCCAGTACAAGGCCTTCCTCCAGCAAGCACCGGTATTCGAGAAGCTGCTGACCGACGACGGCATCCTGTTGTTCAAGTATTGGCTGACAGTGGATCAGTCGGAACAGGAAGAGCGTTTCGCCGAACGTCTGAAAGACCCGCTCAAACGCTGGAAGCTGTCGCCCATCGATGTGCAGGCACGTGCGAAATATGCGGACTACACCAAGGCGCGCGAAACCATGCTGAAGGCGACCCATACCCAGGACGCTCCCTGGACGCTGGTCGATTTCAACGATCAGCGGCGGGGGCGGCTCACCTTGATCCGCGATCTGCTCCATCGCTTGCCGGACACGCAGGTGCCGGATGCGCTGCTGGATTTTCCAGCGTTGAAAGGCAAGCCGCTGAAGGAACGATTCAGCGTGGTGAAGCCGATTGCTTCGTTCCACGCGGACGACTAGCACGTTCGGGCCGGCGTGCAAAACAACCGTGACACGAGCTCAGGCAGTTCGAGCATGAATACATTCTCAAGCAGGAAGCAGAAACTAGACACTAAAATTATGGACAACAAATTGGTTGTAAATTCGCAGACAACAGAAAGAGATGATGAAGGCTACATCTATTATCAGGAAATATTATTTACTGGCATAGAAGAATGGCACTACGATACGGGGGAAATTGGTACAACGACGTCATATAAAGATGGCCTGCCCGATGGCCCATCGTACGGTTGGTATCGAAACGGAATTAAAAGCGGCGAGAAATTTTACGTTGAAGGACGTATAGCTGGCATGGTTAGGAAATGGGCTGAAAATGGAAATTTGAAACTTGAAGAAGAGATATATAACGGGAAAGCGCTCTGGACAAAAGAGTGGGATGAAGATGGGAACCTAGTTACTGATTATCGGGGTAATGAAAGTCAGTAGATACAAAAGAGAAATGGAAGCAAAAGAATATGAGTTAGATTCTTTATAAAAGTCGCTCCGATTCTTTTTTCAGTTCTCCGACCGCCTGTTCCCACCCGCGGTTGCCGACATGGCGCAACGCGCAAGCGACCCGACCAAGTGGATCGGGAGTATGAAAAAAGCCGTGGAACGTGCGCGGATGAATCATGCGAAGAGCACCCCTCCCCAACCCTCCCCTGCTTCGCAAGGGAGGGGGCTGATCGCTGCATCGCCACAGGGATGCGACTCCGACACAGACATCCGAATGTCCTGACCCATGCGTGACACGTCGCTAGCTCTGTCCATCCATGTCTCAGTGCTGTCCATAAATGACAACGCCGAGACCGGTCGTGACGTATGGACCCTATCGATTCCGAACTACACGGACATGCGCGAGAAGCACTGCATTTCTTAGTGTGACGATCGCTGCAATATCAGCACGTGGTGCCTTGACACGTTTGTTGTTGCCCACCAGTGTCGGACCCGCCCGACAGCGCCGCACACCGTATGCAGGCGCATCGTTCACGGCCCAATAACACCCAGCGTCACCTTGTCGTTCTTGCCTGAGGGAACAACGCGCCGCAGCCGTACCGCCGCGCGCAAGCGAATCGCAGACGCCGTTGCGCGCCTGCGTCGATCCTCACCGTCAGGTATCTGGAGAACGCACCATGAGCACTAGAGTGATGAAGGCCTTGCTGTCCGGCTGTCTGCTGGCGGCGTGGATGGCGCCCACACAAGCGCAGGCGCAAAGCGTCAGCTGTACGGGGGTGGCCGAATGGAACGCATCCACCATCTATAACCCCGGCGACAAGCTGGTTTACCAGGGCAAGCTCTACCAGGCGCAGATCGCCATCTGGAACGCGCCGCCCACGCACTGCCCAAGCTGTGGTTGGTACCTGGATCTGGGCACCTGCGGCACCGGCGGCACCAATCAGTCGCCGACCGTCTCCCTGACCGCGCCGGCCAACAACGCGATTTTCACTGCAGGCGCCACCATCACCGTCTCGGCGAACGCCGCCGATACTGACGGCACTGTCACCCAAGTGCAGTTCTTCCGTGGCACCACCTCGCTGGGCGTGGACACAAACTCTCCGTACAGCGTCAACTGGAGCAATGTTGCCGCAGGAAGCTATGCGATCAAGGCCGTGGCTACCGACAACGCCGGTGCAACAGGCACTTCCGCGCTGGCCAACATTACTGTCAATCCGGTGACCTCGCCCGACACCACCGCGCCCAGCGTACCCGCTGGCCTGACGGCACCGTCGGTGACCTCTTCCAGCGTCAATCTCGCCTGGAACGCTTCGACCGACAACGCCGGCGGCAGTGGCATGGCTGGTTACGATGTCTACCGCAATGGCGGCCTGGTCGGCTCGTCTTCCAGCGCCGGTTACACCGACAGCGGGCTGAATGCGGCCACCGCGTATACCTACCGCGTGCGCGCCCGCGACAACGCCGGCAACGCATCGGCGCAAAGCACCCAGATCAGCGCGACGACCAGTCCCGGCGGCGGTGGCGGCAGCAAACGCGTGCTGGGTTACTTCACCCAGTGGGGCATCTACGGGCGCAACTACCGGGTCAAGAACATCGACACCAGCGGTTCGGCGGCCAAGCTGACCCATATCAACTACGCCTTCGGCAACGTGCGCAACAACATCTGCGAAGTCGGCCTGACCATTCCCTCCAACGAATCCACCGGCGCGGGCGGCGACGCATTCGCCGATTACAGCAAGGCCTTCAGCGCAGCGGAAAGCGTCAGCGGCGTCGCCGATACCTGGGACCAACCGCTACGCGGCAACTGGAACCAGCTCAAGCAGCTCAAAGCCAAGTATCCCAACATCAAGGTGCTGATCTCGCTGGGCGGCTGGACCTGGTCGCGCGGGTTCGCAAGCGCGGCGCGTCCGGAGAATCGCGTGGCGTTCGTGACTTCCTGCGTCAACGCCTACATCCGCGGCAATTTGCCGATCACCGATAACGCCGGTGGCACGGGCGCAGCGGCCGGCGTGTTCGACGGCATCGACATCGATTGGGAATACCCCAACGCCTGCGGTCTCTCCTGCGGCGGCGCCGAAGACCGCGCCAACTTCACCGCGTTGCTGGCCGAATTCCGCCGCCAGCTCAACCTGGTGCGTCCGGGCCTATTGCTGACCATCGCTTCGGGCGCCGGCGTAGACAAGATCGCCGCCACCGACCCTGGCCAGTACGCGCAGCACCTGGATTTCATCAATGTGATGACCTACGACTTCCACGGCACGTGGGAACCGAAGACAAATCACCACTCGGCGCTGTTCGCTTCGCCCAACGATCCGTCTACGGGCAACGTGAAGTTCTACAACAGCAACGATGCGGTCGAGGCCTTCCTGTCGCGCGGCGTACCCGCCAGCAAGTTGAACCTGGGCATCGGCTTCTACGGTCGCGGCTGGACCAATGTGCCCAACGTCAGTAATGGTTTGTACCAGACCGGCAGTGCGGCGCCGGGTACGTACGAGGCGGGCAACGAGGACTACAAGGTGCTCAAGGACCGGCCGGGCACGATCTTCACGGACGCCAACGCGCGCGCGACCTGGAAGTACGACGGCAATACCTTCTGGAGTTACGACACTCCGGCGCTGATCACCGAGAAGATGAACTACGTGAAGGTCCAGAATCTGGGCGGTGCGTTCTTCTGGGAATTCAGCGGTGACGATGCGCAGGGCACTTTGGCCAAGACCGTAGGTAATGGTTTGCAGTAGGGCAGCAGAAGTCTGGAAGCAGGAACAGGGCGCCGGAAGGCGCCCTGTTTTTTCGTAGGGCGGGCATTGCCCGCCAGCTCTTTTCCCCGCCGCACTAAAACGCGGCGGGCAATGCCCGCCCTACGGCACTCAGGCGATATGAAAACCCGACGGCACTGGCCCTTCCCAATCCTCGCGCACGACCTCGGCCACTTTCGCTGCAGCAGGACCTTGCTGCAGCCAACGTGCCAGCGCGTCCAACGCCTCGTCGTCGCCATTGGCGATCACTTCCACCCGCCCATCGTCGAGATTGCGTGCGCTGCCCGACAGGCCCAGACGCAACGCCTGTTGGCGAGTGGACGCACGGAAAAAAACTCCCTGCACCCTGCCGCTCACCCGGAACCGCACCGCCGGCATTACTTCGCCGCTTTGGGTGCGCCGGCGGATCCGACCACCCCTTCTATTTCCTTTGCGGTGACCGGCCCCAGGAATTGCCTGACCACCTTTCCATCCGGCGCGATCAGATACGTCATGGGCAGGCCGCGCGGCGTGGCGAAGTCCTTGGGCGGGTCGTAGACGTCGAGTATGGCGATGGGATAGACCACCGGGCGCGTCTTGAGGAAATCGCGCATGTCCTGGGGCTCTATTTCTTCGTAAGCCAGGCCCACGACTTCTATGTCTTCCCTTTGTTTGTCCAGCGCCGACAGCTCGGGCATCTCCTTGATGCAGGGCGCGCACCAGGTGGCCCAGAAGTTGACCACCACCCATTTGCCGCGATGCGCCGCAAGTTCGTAGACGGACCCTTCCACCGTGCCGATTTTCAGCACCGGAACCTCGGCGGTCGTCTGGCTGGCAGCATTCTCGGGCGCGGTGGCCTCCGGCACGACCGGCGGAGTGGCCGCAACCGGAGCAGCCTCTGCGTCGCGTTTGCACGCCGCCAGGGCCAGCAGGAGAAACGCGCCGCAAAGCGTCATTCCGGATTTCATGGCTATCGACTTCATGGTTTCTGATTTCATGTTCCGCTGTCGCCTTCGTTCGCATAGAGGTCGCTGACCTTGCGCTTCAACAGCACGCGCAAGGGAACGCGCAGTTCGTCCAGAGCGTTCCTGGCCGCGATGCCCAACTGATCGTCGTGGCAAGGCAGGCGCGCCTCGGCCACCGGAACGCGGAGCTGGCAGGCTTCGTAGAGCTCGGCCAGGGTCATGTCGTCCAGATCGCGCGCCAACAACCACTCACCGTGCTCGTCGCGGCGCAGCAGATTGATGTCGCCCAATTGGCACAAAAGCTGTTGCGCCAGAGAGTCGGTCAGGATGGGTTCCATGACCAGTATCTGGTCGCTATGCAGGCCCCGCCCTTCTGCGCGCGCCTCGTTGAAGCGCCCGAGCAGGCGTAGCAACGCGTAGAACTCGTACCCCAGCGGCAACCGCATCGACACCGGCTGATAGCGGAACGCCGAAATGGCCGAGGCGAAGGAGGCGCCGAGCAGGATCGCGATCCATCCCAGGTAGATCCACAGCAGCAGGATCGGCAGGACCGCAATCTGTCCATAGATGTTCTGGTAGGAATTGAAGCTGCCCAGATACACGCCCAGCGCCCACTTGATGAGCTCCAGCAAAATCGTAGCCAAGAGCGCACCCGCCACGGCGTAACGCAGTTTGATGGTGCGGTGAGGCACCACGCGGTAGATCGCGGCGATGGCGGCGAATTCGATCAGTATTGGCGCAAGAGTCAGGCTCAATGTCTGCAGAATCTTGCCGCCGCTGGTCGCGAAAACCGGTAGCGCGAAGAAGCGCACGGAAATCGCCAGCGAGGCCGCAGCCACCAGCGCACCCAAGGTAAGCACGGTCCAGTACACCAGGAAGCGGCTGAGCTGGGGACGGCTCGTGCCCACCCTCCAGATACGGTTGAAGGTGGCTTCCACGCTGTTCAGGGTGATCAGCAGCGAGACCACCAGAGCGATCACACCGGCGGCGGTCAACTTGCCGGCGCTGGCCGAGAACTGTTTGAGATAACCCGATACCGAACTCGCGGCGCTGGGTACGAAATTGGAGAAAATGTAATCGGTGAGCTGGTCGCTCCATTCATTGAATACCGGGAACGCCGACAGCACCCCGAACACCACCATCGCCAGCGGCACCAGCGCGAATACGGTGGTATAGGCCAAGGCGGCGGCGGCCTGGAACAGGCGGTCGTCGAGGAATCTTTTAGCCAGAAAGCGCGCGAAAGTGCCCATGCGCGCGCGGTCGCGCATGCGGTCGCTCCAGCGGTTCAATGAATCCAGTGGTTCCATTGCCGGAAGGTTACCCGATGCGCGGAGCCTGCGACATCGCCGATACTAGGCACCATTGGAACGATTGGGCGGGACCATGCCGGAAATCCTGGTGCTCTATTACAGCCGCGGCGGGTCGGTGGCGCGGCTGGCCAAGCAGGTCGCGCGCGGCGTAGGCGAAGTCGCCGGCATGAGCGCGCGCCTGCGCAGCGTGCCGCCGGTAGCCGCGGTGACGCAACAGGCCTCACCGCCGGAGCCGGAGGAAGGCGCCCCCTATGTACAGGCGCGCGATCTGGTCGAATGCGCCGGACTGGTGCTGGGCAGCCCTACCCGGTTCGGCAACATGGCAGCTCCGCTCAAGCATTTCATCGACGGCCTGGGCGCCGAGTGGGCCAGCGGCACGCTGGTGAACAAGCCCGCGGGGGTCTTCACCTCCACCGCCACCCAGCATGGCGGGCAGGAATCTACGCTGCTTTCGATGCAGGTCCCGTTGTTGCACCACGGTTGCGTGATCGTCGGCATTCCCTACACCGAGCCGGCTCTGAGCACCACGCGCGGTGGTGGCACGCCTTATGGTGCCAGCCATGTGGCCGGCATACAGGACGACCCGCAGCTGGGCGAGGAGGAAGCAATACTGGCCCGTGTACTGGGCCGGCGCGTGGCGGAGATCGCCAGGCGTCTGGAGACGGCGGCATGAAAACATCGCGATTGGTCCTGGCTCTGGCGCTGTTCGCGCTGTCGGTGCTGTTCTCGCTGTGGTTCCACGACAGCAAGCTGCGCATCGCCGCGATGCTCTTCTTCACCGTGCCTCCGCTGCTGTTGCTGGTCGGAGTGCTGCGCGGCAACGCCAAAGCCGGGTTCTGGGCCGGAGTATTGGGGTTGTTCTGGTTCAGTCACGGAGTGATGGAAGCCTATACCCTCGCCGCCGAACGCGACTACGCACTGATCGAAGTCGCGCTGGCGATAATCATCGTGATGGCATCCAGCTGGCCGGGCGTGAGCGCACGGTTCGGCAAGAAGAAGACGGCAGGCGGGGCATGAATTTGTTCGTGCGTGTCGTGGTTGCCGGCACGTTGGCGTTATCGATGCTGTGCGCTGCGTCCGCGCGCGCCGACGAGAACTGCGAACCGGTGGCCGAACAGAGTGCACGCAATCCGGACCAATCGATGCTGTCCGTGGCGACCGTTTGCGACAAGCCAGGTTCCCGCATCTACGTGATGCGGGCGACTGCGAAAGACGGCCGCACGCAGGAAAAGCGCGTCGAGGTGGAAAGCGAAGACACGCCCATGGGTAGCGCCAGCCTGGTCGATATCGACAGCGACGGCTATCACGAGGTCGAAGTGCGCGGCATGTGCGGCGCCGGCCCCAACTGCGAAGGCGAGATCTACCGCATCAATCGCGAGAGCGGCCAGGTCGAGCTGTTTTTCAGCGGAGGCTACTCGGAGTTGCTGGTCATCGACGGATACCTGGTGGAATCGGGCCGGGCCAGCTGTTGTTCATGGGAATACCACGCCTACCGCCTGCAGGGTCGCGAAGCGACGCTCGATTACGACGACATGGATTTCATGGTCGAAATCGGCGCCGACCTGGACAGCGAACAGGAAAACGCGCCGGCGCGCTGCACCTTCAGCCGAACCGCCAACGGCGCGCGCCAGGCAATGCGCCCGCCGGGCCGTGAATGGCTGCAGCTCTGCGAGGTCTACGGCGACTATCACCTCACCACACCCGAAGAAGCGCGGGCGGCCGAAGCCGCTGTCAGCGCGCAGGAGTAAGCAAGATGGAAGAACTGCTGATCGTCACCACCGGTGGCACCATCGACAAGATCTATTTCGACGACAAGTCCGACTTCCAGGTGGGCGATCCGCAGATCGGCCGCATCCTGCAGGAGCTGGGGGTGGCGTTCCGTTTCAATGTGATCCCCATCATCCGCAAGGACTCGCTGCACATCAGCGATGCCGACCGCGAACTGGTGCGCGACACCATCGCCGCGCAGGCCGCGCGGCACGTGCTGATCACGCATGGCACCGACAGCATGGTCGCCACGGCCAAGGTGCTGTCCAGTATCGAAGGCAAGACGATCGTTTTGACCGGCGCGCTGAACCCCGCGCGCTTCCGCGGCTCCGATGCCGAGTTCAACATCGGTTGCGCGGTGGGCGCGGTGCAGTCGCTGCCCGCAGGCGTCTACATCGCCATGAACGGGCGCATCTGGGACCCGGCGAAGGTGCGCAAGAACGTTTCCGCCAATCGCTTTGAAGCTTCGGATTGATGCGCCTCAAATAAGCCGAGGACATCTCGATTTGGCAGAGGATGTCGCTCTTGCTTTCTCCTCTTTCCTTGTGGGAGAGGGGTCGGCTTTTGATCTTCCAATTTGTACTTAGTACTTCGAAGACGAAGCAGAAGCACGCTCGCTACGCTCACGCTCCCCTCTCTGCCCTTGCGGGCATCCTCTCCCGCAAGGGGAGAGGAGCAACCGGACAAAAAGAAACCCCGGCTCGCGCCGGGGTTTCCACTCGCCTTCCTGGCGGCCTTCGATCAGAAGGTGACGCTCCAACTGTTGATGTAGCCGGTATCGCCGCCCGCGTTGTCGTTCACGCGCAGGTTCCAGGTGCCGTTCAACGCTTCGCTCGACAGGTTCACCGTGTAGGTCGAGTTGATGTTGTCGGCGCTGCCGCCACTACGGTTGTGCAACACGTACACGCTGCCATCGGGAGCCACCAGATCCACCTTCAGGTCGCCGATGTAGGTGTGCACGATGTTCACCGCCACCGAAGTGCTGGCCAACCCGCTACCGCTGCGACCCGAAACGGTGATGGGGCTGTTGACCGTCGCGTTGTCGCCGATGGCCACGTCCGTACCGTTGGTGTACGTCTGCGTGCCGCCGCCGCCACCGGTGGTGTAGCTGCCGGTCAGGCTGACGCCGGAGAAGGCGGAGTAAGCCTTCAGACGCACGTAGTACGTGCCTGCGGTCGGCGCGGCGAACGTGCAGGTTTCGGCATTGCCGTTCACGTACGGCCGGCAGTCGTACACCGTATCCGTCGGAGCGCTGCCGGACTTGACGTACATATCCATGTCGCCGGTACCGCCCGAGGTGGTGAAGGTCAGGTTGGAAGCTCCTGCCGGCACGACCATGGTGTAGTTAAGCGATGCACCCGTGGCCGCGGACAGGCCCGTCACCGGGACGCCGTTGCTCAACACCGTGCCGCCGCCGCCCGTGCTCACCGTGACCGAACTGGTCTTGGTGTTGGTGGCGCCGCCGTTGTCGGTGACCGTCAACGTGACGGTGTAGGTGCCCGCGGCCGAATAGGTCTTGCTGGGGTTGGTGGCCGTGGAAGTGGTGCCGTCGCCGAAGTTCCAGCTGCGCGAAGCGATGGTGCCGTCGCTGTCGGTGGATGCGTCGGTGAAGCTGACGGTAAGCCCGCTGGCCGAAGAGGTGAAGTTGGCCACCGGATTGACGTTGCCGCCGCCACCGCCTGCCGCATCCACCGCCGCCTTGGCGTCGGCGATGCCGGCACCGATCGGCTGCGAGGGTGTGGACGGGAACGGACGCGCCGAACTCTTCAGCAACGCTTCGACCTGCGCCGGGGTTTTCGGCGTGGCCGAGACGGCCTGGATCAACGCCACCACGCCGGCCACGTGCGGGGTCGCCATCGACGTGCCGCTGTAGTTGGCGTAGGTTTCCGAACCCGGCGTGGTGGTGCCGGTGTTGAGCGTCGACATGATGGTCGAGCCCGGAGCGGCGATGTCCACGCCCGCGCCGTAGTTGGAGAAGCTCGAACGCGCGCCGGTGCTGGTGACCGAACCCACCGCCACCACGTTGGCGCAATTGGCAGGCGACGCATTGGAGACGTTGGTGTTGTCGTTGCCCGCCGCGATGACCAGGGTGGTGCCGCGGCCGACCGCGCCGTTGATCGCCGTCTGCGTGGTCGAGCCGCAAGCGCCGGAGCCGCCGAGGCTGAGGTTGATCACTTCGGCCGGGTTGGCATTGGCGGGAACGCCGCTGACCGTACCGCCGGAGGCCCAGGTGATGGCGTCGGCGATATCGGAGTCATAACCGCCGCAGGTGCCCAGCACGCGTACCGGAACGACCTTGGCGCTGTACGCCACGCCCGCCACGCCCTTGGCGTTGTTGGTCACCGCCGCAATGGTGCCGGCCACATGGGTGCCGTGCCAGCTGGAGTTCTGCGCAGCATGCACGCCGCCGCACTGGTTGGCGGTGACCCAGTCGCCTGGATCGCTGGGATCGCTGTCGCGGCCGTTGCCATCGTTCGACACCGTGGTATCGATGATGAAGTCATAGCCCGGCAGGATGTTGGCGTTGAGGTCGCTATGGTTGGTGATGCCGGTGTCGAGCACCGCGACCACCGAGCCGGCGCCGCTGGTGACGTCCCAGGCTTCGTTGGCGCGGATGCCTGCGTCGGAATCCTGGTAGCCCCACTGCTGGCTGTAGTTGGTGTCGTTGGGAGTCAGCAGCGGCTGGTTGAGCTTGTCGACTTCCACGTATTCGACATTCGGATTGCTGGCCAGCTGACGCATCAGCGATTCGGCTTCCACCCGGTCCAGCTTGCGGTCGGAACGCAAGACGTCGGCGCCTACCGCCAGGCGGCGCAGCTGCCTTACTTCAAGCGCGCGGCCCGCTTTGGCGGGAATGGCGCGAGTCGCCGACTTCAGCGCACTGTCCAGCGAAGTCGTATTGGCGCGTTCGGTGCTGCCGTCGCGGTATTTGACGATGAACCGATCGAATTCCTTCTGCACGGGGGAATGCAGCCCACTTACATCAACGCGGCCTGCCGCCATGGCGGGCAACGCGCACATCGAAGAGATTGCGATAGCAGTGGCACTGGCCAGCACGTGCATACGCAGACGACGCTTTGAGACATCTGACATTGAAGTTCCCTCTACAAGTGAGTGGTGCCGCTGATGCGGCTGCTTCGGGAACGGCCGTGACTTGGAACAAAGGGTGGTTGTGGTTACGGCCGTTTCCGCTGATGGGATACGCCGGAAAGCGCATCCTGAGCCGAACCTAACCGGGTGTGCGGTATGCGCACAAGACGTTCCGGTGAGGAATCTCACCGAATTTGGCACCGATATCTTTAAATGTGACGGTAACCGGTTTCAAATGTTACTAACCGACATCCCGGCGTGAAGACGGCGTGAGCATTGCCGGTACTGGAAGCGTTTGCATGCTGCGTCACGGAGCCGCGTTGCGCGGCCCAGCGCCTGTCAAAGCCCAGGTGAACCTCAAAGCATTCCCGTTTCCAGCTTGGCCGCTTCCGACATCATGTGCCGGCCCCACGGCGGGTCGAAGACCAGTTCCACATCGGCCTCGACCACGGTGGGAATCAGCTCAAGCTTGTTGCGCACGTCATCGACCAGGATTTCGCCCATGCCGCAGCCGGGGGCGGTCAGTGTCATTTTGACCTCGACTTCGCGCTGGCCGTCGTCGCGGTGACGCAGGTTGGCTTCGTACACCAGGCCCAGATCCACGATATTGAACGGGATCTCCGGATCGAAGCAGGTGCGCAGCTGTTTCCAGACCAGCTGCTCGACCTCTTCGTCGCTGGCGTTCTCGGGCAGGCTCAGCGATTCGGCCGGTTCCTTGCCTATGGCGTCGCCGTCCTGCCCGGCGATGCGGAACAGGTTGCCTTCCACGAACACCGTATAGCTGCCGCCCAACGCCTGGGTGATATAGCCGAAACTGCCCGCCGGCAAAGTGACGCTGTCGCCTTGGGGCACCAGGACGGCTGCGCAATCGCGCTCGAATTGGACCGGTTCGCTGCTACGGGAATACATGACAACCAGATGGGGGCCGCGCGGGCTGGCGCAAGCCGGCATTTTAGCCTTCCGCACCCGCCGCTGCGGCTTGGTCAGGCCAATATGGCCGGCAACGCAGTGTTTCGTGGACTATGCGAGCCCTGCCCTTTGCGCTTTTCGCGCGGCGCGGAGCCGGCCCACGTATCCTATGCCGTCACTCCGGAGCATCAATGCAACCCGCCATCCCGTTGAATACGCGTCCCACTTACTGGCCGTCGCTGCTTTTGCTCCTGTTGGGAAGCCTGTTCTTTGCGGCTATCTGGGTTCTGCTGGCCGTGTACACCGGCAAGCCCTGCGGCTGGATGGCGGTACTGGCCGCGCTGGACGTCGTGTTGATGCTGCGCTGGGGCGGTATGCCACGCGGCGCGGCGCGCGTGCTGGTCGCCGTGCTGGCCACGGCGGCCATCGCGGTGCTGGTCAATTGGCTGACCGCCGCCACGCAGATCGGTTTTGCGATGGGTCTGAACCCCTGGGAGTCGGCGCTGAAGCTGGGCGCCGACTACGCCTGGACTCTGGCCGGCCTGGCCAACCAGACCGCGGACAGGGTGTGGATGGCGGCGGGGCTGGTGACGGCCGCAATAGCCGCACGCTGAAACCCTCGACGCTCCTGTAGAGCCGAGCTTGCTCGGCTGAAGCCTTACCCGTACAGACAGAACTTGCTCGGCTGAAGCCTCACCCATATGCAAAAAAGCAGCCGGGCAAGCTCGGCTCTACAACATCGGGTGCTAGATCAAGCGCTCAATGCCCGCCATCGAGCGCCTTGAGTTCGCTCACCAGCGCACTCGCCATCTCCGCACCATCGCCATAAAGCATGCGGGTGTTGTCGGCGTAGAACAACGCATTCTCGATACCCGCGAAACCCGTGCCCTTGCCGCGTTTGATGACAATGGTGTTCCTGGAATTGACCACATCCAGAATGGGCATGCCGTAGATGGGCGAGGCCGGATCGGTTTTGGCCACCGGGTTGACCACGTCGTTGGCGCCGATCACCAGCGACACATCGGTGTTGGGGAATTCGGGATTGATGTCGTCCATATCGGCGATCAGGTCGTAGGGCACGCCGGCTTCGGCCAGCAGCACGTTCATGTGCCCCGGCATGCGCCCGGCGACAGGGTGAATGGCGAACTTCACCTTCACTCCGCGATCCATCAAGCGCTGCGCCAGTTCCCAGATCTTGTGCTGCGCCTGGGCTACGGCCAGGCCATAGCCGGGCACGATCACCACGCGCTCGGCGAAGGCCATCATCGCGGCGACGTCGCCGGCTTCGATGGGCTTCTGCGAGCCGCTGATCTCCTGCATCTCGCCGCTGCCGGGACCGAAGCTGGAAAACAGCACGCCGCTGATGGGGCGGTTCATAGCCTTGGCCATCAAACGGGTGAGCAGGATGCCGGCTGCGCCGACCATCATGCCGGCGATGATCAAAGTTTCGATGCCCAGCACATAACCTTCGAAAGCCACGGCCAGGCCGGTGAACGCGTTGTACAGTGAGATCACCACCGGCATGTCGGCGCCGCCGATGGGCAGGGTCATCAGGATGCCCAGCGCCAGCGCGACGACGAAGAAAGCGATGATCCACGGTGTGTCCAGAGTCCAGATGGCCATGCCGCCCAGCACCACCGCCGCCAGCGCCACCAGCGCGTTGAACCACTGCTGGCCCGAAAACGTGTAGCGCTTGTCCATGCGCCCGTCCAGCTTGGCCCAGGCGATGATCGAACCCGACAGCGACACCGCGCCGATCAGCGCGCCCACTACCGCCAACACCAGGGTCACGCGCGAAGGCGAGCCGCCCTGCGACGAATAACGCAGCAGTTCTACGGCGCCGATGGCAGCAGCCGAACCGCCGCCCATGCCGTTGTACAGCGCCACCATCTGCGGCATGTCGGTGATGGCTACGCGATTGGCGGAGATCCACGCCGCCGCGGTGCCGATGGCCACTGCGGTGAAGATCAGCAGGTGGTTGTGAAGTTCGGGTAGCAGGAACGTGGCGGCCGTGGCGATCAGCATGCCCAGACCCGCCCAGCGGATGCCGCTGCGCGCGGTCATCGGCGAGGCCATGCGCTGCAGGCCAAGCAGGAATAGCGTGGCTGCGACCAGGTAGCTCAGCTTGACGAAGTTGGCCAGCACCTCCGGAGTGATCCAGCTCATGGCTTGGGCTCCGGCTTCCTGGAGGACTTGAACATGTCCAGCATGCGCTCGGTCACCACGTAGCCGCCGGCGGCATTGCCCGCGCCCAGCAGCACGGCGACGAAGCCGATCACCTTTTCCAGCGTGGTATCGGCATGGCCCAGCACGATCATGGCGCCGATCAGCACGATGCCGTGGATGAAGTTGGAGCCCGACATCAGCGGGGTATGCAGGATCACCGGCACCCGCGAGATGATCACGTGGCCGGCGATGGCCGCCAGCATGAAGATGTACAGGGCCACGAAACCGTCGCTCATCCATTCTCTCCTCGGGCACTGCGCCCCTCCCGCATCATAACCGGCCCCTGAATCCGTTGGCAGCAAGGTCAACCGTTCGCCAGCGGCAGCGTTTTCTTACCCGAACCCACTCCAAGAGGACGACGCGATGAAATACAAGTCAGTGCTGCTGCTTGCCGCATTGCTGCTGGGCGCTGCCAGCGCCGCTTCCGCCCGCGACCTCGGCGATCGCGTCGATCACCGCCTGGACCGCCGGGGCGACCGGGTGGAACAGCGGCTCGACCTCAAGGGCGACCGTATCGAAGCCCGCTACGACCAGCGCGCGGCCTGGGCCGACAACCATGGCCATGCGCACGCAGCCGATCGCCTGGAAGCGCGCGGCGATCATCTGGACCGCCGCCTGGACCGCAAGGGACAGCACGCCGACAACCGTCTGGACCGTCGCGGCGACCGCTTCGACCGCCGTTGGGACCGCAGGCACTAAGCTGTGCTGGTGAGTGCCGACATCAGCCAGGCTGGCTTCGACCAGAAGTCCGAGAACGCCGCACGTCCCCCTGCGGCGACGCTGGAACTGTTCCTGGCCGGTATCGGCACCCGCGCGTTCCGCTTCGCCGAAGCCGGCCTGCGCAGCCGCGACGACGCGCTGGATGCGGTGCAGGACGCAATGATGAAGATGCTGGGCTACCGCGAGCGCCCTGCCGCCGAATGGACACCGTTGTTCTGGAGCATCCTGCGGCGCAAGATCGTGGACGTGCAGCGGCGCAGCAATTTCCGCCTGCGCTTGTTCTCTCCGGCAAACGAACGCGGCGAGGACAGCATGATCGACTGGGCCGACTCCGCCGCCGGGCCTTCGCAGGCCCACGACCAGCGCGAAGCCTATGCCAAGCTGACCCAGGCCCTGCGCAAGCTGCCGGCGCGCCAGCGCGAGGCCTTCACCTTACGCGTTCTGGAAGAGCTGGATGTGGCCGATACGGCCAAGGCCATGGGTTGTTCGGAAGGTTCGGTAAAGACTCACCTATCGCGCTCGCGCGATGCATTGCAAAAACAACTGGAGGATTTCCGATGAACATACCTGCCGACCGCACACAAATCGACAGCACGGGAATCGAACAAGACAACGATAGTTTCGACCGCGACATGCGCCAATTGCATGCGGCCGCAGTCTCGCAGGTTTCGCCGCAGACGCTGGCCCGTCTGCGCGCGGCGCGACACGCGGCGCAAACCGCACCCAAGCGCGGACATGCCTGGCGCTGGGTCACCGCCACGGCGTTCTCCGCGGTGCTGGCGGTGGCCCTGGGCATGCAGTTCCTGCCGCATTCGGGCAGCGTGCCGGCGATGCAGCCCATGGTCGCGACGGTGGACAATGACGACGGCTATGACGACAGTCTCGCCGCGCTGGACGAAAGCCCCGACCTGTACATGTGGCTGGCTTCTTCCGAAGCCGAGCCGTTGGCGATGGAGTAACCGCATGAAGACCGCACTTTCCCGCTCCCTGGCGCTTGGCCTGTTGTTGCTGGCCGGCAACGCGCTGGCGCAATCGGCGCCCGCGCAATCGCTGCCCGACTGGGACAAGTTGACTCCGCAGCAGCGCGAGGCCTTGATCGCGCCGGTGCGCGAGCGCTGGAACAGCGATCCCGACGACCGCCCGCGCATGCTGGAGCACGCGCAACGCTGGAAGAGCATGACGCCCGAACAGCGCCAGCAGGCGCGCAAGGGCATGCGCCGCTTCGAAGGCATGAATCCCCGCCAGCGCGAGGAGGCCCGCGTGCTGTTCGTACGCATGAAGGACCTGCCGCCGGAGCAGCGCAGGAAACTGCGCGACGACTGGAAAAAAATGACGCCGGAACAGCGCCGCGCGTGGATACAGAAGAATGCACCGCAAGATGCAAAGCCGCCGCTGCCGCCCTTGCCGCCTCGATGAATACAAGTCGATAGTTTTGGCTGCAGGACTGGCTTGCAACACTAGCGGTCGGATAGTTCCGGGCTACGGAACGCACCACACCAAGGGTCGTCATCCCGGCGAAAGCCGGGAGCCAAGCATCAGCACTCGGAAAGCTGGGTCCCGGCTTTCGCCGGGATGACGACCTTTAGTTAATACGGTTACGCCGCAAATCCGCTTCCCTCTCTCAACTTATCTTCACTCTGCCGCAACCGCTTCCGGCCACCGCGTCTTCGCCAGCAGCTCGTCGTTCCAGTCGAAGTCGATCGCACCGTCCTTGACGAACAAGGACACGAAATTGAACACGTTGCGGGCATACATCTCGCTGGCATGCACCGCGCCCATGCTGGCCAGGTTGAGAGGACCATCGATGGTCACCCCGTTGTGCTCGACGGTTTGGCCCGGTCGCGTGGCTTCGCAGTTGCCGCCGGTTTCGGCAGCCAGATCCACGATCACGCTGCCCGGCTTCATCGCCTCGACCATGGTCATGGTCATGATCTTCGGCGCGGGACGTCCCGGCACGGCGGCCGTGCACACCACCACGTCGATGCCCTTCAGATGGTCGGCCAGGCGGCGCTGCTGTTCGGCGCGCTCCTCGTCGGTGAGCTGGCGCGCATAACCGCCCTCACCCGCCGCGCTGACGCCCAGGTCCAGGAACTTGCCGCCCAGCGATTCGATCTGTTCGCGCGTTTCCGGGCGCACGTCGAAACCTTCCACCTGCGCACCCAGGCGCTTGGCGGTGGCGACGCCCTGCAGTCCGGCGACGCCGGCGCCGACGATCAGCACTTTGGAGGGACGAATGGTGCCGGCGGCGGTGGTCAGCATGGGGAAGAAACGCGGCGCCAGCTGCGCGGCGATCAACACGGCCTTGTAGCCCGCCATGCCGGCCTGCGAACTGAGCACGTCCATCGCCTGCGCGCGCGTTGTGCGCGGCAGTTTTTCCAGCGGAAACGACAGGATGCCGCGCGCCCTGAGCGCATCGCCGCGCGCCGCATCGGCTTGCGGCTGCAGCATGCCGACCAGAGTCGCGCCCTGCTTCAATTGTCCGATCGCCGCGGGATCGGGCGACTGCACGCAAAGCACCAGGTCGGCTTGCGCCGGCGTATCGGCCGTCGCCAACTGGGCGCCCGCGTCGAGATAGGCCTGATCGACGAACCCGGCACCGAGCCCCGCGCCGGGTTCGACCTTGATGCTGGCGCCGACGGCCACGAGCTTCTTCACCGTTTCCGGAGTGGCGGCCACGCGACGCTCACCCGCCGCCGACTCCTTCAACACCAGCACTTCAATCGCCATCTTCCCCTCACCGGTCGGATTCCAGACTGCCGATGCTAGCAAAGCGTGGGGAAGAAGGCCGGTTTGCTGGGAAAGAGTCTTTGGCTTTGGCTTTGGCTTTGGCTTTTGGCTTTTGGCTTAACAATCCCCGTGAGGCGCGGCAAGCGGGCCGGGATAAACCCCGCAGGGGCGGCGCACAGGGATGTGCGCCGTTTCCGGAGGCGCAGGATGCGCCTTACGGAAATTCCCGGCCCATTTGCGAACCCAGCGGCTTTATCGCTGGGCGCGCCGTAGGGCGGCTTTCTTTTGGTTACTTTTCTTTGCCGTTCAAAGAAAAGTGACTCGCGCGTAGCGCGAAACGCTTTTGCTTCTAAGCAAAAACAAGGGCCAGGGCCAGAGCAAGATCAAGAGCACCCCTCCTCAATCCTCCCCTGCGCTGCGCGCAAGGGAGGAGGCAGAAGCAGGAGCTAATGCAGGGGCAAGATCAAGATGGATCCCAGCTTTCGCTGGGATGACGTCATGATTGTTCGCGAGAGGTGCCGGATTCGGACTTGCGCTGGGACTACGGCAGAAAATCAGACGCCGGCAGCCGCCTTTTCCGGGTCCAACCGCTCGATCACGCCCTGCATCGCACTATCGAACGCATCCTCGTCCTCATGCGTACGCAGCCGGCCCATGCGCACCATCATCGCCAACTCTTCAGGCGACGCCACGCAGAAACGCACACCGCGACGATTGACGAACAACAGACGCGAAGAGATCGGACTCACCCACGACAACTTGCCCGCCTGAACCTTGTTGTCCTTGTCGACAAAGTCCAGCCAGGTACCGATAGCCAGCGCGCGGAAGTGATCGGCATCGGTGCTGTCGAAATCCAGCGTGTCGGTGCCGCCCACCAACTGGATGGAAACCGAATCGTCCTCGGCCACTTTCGGCAACACCACCTGCGGCAATTCGGGCAACTGCCTTTCCAGGTCCGGACGGGAAGCGGCTACCGCCTGCAAGGTATCGTGCAGCGCATCGACCGCGGAACTGGCCGCATCGGAGTTCATGCCGACGCTGGCGAACACCTTCTGCAGCGAAGGCCGCCAGCTTTGCAGCCATGGCTTGCCGATGATCTGGCGCTGGGCTTCGGTGAGCTCCTCCATCAATCCGTCGGCCAAGGCCAGCGCATCGCGCAAACCATCGCCGTCCTCGCCCTCGCGCAGCACGGTCATGGTGACGTGGTGGGCCCAGGGCTGGCGCATGAAATCATCGATGGCCTGCGGCACATGACGGCCATCCAGACGCGCAGACAGCTCCTGGGCCATACGCACACGCGCGGTTTCCAGGCGTTCCTGACCGCTTTGTATTTCCGCGGCGCGTCGCTCTGCGATCTCGATGCGGCGCTTGTGCTGTCCCAGGAAATCGCGGAATTCCTCTTCCAGGGTCAGGAAGATGGCGAGGTTCTCGTTGAACTCGGCGGTCAGACGGCCCACCACTTCTTCGACCTTGGTCATCAGCGTGCGCTCGGCCGCGCTCTCGCCGTTGTTGCCCTCGCAGGCCTCGGCCAGCACGTTGAGCAAACGCCGTGCCGGGTGGGTCTTCTGCACGAACATACGCCGGTCCAGCAACGCGACCTTGACGAAAGGAACCACCAACCGACCGATCAGCTCGCGCGGGCGGCCTTCCAGATCGCGCTCGTCCAGCATCACGTCGAAAAGCATGCCGACCAGATCGATGGCGTCCTCGTCCACCGGCGCCAGCCGCGCGGTCGAAGGGTCCACGCCCAGTTGCGTGGCGCCGCTGAGCACTTCGCTCTTCAGGCGCTGGGCCAGCGATTCGCCGGTATCGCCGATGGCCGCGCGCAGCGTTGCGCTGGGCGTGCTTTGCAGCAAGGAAAGCACCGACAGCATTTCGCGCTGCGACAACGGGCGATTGTCTCCGCCGGAGGAAGCACGCGAAGTCTCGGGAGTCTCGCGATTGCCCCGCGACTCCTGCAGCAAGTGGTGCAACGCTTCCAGCAGTACGCCCTGCGCGCCGCCGGCGTAATCCGGAGGACCGTCGCCGAAATTGTTATGCGCCATGGAGGCCTGCATGCCGCCCTTCATTCCCGCCATGCGATGGGTGAACCGCGCGGCCCAGGCCGGTGCGCTGGCTTCGTCTTCCTCGGCCATCGCCTCCCGCTCCACCTCCGGCGCGCGCTGCGCCGGCCGTGCGGGCGAACGGGTAGCGGGCATCTCGGGCATTACCCCCAATTGCACGAGCCGCTGATCCAGCGCCTCGTAGATGCGGCCGATGCCTGGCACCAGATCGCGCTCGCACAGCTTGATGACCACCAGGCGCACTTCCAGGGAAAGCTCGCAAGTGGCGAAGGCTTCGTGGATCGCCACGCCGATATGTTCCGGGCCGATCGGATTGTGGTCGTTGTCCAGCACAAGATTGCCGGCGATCCACCCCAGCCGGCGGTCCAGGCGCGTCAGCACCGGCTTGCAATCGCGCATGATCACGCTGGCCAAATTGCGCGCGGCCAGTCGCGATTCCAGTTCCTGGTCGGAAACCAGGCTCAGCGCGCTGCTGGGTTCGGCCAACGCGCTTTCCATCGAAAGCGGCTCGCCGGCCTCCAGCGACTGCCAGGCTTTATCCAGATGCGCGCGGAAACGGCGGATGATCTCCTCGCGGCGACGGCGCAGTTCGCGCATCGCATCCAGAAAAGCCATCTGCGAATGGCCGGCGCGTTCGGCGCGATCGAACAAGGCGTCGTCGAAGCGGCCAAGGGCCACGGCGAAGGTATCCACCAATGGAGGCACGACGGTGGCCCGCGCTTGCTCCAGCAACCGCGAATCGCGCCCGTGATGCTCGGCGTTGTGAGTGTTGCTGTACATGCTCAAGGTTCCCCGCCTTGGCAGGCGATTTGTGTCGGGGGCTGGACAGGATCGGAACTCCTAGTCCCACCTGTACAGCTTAGGGAATCGCGGTCTGCGGCAACCGTGACCCGTTAGCCACTTTGATGCCGTGCAACATCGATGAAACGCTAAACTAGCCTACATGATGACCCCCGACTCGCTGCATTTCCTGGATAACCGCCGTTCCGTCCCCTCAAAACAGCTGACCGGGCCCGGCCCCGACGAAGCCACCCTGCTGCGCATGTTGCAGGCAGCGGTGCGGGTCCCCGATCACGGCAAGCTGGTGCCCTTCCGCCTGCTTCGCATCCAGGGCCAGGCCCGCCACGCGCTGGGCGAAATGCTGGTCGCCCGCACCTTGCAACACGATCCGCAGGCACCAACGGCCGCCATCGAGAAGGAACGCGCGCGCTTTTCCCATGCGCCGCTGATCATTACCGTGATCGCGCGGCTCACCCCGGATCACAAGGTGCCCGAACAGGAACAGCTGCTCAGCGCCGGTTGCGTCTGCTTTGCACTCCTGCAATCGGCGCAGGCGCTGAGTTTCGGGGCGCAATGGTTGACCGGTTGGGCCGCCTACGACGAAGCGATCAGGCATGCCCTGGGCTTGGATGAAAACGAAAAGATCGCCGGTTTCATCCATATCGGCACACCCAGACTCGATGTACCCGAGCGCGATCGCCCCGAAGTCGCGGCCCTGCTGAGCGACTGGCGCCCAGGTGCCTGAAGCGATGGACGCTCCCGCGCCCAAATCGCCCCTGTACCTGGTGGACGCCAGCCTGTACGTGTTCCGCGCCTGGCATTCCATGCCGGACCAGTTCCACGATGCCGATGGCTGGCCGACCAATGCGGTGCACGGCTTCGCGCGTTTCGTGCTGGAGCTGCTGGAACAGGAACGCCCGCAGCACATCGCGATCGCTTTCGACGAAGCGCTGGACAGCTGCTTCCGCAACAAGCTGTATCCGGCCTACAAGGCCAATCGCGATCCGGCCCCGGAAGAACTCAAGCGCCAGTTCACCCACTGCAAGGCGTTGTGCGCCGCCCTTGGCCTGAACGTGCTGACGCACACCGAATACGAGGCCGACGATCTGATCGGCAGCGCGCTGCATTTCGCTAGGCCGCGCGGTTTTCGCGGGGTCATCGTGTCGGCCGACAAGGACATGTCGCAATTGCTGATGGAATACGACGAGCAGTGGGATTTCGCTCGCGGGCAACGCTGGGGCATGGCCGGAGTGAAGGCGCGCCACGGCGTGGAAGCCAGCCAGATCGCTGACTACCTGGCACTCACCGGCGATGCGGTCGACAATATTCCCGGCATCACCGGCATCGGCACCAAGTCGGCGGCGATCCTGCTGGCGCATTTCGGCAGCCTGGACATTCTGCTTGCGCGCATCGACGAAGTGGCCTTCCTGCGCATGCGCGGGGCGGCGCAAATGGCCGTGCGCCTGCGCGAACAACGCGAACATGCGCTGTTGTGGCGGCAACTGTCGACCATCGCGCTGGATGCGCCGGTGGACAGCGCCGAACCGGACTTCATCCGCGCCAGCGTAGACGCAGGCATGCTGGAAGCCCTGTCCGAATCGCTGCGCTTCGGACCCATGACGCGCCGGCGCCTGCGCACCGCCGCGGGCCTGTCCGACAATGCCTTGTAGGAGCGGGCCCTGCCCGCGACCGGAGCGTCCCCGGTAAAGCTTCGTCGCGGGCAGGGCCCGCTCCTACATCGGTTCTTATCTTCCCGTTAGCATGTACGCATGAACGACAAAACCGCACCACCCAAAACCGTCTATGAAGGCAAGTACCTGCGCATGGTCGAACGCGGTACCTGGGAATACGTGGAACGCACCCACGCCACCGGTCTGGCCGCGATCATCATCGCGGTGACGCCGGAGGACAAGGTGCTGTTCGTCGAACAATTCCGTGTGCCGCTGCAAGCGGCGACCATCGAGATGCCGGCCGGGCTGGTGGGGGACATCCACACCGACGAATCCATCGAGATCTCGGCGGTGCGCGAGCTGGAGGAGGAAACCGGCTGGACCGCCGCCCATGCCGAAGTACTGATGATCGGCCCTACCTCTTCGGGCATGGCCAGCGAAAAAATCGCCTTCGTCCGCGCCACCGGCCTGACCCGGGTCGGCGCGGGGGGCGGAGATGGCGACGAGAACATCACCGTGCACGAGATTCCGCGCAAACAGGCCGCCGCGTGGCTGGTGCGGAAAATGGCCGAAGGCTACGAACTGGACGCCAAACTGTGGGCCGGCTTATGGATGATCGACCACCACCTGGACGGCGCGCCGCGTGGATAACCCGGCAAAGTTGCTGGGCGCGGACGATCCGGCCCCTTTCACCGTCCATCGCGCGCACAGCGATTCGCCTTTCGTGCTGATCGCCGACCATGCAGGGCAACGGATTCCTGCGCGTCTCGGCGATCTGGGCTTGGCGCAGGCCGAACTCGATCGCCACATCGGCTGGGACATCGGCATCGCCGGTCTGGCCGCACGCCTTTCGGAAAAGCTCGATGCCTTCGCCATTCTGCAGACCTATTCGCGGCTGGTGATCGACTGCAATCGTCCGCTGGAAGCGCCCGGCTCTATAGTCGCCGTCAGCGATGGGACCGCAATTCCCGGCAATGAAGGCTTGGACGACGACGCCAAGACCGCGCGCGCGCTGGAAATCTTCGCGCCCTATCACGCGCGCATCACCCAGGAACTGGATGGGCGTAGCGAGCGGCCCCCCGCGCCGGTGCTGATCTCGCTGCACAGCTTCACCCCGGTATTCGCCGAATTCGTAAGGCCCTGGCACGCAGGGGTCCTTTATCACCGCGATGCGCGCCTGGCCCATGCCCTGCGCGACGCGCTGCGAGCGGAACCCGGTCTTGTGGTCGGCGACAACGAACCTTACGCGGTCAGCGACACCAGCGACTTCGCCGTTCCGGTGCATGGCGAGCAGCGCGGGCTTTTGCATGTGGAGCTGGAAGTTCGCCAGGACCTGATTGCCGATGCTGCGGGTCAGGAGGAATGGGCGGAGCGGCTGGCGCGGATTCTGCCTAGGCTGTTGTCGCAACTCAGCGGCTATTGACGCAGAGCCGACGCGTAACCGGCCGGCTCCGCACGCCGAAGGAATTCGGCATGTCGCATGAGACTTCGATCGCTTGCGAACCCACCGCCACGTAGGAGCTACGTAAGCTGCGACTGTGGGATGGGCTGTAGGTCCGCCTGCGACCGGAAAAGTTCCGGTCGCAGCTCACGCAGCTCCTACCAAGCAAATTTGTCCGTCGCCTTCACCAGCGCATCCACATGCTCGGCTTCGAACGCCGAATGCCCTGATGTCGGCGAGATCACCAGTTCCGCCTTCGGCCAGGCCTTGTGCAGATCCCAGGCGTTGGCCATCGGGCAGACCACGTCGTAGCGGCCGTGCACGATCACGCCCGGGATATCGGCGATCCGGTACGCGTCGCGCAGCAGCTGGTCTTCCACTTCGAAGAAACCGCCGTTGACGAAGTAATGGTTCTCGATGCGGGCGAAGGCCAGCGCGAAGGCGGCGTCTTCATGGCCGCTGATGAAGTCCTGGTCCACGCGCAGGAAACTGGTGGCGCCTTCCCACACGCTCCACGCGCGTGCCGCGGCCAAACGCGTGGCTTCGTCCTCGCTGGTCAGGCGGCGATGGAAGGAAGAAATCAGATCGTGGCGCTCCACCGCCGGGATCGGTTCCAGGAAGTGCTCCCAGGCATCCGGAAACAGGCGCGAGCAACCTTCCTGGTAGAACCATTCCAGCTCCCAGCGCCGCAGCATGAAGATGCCGCGCAGGACCAGCTCGGTCACCCGCTGCGGATGCTTCTGCGCGTAGGCCAGCGTCAGGGTGGAGCCCCAACTGCCTCCGAATACCTGCCACCGATCGACGCCGAGTTTTTCGCGCAGTTGCTCGATGTCCGCAACCAGGTGCCAGGTCGTGTTGTCCACCAGGTCGGCATGCGGCCTGGAACGGCCGGCGCCACGCTGATCGAACAGCACGATGCGGTATTTGGCCGGATCATGGAACCGTCGCATCTTCGGGCTGCAGCCGCCACCCGGGCCGCCGTGCAACAGGACCACCGGCTTGCCTTGCGGATTGCCGCATTGTTCGTAGTACAGCGCGTGGCGACCATCGACCTGAAGCGTGCCGGTGTCGAACGGTTCGATTTCCGGGTAGAGCTGGCGCATGGGTGCGGCCTGCGATCTGGGGGCGTGAAGTTTAGCGCAGAGGGATATCGCTTCGTTGTTTCGACGGCAGGCGGAGAAGTCGTGTCTCACTAGCGGACCGCCTCCCCGCGAACGTCATCCCAGCTTTCGCTGGGATGACGATCACGTGGGAATGACGATCGCGTGAGTCATAGCCCCGGTGCCGGTGGCATCACGAGCGCGGCCGTTGTCATGCTCCACCTCACGGCCGGCGTCCCAGCGTCACTCTGTCGCGCGACTCGAGGTCGCGCTCGGTCGCTACTTCGACGAATCCCCCCACTACAAACAGTTGCCGGATCGCCGCGCCCTGATCGACGCCGTGCTCCAGCAACAACCAGCCGCCGACCTGAAGAAAGTTACCGGCACCACGAATCAGTTCCCGTATGTCGTCCAGTCCGTCGCTGCCCGAAGACAGTGCCGCCGCCGGTTCGAACCGCAGGTCGCCTTGCGCAAGGTGCGCGTCGCCGTCGGCGATGTACGGCGGATTGCTGGCGATGAGATCGAAGCGTTCGCCTGCCAGCGGCACGAACCAGCTTCCCTCCCGGAATTGCACGTTGGCGATCGCGTGGTCGCGTGCGTTGCCCCGCGCGACTTGCAAGGCGGCTGCGCTGGCGTCGGTAGCGATGACGCTGCATTGCGGACGCTCCACCGCGATGGCCAGCGCAATGGCGCCGCTGCCGGTGCCCAGGTCGGCGACCCGCAACGGAAGCGCGGCCGGAAGTCGCTGCAACGCCAGTTCGACCAGCAGTTCGGTCTCCGGTCGCGGGATGAGCGTGGCGGCGGTGACGGCGAGATCGAGCGTCCAGAAACCACGCCGGCCGATGAGATAAGCGACCGGCTGACCCGCTTCGCGCGCCTCCAACAGCGACTGGAAACGCCGCAACGCGGATGCCTCGATAGTTTCGTCGCCGTGCGCGAACAGCCAGGACACCGGTCTGCCCAGCGCGTGGGCGAGCAATGGCCTGGCATCGGCCATTTCGACGCGTTCGCTGGCTTGGCGCAGAAGTGCGTCCAATCGGGGGGGTGGGCTCGTATCCATCGGCGACATCGTAGCTGTGGCTTGGTTTTCCGGCATTGCGCGCCCCGACGAGAATGCGAGACCCAGTCACTTGATAGTCATTAACTATCAATACAATGCCATCAATCGATTAGAGATATCAATCGATCCCCACTAACATTCACCGTTCCTATCAATCACCCCACCAACGAAGGAAGCATAGATGTCGCTTATCAACACCGTCGTCAAACCCTTTACCGCCAACGCCTTCCACAACGGCAAGTTCGTTCAGGTTTCCGATGCCGACCTGAAAGGCAGCTGGTCGGTGCTCATCTTCATGCCGGCCGCCTTCACCTTCAATTGCCCCACCGAGGTCGAAGACGCCGCCACCCATTACGCCGAGTTCCAGAACGCCGGCGCCGAGGTCTACATCGTCACCACCGACACCCACTTCTCGCACAAGGTCTGGCACGAGACCTCGCCGGCCGTGGGCAAGGCGCAGTTCCCGCTGATCGGCGATCCGACCCACCAGCTGACCCGTGCGTTCGACGTGCATATCGACGAAGAAGGCCTCGCCCTGCGCGGCACCTTCATCATCAACCCGGAAGGCGTGATCAAGACCGCGGAAATCCACGACAACGCCATCGCCCGCGACATCAGCGAGACCCTGCGCAAGCTCAAGGCCGCGCGCTACGTCGCCAGCCACCCGGGCGAAGTGTGTCCGGCCAAGTGGAAGGAAGGCGAAAAGACCCTGGCTCCTTCGCTGGACCTGGTCGGCAAGATCTAAACGCTCCGCTTCGCAACAACGCTTCACAACAACACTCCTCCCCCAAAGAGGCGATCCCCTCCCCCGTTCGCGGGGGAGGGTTTTTATCCGAACCAATACGCGAGCCCCCCATGCTTGATGCCGATCTGAAGACCCAGTTGCAGGCCTACCTACAGAAGGTGACGCGCCCGATCGAGATCGTGGCGTCGCTGGACGACAGCGAAAAATCCCGCGAGATGGAGGAACTGCTCGGCGAGCTGGTCCTGCTCTCCGACAAGATCACCCTGGTCGAACGCCGCGATGCCGACGCGCATACGCCTTCGTTCGCATTGAACAGCCCCGGCCACGATATCCACCTGCGTTTCGCGGGCATTCCGATGGGCCACGAATTCACCTCGCTGGTGCTGGCGCTGCTGCAGGTCGGCGGCCATCCCTCGCGCGTGGCGCAGGACGTTATCGAACAGATCAAGAGCCTGGAAGGTCCGGGCCCCGATGGTGTGCTCAAGTTCGAGACCTATTTCTCGCTCAGCTGCCAGAACTGCCCCGACGTAGTGCAGGCGCTGAACCTGATGGCGGTGCTTAACCCCAACATCCAGCACGTGGCCATCGACGGCGCGCTGTTCCAGCAGGAAGTCGAGGCGCGCCAGGTGATGGCGGTGCCCACCATCTACCTCAACGGCGAAGTGTTCGGCCAGGGCCGCATGGAAGTGGAAGAGATCGTCGCCAAGCTGGACACGGGAGCTGCCGCGCGCGATGCGAAGAAGCTCGCCGCCAAGGCGCCTTTCGAGGTGCTGATCGTTGGCGGCGGCCCTGCCGGCGCAGCTGCGGCCATCTATGCCGCGCGCAAGGGCATCCGCACCGGTGTGGCAGCCGAACGCTTCGGCGGCCAGGTACTGGACACCATGGCCATCGAGAACTTCGTTTCCGTGCAGGAAACCGACGGCCCCAAGATGGCCGCTCAGCTCGAACAGCACGTGCGCCAGTACGAGGTGGACATCATGAACCTGCAGCGCGCCGAAAAACTGGTGCACAGCGATGATCTGATCGAAATCCAGCTGGCCAACGGCGCCTCGCTGAAGGGCAAGACGGTGATCCTGACCACCGGCGCGCGCTGGCGGCAGATGAACGTGCCCGGCGAGAACGAATACCGGAACAAGGGCGTGGCCTATTGCCCGCACTGCGACGGCCCGCTGTTCAAGGGCAAGCGCGTGGCGGTGATCGGCGGCGGCAACTCCGGTGTGGAAGCGGCCATCGACCTGGCCGGCATCGTCAGCCACGTCACCCTGATCGAATTCGACCACCAGCTGCGCGCCGATGAAGTGCTGCAGCGCAAGCTGCGCAGCCTGCCCAACGTGAAGGTCGTCACTTCGGCCATGACGACGGAAGTCACCGGCGATGGGCAGAAGGTCAACGGTCTGGTCTACGAAGATCGTGGCAATAACATCAAGCACGCGCTGGCACTGGAGGGCGTGTTCGTGCAGATCGGTTTGCTGCCGAATACCGAATGGCTCAAGGGCACGGTGGCGCTGTCCTCGCGCGGCGAGATCATCGTCGATGAACGTGGCCAGACGTCGCTGCCCGGCGTGTTCGCCGCGGGCGATGTGACCACGGTGCCGTACAAGCAGATCGTCATCGCGATGGGCGAAGGTTCCAAGGCGGCGTTGAGCGCATTCGACCATTTGATCCGCACTTCGGCGCCTGTCGAGGAGACGGAAGCGGAGGCGGCGTGATGTTTGCTTCCCTTCTCCCACCGGGAGAAGGTGGCGCGAAGCGCCGGATGAGGGAGAGAGAACTCCAACCCACGGAAAGTCCGTTACAAGCTGACAACCCATTCCCTCATCCGTCCTCCGGGCACCTTCCCCCGGAGGGGGAAGGAAAAGCTACTCTTCTCCCATGAACCTGCGTGACCTCAAGTACCTCCTGGCGCTCGCCGACCACAAGCATTTCGGTCGCGCGGCGGCGGCGTGTTTCGTCAGCCAGCCCACGCTGTCCACGCAGATCAGGAAGCTGGAAGAGGAGCTGGGCGTGTCGCTGGTGGAACGCGCGCCGCGCAAGGTCATGCTGACGCCCGCGGGCCGCGATGCCGCCGACCGTGCGCGCCGCATCGTCGCCGAAGTGGAGCAGATGAAGGAAGCCGCACGCCGCAGCCAGGACCCGGAAGCCGGCACGGTGCGGCTGGGCATCTTCCCGACACTCGGTCCTTATCTGCTGCCGCATGTCATCCCGCGCATACGCGAGCGCTTCCCCCAGCTGGAACTGCTGCTGGTGGAAGAGAAGAGCGACGTGCTGCTATCGCGCCTGCACGAAGGCAGACTGGATGCGGCGCTGCTCGCACTGCCGGTGCATGACGATCAACTGCACAGCGAGTTCCTGTTCGAAGAACCATTCCTGCTGGCCGTGCCGGAGAACCATCCGCTGGCCAAACTCGATTCTCTGAGCCTGGGCGAACTCTCCAACCATAAACTGCTGCTGCTGGAAGACGGCCATTGCCTGCGCGAGCAGGCGCTGGAAGTCTGCCGGCTGTCGGGCGCGAACGAGAAATCCGAATTCCGCGCCACCAGCCTGGAAACCCTGCGGCAGATGGTCGCCGCCAACGTCGGCATCACCCTGCTGCCCATGCTGGCGATCAAACCGCCCGTGGCCCGATCACAGAACATACATTTGCTAGGCTTCAGCGACTCGCATCCCAGCCGCCAGATTGCGATGCTATGGCGCAGGAGTTCGGCGATGGCCGGGTTCCTGCTGGAGCTGTCGAAGGTAT
Organism: uncultured Pseudoxanthomonas sp.; assembly: GCA_946479745.1. Next base: position 31,741 of record CAMLGZ010000016.1, on the reverse strand, counting down.
TCTCCGAACTGCCGGCAGATCTGTTCTCGCCCACTCCCGAAATCGGCCTGCAACCGCCCCTGTCCCCAGGCGGCAAATCCGCCGCCAAACGCCACTAAAGCCCCCACCTCAGGATAACCAGGAGCATCATGACCTCAGCATCGAAACTGCAACAACTCCGCGAACTTTCCGTTGTGGTCGCCGATACCGGCGACTTCGACGCGGTCAAGCGTCTGCGTCCGGTCGACTGCACCACCAATCCCACCCTGGTGCGCAAGGCGCTGGATCTGCCGGTCTACGCCGAGGCCATCGAAAAAGAACTGGCCTGGGCGCGCACGCAATCGGGCGACAGGCAGACGCTGGTCGAAGAAGTGGCCGACCGCCTGACCATCGCTGTCGGTTCGGCCCTGGCCGGACTCGTGCCAGGACGCGTGTCGACCGAAGTGGACGCCGACCTGGCCCACGACACCGCCGCCACGGTGAAAAAAGCGCACAAGTTCATCGACATGTACGCCGCACGCGACATCGGCCGCGAACGCATCCTGATCAAGGTCGCCGCCACCTGGGAAGGCGTGGAAGCGGCGCGCCAGCTGCAGCGCGACGGCATCGACTGCAACCTGACCCTGATCTTCAACCGCACCCAGGCCCTGGCCTGTTCCGAAGCCGGCGCGTTCCTGATTTCGCCGTTCGTGGGCCGCATCCTGGATTGGTTCGTGGCGCGCGGCGAAGTTCCGGCGAGCATCGATGCCGATCCGGGCGTGGTGTTCGTGCGCGGCGTCTACGATGAATTCAAGCGTCGCGGATCGTCGACGGTGGTGATGGGCGCCTCGTTCCGCTCCACCGCGCAGATCGAAGCGCTGGCCGGTTGCGACCGCCTGACCATCTCGCCGGACCTGCTGGAGAAACTGGAAGCGGAAACCGGCGAACTGCCGCGCAAGCTTTCGCCCGTCAAGCCGGAAACCAATACCGATGCGCCCATCGACGCGGCACGCTTCGCCAAGGATCTGGCGGACGATCCCATGGCGACCGAAAAACTGCGCGACGGCATCGCCGCGTTCGCCAAGGACCTGGTGGGTCTGCGCCAGACCATCGCCGACCGGCTATCCGCCACCGCGTGAACCTGCGCAATTTCCTGATCGCCTGCCTGGTGCTGGGCACACTGGGCTGGTGGTATTCCTCGCATTCACCGCGCAAGGTGAGCGCACCGGGCGGTGTATCCACCGCCGCCGGATGTCCGCTGCCGCCCCTGGTTAACGCAGGCGCGGCGCCGCTGCAGAGCGACGTACCCGCTTCGATGCAACCATTCGCATTGACTGCCGCGACGCTTCAGCCCTTGGCGGGTTTCAGCATCGAGGCACGGGTGCTGTCGCGCGAGGACTACAGTCTGGGGCGGGAAGCCGATCTTTCGCCCACCGATCTGGCGCTGGGTTGGAAAACCATGCGCGACGAAGCCGTATTGTCGCAGCTGGACATCAGCCAGTCCTCGCGCTGGTACAGCTATCGCTGGAGAGACCAGCCGTCGTTACCGCTCGAGGAAATCGCGCGGAACAGCGCCAACATGCACATGATTCCGGCCAGCGATGCGGTGGCCGACACGCTCGCCCATGTCGGCAAGGGCGACAGCGTGCGCATCGATGGCTGGCTGGTGGAAGCCAGCGCCTCGGATGGCTGGCGCTGGCGCAGTTCCACCACGCGCGACGACACCGGCGGTGGCGCCTGCGAAGTGGTCTATGTGTGCGGCATCACGCGACTTTGATCCACAGACTCCACACACAAGGTGGGTTTTGCTGACGATGCCTTTGCCCCGCTCTTGTAGAGCCGAGCTTGCTCGGCTGCTCTTTGCACGGATCAAAAGCAGCCGAGCAAGCTCGGCTCTACAAGGACGAAGGGCATTGCACCCGCCGTGCGCTTTCCTTGCGCACTTTTTTCAAGGATTCCGGGCTGCCAGGACCACTCGATTGCGGCCCTCGCGCTTGGCTGCGTAAAGCGCGCGGTCGGCCCTTTCCAATGCGGCGACCGGAGTCTGTTCGTGGGCAAGACGCATCGCCACGCCTACGCTGACCGTCAATTTCACCGGCTGGCCCTCCCAGTCCACCGTCGACTCCTCGATCTGCAAGCGGATCCGCTCACCGATTTCCCACGCCTGTCCGTCCTTTGGTCCGGGCAGCAACACCAGGAACTCCTCGCCGCCGTATCGTCCCAACAGATCGCCCGGCCGCAAGACCCGGCTCAGGATCTCGGCCAGATGCTTGAGACATTGATCGCCGCAGGCATGCCCATAGGTGTCGTTGACCAGCTTGAAACCGTCCACATCGACGAACAGCACCGCCAGGGTCTGGTCCTGTTTGTGGGCTTCGATAAAAGCATGGCTCAGCGCCAGGTCGATGGCGTTGCGGTTGAGCATGCCGGTCAACGCATCCAGCTCGGCCGAACGGCGCAGTTTCTGCGTCTCGCGGGCTTCGACGGTCTGCTGCAATACCAGGTGTCCGAACTGTTCGGCCAGTGCCAGCTCCTCCGCACTGAATGCCCGCGGACCCACCCGCTCCAGCAAGGCCACGCCCACGTCGCCCTTGCCTGTAGTCAGCGGCACCGCCGCATAGACCATGCTCGCCGCGCGCGGCTGCGCGTTTCCCGGCACCGGATTCATCATCAGCTCGGTCACCGGCGACTTGCGCTGCGCCACCGCGCGCAGCGTCGCATCGTTGGCGTCGATCAACGCGGACAGGCGCGAGGTGTGGGTGACCGGCTCGGTGATGCGGGTCTGGTCGTAGCCGGGGCGGGAAAGGACGATGGTGGCCGAATTCAGTTGCAGCCAGGGCAACAGGCTTTCCATCGCCATTTGAACCGCGTACCACTCCATATCCTTGGGGGCGACTTCGCGCAGGCGCTTGCGCAGCAGGCCGGCCAGATCGGTATAGGCCCGCTGTTGCAACAGCCGCTGTTCGCTGGCCTTGCGGGCGATGCGCTCCTGCTCGTGCTTGAGGCGGAAATCGGCGATACGGCCGATCAGCGCGACCACCAGCACCACCGCCACCAGCACCAGCCCGATCTGGTAACCGAACCGGCCCCAGAACGGATGCGCCATTCCGCGCACGCTCAGCTCGAACATCGTGCAACTGATGCCGAGCACGATCAGCGCGGTCAGCAGCGGCCACCCCAGCCACGCCTTGCGCAGGATGGCGCTGAAGAAGGCCAGCATGGCAAGTACGGCCGCTGCCGCCCAACCGATGATCACCAGAGTCTGCATGATCTTCGGAGCGAACGCGAAACCGCACAGACCTGCCACGGCAAGCGCGGCCATCGCCGAAGCGCCGGCGACCGGAACCCAGCGCAGCCAGAAATTGTCCGGGCGCCGCCCCGCGAAATCGCGCGCCGTGCAGATTCCCGACGCGCTCACCAACAGCATGGCGATACTGGTGCCCTGCCCTCCCAACGGCTTCAGCCAGGCCAGGACGGGAACCGTGTAGGCGTGCCCGTTGACCACCAGCATCAGCAGGAACGAGGTGCCCACGAATGCCAGAAAACTCAGGAACGCCAGCTCACGCGCGCCCAGGGAAAGCGATATCGCCACGATCGCCAGCACCAGCATGCAGGCGTACAAAGCGATCGCGACCGCCAGCGCCCTTTTGTCCTGCTCCGCTCCCAGCGCCATGCGCACGACCTGGGGACGCAAAGTGCGCGCCAGCTCGGTACTGGCGGTCACCTCGACGCTGACCGGTCCGTGCCAGTGGGCGGGCAGCGTTTGTGAGAAGACCATCGGAAACAACCCGTCCTGGGGCTGGGGATGGAAGAAATCCTGTGCCGGCGGGCGCCAACCAGGAGCTTCCAATCGCAACTCCTTCAACTCGATCCGGTTGAATCTGAGCTGCCAGGGCGACTCCTCCCGGCCGCGAGCGGGCAGCTCGAAGCGCAACCGGAACCGCGCTTGGCTTCCCTCCGGCGGAAGCACCACGCCGCCGCCGTCCAGACTCAGGTGAGCGCGCGGTTGCGCATCCAGCAATTCCAAGGCGACCGGAACTTCCAGAATCGGCGCCACGGAGTCCTGGGCGCGCGCAACGCCCTCCCAAGCCAGGGTCAAAGACAGGACCAACAGCCCCCACGCCAGCGGCTGCAGCCGCATGCCCCACAGCACGCGCAAACGCGAACTACTGCCCGGTGGCAGGCAATGCACCCGGATCTCCCTCGCCATGGTCTGCGCACTCCTGCCCCAGTGACAGTTCCTTGAGGCAGGCCATCGCCTCATCGATGTAGGGATCGGGAACGCAAACCCGCAAAACACCGAACAGCGGCAGCTCGCCCGGGCCCCCCAGCAGGGACTCGCCGAAAATGAACACCGGAATATCCAGGCCTTCCAGCGCATGTTTGGCCAGATGGGCCTCTATCAGGTTGTTTGCGCGATAAGCGACTTGCACGGCGGGTCTCCCCAGACACCGGACCCAGAGTAACCCCAGTTCCGATGAAAACCACGGCCTCCTCGCAGGAAGTGCACGGGCGCGTCGGCTAAACTGTGATCCCGAACGCAAGGCTCCCTCACCGCATGTCCGCTGCATCTCCCGATACCTCCGCGCTTCACGATGCCCACGCAACTGCCGCGGCCGGCGAGAAGAACGATTTCATCCGCCAGATCGTCCGCGAGGACCTGGCCAGCGGCAAGCACGCGGTCGTCCATACCCGTTTCCCGCCCGAGCCCAACGGGTATCTGCACATCGGACACGCCAAGGCGATCTGCCTGAACTTCGGCATCGCCGGCGAATTCGGCGGCATCTGCAACCTGCGCTTCGACGACACCAACCCGGCCAAGGAAGATCCCGAGTTCGTCGCCGCCATCCAGGACGACGTGCGCTGGCTGGGCTTCGAGTGGGCCTCGTTGCGGCATGCCTCGGATTATTTCGGGGTCTATTACCTGGCCGCCGAAAAGCTCATCCGCGACGGCCTGGCCTACGTGGACGATCTGGACGCGCAGGCTATGCGCGAATACCGCGGCACCTTGACCACGCCCGGGCGCGAATCGCCGTTCCGCAATCGTTCGGTCGAAGAGAACCTCGATCTGTTCGGGCGTATGCGCGCCGGCGAATTTCCAGACGGAACGCGCACCCTGCGCGCCAAGATCGACATGACCAGCGGCAACATGAACCTGCGCGACCCCGCGCTGTACCGCATCAAACACGTCGAACACCAGAACACCGGCAACGCCTGGCCAATCTATCCCATGTACGACTTCGCCCATGCGCTGGGCGATGCGATCGAAGGCATCACCCATTCGCTGTGCACGCTGGAGTTCGAGGACCACCGCCCGTTGTACGACTGGTGCGTGGACAAGGTCGCGCTGACCGCGCATCCGGAACTGCTGCAACCGCTGCTGGATCGGGGGCTTCCGAAGGAAGCGGCCAAGCCGCGTCAAATCGAATTCTCGCGCCTCAACATCAACTACACCGTGATGAGCAAGCGCAAGTTGACCACCTTGGTCGGCGAAAAGCTCGTCGACAGCTGGGACGACCCGCGCATGCCGACATTGCAGGGCCTGCGCCGCCGCGGTTACACGCCGGCCTCCCTTCGCCTGCTGATCGACCGCGTCGGCATCAGCAAGCAGAACTCGCTGATCGACTTCAGCGTGCTGGAAGGCAGCTTGCGCGACGATCTGGACGCGGCTGCGCCGCGGCGGATGGCAGTGATCGATCCGGTCAAGCTGGTGTTGGCCAATCTGCCGGAAGACCACGACGAAACGCTGACGTTTTCCAATCACCCGAAAGACGAATCCTTCGGCAAACGCCAGATTCCGTTTTCGCGCGAGTTGTGGATCGAACGCGAAGATTTCGCCGAAGTCCCGCCCAAGGGATTCAAGCGCCTGATTCCCGGCGGCGAAGTGCGCCTGCGCGGCGCCGGCATCGTGCGTTGCGATGAAGTGATCAAGAACGGTGCAGGCGAAATCGTCGAACTGCGCGGCTGGCTGGATCCCGAATCGCGCCCCGGCATGGAAGGGGCCGAGCGCAAGATCAAGGGCACCATCCATTGGGTCAGCGCCAGACACGCCGTGCCGACCGAATTCCGCTTGTACGACCGCCTGTTCACCGTGCCCGATCCCGACGACGAATCGGAAGGCAAGACCTACCAGGATTACCTGAATCCCGAATCGCGCAAATCGGTGCGAGGTTACGTGGAGCCTGCAGCGGCCAGCGCCGCACCGGAGCAATCGTTCCAGTTCGAACGCATCGGTTATTTCGTCGCCGACCGCCGGGACCATCGCAGCGACGCGCCGGTATTCAACCGTAGTGTGACGCTGCGGGATACGTGGGCGGCGAAAGGCTAAAATGCCCGCTGGTCCTGCCATCGCAGATGTAATCCGTGCAGGCGGAGGATCATGTTTGAACAGGTGGCCTGAAGGTGGTCGCCGTAACAATCCGATCGTCATTCCCGCGGAGGCGGGAGCCCAGCGACTTTAATGCTCAAGTGCAGAAGTCGCTGGATCCCCGCCTTCGCGGGGACGACGGTACTTTTTTACCCAACTCAAAGGAATTCGGCTATGCATCGCATGACCCGGCTTTTCCTGCTCTTTGCGCTCGCACTTTCGCTGGCCGCCTGCGCAGCCCCCTCCGCCACCGAACCGGCTACAGGCAACCTCGCAGGCACCACGCCGCCTCCACCACCCGCGCCCCCCAAAGCGCCGCCGCCGATGTCCTCGCCGCTGCCGCCGCGTGAAGTCCGGCAGGAAGTCGTCGTGGACACTTCCTGCAAAACCAACGCCGATTGCGCGGTGAAGAACGTCGGCAACTGCTGCGGCGCGATGCCCGCCTGCGTCAATAAAGACAGCCCGACCGACCCCGCGGCCGTGCAGGCTGCCTGCGCGGCGAAGGGAATGATGGGCATTTGCGGCTTCGCAGAGATCAGCGCCTGCCAATGCGACAACGGCCAATGCGCGCCCGCCGGCGGCGCGGATCAGAAGGTTCAGTGATGCTCTACGCGCAAGTCCATCTGACCCTGCCTGCCTGGGTGCATGAAACCGTCGATGCATCGGCGTCGTACGTCAGCGATGCCGACAAGGTGGCGCTGGCCATCGAACTGTCGCGCATCAATATCGACGCCAACACCGGCGGCCCCTTTGGTGCCGTGGTCTTCGGGCCGGACGATCGCATCATTTCCATCGGTGTGAACCGCGTGCTGCCGCAGAACACTTCGCTGGCCCATGCCGAAAACATGGCCTATATGCTGGCCCAGCAACGCCTGCAGACCGCACGCCTCAACGAACGCGTGGGCGGTACGGTGACGCTGGCCACCTCGTCGCAGCCGTGCTGCCAGTGCTACGGCGCCACGGTGTGGGCCGGCATCGACCGCTTGCTGATCGGCGCGCGCGCCGAAGACGTGATGGAGCTGACCGAGTTCGACGAAGGCCCGCTTCCGGCCGACTGGATCGGCGAATTGAACAAGCGCGGCATCGAAGTGGTCCGCGACCTCAACCGCGACGCAGCGCGCGAAGTCCTGCGCACCTACGGCGAACGCGGCGGCGACCGTTATTGACACCGTGTCTTCCTGTAGGAGCGGGCCATGCCCGCGACGAAGCTCCACTGGTCACGCCCAGTCGCGGGCATGGCCCGCTCCTACAAGAGCATGTGCATGACCGGCCTGCTTTGCTATTGCCGTCAGGGCTTCGAGCCTGAGCTTGCGGCCGAACTGAGCGAGCGAGCGGCCCTCGCCGGCTATCCCGGCTATGCGCGCACCGAACGCAATAGCGCCCATGTGGTGTTCGTCTGCGACGATGGCGCAGCGCTTGCGAAAGCATTGCCATGGCGCGAACTTATCTATGCCCGGCAGAAACTGCGGTTGATCGCAGAGTTGCGTGAGCTCGATCCTAAAGACCGCATCACTCCCATGCTCGCGGCACTGGCGGGACAGTCGCGCTTCGGAGATCTGTGGGTCGAGCATCCCGACTCGGATACCTCCAAGCCGCTGGCCGGATTGGCGCGCAGCTTCGGCAACGCCCTGCGTCCCGCATTGCGCAAGGCTGGTCTGATGACCGACAAGGAAAATCCGCGACTTCCCCGGTTGCACGTCGTTTTCGTCGACGGCGACCATGCCTTCCTGGCTATCGCCGATCCGCAAGACGGCTCCCCCTGGCCGCTTGGCATTCCACGCTTGAAGCTCCTCTCCGATGCTCCCTCCCGCTCTGCCTTGAAACTCGAAGAAGCGTTGCTGACGCTGCTCGATGCGAATGAGCGCGAAGTCCTGCTGAAACCCGGCATGACCGCTGCCGACCTGGGCGCCGCGCCGGGCGGTTGGACCTGGATCCTCACCCGCCATCACCTTCGCGTGATCAGCGTGGACAACGGCCCTCTGCGCCAGAACGTGATGGACAGCGGGCTGGTCGAGCATCTGCGCGCGGATGGTTTTCAATGGAAGCCCTCGCAGCCGCTGGACTGGATGGTCTGCGACATGGTGGAGCAACCCCGGCGCGTGGCCGAACGAATGGCGACCTGGTTCCGGGAAGGCTGGTGCAGGCATGCGGTCTTCAATCTGAAGCTGCCGATGAAGAAACGTTGGGACGAGACGCGGTTGTGCCTGGATCTGTTCGCCGAGCAATCCGAAAAGCCCGTGCACGTTCGTGCCAAACAGCTCTACCACGACCGCGAGGAAATCACAGTCTTCGCAGCTACAGCACGATGACACAATTCCCGTAGGAGCGGGCCCTGCCCGCGACGCTCTTATTTGCCAACAAAGCGTCGCGGGCAGGGCCCGCTCCTACAACGACTTAGGAGGAACCATCATGAACGTAAAAGACAGCAACGGCACTCCGCTCAGCGACGGCGATTCGGTCACCGTCATCAAGGACCTCAAGGTCAAGGGCACTTCGCTGACGATCAAGCGCGGCACCCTGATCAAAGGTATCCGCCTGACCGATGACGAAGAAGAAATCGAATGCAAGGTCGAGAAGATCAAGGACCTGGTGCTGAAGACCTGCTTCCTCAAAAAGGCCTGAGCCATGGCCGCGACCTGGATCACCATCGCCGCGTCCTCGCTGCCCGAAATCATCCGCATGGCGCGCCCCTTGTTCACCCGCACGCCGCAGGTGGACAACAGCCATCAACTGCGCATGGACGTGATCGGCGAGCAGATCGCCGAGCTGCAGGATGCGGCGACCCAGAATGCGGACTCGATCAAGAAGCTCGCCACCGACATGCAGAAAACCATCGAAGTCCTGCAGGTGGGCGCGGACCAGGCGGAACGCCGATTGCGCCGCGCCAGCCAATTGACACTGATCGCGACCACGGTCGCAATTCTGGCTTTTGCCCTCGCCGCTTACGCACTGGCGCGCTGAACGATTCCACTGTCGCCGTCGGGGTCTCATTCCCTGCAACGCCGCCGTGGCAAGCTACTCCCCTGAAGAGAGGACAGCGGCCATGCAACCCATCGAACTCAAGGACCCCGCCGGGTTCGCAAACGAATTCCTGCGACTGACCCTGCTGCAGGGTTTCCAGTCGCTGACCAAACGCGATCTGGAACTGTTGATCTTCGTACTGCTGGAACGCGACGGCGCCATCCAGCGCAGCGATTCCAACGCCGCTGCCGCCCTGCGCCTGCGGGTGACCCCGGCCAAGGTCAAGGCCTTGCGCCGCGACGGCTACGCGCGCTGGCGGGCGCTGGTGCCGGAAGAAAGCGATGCGGCCCTGCAACGGATCGTGGCCAGCGTGCTGACCGAAGACAACCTGCGCTCCGGGGCCAAGCACGTCAGCGAGCGCAGCAAGAAGGAAGGTTTCCTGGCGATCCGTGTGGAGCATCCGGACGACCAGCAGCAGTTCGAGCAGGCCATCCTCGATGTGGGCGCGCTGCCGGTCTACGAACGCAATCGCGACGTGATGGCGGTGCGTTTCGACACTCTGCTCAAGATCGCCGAGAAATGGGGTTACCTGCAACCGGATCCGAAAGCGATCACCGATGAGTTGAACAAGCTGGCGCCTGCCGCCGAAGAAGTCGCCGACCTGCTGAAGAAGGACGTGACCAAATTGCGTTGGCAGGAAGTGCGCAATGCGCTCAACAGTTTGGGGGCGAAGGCTATCGTGAGCACCGCCGAAGGTGGGTTGAAGGGATTGCTGAAGATCGTGTTTCCGTTTATTCCGGGGTGACAGCTTATTCCGCGCGCACTCCTTTCGGCGGCCCGCAATAACCCGACCGTCATCCCCGCGAAGGCGGGGACCCAGGGACTTTGCTTTGGTCTGCATTGTTATCGGCGGCTTTGTTGGTGACGCGCTGAAGTCGCTGGGTCCCCGCCTTCGCGGGGATGACGACTGAAGTTTTCTCGCGAAGAGCACCCCTCCCCAGCCCTCCCCTGCTACGCAAGGGAGGGGGGGTTTACAAACCCGAAGCCTTACGCCAGAACAGCGCCGCCAGCGGTGGAATTTTCCCTGCCATTCCCAATGCGAATCCGCGCAATAGCGTGGTGTGCATCTCGTCGTTCGAGAACATCTGGTTGATGCCGTCGAACGCATAGGCGGCCGCCGCGTTCTCGCTGCGGCACTCGCGCGCCCAACGCGCGAGACGATGCGGCGAGGACCAGTCCGCACGCCGGGATTGCGCATCGGCGACGGCGTCCCGCAATCTCGTCACGTCGCGCAGGCCCAGGTTGACGCCCTGACCGGCCAGCGGATGCACCACGTGCGCCGCATCGCCCATCAACAACACCTTGCCGGAAACATAGGCATCGGCCAGCTGGCGACGCAAAGGAAAAGCGACGCGGCGGGTAGCCGTGCGCACTTCGCCCAGTCGCGCCTCGAAGGCGCGGGTCAGTTCGCGATCGAAAGCATCGTCCTGCAGCGCCAGCACGCGATCGGCTTCTTCGTTCGGCAGGGTCCAGACGATGGAACTGCGCCCGTCCACGAACGGCAGGAAGGCGAGCGGGCCGCCCGGCAGGAACCGCTGCCATGCGGTCTGTTCGTGCGGCTTTTCGGTTTCGACGAAAGCCACCACGCCGCGCTGCCTGTAATCGTGCGCGGAAACCTGCAGACCCGCCAGTTGGCGCAATGTGGAATCGGCGCCGTCGGCGGCGATGGCGAGCCGCGCTTCCAGACGCGTGCCGTCGTCCAGACGCAGACGCACACCTGTCGTTTGCCCTGAGCTTGTCGAAGGATCCTGCTCCATCGACTCGACCCGAGCAGGGCAATGCAGTTGCACGCCCGCCGCCGGCAACGCCGCCCACAGGCGATCGGTCAGCAGGTTGTTCTCGACGATCCAACCCAGCTGGTCGCGGCCCAGCAGATCGGCGTCGAACGACAATTCGCCGCCGCCCGACGCATCCCATACCCGCATCCGTCGATAGGCTTGTGCGCGCGCGCTACGAACGGACTCCCAGATTCCCAGACCGTCGAGGAATGCCGCATTGTCCGGCGCGAAAGCATAGACCCGCAGATCCGGCGAGCCCGCGGACCAAGGCGCAGGTTCGCGGCCTTCGACCAACGCGACTTCCAGGCCCAGCTTGGCCAGCGACAATGCGCAGGCCGCGCCCACCACGCCGCCGCCGACTACTGCTATATCCAGGCGACGGCGGTTCATGGGTTAGCACCCCGGTATCGGGTCGGCACGCGAAGAGCAAATCCCCCCTGCCCCCCTTTTTCAAAGGGGGAGGTGTCATGCCTTCCGGAAGGGAATGGTCGAGCCAACCCACCTCTCTGCGTCAATCGGAAAAAACAGCGCCAGTGCTGTTCCCCCCTTTGAAAAAGGGGGGCAGGGGGGATTTGCTCTTGCTCTTCGCACATTCCCGACAGACTCATCGACATAACTCCGGCACCTCGCCACGGAACCCCATCGCACCGCCCACCAGCATCGACTGCAACGCAGCCGAATTATCGGCCGCCAGCAAACCCAGACTGCGCAGCGGACGCATCACCGGCGATGCATTGCCGGTGATCCGCGCCAGGCCATCGGAGAATTCCAGCGTACGCCGCCGGTCCTCGCTGCGTCGTTGCGCGTAGCGGTCCAACAATGCGGATGCGCCTGGATCGGGAGCGTGTTCGATCAATTCGGCCAGGGTCAGCGCATCGCGCAAGCCCAGGTTGAAACCCTGCGCGCCGATGGGATGGATGGTCTGTGCGGCGTTGCCCAGCAACACCGCGCGCGCAGCGACCGTACGTTCGGCCACCACCTTGACGATGGGATAGGCGCTGCGCTCGCCAGTGGCGAGAAAACGTCCCACGCGCCAGCCGAATACGCTCTGGATACGCGCTATCCACCCCGCCGAGTCCAGTGCCGCGACTTCCTCCGCATGCTCGCTCGCCACGCCGTGCACTACGCCGAAATGACGGTCGCCACGCGGCAGCAGCGCGGTCGGGCCATATTCGCCGAAACGCTCGTAGGCGGTGCCGTCCGGCGTCCGTTCGGCGCGCATGCGGGCGACGAACAGGGTTTGCCGGTAGTCGTGTTCGCTGGCGGCGATGCCCAAGGCGTCGCGCAGCCCGCTGCGGGTGCCATCGGCAGCGACCAGCAGGCGCGCGGAGAGTTCGCGCTCACCCTGCCCATCGGCGATACGCAGGCTGCGGGTCTTTTCCCACGATCCCTCCTGCGACCCACCCATGCCGATGAAACGCGCGGGCCGGTACCGCGTGAGCCGCTTCAGCTCCAACAGCCGCGCTTCCAAGGCCTCGCCGAAATCGCGCGCCACCACCACCTGCCCGAATGCTTCGCGGCCGTAATCGGCCGCTTCCAACCGGGTCCTGCCGAAGTCGCCCTGCCGGCTGACATGGATACGCCGGATCGGGCCGGTGGGCGCGCGCAGCTTCGCCATCACGCCCAGTGCGGTCAGTGCGTTGACGGTGGCGCCGGCAAAGCTGAGGTTGCGCTGGTCGAACACCGCCGGCATGACGCCCGCTGGCGTGGCTTCCACCAGGCCGATGTCCAGCCCCAGGCGATCCAGTGCGATGGCCAGGCTGGCGCCGACCAGGCCGCCGCCGACGATGAGTACGTCGTGTGTGAATACATCGTGTTTTTCGGTCATGTCCCTATGATAAGCCCGCTACGATGGGCTCTCCGTTAGAATGAGCGCCTGAGCTTCCCGGATAGGCCTCCCATGAACACCACGACCCAGCGCGCCATCGTCTTCACCCTGATCGCTTCGTTGCTGGTGGCGACGCGGCTGAACCTGCCTGCCTCCCTGACCCATTTCGGTCCGATCCCGGATGCCTCCTGGGCCGCCTTTTTCCTGGGTGGCTTCTACCTGCGCAGCTGGACGCGCTGGGCATTCCCCGTGTTCATGGCGTTGGCGGTGCTGGTGGACTATGTGGTGATCAGCGGCCAGGGCATGGATTTCTTCGCCCATTACTGCACGTCGGCCGCGTACTGGTTCCTTATCCCGGCCTACTTCGCACTCTGGTTCGGCGGCATGCTGGTGCGTCGCTTCTACGTTGAAGCCAACGGCAAGGCGTTGGCCGTGCTGACGGCGAGCCTGTTCGGTTCGGTGGTGCTCTGCCACCTGTTGAGCCAGGGCAGCTTCTACTGGATCAGCGACAGCGTGGCCGATCCGACCTTCGCCGGCTGGTGGAAGAACTACAGCGACTGGTTCGTCCCTTACCTGCGCACCGCCGCGATCTATGTCGGCCTGGCGGTCATCGTCCACGTCGGCGTGACCCAGGCGGCACGCCTGCGGGCGCGGGCCAAATCGCCGCGCTGAGCCGCGCGTGCATGAGGCTCCATCGTGGGTAACCGCCTCTCCAAGATATACACGCGCACCGGCGACGACGGCACCACCGGTCTGGGCGACGGCACCCGGGTCGGCAAGGATTCGGCGCGGGTCAATGCCTATGGAACCGTGGACGAAGCCAATTCCAGCATCGGCGTGGTGCTTGCGGCGCAAGTACCGGACGATATCCGCAAGCTGCTGACCACGGTGCAGCACCAGTTGTTCGACCTGGGCGGTGAGCTCTGCATCCCCGGGCACGCAGCGATCAGCGCCGGAGACGTGGACGCGCTGGAGCGCCAGCTCGATCAGTACAACGAAGCCTTGCCCCCGCTGAAGGATTTCATTCTGCCGGCCGGCGGCGAAGCCGCTGCGCGCTGCCATCTGGCGCGCACCATCGTGCGCCGCGCCGAACGCGAGACCGTGACCCTGGCGCGGCATGACGCAGTCCGTCCGGAAGCCATCCGCTATCTCAACCGGCTCTCGGACCTGCTGTTTGTGCTCGCGCGGGTATTGGCCCGGGCCGACGGCCAGGGAGAAGTGTTGTGGAACCACGACCGCCGGCACGCCTGAGCCGGCTCACCCGGCACTCCGTCCTGCGACTTCGCCCAGCGACATGATCATCTACACCCACCCCGCCTGCCTGGCCCACGACCCGGGCCCGGAACATCCGGAGCGGCCAGCCCGGCTGGAAGCCGTGTTGGCCGGGCTGCGCGCCGAACACGGCGACCTTGACTGGCGCGAAGCCCCGCTGGCCAAGCTCGGCGATTTGCGGCGCGTGCATACCGAGGCCTTGCTGCGCGAAGTGCTGGACAGCGATTTCAGCGGTTACCGCATGCTGGATCCGGATACGGTGACCTGTCCGGATTCGCGCGCCGCCGCGTTGCGCGCCGCCGGAGCGGCGGTGGCGGCGGTGGACGCGGTCATGCTCGGCGACAGCCGGGCCGCGTTCTGCGCGGTGCGCCCGCCTGGCCACCATGCCACCGGCGACACCGCCATGGGTTTCTGCCTGCTCAACAATGTCGCGGTGGCGGCGGCGCACGCTTGCGACCGGCACGGGCTGGAACGGGTGGCCATCGTCGATTTCGACGTGCACCACGGCAATGGCACGCAGGCCATCTTCTACGAGGAACCGCGGGTCGATTATTTCAGCACCCACGAGTCGGGCATCTATCCCAACAGCGGCACACCACGCGAACGCGGTGTCGGCAACGTGTTCAATGCCTTGCTGCCGCCAGGGACGGGCGGCTTCCGGTTCCGCAACGTCTGGGCGGATACCCTGCTGCCGGTTCTGGACGATTTCCGCCCGCAACTGCTGCTCATCTCGGCCGGGTTCGATGCGCACATGCGCGACCCGCTGGCCGACCTGATGCTGGAAACCGAGGATTTCGCCTGGCTGACCCGCGAACTGCGGGCCATCGCCGACCGCCACGCCTCGGGCCGGATCGTGTCCTTGCTGGAAGGCGGCTACGACCTGGAAGCGCTGCGCGAATGCAGCGTGGCCCATGTGAGCGAGCTACGCTGACGCCGGGCCGCCGCCCGCCGTCTGGAGCGCAGGATGAACCTCGCCCGAAACCTGACCCGGCCTTTCATTGCCCGTATGCTGGGGATACGGCAAGCTAGCGGCCGCTTTTGACCTTCTCCAGACGAGCCATACACCGCGTGCGCCCAGTCCTTCGCCTGCTACCGCTGCCGTTCAGTATCGCTTTGTGCCTGCCGGCGCTGGCCGAGGACAAACCCGACAACTGGGACCTGTGCCCTATCACCGACGCCATACCGGCATTCGATCAGGCCGAGGCGCCCAAACCCGGGGTCAGCGCAGCCCAGGCGCGCGAGCAGAGAGCGGACCAGCCGACTGCTATCGAGGGCAACAAGCTGGGCGGCACCGAGCAGAACCTGGAATACGAAGGCAATGTGGTACTGCGCCGCGGCGACCAGTTCCTCAATGCCGACAATCTGAAATACGACCAGGAAACCGACACCTACGTGGCCGACGGCAACGTGCGCTACCAGGACGGCACCATGCGCATCATGGCCGCGCGTGCGCACGGCGACCAGAACACCGACACCCACGAAATCGAGGACGTGAAGTACCAGCTGGTCTCGCGTCGCGGCAACGGCGGTGC
Source organism: uncultured Pseudoxanthomonas sp. (assembly GCA_946479745.1). The sequence goes on along the minus strand of CAMLGZ010000016.1, from coordinate 15,985 downwards.
CGAGAGTATCGATCTCACCGGTGCCAAGGGCCGCTTGCACGGCTCCACCTATTCCACCTGCGATCCCCAGCAGCGCGTCTGGGAGCTTCGTTCCAAACGCATCGACGTGGACACCGACGAAGGCTGGGGCGTAGCCCACGCCGCCACCATCCGCATCGGCAAGGTGCCGGTGCTGTACGTTCCATGGATCAAGTTCCCGATCGACGACCGCCGTCATACAGGCCTGCTGTATCCGGCCGTCGGCATGTCCGGACGCAACGGCTTCGATTACCGCCAGCCGATCTATCTGAATCTGGCGCCGAACTACGATGCCACCATCACTCCGCGCTACATGAGCGACCGGGGCGTGTCGCTGGGTGGGCAGTTCCGCTATCTGTACGAAGGCGGGCGCGGCGTTTTCGATCTCAACTGGATGCCGACCGACGATCTGGTCAAGGACCGTGAGCGCGACTATGCCAACGGCACCGAAGTGGATCAATACGGCGATCCCTTGCGCAGCAAGAATCGCGGCATGTTCCGCTACAGCGGTTCGCATAACCTCAACAGCGAGTGGCAGGCGCGCGCGGATCTGGCCTGGGTCAGCGACTCGCGTTATGTCGAGGATTTCGCCAATTCGCTCTATGGGGTGTCGGCCACTTCGCTGGTCAGTACGCTCGGACTCTACGGCCGCGGCCGTTATTGGTCGGCCGGCGCCATGGCCGATGTCTGGCAACTGTCGGACTACACGCTGACCGAAGGCTCCTTGCCCTACAACCGCTTGCCGCGCGTCTACTTCAACTGGGAACAGCCGTTCGGGAAGTGGTTTACCGCGGGCATAGATGCGGAAGCGGTCCGCTTCCAGCACAACCAGGTGCTCGACGGCAATGGCCTGAACACTAAGCCGGGCGGCAGCCGCATAGACCTCAAGCCTTTCGTGTCGATGCCCCTGCAGGGCGCTTCCTGGTACATCACGCCCACCTTGGCCTGGCGCTACACCAGCTACAAGCTGGACGAGGAATTCACCACCGATCCCCGCTTCACCGACACCAGTCCGTCGCGCAGCCTGCCGATCGCGTCGCTGGATGCCGGCCTGTTCTTCGACCGCGAGACCGAGATCAAGGGCGAGCGCTACCTGCATACGCTGGAACCGCGCCTGTTCTATCTGAACGCCCCGTACCGCGACCAGAACGGCATCCCGATCTTCGACACGCGTCCCTTCACTTTCAGCTGGGGCCAGCTGTTCCGCGACAACCGCTACACCGGCCCGGATCGCCAGACCGATGCCAACCAGCTGACGCTGGCTTTGACCAGCCGTCTGCTCCGTCAGGCGGATGGCCACGAGAAACTTTCCGCGAGCCTGGGCCAGATTTTCTATTTCGACGAATCGCGGGTCACCGCTCCCGGCGAGCTGCCGGTGGAAAGCGGCAAATCCGCCTGGGTCGCCGACCTCAACTACGCGCCGACCGATCGCTGGACCATCGGCGCCTCCTACCAATGGAATCCCAAGTTCCGGCGCGAGGATCTGGCCAGTCTGCGCGCGCGCTACCTGCTGCCCGACGATGGCGTGATCAACCTGGGCTACCGTTATCGCCGCAACGTCTCCGACGGCGCCGATCTGCTCGAACAAGCGGATTTCTCGTTCCTCTATCCGATTACGCCCACCTGGAGCGTGGTCGGCCGCTATTACTACTCGATCCTGGACAAGAAGCCGCTGGAAGCGCTTGCCGGCGTGCAATGGGACAGCTGCTGCCTGGCCGTGCGCGCGGTCGTGCGCCGCTACGTGCGCAATCGCGAAGGCGATCTCAACAATGCCTTCCAGGTCGAGTTCGTACTCAAAGGTCTCGGCTCGGCCGGGCAGAACACGGAGCGCACCTTGCGCCGTGCTATTCTCGGCTATTACCGCGACGACCTCTATCTCGTCCCGCCAAGCAACACTACGCCGGACCCCGACGACAACGATTCCGGACCGGAATGAATCCCATGAAGACTATGACTATCCGACTGCTCCTCGCCGGCGTGCTTGCCGCGCTGATGGTTTCCACCCCGCTGGCCGCCCAGAATCTGCAACCGCTGGACCGTATCGCTGCGGTGGTCAACGAAGACGTGATCCTGCAGAGCGAACTGGACCGTGCCGTGAAGAACGTCACTGCGCAATACGCCAACCAGCCCGGACAGCTGCCGCCCCGCGATGTGCTGGAGCGCCAGGTGCTGGAACGTCTGGTGCTGGTGCGCCTGCAGGTTGCGCGCGCCGCCGAAACCGGTATCCGCATCAGCGACGACGAGTTGAACAATGCCGTTGCCGCCGTCGCCCAGCAAAACGGCGTGACGGTCGATGCACTGCGCCAGCGGCTGGCGGGGGAAGGCATTCCCTTCAACGAATTCCGCAGCTCGGTCCGCGACGAGATCACCGTGCAACGCCTGCGCCAGAGTTTCGCGCAGAGCCGCGTTCAAGTGAGCGAAGCCGAGGTCGATGCCGCCATCGCTGCGCAGGCCAACAACACGCAATACCACCTTGCCCACATTCTGGTCGGTCTGCCCGAGGGCGCCACTGCCGAGCAGATCGCTACCGGGCAGAAGAAGATCGAAGGCGTCAAAGGACTCGTCGACAGGAACGAACTCGATTTTCCCGCCGCCGCCGTGCGTTACTCGGACAGCCCCAACGCTCTGGAAGGCGGTGACCTGGGCTGGCGCAGCCTGGACGAAATTCCGGGCGCCTTCGCCCAGATGCTGAAGACCATGACCCCGGGTCAGGTGGTAGGCCCGATCCGCGGCCCCAGCGGCTTCCAACTGTTGAAACTGGTGGAAATGCGCGACGGCAGCCAAGCGGCCGCCAAGACCGTTACCGAATACCATGCGCGCCATATTCTGGTCCGGGTCACACCGGTGCAGGATGCCGCGGCGGCCAAGGCCAAGATCGACACCTTGCGCGCGCGCATCGCCGGCGGCGCCGACTTCGTGGAAGTCGCCAAGGAATCTTCCGAAGACGCCAACAGCAAAAGCGAAGGCGGTGACCTGGGCTGGTTCGAGGCCAACGCCTTCGGCCCCGCCTTCGGCAAGGAAGTCACCGGCACCTCCGATGGCGGAGTTTCGGCTCCGTTCCGCACCGAAGCGGGCTGGCATATTCTGCAGCGCGTAGGCCAGCGCCAGACCGACGTCACCAGCACCACCCAGCGCGCCCAGGTCCGTGAGACCATCGGTCGCCGCAAGCTGGAAGACGAATACAACCGCTATCTGCAGGAACTGCGTGGCGAAGCCTACGTCAATGTCCGCAATGGCAAGGGCGACGGCGAAACCGCGACTCCGGCTCCGGCCCCCGTCAGCGGCGGCTGAGTGAAACCCGGGCTCGCGCTGGTTCCGGGCGAGCCGGCCGGCATAGGGCCGGAATTGTGCGTGCGCCTGGCGCAGCATCCGCGCTCGGATTGCACGCTGCTGGCCTTCGGCGATGCTGATACCCTGCAAGCCGCCGCGCATGCCCTTGATTTGCCGCTACGCCTGCTCGAAGCAGGCGATGCCGCAAGCCTTCCCGGCGACCTGCGCCTGCACCCCATTCCCAACGCCGTGGCCAATCATTTCGGCAGCACCGCTCCGGGCAACGCCCGTGCGGTCATCGATGCGCTGAACGCCTCCTCCGATGCCTGCTTGCGTGGCGAACTGGATGGCCTGGTCACCGGCCCGGTGCACAAGGCCGCGATCAACGCCGGCGGCATCGCCTACACCGGCACCACTGAGCTTCTGGCCGAGCGCGCCGGCCGTAGCGTGGTGATGATGCTGGCCAACGACATCGTGCGCGTAGCGCTGGCCACTACCCACCTGCCGCTGCGGGCGGTGGCCGATGCCATCGACGCGTGCACGCTGGACCGGGTGCTGCGCATCACCGAACAGGCGCTGTGCAACGATTTCGGAATCGCACACCCGGTCATCGCCGTGCTGGGGCTGAACCCGCACGCGGGCGAAGCCGGACACTTGGGCCGCGAGGAAATCGAGGTGATCGAGCCCGTGCTGGACATATTGCGCGGCGAAGGCATGCGGCTGATCGGCCCGCTGCCTGCGGACACCGCCTTCCTGCCGCAGAAACTGGCCGGCTTCGATGCGGTGCTGGCGATGTACCACGACCAGGGCCTTCCCGTGCTCAAGTACAGCGGCTTCGAGCGCGCGGTGAACCTGACCCTGGGTTTGCCCTATCCGCGCGTCGCCGTGGACCATGGCACCGCGCTGGACCTGGCCGGCAAGGGTCTCGCCGATCCTTCCAGCCTGTTCGCCGCAGTGGAAACCTGCGCGCGCATCGCCACGCAACGTAAACTCGCCGGATGAATTTCAAGGCGCCGCCCAAAAAATCGCTGGGCCAACACTTCCTGACCGACCGCGGCATGATCGACATGATCGTACTGGCGGTGAACCCGCAACCGGGCGACCGGCTGGTGGAAATCGGCCCCGGCCAGGGCGCTATCACCCTGCCCTTGTTGCGCAAACATGGCCAGCTGACCGCCATCGAATTCGATCGCGACCTGGTCGTTCCGCTGTCGCAGGCCGCGCACGGCGTTGGCCAGCTGACCGTGATCCACAAGGACGTGCTGGAAGTGGATTTCACCCGCATGGCCGGCGAGGAAAAACTGCGCCTGGTCGGCAACCTGCCCTACAACCTCTCCTCGCCCATCCTGTTCCATGCGCTGGACCACGCGGCGGCAGTGCGCGACATGCATTTCATGCTGCAGAAAGAAGTGGTGGACCGCATGGCCGCCGGTCCGGGCAGCAAGGTCTATGGACGCCTGAGCGTGATGTTGCAGGCTTATTGCTCGGTTACGCCGCTGTTCGATGTTCCACCGGCCGCCTTCCGGCCGCCGCCCAAGGTGGACTCGGCGGTCGTGCGGTTGCTGCCGCGGGCGCCGGAAACCATTGGCGTCGACGATCCGAAACGGTTCGCCGATGTGGTCCGCGCCGCTTTCGGTCAGCGCCGCAAGACGCTGCGCAACGCGCTTATGGGCGTCCGCACTGCCGAACAGATCGAAGCCGCCGGCCTGCGCCCCGATGCGCGTGCCGAACAGGTGGAAGTGGCGGGGTTCGTGCGTTTGGCCAATCTCGCGGAAGACTAGGGAATAAAGAATCGGGAATCGGACGGGGCACCGTAACCGCGCTTCCGATCCCTACTCCCGATTCCCCATTCCCGTTTTTTGCATACACTGTGGCCATGAGCCCTTCCGACTACGCCATCGCCATCGACGTAGCCACCCGCTTCCTCGACGATCAATCCGTACCCGAGGACGGGCGCTTCGTTTTCTCCTACACCATCCATATCCGCAATCACGGAAAGGTGCCGGCGCGTCTGCTGAGGCGCCATTGGATCATCACCGACGCCAACGGCAAGATCCAGGAAGTGCGCGGGGAAGGCGTGGTCGGCGAACAACCCTGGCTGCGCCCCGGCGACGATTTCGAATACACCTCCGGCGCGGTTCTGGAAACCGCGCTGGGCACCATGCAGGGAAGCTACGACATGCTCGCCGACGACGGCACCCGCTTCGACGCCCCCATCGCGGCCTTCACCCTGTCCGTTCCACGCACGGTGCACTGAGGAACGCCGCGTGAGCGTCTGGGCCATCGGCGACCTGCAGGGCTGCTACGACGCCACCCAGCGCCTGTTGGAGCGCCTGCGTTTCGATCCGTCCGTGGACAAACTGTGGTTTTGCGGCGATCTGGTCAACCGCGGCGGCCAATCGCTGGAAACCCTGCGCTTGGTGCATTCGCTGCGCGCCAACAGCGTCGTAGTGCTGGGCAATCACGATCTCTCGCTGCTGGCCATCGGCGAGCGCACCCCCGACGAGCAACGCAAGGTCAACGCCGACCTGCAGCGCATCGTATTGGCCGATGATCGCGATGAACTGCTGACCTGGCTGCGCATGCAAGAGCTCGCCCATGTGGACCGCGAACTGGGCTGGATGATGATCCACGCCGGGCTGGCCCCGAAGTGGACCACCGCACTGGCCGAAAAGCATGCGCGGGAAATCGAGAAGCAGTTGCATGGCGACGGCTACCGCAAACTGTTCCGCAACATGTACGGAGACAAGCCCAACTGGTCGCCGCAACTGGGCGGCTACGACCGTTCGCGCGCCATCATCAACGTGCTCACCCGCATGCGTTATTGCACGCCGCGGGGGCGCATGGCGATCGAGGAAAAAGGCGGCCCGGGCACCCAGGCCCAGGGCCTGTACCCCTGGTACGAAGTGCCGGGCCGCGCCGAACGCGATCTGAAGATCGTATGCGGGCATTGGTCCACGCTGGGCCTGATGATCGGCCATGGCGTGCACGCCATCGATACCGGTGCCGTATGGGGCGGCAAACTGACCGCTTTGCAGCTGGACACCGACGAACTGCGGCTGGTGCAGGTGGCCGGACGCGACGTGCCGCCGCCAGGATGAAGCCGACCCGCATCGGCGCGATGCTGTCGCTCGCGCTGTTCGCTGCTTGCCATCCTTCCACGCCAGAACAGCCGCAAGCCGAGCCTGCGCCTGCCGCATCCGCTGTCGCGGTTCCAGCCGCGTCGCCGCCGTTGGTGGTTGCGGCACGCCGGCAGGTCGGCGTGACCCTTCTGTACGACCCGGCTTACGTCGAGATGCCCTACCCCGGTGGCGACGTGCCGGCCGAGCGCGGCGTATGCACCGATGTCGTCGTGCGCGCGCTGCGTGTTGGCGGTTTGGACCTACAGCAGTCGATCCACGAAGACATGCGCGCGCACTTTGCCGAGTACCCGCAGCAGTGGGGTTTGCATGCGCCCAACCGCAGCATTGACCATCGCAGAGTGCCCAACCAGATGCGCTGGTTCGATCGCGAAGGCTGGTCGCGCCCGATCACTGCCAATGCCGCCGACTACGCAGCTGGTGATATCGCCGCATGGAAGCTCAGCGGCAGTGGCTTATTGCATATCGGCATCGTGTCCGACCGCAAGGCCCCGAACGGCACGCCGCTAATCATCCACAACATCGGCGACGGCACGCAGGAAGACGACATTCTGTTTCGGCATGTGGTGATCGGGCATTACCGGCCGATCATGAATAATCTGTAGGTCGGGGCTACGTCCCCGACGTGCGTGCAGCCCGCAGTTTCCGTGCGTCGGGGGCGTAGCCCCGACCTACTTGCAGTTATTTGCGAACGTAGTCCACGAACTCGAACGCAAATACATGCCGCCCGTCCGCCGCATGCGCCTGGCGCGACACCGCCGTCCATTCCGATGCGTCGAATTCCGGGAAGAATGCATCCGCATCCTCCACCACCGTCTCGACGTGGGTCAGCTCCAACCGGTCGGCGAACGGCAGGGTCAGTGCGTATATCTCGCCGCCTCCGATGACGCACAATTCGGTTGCCGATTCATCGCGTGCAACCTGCATCGCTTCTTCGACCGACCGCACTGCGCGCATGCCGTCAAAAGGCGCTTGCCCTGAACGGGTCAGCACCAGATTGGTCCTGCCCGGCAACGCGCGGCCCAACGACTGCGCCGTCTTGCGTCCCATCAACACGGGCTTTCCCAGCGTCAACGCTTTGAAGCGTTTCAAGTCGTCGGGCAGCCGCCACGGCAAATCGTTGCCCTTGCCGATCGCATGATTGCGATCCAAAGCGGCCACCAGTACGACGACAGGCTTGGTCATTCGGACTCCAGCGCCTGCTTGAGTTGACCCTTGGATGCGAAATCCCAATCTCCGCCGTAGCGCACATCGTCCAGGCGCCAATGCCCTTGTTCGCAACGCAGCAACGCCTGGTCCTTCCAGCGGAAAGTCTCCGCCCCAGTTTCCGCAAGCACGAATCCCACATCGACTACCGCGTCGTCGCCATTGACGGCAGCTGTTGCCGACTCCAGCGCGCTCGGGCCTTCGAACAGGCTGGTGAACAGGCTGCCTTCGATGAAATCGGGTTTCTCGTCGGGATGGGCGGCGATGAAAGCCTGCTGACGGACGCGTGCCTTCTCCACCGCTGCGCGCATGGACGACGTCATCAACGGCGCCAGCTCGAGCATGCTTTCGCTGGAGGGAAGACCACTTGCGGCATCGGTCATGATCCTGACGTAGAAGTCCCGTGCGGCTTGCGCCGCTTCGTCGTTCTTGCAATGAGCTTCAGTGGTTTTCTTCTCGCTCGCTTGCGAGGTGGCGTGACCTGCTTTGCCCTCGTGCCGCTCGCATCCGACAGATGCCAGTGCCACGAGCATTACCGCCGCGATCAGACCGCGACGGGCGCCTTGATGGCCGGCAAAGGGTTGTAGTCGCATATCTCAATGTCCTTATAGTCGAACGAAAACAGATCCGTGATTTCTTTGTTGAGACCTAGTGTCGGCAAAGACTGCGGTTCGCGGGACAACTGCTCCCGCGCCTGCTCGTAATGGTTGGAATACAAATGTGCATCGCCTAACGTATGCACGAAATCGCCCACGCCCAGCCCGCAAGACTGTGCCACCATGTGGGTGAGCAACGCATAACTGGCGATGTTGAACGGCACGCCCAGGAAGATGTCGCCGCTACGCTGGTACAGCTGGCAGCTGAGCTTGCCTTCCACCACGTAGAACTGGAACAGCGTGTGGCACGGCATCAGCGCCATCTTGGGCAAGTCGGCCACGTTCCAGGCCGAGACGATCAGACGGCGCGAGTCGGGATTGCGCTTGATCTCCTCCACTACCCATTTGATCTGATCGATCTCGCCGCCGTCTGCGGTGGCCCAGCGTCGCCATTGCTTGCCGTACACCGGGCCCAGCTCGCCGCTTTCATCGGCCCACTCGTCCCAGATACCGACCTTGTTGTCCTTCAGATAGGCGATATTGGTCTCGCCTTTCAGGAACCACAGCAACTCATGCACGATGGAGCGCAGGTGCAGCTTCTTGGTGGTGACCAGTGGAAAACCCTGGTTGAGGTCGAAGCGCATCTGCCAGCCGAACACGCTGCGGGTGCCGGTGCCGGTGCGGTCGGATTTTTCCGTGCCCTGCTCAAGCACGTGCCGCAGCAGGTCCAGGTATTGCTTCATGCTTGCTCCTGGCCGGCCTGCCCCTCGTCGGAGAGCACCGGCTGCAAAGTGGGCGAACGCCGCGACAACCAGAACAGGAACAGGCCCAGCGCGATCAGCGGCAGGCTCAGCACCTGGCCCATGGTCAGCCAGCCGAAGGCAAGATAACCGATACCTTCATCCGGCACGCGCACGAATTCCACCAGGAAACGGAACACACCGTAGAGCAGCGCGAACATTCCCGACACCGCATAGCGCGGACGTGGCTTGCGCGAGAACCACCACAACACGCAGAACATCACCAGGCCCTCCAGGAACGCCTGATAAAGCTGCGAGGGATGCCGCGCGAATTTATCCAAGGCACCGGCCGCGTATTGAGCCTGCAGCTGCGCAGCATTCAATCCCAGCTTGAGCACATTGGGATCGGTGCTGGGAAAAATCACTCCCCAGCCGGCCTGCGTGTACTTGCCCCACAACTCGGCGCCGATGAAATTGCCGATGCGTCCGAAGCCCAGCCCGGCCGGCACCAGCGGCGCCACGAAATCCATGGTGTCGAAGAAATGTATTTTCTGTTTGCGCGTCCACCACAGCGCCGCCGCCATCACTCCCAGCAGGCCGCCGTGAAAACTCATGCCGCCTTCCCACACCTTGAAGATCATCAAGGGGTTGTCGAGGAACGCGCCGAACGAATAGAACAGGATGTAGCCGATACGCCCGCCCAGCACCACGCCCAGCATGCCGTAGAACGCCAGATCCGACAGCCCGTTCATGTCCACGCCCGGCAAGCGGCCGGCGCGGATCCGTTGGCGTCCCAGCCACCATGCGCTGGCGAAAGCCAGCAGATACATCAGGCCGTACCAGTGGATCTTGAGCGGGCCCAGGGAAAGCGCGATCGGGTCGATCTGGTGGAGGTAGGTCATGTGGCCTGCATAGGGTTGGGCAAGACCCTATTTTGCCCGAGTACGAGAGTCGGCGTCCGGCCTGTAGGAGCGGGCCCTGCCCGCGACGCTTTTGGCAGGCACCACTCGAAGAGCGTCGCGGGCAGGGCCCGCTCCTACAAGAAAACAGCCATCAATCCAGGATCAGCGGCTGATTGGGCAGTTCGTCGCGATCCGGGGCGCCGTCGATCTGGGGGAAATGCTCGGCCAGCAGATCCGAAACCGCCCCGATGCCGCGCACCACGGCCTGTTCTGGCTCGCCGGCCTGCATGCGTTCCTCCATCAGCAGGCAGACGCCACGCCATTGTTCGGCGCTGACCAGGCCATTCAGACCGCGGTCGGCCACGATCTCGATGCGGTGATCGGCCAGCAGCAGATAGATCAGCACGCCGTTGTTGGCTTCGGTGTCCCAGGCGCGCAAGCGCGCGAAGGCGGCCTCGGCGCGGGCGCGCGCCTGTACGCCGCGCAGCACCATGCCGGGAGAAAGCTCCGATTCCACCGCAAACAGAATTTCGCCGCGGTGCCGCAGTTCGCCCGCAGCGATCGCATCGGCAATGCGGTGCAGGCTGTCCTCCGGAAACAGATGGCGGGCCGAGCGCGCGAAGACATGACGGAGAAGTCGCATCACCAGCCCCCCGAAGCACCGCCGCCGCCGGACATGCCGCCACCGCCCGACCAGCCGCCGCCACCACCGCCCCCACCGAAACCACCTCCGCCCCAACCGCCGCCTCCACCGAACCCGCCCCAGCCGCCGTGGCGGGCGTAGCGCCCCGCCGAAACCGACATCAACCCGTAGATCAGGCCGAACACGCCGGCAACGCCGGCCAATGGAATGATCGAAGACAACAGCCAGGCAACGCCGCCAGCCGCACCGCCGGTGAACAGGCTGCGCAGGCCCTTGGGTGCCTTGCCGAATACACCGCGCACCAGCGTGGCCGCGATGAAGGCCGCGAACAGCGCGAACAGCCAATCGCCGCCGCCATCGCCTTCTCTTACCCGGTTGTCGCTGACCGGCGCCGGCAGGGGCTCGCCGTCGATCAGCTTGACCAATTGGGCGGTGGCATCGGCGATGCCGCCGCCGTAATCGCCAGCGCGGAATTTCGGCGCCATGTATTCCTGGATCACGCGATTGGCGATGGCGTCGGGAATCGCCCCTTCCAGTCCGTAACCGGTCTGGATGCGCACCCGGCGGTCGTCCTTGGCCACGACCAGGATCACCGCATCGTCCACCTCCTTGCGGCCCAGCTTCCATTGGTCGAACACGCGCTGGGTGTATTGCTCGATCGTTTCCGGTTGCGTGCCGGGGACGATCAGCACCTGCAGCTGGCTGCCCTTGCGTTGCTGCAGCGCCAACGCCTGTTGCTCCAGCTGCTGTTTCTGTTCCGTGCTGAGCGTACCGGTGGTATCCACCACCGGCGAAGTCAGCGCGGGAACCGCCGCCGCCTGCTGCGCCCATGCGGGCAGGCAGGCGAACAGCAGAAAAGCGAGCGCGAGCGCGCGTCGCAGCATGTCGATCAGCTATCCGCCACCGATCAGTTGCCCGGCGCTGGCGGGGGCGGCGGTGCGGGCGGAGCCGGTGGGGGCGGCGTGTTGCCGAAATCCACCGTGGGCGCTTCGGAAATCTGCGCCTCGTTCTCCACGGTGAAGTTGGGCTTTTCCTTGTAGCCGAACAGCTTGGCGGTGAGGTTCTGCGGGAAAGAACGCACGAAGGTGTTGTAGTCCTGCACGGTTTCGATATAGCGGCCGCGGGCGACGGTGATGCGATTCTCGGTGCCCTCCAGCTGCGCCTGCAGATCGCGGAAGGACTGGTCGGATTTCAGGTTGGGATAGTTCTCGGTGACCACCAGCAGGCGCGACAGCGCACTGGACAGCTCGCCCTGCGCGGCCTGGAACTGCTGCAGCGAAGCGGCATCGTCCGCATTGACCTGGATCTGGCCGACCTTCGCGCGTGCATTGGTCACATCGGTCAGCACCTTGGCCTCGTGCTGCGCATAGCCCTGCACGGTCTTGACCAGATTGGGAATCAGATCGGCGCGGCGCTTGTACTGGTTCAGCACTTCGGACCAGCCGGCCTTGACCGCCTCATCCTTCTGCTGGATGGCGTTGTAGCCGCAACCCGAAAGCAGCGCGACCAGGGCGAGGATCAGGAACGAACGCGGAAGCAGGCGCATGGCGGAAGTCCTTGCGGTTGGATTGCGGCCATTGCAGCACCGCGCAGACCCCAGCGCAACTGCCGGGGCGCCGCCTTGTAGAGCCGAGCTTGCTCGGCTGCCTTTGCGCGCGGATCTTGAGATCAGGAGCAGCCGAGCAAGCTCGGCTCTACGAACCCCTGGTCAGGGCACGATCGGATGCTGGTGCTGCGCGCCGCGGCGGCGCATCAGCAGGTTCAGCCATTCCACCATCACCGAGAAACCCATGGCGAAGTAGATGTACGGCTTGGGCACGTGCACTTCGAGACCATCGAGGATCAGCACTACGCCGATCAGCACGATGAAGGCCAGCGCCAGCATCTTGATGGTGGGGTTGGCGTCGATGAAATGGCCCAGCGGATTGGCCGCCAGCAGCATCACCGCTACCGCCAGCAGGATGGCCGCCACCATCACCGGGATGTGTTGCGCCATGCCCACCGCAGTGATCACCGAATCCAGCGAGAACACGATATCGATGACGGCGATCTGCAGGATCACCATCGCGAATACGCCGGAGGCCTTGGTGGTGTTGGGGTCCTCATCGTGGCCGCCGGTGATCAGCTCACGGATTTCCATGCTGCCTTTCACCAGCAGGAAGATGCCGCCCAGGATCAGCACCAGGTCGCGCACCGAAATACCCATGCCGAATACACTGAACAGGTCCGTCTGCATACGTGCCAGGAATGCCAGCGATATCAGCAGCGCGACGCGGGTGATGCAGGCCACCGCGATGCCGAACTTGCGGGCCACATCGCGCTGGTGCTCCGGCAGCTTGCCCACGGCGATGGAGATGAACACCAGGTTGTCGATGCCCAGCACGATTTCCAGCGCACTCAAGGTGACCAGGGTAAGCCAGACGTTGGGGTCGGCGAGAAATTCGAAACTCATCGTCAATCAATCCTTCAAAGCGAAAAAAGTCGTGGGCCCAGAATCAGGCCCCAGCACAGCAATACGTTCATCATCAGCACGAACACGGCGGCCGAGCCCATGTCCTTGGCGCGCCCGGCCAGCTCGTGGAACTCGGGACCGTAGCGTTCGATCACCGCTTCCACCGCCGAATTGAGCAGCTCGGCCGACAGCACCAGCAGGCAGCTGCCGATCAGCAGCGCGCGCTCCATGCCGCTTTCGCCCAGCCAGATCGCCAGCGGCGCCAGTACGGCCAGCAGATAGCATTCCAGGCGGAACGAAGACTCGTGCAGCCAGGCCGCCTGCAGACCCTGGAACGACCAGACCGTGGCCTTCAGTATCCTGCCCGGCCCCCGTGGCAAATGCCCTTTTTCATCGGCCATATTGAAAAAGCTCAGCGAAAATGGGCATGGGCTGGAAGGAGTTCGCGGGTGAGGCGTCGATTTTGCCACAAGGCGGCTGCTGCCACCCGATTTGCGCCCGCCGGTGCAGGCTGTTTCACTAGCCAAAACCATAGGATCCGCTTCTGATGCCGCTACTGCGCCCTCTTGTTCTCGCCAGCCTGCTGACCCTGCTGGCCGCCTGCGCCAGCGTCCCACCTGCGCCCCAGGGGCCGCCGCGCATTCCCGAACAGGTTTCCAAAGCCGACTGGGAGCAGGACATGCAGCGCTTCGCGGCGCTGGATGCGACCTCCCCGCCGCCTCGGCATGGCGTGGTTTTCGTCGGCAGTTCCTCCATACGGCTGTGGGAGACGCTGGCGGCCGATTTCCCCGGGGTACCGGTGATCAATCGTGGTTTCGGGGGATCGGAACTGCGCGACAGCACTTTCTACGCAGACCGCATCGTGATTCCGTACGCGCCCAGGCAGATCGTGCTCTACGCGGGCGAGAACGATCTTCAGATGGGCCGCACGCCGCAGCAGGTGGTGACGGATTTCCGCGCTTTCGTCGCGCGCGTGCGCCGCGATCTACCCAAGGTGCGCATCGCCTACATCTCCAACAAGCCCAGCCCTTTGCGCGCAGGACTGCTGGAGGCGCAACGGCAGGCCAATACGCTGATCAAGGCCGAAGCGGGACGACTGCAGGTCGATTACATCGACGTTTTCACTTCCATGCTCGATGCGAACGGCCAGCCGCGCGCAGAACTCTTCGTCGAAGACCGTCTGCATATGAATCGCACCGGATATGCACTATGGCGGCAGAAGGTGGCGCCCTATCTGGCCGAACATTGAACGAGTTCGCCGATAACGTAGCCGTAACCCTGCGAGGGATAGATTTCGCGGCACCTATCCAGTGGAACACTGCCCATGGCCGTTAACTACATTCCCGATGGTTACCACACCGTCACCGCTTATCTGATGGTGGACGATGCCGCCAAAGCGCTCGACTTCTACCAGGCGGCATTCGGCGCCGAAGAACTCTTCCGCATGCCGATGGGCGACAAGATCGGGCACGCCGAGATCATGATCGGCGACACGCATCTGATGCTGGCCGACGAATTTCCCGATATGGATGCGCTGGGACCGAACAAGCGCGGCGGACCAACCGCCAGCTTCATGATCTACGTGCCCGACGCCGATGCGGCTTACGACAAGGCCGTAAAAGCAGGGGCGAAAGCGGACCGTCCGCTGAAGGACGAATTCTGGGGCGACCGCATCGGCACCGTGATCGACCCGTTCGGCCACAAATGGTCGCTGGCCACACATAAGGAAGATGTGCCACCCGAAGAAATGCAGCGGCGCATGGAAGAATGGAGCAAGTCCCAAACGGGCGGCTAGCGTATTTCCCCTCTCCCCTTGTGGCGCCCGAAGGGTGTGCAAGGGGAGAGGAGGAAATCACAAATCCTTTCCAACTTTTGCGCCCGCACCGTCAATCGCGGAAGATCGCCGTACCGCGCGAACCGTCCATTGCGATCCACGCCCGATACATGCCCGCCGTACTGAACGGCATGGCGATATTGCCATCGCGGTCCACAGCAATCGCTCCGCCATCGCCGCCGAGTTCCGGTACGCGCTGCAGGATCACCGCATCGGCCGCGGCTGCGAGAGTATCGCCGCCGTACGCCACGCGCGCGGCGATGTCGTGCGCGACCGCATTGCGGATGAAGAACTCGCCCCAGCCCGTGCCCGATACCGCACAGCGTTCGTCGGCCCAGGTGCCGGCGCCGATCAAGGGCGAATCGCCGACACGTCCGTAGCGCTTGTTGGTCATGCCGCCGGTGGAAGTGGCGGCGGCGAGATTGCCTTGCGAATCCAGCGCAACGGCGCCGACGGTGCCGAAGTATTTTCCGCGCAGACCTTCCTCGCCGGCCTCGATGCGTTCGCGCGACTGTTCCTGATCGAGTTGTGCGCGGCGCGTGTCCGTGTCGAACCAGTTATTGGCCACGCGTTCGATCTGCGGCTGGGTGTCGGCGAACCGTTCCGCGCCCGCGCCGATCATCATCACGTGCGGCGATTGTTCCATCACCGCGCGGGCAAGCCGTACCGGATTGCGGATGGTTTCCACACCCGCCACTGCGCCTGCGCGGCGCGTGTCGCCTTCCATGATCGACGCATCCAGCTCATGTTTTCCGTCGGCGTTGTAGACCGAACCCTTGCCAGCGTTGAAGCGCGGGAATTCTTCCAGCGCGACGACGGCCGCTTCGACCGCGTCGAGTGCGCTGCCGCCATTGGCGAGAACGCGATGCCCGGCCTCGAGTGCGGCGTCCAGATCGGCGTGGATGGCGAGCTCTTCTACCTCGGAGAGCTGATCGCGTTCGATTACACCGGCGCCGCCGTGAATGACGAGGGCAAAGGGATTTACTTGGGAGTTCATCGGAAGAATCGAACGGAGTGGATACGCAAGGATAGCTGATGGCCCGCGCTTCACGCAGAGCCGGCTAATTTGTAGGAGCGGGCCCTGCCCGCGACGCCGTTGAGCTATTTCGGTTGAGAGCGTCGCGGGCAGGGCCCGCTCCTACATTATTTCGGCCTTACTGCTGCCGCAGCGCCTCGATCGGGTC
>CAMLGZ010000015.1 GCA_946479745.1 uncultured Pseudoxanthomonas sp. | reverse complement strand
TGATGCCATCGCCGCCTGAAAGATCAGATCACAAGACAGTTGCTGAATTAAGCCGGCCCGCAGCGGGGCGGCGACTGAGTGCAAATATAGCCGAAGGCGTGCACTTAGGCGCCGCCCTGATGTGGGCTCGGCTTGAATGAATTGTTAGGGCCCGCCCCGCAGCTCATCCAAGCACCTGGCGGTAGTTGGCAGACTGACGACTATCGTTGAGATTTATCACCTTGACGTGAGCGGAAACCTGATTGAAATGGTTGTCTAACGTAACCAGATAGGCATCCTCCAGATAGGCGATGCACGCAAAGATCAGGTCAGCGCCTCTTAGTAGGGAGAACCCGTCCATAACGACGATCTGAGCGCATTTTTGAATCAGCTGGTGATCGACTGGATAGATAAGCGAATGTTCGTTGAGGATGTAGAACTCGCGCAGGGTTTTGCCCCCCTCACGATGCTTGCGCGAAATGGCCGCGTCCACCTCAAACCATGCAATAGCCGGGTAAATGTTGGTGTAAGGCCCCGGAATCCAGCCGTCGACAAGGTCTTTCATAAGGCTGTGACCCGGCGAATAGCCGGCGCTATCAGGCTCCTTGATACTCAACAGTGCGGAGGTGTCCCAAACAAAAGTCTTCATGTGGCGTGTAAAGGGCCCTAACAACAAACAGACCTCGAAAGCGAGGCGTAGCGCAGTATGCAGCCTTACGCGGGGCAGACAACACCTCAAGACTCAACCCCTGAGACCGACCCCGCTACACTGTCCCCATGGATACCAACACCCTCCTGCTGATCCTCCTGGTCCTGGCCGCCGCCGCCGTCTGCCTGCTCGTGGTCCTGCTCCTGCGCCGCCCCGAGCAGCGCATGGAACTGGCCCTGCGCGAGGAACAGCGCAGCGGGCGTAGCGAGTTGCGGGAACAGCTGGACAGCCTGTCCAAACAACAGGAAACCCGCATCGAAGGCTTCGGCCGCAACCTCACCGAACTGAGCACCCGCACCGACCAGCGCCTGGACCTGCTGCGCGAAGCCCTGGGCGAAGACGCCCGCAAGGGCCGGCAGGAAAGCGGCGAACAACAGCAGCGCTTCAGCGACACCCTCAGCCAGCGCCTCAACGAACTCACCCAGCGCAACGAACAGCGCATCGGCGAACTGCGCGCCACCCTGGAATCGCGGCTCAAGGAACTGCAGGCCGACAACACCGCCAAACTCGAACAGATGCGCCAGACCGTGGACGAAAAACTGCACGCCACCCTGGAAACCCGCCTGACCGAAAGCTTCGGCAACGTCACCGCCATGCTGGCGCAGGTGCACCAAGGCCTGGGCGACATGAACAAACTGGCCGCCGACGTAGGCGGATTGCAGCGCGTGCTCAACAACGTCAAATCGCGCGGCGTGTTCGGCGAAGTGCAACTGGCCGGATTACTGGAACAGGTATTCGCGCCCGACCAATACGCAGCCAACGTCGCCACCGTGCCCGGCAGCAGCGAGCGCGTGGAATTCGCAGTGCGTTTCCCAGGCTCCTCGGCCGACTCGGTGGTATGGCTGCCGATCGACGCCAAATTCCCGCGCGAAGACTACGAGCGATTGCTCGACGCGCAGGAAAAAGCCGACGCCGACGGCGCGCGCGCCGCGGGCGACGCACTGGAGCGCCGCGTACGCTTGGAAGCGACGCGCATCCGCGACAAATACGTCTCCCCGCCCAGCACCACCGAATTCGCCATCCTGTTCCTGCCCACCGAAGGCCTGTACGCCGAAGTGCTGCGCCGCCCCGGACTGGTCGATGCCTTGCAGCGCGACCAGCGCATCGCCGTGGCCGGGCCGACCACCTTGCTCGCCCTGATGACCAGCTTCCACATGGGCTTCCGCACCCTGGCCATCGAAAAGCGTTCCAGCGAAGTGTGGAAAACCCTGGGCGCGGTGAAGACCGAATTCTCCAAGTTCGGCGACGTGCTGGATTCGGTGAAGAGCAAGCTGGACCAGGCCAGCACCCAGATCGAAAAGACCGGCGTACGCACGCGTGCGATCGAGCGCAGGCTGCGCGAGGTGGAGTCGTTGCCTAGCGAAGGGGAGCCGGGGTTGCTGGGGAATAACGCGGCGGACGAGGCGGCGGACGACGCGCAGGAATGAATCCCTAGCGTCGTCATCCCAGCGGCTTTCAACAGCGAAGCTGGTCAAGCTGGGATCCATTTTGATGTTGCTGTTGCCGTTGTCGTCGACCACCCCGCCAAGATCAAGATGGATCCCAGCTTTCGCTGGGACGACGACTTGGTTGTTCCGGGTGACCCCCGAATTCCCCAGGAGCATCTCGATTTCCCACCTCTCCCCTTGTGGGAGAGGTCGACGCGCTTGCGCGGCGGGAGAGGGGAAGAGCGAAGCAGGAAAGCTTCAGATCATTAGGTTCCATCAACAATCCAGAGCCGCTTGTTGGGGGCTGGCTGAAGATTGAGGCTTTCACTCTTCGTTCGCCCCTCTTCCGCCCTGCGGGCACCTTCTCCCACAAGGGGAGAAGGGGATCAGCGACGTTCTCCCACAAGGGGAGAAGGGAACAACAGCCTCAACCCCCCGGCGTCGGCACGATCACCGGCATCGCGTCCATCGGGACGGTGGGGTTCTCTTCTTCTTCCATCAGATAGTCGGGCAGATTCTCGTCGTCCGACTTCTTGCGGTCATCGCCGATCTGGTAGTTGCGGCGCTGCAGCCACGAGTCGCGGAACAGCGCGTACTCGTCCACCGCGCCTTCGCGCAGGGCGTCGATCGACAGCAACTGCGCGCGCACGTCGACCAACTGCAAGCCCTGCAGGAAGAAGCGGGTCTTGTCGTCTTCCACCTGACGGATCGGCGACAGCGGCGCGTCGCCGATCAGGCCGAACACATCGCGTATGGTGCGTGGCCCGAACAGCGGCAATTCCACGTAGCGCGAGCGCTTCCAACCCCATACGCCCAGGGTCTGGCCGAAATCCTCGTTCTTGCGCGGCAGTTTGGCGTCGCTGGCCGGATCGAAGATGCCGCCGATGCCCACCGTCGAATTGAGCAGGAAACGCCCCAGCGACTGTCCGGCCTGCTTGGGCTTGCCCTGCAGCAGGCTGTTGAGCGCGGTGATGGGCTCGCCCAGATTGCTGAAGAAATTACCCACGCCCAGCCGCACCGGCCGCGGCACCACTTTCACGTAGCCGCGCGCGAGCGGACGCGCGATGGTGCGGTCCACCGCGTTGTTGAAGGTGTGCACCTTGCGGTTGAATTTTTCCCACGGGTCGTACGACTTCGGCATTTCCACGCCGGGCGGCAGGGTAGGATCGGCGACCGGGTTGTATTCGTCCTGGCCATAGATGGCGGTGAAATCGTCTTCGGCGCTGGTTTCACCGACGGCGGAAACCGCGGCAGGCGCTGCTTCGGGCGCAGTCACGACGCCCGTGCCGGCGTCGGCGATGACGGGTGCTTCCTCCGGTGCGGCCGGCGGCGGAGCTTCGCCGACCACGATGGTTTCGGCCGGCGGCGCCGTGGCGGCAACGGGCTTGGTCGACGCGCAAGCCGAGGCCAGCGCGGCGAGGACGACAACAACGGCAATGCGTAACAGGTTCATCCCGTTTCCCTGGGTACTACGGCGTGGGGGGGCCGGGGAAATCCAGCCCGGACGTCAATCGATAAGCGGTGCGCAGTTCGGACAAGCCGGCCGGTTCGCCTTCTATATGCGGAACCGCGCCTGCCGCGCGCAAGCGTGCGGCCAGTTCGGCCAACAATGCCAGCCCGGCGCTGTCCACGGAAGTGACTTTGGTCAGGACAATGCGTTGCGCGCCTGCCAGCATTTTGCTTGCCGACGGCCACAAGGCGGCCGCTGCGGCGCGGTCCAGCGCGCCGGCGAAAACCAGGGCGTCGCCGTCGCGATTGGCGGTGGCGTCAGTTGCTGCCATTGGCCTGCAGCTTGCCGGCGCGCAGATCGGCGGCGACCTGGGCGATGGACTTCTGCCGCAGCGGACCGTCGAACTGGTTCTTGAACGTCTGCACGTAGGAAATGCCTTCGATCATCACATCGAATGCTTTCCACTGGCCGCCGACGTTGCGGATCAGATAGTCCACCGGAATCGGGTCGCCGCCGTCGCGCAGCATCTCGCTGGAGACTTTGACGCCGCGGTTGCCGGGCAGCGGCGACTCGGACTTGATGCGCACGCGCAGCTTGGTGTTGAAATCCAGCAGCGAGGTGCCGTAACGGGCCGTCAGATTGTCGGCCAAGGCGTCGGCGAACAGTTTCACGTCGGCGTCGGAGGCGCCGCGGCCATGCACGCCCAGCACCAGGCGGGCGGCGTAGTCGCGGTCGAACATGCGGTTGAATTCGGTGGTGATGAATTGCTTGAGCGCGGGCGGGCTCTTGCGGAACTCGGCGCGGCGCTGCTCCAGGGTGGTCAGGATGCGCGTGCTGCTGTCCAACACCACCTTGCTGGCGCTGCCTTGGGCAGGCACGGCGGAGGCAGGTTTGGCGGCCTGGGCGGTGGCCAGCAAGGGCGCGCCTGCGAGCAGAGCGGAAGCGATGACGAGCGAAAGCAGTGACTTCTTCATTTGACGGGTTCCTCGGAGGGCGGAGTAGCGGCGGGCGGGGCGCTGGCGTCGGCATTGCTTTCATCGCCAGAGCCGGCCGGCTTGCCGCCGCCGCTGAACATGTATTTGCCGACCAGTTGCAGCAGGTCGACCGCGGGTTGGGTGAAGGCGATTTCTTCGCCGGGCTTCAGGACTTCCGGGTCGCCGCCAGGGGAGAGGCCAATGTAGTTCTCGCCCAACAAACCGCTGGTGAAGATGCCGGCCGAGGTATCGGCGGGCAGGTCCTTGTATTCATTATTGATATCGAGGGTAACGACGGAATCGAACTTCACCGGGTCCAGCGCGATCTTCGACACCTGGCCGATGACCACGCCGCCGATCTTCACCGGCGCCTGCGGACGCAGCTGGCCCAGATTGGTGAAGCGCGCGGTCAACTCGTAGCTGCTGCTGCCGAAGCCGAACTTCTTGTTGGTAGAGGCGATGGCCAGCACCAGCAGCGAAGCCAGCGCCAGGACAAGGAAGGCGCCGACGGCGAATTCGAGACGGGGTCCACGGACGGCCATGGCATCAACTCCTGAACAACAAGGCGGAAAGAACGAAATTGAACATCAGTACCAACAGCGAAGCGTTCACCACCGCGCGGGTGGTAGCCACCGAGGTGCCTTCGATGGTGGGCTCGGCATGGAAGCCTTCGTAGGCGGCGACCAGCGCGCAGGTGCCGCCGAACACCGCCGACTTCAACAGGGCTACGCCGAAGTCGTCGTAGAAATCGACGCTGTTGCTCAGCGCCGACCAGAACACGCCGTTGTCCAGGCCCAGCACGTGCACCGCTTCCAGGTAGCTGGCGCTGATGGCCAGGCTGCAGAAGAAGCCGGTCAGCAGCGGCACGGTCAGCACCGCGGCCCAGAAGCGCGGGGCCACGGCCTTGGCGACCGGGTCGATGGCCATCAGTTCCAGCGCCTTGATCTGGTCGGTGGCGCGCATCAGGCCCAGTTCGGCGGCAATCGACGAGCCGGCGCGGCCGATGAACAGCAGGGCGGTCAGCACCGGGCCGAGTTCGCGGTACAGCGACAGGCCCAGCAGGGTGGAAAGGGCATCAGAGGCGCCGAAAGTGGTCAGCGTGCGCCAACCCTGCAAGGTCAGCACCAGGCCCACGAAGGCACCGCCCACTGCGATGATCGGTAGCGAACGTGCGCCTACTTTGTAGATTTCGCGGGTAAGTTCGGCGAAAAAGTCTTTTGTGGGCTTCGAGGACCGGAACACCGACAGGGTGAACAGGCCGGCACGGCCAACGGAGCGGACGGAGGCGGCGAGAGGCATCAGTGCACCGTCCCGGTCAGCGCAACAGGCGGGCGCTCGTAACAGCCCCCTTTGGAAAAGGGGGCGGGCGTCCGCGAAGCGGGCGCCGGGGGATTTGCTCTTGGCGCGAAGAGCAAATCCCCCACAGGCCGCTGACGCGCCTTGTCGCCCCCTTTTTCAAAGGGGGCAAAGGCGCGGGCGTCGCGGCCGATGAAAGTGGGATGGCTCATGCCGCCTCCGTCCTTGGTGTCGCATCGAAGCCGATCGGCCCGTCCGGCTGCCCGCGCAGGAATTGCAGCACCAGCGGGTCGGTGGTGGCTTCCAGTTCCGCCGGAGTGCCGGAGAACACGATGCCGCCGTTGGCGATGACCACCGCCTGATCGGCGATGGGCAGGGTTTCGTGCACGTGGTGGGTGACGATGACGCTGGTCAGGCCCAGGGTGTCGTTGAGGCGCTGGATCAGGCTCATGATCACGCCGCTGGCGATCGGGTCCAGCCCGGTCAGGGGTTCGTCGTAGATCATCAGCGGTGGGTCCAGGGCCAGCGCGCGCGCCAGCGCCACGCGCCGCGCCATGCCGCCGGAGAGCTCGCGCGGGTAGGCGTCGGCCGCCGCCAGCAGACCCACGGCGTTGAGCTTGAAGTTGACCACGCGCTGCACCAGCGCCGCCGGCAATCGGGTGTGCGTGCGCAGGGGCAGGGCTACGTTTTCGCCCACGCTCAGGTCGGTCAGCAGGCCATTGCCCTGCAGCAGCACGCCGATGCCCTTGCGCATTTCCAACAGGTGGCGGGTGCCGCGGGGCACCGGCTTGCCGAACACCTCGACCGTGCCTGCCGCCGGGGGCAACTCGCCGGTCAGCGCTGCCAGCAAAGTGGATTTACCGCTGCCCGACGGGCCCAGCACCGCAGTGATGCTGCCGCGCGGCACCGACAGATCGATGTCGCGCAGGATCGTGCGTCCGCCCCGGTCGAGCCGGGCGTTGGACAGGCGCACTGCAGGCGAATCGGGGGAGGTCATCGGCACGGAAAACTCCAAAGCACCGTAAAGCATCACGGTCGGTGGCTGAACAATAGTGCACTGTCCAGTTTCATTTTTGCATTTTTGCGATGTTGCGACGGCTGGCCGGGCGTCGTCCCAGCTACTCATGCGGTCGTGGTCGCGGCGGATGCGACGGCTCTGCGG
Source organism: uncultured Pseudoxanthomonas sp. (assembly GCA_946479745.1). The sequence continues at coordinate 73,833 of CAMLGZ010000015.1, read as the reverse complement.
CAAGATGACAGCATGCCCGAACGCCCCCAGGCCGATTTCCGCCTCTACCCCTCCAACGACCTGGACGTGCTGGCCGGCGTGCTGGGCGAGCTGTTGCGCGCGCCCGGCGAGGGCGACTGGTGGCGCGAGGAATGGGTGCTGGTGCCGCAATTCTCCATGCGCCGCTGGCTGCAGCAGTCGCTGGCCGAACGGCTGGGCATCTGCGCCAATGTGCGCTTCGTGACCCCGGGCGAGTTCGTCGAGCATGTGTTGGAAGCCAACCCCGGCCCGGGGCAGGCCCTGGGCGCCGTGCCGCGCGCCGACCGGTTGATGCCCGAAGTCCTGCGCTGGCATCTGCTGCGCGAGTTGCAAGCGAACCCGCCGCAGCAATTCGCCGGCTTCCTCGCCGGCGCAGACCCCAGGCGGAGTTGGTCGCTGGCTACTTCGCTGGCCGACAGTTTCGAGAAATACCAGGCGTGGCGTCGCGAGGATCTGCTGAGCTGGGAACGTAGAGCGCCGCGCGATGATGCGCAGGCGCAGTTGTGGAAAAGAATCGCCAGCGGGCGCGCGCATCGTGCGCGCCGCATCGGCGAGTATCTGGAGCGATTCGGCGGCCAGAGCGGTGAAGCGCCCGCGGGATTGCCCGCAAGACTGTTCGTGTTCGCCTGCCAGAACATTTCGCCCGATGTGCTGCAAGTCGTCGCCAGCCAGGCGCGCGCGGGCCGCCAGCATTTCTTCCTGCATACGCCGTCGCGCGCCTATTGGGGCGACCTGGAGCGGTGGGCGGCCGAATACCGGCCCGACCAGGACGATCGCTTCGGCGGCGAGAATCCTCTGCTGGCCGCTTGGGGTCAGGCCGGTCGCGATTTCATCGCCGCCCTGGGCGGCGGAGAAACCGTGCGCGCCCGTTTCGAAACGCCCGCCTTCACCCAACCGCTTGCCGGCATGCTGCTCGGCCGCATGCAGACGGATGTGCTGGAAAACCGTGCGCCGCTCGCCGATGCCGCGATCGGCGAGCCCTGGCCCCGCCAGCAGGTCGATGCCGCCGACACCAGCCTGCAGTTCCACGCCTGCCATACCCGTCTGCGCGAAGTGCAGGTGCTGCACGACCAGTTGCGCGCCTTGCTGGAACAAAAAACCGCGCCCGGCCGCGAACGCATCGACCCGCGCGACATCGCCGTGCTGATGCCGGACATGGACGCTTACGCGCCGCATGTGGAAGCGGTATTCGGCGGTGCGCTGGGAACGCCGCGCGAGATTCCCTACACCATCGCCGATACCAGTCCGCTGGCCAGCGCGGCGATCGCCGGCGCCTTCCTGCGCCTGCTGAAGTTGCCGATGCAGCCACTGACTCTGGCCGACATGATCGATCTGCTGGCGGTGCCGGCGCTGGCCGAACGTTTCGACGTGGACGATGCCGACCGTGCGCGTCTGCAGGATTGGCTGCAGGCCAGCGGCGCGCGCTGGGGCCTGGATGGCGCGGATCGCGAACGTCATGACGTGGTTCGATGCTTCGACAGGCTCAACACTCACCACGAACGGGAAACCAACGCCTACACCTTCGAATTCGCACTGGACCGGTTGCTGCTGGGCATGGCCAGCGGCGCGGACGACATGATCGCCGGAGTCGCGCCGTGGCCGGAATTGGAAGGGCAGTCCACGCAGTCCCTGGATGCGCTGGTGCGGCTGTTGGCCGCACTGCGCAACTACGGCATGCGTCTGCAAGGTCCGCACGCGCCGGGCGAATGGTCCGAGTTGCTGGCGGACATGATCGCCGCGTTGTTCGCCGCCGAACCTCGCGATGTTTCCGAACGCGCGGTACTGGAGCGTCTGCACCAGGCGATAGCCGACTTCGCCGACAGCGCTCATCTGGCTGCGTTCGATGAACCGGTAGCGCATAGCGTCGCGCTGGATCATTTCCAGGCCGAGCTGGCCAGCAGCGATGCGCGCGCGCCGTTCCTGTCCGGCGGCGTGTGCTTCGGCAAGATGGTGCCGATGCGGCTGATCCCGTTCCGGGTGATCTGCTTGCTGGGCCTGGAAGAGGCCGCTTTCCCCGCGCGCGACGGGCATGACCCGGTCAATCGCATCAATCAGGCGCTGGACAGCGCGCAGCGCCGCGTCGGCGACCCTTCGCGCCGCGATGCGGACCGTTATCTTTTCCTGCAGCTGTTCTCATCGGCCAGTCGCGTGTTCTACACGAGCTGGATAGGCATGGACGCGCGCGACGGCAGCCGGCGCGAGCCTTCCATGCTGGTCTCCGAACTGCTGGACGTCGCCGCGCGCTATCACCGGGACGAAGCCGGGCAAGCCGACAGAGAGCCGGTGCGCGAGCGGCTGGTCGTGCGGCACGCGTTGCAGCCGTTCTCGTCGGCGGCGTTTGGTGCGGCGCTGCCGGAAGAAGGGCGGGGCGACGCGCGCCGTTTCAGCTACGACGCGCGCTGGCATCCGGCGGCCGATACCGCCATCGGCGCTGGCGAACGCGAAATCTTCGCGCCCACGCGATTGCTTCGTCAGGAAGAACCGGAAGCCACCCTTTCGCTGGCGCAGTTGCGCAATGCGCTGATGCGGCCGCACGAGTTCTATCTGCAGCAAGGCGTGGGCCTGCGCCTGCCGGAGGAAGAAGCGGCGCTCGAAGAGCACGAGCCGTTCGGCACACCCGATGCGCTGGCACGGTACGGCTTGCGCCAGCTTGTGTTCGAGGCGTGGCGCGAATCGGGTCGAGCGCCGGGGTTGCAGGCATTGCAATCGCAATTGCTCGCGCGCGGCCTGCTCTCACCGGGCGCCGATGGAGCAGCCGTGCTGCAGGGCGTGATGGAAGAGGTGGCGCCGTTCGCGGAAGAAGCGGTTCAGGCCGGCTTCGCAGGCAGTGGCGATTCGATGCCGTTCGAGTTGCCGCTGCGCGATGGCATGCTGGTGGGCGCGCTGGACCGGATCCACCCGCAAGGCATGCATTCGCAAGGAGTGTTCCGCGCCGTCCTCAATCCCAATGGGCGGCATGGCGGCCACGCATTGAGGCACGGGCTGGACTGGCTGGTCGCCTCGATGCACGGGCTGCCGCTGCACGAGCTGTCCGTAGAAAAGAAGGGCGCGGCGCCACGGGTCCTGACGCGGGCACCCTTGCCGCCGACAGACGCGCAGCAGGCACTGTCCGCGCTGCAGGCATTGCGCAGGCATGGCATGGGGCGGCCTTTGTGTTTCCTTCCCAAGAGCGGCCATGCCTGGTGGCTGGCCGCCCAGGTCGACCCCGGCAAGGCATTGGCCGAGGCGCAGAAGGTCTGGGGCGGAGGCGACGACGATTTCGGCGGGCCAGGCGAAGCGCGGGCCGCGACACTCATGGCCCTGCGGGGTCGCGATCCTTTCCTGGACGGCGACGCGGACTCGCTCGACGCATTCGAACTGCTGTCGCACCTGATCTTCAGCGCGGTCGAACGCGGTGAAGCTTTCGACACGGAGTCGCTGCCATGAGCGAGGCCGTGTTCGACATCGACCTGCGCCAGCGCAATCTGATCGAAGCCAGCGCAGGCACCGGCAAGACCTATGCGCTGGCCGGCCTGTTCGCGCGCGCGGTGATCGTCGAGCGTTTGCGCGTGCCACAGATCCTGGCGGTGACCTATACCGTCGCCGCTACCCAGGAGCTGCACGAACGCGTGCGCTTGCGCCTGAAGCAGGCGCTCGATCTGGCGCACGCCTGGCGCGAGGGCGATGGCGAAACCCGGGAAGGCGACGCTGCCGAAACAGCGATGCTCCGTCGCCTGGTCCATCAGTCCCTCGCGGCCGAACCGCGCGAATCTTTGCCCGCGTTGCGCCAGCGGCTTGGGCGCGCGCTGCGCGAAATGGATCTGGCGGCCATCGCCACCATCCACGGTTTCTGCCAGCGCGTGCTGCGCGAGCATGCGCTGGACACGCGGCAACCGCTGATCGCCTCGGAGTTGGAGACCGGCAGCGCTGCGCAGCGCGAAAAACTGGCGGCGGACCTGTGGCGCGCTTTCTCGCAGGATCAGGAGGGCGCGGCTTTCCTGCATCGCCGATTCGGTCGATTGCAAGACCTGGCCCGACGCTTGCGCGATCTGCTCTCCCCCGAGCCGTTGCTCCCGCCCGCGCCGCAGACGTTGACCGATCCTCGTCCGCAGCTATTGCAGGCATGGGCGCAGGTCTGCCATCTGTTCACCCTGCATGGCGAATCGGCATGCGGGAAAATCGACGAAGCCATCGCCGACTCGGTGCTCAACGCCAGTCAGTACAAGGCCGAACATGCTTCGTCGCTGCGGCGTTGGCTGCAAGCCAGCACGCGCTCGCCGTCGCCTCCGATCGAACTGCATCCCAAGCTGCACAAGTTCATCCCCGGCACGCTCGAGAAAGGAACGCTGAAGGCCAAGGCCGGGCGCACTCCGCAATCGCCGTTGTTCGAGAGCTTCCAGCCGCTGGTCGACGCCGTGGCCGCCATCGAACTCTGGCGCGAGGCGCACGACCTACAACAGCTGCATGCGCTGCGGGCCGACGCAATGCGGCGCGAACATACGCGCAAGCACGCCTTCAACGTCCGCGACTACGATGACCTGATCGGCGAACTGCACGAAGCCGTTGCCAGCGACCCGGGCACGCTGGCCGGCGCATTGCGCAAACAGTTCCCTTGCGTGCTGGTCGACGAGTTCCAGGATACCGACGCACGGCAATGGGAAATTTTCTCGCAGTTGTTCGGCGAAGGCGGCCTGATCCTGGTGGGCGATCCGAAGCAGGCGATCTACCGTTTCCGCGGTGGCGATGTGAACACCTACGTGAAAGCCGCGGACACGGCCCAGCGCGAAAGTGCGCTGGACCGAAATTTCCGTTCGCGGCCCTGCGTGATCGACGCGATCAACACCCTGTTCCGGTCGATGCCGGAAAGCGCGTTGGGCGAGGGCATCGCTTTCCTGCCCACCGAAGCGGGCGGCAAGGCCGGCGATTCGGATTTCTCGCAGAATGGGCATCCTGCGCCCGCGATCCATTTCCACGCGATCCCCGCTTCGGAGAACGGCAGGGACTACACCAAGCCCGTCTCCGTGCGTATGGCCGCCGAATTCTGCGCCAGCGATATCCTGCATCGGCTGCAGCCTTCCGATGGGTCGTCGTTGTCGATAAAGGATCGCCGCACGCAGGCGATGAGGCTGTTGCAACCGCGCGATTTCGCCGTGCTGGTGCGCGACCATCGGCAGGCCGCCGAGGTCCGGCACGCGTTGTCGGTGCGCGGCATACCGGCGGTAGCTTCCGGCAAGGAAAGCCTGTACCAGAGCGAGGAAGCGCAGGACCTGCTGACCTTGCTGCTGGCGCTGCGTTCGCCCGGCGACGACCGCCGTCTGCGCGCGGTGCTGGCGACACCGCTATTGGGTTGGGACGCGCAGCGCATCGTCGCGTTGGATATCGAATCGCGCCATCAGCGCGATGAGGGCTTGAGCGCCGGCGACGTCCCCGGATCGAGCGCGGGGCAGGCTTTGCGGCAATGGCAACAGGATCTGGTGGCGTGGCGCACGCGCTGGGAGAGGCATGGCCCGCAGGCGATGCTGGCTGAAGTGCTGGCCTTCAATGCCGAGCGCCTGCTGCGCCAGGCCGGCGGCGAGCGTCGCCTGACCAACTACCTGCAACTCGGCGAACTGATGCAATCCGCGTCGGGGCGCAACCTGGGCACGCAGGGCCAACTGGATGCGCTGCGCCACGACATCGCCCACGCCGACGGCGAGAACGAAGCGCAACAGCCGCGTCTTGAATCCGATGCCGGTCGCGTGCAGATCCTGACCCTGCACAAGAGCAAAGGCCTCGAGTTCCCGCTCGTATACCTGCCCTTCGCAGGTATCGGCCGGCAGGAAAAGGTCAACGGACTGGCCATGTACACCAACGAAGACGGGCAACGCGTGCGTCAATGGGAAACCGCCCAGGTCTTCGCCGACGCGCCTGCGTGGACCGAAGCCAGACAGGCGCACCTTAAGGAAGAGGCTGCCGAGGACATGCGCCTGCTGTACGTCGGCCTGACCCGTGCCAGCGAAGCGTTATGGCTATGCTGCGGCCCCTTGTCGCAACACGGCAGCGCGTCCTTGCATCGATTGATGGGCGCCGCTGCGCCTACGCCGGAATTGAGAGCCGAGCTGGGCGATAACGCCACTTTCAGCGAAGGCTTTCCGCCCGCCGGCAAGCCAGCGCGCCTGTCGCTTCCGTCCGTCGAACGCGTACCGGAATCCCGCACCGCGCAACGCCGGCTGCATCGCGATTGGTGGATCCACAGTTTCAGCCAGCTGCACAAGCAGCAATCGCACGGCGCCAGCGTGATGATCGAAACGCTTCCCGCCGATGACGAAGCACCGCCGACTTCCCTGGTGCCCGCGCACCCGCGCCAATTCTTCGGCTCGCGTTTCGGCAACATGCTGCATCACGCGCTCGAGCATGTCGATTTCGCCGTATGGCGCGACCAGACAGGCGAACGGCCGCCGGTTTCGCAGGAACGGTTGCTGGTCGATGCGCTCAACAGCCAGGGCTATCCGCAGCGCATGCATGACGCCGGCATACGCGAACTGACACCGCTGGTCGCACGCACGCTCAACGCCGTGCTGCCGGAAGGCTTGCGCCTGTGCGATCTGCCGGTGGAAGCGCGCCTGGTCGAGCTGGAGTTCCACCTGGCTCTGCGCGGCGCCACCACCCATGCCTTCCTTGAGTTGCTGCATCGCCATGGTGTGGCCCTGGACCGCAACGATTTCGGCGTATGGACGCAGCTCAGCGGTCTGATGAACGGCAAGATCGACTTGACCTATCGCCACGGCGGGCGCGTGTACGTGATGGATTACAAATCCAACGACCTGCCGGCCTACGACGCAACTGCGCTCTCGCACACCATGGCTTCGAGCGAGTACGACTTGCAGGCCTTGCTCTATACCCTGGCGGTGCATCGCTGGATGCGGCTGCGGGTGGGTTCTTCCTACGACTACGACCGCGATTTCGGCGGCGTGCGCTATGTTTTCTGCCGCGGCTTGGACACCGCCGATCCGGAGCGCGGCGTGTACGTACCGCGATTCGCGTGCGAACTGGTCGAAGCGGTGGACGCCTTGTTGGTGCCGCCGATGGAGCAGACGGCATGAACCTGATCGCGCACCTGCAGCGTTCGCAAGACAGTCTGCGCGCGGTGGATATCGCGTTGGCCGACACCCTGCGCCGGCTGGATCCGGGCGCGGACGAAATTACGCTCGCTGGCGCGGCATTGGCTTCGCTGGCCGTCGGCACCGGCAACACGGCTTACGATCCTGCGCGGCCGCAACTGCTGTTGGGATCTGTGCCGGGCCTGCCCGACGCGGACGAATGGGTCACGGCCTGGCGCGTATCGCCCTGGGTGAGCGAACCCGACGCGGACGCCATCGCACCGGCTTCTTCCCCTTTGGTGTTGGAAAACGGATTGCTGTACCTGCGTCGGTACCGCGAGTACGAACGCGGGCTGGCTTCCGGCCTCAAACGCCTGGCGACGCAACCGCCGGTCAGCACCGATCTTGCGGTGATACGGCCTTTGTTCGCCGCGCTTTTCCCGGAAGCCGAAGAGGGCGATCGTCAAGCGCGTGCGGCGGCATTGGCGCTGATCCAATCGCTGTTGCTGATCACGGGAGGGCCGGGAACCGGCAAAACCAGCACCATCGCGCGCCTGTTGCTGCTGTTGATCGCGCAGGCCGACGCCAATGGCACGGAGCTGCGCATCGCACTGGCCGCACCGACCGGCCGCGCCGCCGACCGCATGTCGGAGAGCCTGCACGCCGCCGTCGCGAATCTGCAAGCGCTGCCGGTATTGCAGCCGAAGTGGCTGGCAGCGCTACCCCAGCAGGCCAGCACCCTGCATCGACTGCTCGGCAGCCGGCCGGGCAGTCCGCAGTTCCGTCATCACGCGGGCCAGCCGCTGCCGTTCGACGTGATCGTGATCGACGAAGCTTCGATGGTGGACATGCCGTTGATGTGCAAGTTGGTGGATGCCGTGGCCGATGGCGCGCGGCTGATCCTGCTCGGCGACCGCGATCAACTGCCTTCCGTGGAAGCGGGCGATGTGCTGGCCGCCATCGGCGATGCGGCGGGCGATGGCGACATACTTCCAGAAGCGCTCGCTTTGTCCCTGGCGCCGTTGTTGTCGGCTGTCACGCGCAGGAGCGACCGTAGGAGCGACGCCCCCCAAGGGGACTTCCTCCGGGGCGTGAGTCGCGAAACGACCCAAATGACTCCCGATCATCCCGAACAGAGCGATATGTTCGATTCCAAGATTGCGGACTCTTCCATCGCGACTCACGCCCCGGAGGAAGTCCCCTTTGGGGGCGTCGCTCCTGCAGTGGAGCCTTCGCCGCTGTTCGGCCATCGCGTGCAACTCGTGCGGGGCTATCGCCAGTCCGCCGAACTGGATCTCTCTCCGTTGGCTCATGCCGTGCGCGAAGGCGATGCCGATGCCGCCCTGGGCTATCTGCGCGATGGCCGATTGCGTGGTGTGCACTTTCACGAAGAAGCGAACAGTCCGCTGGCCGGCGATTCCCGCAATCTTCTGCTTGCGCACTGGCGCGCGCTGGCGACGGAAACCGAGCCGGCTGCGGCGCTCGCGGCGGCCGACCGCCTGCGCCTGCTGACCGCATTGCGCGAAGGGCCGCAAGGCGCCTCCACGCTCAACGCACAGATCGAAGAAGCACTGGCGGGTGCCCAACGCGAGACCTATTTCCATGGCCGCCTGTTGCTGATTACGGAGAACAGTTACCGTCACGGGCTGTTCAACGGCGATGTGGGCATCTGCTTGCGCCAGGCGGACGGCAACATCGCGGTTTTCTTCTCCAGGGGCGGACAGGACGTGCGTGCTTTCCATCCGGCCGCTTTGCCGGCGCATGCAAGCGCATTCGCGCTGACCGTGCACAAGGCGCAGGGTTCGGAATTCGACCAGGCCTGGATCGTGCTGCCGCAGCAGGACGCGCGCACCCTGACCCGCGAGCTGCTTTATACCGCGCTGACTCGCGCACGCAATCAGGTGCACCTGTTCGCGCGCGAAGACATCCTGCGGGCCTTGCTTGCACGCAAGGCCCAGCGGGTTACAGGCTTGGCGGGAAGGCTGGCCTGATGCGTTACCATTCACGCCCTCGCACGGGATTCTTCAGCCCATGAGCAACCACAAGAAAACACCCACCAAATCCGCCGTCACCAAAGACCAGGCCGAGGCCGCCGTACGCACCTTGCTGGCCTGGGCGGGCGAAGACCCGACCCGCGAAGGCCTGCTGGACACGCCCAAGCGCGTGGTGGAAGCCTACGGCGACTGGTACAGCGGCTACAGCGAGGACCCACGCGAATTCCTGGAGCGCACCTTCAAGGAAGTGGCCGGCTACGACGAGATGATCGTGCTGCGCGACATCGAGTTCGAAAGCCATTGCGAACACCACATGGCGCCGATCATCGGCAGAGCTCACGTGGGCTATCTGCCCGATGGCAAAGTGGTGGGCATCAGCAAGCTGGCGCGGGTGGTGGAAACCTACGCGCGCCGCTTCCAGGTGCAGGAAAAAATGACCGCGCAGATCGCAGGCTGCATCCAGGACGTGCTGCAGCCGTTGGGCGTGGGCGTGGTGGTGGAAGGCATGCACGAATGCATGACCACCCGCGGCATCCACAAACGCGGCGTCAGCATGATCACTTCCAAGATGCTGGGCAGCTTCCGCGAAGACGCGCGTACGCGTGCGGAGTTCCTGCGCTTCATTGAGGCGGGTAATGGCAAGCGCTGAATGAGGTGACCTTTCCCTGAGTGGAAAGAGATCTGAGACAAGGAGGTCTCATGCGAAGAATCGCCAATTCACTGTTGCATGCAAAGCGCATGCGTCAATCAGCTACAGATGCCGAAACAAAGCTGTGGCGAAACCTCCGGGCGGGGCGACTTGCGGGATGCAAGTTCAGAAGGCAGCAGCCCCTCGGGCGCTACATCGTGGATTTCGTCTGCTTTGAACGTCGGCTTGTCATCGAGGTGGATGGCGGGTAGCACCTTGATGCGCAGCTTTCAGACGCTATACGTACGGAATGGCTTGAAGGTGAGGGTTTCCGGGCCTTGCGCTTCTGGAATGACGACGTTTTGCTGCGTAACAATCTGGTGCTGGAAGAAATACTGAGAGTACTAACCAGCAATCGAACTTGACCCACCTCTCCCCTCGTGGGAGAGGTCGACGCGCTTGCGCGGCGGGAGAGGGGCGAACGGAGACAGTAAAGTTGACTCACTAGTGCGGCTACCGCATTCGATATCGACTGTTGTGCTGACCATGTTGGCTATAGATCGCCACACCGCTCACCCCTCTTCCGCCCTTCGGGCACCCCGTATCAAGTACGGGGCAGGCTCTTCTCCCACAGGGGGAGAAGGGGGCATCCGACTTGTAGTGTTTTAGCGGGAACCCGGATCAGTACGGGCGTAACTCCTTCCCCGCAAGAAAACAAAGGAAAGGCTAAACTCCGGCCTTTCTGTTGACCGGCTTTCCCGTGAACGCAGCTCCCCAGACTCCCGGCAAACGCAACGCCGCACTCATATTCATCTTCGTCACCGTGCTGATCGACGTCTTGTCGTTCGGCGTCATCATCCCTGTGCTGCCGGGACTGGTGCGGCAATTCACCGGCGGAGACTACGTGCAGGCGGCAGGATGGATCGGCCTGTTCGGTTTCCTGTTCGCGGCCATCCAGTTCGTCAGCTCGCCGATCCAGGGCACGTTGTCCGATCGCTATGGCCGCCGCCCGGTGATCCTGCTCTCGTGCCTGGGACTGGGCATCGACTTCATGCTGATGGCGCTGGCCCAGTCGCTGCCCTGGCTGCTGGTGGCGCGCATTTTCTCGGGCGTCTTCTCCGCCAGCTTCACCACCGCCAACGCCTACATCGCCGATGTCACCCCGCCGGACAAGCGCGCCAAGGCGTTCGGCATGATCGGCGCGGCATTCGGCCTGGGCTTCATCCTGGGGCCGGCGCTGGGCGGTTACCTCAGCACCTTCAACCTGCGCGCGCCTTTCTGGTTCGCTGCAGGATTGGCGACCTTGAACTTCCTTTACGGCTGGTTCGTGCTGCCGGAATCCTTGCCCAAGGAAAAGCGCACCGCGCGCTTCGACTGGGCCCATGCCAATCCGGTCGGTTCGCTGGTGTTGCTGAAGAAATATCCGCAGGTGTTCGGTCTGGCCGCGGTGGTGTTCCTGGCCAACTTCGCCCACTACGTGTATCCCAGCGTGTTCGTGCTGTTCGCCGAGTACCAGTATCAATGGACCAACCAGCAGGTCGGCTGGGTGCTGGCCATAGTCGGCGTCTGCAGTGTGATCGTGCAGGCCGGCTTGATGGGGCCGTTGGTGAAGAAGCTGGGCGAGCGCCGCACCTTGCTGTTCGGATTGGCCTGTGGAGTCGTCGGATTCGTGATCTACGGCTCGGCCGAAGCGGGCTGGATGTTCCTGATCGGCCTGCCGATCTCGGCGTTGTGGGGCGTTGCGGGTCCGGCCAGCCAATCGCTGATCACGCGCCAGGTCGACGCCAGCGCACAAGGTCGCGTACAGGGCGCGTTGATGAGCCTGATCAGCTTGGCGGGCGTGTTCGCGCCGCTGGCATTCGCCGGCACTTTCGCCTTGTTCATCAGCGACCGCGCGCCGACGCACCTGCCCGGCGCGCCCTGGTTGCTGGCGGCAGGGTTGTTGTTCTGCGCTCTGCTCGTGGGTTGGCGCTATGCGCGCGAACGCGTCGCGTCGGCCGCCGCGTGGTCGGGTGCGGAGCAGGAGCCTTGAAGATAGAAGCGAGCCAGTTCCAAGGCCTTCCCGCGTTGCGGATCGATACCCCGCTCGCCAGCGCGGCGATCTCGCTGCATGGCGGCCAGTTGCTGTCGTACGCGCCGCGCGGATTCGACGACCTGTTGTGGCTCTCACCGGTCAGCAAACGCGCGCCCGACGCGATCCGCGGCGGCGTGCCCGTGTGCTGGCCGTATTTCGGGCGCCAGGGACAATCGGCGGAAGTACCGCAACACGGTTTCGCGCGCAACACCCGGTGGACGCTGACAGACTCGAGCTTCGATTCCGAAGGTGTGGCGACGATCGAACTGAGCCTGCCGGAACGCACGGGCACTCCGCTGCGATTGAGCCAAACGCTGCACATCGGCCATGAACTGCGGCAGTCGTTGACCACACGCAATAACGGCAAGGAAACGGTCGCGTTCACGCAGGCGCTGCACACTTATTTTCATGTCGGCGATGCTGAGCGCGTGCAGGTGAGCGGGCTGGACGGATTGACATATGCGGACAAGTACGACGGCAACGAGCACGTGCATTCGGGGGAATGGAATCTGCAGGATCCGCGCGATCCCGGCCGCAGCGACCGCATCTACCACCGTACCGGCAACCGCTTCGCGCTGATCGACCCGGTCCTGGGTCGACGCATCGATCTGACTACTTCGGGCAGCCATTCGTTGGTGGTTTGGAATCCGGGCGCGTCCGGCATCGCCGCAATCGGCGACGCACCGGCCGACGGCTGGCATCGCTTCGTATGCCTGGAAGCGGCCAATGCAGGCGAAGATGTGGTTTCGCTGGCGCCCGGCCAAACGCACGCGTTGCAGCAAACGATCGGCGCAATCCGCCTGTAGGAAAGAAGGTTTAGTGGCAGGTCACAAGCCCTGCTTCACGAACTCCGCATTCAGTGCGTACACCAGCTTGCCCACTTCAGGCGTCAGGCAGGTGTTGAAGGTCGCGGGATTGTTGCAACGGCCGTCGACATCGGCGGAAACTTTCTTCAACCCGTAATTGGCCAGTACTTGCCGTGCCTTCAGGAAACAGGCCTGGCCCGGAGACCCTGCGAGCAGGTTGCCGTGCTTGGTGCTGCAGTAGGTCATGGCAGAAGCCAGTGCGGCCGAATTGATCGCGTATAGCGATGGACTGATCTTGGGGGACGCCGGTGCGGGTGCGGTCTGGGCGCTGGCGGCCGCGCTGACGACGAGCAAGGTGGCGATGAGACTGCGCTTCAACATGGATGTGTCCTCCGGGGGAGACATTGTCGGCCGCAAATCGCCGCCGCGCCAGTCCGGTCCTGCAAACGGGAAACAAGGCGATTTCAGTGGGCGCGGACGCTCCAAAAAGAAGGCCGCATTGCTGCGGCCTTCTCCGTACTCATGCGTTACAGGAGCTCAATCGTTCTCGACATGCAGGATATGCCCGTCCTTCGGATCGAGATGGATCTCGACATCGTTACCGTCGGCACGTTCGGCTTCTGCCTTCCACACGCCGTCATCGAAGTCGACGTCGTGCACCTTCGAATAGCCGGCCGCCGACAATTTGGCTTTGACGTCGTCCTCGCTCAGCGTGGACACCAGCGCTTCGGCGAAAATGCGCTTGCTGGCCGGGTCGACACGCACGTCGACGCGATTCCCATCGGCGCTGGTCGCGTCGGTTTCCCAGGCGCCGTCTTCGAAGTCCAGATCGTCGATGCGGGTATAACCTTTCTCCGTAAGCAAGGCACGGACCTGAGGCTCGGTGAGCGCGTCGGGGTTGGGCGTTTGCGCCAAGGCCGCTCCGGATGCCATCAGCGCGGTCGACAGCAACAACATTCGTGGTTGGAACTTGCGCATGGATTTCTCCCGCGTTGGAATGAGCAACGAGTGTGCAGAAAAGAATAGAACTGCAACATGAACTCACGTGCCCTGCACATTGCTGAGCGAATGCAAACGAAAATGGCGTGTGAGCGCGTAGGAGCGACGTCCCCCGAGAGGACTTCCTTCGGGCGTAAGTCGCGAAGGCATCCTTAGCTCATCTATCGCAATTCATATCCATTCATACGCGGTTTGAGGCTATGGATTCGCGACTTACGTCGCTCCTACGCGTTCAGCTCTTCCGGCGCCATACCAGCAACGTGATCGCGCCGGCGACGAGCCCCCAGAACGCCGAACCGATCCCGCCCAATGAAATGCCCGAGGCCGTCACCAGGAAAGCGATCAGCGCCGGTTCGCGATCGCTTTCCTCGCGCATCGCCGCCGCCAGGCTGTTGCCGATGGTGCCGAACAAGGCAAGCCCGGCGATGGCCATCACCAGCTCTTTCGGGAAGGCTGCGAACACCGCCGCGACCGTGGCGCCAAACAGGCCCACCAGCACATAGAACAGGCCGGCGAACACCGCGGCCACATAGCGGCGCTCCGGATCCTGATGCGCTTCGCGGCCCATGCAGATCGCCGCGGTGATCGCGGCCAGGTTCAGGGCGAACGCGCCGAACGGGGCCAGCAGCACGTTGGCCACGCCGGTCCAGCCGATCACCGGGGAGATCGGCACCGCGTAACCCGAGGCGCGGATCACGGCTACGCCCGGCACGTTCTGCGAGGTCATGGTGACGATGAACAACGGCAGCGCAATGCCGAACACCGAAGCCAACGACAGCGACGGCAGAGTGAATACCGGCCGGGCCAACTCCAAGCGTACTCCGCCGGTATGCAGCAGCCCGGTCGCGCCGGCGATGGCGATGCCCATCAGCAACGTCACGATTACCGCATAGCGTGGAAACAGGCGGCGCCCGCACAGATAGGTCACGAACATGGTCAGCGCCATGCCCAACTGCGTTTGCATGGAGACGAACACATCCAGGCCGAAGCGCAGCAGCACGCCGGCCAGCATGCCCGATGCCAACGAAGCCGGAATGCGGCTCAAGCTGCGCTCGAACACGCCGGTGAAGCCGGCGATGGCCATCAGCAACGCCGACAGCACGAACGCGCCGATCACTTCCGGATAAGGCAGCCCTGCCGTGCTGGCGATCAGCATCGCCGCACCGGGCGTGGACCATGCCGTCACGACCGGCATGCGGTAACGCAACGACAGGCCGATGCAGGTCAGGCCCATGCCCAGACCCAGCGCCCACATCCACGAAGCGATCTCCGTTTCCGAAGCGCCCAGCGCCTGCGCAGCCTGGAACACGATCACCGCCGAGGCGGTGAAGCCCACCAGTACGGTGACGAAACCGGCGGCGACGGCGGAAAGGGAAAAATCGCGCAGCAGGCGCGGCGAAGAAGAGTCGCTCATGTCAGCTGCCGCGATCGGCGCGTAGCGCTACCGCCTGCAGCCAGCGACGGGCGACGGCGGGCGAGGTCGTGCACACCGCTTCGTCGGTCACCGTGGTGACGGCGCGCTCCAGCAATTGGATATCGGCTTCGTGCTGACGGGCGACATGCGGATCCTCGAAGAAGACCACGCGCTGGCACCGGCGTTCCAGCACGCGGTCTGCGATCTGCGCATCGCCGCCCATGGGACCGCTCTGGTAACGCTCGGCCCACAGGCGGTCCTGCGGCCAGCCGAGGCTCCAGGCCAGTTCGTTGAGGCGCTGGCCGGTGGTACCGGTGGCGACCCGGTGCGCGAAACGCGACAGCGCATCGAAATGCTCCGCCGCGAACGCCAGCATCTGCGGCTTCATTGCATCGTGCGCGATCAGCGCCAGCGTCTGCGTTTCCAGTGCATGGAAGCGATCCGCACCGGGGTCCGGCGCAAAGCCGGCATGGATACGTTCCATCTCGATCCAGTCCCGCGCCGAAGCCACTGTGGACAGGAAGGGTTTGCCGTGAATCACGCATTGGCGCTTGAGCGCGGTCGCTTCCGGAAAAATAGAAGAGGGATCCACCGGATCGATCAGATAGATAGCACCATCCAGGCTGCGCTCGGCACCCTCCAGGCCCACCACTTCGGCGACCAGCTTCATCAGGCCGCCTTCGCGACCATGCGGATAGCGCCGCAAGCCAGGGTAGTCGGTCAGTATGCCGGCCTCGGCGATGGCGTCATGGGTGCGGCCGACGGCGTGCAAGCCCAGCTTCAACTCGCGGATGCCGGTTTCGCAGGCACGCAGCCAGCGGAACAGGGCCGCGTCCCGGTTGTGATGGTGCAGGCGATTGGCTGCAAGGCCCAGGCGCATTGGGAATCCGCTGGTGAAGGAGAAGATAGTCTAAAGCGCGGACAGCCGTAGCGGCATGGGTTTGTGGCGGCAGCGGCTTTTTTGCGACTACAGAGAAAGGCACCAACCCGTGGATCAGAAAGCCACGGGATTACCACCTCTCCCCCTTGTGGGAGAGGTCGACGCGCCTGCGCGGCGGGAGAGGGGTGAGCGGAGACAGTAAATTGGCCCAGTAATGCCGCGACCGCATTCGATATCGATTGTTGTGTTGACTACATTGACCATGGATTGCCGCTCCGCTCACCCCTCTTCCGCCCTTCGGGCACCTTCTCCCACAAGGGGAGAAGGGGTTCCACTACGCTTCGTTTCAGCGTAACGAAGAGGCACCACTCCGCTGATGGAAGAGGCGACGTGCTTGTGCGGCGGGAGAATATAGTAGGAACAGCGAGCGAAATCGCAGCAACGAAGATCCGATCAATCCCCAAAAAGATGGTTCGCCAATCCCGAAACCACCCCCAGCGAAGGATCCCCATGCACCACGCGCGCATGCGGAAACGCCTCGCGCGCCATCGCCTGCACATACGGCGCGCGCGACATGCCGCCGGTCAGGAAGAGGCTGTCTGGCGGACTGTCCAACGCTTCGCCCACTTCCTGCAACAGGCGCGCAAGGCGACCCAGAAAATCCGCGCTGGCCAGTTGCAAGTCGTTGCGACTGGCCTCCACTGACAGTGCCGCGGCGATGTAATCCAGCTCATGGCGACTGGTGTCGTGCTCGCTGAGCCGCATCTTCATCGCTTCCACGGCGCGGTACAGCCGGGTGGTGCCGCCGTCATGCTGCAATTTCCGCAACCGCGCGTTGTAAGGCGCGGACACTTCGCTGAAATCGCGCTTGTGGAACGCGCGCTGGCGCGGCATGTCCTGGACCATGGCCGCATCCACGAAATGATGCGCGGGCACGCGGGTGTCGCCGCGCCCGAACAGTGGCATGAAGTGCGCCATGCTGAGGGCCAGATCCACGTCGGTGCCGCCATTGGGCAAACCCCAGGCGCGATGGATCACTGGCGCCTGGCTGCCGCCGACCTGCGCATGGGCGATATCGGTGGTGCCGCCGCCGACATCCACCACCAGCGTGGAATGCCGGGTGTCGCTGCCGGCGTGGTAATGCAGTGCGGCGGCGACGGGTTCTTCCAGGAAATCCACCGCCTCGAAGCCGGCGATCTGCGCCGCTTCGGCCAGGATATCCAGCGCCTGTTCGCCGCCCGCCGGACCCAGCGAACTGCGGAATCGCACCGGCCGCCCGATCGTGGCCAGACGCACGTCGGCGCCCAGCTGCTCGCTGGCGGTCAGGCGGATGTGTTCCAGGATCTGCGCAGCGATGCCGGTGATGGTTTTCCGTGCGCGCGGCAGCAGGTCGTAACCCAGCATCGATTTGGGCGACTGCACCAGGTGGCCGCTACCCTCTTCCAGGTAGCGGTCGATGGCGTCCTCGCCGAATACCGCATCGTCCAGATCCGCCGCCGCGTCCTCGGCTTCCTGTCTCTGCGCCTCCAGCCATTGGCGGCGCACTATCTGCACGGCATCGCGGTGCAGCTGCGCATCGCTGCGCGGAATCACGCCGCTGCGGGTCTGCTCGGCCTTGGCCGCACGCACCAGTATCGCGACTTCGCCTTCCAGCGCGGTGGTAAGACGGAAATCGGCCGGGTCGGGCAATTCGGTGGGGAAAAACACCGCGGTACGGAACTGCGGCAGTCCGCCGAAACGGATGTGCTCCAGCCGGTCTCCAATACGTGCGGCCGCAGCCGAGTAGCTGGTGCCGAAGTCGATGCCGATTCTCATGCAGGGGTTGATGCTTGCGCGCGGGGGCCGGCGATTCTACGTGGTGCGAGCGCACGCGTCGCGAGGAGATCGCCATCCGAAGGCAGTGGGTTGGCCCAAGGCGGGCATGCGACGACTGAATGGAGCTGGTGAATGGAGCTGGGCCGCTTTGCGGTGCCGCTTGAACGAGTCAGCGGTCGCCAGACGAACCCTGGGACACGCCGCTTCCACTGAGCGCGTAAACGTAGGCCTGAACACGGGTGCCGCTTCCGAGCTTTACGGGGGCCAGCACGCGCACATAGCCTTCGCCTTCGAACCGGTCGAGCCGCGCCCAATGCACCCTCAGTTCGTCGGAGCAGAAGACGAATCCCGCAATCTCTTCGCCATGCTCGTCGATGACGATGCCCGGATAGCCGATTGCGGCGCCCCAGCCCTCATGGCGCAGCACACCTCTGACCGTGGCCGCCTCCCAGAAGCCGGGAACCTGAGCCAGCACGTGCGCATTCGGGCGGCCTGGTGCGAGCGAACCGTAAACGAAGAGCCGGTCGGTCATGGAGTCCTCAATCAGGCTGTCGTATCACTTGCGACGATTGATGAAGGCGGATTGCACAAAACGAAGTCCGGCAATGATCTGATCTACCCGAGAATCGGAAAGGCTGCCAATACGCTCGCCCAGCCGGAACTTATAGAGGGAAGAGACCTGAGAGACGATCACTACGCTACGACGCTCAAGACCGCCCTCGTGGAGGTCAAGCAGGATATTGCCGGGTTCCGAAGCGCGGTTGCTGTTTGAGCTCAGGGCGCATACGACAACCGTGCTAATCCTGGAGTAATTGAACACGTCGTCCTGAACGACCACATGGGGGTGAGGCGAGCCCGGCACCGACCCTCTTTCCGGATCCGCAGGCACCCAGAATATATCCCCTCTATTGATCGAAGGATGATTCATGGCTAGCCGTGCTTCTACTTCCCGGTCCACCGCGAAACTCTCATCTGGCAAGCCGACGTTGGAGGCAAGCCGATCCACGAAGCGGGTGCGGCCTCGGTGAATCGTCAGTTGCCACCGATGTTCACATTCCACTCCTGAATGGGTACGTCGGTGCGCTCCACGATAAGTTCTTCGATGATCTGCTGTTCCGTGGTCAGTTGGGTTTTTGCCTGGGTAACAGGCTCGATGGCGCTGTCCGCATCGCGCCAGGCGACAGTAACCCGCAAGTCCCATTGCTCGTTGGTGGCGTTGAAGCGGGGCTTGGACAAGCGCGCCCATAGCGCGCGGCCGTCCTTTATCCTGGCGCGCAGTAGCGGCACTCGATTTTTTTCGAACAAACCTATGAACTGCAGTTCTTTACCGGGTTTGATCCAATAAGTCTGCTCGACGACAAAGGGAGCGCGTGCCGTTGAGTCTTGCGCAATGGCGTTGAAAGGCGCCACTGCGAACGCGAGAGAGAGAAGAGCAACAAAGCGCATACGGCAAAAGCTCCTTGGCGCTTGGCGCCGGAAGGGGCCGACCCGCGAAACAGGTCGGCTCGAATAAACCATCAGACCTTCGCGAGGCGTCTCTGAGCGACGACGGCCACCAGACCCGCGCAAATGGAGATGCCAAGGCCGGTGAGAAGAAAAGTGGGATGCCATTGCAGATAGGCAAAGGCCGCACACAATGCCGACGCGAAGAACAAGTGGGCGGAGTAAAGGTTCTTTTTTGCATACATGAGTCCCCCAACCAGCAACAGAACGCTGGCGAGCACCGACGCCAGGAATGTCAGCGCGTTTATTTCACCGTGGCGAAAATGGCTGATCAGGGTGGTCGCGTAGACCGCTGCAATCATAGTCTGAAATGCGACAAGCGATAGAAGCATGACGCTCCATCTGCGCGGGGGAGTGCCTGAGCCGGGTTCCAGTTCCGATATCGGGGCCTTATACGGATTCTCGTGGTTCACCGGATGTACCTCATGAGGATTGAAACCAGAGCCTGTCGGCCCGCAGCAGAAGGTCTGAGAAGGCCATTGTCCGCCATCGCAAGCTTAAATGCCTCTGGCGTCGGCGTAGGCGATCCAGGCACCGCATATCAGCACAAAGTAAGCCAGTCCAATCAGGGAAATCATCTGCGAGCGTCGCAATTGCGGGTGAAGCTTGCCGACACTTGCCGCGTACACCAGCAGGCCGACCTTTCCGATGCTGCTGCCGTCAGCGGCGGCTTGCTCCGCAATCAGCATGAAGTGATGCAGGGCGAATACGAAGGGAAAACAGAGAATGGCTTGAGCGATTGCGACGACCCATGTCACCGGAAATCCGAATGGCTCGAGACCAAAGGCTTTGGCAAGCACAGGCTGGACATCCGGCGAAAACACGGTGCCGATGAGCAGGACATAGATTACGGCCGGGAGCGCGTAGCTCATTCTGCTTTTTTGAGCCATGGAGGATGATCCGTTTGGTGCGTACGTCTGACACAGCCGACCCGCGAAGCGGGATCGCGTTAGTTGGAGAGCACGGCCCCGAACAGCACCGCAAGCAAAACGCCCATGCCTACGACCAGCCAGGCAGGCATTCTTTTAGCGGGCGGACGAGGTTCCTGTTCTTCGGCAGAAAAGGCCCCTAGCTCGTGCAACAGCTCCACGGCGCGATCCCAGTGCTCCTCGTGCAGCAGGTAGATGCGGCATTGGCGGATCATGAAGGGTGAGCCAAGTCCGGAGGTAGCCGGGTCGGTGTCGGACGAGAAATAGGGGATCTCCTCACGGTCGAACGTGAGGCAAACGAGCTGGGTGAAGGACAGGCTGCTTGTCGTGTAGAGAAGCTTCATGCGGGGCCTGACGTTTGAGCTGAATTGCGCTGCAAAGCATATTCGGCTTGAATTAATTGTTGGGCTTCACAACCAGGGTGCTTCACCAAGTACGACTTTCTTGTAGTAACTAATATTGGCTCGCATGGCATATATCACTCCGAAACCATAACCTACACCACGTGAGAACTTGCCGAGGCCCACTGCCTCCATGATCACAATCAACACTATTGCAAAGATCAAGTAAAGTATGGCCTGCCGCCACAGCCCTTTAGCCAGGTAATAGAAGGGTCCAAAGATCAGCGCAAGAATGTTGAAAGTGAGGCTGAAGCGGTCGCCGGAAGGTAAGTCGCGGAGATTGGGTAAATCAGGCCCACCTGCTTGATCGACCAATCTGAACTTGCGCTTCCAAGAATCCGAAACACTAAGCCGTGAAATCGGATCTGATTTCTCTCGTGCCGGAGTAGTCGCGACTTTGGGGGCCGCGGGCGGGGTATGCGTTCCATAAGAGTTGTATGGGTCGCTCATAAAGATTCCTTTCAGTTGAGGGTAGGCTTAGCTTGACTAAGCCGAGCCGCGAAGCGGCTTCGGCTTGAACTAGCCGCTAGGCGCTTGTGGCGACTTGCCCAATCATGCGAATCAAGTCTTGTTTGGTCAGCACGAGCTCGCAAATCTTCCGTTCTTTCTCGTCAGCGCCAAGAGTCATGACATCAATTGCCATGAAGTCTCCGCCGGCAAGAGCATGCGCGATTTCCGGAAACTGCAGCCAGCGATCACTGACTTGGCACGGAACGCGATACTTTCTGACGTTGAGTCTATTCCTGCGCTCTGCTCCGCGAGGGAAGTGCTTGATTCTGTCACCCACAGGTTGCGATTCCCTTAGTCGAAGTGCCTAGCTCGAAATAGACCCCGGGCATGAGGTTTGGCGCGATGGTCTCGCGTCAGGTTGTGGGTCGTCAATCCCGAAATCTCTCTGATGGAACAATCGCGCTTCC
The DNA here is from genome assembly GCA_946479745.1 of uncultured Pseudoxanthomonas sp. The sequence continues at coordinate 52,397 of CAMLGZ010000015.1, read as the reverse complement.
GGATCAGTCCGTAATCTGATGCGCCTTCATCGAAAGCACCGGCATCTGCGGTTTCTCGTTGCCCTCCTTGTCCGGCTGCACATTGAACGGATAGCTCACGTTCCACCAGCCGCCGCCGGCCCAGTAAGTCCAGCCCAGCCACACGTCGGCGTTGGCTTGGATGTGTTCCAGCATGGAGTCCAGTGCAGCCAGACAGACCGGGTCGCTGCCGGCGGCGAATTCGCCCAGGAAACCCTGCTTGTGGTGCCGGCGCAGCCAGTCGGTGAAAACCTGCAGCTTCTGCGCGCCGATCTGCTCGCTCTGGCATACGCCGGAAGTGCCGGAATAATCCGCGTCCAGATACTGATGCGCCTCGAACGCGATACGGTCGTCCGGATCGGTGATCGCAAGCAACGCCTCGCCATTGGAGGTTCCCCCGTAACCGGTACTGCTCCAACTGTGCGCGCCGCTGTACGCCGTGCCCGGCACCAGCACCACATTGCGCGCGCCGGTGGCGCGGATGGCGTTCAAACCGGCTTGCGCGGCAGCGGACCATTCGTTGGCGTCGATGCCGTTGGGCTCGTTCATCAGGCCGAAAATGACCGAGTCGTCGTCTTTGAACTCGGCCGCGAGTTTGCTCCAGAAATCCGCAAAGACCGCGACCGGAGTTTCCGTCGTGCCGATACGCTTGCCGTAATACTTGGCGTAGTTGTGCACATCCAGCACCACGTGCAGGTTCTGCGCCTTGGCCCGCTTCACCGCGGTCTGCAACAGGGACAGCTGCTGACTGTCCAGCGCTCCGTTGGCCTGCGGCTGCAGCCGTTCCCACAGGAACGGCAGGCGGATCACGTTCATGCCCTTGGAGGCGTAGTAGGCGTAGTCCGACTCGCCGGGGTAGGTGTAGTCCTTGTAGAGAACGCCGGGTTTTTTCGACGAATTGAACTCGGCGCCGGCCAGATTCACACCGGCGTATTTCAAGGTTCGAGCGGTTTGCGCCGAAGCCGGGCTCAGGTTGGCCGACAACAGCAGCAGGCAGGCAACGATGGCGATCCGGCAATGGGGGAGAGCATGCAAGCGCATGATCGGTTTCTCCTTTCACGACGCAACGACCTTAGCATCGTGGACGACGACGGGCCGTGGAGCCCGTCGCAGAGTTCAGGAAAGCAGCATCTGCGCGATGCTTCCGGCCGCATCGCGGCCTTCGGCCACCGCGGTCACCACCAGGTCCGCGCCGCGCACCGCGTCGCCACCGGCGAACAATTTCGGATTGGTGGTCTGGAACGGCAGGCGCCCGCTTTCATCGGCCATACCGCCACCGACCACGATGCGTCCGTTCGGACTGCCTTCCACACCCTGCGCGGCCAGCCACTCCGGCACCGTGGCCGAAAAACCGAAAGCGATGATGACGATGTCCGCTTCCAGCAACGATTCGCTGCCTTCGATCGGCACCGCATTCCGGCGTCCACGCTCATCGGGTTCGCCCAGTTTTGTTTCGACCACGCGCACGCCAGTCACGCCGTCGTCGCCATCGCTTTCGATCAGCAGCGGCTGGCGGTTGAACAGGAAGCGCACGCCTTCCTCGCGCGCGTTGGCCACTTCGCGCGCAGAGCCCGGCATGTTGGCTTCATCGCGCCGGTACGCGCAGGTCACCTTGGCCGCGCCCAGTCGAATCGCGCTGCGCACGCAATCCATACCGGTATCGCCACCGCCCAGCACCACCACGCGCTTGCCGTTCATGTCGGGCAGCTGCATGGTGTCTTCCCAGCCGGCGATCGGCCGGCCCCAGGGATCGTTGCCGCCGACGATGCGTCCGTTCTGCACCAGGAACGGCAGCGCCGGCAGCACCCCTTTCAGATCCTGTCCCGGCAATCCGCCATCGGTGTAGCGATAGGCGCCAGTGCCCAGGAAGACGGCGTCGTAGTCGGCCAGCAATTCCTCGATGCCCAGATCCTTGCCGATCTCCACGCCCAGGCGGAACTCCACGCCCATGCCTTCGAGCACTTCGCGACGGCGCGCGATGATGCTCTTCTCCAGCTTGAAACTGGGAATGCCGAACTGCATCAGCCCGCCAATCTGTTCGTAGCGGTCGAACACCACCGCGTGGATACCATTGCGCGCCAGCACATCGGCGCAGGCCAGTCCCGCGGGGCCGGCGCCAACCACCGCAACGCGCTTGCCGGTGGCGACGACTTCACTCAGATCCGGACGCCAGCCTTTTTCCAGCGCCGCATCCACGATGTATTTCTCCACCGCACCGATGGTGACCGCTCCAAAACCATCCTCCAGCGTGCAGCTGCCTTCGCACAGGCGATCCTGCGGACAGACGCGGCCGCACATTTCCGGCAGCGGGTTGGTGGTATGGCAGAGCGCGGCGGCTTCGTCGATGCGGTTCTCCTGCACCAGCTGCAGCCACTGCGGGATGGCGTTGTGCACCGGGCACTTCCAGCTGCAATAGGGGTTGCCGCAATCCAGGCAACGCCCGGCCTGGTGCTGCGCCTCGGGCAGGGCGAACTTGCCGTACATCTCGCCCCAGTCGCCATTGGTGCGCAGTTCCAGGGGAATGCGCTGCGGCATCTGGCGGGGGAGTTCTACGAATTGGAAGACTTGCTTGCGGCTCATACGACAGGCCTTGCTGTTCCTTCTCCCACCGGGAGAAGGTGGCGCGTAGCGCCGGATGAGGGAATGGCAATTCCGGCCCACGGGAAGTTTGCTGCAAGCGGTGAGTCCATTCCCTCATCCGCCCTTCGGGCACCTTCTCCCGGGGGGAGAAGGAAAGCAAAAGTCTTCATGCCGCCCGCCTCAAAGACTCCGTCAACGATTCCAAACTCGCCGCCTTCGGCTTCACCAGCCAGAACTTGCCCACATAGTCGCGGAACTCATCCAGGATCTGCTGCGCCCAGATGCTGCCGGTGAGTTCGCGGTGCCGCGTGACCAGCGTGTGCAGATGCTGGCGATGGCTTTCGAAACCTTCCGGCGAAATGCGGTGGATGTCGATCAGTTCGTGGTTGTAGCGGTCGACGAAATCGCGGTCCAGGTCCAGCACGTAGGCCAGGCCACCGGTGAAGCCGGCGCCGAAATTCAGACCCACCCTGCCCAGCACCATGACGATGCCGTCGGTCATGTATTCGCAGCAGTGATCGCCAGCGCCTTCGATCACCGCCAGCGCGCCGGAATTGCGCACCGCGAAACGTTCGCCGGCGCGTCCTGCGGCGAACAGTTCGCCGCCGGTCGCTCCGTACAGGCAGGTGTTGCCCAGGATCGCTGTATTGCGTGCCTCGAAGCGCGCGCCGCGCGGCGGGCGCACCACCAGGCGGCCGCCGGCCATGCCCTTGCCCACGTAGTCGTTGGCTTCGCCTTCCAGCTCCATCAACAGACCGCCAGCGTTGAACGCGCCGAAGCTCTGTCCCGCGGTGCCGCGGAAACGCAGCTGCAACGGCGCATCGTTCATGCCCAGGTTGCCGTGCGCACGGGCGATGGCGCCGGACAGGCGCGTGCCGATGGAGCGGTCGGTGTTGTGGATCAGGAAGCGTTGATCGCCGCCGGATTTGTCGGCGATAGGCTTGGCCATCAATCCGTCGAGCTGCGTGGCCAGGCTATCGGGCGATTCGTACAAACGCTGCGCGGCGCAGTGGCCGGTGTCCTGGTGTACGTGTTTCAGCAAACGAGACAGATCGACATGCACGCCGGGCCGCGGCGACACCTCGAGTTGTTGCAGCAAATCGGTGCGGCCGACGATCTCGTCCAGCGAACGCGCGCCCAGGTAGGACAGCCACTGGCGCACTTCTTCGCTCAACAGGCGGAAGAAATTCTCCACCCGTTCCGGCAGGCCGGTGAAATGCTTGGCGCGCAGGTGTTCGTCCTGGGTGGCCACGCCGGTGGCGCAGTTGTTCAGATGGCAGATGCGCAAGTACTTGCAGCCCAGCACGATCATCGGCGCGGTGCCGAAACCGAAACTGTCCGCGCCAAGCAGCGCCGCCTTGACCACATCCAACCCGGTCTTGAAGCCGCCGTCGGTCTGCAGCACGGTGCGGTCGCGCAACTGGTTGGCGACCAGCGCCTGGTGCGATTCGGCCACGCCCAGTTCCCACGGCACGCCCGCATAACGGATCGAGCTCAAAGGACTGGCGCCGGTGCCGCCGTCGTGGCCGGAGATGGTGATCAGGTCCGCGCCCGCTTTCACCACGCCTGCTGCGATCGTACCGACGCCGGCATGCGACACCAGCTTCACCGAAATCAGCGCAGTCGGATTGACCTGGCGCAAGTCGAAGATCAGCTGGGCCAGATCTTCGATGGAATAGATGTCGTGGTGCGGCGGCGGCGAGATCAAGCCGATGCCCGGCTTGGCGTAGCGCAACCGCGCGATCATCTCGTTGACCTTGTGGCCGGGCAGCTGGCCGCCTTCGCCGGGCTTGGCGCCCTGCGCGACCTTGATCTGCAGCACTTCGGCATTGACCAGATACTCGGGTGTTACGCCGAAACGTCCGGAGGCCACCTGCTTGATCTTGCTGCGCTTCTCCGTGCCGTAACGCGCGGGGTCTTCGCCGCCTTCGCCGGAATTGCTGCGTCCGCCCAGGCGGTTCATGGCGATGGCCAGCGCTTCGTGCGCTTCGGGCGACAAGGCGCCCAGGCTGATTGCGGCGGTGTCGAAGCGGCGCAGCAAATCGCCGGCGTCGGCGACTTGTTCCAGCGGCGTGGACGTCTCCGCCTTCTTCAACTGCAGCAGGTCGCGCAAGGCCGAAGGCGGCCGCGCATGCACGAAGTCGGCGTACTTCTGCCAGTCGGCCGCCTCGCCGGTGCGTGTGGCGTGCTGCAGCGACATCACCACATCCGGGTTGTACATGTGGTACTCGCCGCCATGCACGTACTTGAGCAGTCCGCCGATTTCCTGCTTGTGCAGGTCGTTCCAGGCGTTGCGGGTCAGCTGGCGCGCTTCCACGTCCAGCCGCGCCAGATCCACGCCGCCCACGCGCGAGGCGGTATCCGGGAAACAAAGGTCGATCACGTCCGGCTGCAGACCCACGATTTCGAACAGCTGCGCGGCGCGATAGCTGCTGATGCTGCAGATGCCCATCTTGGAGATGATCTTGGACAGGCCTTTGTAGATGCCTTTGCGATAGCTGCGGCCGATCTGCGCCTGTTCGCCGCCCTTCTTCAGATGCAGGATGCCGCGACGGCCCAGGTCGAACAGGGTCTGGTAAGCCAGATACGGATACACCGCGGTCGCGCCGAAGCCGAGCAGGCAGGCGATGTGGTGCGGGTCGCGCGCGGTGCCGGTTTCGATGATCAGGTTGACGTCGCAGCGCAGGCCCACGCGCGCCAGATGATGATGCACTGCGCCGGTGGCGAGCAGGGCGTGCGCCATCGGCCGCTCGGCGACCGGGTAGCGGTCGGTCAACAGCAGCATGACCATGCCGTCGCGCGCGGCCTGTTCTGCCTGGGCGCAGATGCGTTCGATGCCGGCCTTCAATCCTTCTTCATGCGAATAGGACAGGTCGATCAGCGCGTTCTTCTCGTCGTACGGCTGCATCTTCAGCAGCTGGCGCAATTTTCGTTGCGACAGCACCGGCGAGTTGAGGATCACGTGGTTCACCGTTTCCGGGCCCGCATGGAAGATGTTGGTCTCCTTGCCCAGCTGCGTGGTCAGCGACATCACGCAGTCTTCGCGCAGCGGATCGATCGGCGGGTTGGTGACCTGGGCGAAGGCCTGGCGGAAGTAGTCGTACAGCGGCCGCGTCTGCCGGCTCAGCACGGCCATCGGCGTGTCGTCGCCCATCGAGCCGGTGGCTTCCTGCTCGGTTTCGGCCAAAGGCCGCAGCACGAACTCCACTTCCTCGTTGGTGAGCTGGAACAGCTTGTGGTAGCTGCGCAGGGTCTTCTCGTCGAACGGCTCCTCGACCAGCGAAGGGTCGATCAGTTCGGTCTGCAGATAGGTCACGCCCTGCTGCAGCCATTGCTTGTACGGCGCGCGGCCGCGGTTGATGCGGTCGATGGCCTCGCTGTCCAGCAGGTCGCCGCGCTTGAGGTCGATGGCCATCATCTCGCCCGGGCCCAGCTTGCCCTTGCGGGTGATGCGCTCGGCCGGCAGTTCCCACACGCCGGCTTCGGAAGCGACCAGGAAATGGCGGTCGGAAGTCAGCAGCCAGCGCGCCGGACGCAGGCCGTTGCGGTCCAGCATGCAGGCCGCGTAGCGCGCATCGCAGGCGACGATGCCGGCCGGGCCGTCCCACGGCTCGCTGTTCAAACCATAGAACTCGTAGAACGCGGCCAGATCGGCGTCCTTGAATTCCAGCGACTGCGTGGCCGGGGGAACCAGAATGCGCAGCGCCTGCAGCAGATCCATGCCGCCGGCGATCATCAGCTCCAGCATGTTGTCCAGGCTCTGCGAATCGGAGCCGTGCATGGAGATGACCGGGTCGAACTCGGCGATGTCGAAGCGCGGCGTCTTCCACACTTTGCTGCGCGCCTGCGCCCAGCGGCGGTTGCCTTCGATGGTGTTGATCTCGCCATTGTGGGCGAGCAAGCGGAATGGATGCGCCAATGGCCAGCGCGGCAAGGTGTTGGTGGAGAAACGCTGGTGGAATACGACCGCGCTGGCGGTCAGGTCGCTGCGCTGCAGGTCGGGAAAGAAGGTGGACAGCTTGTCCGGCAACACCATGCCTTTGTAGCCGATGGCGTGCGGGGTGAGCGTGACCACGTAGAAGTCCGCGACGTCGCGCAGGCGCTGTTCGGCACGGCGGCGCGCCAGGAACAGCGCCAGGGCGAAAGCGTCGATGTTCTTATCGGTCCCGGCATCGACGAAAAGCTGTTCGATGCGCGGCAGGGTGTCTTTGGCCAACTGTCCGCAAACCGAATCGTCGGTGGGCAGTACGCGCCAGCCTTGCGGGACGACGCCCGCGCGCTGCAGTTCCTCGGTCAGTGCGCTGCGGCAGAGCGCCGCCTGTTCGGGTTCGTGCGGCAGGAACACCAGGCCGGCGGCGTAGCGCTCGCCCACGGCGATGCCGGCTTCCTTGGCCAGCGCGCGCAGGAATGCATCCGGTTTGCGGATCAGCAGACCGCAGCCGTCGCCGGTGAGGCCATCGGCGGCGACGCCGCCGCGATGGGTCATGCGCGAGAGCGCGGAAATGGCGGTATCCACCAGCGAACGCGACGGCTGGTCATCGAGCTGCGCGACCATGCCGAAACCGCAGGCGTCGCGTTCGTCGTTCGGATCGTAGAGTCCCTGGCTATGGCTGGGGGCCATCGTTTTTCTCAACCGGATAAAGGCTGGCCGGCGCGTGCCGATCAGCGAAGTGACGGCGACACCGCGCCCTGCGCAAGCGGCGCTACTGAATGTCTCCGGAAGCCCGACTAGAACATAGATGTTGCGGTGCCGCAACACGCGCGGAAAGCGGCACGGTTAGTTACATCGGCAACTTTTTCCTGAGCGTTGCCGGACTCGAATTCAGCTGCAGTTGACGCTGGCGATCCTGCCTTCGGCGTCCAGCACCAGATTCAGCCGGCCCGTCCTGAATTCCTTGGTGATGGGCTGGTTGTGCCTGAGTACGCGCACGATTTCTGCGCCGGCGTCGGTGCGCGCCCGTTCCTGTGCTTCCGGCGAGGGCAGTTGTCCAACCGCGTCCGTCGCCTTGCCGGCATCGCAATGCGCGGAAGAAGCGGCATCGACGGCTGGTGCCGGCGGTGGCGAGGCTGTGGTGTCCGCTGCGGGAATCTGCGCGCACGCGGACAGCGCCAGCGCCAGAGTCGGAACAAGAGGGATCGTTCTTTTTGCCATGGCGTACCTCCAAAGCAAGTCGGTGAATGTCAGCCGCAGCGGATCGCGGTCACCACGCCGGTGTTGTCCAGGTCCAGGTTCAGGCGATTGGCGTTGAATTCCATCGTCACCGCCTGGTTGGGCTTGAGCGTGCGCGCGGTCTCGGCGCCGCTGTCCTTGCGCGCCTGCTCCACCTCAGCCTCGGTGATCTTCTTGCCGATCGCCCACTGCGCCTGCGAGTCGTCGCAGGCAGTGGCCGCCGCTGGCGGAGTGGGCGGCGCCGGCTGAGCGGCTTCCTCGGCGCGTTCCTCTGACTGGGCTAGGGCCTGTTCCTGTTCATCGGGCTTGGGCGTGCAGGAGGCAAGGCACAGGGTCAGCAAGGCGGCGGCGGGCAGCAGAAGTCGGGACATGCGTAGCTCCGAGGAAGAGGATGGGCTGATTCAAGCATCCTGCATCCGGCGTTCGCAAGGCGTTAACCGGGCCGCGACATGATCCTGCGATGAAAGCGCCCCAGCGCCGGGCCGGTTCCCGCTCCACGGCCGCCTCTACGACCGCCGGATCCGGCGAAGCCGCTGCGCAGGCGATCGATGCCGGCCTGGTCTACGTCAGCGACGAGGAACCCGGCATCGCCCGTCGCCGATCCGGCAAGGGTTTCAGCTATCGCGCGCCGATGGCTCGACCGTGCGCGACGAAGCCACGTTGCAGCGCATCCGCGCGCTGGCGATCCCGCCGGCCTACACGGAGGTGTGGATCTGCCGCCACGCGCGCGGCCACCTGCAGGCGACCGGACGCGACGCGCGCAGGCGCAAGCAATACCGCTATCACGCGCAATGGAGCGCGGTGCGGGGCGACGGAAAATTCGACCGTATCGTCGCTTTCGGCCGGGCATTACCGAAACTGCGGCGCCGCCTGCAGCGGGATCTCGCATTGCAGGGTCATCCGCGCGACAAGGTACTGGCGATAGTCGTCTCGGTGATGGCGGAAACGATGATGCGGGTGGGAAACAACGGTTATGCGCGCGACAACAAATCCTTCGGTCTGACCACGCTGCGCAACCGCCATACCGAATTCGTGCGCGACGGCCGCGCACGCCTGCGCTTCAAGGGGAAGGGCGGACAGGACAATGAAGTGGCGCTGGACGACAAACGTCTGGTGAAACTGGTGCGCGGCGTGCAGCAGCTACCGGGGCAGGCGCTGTTCCAGTATCGCGACGACGAAGGCGGGGTGCAGCCGGTGGACTCGGGCCAGGTCAACGACTATTTGCGCATGGCGATGGGCGACAACTTCACCGCGAAGGATTTCCGTACCTGGGGCGGCACGCTGACCGCGGTCCAGCGGCTGGCGGCAACGGCGCTGCCAGCCGAACCCAGCGAGCGCGAGCTGCAACAGCTGCAGAACGAGGTGATCAAGTCGGTCGCCGACGCGTTGGGAAATACGCCGACGGTGTGCCGCAAGGCCTACATCGATCCGTGCGCGTTCGCGGGTTGGCGCGACGGCAGTCTGCAGCGCGCGGCGGAAGGATCGCGGGGCGAGCGGCAGTGGGAGCAGGCTACGCTGAAATTCCTTGCGCAGGCGCACCGCGCGCGGCGTAAACCGTCGGTCAAGAAGAAAGCTAAGAAAAAGTCCACGTAACGGCGTTGCGATTTCACCTTGCATGAAGCGCCCGCCCCCGAGACTGCGGCTTCCAACGCTTTCTGGAGAGTGCCATGGCGGTCTGCGACGTCTGCGGCAACGACTACGACAAGGCCTTCACCCTTACCCAGGGTCAACGCAAAGGAACGTTCGATTCTTTCGAATGCGCCATTCATGCCTTCGCGCCTAAATGCGAGCACTGCGGTTGCATGATCATCGGCCACGGCGCGGAGAGCGGCGGAAAGTTCTACTGCTGCGCGCACTGCGCGAAGAAATCCGGCGTATCGGGGATCGACGACCGCAACTGATCCGGGAGGAAGATAAATGGCTACCTCAAAGAAGGCGGCACCCGCGCAGGCGGTGAAGAAACAACGGTCCCTCCAGCGCAAGGTCGACGCCAAGGACGCCAGCAGCGACAAGCCCAAGGCAACGAAGGAAGACAAGACGCCGGTCCAGGCCGGCAAGCGCAGGCAGCCGCCTAATCCGATGCCGGCCCAGCATTTGCGCAAGCCCGGCAACGAGCACGAGCTGGAGCTCCAGCCGCGCTTCCTGGCGCCCGGCTACAAGGGCAGCGGCAAGCTCAAGGGCATGGCCGCCATCGTGACCGGCGGCGATTCCGGCATCGGCCGCGCGGTGGCGGTGCTGTTCGCGCGCGAAGGCGCCGATGTGGCCGTGCTGCATCTGGATGAAGACAAGGACGCGCGCGAGACCAGGAAGCATGTGGAGGCCGAGGGCGGGAAATGCGTCGTTATCGCCGGCGATGTAAAGGATCCGGAGTTTTGCGAGGCCGCGGTCAGGAAAGCGGTGAAGACGTTCGGTCGCCTCGACATCCTGGTCAACAACGCCGCCTTCCAGTTGCACGCCGAAAAACTGGAAGATCTATCCGAAGAACACCTGCAGCAGACCCTGCAGACCAACATCGCCGGCTACTTCCACATGGCGCGCGCGGCCTTGCCGCATCTGCCCAGTGGCGGCAGCATCATCAATTCCGGGTCGGAAACCGGCCTGTTCGGCAGCAAGCACTTGCTGGATTATTCCGCTACCAAGGGTGCGATCCATGCCTTCACGCTGTCATTGGCCAGCAACTTGCTGGAGCGCGGCATACGCGTGAATGCAGTGGCGCCGGGTCCGGTGTGGACACCGCTCAATCCTGCGGACAAACCGGCCGAAGACGTCGCCGATTTCGGCAAGGACAGCGACATGGGAAGGCCGGCGCAGCCGGAGGAGATTTCTCCGGCGTACGTGTTTCTCGCTTCGCCGGTGACTGCGTCGTATATCAGCGGAGTGGTGTTGCCGGTGATGGGCGGGCCGAGGGGATAGCGATCCATCAACGTCCTGTGTTTCCACCTCTCCCCTCGTGGGAGAGGTCGACGCGCTTGCGCGGCGGGAGAGGGGGGGTGAGCGGAGCCAGATACTTTCAGATGGGAATACGCAGCAACGAGAAGCTACTTGTTGAAGCGCTATCAAAACTTGAATATTGCTACTTCGCTCACCCCCTCTTCCGCCCTTCGGGCACCTTCTCCCACAGGGGGAGACGGGGGAAATCAAGGCGCCTCGACGAACGGCGCCGTTTCCTCGCCCGCCGTTTCCACCTCCACCAACCGCACCATCAGCAACGCCAGCGTCACCACATCCTGATGGTTATGCGCGCATACACGCCGCAGGTTACGCGCCGATCCGCCGCGCAGATAATTCAGCCAGGCCGCAGGCGCCTCCGAACCCGGCAGATCGTCCTCGCGCACGATGCGCAGCAATTCGCGTTCGATGGTCGCCAGGCGGCAGTTCTCCCAGGTGCCGCGGTATCTGCGGCGAGTGGGAAACAGCAGATCCACATGATCCAGCGGCGTGATCGGATCTTCCTTGCGCGCCAGGCGATAGCGCGTTTTCAGCAAAGGCGAGTCGTAGCAGCGGCCGTTGTAGCTGGACAGCACGGTGTCCTTTTCCCGTAGCCAGCCGGCGAACGCATCCAGCATCGCCGCTTCGGCCGCCATCGTGGTCATCAGCAACTGGCGCACGCGCAAGCCGTCGCCCTGCCGGCTATCGCTATGCCAATCCGCGGCGCCGATCATGAAGGCGCGGGTGCCGGTGCCGCCTGTCAGACCGGTGGTTTCGGTATCGAAGAACAGCAGGCTGCGAGGGTTGACCGCTTCGTCATGGCGCTTGGCGAACGCCAATGAGAGATCGCAGTCCGGCGCGGGCATGGGCAGGTGTGTTTCGATCAGGCGCAGGCCCGGGGAGATTTCTTCTCCTGGAACTTCGCGGTCGGTGGATTTCAGCGGACGGACAGATGCGGACGATCTCCCGCGCAAGCCCAGCAGTTTTCGCAACGCGTCGATGGATTGCGAAGCAGGGCGCGCCGCAGCGATGCGCAATGCATCCGCAAGCGGCGCACCAGCCTCCTCCCTTGCGCGAAGCGCAGGGGAGGATTGAGGAAGGGTGCTTTTGATCTTGCTTTTGATCTTGCTTTTGCTCTGGCTTTTCCCGTCAGCCAGCGAAAAGGCTCCGGCGGAATCCGCGCCAACGGCACCCCTCCCCAATCCTCCCCTTGCTTCGCAAAGGGAGGGGGCAAGAGCACCCGCCTCTCGCTTCAACGCCCGTAGCTTCTCCAGCGATACGCTCACGCGCTGAACCGTCTTTGTAGGAGCTGCGTAAGCTGCGACCGGCAAGCCGCAATTACGACAGGTTTGCCTGGTGGCCGATAATCACAGTCGCAGCTTACGCAGCTCCTACAAGGGCGCATCACGCCGCCTCCGCCGACAGCAGGTTAAGCACCTGCATCGCCAACGACTTCGGCGTCGCCAACGGCTTGCCTTCGCTCGTCGCCAGCACCGGCCCCACGCAGGCTGGGCAGCCGGCCACGCAATCGCAACGGCCGACCAGTTCGCGCGCGCGCTGCACCAGCTCGGCCTGACGTTGCCATAGCGGCTCGCTCAGGCCTACGCCACCGGGGAAGTTGTCGTAGAGATAGACGGTGGGCACGAACTGCTGCACGTCAACGGACGAACTTTCGATCATCGGTATCGCTTTGCCGTCAGTATCCTGCGCGCGTCCGTTGCCTTTGCCGTCCTGAGTGGCGAACCACGCTCCATCGCCGTTGCCCACCGACTGCTGCAGGTCGCGCGCATCGGCCATCACCGCCACTGTCGCCACTATATGCAATGCATAAGCCGCGCCCAGGAAACCGTCCAGGGCGTCCTGCTTGGACGCGAACGCCTTCAGCAGCACCGCCTGCGGCAGCTGCCACCAGATCGCGGTGGTATGCAGCTCCTGGTCCGGCAGGTTCACCGGACCGTAGCCGATGTTCTCGTGGGTGTAGTAGCGGATCTTCTTGTAGCCCGCCACGCGCCGCACCACATGCACTTCGCCGTGATTGCTGTCGCCGCTGCCGGCTTCGCAACCTTCGAAGCGTTCCAGCACTTTCAACCTGGTGAAGTCGATGCTGTCGGTGTAGTAGTCCGCATGGGTGCGGGTAACGTAGGCCTTGCGGCCTTCCCAGTCCAGCCGTTCTACCTGGTAGGGCGTGGACTGCACCATGTGGATCGCGCCTTCGTACAGGGTCAGCGCGGCGGCCGAATAATCCACTTCGCACAGGATCGTCTGGCGTCCGTCGGTCTTGTCGACGACCACGAAATTGCCGTCGGCGACCGAGCGCAAACTCACCGCCTGCGCCGGATAGCTATCGGCGATCCACTCCCAGCGTTCGCCTTCGCGGTGCACTACTTCGGTTTCCGCCAGCGCTTCCAGGTAGACCGATGGATCGATCGGGCCGAACGGCTCATCGACCACGAACGGCAGTTCAAACGAACCGCAGCGGATATGGTCGAACAGAATCAGCGGCTGATCCGGGGCGATGCGCACGTGCTCCGGCGGCGCATCGGCGAAGAAATCCGGGTGCCGCACTACGTACTGGTCCAGCGGTTGCGAGCTGGCCACCAGCACGCCCAGCGAAGGTTGCTGGCGACGCCCCGCGCGACCGAAACGCTGCCAGGTCGCCGCTACTGTGCCCGGATAACCATTCAACACCACCACATCCAGGCTGCCGATATCCACGCCCAGTTCCAGCGCCGAGGTGGCGATGATGCCGTCGATGCGACCGTCGCGCATCGCTCGCTCGGCTTCGCGGCGTTCGGTCGGCAGGTAGCCGCCCCGGTAGGCGCGGATACGCGGCGGCTTGCGCGGATCGTGGTCGAACACGTCCTTCAGATACTTGGTCAGCACTTCCACCATCAACCGGGTCTGCGCGAATACCAGCGTCTTCAGTCCGGACTTGATCGCGATGCGGGCGATGCGGTTGCTCTGCGAACGCGCCGACGCGCGCAGGCCCAGGTCGGCGTTGACCACCGGCGGGTTCCACAGCAGCACGTGCTTGTCGCCGGTGGGCGCCCCGCTTTCGGTGATCGCATGCACGCGATCTTCTATCAAGGCTTCGCAATGCGCCTGCGGATTGCCGATGGTGGCCGAGCACAGGATGAACTGCGGCCGCACGCCATAGAACGCGCAGATGCGCTTGAGACGCCGCAGCACGTTGGCGACGTGGCTGCCGAATACGCCGCGGTAGGTGTGCACCTCATCGATCACCACATAGCGCAGGTTCTCGAAGAACTGCGCCCACTTGGTGTGGTGCGGCAGGATGGCCTGGTGCAGCATGTCGGGATTGCTGACCACGATATCGCCGTGCAGGCGGATCGCCTGGCGCGCATCGCCGGGCGTATCGCCGTCAAAGGTAAAAGCCTTCACTCCCAGTTCGCCGGCGCGATTGAGTTCAAGCAGTTCGGCCACCTGATCCTGGGCCAGCGCCTTGGTCGGGAACAGATACAAAGCCTTGGCGTTACCGGTCATGGCTGCAGCCACTACCGGCAGCGTGTAGCAAAGCGACTTGCCCGAAGCCGTCGGCGTGACGATGGCCACGTGCTCGCCCGCCTGCGCCGCCGTCCACGCCTCGGCCTGGTGGCTGTACAGCCGCTCGATGCCGCGCACCCGCAACGCGGCCTTCAATGCTTCCGGCACGTCATCGGGAATCGGCGCATAGCGCCCTTCGCGCCCCGGAATCATGAAGTTGCCGGTGATGCGGTCGGCGTAGCGCCTGGACAACCGCTCGGTCAGCAGGCCGCCGTGCCGGCCTGCGCGGCTGTCGGCGTCCAGCACCAAAGGATTGTCCTGTTCGTAAGCGCGCAGGGAGCGCGAGAGTTCGGTCATGCCGGTCGCCCGAGGAAAGATGACAGTGGAGCTCCGGGCCGTCTCACCTGGTGCGACCGGCGCCCGGGTGGTCCGTGCCATCGGACCGATGGATTTTCTTCGCGCGGTTAGGTAGTTTCGTCCCCGCAGGTGCGGGGAGGGGTCCCCGGTTTGCCATTCCGTTCACCGTTGTCCTGGCGTACCAAGGCCGGGGGCGGGAACGGCATCACTACAGGGGATTGACCAAATGGAATCGCTCTATCCGGCCGGACCTGCATCGGTGCCTGCGGGCTTCACTTCGCCCAGCAAAAATTATCGTCGCCATGCCTGGTTCGCCATGCTGGGCCTGCTCGGCTTCATGCTGGGTTATCTCGGCTTGCTGAGCTGGTTCGCCTGGACCAGCTATCGCCTGGTGGCCGGGCTGCTGGCCGGTACCGGTGGCGGCGACGATGCGCTGCTGACTCTCGGCGCGGCGCTTTGCGCCGCCTTTCTTGCGTTCTTCATGCTCAAGGCGCTGGTGTTCAACAAGCGCGCCAAGGTGTCCAGCCAGGACATGGAACTCAAGCCGGAAGAGCAGCCGGAACTGTTTGAATTCCTGTACCGACTTGCCGATGAAGCACGGGCTCCCAGGCCGCATCGCGTGTATCTGTCCGCCAACGTCAATGCAGGCGTGTTCTACGATCTGTCCCTGGCCAACCTGATCCTGCCCTCGAAGAAGAACCTCGAGATAGGCCTGGGTCTTGTCAATGTGCTCAACCTGGGCGAACTGAAGGCGGTGCTGGCCCACGAATTCGGCCATTTCGCGCAACGCACCATGGCGGTGGGGCGCTGGGTGTATGTCGCCCAGCAGATCGCTTCGCATATCGTGGCCAAGCGCGACGCGCTGGATACGTTCCTGGCTACTTTGTCGCGGGTCGATTTCCGTATCGCCTGGATCGGCTGGATCCTTTCGCTGATCGTATGGTCGATCCGCTCGCTGGTCGAAATCGCCTTCCGTGCCGTGGTCATGGCGCAACGCGCGCTATCGCGTGAGATGGAATACCAGGCGGATCTGGTATCGGCTTCGCTTACCGGCAGCGACGCGCTGGTGCACGCGCTGCATCGGCTCGGCGCGGCAGATGCAGCCTGGGGCAGGGCGCTGCAGTTCGCCAACAGCGAATTCCAGCAAGGCCGCCCGGTCAAGGATCTGTTCGTCGTCCAGACCCGGATCATCGAGCGCCTGCGCGCGGTGCTGGCCGATCCGGCCTACGGCCAGTCGCCCACCGTGCCGCAGGACCGGAAAGACAGCCACCGCGTATTCCAGGCCGAACTGGTGCAGCCGCCGCAGATGTGGTCTACCCATCCTTCCAGCACGGCGCGGGAGGAGAACCTCAAGCAGGTCTACGTTTCCTGTCCCATCGACGAGCGCCCGGCGCTGTGCCTGCTGCGCGATGCGCAATCGTTGAAGGAACAGGTATCGCTGCGCATGATGTCCAACCCGCCGGCGGAGTTCGCGCCGGCCGAAGAATCGCTGCGCAGGCTGGACGAGGAATACGCCGCTATTTCCTTCTCCCCGCGGTATCGGGGCAGTTACCTCGGCCGCTCATTCGTGCGCAAGCATGCAAGAGCGAGCGATCTGTTTACAGGCGCAGGGGCCGGCGGCGACTTGCTGGCGCAGCTGGAGGGGCTTTACCCGGAAACCCATGGCGAGGACATCGAGAAGCTGCGCGACCTGGAGCAACAACGGGCCACGCTGGAAGCGGTGCGGCTGGGCGCTTTGCAGGCCGAGGGCGGAATGCTGCACTGGCGGGGCGCGCAGGTATCGCGCAAGTCGTTGCCATCGGTCATCGCCGAACTGGAGAGCGAGCTGGAGCCGGTGCGCCAAGCGGTGTTGGCGCATGATCGACGGTGCCGCGACCTGCATCTGGCGGCAGCCGAAAAGCTCGGTTCGGCATGGGTAGCGGCGTTGCGGGGGCAGGTGCACGTATTGCACTACGCCGAGCATGCGCAGGCCGACATCGGCGATGCCCATTCGCTGCTCGGCAACACCTACGCGATCGTCACTGCCGATGGACGCGTTTCCAAGGGCGAACTGCGCAAGCTGGTGGCAGCCTGCAATCAAGTGCAGGCCGCCCTCCAGGCCGTGTACGACCAAGCCAGGCAGGTAGTGGTGGACGCGCCGATGGCGGCCAAGCTGGGCGTGGCCACCTGGCCCGAAATGCTGGAGCAGCCGTTCAGTCTGCCGCGTGCTTCGGAAGAAAACATCAACTCGTGGATCAAAGCGGTCGATAGCTGGACGCACGCCACTTTGAACGCCTTGTCGGCCTTGCGGAGCGCCGCTCTCGAATCGCTATTGGCGACCGAAGACGAAGTCGCGAGCCGGCTGCGCAGCGATGCGCGGGAACCGGAACCTGCGCAAGCGGCATCGGCGCCCGGCGAGTACATCACTCTGTTGCCCGGCAAGGGTCGCCAACTGCAGCACAAACTGGGCTGGTGGGACAAATTCCAGACCGCAGATGGTTTTTTCCCCGGCGCAGCCCGAGTTGCGGTCGCCGGCGGCATCGTCGGCTCCGTGCTGCTGCTGGGCGGCGCGGTGGGCCTTTCCAAAGTAAACGTATACAACGGATTGGCGCGGCCGGTGACTGTGGAAATCGACGGGCAATCGTTGAGCCTGCAGCCGTTCGAATCGAGCACTTTGTCTGTGCCCAATCAAAGCGTGCACAAAGTGGAAACGAAAACCGGCGATGGCGCGGTGGTGGAAGCCTTCGATGGCGATGCGCCTCCGGGTGCGCCGCACCTGGTCTACAACATCGCCGCCGCGGCGCCGCTGATCGAATGGACCGCCAACTACGGTTCGGCCCCCGCGGTGCCGGAGCAGCGGCTGGGCGCGCAGCGCTGGATCGAGACCCATGCCGAATACGTCTTCGCCGAACCGCCCGAGTCCATCAAGACCAAGAGCAACAACGGAGGAACGCGTTCGGTGCTGTCCGGTTTGAGCAACGCTTCCCCAAATCAAATGTTGGGTGCTCTGAAAAGCCAGGAAACAAAAGATACCGCAGCTCTGATAGCCGCCCACGCAAGATGGGATGCGGAGGATTCGCGCTATCTCGGAGAATGGCTGTGGCGGGCCCAGGCACAGGACCCGGAAGGAAAAATCATCGCCGAACGGCTGAAACGCAACCCGATCGAGATCGTATCGCTGCGCATGGAGCAGGAGTACGCCAAGGGCGCCGCGCACGAGGCCGTCTGCGCGCGGCATCGCGCGCTCGCTGCGAAGACTCCCGATGCGGCGCCGATCAATTACATCGCCATGCGTTGCATCGCCGATCCTAAGGCCAGAGACGACGCGTTCGTGACCGGCCATCTGCGTTGGCCGGAAGAGCCTTGGCTGATCATGGCGGCCGGCTATGTCTATGCGGAACGCGGTCTATGGGGCCAGGCACTCCCATTGATGGAGCAATCCAGCCTGAGACCCGAATTTGCGGAAGGCATCGCGCCCGATCTCGCCCGGATAAAGCGCAGCATGCCGCAAGCTTCGCCCGGCCAGGTGGCCGCGCTGGCCGAGAGGTCCAGTTACCTGGCAAACATGTTGGCGCTTGAAACCGGCAAAGGCACCGAGGGCACGCCCTTTGCCGCTTATCGCTACCTGGGCGCGGGAGACTTGCCCAGCGCTTTGGGCATGGCTGCCTCCGACGAAGAACTGTCGCAGCGCGTATTGCGGCTTGCCGCTGCGTCCGATGGTGCCACCCGGGACATGGTCGACCGGATGCTGGCCTTGCCCATGAGTTCCGGTATTGATGAACTGACCGCTTGGACTTCGCTGGCCGTGGCCACGCGGGAACACCGCGACACCACTGCATTGCGCGCGGCGGCATTGGCGTCCGATCCGGAAGAGGCTGCCGCTATCGCCAGGTTCTTCGATGCGGTGCGCGGTGGCGCAGATCGGGCGCAGGCGGAGACGGTACTGGGAGATGTCTCATTGCGGGCACGCGGAATCGCGTACAGCACGGCGGTCATCCTGAGGGGCGGGCAGTGCCCGGAAGCATGGCGCGACTCGGCGAAAAAACTGCTTTTTTCTGCCGAAAGACCCTACTTCACCTGAACCCGCCCTGCGAACCGGACGCGGAACGAAAACCGGATCTGCAGATCCCCGGGGTGGCCAGCTCAGGCCGGCCACTTCAAACCATCGGGATTGTTTTTCCGAACCGCGCGCGCTCCAGCCACCAAAGGGCGGCGAAGGCGATGAGCAAAGCCAACAACCAAGGCCAGGACGGACCACGACGGTCGGGCTGACCGTTACCGGCCGGGGCGGCCGCCGCATCCTGCGGAATGGCCAGCAGTCGCAGCGTCGCATTGCGCCGGTCGGCGGCGCGCAAGCCGGGCGCCGCGTCGGTTGCGTAGACGTAGAAGGGCCTGGAATGTTCGCCTGCCTCGTCGGTTTGCTGCAGCACATGCCAGCCCGGGCGCTGCGGCCAATAGGCAGCGCAGGCGAAGTCGCCGGTAGTCGGATCAGGTAGCAGCGTGGTCACTTGTCCATCGGGTGCGACGACACGGGGTTTGCCGCCGAGCCCGCACAGCGCGGTGCGTTGCTGCTGGCGCGGCTGCGGTTCGATGCGTGGCTTGGCATCGGCGCGCGCGCGGGCCAGGGTGGCGAACACGCTGCTCCACAGTTCGGCGTGGCGGGCGCCCTGTCCCGAGAGCGCGAGTGCGAAGCTGTCGGTGAGGCTCCACACGGCAATGCGTCCAAGCCCTTCCGCTCGCCAGACCGCGAGTACGGTGCCCTCGCCATCGTGCAACAGCGGCGTGGTGTCGCTGCCGCCCATTGTCATCGCGCGACGGGTCAGCGCAGGATTTTCTTCCTGCGGTCCGTGGGGCGCACCTGCGGTGTCCGCAGTCGCCGGACCACGCCGTGCGCGTAGCGCTTCCTCATCGACCGATTCGGCTGGCAAGCGCACGGTGGCCGTGTCGCTGCCCGGGGAAAGCGCGAAACCCAGCGCCTGCCACTGACGGCGGGTGGCATCGGACAGCGGTCCGGTAGCGCGCAGCAGAAGTCCAAGTCCCTTGCGGGTCGCTTCGGACAACGCCGCTCGCTCGCCCGCGCTCAGCGCAGCCCAGCTTCGCTCGTCCAGCACCACCAGATCGAAACGTTGCAACGTCGCCGCGTCCACTCGCAACGGCGCATCGCCCAGTTGCATGCCGCCGCCGACGCTGAGCTGGGTATGCAGCAGAAGTCCGGCGTCGGTGGCCCAGCGACGCAGGTATTTCAGTTCGGGCGAAGGCGCACCCGCCAACAAAAGCACGCGCGGAGCCTGATCGGCTATCGCCCACAGCGGCACCTGGATCTCTTCCACCGGTTTGCGTTGCGCATCGCGCACACGCAGGGTGAAGACTGCTTGCCCAGGTACACGTGCGGTGCCTGTGAGAAGGAATTCGCCGTTGGATGCCAGCGAAACCACATCCACCTGCTGACCGGCCGGATCGATCAGCTCCACCGATCCTTTGTCCACGCCATTCACTTGTCCACCCACCTGGAATCCGGTGCCGGCCGCTACCTGCTGTGGTCCGTCGAGACGCACCACACCGCGCGGCAGGGCGGGCGCATCGAAGGTCAGCGGCACGCCGCGCGCGGCGTCTCTATCGCGTAGCTCCAGACCAGCGCCGACGATACGCAGCCGTTGCCTGCCCGGATATTTGCGCAACGCGGTGGCCAGATCGGGCACGCGTTCGGCGTTGGGCAAAGCCGGCGCTTCGGGCAAAGCGATCAAACGATCGCCCGCCACCTGTGTGCCGATGGGAGTCGAACTCGCGGTGGCAACCACCAGCGTTCCCGCTTCGGTGGGCAGCGTGGGCGGCAACAGCGTGAAGTAGAGCAACGCCGCGCACAGTGGTTGCAACAGCCACAACGCCGCCATTCGCCAACTGCGCGATCGCGAAGCCACCGGCACGCGCCGCTGCCAGAGCAAAAGGCGCACCCAGGCGAGCACGACCGCCAGTGCCAGCAACACCGTCAGCCACAACGAGAGGTTCATGGCTGCGTCTCCTGCCGCAACGCTTCCAGGTAACGGTGACCGTCGGCACCTTCGTCGTTGCGCCGCAGGACGTTCGCCGGTGGTCGCGGCAACACCGTCCACAATAGTCCGCGCAGGCTACGCCGGCATTCGACGCAGGACGGATCGCGCCGCACCGCATCGATCGCGCTCACGAAGGCGAGCGGATCGGGAACGCGCGCTTCGTTGGCGCGCAGCCACCGTTCGAGCGCATCCAGCGGCAGTTCCGTCGTCTTGGCCGGATCCGGCGAATCGGCGAGTGCGCGCCACACCTCGGCGGGCGCGGCGTCGATGCCGGTGTCGCTGGCCGCCAGCGACAGCTCGCGGCGCGCCAGTCCGGTACGGTCGCCGGTCATGCGCCGCGCTTCATCGATGGGCGGAAGCTCGGGGCCGACGCGGGCCAGGAAGATGCGTGTGGCCTGCTGCACCTGCTTGATGAAACCCAGCGCTTTGTACGCGTAGGGCAAAGCTTGCTGGGGATGACCCTGACGCAGATGCAACTCCGATTGCCACATCTGGTCCAGCGCCTGTTTCAGCGTGGCGCGGGTTTCCGGATCGAGCAGAGTGGCTGCTTCGGCATGGTCGTGGGTGTGGCCGAACTCTTCCAGCACATCGGCCTCGGCGCCGAAAGCCGGCTTCGCCTCGTCGCTGGCGGACGCGTGGTCATGCTCGTCCTGCGTCGACGCCTCGGCCTGCGTCTGCGCGTGATCGTCGTCGTGCGTTTCGGCGTCGTTGGTCGGCGGCGGTTTGGCGCCGCCTTCGGCTTCCTCGCCCAGGAACTGGCCGTAGCGCAGTCGCAGGATGCGCTGGTCCACGCCGATGCCGTCGGAACGGGCGAGGAAGCGTTCGGCGTCTAGCTTGCGCTGCTCCTTCAACAGCGCCTCGGCGTCGATGATGATCTGGCGCTGGCTGCGGAAGTACGCCGGCATCACCTTCTTGACCATGCCTTCCAGGCCGGTACTTTCGGCGCCGAGATCAGAAGGCCAGCGCAGGATCAGGCTGGGGCTCTTCACCGCTTGCGGCTTCGGCGCGCGGTTGTCGCTGACGGTGAGCTGTGCGATCAGGTCGTCGCCGGTTGCGAAGCCGAGTGCGGCCAGATCCAGTTGTGGCGAAAAGCGTTTCAGCTTGCCACTGCCGATGCCGCGCACCTCGAGCGTGCGTTCGCGGAAAGTGATGTTCTCCCCTTCGCCCTGGGCCAGGGTGATGCGAAGCAGCGCGTTCGCCGCCACGCCGTAGTCGTCGCTCACTTCGAAACTCAGCGCCCAATTGCGCTGGCCGGACGTGACCAGGCTCAGGCTGAGCTGAGGAGCCAGCACTTTCACTTGCGGCGGCGCGTCGTTTATCGCATCCAGACGGTGCAGCGGCGGCGCGGGCTGCTTTTCCGCGCCGCTTGGCGAGACCCGGTACAGCGCCGACTTGTCCAGGCTGCGGACTACGCTCCAATCGTTGCCATCGCGGGTCAATGCCGCACGCGTGCCGTCATGGAAGATCAGGTCGGCGGCGACCGGCTGCGGTTCGAAATGCAGCGTCCATTGCAGGCGCGAACCCTGTGGCGCTTTCGCATCCAGGGCGGCTTCGTCGCGCGCCGGCAGTCCTGTGTAGGCAGGAGGAACTATGCGCAGCCGTTGCGCTACCAACCGCGGCACTCCGGCTACCACCGGCAGGTTCCCGGTGCTCGGCGTGAGAACCGTGGCTGTTGGCCGTGCCGGCCACAGGAATAACGCAGAGATGGCCAGCGCGCCCGTGATCCAGGTGGCGGCGATGCGCCGCGCCGACCATGCCGGTCGCAGATCGGGCGTGGCGTTCTTGGCCAAGCGCTGTTGCAGGCGCGTGCGCTGCAATTGCTGCAGCGGATTCAATCGCGCCTCTTCGGCGAACAACAGGTCCGCGCTGTCTTCCATGTCGGCGCGCCGCGCATCGAGTTGCCGGATCAACCATTGTCGATCGAAGCGATGTGTGCGTCGCCATGCGAAAACCGTCAACAGGATCAAGCCGGCAATCGCGGTCAGTGCGGCCGTCGCTGCGCCCTGCCAGCGCCAGACCGCAGCGGCTGCCAGCAACGGCAGCGGCGACCAGAGCAGCAGATCATCGATCAGACTGCGCGTGCGCGCCGGCTGCAATAGCTTGCTCGCGATCATGACGCAGCCAGCCCTTCTTCAGCTGCGCGCAGTACCGCCTCCCCCTTTGAAAAAGGGGGATTGAGGGGGATTTGCTCTTGCTCTTGCTGCTGCTGTCGCTGTTGCTCAAGATCAAAAGCAAATCCCCCGTAGCCCCCTTTTCCAAAGGGGGCAGAGCAAAAACGGCCCTCGGTCGTGCCATGCCCGTGGACCGGCTGCGAGAGTGACGCATGGAGACTCATGGCGAGACTCCGCGGCTGCGCCGGGTCGCCAACCAGCGCTCGACCAGCAGCAGCATTGCGATCAGCAACGCCAGCCACGGCTGCAGATCCCGCGGCGCCCGTGCGTACACAGCGCCACCGGATACCGGCGCATAGTCCTGCGCAAGCACACGCGTCGGCGCCAACGCGGATGCTGCGAACAAGTTGCGCAGATTGCGTGGGAAATCCGGCTGCAGCAGTTGCGGCATGGTCGCCGGAGCGAAGGCGCGGGTGAAGCGAAGTACGCGCCCTTTGCCCAGCGTGGCGCCTTCGACCAGAGGAGCGCCGACTTCATCGCGCCAGTAGACAGTCGTCGAAGCAGGCAACTTGTATTCGGTATCCGTCGCCAGCAGTGCGGTTCCACCCTGCCGGATCCAATCGTCGACCGCAGCAGGTACCGGGCCGGGCGCAAGCCAGACCAGATATCGCGCATTGGTTGGAAGAGCCTGACCCACCGGCGCCGCTGCGAATGCGGCCGTTGTCGCCGAAGGCTGCCACGCGCTCGCCGCCGCGCGCAGGTAACGCAATCCGTCTTTGCGATCCTGCGCGTGGCGGACAGCGAGTGCAGGCGCGCCGACAGCAACGGGCTTGGGTGCTGTCATCGCGCCTGGAAGCACTTTCCACTCGACAGTGCGCGACAACTGCGGTCGTTGCGCATCCGCGCCCTGCAGTTGTTCGGGAACCAGCACACTCAACTTCACTGCGGCGGGAAGTTCAGAGTCGAGTTGACGCAACAGGCTGGCGAACGGCAATGACGCGGCCGAAGACGGTGGCTGCTCCAAAGCCGGGAAACCGGGTGCCAGCCAATGCAGGCGCGCCTTGTCGTCGGTAATGGCTGCGCGTGCCTGCGCCATGTCGATACCCGGCATCACCGCCACCCACGGCGTTTCACTGGCGCTTCCGAACAGCACCGGTTTCGCCAGCCACACCGCCAGCAAGGCGAGCAGCAGCAGGCGCGCGATCAGCAGCGGCCATTCGTCGAAGCGCACGCGATGGCGCGGCCTGGGCTTCTGCCGCAGCCAGCGCAGCGCGGCGAAATCGGTAGGGCGTTGTTCGCTGCGGCGCGCCAGATGGATCAGCAATGGCAGCAGCAGCGCGGTGAGCGCGGCCAGGGCCACCGGCAACAACAGCGCTGCGTTCATGCGTACTCCGCCGCGTCGCGTGAGCCGAACAAACGCCGCAGCGGCACGTCCAGTTCCTGGTCCAGCACGTAACCGGCATGGCGGATGCCACTGGCGTCGAGTTGCGCGTGCAGCGTGTCGCGCGCTTCACTGAAACGTTTCAGGAAATCCGCGCGCAGGGCAACGCCGTCGCCCAACAATTCTTCACCGGTTTCCGGATCGCGGAAGCGGTAGCCGCCGCGGAACGGGAAGTCGCGTTCCTCCACAGTCAGCAGCTGAATCGCAAGCACCTCGCGTCGTGCCGCCGCCAACCGTTGCATCAGCTCCAGACAAGCCGGATCGAAGCAGTCGCCGAGCACGATCACCAGGTCGTGCGCGCCGACCCGGTCCCACAACGGCGTCAACCTTTCCACGCCGGGAAATCCGCCGCGCGCCGATAGCCCATGCATTTCCAGCAACAGACGGTCGCGTTGCCGCGCGCCAGCGGCGGGCGAAACCAGCTGCAGGCCTTCATCGCACAAGGTTACCCAACCGAAGCGATCGCCTTGGCGCATCGCCAGCTCGCCGATGCAGGCCGCAAGCGATTTGGCCGCATCCAGCCGCGACCAACCCGGACGCGCCGCGTCTTCCTGCGCCATCGAGGCGCTGGCATCGATCAGTATCCACACCGCGAGGGGACTTTCCCGTTCGGCTTCGCGCACGAAGAAGCGGTCCGAGCGCGCGTAGAGCTTCCAGTCGATCTGGCGCAATTCGTCGCCGGGTTCGTAGGCGCGGTACTGGGCGAACTCCAGGCCGGCGCCACGGCTGCGGCTATGGTGCAGACCGATGCCGTGCAAACCGACCGCATGCCGCGACGTCAGCCGCAGGTCTTTCAACCGGCTGCGAACCTGGGGCGGGATCAGTTCGTACGACACCGCGTGCGGCCTGTCAGGCTGCCGGCAACGGCACGCTGCGCAACAGCGCGGCGATCACGTCGTCGGCGCTTTTCTGTTCGGCTTCGGCGGCGAACGACAACAGCAGGCGGTGGCGCATGACCGGTGCCGCCAGCGCGATGATGTCCTCGCGCGTCGCGGCCAGACGGCCATGCAGCAACGCACGCGCCTTGGCCGCCAGCACCAGCGATTGGCCGGCGCGCGGACCGGCGCCCCATTTGACGTACTTGCGCACTTCTTCCAATGAACCTTCGCCGGGTCTGCTCGCACGCACCAGCTTGGTGATCCACGCCAGCAGGTCTTCGCCCAGATGCACTTCGCGCACCCGTGCCTGCAACTTCAACACTTCCTCGCCCTGCATCACCTGCGGCACGTCGTTGCTGCGACTGCCGGTGGTCTGCGCCAGGATGTCGTGTTCTTCGCGCTCACTGGGATAGTCCACACGGATGTGCAGCAGGAAGCGGTCCAGCTGCGCCTCTGGCAATGGATAGGTGCCGGCCTGTTCCAGCGGATTCTGCGTGGCCAGCACGAAAAAAGGCGCCGGCAGCGCGTGGGTCACGCCGGCGTAGCTGACGGTGCGTTCCTGCATCGCTTCCAACAGCGCGGCCTGGGTCTTGGGCGGAGTACGGTTGAGTTCGTCGGCCAGCAACAGGTTGGTGAACACCGGCCCGGGCTGGAAGCGGAAATGGCGATGGCCGGTGCCGTGGTCTTCTTCCAGCAATTCGGTGCCCAGGATGTCGCTGGGCATCAGGTCGGGGGTGAACTGCACGCGCCGGAACTGCAATTCCAGCGCCTGCCCCAGCGAACGCACCAGCAGGGTTTTGCCGAGGCCGGGCACGCCTTCGAGCAGGCAATGGCCGCCGGCCAGCAGGCCGATCAGCAATTGCTCGACGACTTCATACTGGCCGACGATGGCTTGGGCGATGGCCTGGCGCAGCTGGCCTAGTTTGGCGAGCTGGGATTGGAGGTCGGATTCGGTGAGCGGGGTTGTCATCGTGGTTCCTTGCTGACTTCAAATGCGGCCAGTTGCAACAAAAATAATGAATCGTCATCCCAGCGAAAGCTGGGATCCATTTTGATCTTGCTTCTGCTTTTGGCTTTGCGTCTTGCTGTGGCCTCAGCGCGAAAATCAAGATGGATCCCAGCTTTCGCTGGGATGACGTCGGAGAGAAAATGACGCCGGAGGAATTTCGGTGTATTGGGAACACATTCACGCCGTCAACGCATACATAACGATATTCACCGCGAACCTGGTGTTGTCCTCGGCCAGGAAGCGCTTGTTGCGCCAGTCGTAATCCCACTCGCAGCCGTAGTCCTTGTTGCTGTAAAGCAGGCCCAGGCGGCCATCGATGTCGATGCCCTGCAAATATTCGTGCACCAGATCGTCGCCCCAGCCATTGAGCTCGAAGCCGGTAGCCGGCGGGCCGTCGAACTTGAAGAAGCTGCGGTAGATCGGATGGTTGTCGGGCAGCTTCTTCATCGCCTTGGCGCCGAAGATCGACGCCATCTGCGCTTCGAACGACTTGGCGAACAATCCGTCGATATCGTGGTTGCAGTCGTCCACCAGCACGAAGCCGCCGTTGCGCACGTAGCGCTCGAAGTTGCGGCGCTCGGCGGGGTTGAATTCCACCAGCTTGTGCCCGGCCAGGTAGCAGAACGGCGCGCTCAGCATCTTCGGGTCGGCCAGGGCCAGCACGTGTTCCTTCGGGTCCACGCGCAGGTTGGTGTAGTCGATGAGCGAGGTGATGAGATTGGCCGGCATGCGCTGGTCCACGTCCCAGTCGCCGGAGTCGTACTTCAGGCGGGTGAACCAGAAGTCGTAAGTCGAAACCGCTGCACTTGCGTTGCGCTGTGTCCCGGCGAGCAAGGCACCGGCCAGGCCGCCGGCCATCAACCGCAGGAACTGCGCGCGATTCATGGCCCGTCAGCAGTGCGTCTAGCACCGGTAGGAGCGCCCCATGGGCGCGAGCTCTTCTCGGCAGGTTGATCACTAAGAGCTCGCGCCCATGGGGCGCTCCTACCGTGGATCATCGGCTACACCGCATCCGACAGGGAAGTGAAGGTGAAGTCGCGCAGCTTCATCGGCGGGATCATCATCACGAACGAACTCTCGTCGCCGGCCACGCGCACCGGCTTGCCCAGTTCTTCGATGTTGTTGAGCATGATCACCGGCGATTCGTTGAAGCGGAAATTCTTCACCGGGTACTTGATCTCGCCGTTCTCGATGTAGAAGGTGCCGTCGCGGGTCAGCCCGGTCAGCAGCACCGTCTGCGGATCGACCATGCGGATGTACCAGGTGCGCGTAACCAGAATGCCCTTCTGCGTGCTCTTGACCAGCTCGGCCGTGGACTTGGTGCCGCCGGACATCAGCAGGTTGCCGGCTGCGCCGGTCGCGCGCTTGCCCTGTTTCTGCGCCCAGTAGCGCGAATACTCCAGGTTGACGACCTTGCCGTTCTCCACCACCGCGGTCTTCTCGCGCGGCAGGCCCTCGTCGTCCCACGGCATCACTGGCGCTTCCGGATGCCAGGGATCGGCGGAAATGTTCACGCGCGGGTCGTAGACCTGTTCGCCGATCTTGTTGCCACCGCCTTTTTTGGACAGGAAGCTGCGGCCTTCATCGGCCTGGCGCGCATCGAAGAAATTCATCATGAAAGAAATCAACCCCGCCGCCGCCGCCGGCTCCAGGATCACCGTGTATTTGCCCGGCTCCAGCGCTTTGGCCGCAGCCGATTCGCTGGCCTTGCGCATGGCGGTGCGCACGTCCTGGCCGGCCTTGAACGGAGTGGCGTCCTGCAGATTGCGGCCGACCCAGCCAGAACCACGGCCGTCTTCGGTGCGCACCGTGCAGGTGTAGTCCAGGTTGGTGGCTTTCTGGTAGCCGAAGTTGCCCTTGCTGTTGGCGAAGGCGACGAAACTCTGGCCGTCTTCCAGGAAGCCGGCGGCGATCAGCTTCTCCGCGCGGCACGGGCCGATGGAATCGGCCGCCACCTGGGCGCGGTATTCCGGGGTAATGGCGGCGGTGGCTTCACTGAAAGTGGGGCTGGCCTTGTAGGTCTGCTTTTCCACGGCCGGAACGAACTCCGGATTCTCCGGCGCCAGCCTGGCCAGATCCTCGGCCCGGCGCACCACGCGTTCCAGCGCGGCGTCGTCGAACTCGTTGATCGTGGCCACGCCCACGCGCTTGCCGAAGGCCACCTGCACGGCCAGGTCGGCGTTGTCGACGATACCGCTGGTGGACACGTTGTTGAGGGCGAAACGGATGTTGCCGGAAATGGAACCGGACAGCGATGCGGTGCATTCATCGGCCTTGGACAGGGCGATGACCTTGTCGAGGATGGCCTTGGCTTGCTCTTCGGTGAGGATGCTCATGTTCTAGTGGTCTCCTGGATGCGGTCAGCCGAGCGAGCGGGCGGTATTGATGACGTTGATGCCGTTGAAGCGCGCGGTGCTGGAGCCGTGCGAAACCGCCGACACCTGGCCGGGCTGGCCCTTGCCGTCGAAGAAGGAACCGCCCATGCGGTAGTCGCTCTCGTCGCAAATACCTGCACACGCGTTCCAGAACTCGGGCGTGCGGATCTGATAGGCCACGTCCTCGATCATCGCGCCGATCTTGCCGTTCTTGATTTCGTAGAACAGCTGGCCGCCGAACTGGGCGTTGTAGCGCTGCTGGTCGATGGAGAACGAGCCGTCGCCGATGATGTAGATGCCGTTCTCCACGTCCTTGACCATGTCGGCCACGCTCAGCTTGTCCTTGCCCGCACGCAGCGACACGTTGGCCATGCGCTGGAACTGCACGCTGGACCAGGAGTCTGCATAGCAGCAGCCGTCCGACTCGGTTTTGCCCAGGATGTGGGCCTGGTCGCGGATGGTCTGGTAATCGACCAGCTTGCCGCCGCTGATCAGATCCCATTGCTTGGTCTTGACGCCTTCGTCGTCGTAACCGACAGCACCCAGGCTGCCGGTCTGGGTCTTGTCGGCGATGATGTTGACCTTGTCGCTGCCGTACTGGAACTTCGCTTCGCGCTTGTCCAGGGTGGCGAAGCTGGTGCCCGCGTAGTTGGCCTCGTAGCCCAGCACGCGGTCCAGCTCCAGCGGATGGCCGACCGACTCGTGGATGGTCAGCCAGGTGTGCGAGGGGTCCAGCACCAGATCGAACTTGCCTGGCTTGACCGAAGGCGCCTTCAACTTCTCGCGCGCCTGCTTGGCGCCGGCGATGGCGTCTTCCTTCATGTCGTAGGACAGACCGTAATTGACTACACCATTCGGCGAAACGAACTTGCCCGAAGCCGCGCCGTCCAGGTACTCGAAGCCCAGGCCCATGGGCGAGGACAGGCCGTCGCGGGTGCGGAACTTGCCGCTGGCCTTGTCGATGGCGGTGACCGTCATCGGCGCCCAGATGCGGTGCACGTCCTGGTCGATGTAGGAACCGTCGGTGCTGGCGAAGTATTTCTGCTCGTTGACCAGGAACAGCATGGAGTTGACGAAGTCCGCGCCGGCATTGGTCGCAGCGGCATTGACGCCCAGCAACAGGTCCACTTTGTCCTTGATCGGCACTTCCATTGCGTTCTTCACGATCGGCGTCTTCCACGCCACCTCGCCCACGCCCTTGACCGGCGCCAGCTGCACTTTGGCGGTCTGGATCTTGGCGTTGGCCTTGGCGATGGCAGCGGCCTGGCGCGCGGCGCGAGCCACGCCGTTGGTGGTCAGGTCGTTGGTGGCCGCGAAGCCCCAGGCGCCGTCGGCGATGACGCGGATGCCGGCGCCGGTGGATTCGGTGTTCACCACGTTCTGCACCTTGTCTTCGCGGGTGATCACGAACTGGCGCAGGTAGCGGCCCACGCGCACGTCGCAGTAGCTGGCGCCCGCGTCGGTGGCGGCGGCCAGTGCGGCATCGGCCAGGCTTTTCTTGAAGCCGACGTCCAGCGTGGTCTGCAGTTGTTCGGCGGCGATCGCCTTGCCGAGGAAGGACGGCACCAGCAGGCCGCCAAGGCTAAGGCCGCTGATGGCCAGGAAGTCGCGTCTGTGCAAGGCTGCTCTCCATCGTGTAGAGCCCGCGCGAATGGCGCGGGACGGGGACTGAAGCGGACGATCATGGCGCGCATGCGGCGCATCGCCATGCCGCCAGCGATCATTGCCGCCGGGGCAGGCAACGTCAAATGACTTTTGGCATAGACGGAGCGATGCGTTTCAATATTCGCGAGCCCGTCGCCAAGCTCGGCAATCCCCACGATCCGGATCCGCTTCGTTCCGGATCGGGAGCGGCGGCCGGTCATTCCACCGGCGACCAAAACGTGGTCAGTTCGCTTGCTTGACCGCGCTCAACGCGGAAACCCCATTCTCATTGAACGCCTCTACCGCGATTTCATAAGACGGATCGATGTTCAGTGCGCGCAGCTCCAGTGTCGTGCCTTTGTCGGCGAACACCTGATAGCTCAGGTTCAAACGGTCCGCGCGCAAGCCCCAGCGCACGTTGTAGCCCACTGCGCCGGCCACGGGTTTCCAGGTCACCACCGCATTGCGGCGATCCTTGTCGCGCTCGACGGTCACGCCCGTCGGGGCATGTGGTGGTGCACCGTCCGCGTTGCCGAACACGCGCAGGTCGCTGATCGCAAGGTTAGCGGCGCCCACGTGGCCATGCACGTAGCGGACATAGCGCGTGCGCACCGGTTCCGGCAGTTGCAGGTACGCATTGGGGCGGTCGCGGCGGTCCGGGCCGTCGCCGACCTCGGCCAACGGCGTCCACCGTTTGCCGTCGCGCGACTGCTGCAGCCGGAACGAGGTATAGATATCCGGCGCATCGGCGAAACGTCCGGACTGATAGTCCGCGTAGTTCACCTGCACCGCGCGCACCGTCTTTTCCGCACCCAGATCGACGGTCAGGGTTTCGCCGGGTTTGTTGCTGCCGGCGACCCAGAACGTACGCGGATTTTCATCGGTGACGCGGGCGGCGGCGAACTCGCCGCTGGTGGACGAAGCCGTGGCCGTCTTGCGGTAGGACAGCAGCATCCAGCCGGTGAACAGCGATTCGGGATCGTCGACCTTGCCTTCCGGCATCCAGTGCGGGAAGTCGCCGAAACGCGCAGACACGCTCATCTGCCCGTCGTCGGCGAAGGCGGCGGGGAACATCGCGATGCGGCGTTCGAAGGTCCAGTTGTAGCCGATCCACGGTGTGCCGCTGTTCCACCAGTTGCCGTATTCGTCCCGGAAGGTGGAGCCGTGGCCGGCACCCTGCACGAAACCGCCGGGTTTGTAGGCCACCGGGTTGTAAGGCGCGTATTCGAACGGGCCCAGCGGGCTGTCGCCGACATAGGTGCCGTTGGCGTAGGCGTTGTATTCGGTGCCGGGCGCGCCGTACTGCAGGTAATAGCGGCCGCGCACCTTGGTCATCCAGGCACCTTCCATGTAGTTGCCGATCGGCTTGCCGTTGGGAAAATTCATGCCGCGGTGGTCGGGACCGAAGCGCTCCCAACCGTGCTTGGCAGGATCCAGCGCCAGCATCACCTTCGGTTCGCCCCGGAAGACGAATCCGCGCGGTGCTTTTTCCATCTCTATGCCGTATAGCGGATAGGTATCCGACGAACCCCAGTAGAGGTACCAACGTCCATCGTCGTCGATGAAGATATCCGGGTCCCACGGTCCCGGCGGGGTCTTGCCGGCCGGCAGCGGCAGCAGGTCCTGGCCCGGCGGCACTGCGGTGGGGATGCGCGGCAGCAGGCGGGTCAGGTAATCGATCTTGCCGCTGGCCGGATCGGTGGACTGCAGCAACGCGCGCGGCACGAAGGCCGACTGCATGATGACCAGGCGGTCGCCGTCGGAAACCACGGCCGGGGCCACGATGCTTTCCGAAGGCCAGCGGCTGGGCGTGATGAACCGCCAGTCCAGCAGGTTGGTGGAGCGCCAGTAGCCATCGGCCAGGGTCTGGAACAGATAGTAGGCGTCCTTGTGCCGCACGATCACCGGATCGGCGCCGGTGCGGTAGGAAATGCCTTCGTTGAGCTGCTCGAAGTTGTAGCGGTAGTCCAGGTCGACAGGGTTGGCGTAGGTGCGTCGGCCAGGCGCTTCGGCCGCCGACAAAGCGGTGCCCGCGAAGATCGACATGAGCAGGAGTGCGCCCTGCGGCAGCAATGAAACGCGTTTCACGGTGGTTTCTCACAATGCCGTTTACGGCCGCTACCTTACCGCGCTTCGCATCGGCGGCAGTTAAACTGGCGCACCTCTCCGGCCTTGCCCATGCTGCGACTCACCGACCTCAAACTTCCTCTGGATCACGACGAAGCCGCGCTTCCCGCAGCGATCGTCGCGCGTCTGGGCATCGCCGCCGCCGAACTGGTCGGTTTCACCGTCGCCAAGCGCAGCTACGACGCGCGCAAGCGCGGGGCGATCGTGTTGATCTATGCGGTTGACGTGGCGACCACGCGCGAAGCGGACATCCTGCAGCGCTTGCAGAGGGACGAGGAAGCGGCGGACGGCAAGATCGCGCCCACACCGGACACCACCTACATGCCGGTCGCGCAGCCACTGCACGCCGGGGCTCCTGTACGCGTACCGCTTTCAGTCGCCTCCGAAGACGCGCGCGTGGTGGCGACGGCCGTCGAAGAAGTCGTCCAGGCCTCGCCGCGCCCGGCGGCACTGCGGCCGTTGGTCATCGGCATGGGCCCCTGCGGTCTGTTCGCCGGTTTGATCCTGGCGCAGATGGGCTTGCGGCCGATCATTCTTGAGCGCGGCAAGAACGTGCGCGAGCGCACCGTGGACACGTTCGGCCTGTGGCGCAAGAAGATCCTCAATCCCGAATCCAACGTGCAATTCGGCGAAGGCGGCGCGGGCACGTTCTCCGACGGCAAGCTGTACAGCCAGATCAGCGACAAACGCCACTACGGGCGCAAGGTACTGACCGAGTTCGTCAAGGCCGGCGCGCCGGAGGAAATCCTCTACGTCAGCAAGCCGCATATCGGCACCTTCCGCCTGGTCTCGATGGTGGAGAGCATGCGTGCTGACATCGAAGCCCTGGGTGGCGAGATCCGCTTTTCGCACCGCGTCGACGACCTGCTGGTGGAAGCCGATTCGGCGGGTGTGCGCAAAGTACGCGGAGTAGTGCTGGCCGACGGCGGCGAAATCCGCGCCGACCATGTGGTGATGGCGTTGGGCCACAGCGCGCGCGACACCTTCTTCATGCTGCACGAGCGCGGCGTGTTCCTGGAAGCCAAGCCGTTCTCCATCGGCTTCCGCATCGAACACCCGCAATCGCTGATCGACCGCGCCCGTTTCGGCCCGCAGGCCGGGCATCCCATTCTGGGGGCGGCCGACTACAAACTCGTGCACCACTGCCGCAATGGACGTTCGGTGTACAGCTTCTGCATGTGCCCGGGCGGCACTGTGGTCGCCGCCGCCAGCGAACCCGGGCGCGTGGTCACCAACGGCATGAGCCAGTACTCGCGCAACGAACGCAACGCCAACGCCGCCATCGTGGTCGGCATTACGCCGGAGGACTACGCCGAATTCGACCCCAGCGGCAGTCCGCTGGCCGGCATCGCCCTGCAGCGGCATTGGGAAGAACAGGCCTTCCAGCAAGGCGGCGAAGACTACAGCGCGCCGGGGCAACTGGTCGGAGATTTCCTGCGCAAACGCGCTTCGCGCGAATTCGGCAGCGTGCAGCCTTCGTATACGCCAGGCGTGACGCTAGGCGATCTCTCCAGCGCATTGCCGCGTTACGCCATCGATGCGATCCGCGAGGCGTTGCCGGCTTTCGACAAGCAGATCAAGGGCTTCGCGATGGACGATGCGATCCTCACCGGGGTGGAGACGCGTACTTCTTCGCCGGTGCGGATGACGCGTGGGGTGGATGGGCAGAGCCTTAATACACGCGGGTTGTTTCCTGCGGGCGAAGGGGCGGGGTATGCGGGTGGAATTCTGTCGGCGGGCGTGGATGGGATTCGCGCGGCGGAAGCGGTCGCCATGCAGATGATCGCATCCGGAATGGCTCGCGCGGCGTAGCTCTTGCCTCCTCCCCTTTGCTGCGCAAAAGGGAGGGGGCTGATCCCATCGCCGAGAGAATGGGAGGAGTATGTTTGCATCGGCGCAGCAAATACTCAGGAACAAACCTATGAAATCCAGAAACAACAGCAAGTCCGACAACGACGACGACCAGCCGCGACTGGCGGTGCTGATCGACGCCGACAACGCTCAGCCCTCGGTGATCGAAGGCCTGCTGGCCGAAGTGGCCAAGTATGGTGTGGCCAGCGTCAAGCGCATCTACGGCGATTTCACCAGCCCGCGCATGACCCAATGGAAGGCGGCGCTGCTCAGGCACTCGATCAGTCCGGCCCAGCAGTTCGCCTACACCAGTGGCAAGAACGCCACCGACAGCTCGATGATCATCGACGCCATGGATCTGCTGTACACGCAGCGCTTCGACGGCTTCTGCCTGGTCTCCAGCGACAGCGACTTCACCCGTCTGGCCCAGCGCCTGCGCGAGGAGGGTCTGACTGTGTACGGGTTCGGCGAAAAGAAAACGCCCGATGCGTTCGTGCGCGCTTGCGACAAGTTCGTCTACACCGAAGTACTGCGCAAGGAAGCCGCCGCCAGCGCGCCGCCGAAACCGGCAGCGGCCAAGCCGGCGAAGAAGGCGGTATCGAAATCCGTGCCGGCAATACCGGCACCGGGTGCGGCACCGGCCCAAGTCGCATCGGCAGAGGCCAAAGACAGATCAGCAGAACCTTTGCCGCTGGCGTTGATCCGTCAGGCCATCGAAGAGGCCTCCGACGAGAACGGCTGGGCGTTTTTGGGTGCGGTCGGCAGCTATCTCAACAAGATCCAGCCCGACTTCGACCCGCGCCTGTACGGACACCGCAAGCTGAGCGACTTGTTGAAACATCAATCCAAGTACTTCGCCATCGAGGAGCGTGGCGCAAGCGGCTCCAACAAGATGATCTACATCCGCTCGCTGGGCTGAACGAACGTCGTGGCGGCCGAAAAACCGTTCTCGCCGTCCAGCGAGCGCAACCGCGGCCCGATCCTGGAAGTGTTGCGCGGGCATTTCGCGCACGTGCGCGAGGTATTGGAGATCGGCAGCGGCACCGGCCAGCACGCGGTGCATTTCGCTGCAGCCATGCCGTGGCTGACCTGGCAGTGCTCGGACCGCGCCGACCATCTACCGGGTACCCGTGCGTGGCTGGACGAAGCGGCATTGCCGAATACGCCGCCGCCGGTGGAGCTGGACGTGGCGCTGGGGCCCTGGCCGGTCCAATCTTTCGGCGCCGCGTTCAGCGCGAACACTTTGCACATCATGGGATGGCTGGAAGTCGAAGCTTTCGTCGCGGGCCTGGACAAAACGCTCGCCGCCGACGCAGTGTTGGCGGTGTACGGGCCCTTCAACTACGGCGGGCAATTCACCAGCGACAGCAATCGCGAGTTCGACGCTTCGCTGAAGGCACGCGATGCGCGCATGGGGATCCGCGACGCCGAGGCCGTGGATGCGCTGGCACGGACGATCGGATTGCAACTGATCGACGATGCTGCGATGCCCGCCAACAATCGCTGTCGGGTGTGGCGACGCGGCATTGGCGCTGCGTTTACATCCCCAGGCTGATCGCATAGCTCATCCAAGGCCCGCGGGAGCGCGTCCCGTCGCGAGCTTTTCGGTGAGGTCGGCTGGCGCGAGAAGCTCGCGGCGAGACGCCGCTCCCACGCCATATCAGTGTGCTGCTGCCTGCCGCTGCCCGACTTCCTCGCGCGCGAATTCGCGGTCGACTAACGGCGCCAGCGCGGTGGTGAAGCGCTTGGCGTCGGCGGCGCCCAGGTGCGACCACTCCGGCAACGCAAGACCCTGCAGCTGCGGATAGTCTTCGAAGTGGATGCCGGGCGAGTGAGTCCGTTGCAGCAGCGCTTCCCAGGTATCTTTGCGCGGCGTGCGCGCAGTTTGGCCACGGCAGTGGCGACGCGGCCGATGGTTTCCTCGCGCAGCCTGCCGCGTTTGGCTTCAGTGTCCAGCATGGGCGGCAACGGCAGGCCCAGCTGCACTTGCCAGATATGCCGAACCAGCGCGTGGTACTGCGGATCGTCTTCAACCTTCTGCCACAGGTGCGAGTTACGATCGCTTTCCTGCACCGACAGCTTGCGCACCAGAATGCGCGGCGGCAGCCCCGGCCGATCGGGCCAGGCTTGCCTGCGCACCACCACCGGCAAGGCAAAATCAGGGTCGTAGAACGCGAACCAGGGCTCGAGGAAACGCTGCGACAGCCAATGTCCACTGCGTTGCGACGGCGATTGCCCGTGGTAGTAAGGCACCACCGAGGCGCGCCGCCCGCTTTGTCCTAGGAACAGGCTGATCGGCGTGGCGTCTATCAGCAAGCGGCCAGTGAAATCCGGATCGGCCGCCAGATCCTCCAGCGCCGGCAAAGGCGAGGTGCCTTCCAACGAGAGCTGGATAGGACGCTCGCCGACGGCGCGTTCCCATTCCGGCAACTGCACATCGAACAGCATGCGCGAACTGCCGATCAGCACGGTCTTGCCGCCTTCGCCAGCATTGATGCGGCGGCGTTGGTCGGCCCATGAGCCATCGCTGTTGCGGTAACCGGGTGCGGCCCCGTAGGCGCGCCAATGCCATTCCCAGGCCGCCATCAGCAGCACGAACAACGCCAGTGCGCCGAGCAGGATCCTGCCCCAGGGCTGCGATGGAATATCGCGCTCCGGCACCGGCTGCGCGACGCCGGGCCGATCCGAGGCAGTGAGACGTACAAAGCCGGGCCGCTCGAAGCGTTCTTCCAGCGGGATGCCGCCATCGCTGGCCATCGCGAACGCGGCCTGCTCAGAACTGGAAATAGATGAAGGCATTGCCCGCTCCCTGTGCCGCAACCACCGCGAAGGCCATCACGCCCAATGCCGCCGACAACTGCAGCGGGTGCCGTCGTGCCAACATCGCTTCCAGAGTGCGGGTGCGCATCAGCCAGTGCGCGATCACTATCCCGCCCACGATCAGCGCCACCATCGCCAGATGCGCGGTAGTCAGGATCGGTTTTGCCTCGGGGTTGCCGCCGAACATGCCGCGAAGGACCGTCCATGCCTGTCCGAAACCCTTGGCACGGAAGAACACCCAGGTGACGTTGATCAGCGCATAGGTCAGCAAGCCCAGCCCGAGCAGCGCCAACGGCCCGGGCCGATACCCCTGAAAGCGCGAGCGCAGCGCACGTTCGGCCGCCAGGTACAGTCCGTGCAAGCCGCCCCAGGCCACGAAGGTCCAGCTGGCGCCATGCCACAGGCCGCCGAGCAGCATCGTCGCCATCAACGCGAAATAGGTGCGTGTTTCGCCATGGCGGTTGCCGCCGAGTGGAATGTAGAGATAGTCGCGCAACCATGCCGACAAAGTGATGTGCCATCGCCGCCAGAAATCGGAAAAACCTAGCGCGGCATACGGAAAACGGAAGTTGTCGGGCATGGCGAAGCCCAGGCACATCGCCGCGCCGATTGCGGTGGTGGAATAACCGGCGAAATCGCAGAAGATCTGTCCGCTGAAGGCCAGCGTTCCCATCCACGCATCCAATGCGCCGGGAATGCGGCCCGGCGCGTCGTAGACCGCTTCGGCCGCCGGACCCAGGAAACCGTCGGCCAAGACGATTTTCTGGAACAGCCCCAACACCATCAGCGCCAGCCCGAAGCGCAGCTGATCGGCGGTGGCGCGGCGTTCGCGGGCGAACTGCGGCACCAGTTCGGTCGGGCGCATGATCGGCCCGGCGACCAGATGCGGAAAGAAGGTGACGAACAGCGCGTAGTCGAGGAAGTTGTTGGCCGGCCTGGCGCGTCGCAGATACACATCGAGCGTGTAGGACAAGGTGGCGAAGGTATAGAAAGAGATGCCGACCGGCAGCACGATATCGAGCTTGGACGGCTGATAGGCCACGCCCAGTGAGGCCATCACTGCCTGGAAGTTCTCCATCAGGAAGCCGCCGTACTTGAAGTAGGCCAGCATGCCCAGGTTCACCACCACCGACAGCAGCATCCACGCGCGCCGCGCATGCGGATTCTGCGCATCGACCAGTTTCTTCGCCGCCCACCAGTCGACCAGCGTCGATACCCACAGCAGGATCACGAACGGCGGGTTCCAGGCCGCGTAGAACAGGTAGCTGGCGACCAGCAGGTTGATCTTCTTGGTGGTCCATCGGAATGGCATGGCATGCAGTGCCAGCACCAACGCGAAGAACACCACGAACGTCAGGGAGTTGAAGACCACGCGGGCAGACCTCGGCCGGCGGGGGCCGGACATGACCTGGAACGCGGTTAGTGGACAGCGACGGACAGTGCGGCGATGAACGGCGGGCACGTCGGTCGCCGTATCGCAGGCCGGACGGCCGCCTTGGCGCCAGCCGGTTCCGCTAGGTCGTCCCCGTATGCCCTACCCGGGACGGAAGCTTCAGGGATTCGGCAATGCGGAATCCATCGGAACGGCGCTGACGACCGCCGCGCGCTTCTGACGCAGCCACATGCCGAGTGCCGACAGGCTGATGACGGCGGTCATCACCAGCTCGCCTCCATCTTCGACCAAGGTCATCAAGGTCTGCGACATATTCCTACCCAGCATCCCGTGCACGGCATCCACGCCGACGCCGAAGAAAATCAGGATCGCGAAGTAAGCCGTGAAAACGAGATAGCGGGCCCAGTCTTCCTCCGTGTGAATCAGCCGCGCGCCGGCGAGCCAGAACACCACCGACAACAATCCCGTCGAGGAAAATCCGATCAGGTCGCCAGCGACGGGCGATAGACCCATTCCGGCATTGACCATGTGCCCAATCGCTTCATGCAGTTCGAACGCATCGTCCAGGAACGTCAAGAACAGGATCGCCGCGAACGCATACCACTGTTTCGCGCGGTACGTCCTGGCGAACATGGAAAACAGTGCGCAGGCAGCCAGCTCCAGGCCGTAGCCGAATATTTCGGGATAGCCTCTGTCGACAAACGAAAATTGAAGGCGGTCGTAGAAGAAGCTATCGGTCAGATGATGCCTCTCCACATACGCATACCTGACGAAGCAGGCAACCAGAATCGCGATCGTGCCGGTCACGGCCGCAACAGACCATCGATGCGCTCGATCCGGCAGAATCAAAAAATCCCGTGTGAGCCGCAGGCCGCGAGGGAGAAGGTATGCGATGGAATGGGATTGGTAGCCGGTGGCGACGTGCATATGACCCTCCTAGCGGATGACTTTGGTGCCGTCCGCGAACTCGGCGGAGGGGCTGTCACAAAGGCGTCATATACTGCTTGTGTAATTAAGAGTTTTGCAATTTTTTTGCGGCGTATTCAGCAAGAAAAACTCAAGGAATTCATCTCCCCTCCAGCCGCCATTAACGTAGGTGATAACAGCGTGACGCTTATGCCGCCGAGCAATGGGACGTAAGTTGTCCTGGAAGGATCCGAAGACAGATAAAAGAATGAGGAAGGTCGACGTGCCGCGTCGGCAAAGCGACGTCTCCAGCGCATCGAAAGATTGTCCGACTCGATCGGCTTTCTATGCGCAGACGCAGAAATCCTGCCACGTACGGCGCGCGAGGCTCGTGGCCGTCCCGTGTACCTCGGGAAGCTAGTCGACGATTCCGCCCGCCAGGCCGATTCCGGGAGCAAGCTTGTCGTTCCTCGCCCGACATGCCCAGAATGCCGCTTTCCCACGGAACTGGAACTTGCATGGCGCGGCTTGTGATCCTGTTGTCCTGCTTGCTGTGGCTGTCGTTTTCCGTGCGGGCGCAGGTGCCTGCTGCCGCACTCGTGGTTTCCGACCACGATTACCCCGGAGTGATATCGCTCGCGGTCGACGCCACCGATGTGTCGCGCCGCATCTACCAGGTACGCGAACGCATACCGGTCCAGCCGGGTCCATTGAAACTCTGGTATCCGCAATGGATACCCGGCAACCATGCGGCCACCGGCCCGATCAACCAGTTCGCGGGACTGACCATCGCCGGCAACGGCCAGCGCATCGAGTGGCGGCGCGATCCATTGGACGTCTATGCATTCCACCTGGAAGTGCCCGCGGGTGTCGCGGAGCTCGATATCCAGTTCCAATCGCTTTCGCCCACCGCCGACGACCAGGGACGGGTGGCGATGACTACCGAGCTGATGTCGGTGCAGTGGTCGCGCCTGCTGCTGTATCCGGCCGGCTACGATGCGCGCCGTGTCCGTTTCGAACCCAGCCTGCGTTTGCCTGAAGGCTGGCAATTCGCTAGCGCGCTTGAAACGGCCGGGACCGATGGCGGCGTGAATCGCTTCCGGGCGCTCGCTCTCGTCGATCTGGTCGACTCTCCCGTCTATGCCGGCCGCTATTTCAAACAGTTCGATCTGGATCCCGGCGCGAAAATACCGGTGCGCCTCAACGTGATCGCCGATGCGCCGGAACTGCTCGATGCCAAGCCGGAAATCCTCGCAGCGCATCGTGCCCTGGTGAAACAGGCCGACCGCGTATTCGGCGCGCGCCCGTTCGCGCACTACGATTTCCTGCTGGCGTTGTCCGACCAGTTCAGCGGCATCGGCCTAGAGCACCACCAGTCGAGCGAAAACGGCACCTTTCCGGATTACCTGACCGGTGATGCGCCGTTCACCGACAACTACCTGCTGCCGCACGAATACGCGCACAGCTGGAACGGCAAGTTCATGCGTCCGGCGCTGCTGTGGACACCGCACTACAACACCCCGATGCAGAACGATCTGCTATGGGTCTACGAAGGACAGACCGAGTTCTGGGCCTGGGTGCTGGCTGCACGCGCAGGGCTGTACACGCCGCAACAGGCGCAGGAAGTGCTGGCCGCCAGTGCGGCGATGTTCGACCATCGCGCCGGCCGTGGTTGGCGCAACCTGCAGGACACCGTCTATCAGGGCATCGTCGATTTCAACGATGCGCCGCAGGCGTGGGAGAGCTGGCAGCGCGGTTACGATTTCTACGACGAAGGCACGCTGGTATGGCTGGATGTGGACACCGAATTGCGGGAATTGTCGGGCGGCAAACGCTCGCTGGACGATTTCGCACACGGGTTTTTTGGGGGCAGCACGGGCAAGGCGGAAACACGCACATACGCGCTCGATGATGTGGTCGAAGCACTGCAGAAAGTGCAACCTCACGATTGGCACGCATTCCTGCGCCAACGGGTGGACAGCCATGGTCCGGGCGCGCCGATAGAGGGTCTGGCACGCGCAGGTTGGAAGCTGGTGTACAACGAGCAACCCAATGCCGCCATCGCAGAAGCCGAAGGCGATCAGGAGTTCGACGACTTCAGCTACTCGCTGGGGCTGAAGATCGCGAGCGCCGATGGAAAGGTCGGCACAGTGCTGTGGGGTGGTCCGGCCTATCTGGCCGGTCTGGCGAAAGACATGGTGGTCGTGGCGGTATCGGGCATGGCCTACGATGCCGATCGTCTGAAGCGGGCGATCACCGCAGCCAAAACGGAGAAGCCTGCGATCGAGTTGTTGGTGAGGCAGGGAGACGCCTATCGCACCTTGCAAGTGGAGTATCGCGAAGGTCTACGTTATCCGCATCTGCAGCGCATTGCCGGAGCGCCGGATCGGCTGAGCCAATTGCTCGCGCCGAGAAAGTAATGCGGAAAACCCGCCGCGACGGATTTTCCCTGGGCGTCATCCACCGTTGCGGAAGCCTGCGCGATACTCCAATGGACACGGATCGAGTTCGCCGAAACCAGAGAGGGAAGATGGCCATGAAAACGCTCTTGTGCACTTCGCTGGCGCTTGCGCTCTGGTCGAACGCGGCGCACGCCGGCGATTTGGTCTTCGACGATTGCCTGGCGGAGTTGCGTACAAAAGCCGAAGCGGTAGGCGTAGAAGGAACCGCTTTCGATGCCAACACGCGCGATCTGGTGCCGGACATGGGCGTGCTGGAGTTGCTGGACGC
This sequence comes from uncultured Pseudoxanthomonas sp., assembly GCA_946479745.1. The sequence goes on along the minus strand of CAMLGZ010000015.1, from coordinate 10,526 downwards.
CCAGCCCGAATTCACCACGCCTATCTGGGACTACCTGGCCGCGTTGGTCGATGACCAGCGCATCAGCGACGGCCAGGCCATGTTGCAGGCCAACGCCGCAACCCTGGCGCGGGTTTCGCAGGAATACGGCGTGGATCCGCAGACCGTGGTGGCGGTATGGGGCGTGGAAAGCGACTACGGCAAGACCTTCGGCAAGCGGCCCCTGCTGGTTTCGCTGGCCACGCTGTCCTGCTTCGGCCGCCGCCAGGAATTCTTCCGCGGCGAATTCTTCGCCACGCTCAAGCTGCTGCAAGCCGGCGATCTGAAACCGGAAGGCTTGACCGGCTCATGGGCCGGCGCCTTCGGCCACACCCAGTTCATGCCCACCACTTATCAGCGCATCGCGGTCGACGGCGACGGCGACGGACGCCGCGATCTGGTCGCAAGCATTCCGGACGCGCTCGCTTCTACTGCCAACTACCTCAAGCAGGCGGGCTGGCGTACGGGCGAGCCATGGGGCTACGAGGTGAAATTGCCTGCGGGTTTCGATGCAGCCCTCACCGGAAGAAAGAACAAGCGACTCTTGTCCGACTGGATTGCGCGCGGCGTCGCACGTATCGACGGCGCACCGCTGCTGGCCTCCGATACGCAGGCGGCCGTGCTGCTGCCCGCAGGCCCAACCGGCCCGGCCTTCCTCGTATTCCGCAACTTCGATGCGATCTATTCGTACAACGCGGCCGAGAGCTATGCGCTGGCCATCGCCACCTTGTCCGACCGTCTGCGCGGCGGCGGGGCGCTGATCACACCGTGGCCGACCGACGATCCGGGACTGGGTCGCGGCGAACGCAAGCAGCTGCAGCAACTGCTGCTGGCGCGCGGGCACGCCATCGGCGAAGCGGACGGCATGATCGGCACGCTGACCCGCCGTGCGATCGTGCTGGAACAGCAACGGCTAGGGTTGCAGCCGCAGGATGGGCGAGCGGGAAAGAAGATCCTCGATGCGTTGAAACAGGAAGAGCCACCCGTACAGCCGCCTTCCTGATCCGCATTTGCATCGCTCGCCCAGCATCGACAACGACGTTCGCTAGCGTTGCCGTGCCATCGCGTGGCCCAGCGCAGTCAACGCTCCTTCCGCGATGCGCCGGAAGGTTTCCGATAGCGCGGGGTTATCCGCGACTTGTCGCCAGAACGCCAGCGCCAGGGTCGCTGCCACGCGCCAGTCCTCCCGGAATTCCGGTGTGGGCAAGGTGACGGCATATTCGCGGGGCACTATTTCGCCGCTGGCGGCGGGACGAAAATGCATCGGCAGCATGTCGTAGGCGGGTGCCAGCACAAGCGGCCGGTTATCGGCGAGGACCAGGGCGGCGTTGCCCAAGTGCATGTCGTTGTTGGCGATCAGCGCGCCGAACCACCCGAGTACGCGCAGCCGCTGGGCGTTCTGGGCATCGATCCAGCCATCGCGTTGCAGTTGCGGCGCGAAGCGCCACCAGTCGATGCGGCCGTGACCGTAGAAGGCAGCATCCAGCGCCGATAGCGACACGAGTCCGTGACGGCCCAGCACGGAAGTACGGTCGAAGCGGATCGATTGCAGGAACCTGCGGCCATCGGCCTCCACGATCTCGCCCAGGGCAGCGGGCTGGCCATGCGCGTTCAGGACTGCCCCCGCAATCTGCTCGCAGCGCAACAAGTCGGCCCAACGCCGGGCGGCCGGTGTTTCGCCGCGTTCGCTGAACTTCACGATCACCGGCTGGAAGCCATCGTCCCCACGCAAGGTCGCCAGAAACTTGGGTTGTTCGCCGCCTGCGGATGAACCGGTGTTCTCGCCACGCAGCACCGCTTCGGCGAGCAGGGGATAGCGGGTCTCGCGTTCGGCGATGGGCATGGCGTCTTCCGGGGCCAGTGCATTCTGCAATGCGTTCTGAAGCGCGAGCTCACCCAGGACGAGATCGCCGGGTTGATCGTGCCCGTAGCGCAGCAGGGCAAGCACCACGTCGTCAGGTCGCCAGCGGGTCAGATCTTCCGATGCGCCGACGTCCGCAGCGACACGACGCGCGAATGTGCGGCCCAGGAACCCCTGCGGGCGTTGGTCATCGAGAAACCAGGGCAGGCCGGGAAATAGGCCTTTGGCAAAATCGCCTTCGAGGAAGGTGGGCAAAGGCCGCGCGGGTTGGAAATGGAACTCATCGCCGTGCAAGGCGCGCAGTTCGCCAAGGGTCTCCGCCTGGCCATAAGCGTCTATGCGGTAAAGGGGCCACGATTGGCCGGCACGCGCAACCTCACGGCTCAGAACATAACGCGCCGCCCTGGCATTGCCGATGCGGACAACGCGATCGCTGGATGCCACCAGACGCGAAAGGGTCGGCTGGCTGATTCCCAGCGCGGCCGCCAGTTCCGCTGCGTTTTGCGGACTCCGCAAGCGCAGAAGATCTTCCAATTGGCTCGTCCGGAGATTTTCCATACGAGTATTGAATAGATTTATGAATAAATAATCAAGTCAATTTAGAGCTATAGCTAGACAAATCTCAAGCCATGCCATCATCTATGAATAGATTCATGAATTGATGTAAGGTACGCCATGCTGTCCAGATTTCCGGAACCAGGACATCGGCGCTGGCGGGCAAGCTGAAGACCGATAGTTCAAATGCGGGCCCGAGGGTCCAGCCCGCATTCTCGCTTGTCGACCGGCTCAGGCCGCCTGCACCAGCGGAATCTCCCGCGGGTTGTTCCACTTGTCCAACAGCGCCGCTTCCCGCGCCTTGGCCTTGTGCAGATGCGCTTCCTTGACATGGCCGTAGCCGCGGATGTGTTCGGGAATGCTGGCGATTTCGGCGGCTAAAGGCAGATTGTCCGCACTGAGGGAAGCAAGAAGTCCGCCGATCGTCTTCTCATAGTCGCCGATCAGCCTGCGCTCGCCTTTGCGCTCTTCGGTGTAGCCGAAGATATCGAGCATGCCGCCACGCAGGAACTTGAACTTGGCCATCAGCTTGAACGCGCTGAAGATCCACGGCCCGAATTCCTGCTTGATCAGCCGGCCCTGCGCATCCTTCTTGGCCAGCAGCGGCGGCGCCAGATGGAAGTGCAGCTTGTAGTCGCCGTCGAACTGCTGCTCCAGCTTGCGCTTGAAATCTCCGCTGGTGTACAGCCGGGCCACTTCGTATTCGTCCTTGTAGGCCATCAGCTTGAAGAAGTAGCGGGCCACCGCCTCGCTCAGCGCAGTCGAACCCGGCGCGCGCACGTGTTCGGCATCGCGGGTCTTGTCCACCAGCGCGCTGTAGCGCTTGGCGTAGGCGGCGTTCTGGTACTCGGTCAGGAAGGCGACGCGGCGCTGGATCAGTTCGTCCAGCGAGCGCGACAGGCGCAGATCGTCCAGCGGCAGGAAGGCGACATTGCCGTCATGGCTGCCGGCGTCCTGCAAGCCGCGCACTTCGTGTTCGTTGTCCGGCGTGCGCGGGGCGCTGGGGCTGGCCCACTCGCTGGTTTCCCATTCGCCCGGCGGCAGGATCTGCAGAGTGTGCGGGGTGCGCTCGGACTCGGTCTGCGCGTTGTGGATCACGCCGGCCGCTTCGGCGACCGCCACCGGATTGACCACGGCCAGACGGCCCCAGGCGAAGGCCTGGCGATTCATCTCCACCGCCGCGCCGTTCAATTCCACCGCACGCATGATCGCTTCATAGGAGATCGGCACCAGGCCCTGTTGCCAGGCGTAGCCCAGCATGAACAGGTTGGCCGCGATCGCATCGCCCATCAACGCAGTAGCCAGCACCGTGGCGTCGACCTGCAGCGGCGCGCGTCCACCCAGCGCCTGGGTGACCGCAGAGAGAATGCCGGCCGCCGGAAATTCCATGTCCGGACGCGTGGTGAAGGTTCCGGGCATGGCCTGGTAGGTGTTCAACACCACCTGCGAGCGCTCGCCGCGCACTTTCGACAGCACCCAGTAGTCGTTGACCACCACCATGTCGCAACCCAGCACCACATCGGCTTCGCCGGCGGCGATGCGTACGGCGTGGATGTCTTCGGGCGTGCGCGCGATGCGGATGTGGGTGGTGACCGCGCCGCCCTTCTGCGCCAGTCCGGTCTGGTCCAGCACGCTGGCGCCTTTGCCTTCCAAGTGCCCGGCCATGCCCAGCAGCGCGCCGATGGTGACCACGCCGGTACCGCCGACGCCGGTGATGAGGATGTTCCAGGGTTGCTGGAAATCGGCCTTGAACACCGGCGCCGGCAAGCTGGCCAGCAGCTCGGCGGGATCCTTTTTCTTGCCCTTGCGCGGGCCGCCGCCGTGCAGGGTGACGAAGCTGGGGCAGAAGCCGTTGACGCAGCTGTAGTCCTTGTTGCAGTTGGACTGGTCGATCTCGCGCTTGCGTCCGAATTCGGTTTCCTTCGGCAGCACCGACACGCAGAAACTTTTCACGCCGCAATCGCCGCAGCCCTCGCAGACCAGTGTGTTGACCATCACCCGCTTCTGCGGGTCGGCCAGCTTGCCGCGCTTGCGGCGGCGGCGTTTTTCGGTGGCGCAGGTCTGGTCGTAGATCAGGATCGACACGCCTTTCACTTCGCGCAGCTGTTTTTGCACTTCGTCCAGGCGCTTGCGGTCGAAGAACTCCACGCCGCTCGGGAAGATCTCCGGCTTGCTCCATTTCTCGATTTCGTCGCTGACCACGACGATCGTCTGCACGCCCTCGGCGCGCATCATGTGCGCGATCTGCGGCACCGACAGCGTCCCGTCCACCGGCTGGCCGCCGGTCATCGCCACCGCGTCGTTGTAGAGGATCTTGTAGGTGATGTTGACGCCGGTAGCCACCGACTGGCGTACCGCCAGGGAGCCGGAATGGAAGAACGTGCCATCGCCCAGGTTCTGGAACACGTGCTCGGTTTCGGTGAACGGCGCCTGCCCCGACCAGGTCACGCCTTCGCCGCCCATGTGGGTGAAGGTGTCGGTGTCGCGGTCCATCCACGTCACCATGTAGTGGCAGCCGATGCCGCCCAGCGCGCGCGAACCCTCCGGCACCACCGTGGAGGTGTTGTGCGGACAGCCGCTGCAATAGTGCGGCACGCGCGGGAAGTTGGCGCGCGGCAGCGCCATCTCGGCTTCCTTCTCCACCATCCAGCGCAAACGCTGCTCGATGGATTCAGTAGTGAAAAAGCGCTGGATGCGCTTGCCGATCACTCCGGCAATCGTTGCCGGCGTCAGCTCGCCAGTCGAAGGCAGGATCCATTCGCCGGCCTCGTCGTACTTGCCGACGATGGACGGACGCGGGCCGGCGCTGGCCGGCCAGTTGTAGAACTGTTCCTTCATCTGCCGTTCGATGAAGGCGCGCTTCTCTTCCACCACCACGATGTCTTCCAGCCCGTGCGCGAAGGCGGCGATGCCCACCGGCTCCAGCGGCCAGGTCATGCCGACCTTGTACACGCGGATGCCGATGTCGGCGCAGGCGGCTTCGTCCAGGCCCAGGTATTCCAACGCCTGCAGCACGTCCAGGTAGCTCTTGCCGGTGGTGACGATGCCCAGGCGCGCACGCGGCGAATCCAGCACGATACGGTCCACGCCGTTGGCGCGAGCGAAGGCCTGCGCGGCCTTGACCGCATAACGGTGCAGGCGCATTTCCTGGTCCAGCGGCGGATCGGGCCAGCGGATGTTCAAGCCGCCGGCCGGCATCTCGAAATCCTCCGGCAGCACGATGCGCCGCGCGAACGGATTCACTTCCACCGAAGCCGACGATTCCACCGTCTCGGCAATCGTCTTGAAGCCGATCCAGCGCCCGGTATAGCGGCTCATCGCCCAGCCCACCAGGCCCAGGTCCAGGATGTCCTGCACGCCAGCCGGGTTCAGCACCGGCATCATCGCGCTGACGAATTCGTCTTCCGAACCGTGCGGCAGCGTGGAGCTGCGGCAGTTGTGGTCGTCGGCGGCCATCGCCAGCACGCCGCCATGCTTGGAGGTGCCGGCGGCGTTGCCGTGCTTGAACACGTCGCCGCAGCGGTCCACGCCGGGGCCCTTGCCGTACCACATCGAGTACACGCCCTCGACCTTGGCGCCTGGGAACAGGTTGGTCTGCTGCGTGCCCCAGACCATGGTCGCGCCCAGGTCCTCGTTGAGACCGGGGATGAACTTCACCTGCGCTTCGGCCAGGTGCTTCTTGGCCCGCCACAATTCCAGGTCGAAGCCGCCCAGCGGCGAGCCGCGGTAGCCGCTGATGAAACCGGCGGTGTTCAGCCCGGCGGCCTGGTCGCGCAGGCGCTGCATCAGCGGCAGGCGGACCAGCGCCTGCACCCCGCTCAGGTAGATGCGGCCGTCGGTGCGGGTGTATTTGTGTTCCAGGGTGTAGTCGTTGTCCAGCGTGTCGATCGCCGGCGTGTTGGCGGAAGACGGCGAGGTGAGTTCGGCGGTGCTGGTCATGGCTGGCCTGGGGGATTGGAGGCGGCTGGCGGCGCCGGCATAGCTCCGGCGCAGGATGCGAAATTGTATCAGCGCGGTAATATGTGACCGTTTTCGCTCACCTGTTGTGCGCTGCAGCGGTTAGGATGGGCTTGGGGAGGTAAAAAGTGGTAAGGGGAAACCGTGTGACTCGATTCCGTATTTTTCAGGCCGCCATGCTGGCCTTGCTGGTGTTGTCCGCCGCCGCCGCGCAAGGGCAGACGATGACCAAGCCGAAGGAGTTCTATTTCGATCAGGACGTTTCCACCGTCCGTAAGATCGTGGCGGCGGAAGGCGAGGGCGACGCTCTGGCCGCCGAGCTGGTGAAAATGCGCGAGCGTGGCCGCAAGACCGTCGAAGCGACGGCGCAGCTGGCCCACGTCGCCCTGTCCGACAATCGCGCCGAGCTGGGTAAGACGCTATATGAGCAGGCGGTGTCGAGCACTGCCCAGAACAGCGGCATCGGACGGGCGGTGCGCTGGAACTACGCCTGGGACCTGTACCGCAACGCCGACTATGCGCAGGCTTTCGGCTTGTGGAACGAACTGGCCGCCGGTTTCGGCACCCCGACCTGGGTGCCGCCGACGATGGCGCTGTCTTTGTGGAGCCTGGACCGCAAGGCCGAGGCGGTGCAATGGTATGCGGCTGCGGTGCGAACCGAACCTGGCCTATGGAGCGATGCCGCCAATTTCGCGCGATTGTTGCCGGAATGGCGCGAGCAGGATCGGGCTCGTCTGACCGAAGTCCATGCGGCTTGGCAAGCGAATCCGCCTGCCTGGCCGTAGTCCGGCGAGCGCATGAGAGAATCGTCGGCGTTCGGATTGCCGGACCTTGGCGATCTTTCTGCGCTTGACGGACAATGATCAGCAACGAACTCGATATCGGACCCCTGCAGGAAAGGCTGAAAAGCCATCGCCGCCTGCAAGTACTGAATTTTCTGCAGGAGCCGGCAGCGGACAGGCTGCACGCGTGCCTTCGCGATGAAGTGCCTTGGGAAATAGCCCAGCGCGCCGACCTGCCGACGTCTGCCCATCCCGTACCGATGCCCGGAGCGCCTGAAGAGACGGCGCTGTTGGAAGCGGCCTATCGGCGCGCTAAAACAGGTTTCGAATTCGTCTACGACCGCTACCGGATGGTCGATGCGCGCCGGGAAGGCCGCGAGCCGGGACTGATCCTTCACGTGGTGCTCGACTTCCTCAACAGTCCGCAATTCCTGGGTTTCGCGCGGGAACTCACGGGAGATTCCGCGATACGCATGGTCAGCGCCCAGGCCGCACGATACCGCCCGGGGCATTTCCTCACTTTGCATAGCGACAAGGCGCAGGACGAGGATCGCGCGTTCGCCTACGTGATCAACCTTACCCGGGGATGGCAATCGGATTGGGGCGGACTACTGCAGTTCGTAGAGAAGGGCCAGCGGATCAGCGACACCTTCACTCCGCACTGGAATTCGCTGAGCCTGTTCCAGGTGCCGCAGGCGCATCAGGTCAGTTTGGTGGCGCCATGGGCGAAAGAAGATCGCTACAGCATCACCGGCTGGTTCCGGCGCAGCTGATAAGGTCGTCCATAGCACGCTCACCCACTGCACGCCCACTCACAGCAGGCCGGCGCGCCGGTACCGAACCGATTTGCGGAGAATAACGATGCGCATCGCGATACTGCTTCTGCTGACGTTGCCGGCGGCCTTGTCCGCCAGCGCCGCCGACCGCATCACCGGGCGTGATTTCGCCACCCGCTCGGAAGTCATCGCGTCGCATGCGATGGCGGCCACTTCGCATCCGTTGGCCACGCAGATCGCATTGGATGTGATGAAGCGGGGCGGCAGCGCGGTCGATGCGGCCATCGCCGCCAATGCCGCGCTGGGATTGATGGAGCCCACCGGCAATGGCATGGGTGGCGATCTGTTCGCCATCGTCTGGGACCCGAAGACGAAGAAGCTTTATGGCTACAACGGTTCGGGCCGCTCGCCCAAATCGCTGACGCTGGACTATTTCCAGAAGCAGGGCCTCACCGACATCCCGCCGCTGGGTCCGTTGCCGGTCAGCGTGCCGGGCGCGGTGGATGGCTGGTTCGCCTTGCACGACCGCTTCGGCAAGGTGCCGATGAAAGAGGTGCTGGCGCCGGCCATCCGCTATGCGCGCGAGGGCCATCCGGTCGCCGAAACCATCGCCTATTACTGGGCCCGTTCGGTGCCGCGCCTGTCCAAGTACCCGGGCTTCAGCGAACAGTTCACCGTCGGTGGGCGCGCACCGCGCACCGGCGAGCTGTGGAAGAACCCGAATCTGGCCGACACCCTGCAGAAGATTTCCGACGGCGGCCGCGATGCGTTCTACAAGGGCGACATCGCCCGCACCATCGGCGCCTACTTCAAGGCCAACGGCGGTTTCCTCAGTTATGAAGACCTGGCTGCGCATCACGGCGAATGGGTCGAGCCGGTCAGCACCAATTACCGCGGCTATGACGTATGGGAACTGCCGCCCAACGGCCAGGGCATCGCCGCGCTGCAGATGCTCAACGTGCTGGAAGGCTACGATTTCACGAAGATTCCCTACGGCAGCGCCGAACACGTGCATCTGTTCGTGGAAGCCAAGAAACTCGCCTTCGCCGATCGCGCGCGCTGGTATGCCGATCCGGCGTTCCAGCCGGCGCCGGTGGCCAAGCTGGTCTCCAAGCCGTACGCCGCGCAGCGCCGCAAGCTGATCTCGGCCGACAAGGTGTTGAAGGAAGTGCAACCGGGCACGCCGGCCGAATTGGACGAAGGCGACACCATCTATCTGACCACCGCCGATGCCGACGGCATGATGGTGTCGCTGATCCAATCCAACTACCGCGGCATGGGCAGCGGCATGGCGCCGCCGGGGCTGGGCTTCATCCTGCAGGACCGCGGCGAGATGTTCGTGCTCAAGCCCGGTCATCCCAATACCTACGAACCCGGCAAGCGTCCCTTCCAGACCATCATCCCCGCCTTCATCACCAAGGACGGCAAGCCCTTCATCAGCTTCGGCCTGATGGGCGGTGCGATGCAGCCACAGGGGCACGTGCAGATCGTGATGAACCTGATCGATTTCGGCATGAACCTGCAGGAAGCCGGCGACGCGCCGCGCATCCAGCATGAGAACGACACCGAACCCACCGGCCAGAACACGGCGATGAGCGACGGCGGCGTGGTGCAGCTGGAAAACGGATTTCCCTACGAAACCATCCGCGCGCTGATGGACAAGGGCCACCATGTCGAATGGGCGCTGGGGCCGTACGGCGGGTACCAGGCGATCCGCCGCGATCCGCAGACCGGCGTGTACTTCGGTGCCTCCGAAAGCCGCAAGGACGGACAGGCGGCAGGCTATTGATTTTGTAGGAGCGGGCCCTGCCCGCGACGCTTTGCTGGGAGACCGTTCAAGAGCATCGCGGGCAGGGCCCGCTCCTACAGAACACGGGCGAGCTCAATCGGCCGGCACCGTGCGCTCGCTGGCCCAGGCGCGCAGCGCCGACACCTGTTCGGCCATGATCACCGACAGCGGACGCGTGTTGCGGATTTCCTGCATCAGCAGATCGGTGTCCAGCGGCTTCTGCTCCGCATGGGCGGTGTAAAGGGCGGCGACGATAGCCTGTTCGATCTCCGCGCCGGAGAAGCCGTTGCTGGCCGCGGCCAAGGCGGGTAACGCGAAGTCCTCGGGTTCCAGCTTGCGGCGGGTCAGATGCAGGCGCAGCACTTCCACGCGTGCATCGGGATCGGGCAGGTCGACGAAGAATATCTCGTCGAAGCGGCCCTTGCGCAGCAGTTCCGGCGGCAGTTCGCTGACCTGGTTGGCGGTGGCGACGATGAACACCGCACCTTTGCGTTCGGCCATCCAGGTCAGCAAATATCCCAGAACGCGCCGCGACACGCCGCCGTCGCTTTCACCGCCGCCGGTTCCGCCGGCCAGGCCTTTCTCGATCTCGTCGATCCACAACACGCACGGCGCCAATTGTTCGGCCGAGGCCAGCGCGCTACGCAGGTTCTTTTCGGTTTCGCCATGGAACTTGTCGTACAGGGTGCCGAAATCCAGACGCAGCAGCGGCACACCGAAACCGCCGGCGGTGGCCTTGGCCAGCATCGACTTGCCGCAGCCCTGCACGCCCAGCAGCAGCATGCCCT
>CAMLGZ010000014.1 GCA_946479745.1 uncultured Pseudoxanthomonas sp. | reverse complement strand
TTGATGTATTGGTAGTGACGAACGCGCCGCAGCGCGCGGTGCAGGTGAACCGTAAGGCTATTTGCGCTCCAACACCAATAGCGGATCGATGCGAACATCGAACCAATTCATCCCCCAATGCAGATGCGGCCCCGTCGCGCGTCCGGTCGCACCGACCGCGGCGATGACTTGCCCCTGCTCCACGCGGTCGCCTACCTTCACGTCGATACGCGACAGGTGCAGAAAATTGGAACTGACGCCGAAGCCGTGATCCAGCAGTAGCGTACCGCCGGTGAGATAGAGATCGGGCGCGGCGAAGGTCACCACGCCCGCCGCAGGCGCTTTGACCGGCGTGCCGGCGGGCGCTGCGATATCCATGCCGGAATGTCCTGCGCCGGGCTGCCCGTTGTAGACGCGCGCATTGCCGAAACGGCCGCTGATGCGCCCTTGCACTGGCCACACGAAAGGTTTTGCGAAATCGGTACGGTCGTCGTCGCGAATCCGCGCCGCGGTCACCAGGGCTTGTTCGCGCTTGATCCGCTCGGCAATGGCCGGCGGCGGATTGACGGTCTTGGGCGGCACGCCGCTGACCTGCTCCAGCGGCCAGTCGCGGCGGGTCACCGCGATCAGCGTCGCCTCGCGAATTCCATCGGGCCGCTTGACCTCTACTTCCAGCGGCCCGCTTTCGTCCCGGCCCACGCCGAACACCACCGTGCCATAGCCGCTGACCCGCAGGTTGCGGCCGGCGTAACGCACCTCGCTGCCCGGCGGCACTTTGCCCAACACCAATCCACCCTGCGGCACATTGGCAGGAAATACCAGCTTGGCGTCCAGCGAAGGCGAATTCTGTTGCGCCGAAGCGAAAAGGGGCGATAGGGCAAGCCCCAGCAGCAACGCGAACGCTTTTTTCAACGATCGAACTCCAGCCGCTGTCCGTTCGGCGTGCCCACCAGCTGCTCGCCGTTCCAGACCATGCGTCCGTTGACCCAGGTCGCGCCGATGCGCGACTGGAAAGTGGTGCCTTCGAAAGGCGACCAACCGCACTTCGACAGCACATCCTCGCGGCGCACGGTGAACGGATCGTTTTCAACCAGCACCAGGTCTGCCCAGTAGCCTTCGCGCAGATAGCCGCGCTCCTTGACGTCGAACAACTGCGCCGGCGCATGCGAAACCTTGTTGACGATCTGCGCGGCGGTCGATTTCTTCTCGTGCACCAGTTCCAGTGCCGCCACCAGCGCGTACTGCACCAGCGGCAAACCGGAAGGCGCCTGCGAATAGGGCCTGGATTTCTCTTCCAGCGTATGCGGCGCGTGGTCGGTGGCCAGCACGTCGATGACGTTGTCGGCCAGCGCGCGGATCAACGCTTCGCGGTCGCTGGCGTCCTTGATGGCGGGGTTGCACTTGATCAGGTTGCCCAGGCGCCCGTAGTCGCTGCGGTCGAAGCGCAGGAAGTGGATGCAGGTTTCGGCGGTGATCCGCTTGCGTACGCCGTCGGCGCGGACCAACGGACCTGCCTGGAACAGCGCCAGCTCGTCGGCAGTGGAGATATGCAGCACATGCAGGCGGGTGTCGTGCTTGCGCGCCAGCGACAGCGCAAGCCGCGTGGACTTGATGCAGGCCTCGCGCGAACGGATGTCCGGGTGGCATTCCACCGGAATGTCCTCGCCATAGCGCACCTTGAACAGCGCCAGATTGGCCTCGATGGTCGGCGTGTCTTCGCAGTGGGTGATGATGGGTGTGGGCGCTTCGCGGAAGATGGCGTCCAGCGTGTCCGGATTATCGACCAGCATGTTGCCGGTGGAAGCCCCCATGAACACCTTGATGCCCGGCGCAGTCTTCGGGTCCAGTGTGCGCACCGCTTCCAGGTTGTCGTTGCTGGCGCCCAGGTAGAAGCCGAAGTTGCCCCAGGCGCGGCCTGCGGCGCTCTGGTACTTGGCTTGCAGTGCCTCGGCGTCCAGCGTCGGTGGAGTGGTGTTGGGCATGTCCATGAAAGTGGTCAGGCCGCCGGCCGCGGCCGCGCCCGATTCACTGGCGATATCGCCTTTATGGGTCAGGCCGGGTTCACGGAAATGCACCTGGTCGTCGATCATCCCGGGCAACAACCAGCGCCCGCCGGCTTCGATCACCTGGTCGCCGGGCTGCGCACTCAGCTGTCCACCCACGTGGGTGATGCGACCATTGGCGAAACGCAGGTCGCCGTCGAACTCGTGGCCTTCGTTGACCAGACGGGCGTTGACTATCAAGGTGCCGGGCATCAAGGGGTTCCTGTGGACGGGGAAGGGTGGGCGGGCTTTTCAGGTACCGGATCGTGCCCGCCCGGGTGGAAGGGATGGCAGCGGCCGACCCGCCTCACCGCCAGCCAACTGCCCTTCAGCGGACCGAAACGACCGATGGCTTGCATCGCATATTCCGAGCAACTGGGCGCAAAGCGGCAGCGCGGCCCCAATAGTGGACTGATGAAGCGCTTGTAAAACCGCAGGATGAGAATGAGGAAACGGCCGACCATGTACCGATGATATGCGAGTTGCGTGAACGCGTGGTTGCCGCACCTCGCCGGGTAGGCTATAAAGACGCCCCCTTCCCGGGCCCGGGAAGTTGAAGGAAGCGCTTTTCGTGGCTGCAAAGAAACCTGCGAAGAAGGCCGCCAAGCCGGCCAAGAAACCCGCCAAGCCCGTCGCCAAGAAGCCTGTCGCCAAGCCGGTTGCGGCCAAGAAGCCGGCGGCCAAGCCTGTTGCCAAGAAGGCACCGGCCAAGCCCGCCCCCAAGAAAGCCCCGGCCAAGCCCGTCGCCAAGAAGGCAGCCCCGGTCAAGAAGGTTGCAGCCAAAAAGGCGCCCGTCGCCAAGAAAGCCGCGCCGGCCAAAAAGCCGGTTGCGCAGAAACCCGCCCCCAAGCCCGCAGCCAAGGCTGCTGCGAAGTCCGCTGCCGTCAAACCGGCTGCTCCATCCAAGTCCTCCGTCAAATCCGTACCGAAGCCGGCCACCAAGCCGGTTACGGCCAAAGCGACTCCTGCCAAGACCGCCCCCCCGGCCGCTGGCCGTGCCGAAGCGCCAGTTCCCAAGGCTGCTGCAAACCCGGCACCGGCGCCAGCCGTCAAACCGACTCCCACAAAACCCGTGCCTGCCCCCAAAACTTCTAAAAACTCAAAATCCGCCGCCGCCGCTCCGGCTCCTGTCGCCAAGGCCCCTATCCCGCGTCCCGTGGGCAAGGTGGCTGTCGCTGTGGTTTCCAAGCCTTCGGCCACGCCCGCACCGCGCGGCAAGGTCAAGGTGGTGCCCTACAAGATCGATGAAGCCACCGGTCGTCCGATCATTCCCGATGGCTACAGGCCGGCGGCGGATGAGGAGTACATGAGCACTCTGCAGCTGGAATATTTCCGCCAGCGCCTGCTCACCTGGCGCGCCGATCTGGTGGAAGAATCCAAGCAGACCATCGAGAACCTGAAGGACGAGGTTCGCGACGTCGGCGATGAAGCCGAGCGCGCTACCCGCGAAACCGAGAACTCTCTGGAGCTGCGTACCCGCGACCGGTACCGCAAGCTGATCGGCAAGATCGACAGCACGCTGAAGCGTCTGGATGGCGGGGACTACGGTTATTGCGCGGACACGGGCGAGGAAATTGGCCTGGAGCGTCTGGAAGCGCGTCTGACCGCCGAGCGCACGATCGATGCGCAGGAGCGTTGGGAGCATCTGCAGAAGCAGCAAGGCGACTGATTACTGCGTCTGTCAAAATTTGTTGCAGAGTCTAGAAAAAGCCCCGCATCGCGGGGCTTTTTCATGCCGTCATCCAAGCGCGAGCTGGAAGTGCTTTTCAACAGCCGAATGGCTGGTCATCCATCTTGATCTTGATCTTGATCTTGATTTTGCTTCAGCTTCTGCCTCCTCCCTTGCGCGCAGCGCAGGGGAGGATTGAGGAGGGGTGCCCTTGATCTTGCTTTGCTCTCTTTAGTTCTTGCCTTGAAGCAAAAGCGTTGACCAGCCATTCGGCTGTTGAAAGCCGCGCTTTGCGCGAGTCACTTTTCTTTGAACGGCAAAGAAAAGTAACCAAAAGAAAGCCGCCCTAACAGCGCGCCCAACGATGAAGCTGTTGAGTTCGCAAGCAAGCCGGGAATTTCCGTAAGGCGCATCCTGCGCCTCCGGAAACGGCGCACATCCATGTGCGCCGCCCCTGCGGGGTTTATCCCGACTTGCTTGCCGCGCCTCACGGGGTGGTGGGTGGAGCAAAAGCAATGCCTGGCCCGCTACTTCCTACTTCGGCCTCTGGTTTCTAGGCGCCCTCAGCCTGAAAACCAACCTTCTTATGCGAACCATCGCAATAAGGTTTGTTCTGCGAATGACCGCAGCGGCAAAGCCAGGTTTCGCTGATGCGATTGATCGTGTGGCCCGTGCCGCTCACGATTTCCAGATTGCCGCTAACCTTCAGTGGCCCGTCGAGTTGCGGCGCCACTTCAAGCGTGCCCGCGCGTGCGGCCAATGCCTCGGAAGGCTTGATCGCCGGTTCGCCGGTCGCCACGAAAACGCCTTCGGCGTGGCTGTTGTCGCAGTATGGTTTGTTCTTCGACAAACCGCAGCGGCAAAGGGTCGCACGTAGACCCTGATCCTGGCCGCCGATACGCAGCGGCGCATTGAAGGCCAGCGGCCCGTCTTCGCGTATCCGCACCGTGTTGACCAGCGGCGCCGGCTCGCCGCTCTGCCCATCGAGGCGCTCGTAGCGGATCGCGCCGGAAGGACAGATACGGGCGGTGAGCGCCACTTCATCGGCGGAAACCGCGTCGGGATGGATCCATTCGCCCTCCACGTTGGGGACGAACACATCCGGATGGGTCAGCACGCAATTGCGCGAGTGGATGCAGCGCTCGCTGTCGAAATGGATGACGACCTGCTTGCCGCGAACGGTTTCGGTGCCCATGGCATGACTCCGCTTTGGGAAGGGAGTCAGTTTACGCCTGTGTCGGCGCCGGGCTACTGCAAGTCCTGCAGATCCAGCCGCCGCAGCTTCGGCGCCCTCCATGCGGTTGCGCCCACCACCACCAGGGTCATGCAGCCGCCGAATATCACCGAAGGCACCAACCCCAGCAGGCGCGCCGCCAGTCCGGATTCGAATGCACCCAGCTCGTTGGAGGACCCGATGAAGATGCCGTTGATCGAAGAAACACGGCCGCGCATTTCGTCCGGCGTGGCCAACTGCAGTATGGTCGAACGCAACACCACCGACACGCCATCGCACATGCCCGAAAGCGCCAGCATCAGCACAGACAGCCAGAAGTCCCGCGACAGTGCGAAACCGATGATGCACAGACCGAACCCGGCGACCGCATACAGCAACAGCCGTCCGGCATTGCGTTTGGGTGGGTGCCGGGCCAGCCATAGGCCCACCAGCACCGCGCCGGCGGCGGGTGCGGCGCGCAGGATGCCGAGCGCTTCGGGACCGTAATGCAGGATGTCGTGAATGAAGGCCGGCAGCAGCGCCACCGCGCCGCCGAACAGCACCGAGAACATATCCAGCGCCTGCGCGCCCAGTACGACCTGATTGTTGAACACGAAGCGCAGGCCTTCGCCGATGCTCTTGAAGATGGGCGCGCGTTCCGGCGGCGCGGGTGGCTCGGTGACGCGCAGGGAAACGATCGCGATCGCGGCGGCGGCGGCGAAACCGGCGGCAACCAGATAGGCCAGCGTGTTGCCGCCCCAGGCCACCAGCAGCCCGCCCATGGCCGGGCCCAGCACCAGACCGGTCTGCATCACCACGCTGCCTATGCCCGCGCCCCGTGCGTACTGCTCGCGCGGCAGCACGCGCGCGAACAGTGCCGTGTACACCGGCGCCAGGAAAGCCCGCACCACGCCGTTGACGGCGATGGCGGCGTAGATGGTGAGAGTGCCGAAGGAAGGAATGCGTCCGCTGGCCACGCCCGCCAGAGTCAGCGTGGTCAGCAACAGGCCCAGGCACGCGTACATGCCCAGCCTGCGCCGGCGCATGTGGTCGACCGCATAACCTGCGAACAGGGCGAAGCAGAAGTAGGGAACGACCTCGGTCAGGCCGATCAAGCCCAGCGCCAACGCGTCGCGGGTGATCTGATAGATATGCCAGCCTACGGTCACCGCCACGATCTGGTAGGACAGCATCGCCAGCAGGCGATAGACCAACAGGCCGATGAAGCCACGGTTGCGCAGGGGTGAGTCGTGCCCGGGCGAAGCGGGCATCGCGGCAGCGTCGCTCATGCGTGGTTTCGTGCGGTGTCCTGAATGAAAGCCAGAATCGCGGCCAATCCGTTGCTGCGCGTCGGCGACAGATGTTTGGCCAGTCCGATGTCGCCGATGTAATCCGGCTGCGTCGCGAGAATCTCGGTGGCCGAGCGGCCCGAATACACCCGCAGCGCCAGATAGATCAGGCCCGAGACGATGGCCGAATCGCTGATAGCGTTGAAATCCAGCCGCTCCGCGTCGCCTTGCGGCACGATCCAGACCAGCGACTGGCAACCCAGCAGGCGGTTTTCCTCGGTCTTCCACTCTTCAGGGAAGGCCGGCAGCTTGCGTCCCAGGTCGATCAGGTACTGGTAACGCTCCGACCAGTCGCCGAAGAAGCCGAATTCTTCCTTGATGGCGAGTTGGGCTTCGGTGGGCGTGGATTCGAGGGGGAAGATCGTGTCAGTCATCGGAAATCTAATAATCCAGTGGATCTAAGCCCCTCTCCCTTCGGGAGAGGGGTTGGGGTGAGGGTACGGCGTAGCGATGATGGTGGTTCGGACGTAGCTGGCTCCGACGTACCCTCATCCGGCGCTTCGCGCCACCTTCTCCCGACGGGAGAAGGGAGAGACATCAGGCCCGCTTCCAGCGTACGCCCTGCGCCGTGTCTTCCAGCAAAACGCCTTCGGCGGCCAGCTGGTCGCGGATGGCATCGGAGCGCGCGAAGTCGCGGTTCTTCTTGGCGTCGTTACGCTCGTCGATCAAGGCCTGGATGCGGATGTCGTCGTCGCCGGAGGCGCCGCGACCGAACCAGTCCGCCGCTTCCTGTTGCAGCAGTCCCAAGGCCAGGCCCGCACCCAGCAATTCGGACTTCAGACGCGCCTTGTCCACTGGCACGACCGCCTTGCGCGCCTCGCTGGCGATACGCGCCAACTCGGCCAGCGCTTGCGGGGTATTCAGATCGTCGTCCAGAGTGGCTTCCACGATGACCGGAATTTCGGCTTCAGCCTGGATCTCGGCCAGATCGCGCAACGTCCCATACAGCCGATCCAGCGTGCGCACCGATTGCTCGATCAAGCTATCGGACCATTCAAGCGGCTGCCGGTAATGCGCGGAAAGAAGCGCATAACGCAACGCTTCCGGCGGATGCCGCTTCAGCAGCTCATGCACGCGCTCCACGTTGCCCACCGATTTGGACATCTTGGCGCCGCCGAAATTCAGCATGCCGTTGTGCACCCAGAAACGGGCGAATACCTTTCCGCCATGCGCGCATTCGCTCTGCGCGATCTCGTTTTCGTGGTGCGGAAATTGCAGGTCCATGCCGCCGGCATGGATGTCGATGGTTTCGCCGAAGATCGCCTCGATCATCGCCGAGCATTCGATATGCCAGCCCGGTCGCCCACGGCCCCAGGGCGACTCCCAGCCCGGTAGATCGTCGGTGGAAGGCTTCCAAAGCACGAAATCGCCGGGATCGCGTTTGTAAGGAGCCACTTCCACCCGCGCACCTGCCAGCATTTCCTCCGGGTCTCGGCGCGAAAGCTTGCCGTAGTCGGCGAAGGTCGCCACCGCGAACAGCACGTGGCCTTCGGCGGCATAAGCATGGCCGGTTTCGATCAGGCGCTCGATCATGGAGATGATATGCGGAACGTGCGCCGTCGCTTCGGGCTGCAGGTCCTGCGGCACCACACCCAGGCCGGCCATGTCTTCCCGATAAGCAGCGGCGTACTTGTCGGTGATGGTGGAAATGGGCACGCCCAACTCCTTGGCCGCCGCGTTGATCTTGTCGTCTATGTCGGTGATGTTGCGGGCGTAGCGCAGGCCGCCGAAGCGGCGGCGGAGCAGGGCGGCCAGCACTCCGAACACCACCGGACCGCGCGCATTGCCGATGTGCACGTAGTTGTAGACCGTCGGGCCGCACAGATACATGGTGGGGCAGGTCGGATCCATGGGCACGAAGGTTTCGACCTGTCGTGTCAGGTTATTGTGCAGTCGCAGGGTCATCGATATTGGCACGGGTGGGGTAGCAGGACGATTCTACCGACCCGTCCCTGGCTTCGACAGCATCGATTCAGCCCCTCTCAAGGCACGCTCCCTGACACTGGAGCCCGGAATTCCAGTTAAGCGGCCTAATGCACCTGTATCGCTACACATTACTCGGGTTCTGCCTTTCCGCCTTTGCAGCTGCGCCGGCCGTGGCCCAGGATGCTGCCCCGATCACGGTGCTCCCGGTGGAAAACGTGCGCCTGGACTACGCCCAGGTGCTGGCGGTCGAGCCTGTCTACCAGACTCTGCGCGCCTCGCGCACCGAAATGCGCTGCGAAGAAATACAGGCCCCCAAGCCCGCGCCGCCCCAGGACGAAGGCCGCTGGTCGAAGATCATGGATTCGGTGAAGGGTGTGTTCACCCGCGACCCGGAGCCCGCGCCCAAGACCGAACCGGCCAAGCCCAGCTGCCGCATGGTGCCGGTGGAGCGCGAGTTCCGCCGCCCCATCGCCTACGACGTGGACTACGTCTACAAGGGTTTCAAATACCGTTCGCGCCTGTCCGAAGACCCCGGCAATCGGCTGCGTATCCGGGTTTCTGTGATGCCGTACATACCCGGCCAGAACCTCGCCACGCCTTGAGCCTTGCGCCAAGGCACCCTGCATGCGACGATGCGGGCCCATGAAGATGAACACCCACCTGCACGCAAGCGCCGCCCGGATGGCCTCGGGAATGACGTCTCGTGCTCGCCGACCGGAACCGCTTATCTAGCTGGGTCGCCGGACGTTACTGCTTGTTCAACCGGAACCCAGCCTGACGCTGGGTTTTTTCGTTTCTGGACCTTAGGAAGTCGCAATGAAGCCGGATGCAACCAAACATTTCTTGAATACGCAGGACTGGTCGCGTAGCGACCTGGACGCGCTGCTGACGCAGGCCGCACTGTACAAGCGGCACAAGCTGGGCGATGCGCTGAAAGGCAAATCGATCGCGCTGGTGTTCTTCAATCCCTCCATGCGCACCCGCACCAGTTTCGAGCTGGGCGCATTCCAGCTGGGCGGCCATGCCGTGGTGCTGCAGCCGGGCAAGGACGCGTGGCCGATCGAGTTCAACCTGGGCACGGTGATGGACGGCGACACCGAGGAGCATATCGCCGAGGTCGCCCGCGTGCTGGGCCGTTATGTGGACCTGATCGGCGTGCGCGCCTTCCCGAAATTCGTCGATTGGTCCTACGACCGCGAAGACATCGTGCTGAAGAGCTTCGCCAAGTATTCGCCGGTGCCGGTGATCAACATGGAGACCATCACCCATCCGTGCCAGGAGCTGGCGCACGTGCTGGCCCTGCAGGAGCATTTCGGCACTCACGATCTCCGCGGCAAGAAGTACGTGCTGACCTGGACCTACCACCCCAAGGCGTTGAATACCGCCGTGGCCAACTCGGCCCTGACCATTGCCACACGCATGGGCATGGACGTGACTCTGCTGTGCCCCACGCCGGAGTACGTGCTGGACGAGCGCTACATGGGCTGGGCCGAGCAGAACGTGGCCGAGAATGGGGGCTCGCTTCGCGTCAGCCATGACACCGACAACGCCTACGCGGGCGCCGATGTCGTCTACGCCAAGAGCTGGGGAGCGTTGCCTTACTTCGGCAACTGGGAACCGGAGAAGCCCATCCGCGACCAGTACAAGCACTTCATCGTCGATGAACGCAAGATGGCGCTGACCAACAACGGCGTCTTCAGCCATTGCCTGCCGCTGCGCCGGAACGTCAAGGCGACCGATGCCGTCATGGATTCGCCGCAATGCCTCGCTATCAATGAGGCGGAGAACCGCCTGCATGTGCAGAAGGCCATCATGGCTGCCTTGATCAAATAAGAATTCCAACCGCAACCCGGTGGGCCAAGGCCCACCCTACGAGACCAAAAAAAATGACTGCCTCCCCCAAAGACATCGTCCTCGCCTTCTCGGGCGGGTTGGACACCAGCTTCTGCGTTCCCTATCTGCAGGAACAAGGCTGGGCCGTGCACACCGTATTCGCCGATACCGGCGGCGTGGATGCCGAAGAACGCGCCTATATCGAACAGCGAGCCGCCGAACTGGGTGCCGCCAGCCACGTTACCGTCGATGGCGGTCCTGCGATCTGGGAAGGTTTCGTCAAGCCGTTCGTATGGGCGGGCGAGGGCTACCAGGGCCAGTATCCGTTGCTTGTGTCCGATCGTTATCTCATCGTCGACGCCGCGCTGGCGCGGGCCAAAGAGCTCGGTACCAACGCCATCGCCCACGGCTGTACCGGCATGGGCAACGATCAGGTGCGCTTCGATCTGGCGGTGAAGGCTTCCGGCGACTATCTGATCGTCGCGCCCATCCGCGAAATCCAGAAGGAACACACCCAGACCCGCGCCTACGAGCAGGAGTATCTGGAAGCGCGCGGTTTCGGCGTGCGCGCCAAGCAGAAGAGCTACACCATCAACGAGAACCTGTTGGGCGTGACCCTGTCCGGCGGCGAGATCGACAAGTGGGAAGCGCCGGGCGAAGGCGCGCGCGGCTGGTGCGCGCCGCGCAGCGAATGGCCGGAACAGGCGTTGAAGGTCGCGATCGGTTTCAAGAACGGCGAGGCGGTGACGCTCGACGGACAGGCGATGGAAGGCGCCAAGCTGCTGGCCAGGCTCAACGCATTGTTCGCGCCCTACGGTGTCGGTCGCGGCATGTACACCGGCGACACCACCATCGGCCTGAAGGGCCGCATCGTGTACGAAGCTCCTGGCCTGATCTCGCTGCTGGCCGCGCATCGGGCGCTGGAAGAGGCCGTGCTGACCAAGCAGCAGAACCGCTTCAAGCCAGATGTGGCGCGCAAATGGGTGGAAGTGGTGTACGAAGGTTTCTACCACGATCCCATCAAGACCGATCTGGAAGCGTTCCTGGCTTCATCGCAGGCCACAGTCAATGGCGAAGTGGTGCTGGAAACCCGCGGTGGCCGTGTCGATGCGGTGGCGGTGAAGTCGCCGCACCTGCTGCATGCCAAGGGCGCCACTTATGCGCAGTCGGCCGACTGGGGCGTGGAGGAGGCGGAGGGCTTCATCAAGCTGTTCGGGATGAGCAGCACGCTATGGGCTGAGATAAATCGTTGAGAAGGTTGCAGAACAAAACGTCGTCATTCCAGCGAACGCTGGAATCCATTTTGCTTTGGCTGCTGCGCCTCGATCTGGGTGCCAAAGCAAGACCAAAATGGACCCCGGCGTTCGCTGGGATGACGATCGATGGTTTATCGATGACAGGCGCAACTCCCGAATGCTGAACTCCGTCCTCAAACATCTCGAAGCACTGGTGTCCTACGACACCCGTAATCCGCCGCGTGCCATCACCACAGGCGGCATCTTCGACTACATCCGTGCGCAACTTCCGGACTTTCGTATCGAAGTGACCGACCACGGCGCCGGTGCGGTGTCGCTATTCGCCGTGCGCGGGCAACCGAAGCGCGTGTTCAACGTGCACCTGGATACCGTGCCGTCGTCGCCGGCGTGGACGGCCGACCCGCTGAAGTTGCGGGTGGCTCAGGATCGTGCCATCGGCCTGGGTGCCTGCGACATCAAGGGCGCTGCGGCGGGATTGATCGCCGCCGCGCAGAAGACGCAAGGCGATGCTGCCTTTCTGTTCAGCAGCGACGAAGAAGCCAACGATCCGCGTTGCATCGCCGCCTTCCTGGCGCGCGACCACGGCTTTACCGAAGCCATCATCGCCGAACCCACCCAAGGCCAGGCGGTATTGGCGCATCGCGGCATTAGCGCGGTTCGCATGGCGTTCAAAGGCCAGGCCGGGCATGCCTCGGCAGAAAACGCGCTGTCGCTCAGCGCCGTGCATAACGCCATGCGCTGGGGCACCTCGGCACTGGATTTCGTGCAGTCGCAGCACCATCTGCGCTTTGGCGGGCTGACTGGTTTGCGTTTCAACATCGGCCGGATCGAGGGCGGCATCAAGGCCAACATGATCGCGCCGAGCGCCGAAGTGCGCTTCGGCTTCCGTCCGCTGCCTTCGCAGGATATGGATGCCCTGCATGCGCAGTTCCGCGACTTCTCCAGTGTCGATGCACTGGCCGAGTACGAGGAAACCTTCCGCGGCCCATCGCTGCCGTCCGGCGATGTGGCGCGTGCCGAGGAGCGCCGGTTGGCCGCGCGCGACCTGGCCGACGAACTCGGCTTGCCCGTCGGCAACGCGGTGGATTTCTGGACCGAGGCTTCGCTGTTCTCGCAAGCGGGGCTGACCGCGCTGGTCTACGGTCCGGGCGATATCGCCCAGGCGCACACCGCCGACGAGTGGGTGTCGCTCGAGCAACTTCAACATTACGCCGCTACGGTGCAGCGCATTTTAGGAACCGACTAAAGAAATGGAATCGCACAAACAAACCCGGCAGACCATCATCCGCCTGCTGTCCAGCATGGCTAGCGCGAAAGAAATCTCACAGTACGTCAAGCGCTTTTCGCAGCTGGACGCCAAACGCTTTGCCGTAGTCAAGGTGGGCGGGGCGGTGCTGCGCGACGATCTGGAGGCGCTGACCTCATCGCTGTCGTTCCTGCAGGAAGTGGGCTTGACGCCCATCGTCGTGCACGGCGCCGGCCCGCAGCTGGACGAGGAAATGACCGCCGCCGGCATCGTCAAGCAGACCGTCGATGGCTTGCGTGTGACCACGCCGGAAGTGCTGGCCATCGTGCGCAAGGTATTCCTGCAGCAGAATCTGGCCCTGGTGGAAGCCTTGCAGGAATCGGGTGCGCGTGCGACTTCGATCGTTTCGGGCGTATTCGAAGCCGAGTACAAGGACCATCAGACCTTTGGCCTGGTCGGCGAAGTGAAGCGCATCAACCAGTCGCCGATAGAAGCCAGCTTGAAAGCGGGCTCGATTCCGGTCATCGCCAGTCTGGGCGAAACAGTGGGCGGACAGATCCTCAACATCAATGCCGACTTCGCCGCCAATGAACTGGTGCAGGTGCTGCAGCCGTACAAGATCATCTTCCTCACCGGCACCGGCGGATTGCTGGACGACAAGGGCGCGGTGATCGACTCGATCAACCTGTCCACCGAGTACGACGAACTGATGGCGCAGCCGTGGATCAACGGCGGCATGCGGGTAAAGATAGAGCAGATCAAGGATCTGCTGGACAAGCTGCCGCTGACTTCGTCGGTGTCGATCACCAAACCGGCGGAGCTGGCCAAGGAATTGTTCACCCATCGGGGTTCGGGGACCCTGGTACGCCGCGGCGAGCGCGTGTTGCGTTTCGATTCGTGGCAAGGGGTGGATCTGGAGCGCATGCGCGAGCTCATTGAATCCAGCTTCGGCCGCAAACTGGTTGCCGACTATTTCAAAAAAACCGTTCCCCATCGCATCTACATCAGCGAGAACTACCGCACCGCACTCATCCTTACCCGCGAAGAAGGCTTCGCTTACCTCGATAAATTCGCCGTGCTGGACGACGCCCAGGGCGAGGGCCTGGGACGTGCGGTCTGGCACGTGATGCGCGAGGAGAATCCGCAGCTGTTCTGGCGTTCGCGCCACAACAATCAAGTCAATATCTTCTACTACGCCGAGTCCGACGGATGCTACAAACAGGAGAAGTGGAAGGTGTTCTGGTACGGCATCGAGGATTTTGCCGACATCGAG
This sequence comes from uncultured Pseudoxanthomonas sp., assembly GCA_946479745.1. The sequence continues at coordinate 68,486 of CAMLGZ010000014.1, read as the reverse complement.
CGCTGCGTGGCGCATTGCCGCACGCGCGTGCCCACGCTGGTGGATTGAGATGAGCCTGCAACCACTTCCCGTCAACTGGCAGGCGCCGCGCCTGCTAGGTCGTCACGTTTCCCTTGAAGCGCTGACTGTCGAACACATCGCCGGGCTGCAACTTGCCCTGCAAGGCGACGCGCTCTCGGAGCTCTGGTACACCAACGTCCCCAAATCAGCGGATGCGGAAGCCTGGTTCGGAACGGCGCTGCAGAAGCACGCACAAGGTTTGGAAGTGCCGTTCGTGGTCCGCGATGCGGAGGGTGCGGTCGTCGGCAGCACCCGCTTCTACGAGGTCGATCCGTCGGTGCCCAAGCTGAGCATCGGCTATACCTGGTATGCGCCGCGGGTGCAGCGCACCGGCCTGAATACCGAGGCCAAGCTGCTGCTGTTGACACATGCGTTCGAGAGCCTGGGCTGTGCCTCGGTGTATCTGGAGACGAGCTGGTTCAACCATGCCTCGCGTACCGCCATCGCGCGCCTTGGCGCCAAGCAGGACGGCGTGCTGCGCAACCACCGTCGCCATGCCGATGGCAGCCTGCGCGATACGGTGGTGTTCTCCATTCTCGGCAGCGAATGGCCGGGGGTGAAAAGCAACCTGCTCTACAAACTGGAAAAAGGGGACCGCCTGCATGGCCAGTAAGACCGTCGGCCTGGTCGGCGCGCGCGGGCATACCGGCGCCGAACTGACCCGCCTCATCGCCCGGCATCCGCAATTGGAGTTGGCGTTCGTGTCTTCGCGCGAACTGGCCGGGCAGCCTGTCCGTGCGCATATCGAAGGTTTCGCCGGCGAGCTTCGCTACGAAAGTCTGGGCCACGAACAAGTCGCCGAGCGCGGCGTGGATGCCGTGATCCTGGCGCTGCCCAACGGCAAGGCCGGCGACTTCGCCGCGGCGCTGGAGGCGCAGGCGACCGATACTCTGATCGTCGACCTCTCGGCCGACTACCGCTTCAGCGAAGACTGGTATTACGGGCTTCCCGAGCTCACCCGCGCGAACTATGCGGGGCAGAAACGCATCAGCAACCCGGGTTGCTATGCGACCGCCATGCAGCTTGCCATCGCGCCTTTGCTCGGCAGACTGGCGGGGCCGCCGCAATGTTTCGGCGTTTCCGGATATTCCGGAGCCGGCACCACGCCTTCGGACAAGAACGACACCGGCAAGCTGCGCGACAACCTGATGCCTTACGCGCTGGCCGATCACCTGCACGAGCGCGAGGTCTCCCGCCATCTGGGAGTGCCCGTGGAATTCATGCCGCACGTAGCCCCGCATTTCCGCGGCATCACCATGACGGTCAATCTGTGGCTGGACACGGCGATGAAAGTGGAGGAGGTCCGCGCGCTGTACCGTTCGCGTTACGCCGATGAGCCCTTGATCCGGATATTGGACGAAGCGCCCTGGGTCAGCAGGATCGCGGGCAAGCATGGAGTGGAGATCGGCGGTTTCACCGTGGCGCCGGGCGGCAAGCGGGTGGTGGTGGTGGCCACGCTCGACAACCTGCTCAAAGGCGCCGCAACGCAGGCCATGCAGAACCTGAATACCGCCTTCGGTTTCGACGAACTGACGTCGATACCGATGGAATAGTAGGGCGGGCATTGCCCGCCTGTTACCGAAGTCACCGAAGCGGCGGGCAGTGCCCGCCCTACCAATGGCGAAGCGGGCATACCCGTTGAGCAGGAAGGCTGGAGAAAACCGATGTCCGATTTGTTATGGCAAAAACCCGGTGTGAGCGTCGATGCCCGGATCCAGAAGTTCCTGGCTGGCGACGATGTGATTCTGGATCGCGAGTTCTTCCTGCACGATATCGCCGCCAGCAAGGCGCATGCCGAAGGCCTGCAGCGCATCGGCATTCTCTCGGCCGATGAGTTGTCCGGGTTGCAGCGCGAGCTGGACATGCTGGCCGACGATTTCCGCAGCGGGGTCTTCGTGTTGGACGATCGTTTTGAGGATTGCCATTCGGCCATCGAGTCGCGCTTGACCGAGCGTCTGGGCGACGCCGGCCGCAAGATCCACACCGGCCGCAGCCGCAACGATCAGATTCTGGTGGCGACGCGTCTATGGTTGAAAGAGAAACTCGCGCGGGTCTCGGGATTGAGCCGCCAGATCGCCAAAGTCGCGCTGGACCGTGCCGAAGCGGAAAAAAACCTTCCCCTCCCCGGTTACACGCACATCCAGCGCGCGGTGGTTTCCTCGGCGGGCATGTGGTGGGCGGGCTGGGCGGAAGCTTTTATCGACAATGCCATTCGCGCCAACGACACCCATCGCCTGATCGACGCCAATCCGTTGGGCACCGCCGCCGGCTATGGCGTCAACCTGCCGCTGGATCGCGACCACACCACGCGGGCACTGGATTTCGCACGTCTGCAGGTCAGTCCGATCTATGCGCAGCTTTCGCGCGGGAAGTTCGAGATGGCGGCGCTGGAGGCGCTGGGCAGCGCTACGCTGGACCTGCGCAGGCTCGCCTGGGACTTGTCGCTGTTCACCAGCGCCGAGTTCGGTTTCGTTTCGCTGCCCGCGCAGTACACCACCGGCAGTTCGATCATGCCGAACAAGCGCAACCCCGACGTGATCGAACTGATGCGTGCCACCCACGCCAGTGTGGCGGCGGCGCGGACCGAGATCGAGCAGCTGTTGTCGCTGCCGTCCGGCTACCACCGCGACCTGCAGGGCAGCAAAGGCGCGATATTCCATGGGTTCGGCCGCGGTCTGCCGGCGTTGGAACTGTTGCCGGACCTGCTGGCGAACCTGGAGTGGCGCGAGGATCGGATGCGGGCGGCGATGGATTCGGGCATGTACGCAACCGATGTGGCGGTGGAACAGGCCGCGGCGGGCGTGCCGTTCCGCGAAGCCTATCGCGCGGCGGCCGCATCGGCCGATCAGGCCGGCGCAGGCCGTACGCCCGAAGCCAGTCTGGCGGCACGGGTGTCGCCAGGCGCTGCCGCGGATCTGCGCCTGAATGAATTACGTGAACGCTGGAAATCCTTGAGCAAGCGGACGTAGGAGCGACGTAAGTCGCGAATACACGTTGTTGAAAGCATGGTTTGTACCGGTGTTTCAGTCGCGACTTACGTCGCTCCTACGTGGGGGATACCGATGTCTGACGGGTCGAAAACAAATCGCTATCTGGTGATGGCGATGCGCAAGCCGAACTTCAGCGAGGAGGTGGTGGCGCCGCATCTCGCCTTCCTGGACGACCTGCGTTCGGCAGGAAAGCTGGAAATGACCGGCGGCTTCAGCGACAAGAGCGGCGGCGCTTATCTGTTGAACGTGGCCTCGCTGACGGAGGCGCAAGCTATCGCCGCTGACGACCCTCTGGCCACCTCGGACTCCTCTTCCCTGACCGTCTACGAATGGAATGCCCGCTGAGCCCGATGACATGACTTCCGCCGAATCCGCCTTCGCCGAACAAACGCTGCCTGCCTGGCGCCGCGCCGTACTCAAAGTCGGCAGCAGTCTGCTGGCCGCGGACGGCGAGGGTCTCAGCCCGCGCCATGCGCTGGGCCTGTCGCAGTTCGTTTCGGCCAGCCTGGCGGCAGGCAAAGAAGTGGTGATCGTGTCTTCCGGCGCCGTTGCGGCGGGCAGGGCGGTGATCCATCGCAAGGCCGACGCGGGCGCGGCGATGGCCGAGCGCCAGGCGCTCGCCGCGCTGGGTCAGGCCCGGCTGATCGGCCTGTGGCAAAGTCTGTTCGACCGTCCGGTCGCACAGGTATTGCTGACCCACGACGACTTGCGCAATCGCCGCCGTTATCTCAATGCGCGCGCGACCTTGAACGAGCTGCTCTCGCTTGGCGCTCTGCCGGTGATCAACGAGAACGACACGGTCTCGGTCGACGAACTCAAGCTCGGCGACAACGACAACCTGGCCGCAGTGATCGCCGCGCTGGTGGACGCGGATGCGCTGTTCATCGCCACTGATATCGACGGCTTCTTCACCGCCAATCCGCGCACCCACGCCGATGCGACACCGATCCAGGACGTGGAAGCGCTGACGCCGGAGTTCTTCGCCATGGCGGGCGATGCCGGCAGCAGCAGCGGAACGGGCGGTATGCGCACCAAGCTGGAGGCGGCGGCGAAAGCGGCGGCGGCGGGCATCGAAACCTTTCTGTTCAACGGCACGCGGGCCGATGCGGTGGACGCGCTGGCGCAGGGTGGATTCCATGGAACCCGCTTCCGCCCGGCGCAGAACCGCGTGGCGGCGCGCAAATACTGGTTGCGCAATGTGCCGCTGGAGGCGGGCGGCGTGATCGTGGACGCGGGCGCGGCGCGCGCAATGGGCGAGAAGGGCGCCTCGCTGCTGCCGGGCGGCGTGGTTGCGGCCGAAGGCGATTTCCGCCGGGGCGATATGGTCGAAGTGCGCTTGCGCGACGAAAACGGCGACCGCGGCATCGCCCGTGGCGTCTGCCAGTACTCGGCCGTCGATATCCGCCGCATCGCCAAGCGGCACTCGCGCGACATCGAATCCATACTCGGCTACAACTACGGCGAGAACGTGATCCACCGGGACGACCTGGTGCTTTTGTAGGAGCTGCGTAAGCTGCGACCTTGGTTCATGAATTTCCGGATTTTTTCCGGAGGGCCGATTTCTCCGGGTCGCAGCTTACGCAGCTCCCACAAGAAAACGCCCGGATGGCCGGTAAAACAGGAATGCATGCATGAGCGACATCAGATCCCAAGCCGTAGCCTGCCGCGACGCCGCCCGGCACATCGCGCAGTTGCCTACTTCCGCGAAGAACGATCTGCTGCGCGCGATGGCCGCGGCCTTGGAAGCGGATGAAGCTCCGATCCTGCAAGCCAACCGCGAGGATCTGGAGGCCGCTACGGCCAAAGGTATCGGCGGCGCCATGTTCGACAGGCTCAAGCTGGACGCCAAGGGACTGACGGTCATTGCGGATGCATTGCGCGAGGTCGCCGAGCTTCCCGATCCGGTCGGACAGGTGACCCGCAGGGAAACCCGGCCCAATGGCATCGCCATCGAACGCGTGCGAACGCCGCTGGGCGTGATCGCGATGATCTACGAGGCGCGCCCCAACGTCACCGCCGACGCTGCGGCGCTCTGCCTGAAGGCCGGCAACGGCGTGATGCTGCGTGGGGGCTCCGAAGCCATTCATTCCAACACCGCCATCGCCGCCGCGCTGAAGCGCGCGCTGCGCGACGCGGGGTTGCCGGATGCGGCCTTGACCCTGGTCACCGACCTGCGCCGGGAAACCATGCTTGAGATGCTGCAGCTGACCGACATCATCGATCTGGCTATCCCACGCGGTGGCGAAGGTCTGATCCGTTTCGTCGCCGAACACGCGCGCGTGCCGGTCATCAAGCACTACAAAGGCGTTTGCCATTTGTTCGTGGATGCCAGCGCCGATCCGGACCTCGCCTTGCGCCTGCTGATCGACGGCAAGGTATCGCGCCCCAGCGCCTGCAACTCTCTGGAAACGCTGCTGGTGCACGCGGATATCGCCGGCGATTTCCTTCCCGCTGCCGCGGCGGCGCTGGCGGAACGGGGAGTGGAGGTGCGGGCCGACGCACGCAGCATTGGGTTCATGGAGGCAGCGAAACCGGTCACCGAAGAGGACTACGCCGCCGAATTCCTGGATCTGGTGATCGCCGTGCGGGTCGTTGACAGCCTGGATGAGGCCATTGCCCATATCCGCCGATACGGTTCGGACCATACCGAGGTCATCGCCACCCGGGACGAGGGCAATGCGGAACGTTTCGTGCAGTCGCTGCGTTCGGCGGTAGTGATGGTGAACGCTTCCTCGCGCTTTTCCGACGGCGGCGAGCTGGGACTGGGGGCCGAGATCGGCATTTCCACCACCCGCCTGCATGCCTATGGCCCGATGGGGCTGGAAGCGCTGACTGTGGAGCGTTTCGTGGTGCGCGGCAGCGGCCAGACCCGGAACCTGCCCTGAGGGCAACAAAAAACCGGCGCGGGGCCGGTTATTGGTCTTCTTGGTCGGGGAGACAGGATTCGAACCTGCGACCTCTACGTCCCGAACGTAGCGCTCTACCAGACTGAGCTACACCCCGATGAAGCCGCGTATTGTATTCAGTCGCCCCCCATCGGGGCAAGTAGCGCGCACGCGCCCGCCTGCTTCGGCCGTTCAGCCGCTAAAATGGCGGCTTGCCGTCATTGGCCGCTCCGCGGCCGCCATCCAGGAGTTTCCCGCTTGATCAAGCCGCGCACGCCGCCAGGGGTCATGGAGCTGTTGCCCCGCGACCAGATCGCCTTCCAGCGCATGCTGGACACGATCCGCCGCAACTACGAGCGGTTCGGCTTCCTGCCGGTGGAGACGCCGGTATTCGAGCTGTCCGAGGTGCTGCTGACCAAGTCGGGCGGGGAAACCGAGCGGCAGGTGTATTTCGCGCAGTCGACCGGTGCGCTCGAAAAGGCTGGAGAAGGATTGCCTGAGCTCGCGCTTCGCTTCGATCTGACCGTGCCGCTGGCGCGCTACGTGGCCGAACACGAGCACGAGTTGGCCTTCCCGTTCCGCCGATACCAGATCCAGCGCGTATACCGCGGCGAGCGCGCCCAGCGCGGCCGTTTTCGCGAGTTCTACCAGTGCGACATCGATGTGGTCGGCAAGGATGCGCTGAGCATCCGTTTCGATGCCGAGATACCGGCGGTGATACACAGCGTGTTTTCCGAGCTGGCGATCGGCGCGTTCACCATTCGACTCAATAATCGCAAGCTGCTGCGTGGGATCCTCGACGTGCTCGGCATCGTCGAATCCGATCTCCAGGCCGAGATTCTGCGCGAGGTCGACAAGACCGACAAGCGCGGCCGGAGCGCTACGAATCAGGCGCTTCTCGACCGGGGCATGTCACCGGAAGACGTAGCCCGATTGCTCTACGCGCTGTTCGATTCCTGCCGTCCTGAAGCGCGCCTCGAAGACCTGGATATCTGCGCCAGGAACCTGGCCCAGGGCTTGCCGCAATTGACGGCGGCTACCGATCCGGACCTGATGCTGTTGAAGAGCCTGGAAACCGTCTTCGACGGTCAATGGCCGGAGAGTTTGAAGCAGGGCGTGAACGAGCTGGCCGAGGTCATTGTGATGTTGAGCCAGCTGGGCATCGAACGGTCTCGTTATCAGGTCGACTTGTCGATCGCGCGCGGCCTCGATTATTACACCGGTACCGTTTACGAAACCTTCCTCGACGATTACCCGCAGATCGGTTCCATCTGTTCGGGCGGGCGCTATGAAGATCTCGCCAGCCACTACAGCAAATCGAAGCTGCCGGGTGTGGGTATTTCCATCGGCCTGACCCGCCTGTTCTGGCAGCTCCGCGAAGCGGGGCTGGTGGCGGGCGTGGACGAAAGTTCGGTGCAGGCGATGGTGGCCTTGATGGAAGAGAACCAACTTACCGAATCGCTGGACATAGCGCGGCGGCTGCGCGCGGGCGGTATCAATACGGAAGTGCAGATGGAACCGAAGAAGCTGGGCAAGCAGTTCCAGTACGCCTCGCGGGCGGGCATCCGTTTCGTGGTGCTTGCCGGTGAGGATGAATTGGCGCGCGGTGTGGTCACGGTGAAGGACCTGGCGCGCGAGCAGCAGTTCGAGACTACCCGCGATCAGCTCGCTTCCGCACTGCGCGTCGAGCTCGAGCAGACTCGCGCACTGGCGGGCCGCTGATGAAACCCATTCGTCTGGATGGACAATCCCTGACCCGCGACCAGCTGGTCGAAATCGCCTATGGCGCCAGCATCGGCCTGGACCCGCAAGCTTTGAAAGCGGTGGCGCGCGCCGCCGATTTCCTTGCCGAACAGGTGCGCCGCGAAGAACCCATTTACGGCGTCTCCACCGGCTTCGGCAGCAATGCCGACAAATTGCTGGGCGCCCATCCGCTGCGCGACGAATTGCCGGGCGCGGTGAAATCCGGTCGCTCTCTGCACGAAGAGCTGCAGCACAACCTGATCATCACCCATGCCGTGTGCGTGGGCGAGCCGATGGCGCCGGAAGTGGTGCGCGCCATGCTGGGCATCCGCATCAACACGTTGTTGCGCGGCCATTCCGGTATCCGCGTGCAGACACTGGAAGCGCTGACGGCGATGTTCAACGCCGGCATCGTGCCGGTGGTGCCGGAGCTGGGATCGGTCGGCGCCTCGGGCGACCTGGCGCCGCTCTCGCATCTGGCGCTGGTATTGCTGGGCGGCGGCGAAGCTTTTTTGGAAGGCGAACGCATGCCCGGCGCGCTGGCGCTGCAACGTGCGGGCCTGACGCCGGTGAAGCTTTCCTACAAGGAAGGCCTGGCATTGAACAACGGCACCGCGCAGATGCTGGCGATGGGCGTGCTGGCCGTGCACAAGCTCGACGCATTGCTGGATACCGCCGATCTTGCCGCAGCGATGACGCTGGATGCTTTCGCCGGCCGTCTGGGCGCCTTCGCCGAAGAAGTGCATGCCTTGCGTCCGCATCCGGGCCAGGTGCACGTGGCTTCGCGCCTGCGCGACCTGTTGTCCGGATCCACGCTGGCCGATATTCCTTACCATCTGGTGCCAAAGTTCAAGCAATGGCTGCCGCACAGCTGGGATACCGACGCCTCGCGCGCACTGCGTTTCGACATCGGCTGGGACTGGGTGCCTACCGATCAGCGCCATGGCCGCGAAAAGTTCTACCAGCGCTTCCGTCCCTTCCGCGGCGGCAAGAAGCATCAGCCGCAGGACAGTTATTCGCTGCGTTGCATCCCGCAGGTGCACGGCGCGGTGCGCGATGCGGTGGCGCAGGCCAAGCGCGTGCTGGAAATCGAACTGAACTCGGTGACCGACAATCCGCTGGTGTTTCCCGACAAGGCCGATGCCGCGCATGTGGAAGAACAGGTCATCTCGGCTGGCCACTTCCACGGCATGCCGCTGGCGCTGGCGATGAGTTACGTGAAAGCTTCCATCCCGGTGCTGGCATCGATCAGCGAACGCCGGCTCAACAAGCTGGTCGATCCGGCCACCAACGACGGCTTGCCGGCCTTCCTGATCGGCAACGAAGACGGCACCGAGTCGGGCCACATGATCGTGCAATACACCGCCGCGGCCATCGTCAACGACCTGGCCAGCCGCGCGCATCCGGCTTCGGTGTTCTCCATTCCCACCAGCGCCAACGCCGAAGACCACGTGTCGATGGGTGCCAACGAGGCGCGCCAGGTGCTGGCGATGACCCGCGAACTGACCAAGGTGCTGGCGCTGGAGCTGTACACCGCGGCGCAGGCATTGGATCTGCGTCGCGACATGATCAACGCGGCGCGGGATCTTTCCGCGCGCGCCGATGCGGCGGCTTTCGCGGTCAAGGTGCAAGGCGGCACGCCTGCGAACGACCCGGCTTTCCTGGACGAGGTCGAAGGCCTGCGTGCGGAGCTGGCGCATTCGGAAGAGTTCCATCCTGGGCACGCGGTGGCTGCGGCGCATGCGGTGCTGCGCGCGGAAATACCTTTCCTGGATCGCGATCGCGCGATGGACGGCGAAGTGGCCGCGATCGTGCGACTGGTCGAATCGGGAACCTTGCTGGACGCGGCAAGGCGCGTGATTTCCTGACTGGCTGCAGTCAGAGAAACGCGACGATCAAGGCGGCGACATACAGCGCGGTAGCGGCGAAAATGCCGCTATTGGGCGCGCTGAACCAATAGCGCTTGCCCACTAGAACGTATCCCATCAGCAATACCAGACCGGTTCCCAGCAGGAAGGGCGATGCGAACAGCATCGCCTGGTGGGCCAGTGCCAGATAGCCGTAGACCAATCCGTACAGGATTGCGCCCATGCTGTGGCTGGCGTTGAATCCCACCCAGGCGTTCCACATCGTGGTCCGCCGTGTCAGCACCGGATGGCCCTGCTTCATCGCTTCTTCCAGCGTGGGATCGCGCGGATGAAGCTTGCGTCCACGGAACGTATACAACAGGTGCACTACACCCAGGAACAGCAGGATCGCCGCGCTGATGGCTACCAGCCAGGCGGCGAGCCCGGGGCTCATGCGCGGAGTCGCGGGGTCATCGCGTGCTGGATCATCGCGTGTCGCTCATAGCGTACGCACGCAATCGCGCCCTTCGGCCTTGGCTGCGTACAAAGCCTGATCGGCGACCTGCAACGCAGATTCGACGCTGTTCCTGGCGGCGATATCGACCGAATGCACGCCGATGCTGGCCGACACCGGCACCACCAGATCGCCGCTTATGCAGGGCCGGTCGTGCAGGCTCTGGCGTAGCTCTTCGGCGACGATGCTGGCCTGGGCAAGGTCCATGCCGGGCAGGGCGGCGATGAATTCCTCACCGCCGAAACGGGCCAGCAGCGCGTCGTAAGGAGCCAACACGTCGGCCATGGTGTTGGAGGTGGAGCGCAAACAGTCGTCGCCGACCAGGTGCCCGTAGGTATCGTTGATCTTCTTGAAATGATCCAGGTCGATCATCAACAGCGAGATGGGATGGCGGCTGTTCCTGGCTTCCGACAGCAGGCGCTCGAAGGCTTCGCGGAAATGCGTACGGTTGTAGAGTTCGGTAAGACCGTCGTGGCGGCTGGATTCGCTCAACCGGTGATGCGCCTCTTCCAGCTGGCCCAGTGCGCGGCGCAGTTCCACGGTGCGCATTTCCACCTTATGCTCCAACTGGTCGCGCGCTTCACGCACGATGCGTTCGTTCTCGTTGCGCAATGCGGCGTAGCGATAGCCCAAAGCGACGGACAGCAGCAACATCTCCAGCGCCGAACCGATCTGCACGCCATACTCGGTGATGAAGTTCTTCGGCAGCAGATCGAAAGCGATAGCCGAGAACATGCCGGTGCCGAGCAGAAACAGGAACCACGCCAGCAGAAAAAGCTTCGCAGGCTTGTAGCCGCGACGCAGCACGACCACCGTTTCCACCAGAATCCAGCAAATGCTGGGAAATACCGCGGCCGAGGCCAACGGGACCACGGTGCGATAGGGAAGTTGCGTGGCCGCGATGCCCAGCAGGACGAAGAACACGATGATCCCCAGCGCCACACGGTCGCCGAATCGCCATCGTTGTTTCAGCTCCAGGAATATCCGCGCGAACTGCTGCATGCCGATCAACGCCAGGCAGATGGATAGCGGCACCATGTGGTCGGCCAGCCACGCAGACCTGGGCCATAGATATTCGAAGCCCAGCCCATTCAAGGTGAATAGCACCAGGCCGAAAGCGGTGATATGGAACAGGTACCAGAAATAGCTGGCGTCGCGCAGGGTCAGCCACAGCACCAGGTTGTAGGTGAACAACGCCAGCAGGATGCCGTAGTACAGGCCGATCGCGAACTGCGCATCGCGCGACTGTTCGATGAAGGCATCGGGCGAGTAGAGCGTCAGTGGCACCTGCATCGAGCTCTCGCTTTGCACGCGCACCAGCAGGTTCACCGACTGGCCCGGCTGCAGATTCAGCCAGAAGTTCGGTTGCCGGTAACGGATGTTGCGCTGGTCGAAGGGCAGGTGATCGCCTCCGGCGCCATGGACCACGCGGCCATCGCTGTATCGGGCGTAGACGTCGATGCGGTCGCTCAGCGCGTACTCCTGCACCAGCAGCCATTTGTCCTCGGGGTTGTTCCGGTTGGTGACTACGGCATGGAACCAGTACGCGCCGTCCTGGAAACCGAAGGTGGTGCCGTCGCCGCCCGGCAGTGGTTTGAATGCGCCTTGCCGCAGATGCGCAGTGGCGGCAGCCAGGTCATCGCCGCCTTTCGCGTCATGGTAGTAGCCGGTGTGCGGCGCCAGCGACAGGTGGGAGGAAGTACTGGTGATTTCCAACGCCGTTCGCGCGAACGCGTCCGCGGCCGTCAGAGCCATGAGCACCAAAAAGACCCGAATCAACCGGCTCCGCCAATACCGCATCCTGCCCGCTCCCATGCGCGTTTCCGCGTGCTTGGCTCCCCATGAGAGCCGCTCCGGGAGTCTACTCTCGCCGGATTGGGCCACTCGTGGATTCCTTCTCATTTTCCGTTTCATCACTTCAACGCAATAAGCCGGTTGCCGGGGACAGGCCGGCGAACCTTCGGCATTGACGGGCCGTCCGGTCATGAGTTAATGTAATAGCACATTAATACATCAATACAAGCTGCGCCTATGAAACGCCGTCCCGCCGCCAACGAACAAGCCGCCTCCGCTTCGCTGCAGGCCTTGTCCCGAGCCTTGGCCGGCTTGGCCAAAGCGGAGGACGTAAGGGCCTTCCTGCAGGACTTGTGCACCCCCGCCGAACTCGAGGCCATGGCCGATCGCTGGCGCGTGGTGCCCTTGCTGCTCAAGGGAGTGCCTTACCGCGAGATCCACGATCTGACCGAAATCAGCGTGACCACCATCGGGCGCGTCGCCCGCACGCTGGAAAGCGGTACCGGCGGTTACGCCTCCGCCTTGCGGCGCCAGCAGTCCCGTTCTTCCGCCGTTTCCCAGTGATTCAACCTCAAGCGAGCCCGCCCTACATGAGCCCCATAGCCGCCAGCGCGACGCGCGATCGCCTGCGCATCGCCATCCAGAAGAGCGGACGTCTCGCCGAACCGGCGCGCGCGCTGCTGTCGGCCTGCGGCCTGAGCTGGCGGGAGAGCCGCGACAAGCTGTTCTGCTATGGCGAATCGCTGCCGGTGGATCTGCTGCTGGTGCGCGACGACGATATTCCGGGCCTGATCGCCGATGGAGTCTGCGATTTCGGCGTGGTGGGGCGCAACGAATTGAACGAACAGGCCGCGGCCCGTGCGCGGTTCGGCCTGACCGATGCCTACAGGGAAATGCATGCGCTGGGATTCGGCGGCTGCCGCCTGATGCTCGCCATTCCCGAAACCTGGGACTGGCAAGGTCCTGCGCAGCTGGAGGGCATGCGCATCGCCACCAGTTATCCCGCAATCCTGAGCGACTGGCTGGAGAAGCAGGGCGTACGCGCCAGTGTGGTCGAGCTGTCCGGCTCAGTGGAGATCGCCCCCAAGCTGGGCACGGCCGACCTGATCTGCGACCTGGTTTCCAGCGGCGCCACCTTGCTGGCCAACCAGCTCAAGCCGGTCGAGACCTTGTTGGAAAGCGAGGCGGTGTTGGCCGGGCCGGCACGCGAACTGGAAGACCAGCGCGCCGATCTGGCCGCGATGCTGCTGCGCCGGATGGAGGGCGTGCTCAAGCTCAAGGACAGCAAGTTGCTGATGTTCCGCGCCGATCGCGCCACTGTGCCTGCGTTGTTGCGTCTGCTGCCCGATGCCGATCCGCCCACCTATCTGCAGGCCAGCGCCGAGGGTCCGTTGTCCTTGCAGACCATGTGCCATGGGCTGGTGACGTGGCAGAGGCTGGAGGAACTCGAGCGTGCGGGCGCGCAGGGCCTGATGGTGCTGGCCGTGGAGAGGTCGCTGGCATGAGCGCGTCTGCCTCGAGCACGCCTGTCACGAGCGCGCCTGTCACGAGCGCGCCAGCCATGAATAGGCTCGAATGGGCTTCGCTGGACCCGCATTCGCGTCGTGCTGCCTTGTTGCGGCCAGTGCAGCAGGTATCGGCGGCCACGCGCGATGCGGTCGCCGGATTGCTGTCGGACGTTCGCGAACGCGGGGATGCGGCGTTGCGGGAAATAACCGCGCGATTCGACAAGGTCGCGTTGGAAAACTTCGAGGTGGGCAAGGAAGAATTCGCAGCTGCCGAATCCGCCGTGCCTGCGCAACTGAAATCCGCGATGCGCGAGGCCGCCGGACGTATCGAAGCCTTCCACCGCGCCGGCATGGCTCAGCCCTATGCGGTCGAAACCGCGCCGGGCGTGGTCTGCGAGCGCATGGTGCGGCCGGTACGGCGCGTAGGCCTTTACGTGCCGGCGGGAAGCGCGCCGCTGCCTTCCACCGCGCTCATGCTGGGAGTTCCCGCGCAATTGGCCGGCTGCAGCGAGGTGCTGCTGTGCACGCCTCCGCGCACCGATGGCAGCGCCGATCCGGCCGTGCTGGTCGCCGCGCGGCTGACCGGCGTATCGCGCGTGCTCAAGCTCGGCGGAGCCCAGGCGATTGCAGCCATGGCGTTCGGCACCGGCACGATCCGCAAATGCGACAAGATCTTCGGGCCCGGCAACAGTTACGTGACCGAAGCCAAGCAACAGGTCGCCCGCAGCGGCACCGTGGCCATCGACATGCCCGCTGGGCCGTCGGAGGTGCTGGTGATCGCCGATGCGGGCGCCAACCCCGCCTTCGTTGCGGCGGACCTGCTGTCGCAGGCCGAGCATGGCCCGGATTCGCAAGTATTGCTGTTGTCGGACGACGCTGGGTTGCTGTCGGCCGTCGAGCTGGAAATAGAATCGCAGCTCGCCTTGTTGCCGCGCGCGGCGATAGCGCGCGAGGCGCTGGGGGCATCGCGGCTGATCAAGGTTGAGTCGCTGGAACAGGCTTTCGCCATCAGTAACGAATACGCTCCGGAACACCTGATCCTCGCGCTGCGCGAACCGCGCGCATGGCTGAATAAAGTGGAGGCCGCAGGCTCGGTTTTCCTGGGCGATTTCACTCCTGAAGCGTTGGGCGACTACTGCAGCGGCACCAACCACGTGCTGCCCACCAGCGGCGCGGCCGCGGCCTACAGCGGTGTCAGCGTCTCCAGCTTCCAGAATTTCGTCAGCGTGCAATCGGCCAGCCGCTCGGGCATCGCCGGTATCGGTGCTTGCGCGGTGACGCTGGCCAAGGCGGAAGGGCTGGATGCGCACGCCAATGCGGTGGTGCTGAGGATGCGGGAGGCGACGGAGTGAGCGGGGTGCTGGAACTGGTGCGCGAAGACCTGCGCGATTTCGCGGGTTACAAGTCGGCACGCAGCGAAACGCTGCCAGGCGACATCTGGCTGAACGCCAATGAATCGGCCTGGGCCAACCCGGCCGACGCCAGAGCCACCAGCCGGCGTTATCCCGATCCGCAGCCCGCCGCGCTGCGCAGTGCCTTGGCCGGCCTGTACGCCTGCGAGGAATCGCAATTGCTGATCGGGCGGGGCAGCGACGAGGCCATCGACCTGCTGGTGCGCGCACTCTGCAATCCCGGGCGCGATGCGGTGCTCATCACGCCGCCGGTGTTCGGCATGTACGCCGTCTGCGCGCGCTTGCAGAACGCGCCGATCATCGAGGTTCCCTTGCGCGACGAGGCCGATGGCTTCGTGGCCGATCTCAACGCCATCGCCGCGATGGCGATCGAGAGCAACGCAAAACTGGTGTTCCTGTGTTCGCCTTCCAATCCTGCCGGGTCGGCGATTCCTCTTGCGGATATCGAGCGACTCGCCAAGCGTATCGAGGGCAAGGCGTTGTTGGTAGTCGATGAGGCTTATGGCGAGTTCTCCGACCTCCCCTCGGCCACGACGGTGGTGGCGCGCCAGGCAAACATCGCCGTGTTGCGCACGCTGTCCAAGGCGCATGCGTTGGCTGCCGCCCGCATCGGCGTGGTGATCGCCGATACGGCGTTGATCGACGTTTTGCGGCGCTGCCAGGCTCCCTATCCGGTTCCTACGCCCTGCGCGGAGTTAGCGCTGGCCGGCCTGTCGTCAGTTGCGCTGGTTGAAACGCGGCAACGCGTCGCACTGATCCGCTCCGAGCGCGCGCGGCTGGAGGCAGCGCTTGCCGGCATGGCCGAAGTGCGGCGGATCTATCCGTCCCAGGGAAATTATCTGCTGGTGCGTTTCCGCGACGCCGAATCCGCGTTCCGCTCGTTGCTTGCCGCAGGCGTGGTGGTGCGCGACCAACGCGCTGCGCCGCAGTTGGATGATGCCCTGCGCATCACGGTGGGGTCGCCTGTGCAGAATGACAGGGTGATTCAGGCATTGCGGAAGGTCGAGGTGGCGGCGTGAGTGATTTTGGAACTACGGAAAGCAAGTGCAGAAGCAAATCCCCCTCGATCCCCCTTTTTCAAAGGGGGAGGCCCTTGCGCTCCATTGCAATGAGTTTCCCGTTTCCCCCCTTTGAAAAAGGGGGGCAGGGGGGATTTGCTTTTCGCGATCAGGGTGAACGTCCATGACCCCCATCCTTTTCATCGACCGCGACGGCACCCTGATCGAGGAGCCGGCCGACTTCCAGATCGACGCCTACGAGAAAATCCGCTTCGTCGAGGATGTGGTGCCCGCGTTGCTCAAGCTACGCGATGCAGGCTATCAGTTCGTCATCGTGACCAACCAGGACGGGCTGGGCAGCGAAAGCTATCCGCAAGCGTCCTTCGACGGCCCCAACGATCTGATGCTGCAGATCTTCGAAAGCCAGGGCATCGTGTTCCGGGAAGTGCTGATCGACTGCAGCTGGCCGCAGGAAAACAAACCCACGCGCAAGCCGGGCATCGGGCTGGTGCTGCCTTACCTGCAGGACCGCAACATCGACTGGTCGCGCTCGGCCATGGTCGGCGATCGGGAAACCGACATCGCTTTCGCCGACAACCTGCGCATCCGCGGCTTTCAGTTGCGGACCGCGCAGTTCGGCGGCGAGTGGGATTGGTCCGGCATCGCCCACGAACTTGCAGACGCGCCGCGTCGCTCATCCGTGCAGCGCGATACCAAGGAAACGAAAATCCGGGTGGAAGTCGACCTGGATCGCGTCGCCGAGCCCGCCATCTCAACGGGTCTGCCGTTCTTCGACCACATGCTCGAACAGATCGGCAAGCATGGCGGCTTCGCGCTGAAAGTGAAGACCGATGGCGATCTGCATATCGACGAGCACCACACGGTTGAGGATACGGGGCTGGCGCTGGGGCAGGCCCTGAAAGAGGCGCTGGGCGACAAGCGCGGGATCGGCCGGTACGGATTCACCTTGCCGATGGACGAAACGCTGGCCAGCGCCGCGTTGGATTTCAGCGGCCGGCCGTACTTCGTGTTCTCCGGAGAATTCAAGCGCGAGCGGGTGGGCGACCTGCCTACCGAACTGGTGCCGCACTTCTTCCGCTCGGTCTGCGACGCCTCCGGCCTGAATCTCAATTTGCAGGTGCACGGAGAAAACGATCACCACAAGGTCGAAGCCTGCTTCAAGTCCTTCGCCCGCGCGTTGCGCCAGGCGATCAGGCGCGAAGGCGTCGAGTTGCCCAGCACCAAGGGGGCGCTCTGATGCGGGTGGCGCTGGTCGATGCCGGCGGTGCGAATATCGGCTCGGTACTGTTCGCGCTGCAACGGCTTGGCGTGGAAGCGACCTTGACCGGCGATGCCAGGCTCATCCGCGAGGCGGATCGCGTGATACTGCCAGGTGTCAGCACCGCGGCGATGGTGATGGGCCGGTTGCGCGAACTGGATCTTGTGGAAACCTTGCGTACGCTGGAGCGGCCTCTGCTGGGTGTTTGCGTGGGCATGCAATTGCTGTACGAACGCTCGGAAGAAGGCGATGTGGAATGCCTGGGCCTAATTCCCGGCAAAGTCGCCAAGCTGCCGGCGAGCAACGCTATCCGTGTACCGCACATGGGTTGGAACACCCTGCAGCCCTTGCGCGAAAGCTCGCTCAGCGGAGGAATAGAAGCGGGCGACCGCGCCTATTTCGTGCACAGCTACGCCGCGCCGGTGACTGCGGACTGTCTGTTCTCCAGCGACCATGGCGAGTCTTTCGCCGCGGTAGTGCAGCGCGGCCGTGTCGCCGGCGCGCAATTCCATCCGGAACGGTCGGCCAGGACCGGCGCGCGGTTGCTGCAGAACTTCCTCGAAGGCGGGCTGGCATGAACGCATTCACGGTCTACCCGGCCATCGATGTGCGCGAAGGGCGCGTAGTGCGGTTGGCGCAGGGCGACTACGCACGGGAAACCACCTACGGACACGATCCGCTCGACACCGCAAGCCGCTATGCGGCACAGGGCGCCGAGTGGCTGCACCTGGTCGACCTGGATGCCGCCAAAGCCGGGGGCTATACGCTTTCGCCGCTTTTGCGCGAGATCTGCGCATTCACCGGTTTGAAAGTGCAAACCGGCGGCGGCGTGCGTTCGCGCGAGGACGTGTACCGCATGCTCGCAGCGGGAGCGTCGCGTGTGGTGGTGGGATCGCTGGCGGTCCAGCAGCCGGAGCAGGTGTTGGAATGGGTCGCCGAATTCGGCGTCGAGCGGATCACCGTGGCGCTCGACGCGCGCCAGGACGAACAAGGCGTGTGGCGGCTGCCGGTCCACGGCTGGACCGAAACCGCCGAAGCCACTTTGGATGAGCTCGCCGTGCGCTATGCCAGTGGAGGTCTGCAACACCTTTTGAGCACGGACATCGCCCGCGACGGCATGCTTTCCGGGCCCAACGCCGCGCTCTACGCGCACCTTCAGGCAATCGCGCCTTCGCTGCAGGTGCAGGCCTCGGGTGGGGTTCGCGAAGTCGCCGATGTCGCGGCGGCGAAGCAGCAAGGTTGCGCGGGCATCGTGCTGGGGCGTGCCTTGTTGGAAGGCAAACTCGATCTGGCGGAGACGCTGGCATGCTGAGCCGCCGGATCATTCCCTGCCTGGACGTGCGCGACGGCCGCGTGGTCAAGGGCGTGCGCTTCCGCGACCACGTGGATATGGGCGACATCGCCGAACTGGCGCTGCGCTATCGCGATGAAGGCGCAGACGAACTGGTGTTCTACGACATAGGCGCCAGCCCGGAAGGACGTTCGGTGGACCGGACCTGGGTCAATCGTGTTTCCGCATTATTGGACATTCCGTTCTGCGTCGCGGGCGGCATCCGCGATGTGGAAACCGCACGCGCGGTGCTGTACGCGGGTGCGGACAAGATATCGATCAACAGTCCCGCGCTTGAGCGGCCCGCTTTGATCTCCGAGTTGGCCGACGCGTTCGGCGTGCAATGCATCGTCGTCGGCATCGATTCGGTCCGCGAAGCGGACGGTGAATGGCGGGTACGCAGCTACACGGGCGATCCGTCGAAAACACGGTCGTTACCGATACGTACGCTGGATTGGGTGGTCGAAGCGCAGCGCCTGGGCGCCGGCGAGATCGTGTTGAACTGCATGGATAGCGATGGAGTGCGGCGGGGCTACGATGTGGAGCAGCTCAGCGCGGCGCGTGCGCTCTGCTCGGTGCCGCTGGTGGCTTCCGGCGGCGCGGGCGAGCCGGAACACTTCGCCCAGGTTTTCCAGCAGGCCGATGCCGATGGCGCGTTGGCGGCCAGCGTTTTCCACAGCGGCCGGATCGCAATCCCGGAACTCAAGCGTTATTTGCGCTCGCAGAAAATAGAGGTGCGCGATGTCGGATGAAATAATGCCGGATGAAATACGGTCGCTGGATTGGGACAAGGGCGATGGCCTGCTGCCCGCGATCGTGCAGGATGCCGGCAACCTGCGCGTGCTGATGCTGGGTTATATGAATGCGGAGGCGCTGGCGGCCACACGAACCAGCGGCCACGTCACCTTCTACAGCCGCAGCAAGCAGCGCCTGTGGAAGAAGGGGGAAACCTCTGGTCATGTGCTGGAGCTCGTATCCCTCCAGGCCGACTGCGACAACGATACCCTGCTGGTCCTCGCACGTCCGCATGGGCCTACCTGCCATCTGCAGCGCGCCAGCTGTTTTCCCGATGCGCCGGCTTCGTTCCTTGCCGATCTGGATGCGCTGGTCGCGCAACGCGAGCGCGAGCGTCCTTCCGGAAGCTACACGACTACGTTGTTCGAGGAAGGCATACGACGGATCGCGCAGAAAGTAGGGGAAGAGGGGGTGGAGACCGCGCTGGCTGCGGTTGTCCAGGACGACAGCGCTTTGCTCGGCGAGTCCGCGGATCTGGTCTTCCATTTGTTGGTGTTGCTGCGGGCCAGGGGGCTGTCGTTGCAGGATGTGTCGTCCTTGTTACAGGAACGGCACAAGTAATGTGGGTCGGCCCTACGGGGCCGACATGCGGAGTGGTGACACATGGCGGTTGTCGGGGGCGTAGCCCCGACCTACTTTCGACGGCACAGTCCGGCCTACAATCGGGCACCTCGTCGGAACACCACCATGCGCTACCTCTGCTTGCTGCCCCTTCTGTTCGCCTTCGCCCTGCCTGCCAATGCTCAAGACAATGCCTGCACGACCGGCGGGGTTTGGTTGGACAACAACGGCAACGGCCAACGGGACAACGGCGAGAAAGGATTGCCCGGGGTGAAAGTCTCGGACGGGCAGCGCGTGGCAATTACCGATGCGCGCGGCCAATACGACTTGCCCTTGCTGGCGGGCGAGGGGCGCACGTTGTTCGTGATCAAACCGGCCGGTTACGATCTTCCTGCACGCAGAGATGGCCTGCCGTCGTTCTGGATCAACGATTCGCCCTTGCTGCAGCCGAAACTGAAATACGGCGGCATCCCGGTCTCGGCGCACAGCGTTCCGAGCTGCATGGGGTTTCCTTTGATTCGGCAGAAGACGCGTCGCAACAAGCATGAACTGGACGTGCTGCTCTTCGCCGACACCCAGACCAAAAGCGTCGCCGACATCGGCTACTACCGCCGCGACATCGTCGAACCCCTGGTTGGCAAACATCATGCGACGCTGGGACTGACCCTGGGCGATGTGGTCAACGACGACTTGTCGCTCTATCCCGCCTTGAACGAAGTCACACGGCAACTGGGCGTGCCCTGGCTGCATATCGCCGGCAACCACGACCTGGATTTCGACGCCACGCGCGACGAGGACTCGCTGCTGACCTTCCGCAACAACTTCGGGCCGGATACGTTCGCGTGGGAGGAAGCGCAAGCGGTGTTCATCGGACTGGACGACGTGGTGTACCTGCCGGGCCAGAAGCCCGCGTACATCGGCGGCCTGCGCGAGGACCAGTTCGCCTTCCTCGAAGCCTACCTGCCCACGGTGCCGAAGGATCGTCTGTTGGTGTTAGGCGTGCACATTCCGTTCTTCGACGCCAAATCCGGCACGGAAACCTTCCGTCATGCCGACCGCGCACGACTGTTCGCCTTGCTCAAGGACTTCCCGCACGTGCTGCTGCTCAGCGGCCACAGCCATACCCAGCAGCATGTCTATCACGGCGTCGCCGGCGACTGGCACGGCGCAGCGCCCTTGCACGAATACAACGTCGGCGCGGTGTGCGGGGCGTTCTGGTCGGGCGTGAAGGATGCGCAGGGCATTCCGGACGCCACCATGGCCGATGGCACGCCGAATGGATACGCCAGCCTGCAGGTGCGTGCGGCAGGCGCCTACTCGCTAGCCTGGCATCCTGCCCGCGATCCCGGCCGCGCTCTGTCCTTGTACGCACCCAAAGTACTGAGGAAGGGCGCTTATCCCGCGTTCGCGGTCTACGCCAATGTGTTCATGGGCCAGGACGACAGCACGGTGGAATACCGGGTCGATGCGGGTCAATGGAAACCGATGTCGCAAGTGCGCCAGCCCGATCCGGACCTGTTGGCGGAAAACGTCCGCGATGATGGTGCCGATGCACTGCGCGGCTACGATCGTTCCCCAGAAGCTGTTCCGTCGCGGCACCTCTGGCGCGGTGCCTTGCCTACCAACTTGGCCGCGGGCGAACATCGGGTCGAAGTACGCGTGCAGGATCAAGGGCGCGGCGAACAGACGGCCAACACCACTTATCGATTGCAGGAAGCTGCGGAGTAAAGCCATGCCCACGCCCAATGATCTGCCCATCCAGCATTTCGAGGACCAGAAAACCTGGGAAAGATGGCTGATCGCCAATGCGGGCGGGAAGGGGATCTGGCTGCAGATCGCCAAGAAGGATTCGGGCATCGCTTCGGTCAATTACGCCCAGGCCCTGGAAGTGGCGCTGTGCCATGGCTGGATCGACGGGCAAAAGCGCAGTTATGACGGGCAATTCTTCCTGCAGCGCTTCACTCCGCGCAGGCCGCGCAGCCTGTGGTCGAAGATCAACATCGACCACGCCGAAAGGCTGATCGCCGCAGGCCGTATGCAATCCGGTGGCCTGCGCGAGATCGAAGCCGCCAAGGCCGATGGCCGCTGGGAGGTCGCCTATCGCAGCTTCTCCAGCATGGAAGTACCCATCGAACTCGCCGCTGCGTTGAAGAAAAACAAGAAGGCGCAGGCGTTCTTCGACGGACTCGACAAGACCAATCGTTATTCGTTCTGCTGGCGCGTGCACACCGCCAAGAAGCCGGAAACGCGTCTGGCGCGCGCGGAGAAATTCGTCGGGATGCTCGCCAAGGGCGAGAAAATTCATTGAGGATCAACGCCAACATCAAGACTCGGAATGCCGATATGAAGATTCCGTTCGTGTTGAGCCTGTCGAACCACGCCTTTCACGGATTACTTCAGTCGTAGGCCGTTCACTGCGCTACGCGAGAAGCGTGGTTCGACAGGCTCACCACGAACGGAGTCAAGGGTTAGTGGGCTGTTGTCTGTCAGACCTGCGCAAGCTCAACCACGCCCCCAGCATCAGCAGGCCGATGGCGACCGCTTGCGACCAGTGCGGTTCGGCGCGTCCCGCCAGCACCAACAACAAAGTGGACAACAACGGGGCCAGGTAGGAAAGGCTGCCCAGCACCGCGATGTCGCCATGCTTGGTGCCGTGGTCCCACAGCAGGAATGCGGCGCCCACGGGGCCTATGCCCATTGCTGCAAGCACCAGCCATTGTTGGAAGCTCGGCGCGACGGTCCGTTCGAAGCCCAGGTGCGCCGACAAGCCGAACACCGCAACCATTGCGCAGGCCACGATGATCGCCTCGCTCGGAATCTGCGCGTGGCGGCGGTTGAGCACCGAGTAAGCGGCCCAGATCACCGCCGCACTCAAGGCGGCCAGGTATCCGGGCAGGTACTGCGATTGTATTTCGATGCCGCTGCCGCGGGTAACAAGCACAACCGCACCGACCAATCCCAACAGCGTGCCCACGATCTGTAGCGGACGTACGCGCACACCCGGCAAAAAGCCGGCAAAGGCGACGATCAACAGTGGCCACATATAGTTGAGCAGGTTGGCTTCCACTGCCGGCGCGTGTTTCAGCGCGATGAAGTAGAGCGCGTGGTAGCCGAACAGCGCGGCGGTGGTGAGCGCAAGCGCGGACCACGGCTGGCGCAGCTCCCGCCAGCCATCGCGACCGCGAAGCGAAGTGCGAATGAAGCCGAACAGGGCCGCGAAGCCAAAACCGAGCGCCAGAACCTGGAAGGGCGGCAGCCCGTCGGTCGCGATGGTCAGCAACGCCAGCGACGACCACAGCACGATGGCCAGCAGGCCACTCAGCGTCGCCGCTTTCACGGAAGCCGTCGGCGACGGATTCAAGCGGAAATCAGCAGGTCGGCGAAGCTGGTCACGCGCGGATGGTCATGCGCGGCCGCGCCTTCTCGCGGTTGCGGATAGTCTTCGCGCCGGTCTACCAACACGGTCTGCATGCCGGCGATCCGCGCGGCATCCAGTTCTTCCACCACATCGGAGAGGAACAGGATCTCCGAGGCCTCCATGCCTATGCGCTCGGTGATCGCCTCGTAGCTGCCAGCCTCGCGCTTGCCGCCCACTTCGGTGTCGAACCAGCCGGAAAACAGCGGAGTCAGATCGCCCGCGTCGCTATGGCCGAAGAACAGCTTCTGCGCCGGCACCGAACCGGACGAGTACACATACAGCGGCAGTCCCGAATCGTGCCAGCGGCGCAGAGCGGGTGCGGCATCGGCGTAGATGGGCGCGGTGAACTCGGCGTCGCGGTAGCCCGCTTCCCAGATCATGCCTTGCAAGGCCTTGAGCGCGGTGTGTTTGCGGTCCTGGTCTATCCAGCCCTGCAGCGTCTCCACGATCACTTCGTCGCTGCAGATGCTGCCGTGCTCTATCGCCACCGCATCCAGCCAGCGTCGCACGGATTCTTCCTTGCCGTGCCTGGCGACGAAACCGGGTAGGGCGTTGCGCGCGTACGGGAACAGCACGTCCTTGATGAAGGAGATGCTGCTGGTGGTGCCCTCGATATCGGTGAGGATGGCGCGTGGCGTGTTCAGGACGGTTTGCTCGGTTCGTAGCGGGGGAATTTCTTGGCGATTTCCTCGCCGGTGAAATGGCCTACCCAGCCGTCCGGCTCGGTGAAGAAGCGGATGGCGATGAAACTGGGTTCCTCGCCCATGTCGAACCAGTGCAGAGTGCTGTCGGGCACCGCGATCAGATCGTCCTGCACGCATTCCACTTCGTAGACCTTGCCGTTCACATGCAGAGTGAAGAGGCCCGAACCGGCGACGAAGAAACGCACTTCGTCTTCCTTGTGGTAGTGCTCGTCCAGGAATTTCGCGCGCATGGCTTCGCGCTGCGGATTGTCGGGCGCGATGCTGACCACGTCCACGGTTTTGAAGCCGCGTTCGGCAATCAGACGATCGATGTCGGTCTTGTAGGCCGCCATCACCTCTTCCGGGCTGGCACCGGGCGCGAGCGGATGCGCCGCTTTCCAGCGTTCGAAGGTGACGCCGATCTTGTACAGCTCGGTGGCGATGAAGTCGGGGTCGAAGCTGGCGAATTCCGGCGTGGCCGGGTTGTTTTCGTCGAAGATGCGCAGACGGCTCATGGCGGGGGCTCGAGTGTCGTGGGGTGGGTAAAGCGTAACAAACGAAGGGGAACCTCGAGCCCTTCTCCTGCGGTGGAAGGTGCCCCGAAGGGGCGGATGAGGGTACGGAGTACGGTAAATACCCTGCTCGCGCCGTACCCTCACCCCAACCCCTCTCCCGCCGGGAGAGGGGCTCTGAATCAGCCCCGACAGCCCAGCTTGCGCAGCTCCAGCTCGCAGTGGAACAGGAACTCGAAAGCTTCCAGGTGCCTGCGCGCCTCGGCCATGTCGCGGCCCCAGGCGTAGAGGCCGTGGCCGTCGATCAGGTAGCCCCACAAGGGCTTGCGGTCCAGCAGGGCGTCCACCTGCGCGGCCAGGGTGGGCATGTCCTGGGTGTTGGCGAATACGGGGACGTCGATCGAATCGTCGTGGGTGGTATTGCCGTGGAAAGCCTTCAGCAGTTCGTAACCTTCCAGGCGGATATGGCCGGCGCCCGCGTACAGGCGCGAGGCGATGGTCTGCACCGGGGAATGCGTATGCAATACGCAGCCGATTTCCGGATAGCGGCGGTAGAGCTGGGTGTGCAGCAGGGTTTCGGCGGAGGGACGGTGGTCGCTGCCCACGGCCTTGCCATCGAAGTCGACGACCATGATGTCCTGGACCGTAAGCCGGCCCTTGTCGCGCCCGGAAACAGTGATCGCCGCATGGCGGTCGTCCAGCCGTTCGGAGAAATTGCTGCTGGTGGCGGGTGTCCAGCCAGCCTGCGACAGCTCGCGCACGTTGGCGATGATGTCGCCGGCCAGCCGGCCCAGGAGTTCGACGTCGTAGGGGGCGGTTTTTTCGTCCATGCGCACAAGTGTACCGCGAGCATGAAAACAAGGCTCGTCAGTGGCCCCGCAAGCGGCTGTGACGGATGCCGTACAGGAAGTAGACCAGAAAGCCGATAGCGGTCCAGACGACCATCAGGAACCAATTGTGCGCAGTCATCGTGGACAGCAACGCAAAGCAACTGAAGATGCCTGCCAGGCAGATACCCCACGCGAACGGGATCTTGAATGGCCGCGGCAAATCGGGCTGGGTACGGCGCAGGATCAGTACGCCGGCGCAGACCGCGGCGAAGGCGATCAGGGTGCCCATCGAGGTCAACTCGCCCAGCACGTCCAGCGGGAACAGCGCCGCCAGCAGAGCGATGCCTATGCCGGTGATGACGGTGTTGATGTGCGGGGTGCGGTACACGGGATGGATCTTGGTGAACACCGGTGGCAGCAGCCCGTCGCGGCCCATGATCATGAAGATGCGCGGCTGGCCGATGATCATCACCAGGACCACCGAGGACAGGCCGATCAAGGCGCCTATTTCGACCACCACCCGCAACCAGCCCAGCTGCGGATGCGCCGCCACTGCGGTCACCACCGGTTCGTCGGTGCCTAGCTGGGTGTAGGGCACCAGACCGGTCATGATCGCGGCCATGGCGATGTAGAGCACGGTGCAGATCGCCAGCGAAAGCAGCATGCCGATCGGCAGGTCGCGCTGCGGTTTGTGCGATTCCTGCGCCGCCACCGATACCGCCTCGAAACCGATGTAGGCGAAGAACACCAGTGCCGCGCCGCGCAGAACGCCCTCGAATCCGTATTTGCCGGGTCCCTGGTTGTCCGGGATGAAGGGGTGCCAGTTGGCCGGGTCGATGTATTTCCAGCCCGCGAAAATCACCAGCAGAATCAGGCCGGTCTTGAGCGCCACCATGGCCATGTTCATCGCCGACGACTTGCGAATGCCGACGTAGCACAGCCAGGTCAGCAGCAGCACGATGCCGGCGGCGGGCAGGTTGGCGATCGCCCCGGTGGGCCGCAACTGGGCGTCCAACGGCGCGCTGACCAGGGCATGCGGCAGATGGATGTTGAAATGGTCGAGCAGGCTGAGGAAATAGCCGGTCCAGCTGACCGCGACCGCTGACGCGGACACGCCGTATTCCAGCACCAGCATCCAACCGATGAACCAGGCCGCCAATTCGCCGAGGGTCGCGTAGGTGTAGGAATAGGCGCTACCTGACACCGGCACCATCGCCGCGAATTCGGCGTAAGCCAGAGCGCAGAAGGTGCAGCAGACCGCCGCCAGCACGAACGAAAGCATGATCGCCGGACCTGCGTGATCGGCCGCGGCCTGGCCAGTGATGACGAAGATGCCGCCGCCGATGACCGCGCCGATGCCCAGCGCGGTGAGGCCCCACGGGCCGAGCGTGCGATGCAGGCTCAGGCTCTCGGCATCGTTGTGCGCTGCATGGGGGTGTTTGGTTGCCCAGAGTTGCTTGAACATCTGATTCATCCCGGTCCGGCGCGGTGTATCGCCGGGTCTGTGAAGACTGGTCTGGATAGAGAGAGGCCGGCGGGTAAGACCCGCCGGCCTTCATGGGTGACGCTCGAACCGCTTACGGACCCGGGTCCGGACCTTCATGGAAGGACGGTGCCGGTTCCAGATGCGGACCGCCGTGCTGCGGCTTGTGGCCAGGCGCCAATTGGCTACGGCGATAACCGTACAGCCGGTACAGGATCAGGCCGATTACCGCCCAGACCACGAATACGATCTTGGCCGTCATGGAGAGATTGACGAACAACAACAGGCAGCCCAGCACCGCCAGCGGACACACCAGCCATGCCATCGGCGTGCGGAAGGGGCGGGTGCGGCCGGGTTGTTGCTTGCGCAGGATCAATACGCCGATCGATACCATCGCGAATGCCAGCAGCGTTCCGGAATTCGACGTATCCGCCAACTTGCCGACGGGGAACAAAGCCGAGCACAGCGCCACCACGACGCCGGTGATGATGGTGATGACATGCGGCGTGTGGAAGCGCGGATGCACCCGGGACAGGACCTCGGGCAACAGACCGTCGCGCGACATGGTGAAGAAGATGCGGGTCTGGCCGAACATCATCATCAGGATCACCGACGGCAGCGCCAGGATTGCGGCGATACCGATCCAGTTGCCCAACATCGGGTGGCCGATCAGGCGCAGCACGTGCGCCAGCGGCTCTTTGCTGCAAACCAGCGCTTCGGAACCGACGCAAGCCGCCGCCATGGCCTCGCTGCCCGGGTCCAGCGGCATGCCGTTGGCGCCCAGCATCGGCTGCGCGCCGACCGCGCCCGCGGCGCCATAGCCGACCAGCAGATAGAAAACCGTGCAGATGCCGAGCGAGGCGATCAGCCCGATAGGGATATTGCGATTGGGATTCTTGGTTTCTTCAGCCGCGGTGGAGACCGCGTCGAAGCCGACATAGGCGAAGAAGATCGACGCCGCGGCGCCCAGCACACCCACGCCGCCGAGCGGGCTGCCCCAGCCACCGGGCAGGAACGGCTCGAAATTGGTGCTCTTCACCGCCGGCAGTGCGATGAAGACGAACATGGTCAACGCAAGGATCTTGATGGCAACCAGGACCGCGTTGACCTTCGCGCTTTTGGAAGTGCCGACGATCAGCAGCACGGTCACCGCGAACGAAATTAGGAAAGCCAGCAGATTGAAGCTGCCGCCCGCAAACGGCCCTGAGCGCAGGAACTCGGGCAACGCCAGTGCGCCGGGTTGGACCAGCCCGAACAAATCGCTGTGCGCCAGCAGGCCGTTCATGTAGCCGGACCAGCCCACCGAAACCACTGACGCGCCGACACCGTATTCCAACGCCAATGCCCAACCCACCACCCAGGCCATCAGTTCGCCGAACACGCCGTAGGTATAGGTATAAGCCGAGCCGGAGACCGGGATCATCGATGCAAGTTCGGCATAAGCCAGCGCGGCCAGCGCGCATACCACCGCGGCGATGACGAAGGCGATCATCAAGCCCGGCCCCGCCTTCTGGCCGGCTTCGGCAGTGAGCACAAAGATGCCGGTGCCGATGACGGCACCGACGCCTAACAGGGTGAGTTGCGTTGCGCCAAGCTGGCGTTTGAGCGATTTGCGCTCGGCGGTTTCAAGAATCTGGTCGAGCGGCTTGACGCGCCAAAAGAGCATTACGGTATCCCCATGATCGAAGCTGACTGGCTGGGCCGCGGCCGGCGGGACGGCGCGGACGGATTTGCCGAACCTTACCCGTCACCTCCTGGCCGCACAAGCGCCAGCACGGCCGCGACGGCGATAATGCGAGCCTGAATGGGGCCAGGGAGCAAGCGGGATGGGCGGTTATGAAGTGGATCAAACAACGGACTTGGCGGCGCAATTGGTTCGTTATCGGCAACGATGGCCGGGCGAAGGGAGGCTGGTGGAAGAGTTCCTGATCCTGTTGGATGACCCTTGCGAGCCTTTCGAACGCAGCCGCTTGGCCGGCCATTTCACTGCCGGGGCCTGGTTGGTGAGCGCAGACGGCGGCCGCATCCTGCTGACCCATCACCGCAAACTCGAGCGCTGGCTGCAACTGGGCGGGCATGCCGATGGCGACCGCGACATGGCCCAGGTGGCGCTGAAAGAGGCCCATGAGGAATCCGGTTTGCCAGGTTTGTCGGTCGACGCCGATGCGATCTTCGACCTGGACCGGCACTGGATTCCCGAGCGCAAGGACGTGCCGGGCCACTTGCATTACGACATGCGCTATGTGGTGCGCGCCGGCAGCGATGAGAATTATTCGATCAGCGACGAATCGCACGATCTGGCCTGGCGGCCGATTGCCGAAGTGGCGCAGGATCCTGACGAATCCCTGAGCCGCATGGCCAGGAAGTGGTTGAATAGGTTGTAGGAGCGACGCGAGTCGCGAAACTCGCGGCAATGAATTGTCCACTGCTTCGCGACTCGCGTCGCTCCTACAACGACAGATGCTCAATACAGGACGCGGGTGCGCAGGGTGCCGGGGATGGCCATCAGCGCTTCCTTCAGGTCTACCGCCTGCAGATCGGTGGCCGACACATCGATCACCACGTAGCCCACCTTCGCATCGGTGCGCAGGAACTGGCCGTCGATGTTGATGCCATGCTTGCCGAAGATATCGTTGATCTGCGACAGGATGCCCGGCACGTTGCGGTGGATGTGCAGCAGGCGGTGGCTGGCGGCGTGCTCGGGCAGGGTCACTTCCGGGAAATTGACTGCCGATAGCGTCGAACCGTTGTCGCTGTAGCGCACCAGTTTGGCCGCAACCTCTATTCCGATATTGTCCTGCGCTTCCAGCGTGCTGCCGCCCACGTGCGGGGTCAGGATCACGTTGTCCTTGCCGGCCAGCGGCGAGACGAAAGCATCGTCGTTGCCCTTGGGTTCGACCGGGAACACATCCACGGCCGCGCCGCCGATCTGCCCGGATTCCAGCGCCGCGCTCAGCGCGTCGATGTCCACCACGGTCCCGCGCGAGGCGTTGATCAGATGCGCGCCGCGCTTCATTTTCGCGATCTGCGCCACGCCGAACATGTCCTTGGTTGCCGGCGTTTCAGGTACGTGCAGGGTCACCACGTCCGAGCGTTCCAGCAGGTCGTTCAGGCTCAGCGAGGAACGCGCATTGCCCAGCGACAGCTTGGTCTCGATATCGTGGAAGATCACGTTCATGCCGATGGCCTCGGCCAGCACGCCCACCTGGGTGCCGATGTGGCCGTAGCCGACGATGCCCAGGGTCTTGCCGCGCGCCTCGTGGCTGCCGGCGGCGGACTTGGACCAGCCGCCGCGATGGCATTCGGCGCTTTTCTGCGGAATGCCGCGCATCAGCATGATCGCTTCGGCGATCACCAGTTCGGCCACGCTGCGGGTGTTGGAGTAGGGGGCGTTGAAGACCGGGATACCGGCCAGCTCCGCGGCGTCCACGTCGACCTGGTTGGTGCCGATGCAGAAGCAGCCGATGGCCATCAACCGGCGCGCGCTGCCCAGCACTTCTTCGGTCAGTTGCGTGCGCGAGCGGATGCCGACGATATGGGCGTCGGCGATGCGCAGTTTCAGCTCGTCCTCGGACAGCGACTTGGCGTGCAGCTCGATCTGCGAATAGCCCGCGGCCTTGAAGGTGTCGATGGCGGTCTGGCTGACGCCTTCCAACAGCAGAATGCGGATGTCCTGCTTGGGGTACGAGGTCTTCTTCTTCGACATGCGGCAGGCAGGCGTCCGGTGGCGGGGCGGTCACTATGCCAGAAGGGGCGGGGCTTTGCTGCACTGCGGCGATTGCGCTTGCCCCCTTTGAAAAAGGGGGCTACGGGGGATTTGCTTTTGATCTTCGAGAGAAGTTAAGAGTCAAGAGCAAATCCCCCTCAATCCCCCTTTTCCAAAAGGGGGAAGCCAAGCGACGTCAGGCTTCTGGACGCGCAACAGCATCACTGGCACGCTGGCACCCCCTCACGTTCCGGTTCCCCATGAGCGATCCGCGCCTCTCCGACCTGTTGCAAGCCGTGCCGGCGCTGCGCCTCAAAACCGACCCCGCCGACCTGGAGCACTACGGCCGCGACTGGACCCGGCGCTGGACGCCGGCGCCGCTGGCGATAGCGCTGCCGGGCTCGATCGAGGAAGTGCAAGCGATCGTCCGCTGGGCATACGAACATGGAGTGGCGGTAGTGCCTTCCGGCGGCCGTACCGGCCTGTCCGGCGGCGCGGTGGCGGCAAACGGGGAACTGGTGCTCAGCCTGGAACGCATGAACCGTGTGCTGGATTTCAACGCGGTGGACCGTACGCTCACCGTGCAGCCGGGTATCGCCCTGGAAGCCGTGCACAACGCGGCCCGCGAACATGGGCTGGAATATCCGGTGGACTTCGCCGCACGCGGGTCTTGTTCCATCGGTGGCAACATCGCCACCAATGCCGGCGGCATCCGCGTGATCCGCTACGGCAATACACGCGAATGGATCGCCGGCATGAAAGTGGTGACCGGCACCAGTGAGTTGCTGGACCTCAACCGCGGCCTGATCAAGAACTCCAGCGGCTACGACCTGCGGCATCTGATGATCGCTTCGGAAGGCACACTGGGCATCGTGGTGGAAGCGACTCTGCGGCTGACCGATCCGCCGCCGCCTTCCAACGTGATGCTGCTGGCGCTGCCTTCGTTCGAGGTGCTGATGCAGGTGTTCGCCGCGTTCCGCGAAAGATTGCAGCTGGAGGCGTTCGAGTTCTTCACCGACCGCGCGCTGCACCACGTGCTGGCGCATGGCGCGCAAAAGCCGTTCGAGGAAGTGCATCCCTATTACGTGGTGACCGAGTTCGCCTCTGGCGACGAAGCGCAGGAAGCGGCAGCGATGTCCGCGTTCGAGGCCTGCATGGACAACGGCTGGGTCAGCGACGGCGTGATCAGCCAGAGCGATGCGCAGGCCGCGCAGTTGTGGCGGTTGCGCGAAGGCATCACCGAAAGCCTGGCGAGATACAAGCCGTACAAGAACGACGTGTCGGTGCGCATTTCGGCGATGCCGGCGTTCCTGGAGGAAACCCAAAAGCTGCTGGGCGAGGCCTATCCGCATTTCGACGTGGTCTGGTTCGGCCACATCGGCGACGGCAATCTGCATATCAACGTGCTGAAGCCGGACGACCTGGGCGATGCGGAGTTCGTCGGCCAGTGCGAGCAGGTGACCAAGCTGCTGGCCGAGTCGTTGCGACGCCACCAGGGCAGCATTTCCGCCGAACACGGTATCGGCCTGGTGAAGAAGGGTTATCTGGAAAGTACGCGCAGTGCGGCCGAGATCGAGATGATGCGCGGCATCAAGCGGGTGCTGGATCCGAAGGGGCTGATGAATCCGGGCAAGCTGTTCGACAGCTGAGAAGGGTCATGCGGTCAGGCTTGGCACCACGGCTGTCGCTTTACCCCCTTTGAAAAAGGGGGCTACGGGGGATCTGCTTTTGATCTTGCTTCAAGCCAAGAGCAAATCCCCCTCAATCCCCCTTTTCCAAAGAGGGAGGCTGGAGCGCCGCTTTCTGAGGCGCCGAGTGATCGCTGGAGCGGTGCAACTTTGCGCTGTGTCGCAATCCAATAGTTCCGGATATCGATTCACCTGCGCGTCCATAGCGATTCAGCTTCCCCGGCACGCCTGCGGTTAATCTTGCGCAACTTGCATCGTCTCCGTTCTTCCCATGGAATCCCCGACATGATCCGAATTGCTTCTGCTTGCCTGCTGCTGGCGCTTTCCCTTCCGGCTTTGGCCTCCAGCTTCGCCGGCTCCTCTGCTGGTGCGTCCTCCGCCGGCTCCTCCGCTTCCTCCGGAAGCACCTCCGGCGACGACAAAGTAGTACGGCAGGCGCGCGATGACGCCGCCAGCTTCGTCGCCAGCGAGGGACGCATCCGCAGCGCCCGGCTGGAAGCGGCTCTGCGCCAACTGCGCGAGCGGGACCCGGCCGCGCGCGAAGCCAGTGACATGCAACTCGCGCAGGCCATCCTGGCTTTGTGAGCCCGCTTCGCGGGCCGGGGGGAAGACTGCTATGGAGCATGCTGACCCTGTGCATACTGGCTTGCGCGGGGAATGCGCGCGCCGGTTTGCAGCTGCAGCCTGAAACCGGATCGCTGACATCGGAAGAGACCGCGGCCACGCAACAACTGCTGGCTTCGGCAGTGGAGCGGTTGCCTCCGGCGTGGGTGGCCGCTTTGGGCCTTATTCCGGTGGCTTGGCGCGATGATCTTCCTGCGCAAGTCCACGGACGCGCGAAGGCGAAGCGGCTGCTGCTGAATCGCGTACTGCTTGACGACTGGATGGCGCGTCCGGCAGGCGCGGGAATCGACGAACCAGCCACACGCGCAGCGCTGTCGGCTGTGCTGCATGAACTTGCGCATTTTTACGACCGCACGCCGCAGGGCCGGTTGTCGCAGGCCCCACGTCTGCTGGATCTGGCCGGCTGGCAGGTGAGTCCAATGAGGTTGGGTTTGCGGACCCCGCGCAGTGCTTTCAGCGACCGCAGCCCGGACCCGTACGAGTTGAGCCGCGCGTCCGAGTTCGTTGCCGTCAACCTCGAGCATTTCCTGCTGGATCCGGATTACGCATGCAGGCGGCCGGCTCTGCATCGCTATTTCTCCGGGCATTTCGATTGGACGCCCGTTGGTGCCGGTTGTGCGCCGGGCCAGGTATTCCTGCAGGCGGATGCCGATGAGGGCGAATCGGCGCTGCTGCAACTGGAGCCGTCGCGGGTGTACGCGGTGGACTACCTGCTGGCCGAAGCCAACCAGCAACCGATGAGCCGTTGGGGCCACAGCATGCTGCGACTGGTGATCTGCGCCCCGGGCCGTCCGCCGGGGCCGGACTGCCGTCTGGATCTGCGCTATCACCGCGTGTTGTCGTTCCGCGCCTTCGTCGACGATGTGCAGATATCCAGTTGGCGCGGGCTCACCGGCTCTTATCCCTCGCGGCTGTTCCTGCTGCCGCTGGGGCAGGTGATAGACGAATACACCAAGGTCGAACTGCGCGGCCTGCAGTCGATTCCGCTGCGCCTGGGTCAAAGCGAAATCGCCGGTTTGCTGGAGCGTGCAGCGCAAACCCACTGGACCTACGATGGCCGCTATTACTTCCTCAGCAACAACTGCGCAGTAGAGACCTTCAAGCTGCTGCACGACGGCGTACCGCGCCTGGCCGCCGAGCCGCTCGCCAGCATCACTCCGATAGGGTTGTTGCGGCGATTGAAAAAGGCCGGCATCGCAGATACCTCGGTGCTCGACAACCCGGCGGAAGCCCTGCGCCTGGGTTATCGCTTCGAATCGGCGGGCGTGCATTACCAGGCCATGTTCGACGTGGCCCGCAGTGGATTGGGGCTGCCGCAACAAGGTGCGCAGGAATGGCTGCAGCTTCGCCCCGCCGAACGTGCGCCTTGGCTGGAGCGGGCCGATCTGCGCGCAAGCGCGGCGCTGCTGTTGCTTGAAGAAGCGGCCCTACGCCAACAGGAACTATTGGTGCGAGACGAACTCAAGCGTCGTTATCTGGGGCAGGGCGAGCGACAGGGCGCGGGCGGCTTCGATGGGGAGGCCGCGCTCCGCGATTTCCTGCGCGTGGAGGGCTTCCTCAGTCGTCCAGCGGCCTT
Organism: uncultured Pseudoxanthomonas sp.; assembly: GCA_946479745.1. The sequence goes on along the minus strand of CAMLGZ010000014.1, from coordinate 34,250 downwards.
GTTGCCGGATGGCGGCTATGGGTTGCCGCAAACGGACGAACGCAAGACATTGGAGCTGAAGGGAGAGCGGTATGCAGCGCAGCGTAAGCGACAGAGTGCCGCGTTGCGTATCGATGCGCGCAAGTGGATATCGTCCGAGCGCAGATCGATGCTGGAAGGAGTCGAAGCCAACATTGCCATGTTGGGCGGAAGACTGCGTCGACTACATGAAGAACAAGGCGGGCTGCAGTTGCGATAAGCACATGCTTTTCTCCTCTCCCCTTGTGGGAGAGGATGCCCGGAGGGCAGGAGAGGGGAGCGCGAGCGAAGCGATGCGTGCTTTTGGCTTCGCATCACTCGACGCTTATCAGTGATTGATTGCCGACGGCTCCGGCTCACCCTCTCCCGGCCTTCGGCCACCCTCTCCCATCAAGGGAGAGGGGGAGCGTGATCGGTCACCTCTTCAATCTTGCGTTTTCTTCGGGCGCTGTGGAGGCCATGACCAATAGCGCAGCCAGATCAATCCGCACGCCCGCCGAACTCGCCCGTTGTGGTGTTCACCAGTACGCGTTCGCCGTTGACGATGTACTCCGGCACCATGATCTCCAGGCCGGTGCTTAGTTTGGCCGGCTTGGGTCGTTTGGTGGCGCTGCCGCCCTTGAGCTCCGGCGGGGTTTCCACTACTTCCAGGGTCACGTGCTGCGGCAGCTGCAGCGCGACAGGCAGGTCGTCGATGATCTGCACGTAGCTGCCGGTCAGGCCGTCGGCGATGTAGCCGGCGTCATCGCCGATCACCTCGGCGTCGAAGGTATAGGGCGTGAAGTCCTCGTCATCCAGGAACACGAAGGCGTCGCCGTCCTTGTACGAGAACGTGGCCATGCGGCGACTGAGTTCGACTTCCTTCAGTTCATCGTCGCCGCCGACGCTGAGGTCGTACTTGATGCCGCCGGGCACGCTGTACATGGTGAAGCGGTATTTCACGTTGCCGCCACGGCCTTGCGGCGAGCTGCGCTCGATGTCGCGTACCTGGTACACGGTGCCGTTGTGGTCGACGACGTTGCCTTTCTTGATTTCGTGAGCTTTCATTGAGGAGCCGTGAGGTGAAGAGTAAAGGAAGCGGTCTTGTAGGAGCGGGCCCTGCCCGCGACAGGCATTACCGGTGAACCCTGTCGCGGGCAGGGCCCGCTCCTACAGGAATTATTTTGGCGCCAGTCGGACGGCGCCGTCGAGGCGGATGGTTTCGCCGTTGAGGTAGCGGCTCTGCATGATGAAAGCCACCGTTTCGGCGAATTCTTCCGGCTTGCCAAGGCGAGCGGGGAAGGGGATCGAGGCGCTGAGCGATTTCTGCACTTCCTCGCTCATGCCGTCGACCATGGGCGTCCAGAAGATGCCGGGCGCCACCGTCATCACGCGAATGCCGAAACGGGAAAGCTCGCGCGCCATCGGCAAGGTCATGCCGACCACACCGCCCTTGGACGCCGAATAGGCCGCTTGGCCGATCTGGCCCTCGTAGGCGGCCACACTGGCGGTATTGACGATGACGCCGCGTTCGCCGTCTTCGCCGGGCGCGTTGTGCTGCATCAGGTCGGCGGCGGCCTTGGCCACGTTGAAGCTGCCGACCAGATTCACAAGTACAGTGTTGCGGAAGTTGGACAGCGGCATTGGCCTGCTTTTACCCAGTTCGTCCTTACCCAGTACGCGTCCAGCGCCGAGGATGCCAGCGCAATTGACCGCCGCATTCAGGCCGCCCAGGAATTCGCTGGCCGCCGCGACATTGGCGGTCACTCCCGCCTCGTCGGTGACGTCGGTGCGGAAGTAACGAGCATTGCCTTCGCCCAAAGCCGCGACCGCCGCCGCGCCCTTGTCGTCGTTGACGTCGAACAGCGCGACTTTGCCGCCCTGGGCGACCAGGTGCTGGGCCACGGCCAGGCCCAGGCCGGAAACGCCGCCGGTGATGATGGCGCGGGTGTCGGAAAGCTGCATGCGGAAGTCCATCGCTTGGGATGGTATTTATTTTACGCGATGTCCGGACGTCCTTCTGTAGGAGCGGGCCCTGCCCGCGACGAAGCTTCGTCAGTAAGGCCCGTCGCGGGCAGGGCCCGCTCCTACAGCTTCAGGAGGTAGAAGGCATTGCAGCCGCCATGGCCAGTGGCGCCCAACGGCGCGTCGAGGCGCTGGAACCCCGTGCGTTCGTACAGACGCATGGCCGCGTCCATCCCGCACAGGGTTTCCAGGTAGCACTGGCTGAAACCGAATCCGCGTGCGGACTGCAGGCAGCGGGCCATCATCGCCGTGCCGGCGCCGATGCCGCGCGCTTCGGGCAGGAAATACATCTTGCGCAGCTCGCAGGTTCCGTCATCGCCGCCGACCAGCGGAGCGACCCCACCGCCGCCGATCACCTCGCCGTCGCGTTCGACGACGAAGTAGGCCGAGCGCGGTTCCGCATAGGCGCGGCTCATCCAGTCCACTTCGGGATCGTTGATGGCGAAGCCACTGCCGGAAGCACCGAATTCCGGCATCACCGTGCGGATGATCTGCGCCATCGCCATGTCGTCGCGCGTTTCGATAGAACGCAATAGATAGTTTTCTTCTGCAACTTCAGCCATTGGAAACGCGTTCCTCCGGCGAGCGCAAACGGCTGGCGAATTCATCCGGCGACAGCCCGGGTGCGAACAGGAATCCCTGGCCGACCGGCACACCGAGCTGCAACAGGAACTGGCGCTGCGCTTCCGACTCCACGCCTTCGGCCACCAGTCCCAGCCCCAGGCTGCGCGCAATGGCGGAGACGGCCTGGCACACCGCCACGTCGGAACGGTTATTGGGCACGCCCTCGGTGAACAGCTGGCTGAGCTTGAGCCCATGGATGGGCAGGCGGCGCAGGTAGTTGAGTGCGCTGTAACCTTCGCCGAAATCGTCGATGGTCAGCACCACACCCAGCTCGCGCAGTTCGGCGAAGGTCTTGAGCGTGGCCGGGGCGTCCTCGATCAACACGCGTTCGGTGAATTCCAGTTCCAGCGCCGAGCCGGGAAGCTCGTATTCGGCCAGGACCGCGCGCACGTTTTCCGCCAGCTCGTCGCCGGCGAACTGGCGGTAGGAAACATTGACCGCCACGCGCACGATGCCCAATCCCTGGTCGTGCCATTCGCGAACCTGCCGGCAGGCCTCGCGCAGTACCCAGCTGCCGATGCGCACGATGTCGCCCGTGGTTTCGGCGTGGCTGATGAAAAGATCGGGGCGCAGTTCGCCCAGCTGGTGGTTCTGCCAACGGATCAGCGCTTCGGCGGCGACGATATGGCCGCGCCGCAGGTCGACCTGCGGTTGGTAGACCAGGCGGAATTCCTCGTTGTCCACCGCCCGCCGGAGCTGCGTCTCGATCTGCAGACGATCCTGTTGCCTGCGCGCGAGCTCCGGGGTGAAGGCCTGCCATGCGTTGCGCGCGCGATGCTTGCTGTCGTACATGGCGATGTCGGCGTTCTGTATGAGCTGCTGCGGGCGCAGCCCGTCTTCGGGGGCGCGCGCGATACCGATGCTGGTGGTGATGGCGAACTCGTCCTTGCCGAAGCAGAAGGATTCGGTGAAAGCCCCCAGCACCGCATCGGCCAAACGTTCGGGCTGCTCCGGATCGCCGCTGGCGTCGCAGATCACCAGGAACTCGTCGCCGCCGAAACGCGCCACCAGGCCTTCGGTGCCCACCGCGGCCAGGATGCGCGTGGCGGCCTGCATCAGCAGTTCGTCGCCGGCGCTGTGGCCCAGCACATCGTTGACGGTCTTGAAACGGTCCAGGTCGATGTACAGCACCGCGACTTGCGCATGCACCGGGTCGATCAGACGCGCCCCCAGTTCGTTGAGCACGGCATCGCGGTTCATCAGTCCGGTCAGCGGATCGGTACGTGCCTGGATGCGCAGGGTTTCCTCGGCGCGCTTGTCAAGCGAGATGTCCTGCAGCGTGCCGGTGATGCGGGAAGCGGTGGGATCGCTGGCTTCGGCTTCGCCGATGACGCGGATCCAGAAAGGATGCCCGTCCACCCGGCTGCCCTGCAGTTCCAGGTCGAACCCGCCGCCGGCCTGCACCACATTCTCCATCGCGGTGCGGAAGCGCCGCCGGTCCGGTTCGCGCAGGCTGGCCAGCATGGCTTCGACGTTGTCCGGCGTCTGCGCCGGCCCGAGGATGCGTACGGCTTCCTCGGTCAGGTAGACACGGTCGCGGCCGGCATCCCATTCCCATCCGCCGATATGAGCCAGCGACTGGGCGCGATCGAACAGCGCGCTGTCGCGCTTGAGCGCGGTCACGTCGCTGAAAAGCGAAGTGACCTGCGCCGGTTTGCTGCCGCCGGGCGCGAATTGCGGCACCGAGGTGACGGTGAGCCAGAGCAATTGTTTGTGCTCGCGGTGGTACAGCCCCAGCAGCATGCTTTCGATGACCTGGCCGGAGGCCAGGGCGCGGTGCGCCGGCAGCGCGTCGCTGGTCAGCTCTCGGCCGTTCTGGTCGACGATGCGCCAATGCGACAGATCGAGATCGTTGCTGCGCTTGCCTTCGCCCACCCCGAAAATACGCAGCGCCGCGCGGTTGGCGTAGATGACCTCGCGCGCCTCGTTCTGCACCACGATGCCTTTGTCGATGACCTCCATCAGTTCGCGATAGCGCAATTCGGCTTCGTGCCGCTTGCTCAGGTCGCGGGCCACCGCCACCAGGCTCTTGCGCCCGTCGAAGACGAAGTTGGCCGAATGCACTTCCACCGGGAAGCGGGTGCCGTCGCCGCGCATGTTGGTGACTTCGATCACGTAGCTGTCGCCGCGGTTGAGGCTTTCCCAAACCGGGTCCATGTGGTCGTGCGGCAACTCGGGATTGAGCACGTTGATGTTCTGGCCGACGATCTCTTCGCGCTGCCGTTTGTAAGCGGCCATACCCGCTTTGTTGAGATCCAGCACCGTGCCGTCCTCGGCCAGGATGCTGACCGGATCGGGGACCGCGTCGAACAAGGCGCGGTAACGCAGCAACGCCCAGTCCTTTTGCGTAGTGGTGGCGCGCAGCAGTTCGAGCGCCTGTTTCATCAGCTGGCGGGTTTCGTCGTCCAGCGAAGCATCGGTGCTCGCATCGCGCAAGGATTCCAGCAGCCTGGCCGCGTCCTCGTGCAGCGATTGCGCAGAAAAGCCCGTTGCGCCAGCGTCAGGCGAACCCCTATCCGCTGGCGGCTTCACGGTCATGCGGCCGACATAGCCCTCGCTACCTTGCTGCTTGTTTCGTGACCGAGCAGGGCCGATAGCCACAGTCCGGTTTCGCTCAGTTTTTCCAGATTTATGCCGGTTTCTATACCCAGGCCATGCAGCAGGTACACCACGTCTTCGCTGGCGACGTTGCCGCTGGCGCCCTTGGCGTAGGGACAGCCGCCGGTACCGGACACGGCCGAATCCACCACCGCCACGCCTTCTTCCAGGCACGCCAGGATATTGGCCAGCGCCTGTCCGTAGGTGTCGTGGAAATGCACCGCAAGCGCGGGCATCGGTACTTCGCCGGCGACGGCCTTGAGCATTGCGCGGGCCTTGTGGGGGGTGCCTACCCCGATGGTATCGCCCAGCGAGATTTCGTAACAGCCTAAGGCGTGCAGGCGCGCCGCAACCCGCACGACATCCGCCACCGGCACCTGCCCCTGGTAGGGACAGCCCAGCACCGTGGACACATATCCACGCACCTTGACCCCGTCGGCGCGGGCGCGTTCCAGCACGGGACGGAAACGTTCGATGGATTCGTCGATGCTGGCGTTGATGTTCTTCTGGTTGAAGGCTTCGGAAGCGGCGGTGAACACGGCCACTTCCTGCGCTCCGACTTCGAGCGCGCGCTCGTAGCCTTTTTCGTTGGGCACCAGCACCGGATAGGAAATGCCCGGTTTGCGGTCGATGGCGCTGAATACTTCGGCCGCGTCGGCCAGCTGCGGGATCCACTTCGGACTGACGAAGCTGGTGGCTTCGATGCTGCGCAGTCCGGTCCGCGACAGACGGTCGATCAGCTCCACCTTGTCGGCGGTGGCGATGATGGTCTTTTCGTTCTGCAGTCCGTCGCGCGGACCGACTTCGACGATGCGGACGGAATCGGTCATGGAGCAGGCTTCCCGGCGGCCTGCTCTGCAGCGGCGCGGCGCATCTTCATCGGCGGCGAACTGCTTTTCTCGAACAGCTCCGGGTGCGACAGCAGGACCTCGCGCAAGGTCGCTTCGTCGCCGGGGATCAGATAGTTGAACTGATCCAGCGCGGTTGCGCTGAGCCGCTTCTCTTCGATGAGCTTTTGGACTGTGTCGCCATCGATGGTGGCCATGGTCAGCAGGTCGCCCTCGATCCGATATCTGACCAAGGTGACCGCGCCGGCCGGCAGCTTCTTCTCCTGCGGCGCCTCCGCCGACAGGCCGCGCGCGAACAGGCGAGCCACGCTTTCTTCGTTGAGGGCGAAGTAGTGCTGGTCGCCGAGGGCGAAGCCGGGCACGTCTATCTCGACCTTGCTGGTCGGGTTGCCGCCGACTTGGCTCATGGAGACCGTGGCGTGGCAGCGGGAATCGACCAGGGCATAGTCGTCCTGAGTCAGCTTGGCCGCCTCGTCGGCGCTGTTGGCGATGGGCAGCCAGCGGCCTTCCAGACGCGTATCGCATGCGAGCGGAGCGGGAGGGCGTTCAAATACCACGCAGCCGCTCAGCCAGAGCGGCAGCAGCATCAACAGAGGGTGGAGGCGTTGGTTCATGGGGGTCGGCATGGTTCCTGACTGATGCGAACGTAAAAAGCCGGCGACCCAGGACTGCGGGCGAACGGTTTCGGACGGCGTCGCGGGGAAATGCTCCTTCATTGCGGTTCCAGTGTCGCCAGCACCGCATCGGCTTCCACGAAATCGCCCGCCACCGCACGCAGCTCGGCCATCACTCCGGCACGCGGCGATTTGATCGCCAGTTCCATCTTCATGGCTTCGATCACCAGCAATTCCTGGCCGGCGACGACCGCTTCGCCGGGTTTCGCCTTGACCACGACTACGCGGCCCGGCATCGGCGCCACGATGCGCCCGTCGTTGCCGGCAACCGAAGCATTCTTCGGCCGGTAGGCCGATACCCGCGTCAGATCCAGGCGCTTGTCGCCGTCGTGCACGGTGACTCTGTGCGGGTCGATGCGGACCAGGAACCGTCGCGCCAGCGATTGCAGGCGCAGGCTCAGTTCGCCGGCGCGCAGGCGCGCACCATCGACGGTATGGAGGGTGTCGCCGCCGTCGGTTTCGATGCTGTATTGGCCATTGGCACCGTGGGCGACCAGAGCCAGATCGTTCCCGCGATGCAGGAAGGCCAGAGGACGGCGACCCGCGTGCCCCAGGCGCCAGCCATCGGCGATCGCCCAGGGAGAACCGCTATCGGCAGAAAGCGCCGCTTGCTGGCGGGCGTCGGCTTCCTGCGTCAGCAAGGTCGCGGTCGCTGCGGCCAGCAGCAGAGAAGGGTCCACGGCATGGGCCGGCATGAATTCGTCGAGATGCCGGTCCAGATAGCCGGTATCGATGCTGCCCTCCACGACGGAGGGATGGCGCACCAGTTGTTCCAGGAATTCGATATTGGATTTCGGCCCTACGATCTCGCATTGAGCCAATGCATCGCGCAGGCGGGCGAGGGCGGCGGTGCGGTCCTGGTCCCACACGATCAGCTTGGCGATCATGGGATCGTAGAAAATGCTGACGGTATCGCCTTCCACCACGCCCGAATCGATACGTACCTGCGTCGAAGACGACGGCAGCGACAGCTTCTCCAGCTTGCCGGAGCCCGGCAGGAAACCGGCTTCCGGATCTTCCGCATACAGCCGCACTTCGATGGCATGGCCGTGTTGCGGCACTTGTTGCTGGGCGATCGGCAACGCGTCGCCGGCGGCGATGCGCAGTTGCCATTCCACCAGGTCCAGGCCGGTGGTCAGTTCGGTGACCGGATGCTCCACCTGCAGACGCGTGTTGATTTCCATGAAATAGAACGCGCCGGCGGAGTCGACGATGAATTCCACCGTTCCCGCATTCACGTAGTCGATGACATGCGCCGCCTTGACCGCTGCCTCGCCCATCGCCGCGCGCAGCTCCGGCGTCAGGAACGTGGAGGGCGATTCCTCCAGCACCTTCTGGTATCGACGCTGGGCGGAGCATTCGCGCTCGTTCAGATGGATGGCGTTGCCGTGCGCATCGCCGAAAATCTGGATTTCGATATGCCGCGGCGATTGCACGTAGCGTTCCAGCAGCACGCGATCGCGGCCGAAGGCGTTGCTGGCTTCGCGCCGGCAGCTTTCGAGCTGGGCGATGAATTCGTCCAGCCTGTGCACGATGCGCATGCCCTTGCCGCCGCCGCCATGGGCGGCCTTGATCATCAGCGGAAAGCCTATCCGCGCCGCTTCGCGCGACAAGCCGCTGGGCGACTGGTCTTCGCCGGTGTAGCCGGGTACCACCGGTACGCCGGCCGCCATCATCAAGTCTTTGGCGCCGGCCTTGCTGCCCATCTTGCGCATGGAAGCGGCTTTCGGCCCGATGAAGACGATGCCGGCGCTTTCCACGGCCTCGGCGAAGTCGGCGTTTTCCGACAGGAAACCGTAGCCGGGGTGGATAGCCTGCGCTCCGCTGCGTTTCGCGACTTCCAGGATCGCATCGCCGCGCAAGTAGCTTTCCGCGGGGCGGGGCCCGCCGATCGGATAAGCCTCGTCCGCCTGGCGTACATGCTGGGCATCGGCGTCGGCTTCCGAATAGACGGCGACGGTGCGGATACCCAGTTTGCGGCAGGTACGGATTACGCGGCAGGCGATCTCGCCGCGGTTGGCGATGAGGATTTTGGAGAACATGGCTCTTAGCCCTCCCCTTCAAGGGGAGGGTTGGGTGGGGATGGTTTGGCTCTCTGCGCCAGAGTATTCAGAATCACTTCGACCACTCCCTCAATATTCTCGAAAATTTCGTTGTTCCAGAACCTGAGCACCCGGTAGCCAGATTGTTCCAAGTAGCGGGTTCTAGCATTGTCGTACTGGACATTATCCGCATGTTGACCGCCATCCAGCTCTACGACGATTTTTCTTTCCAGACATGCGAAATCGAGGATGTAGTCTCCGAACGGATGCTGCCTTCTGAACTTGCATCCTTCCAGTTGCCGATTGCGCAAGTACTGCCACAGTCTGTGTTCGGCGTCGGTAGGAGCGTTTCGCAGCTTTCTTTGTAGTTTGTTGCCGATGATCTTGCGGTTTGTTTGTCCATCCATGGGGTATCACTCCTTGTAAACCATCCCTCCCAAGCCTCAAACCATCCCCACCCAACCCTCCCCTTGAAGGGGAGGGCTCTAAAAGCATCACTCGGGCAGATGGCACACCGCTTCCACGTTATGTCCGTCCGGATCGGTAATGAACGCACCATAGTAGTTGGCGTGGTAATGCGGGCGCAGACCCGGTGCGCCGTTGTCGCTGCCGCCGGCAGCAAGGCCGGCGGCGTGGAAGGCTTCCACCTTGGCGCGGGTGTCGGTGACGAAGGCGATATGGGTATGGGCGGCGACGCCGCGCGCGTCGCTTCCTATCCAGAAGCTGGGTTTGCCATCGCGGCCGAAACCTCCCGCCCAGCTGCCGTCCCCCGTCTGCTCAGGACCGACTTCCATCAACAGCGATGCGCCGATGGGGGCGAACAAACGTTCGTAGAAAGTTTTGCTGCGCGCGTAGTCCGAGACGGGAACGCCGGTATGGTCGATCATCGTTTTTCTCCCTTGTTCGCCCACGAAGGGCTTCGTTTGTCGAGGAAGGCCGAAAGGCCTTCCTGTCCTTCGGGCGACACGCGCAAACCTGCGATCAGCGTGGCGTTGGCCTGGTCTTGCGCTTGGCCGTCGGGCATGGCGGCGACGCGGGCGATCAGCGATTTCGCGCCCGCTGCCGCCAATGGGCCGGCTTTCAGCAGCAGGTCGATCTGGCGTTGCGCGGCCGCGTCCAATTCTTCCGCTGCGACCACTTCATGCAGCAGCCCGATCCGCAGCGCGGTCTGCGCATCGAATATTTCCGCAGTGGCGAACCAGCGCCGCGCCTGGCGCGCGCCGATCGCGGCGATGACATAAGGCGAGATCACCGCAGGCAGCAGGCCGAGTTTGCTTTCGGTCAGGCCGAACTTGGCCTCGGGCACGCCGATGGCGATATCGCAGCAGGCCACCAGGCCCACACCGCCGCCGAAGGCCGCGCCGTGTACGCGGGCGATGGTGGGTTTCGGCAATTCGTCCAGGGTGCGCATCAGACGGGCGAGGGCGAGCGAATCCTGGCGGTTGTCCGCCTCGCTGGCGGCAGCCATGCCGCGCATCCAGTTGAGATCGGCGCCGGCCGAGAACGAAGCCCCCGCGCCCTCCAGCACCACCACGCGAACCTCCGCATCGGCACCGGCCACCGCCACGGCTGCGGTCAGTTCGGCGATCAGTGCGGCATCGAAGGCATTGTGCAGGGCCGGCCTGTTCAATCGCAGGCGCAGGACGGCGCCTTCCCTTTGCTGTTCCAGTTCCGACATCACAACCCTTCCCGGCGGCGAGGCTGAATGATAGCCGGTCGGTCGGGCTGGGCGTTCGTGCGCCGTAGCGGTGGTAGAATGAGAACAATTCCTATTTGAGCGCGTTTTCGTGACGCTGAACGACCTGCCCCGACGCACCCCTGCCATCGTGGAATCCGTGGACGACCATAGCCCGAACGACAACATTGCCCGCCGCCTGCGCGAACTGGGTTTCGTGGCGGGCGAGCAGGTGGAAATCGTGGCGGCCGGTCCGCTGGGCGGTGAGCCGTTGCTGGTGCAGGTGGGTTTCACCCGTTTTGCGCTGCGCCGCACCGAAGCCTCGCGCGTGCAGCTGCGTAATGGGAAAGCAACGATATGAACGCGGCCGCTTCGCCTCTGCGTCTGGCCCTGATCGGCAACCCCAACTGCGGCAAGACCGCGCTGTTCAACCAGCTCACCGGCAGTCGTCAGAAAGTCGCCAACTACGCAGGCGTCACCGTCGAGCGCAAGGAAGGCCGCCTGCACAGCGCAAGCGGCCGCAGCTATGCGGTGCTGGATTTGCCGGGCGCGTACAGCCTGCATGCGGCCAGCCTGGACGAAGCCATCACCCGCGATCTCTGCCGCGGTTTCCTGCCGGGCGAGCCGGCGCCGGACGTGTTGGTCTGCGTGGTCGATGCCACCAACCTGCGCCTGCATCTGCGCTTCGCGCTGGAAGTGCGCGAGCTGGGCAAGCCGATGATCCTGGCGGTAAACATGGCCGACGTCGCGCGCCGGCGCGGCGTCACCATCGACCTGGAAGCGCTGGAGCGCGAGCTGGGCGTGCCGGTCGTGGAAACCGTGGCGGTTAAACGCAACGGTGCCAGGGCGCTGGTCGAACAGATCGACCGCCTGGCCGCCGAACCGCACGCGCCCAGCAAACAGTTGGCCGAAGGCGCGGATCTGCATCAGGAAACCCGCCGCCTTCTGTCCGTTGCCGTCAGCATGCCCAGCCGCACCGCCAAGGTCGACGACGCGCTGGACCGCTGGCTGCTGCATCCGGTGTTCGGCCTGCTGGCGCTGGCGGTGGTGATGTTCCTGATCTTCCAGGCGGTGTACGCCTGGGCCACGCCGATGATGGACGCCATCGAGGCGGCGACCGCTTGGCTGGGCGGAGTAGTGGGGGGCGCGTTGCCCGAAGGGCCGCTCAACAGCTTGCTGGTCAAAGGCATCATCGCCGGGCTGGGCGGGGTGATCGTGTTCCTGCCGCAGATCCTGATCCTGTTCGCTTTCATCCTGGCGCTGGAGGAGTCCGGCTATCTGCCACGCGCGGCCTTCCTGCTCGACAGGATGATGGCTTCGGCCGGTCTTTCGGGGCGTTCCTTCATCCCGCTACTGTCGAGCTTCGCCTGCGCCATTCCCGGCATCATGGCCACGCGCTCCATCCAGGATCCGCGCGATCGTTTGGCCACGATCCTGGTGGCGCCGCTGATGACCTGCTCGGCGCGCCTGCCGGTGTATGCGTTGCTGATCGGCGCATTCATCCCGCAGAAACAGGTCTGGGGCGTGTTCAATCAGCAGGGACTGGTGCTGTTCGGCCTGTATTTCGCCGGCGTGATCAGCGCGCTGATCGTGTCGTGGGTGATGAAGAAATGGCGCCGCGACAAGAGCGAGCATCCGCTGCTGCTGGAGCTGCCTTCCTACCGTATCCCGCATCCGCGCGATCTGCTGATAGGCTTGTGGGAGCGCGCCTGGATATTCCTGCGGCGGGTCGGCGGCATCATCCTGGCGTTGACCATCCTGTTGTGGTTCCTGCTGTCGTTCCCCGGCGCGCCCGCCGATGCGACGATGCCGGCGATCGATTACAGCTTCGCCGGACGCATCGGCCATGCGATGACCACGATCTTCGCGCCCATCGGCTTCAACTGGCAGATCTGCATCGCACTGATTCCCGGCATGGCCGCGCGCGAAGTGGCGGTGTCCTCGCTGGCGACGGTGTACGCCTTGTCCGCGGCCGACGACGCTGCCGCAGCGCAGGCGCTGACGCCGTTGATTTCCGACGGTTGGTCGCTGGCCACCGCGTTGTCGCTGCTGGTGTGGTTCATCTACGCGCCGATGTGCATTTCCACGCTGGCCACGATCAAACGCGAAACCAATTCGTGGAAGAAGATGTCTCTCGCCACGCTCTATCTGTTCGCGCTGGCGTATGGCGCCTCGTTCGTGACCTATCAGGTTGCCGTGTTGTTGGGGGCAGGCTGAGCGCATGAGCACTTGGCTGCTGCTGCAATACGTCGTCATCGCCCTGGCGGTGCTGCTCAGCGTCTGGGTGGTGGCGAAGAAGCAGTTTCCCGGCAGCGTGCGCAAGCTGCGGGTAGCGATAGCCCTGCCATTGTTGCGGGAAGGCAGAGCATCGTGGATGCGTTCTGTCGGATTCTGGATATCCCCGGTCGGCAGAGCTGAAACTTCTGCCTGCGGTGGTTGCGACAACTGCGGACCGAAATCGTAGGTCGGGGCTACGCCCCCGACGCTCTGGATCTCCCCGACTGCAAGATGTCGGGGGCGTAGCCCCGACCTACTCGGTCATGTCGCGGATGGATGCAGGCTCGGCGCTTCCCCAATCAGGCGGATAGACACCTCGCACTTGCCAGGCGACCAGACTGACCATTCCCAATCTTTCGCGTGGCCAACCAGTTCATGCTTCACCGGGTTGTAGTGCAAGTAATCGAGGTGCCTGGCGAAATCGGCTTCGTCACGGATGATGTGGTCGTAGTAGCGTCGTTGCCATACACGACCCGCAATGCTTCGCGGGAGGTGTCTCAGCCGGGCCAATGCGGCTTGTTTGAAGCTTCCGACGACCCTGGGAATCTGGACGCCGTGCGACAGGCCGATCAACAAGTGCAGGTGATCGTCGAGTAGCACGTGACCGTAATGACGAAACGGATGCAGCATCTGCGTCGCTCGCAACGCATCTTTGACTTGCCCCCTTGCATCCTGGGTCGATAACCAGGGCCGCCGTCCAGCGGTCACCAAAGTCAGAAACAAAGTCTGCTCTTGAGCGGAGAAATGGCGGCGGTAAGCAGGCATGTCTGCATGCTCGCAGCCAAGAACTGATTACGGTTATCAGCGAATACCCCGACCGAATGTCAGTCAACCCGTAGGTCGGGGCTACGCCCCCGACATCCTGCAGCCGATGAGATCCAGAGCGTCGGGGGCGTAGCCCCGACCTACGTTCAGTGGCTGCGGCCGCGCGGGCCTTTCAGGTCGTTGCGCGGCACCGCTTCCACGGCCAGGGTGAAGCTGCGTTCTTCGTTGGCCTGCATCGCGCCCACGCCGACCACGTGGCGCGCGATCTCGTCGCCACGGTCGTTCTTGATGGTCAGCACCACCGTGTATTCCCAGGCGGCGCCTTCGGCAGGGTGCCGCACCGTCCCCTGCACACGCAGAGGTACGATGGTTTCTGCCGCGCGCTTGGCGGTGACCGCCGCCTCATCGAAGCGCAAATGGTGCTTGCACGCCGGACAGACGCTGGCGCTTTCGAGGATGGTGGTCTTGCAATGCGGGCAACTGCGCGTCGCGCCCGCGGTGCCTGGGCGCGGTGTGCTCATGCAGCGGCGTCGTTCTTCTCGGCATCCTTCGAGCCGGACTTGGAAGCGACCTTGCCGTCGTCCCAGCCGAAGTCGGCCTGGCCGCGCATCCGCGATCCCGCGGCCACGGTCAGCGACCCTGCCTTGAGATCACCGATGATCACGCCTGAGCCCAGCAACTCGACTCGCGAAGCGGCTTCGATATTGCCTTCCAGCTCGCCGGCGATGGTGACCTTTTTGGCGCGCACGCCGCCATTCAACTTGGCGCCGGATTCTATGGTCAGGTCGCCCTGCACATTGACGTCGCCCTTGAACTTGCCGGCGATGCGCACATGGCCAGTGCCTTCGATCTTGCCTTCGATGGTCAGGTCGGCGGCGATCAGCGATTCCTTCGGCTCATTGGTCGCTGCGGGCACGGCGCGCGGAGGCGCGGTGGTCGTGGGGGAGAAGTCGGCGACGGCGGGCGCATCGCGTGCGGGTTCGGGCGGCAGCGGGATCGAATCCTTTCGGGCGGGGTTCTGATCCTTCCAAATAGACATCGGCGTGGTCTCCAGCAAGGTACGGGGGATTGGAGACTATCGCTGTCAAATGACGGTTTTGCTGTGATCGGGCTCACCAAAATGCCCGGCGATGCCCGCAGTTGGGTTCGACACCTCAGGTAAAGCCTGATATCTGAACGACTTATCTTCCGCCGGCCACATCGATGAATGCACCGGTGGTGTAGGAAGCCTCGTCGGACAGCAGCCACAGGATCGCTTGGGCGACTTCCTCGGGGCGGCCGCCACGCTTGAGCGGAACGAAGGCCTTCACCCGTTCGATCCGGTCGGGTTCGCCGCCGCTGGCGTGCATGTCGGTGTGGATGAAGCCCGGGCGCACCGCATTCACGCGGATGCCTTGTTCGGCCACTTCGGCGGCCAGGCCGCGGGTGAAGCTGTCGATGGCGCCCTTGCTGGCCGCGTAGTCCACGTATTCGTTGGGTGAACCGGTGCGTGCGGCGAGCGAGGACAGATTGACGATGGCTCCACCGTTGCCGCCGCTGTTGCGGGACATGCGCCTGACCGCTTCGCGCGCGCACAGGAAGCTGCCGATCACATTGGTGGCGAACACGCGTTGCAGGCGCGCAGCATCGATCATCCGCACCTGCGTCTGCCGCTCCAGCATGCCGGCGTTGTTGACCAACGCATCCAATCGGCCCAGCTGCCGGTCGATGGTTTCGTAAAGACGCGTCACTTCCGCTTCCGCCGAAACATCGGCCGCCACTGCGATGGCCTGGCCGCCGCCGCGCTCGATGTCGGCCACCACCGCCAGCGCCGCGTCGCGGTTATGCAGGTAGTTCACGCACACCGCGTAGCCGCGTTCGGCTGCAAGCCGGGCTGTGGCCGCGCCGATGCCGCGGCCGGCGCCGGTGACCAGCAGGACTTTCCGCATCCGCCTACATCCGGAACACGCCGAACTTCGCCGGCTCTATGGGCGCATTCAACGAGGCGGAGATCGCCAGCCCCAGCACGCGGCGCGTGTCGGCCGGGTCGATGATGCCGTCGTCCCACAGACGCGCAGTGGCGTACCACGGACTGCCCTGGGATTCGTACTGCTCGCGGATCGGCGCCTTGAAGGCCTCTTCCTGCTCGGCCGACCATTCCCTGCCGGACGCTTCGATGCCGTCGCGCTTGACCGTGGCCAGCACGCTGGCGGCCTGCTCGCCGCCCATTACGCTGATGCGCGCGTTGGGCCACATCCACAGGAAGCGGGCGCCGTAAGCGCGGCCGCACATGGCGTAATTGCCGGCGCCGAAGCTGCCGCCGATCACCACCGTGAACTTGGGCACCGACGAACAGGCCACCGCGGTGACCATCTTGGCCCCGTCCTTGGCGATACCGGCGTTTTCGTATTTCTTGCCGACCATGAAGCCGGTGATGTTCTGCAGGAACACCAGCGGAATGCCGCGCTGGTTGCACAGTTCTATGAAATGCGCGCCCTTCAGCGCGCTTTCGGCGAACAGGATGCCGTTGTTGGCGATGATGCCCACCGGGTAGCCGTGCAGATGGGCGAAGCCGGTGATCAGGGTCTTGCCGTAGCGCGCTTTGAACTCGTCGAAACGCGAACCGTCGACGATGCGCGCGATCACTTCGCGGATATCGAACGGACGCCGGGTGTCCTTCGGCACGATGCCGTACAGCTCCTGCGCCGCGAACAGCGGTTCCTGCGGCTCGCGCACCGCCAGCGGAAGGACTTTGCGGCGGTTGAGGTTGCCGACCAGGTTGCGCGCGATCTGCAGCGCATCGCGGTCGTCCTCGGCGAAATGATCCGCTACCCCTGACACGCTGGTGTGCACGTCGGCGCCGCCCAGAGCTTCCGCGTCGACCACCTCGCCGGTTGCGGCCTTCACCAGCGGCGGGCCGCCCAGGAAGATGGTGCCTTGTTCCTTGACGATGATGCTTTCGTCGCACATCGCCGGCACGTAGGCGCCGCCAGCGGTGCAGCTGCCCATGACCACGGCGATCTGCGGGATGTTCTCCGCGCTGAGCCGTGCCTGGTTGTAGAAGATGCGGCCGAAATGCTCGCGATCCGGGAAGACTTCGTCCTGCAGCGGCAGGAAGGCGCCGCCGGAGTCGACCAGGTAGATGCAGGGCAGGCGGTTCTCGCGCGCGACTTCCTGCGCGCGCAGATGCTTCTTTACCGTCATCGGGAAATAGGTGCCGCCCTTGACCGTGGCATCGTTGGCCACCACCACCACTTCCAGGCCCTGCACCCGGCCGATGCCGGCGACCATGCCGGCGCCCGGGGCCGCGTCGTCGTACATGCCTTCGGCGGCGAGCGGGGCAATTTCCAGAAAGGGAGAGCCCGGGTCGAGCAGGGCGGCGATGCGGTCGCGCGGCAGCAGTTTGCCGCGCTCGGTGTGCTTGTTGCGGGCCTTCTCGCCGCCGCCGTCGGCCGCGCGTGCCAGGCGGCGGTCCAGTTCTTCCACCAGGGCACGATGGTAGGCGACGTTGTCGGTGAATTCGGTGGAACGCGGATCGAGTTGCGAAGTCAGTACCGACATGCCGTCGACGCCTGCTGTAGAGAGTACACAAGGATACAACCCGTTCCCGCCAAAGCCCCAGATGCGACAAGGCCCGCAGAAGCGGGCCTTGTCGGTGTTGCTGTCGTTGGCCGAAGCCAGCGGGATTACTTCTTGGCGGCTTCTTCGGCCTTGTCGGCGACTTCAGCAGCCTTGTCGGCGGTGGCCTGGGCAGCGTCGGAAACCGCATCAGCGGTCTTTGCCGTTGCTTCCTGCGCAGCGTTTTCGGTGGTTTCGGCAGCGGAGCTGGTGGCAGCAGCGGCATCGGTCGCGGCTGCGGCGGTCGCATCGGCAGCAGCGGTAGCGGCGTCGCCAGCGGCGGTCGCGGCCTGGCCGGCCTCAGCAGCGGCCTGGTCGGCAGCGGCAGCGGCGTCGGTTGCAGCGGCGTCGGTCGATTCGCTCTTCTTGCAGGCGCTCAGGGCCAGAACGGAAGCAGCGAGCAGGATGATGAATTTGGTCTTCATGGTTTATCTCCGGAAGTGGATGGGTACAACAGATCGGCAATGCAGGCGGAGTCTGGTGAGCCATCCCCTCGGCCTGTTACTGAAAAAGGCCACCGGTATGCACCGGTGGCCTTTCGCATTTTACGCTAGGTTGAAGCGATACCTTTCGGTATTACTTCTTGGCTTCTTCCGTAGCGTCCTTAGCCTTCTCGGCCGTGTCGGCAGCGGCACCGGCCGTGTCGGCAGCGGCGTCGGCAGCAGCGGCGGTCGGAGCAGCAGCAGCGTCGGTAGCGGCGGTGGCAGCAGCGTCAGCAGCCTGAGCGGCGGCGTCAGCGGAGGTCTGGGCGGCATCGGCCGTGGCAGCGCCGGTAGCGGCGGCGGCGTCAGCAGCAGCCTGGGCTTCGGTAGCCGTGGCGGCAGCGTCGGTCGCGGCGTCAGCAGCCTGCTCTTTGTTGGAGCAAGCGGCCAGGGCCAGGCCCAGAGCCAGCGCGATCAGCGTCTTGTTGATGGTCATTTGTGAATTTCCTCGTCGTTTAGTTGGCAACGCGCTATTGCGCGCCGGTGACATGATGACAATCCGGATTGGGCTGTCAAGCGGTTGCGCAGTTATTTTTGTCAACGCCTCGTTAAACGTAACATAACGCCTTGTTTTCTTACAAGACTTCGATCGCGATGGCAGTCGCCTCGCCGCCGCCGATGCAGAGCGAGGCGATGCCCCGCTTGCCGCCGCGCTTGCGCAGGGCATGGACCAGGGTGACCACCAGCCGGGCCCCGGAGGCGCCGATGGGGTGGCCCAGCGCCGTGGCGCCACCGTTGACGTTGACCTTGGCGTGGGGAATGCCCAGCTCCTTGATCGGGGTCATGGCCACCACGGCGAAGGCTTCGTTGATTTCGAACAAGTCCACTTCATCTACCGTCCAACCCACCTGCTTCAGCAGCTTTTCGATGGCTCCGACCGGCGCGGTGGTGAACCACTGCGGTTCCTGGGAGAAGGTGCTGTGGCCGACGATGCGCGCCAGCGGGGCGATTCCGCGCTTGGCCGCTTCTTCGGCGCTCAGCAGCACGGTGGCTGCGGCACCGTCGGAGATGCTGGAGGAACTGGCGGCGGTCACGGTGCCGTTCTTGTTGAAGGCGGGCTTCAGGGTCGGGATCTTGCTGATGTCGGACTTGCCGGGCTGCTCGTCGGTGGCGTATTCCACTTCGCCCTTGCGGGTAACGACCTTCACCGGAACGATTTCGTCGTCGAACGCGCCGGACTTCTGCGCGGCCTGGGCGCGCGTGGCCGATTCGATGCTGTAGGCGTCCTGCGCCTCGCGGGTGAAGCCATGCTTTTCGGCGGTGGCGTCGGCGAATACGCCCATGGCCTGGCCGTCATAAGGATTGACCAGTCCATCCCAGGACATATGGTCCACGGCCTGGAAGTTGCCGAAGCGGTTGCCGGTGCGCGAGTTGGGAATCATGTGCGGGGCGTTGGTCATCGATTCCATGCCGCCTGCAATCACTATCATGGCCGAACCCGCCTTGATCAGATCGTGGCCCAGCATGATCGCCTTCATGCCCGAACCGCAGACCTTGTTGATGGTGGTGCAGCCGGTGGAAGTCGGCAGGCCGGCGGCCAGCGAGGCCTGGCGGGCGGGGGCCTGGCCCAGGTTGGCCGGCAGCACGCAGCCCATGATCACTTCGGAAACGTCCGCCGCCGGCACGCCGGATTGCTCCAGCGCGGCCTGGATCGCGGTGGCTCCCAGCGTGGGCGTGGGCACGCCAGTGAACTGGCCAAGGAAAGAACCTATCGCGGTGCGCTTGGCGGCGGCGATGACGATATCGGACATGGGAGGCTCCAGTGGGGTGAACGTTCAATTATGCGGGAAGCGGCGTAACCCCGCATGTCCATGGATGCCGGGCATGGACATCGTGCGCAAAAGAAAGGGCCCGGATTGCTCCGGGCCCTGAAGGGTGCCGCGTTGGTTCTGGATTACTGGTAGCTGCCCGTGAGCGTCGCGCCCGCGTAGGCGGTGAAGCCCGCGATCCGTACGTAATAGGTACCGGGCTTGGCCACCAGCGTGCAGGTCTCGTTGTTGGAGCCGGTTTCCGAGCCGCAGTCGATGGAGGAGGTCGGTGCTTCGCCCCACTTCACGTACAAATCGGCATCGCCGGTACCGCCCTGCATGACGAAGCTGACCTGGCTCGCCCCCGCCGGAACCACCAGGCTGTAGTACGTCTGGCTACCCGCGGTGCCGGACACGGCAGTCGGCACGCCATTGGCAAGCGGAATCGTCGAAGCCGGCGGCGGCGGCGGAACCCGCAGTGCGATCGGCATGTGCAGTGACGGCAGGGACAGGTTGCCATTGGCCGAGTTGCTTGGGGCGATCTCGATCGAGCCGAAGCGGAAACTGCCGTCCGCAGGTGCAGTGGTGTTTTTGATCGTGATCAGCACCTCGCGTGATTCACCCGGCTTCAAGGCCAGACTCGCCGGCTCGACGGTGCCGGAAAAGCCCTGCAGCTTCAGGCGCCACTGGTGCTTGTACGGCAGGGTGCTGCGGAACGTGCGCACGAAGAAGCAGGCATTGGTGCAGTTGGCCTTCTGGATCGCAGCCAGATTCAACGCCGACGCTTCTCCACCGGCTGCCGGATTGGCAGCGATGAACCGGGCCGTGGTCTCGTCGAGGACCAACCCTGCGCGTGCCGCAAGGTCGACTTGCAGTCGTCCCGAACCTGCCGCATGCGCGTCCGCCGGGGTGACCTGGTCTTCCAGCAGCACGCTGCGGGTAGCGGTCATGGTCAATGCCGACTTGATTTCCGGGACGGTCCAGGACGGATGCAACTGGCGCATCAGTGCAGCGGCGCCAGCGGTGTGCGGCGAGGCCATCGAAGTGCCGCTGATCGCAGCCGTCAAGTTCTCGAAGCCGGTGAGCGTCGAGCCGGCATACGCCGCCACCACATCGATGCCCGGCGCGCTGAGGTCCGGCTTCAACACATCGAACCCGCCCGGGCCGCGCGAGCTGAAGTCGGCAAGCGCATCGATGGCATTGGGCGCCACGTTGATGGCCGCGGTGGCGCCGCCGTTGGCTTGGGCAAAATCGCGAAGGGCATTGCCGACGGCCTGGGTCACGCCGAACGCCGGAATCGTGGTTCCGGGAACGCTGGGACTGATGCCTCCCGTTGTGTTGTTCGCGAGCACTACCGCCAGCGCGCCTGCGGCGGCCGCATTGTTGGTCTTGATCGAGAACGAGCAGGTGCCGCGGCGGATCACCGCGATCGCATTCTGGAACTGGCCGGCGGCATAAGGGCCGCAGCCGTCATTGGCGGCATTGAACAGGGGGCTGACGACCAGAGGAGTCGTTGCGGGCAACGGTGCCTGCAGGCCGACGCCACCGGAGCCAGGGCTGAGCAGGATCCGCTGCAGGTCCGCAGGCGGCGTGCCCGGCCCGCTGACGGTAAGCACCGAGGTGAACCCGCCCAGGCGATGGCGCGAGGCGGCCGAGGACAGGGTCCAGGGCTCGACATGGCCCAGTGTTGCGGCACCTGGTCCAGAGTTGCCTGCGGAAGTCGCAACGAACACGCCCGCATTGCTGGCGTTGAGGAACGCCAGCGAGACCGCGTCGTTCCACGGTGCCGCGCCGCCGCCGATGGAGAAGTTGATCACGTCAACGCCGTCGGCGATCGCCTGGTTCACGGCCGCTACCGAAGACACGTTGGGGCAAGACCCCTGACCGGTGGAAATGGTGGTGTAGCAGACGTCGTAGGCGATCAGATTGGCGCGCGGTGCGACGCCGGAAATAGTGACCTGACTTCCATTGAACGTCGTGGGACGGCTATCGCCTGCAGCGGTCGAGGCGGTGTGGCTGCCGTGACCGTTGGTATCGCCGAAGCCGGGTTCTTCGCGCAAGCCGGCGACGCCACAAGCGTTCGCCGGTGCGCCGACGCCGCAGATGAAATCGTAGCCGCCGATCAGCTTGTCGTTGCAGCGACCGGCATCCACGCCGCCCGGTGCGCAGGTGCCGAGGTAGTTGCCCGATCCGTTTGGATTGGTGTGCACGTAGCCGTCCACTGGATCCACCGCCGCGAACGACGGGCTGCCGAAGTTGATGCCGGTATCGATGATGCCGACCACCACGCCTTCGCCGCGCGTGCGATCCGGGCCGTCGCCCAATGGCAAGGAGATGCCGTTCCAGACCGTGGTCGCACCGATCAGTTGGGGACTGATATCGGTATCCAGCGCATATTCGCGATAGGCTTCGACCAGTTGCACTTCGGGCAGCCGGCCGATGGCCTCGGCCTCCAGCGGCGACATCGTGGTGACGATCGCATTGAGCGCGTGCTGCATGCGCTGGGTCACCTTCACTTGGCGGCCCAATGCCCGGTCGATACGACCCTCGTAGCCGCGCTGCTTGTCTTCCAGATGCTTCACATAGGCACGCGCCTGCGGGCTGGCGACATCGATCCGGCCGCGTCCGTTGCCCTTGCGGGCGGGTTTGGCGATGCCGGCAACGCTGCCTTGGTAGGTCGCCAATGGCGCATCGCGGAACACCACGATGTGCGTCCGTGGCCGATCGTCTACAGCGGTCAAAGCCGCGTCGCTACCTCCGATCGTATTGCCCGCAACAGCTGCGGAGAGGGCCGTGCCGTCGCCGGATCCGTCGGAAGTGGAAGTGCCGGTGAACGAACCGCCTGAGATCGAAATCGCCGCCCAGGCAGCGATACAGGCCAGTCCGGCCAACGCAGTCGCCAAGGCGATGCGTTTCTTGCGTAGAGAGAGGGACATCTTCATTCCTTGAGTGCCGGCCCACGAACAGCTCGGGGGAGAGCCTTGGGCGTAGAGGGAAAGTTCTGTCGTGCGCCTAGTCCGTAATTTCAACAACAGGGGCTGGAACCGTGACGGGCGACACGTAAAACGATGTCACGGAACAGGGGCCGACTCCAGTTGCATCGCACAAGCGAAAGCCAACTTACGGGTTGGTTTGGTTTGGGACGGAGGAGAGTGCGGCGCCTACTGACAGCCACGCCCAATGCCAGCAATGCTGACCGCCGAAGGCCTGGACCTGGACGCCGGCTTCGTTGGAGTAGGTACCCTGACTTTACCGTTTGTCGGAGGATGTATCTCCGGCCTATCTATCGCTCAGCCTCAATCGACGAAGCGCGCCAAGCTCGGCTAATCCGCGCGGCAGTGCCGCGTAAACAGGTCAGCCGCGCCCATCGAACAACTCGCGGCCTATCAGCATGCGGCGGATCTCGTTGGTGCCGGCGCCTATCGCGTACAGCTTGGCGTCGCGGAGCAGGCGGCCGGTGGGGTATTCGTTGATATAGCCGTTGCCGCCCAGCGCCTGGATGGCTTCCAGCGCCACCTGCACGCAAGCTTCCGATGCATGCAGCAGGCAGCCCGCGGCGGCGGCGCGGGAGACGTGGCCGGCGTCGTAGTCGCGGCCTACCTGGTAGGCGTAGGCGCGGCTGGACTGCAGCGCCGTGTACATGTCGGCGATCTTGCCCTGCATCAGGCCGAAGGTGCCGATAGCCGCATCGAATTGCCTGCGTTCGCGCACGTAGGGCAGGGCGGCATCCAGCGCTGCCTGCATGATGCCCAGCGGCCCGCCGCTGATTACCAGACGTTCGGTGTTGAGGCCGACCATCAGCACTTTGACGCCGTTATTGACCTGGCCCAGTACGTTTTCGGCTGGAATCTCGCAATCCTCGAACACCAGCTCGCAGGTATTGCTGCCGCGCATGCCCAGCTTGTCCAGTTTCTGCGCGGTGCGGAAACCTTTCATGCCCTTCTCGACGATGAAGGCGGTCATGCACTTCGAACCGCATTCCTTGCCCGCGGTGCGCATGTACACCACCAGCACATCGGCCTCGGGGCCGTTGGTGATCCACATCTTGTTGCCGTTGGCGATCCAGACATCGCCGCGAAGCTCCGCCCGGCAGCTCATAGAACCGACCACATCGGAACCTGCCCCCGGCTCGCTCATCGCCAGCGCGCCTTTCCACTCGCCGCTGCAGAGTTTTGGCAGGTATTTCTGGCGCTGCTCTTCCGTCCCGTTGGCGTACAGATTGGACACGCACAGGTTGGAATGGGCGACGTAGCTCAGGCCGACCGAGCCGGAAGCGCGCGAGATCTCCTCCATCGCCACCAGATGCGCCAGGTAGCCCATCTCGCTGCCGCCGTATTCGCCCGGCACGGTCAGGCCCAGCAGGCCCAGTTCGCCCAGCTTGGGCCACAGGTCCTGTGGAAAAACGTTCTCGTGGTCGATCGCTTCGGCGCGCGGCGCGATCTCGCTATCGGCGAAACGGCGTACCGCCTCGCGCAGGGCGTCGATCTCTTCGCCTAACGGAAAAGCGTGGATTGAAACGGGTCGCATCTGGTCCTCCCTCCTTTTGCGGCCTGTGCGGCTGGCGTCAGTGCTCGCCGCGCAGGTGTCCCATGAAACGTGGTGCGGTACGTCCCAGCGGCAGCTTCAGTTTGCCGATGGACGCGATGCGCGCTTCGGCGATGCGGTCGGCGGCGTACTGCGGCGCGATGCCTTCGCGTTCGGACAGTTCGAAGATATTGCCGACGTTGTGGTAGATGTTGCGCATCAGGCGCATCGCCCGTTCGCGGTTGTAGCCGTCGATCTCAAGCGATACGTTCATCACGCCGCCCGCGTTCACCGCGTAGTCCGGCGCGTACAGGATGCCGCGTTTGACGGCTTCGTCGCCGGTCACGTGCGACATCTGGTTGTTGGCGGTGCCGCAGATGATCTTGGCCTTGAGGCGCGGCAGGGTTTCGGCGTTGACCGCGTACTCCATCGCGCAGGGCGAGAATACGTCCACCGGCAGGTCGTAGATTTCGTCGGGCTTGACCGCTTCGGCGCCGTACTCTTCGACCGCACGCTCGACCAGGGCGGGATTCAGATCGGCCACGAAGAGTTTCGCGCCGCGTTCCTTCAGCAGTTTCAGGAACTCCATGCCGATATGGCCCAGGCCCTGCACGGCGTAGCTGTACTTGCCGATCTCTTCATTGCCGAACTTCTTGTTCAACGTGGCCATCAGGCCCTGCAGCGCGCCATAGGCGGTGAACGGAGCCGGATCGCCGGAACCGCCATGCACCTGATGCACGCCGACCACGTACTCGGTCTCGCGGTAGACGTTTTCCATGTCGTTGACGTCGGTGCCCATGTCTTCGGCGGTGATGTAGCGGCCGCCCAGCGAGTCGACGTAGCGGCCGAAGCCGCGGAACGCGGTTTCGGTCTTGTCCTTGGCCGGGTCGCCGATCAGGATCGCCTTGCCGCCGCCGACATTCAGACCGGCCAGCGCGTTCTTGTAGGTCATGGTGCGGCTGAGCCGCAGCGCGTCGGTCAGCGCGGCCTGGGTGTCTGCGTAAGGACGCATGCGCACGCCGCCCAGCGCGGGCCCCAGCACGGTGCTGTGGATGGCGATGATCGCCTTCAGCCCTGCGTCCTTGTTGTTGCAGAACACCACCTGTTCGTGGCCGGACGTGTCTAGGGTTTCGAAAATCATGGGGAGGGCTCCGAATTGCGCTGCCGGCTGGCTGCTGCAAGTTGTCAGGAACTGTGCCTAAAGGATTGACTGGAAACAAAAAAGCGACGTTGCCGAAAACGGGCAAGGGCGTCGCATGCGCACAGTCTAATCCAATCGCCGTGTGAGGGCCGTCAGGGTTTTGGCGCAGAAGGCTGGTTGGCTGCAGGGTGGTCAGACCGTAGGTCGGGGCTACGCCCCCGACGCGTGGAACTGACGGTCCGCGATGCGTCGGCCGCGTAGGGCCGACCTACGGATGTCGAAGAACTCTGCCGACCAACGGCATTGAATAATACGAACGGTCGTGCTATTTAGGTGACCATGACACCTGCCGCCACCACGTCCAAAGGCACCGCAACGCGCGAACTGATCGTCGAGCGCGCCTTCGGCATCGCCCGCCGCAATGGCTTGGAAGGCTTGTCCATCGGCGAGCTGGCCACTGCGGTCGGCATGTCCAAGAGCGGGGTGTTCGCCCATTTCGGCTCCCGCGAGGACCTGCAACTCAGTGTGCTGGAGTGGACCGCGCAGCGTTTCACCGAAATCGTGGTGCGCCCGGCGATCGCCAAACCACGTGGACTGCAGCGCCTGCGCGCCATCGTCTCGGGCTGGTTCGACTGGGTGCTGATGCATGAGGAAGGCTGCGTGATCCTGGCTGCCGCCGGCGAATACGACGGCCGGCCGGGCCCGATGCGCGACCGCATCGTCGGCTGGCTGAGCCAGTGGAACGCGCAGTTGGCCAAAGCCGTGAGCCACTGCATCGAATCCGGCGAGCTGGCCGCCGATACCGATCCCGAACTCATGGCCTTCGAGCTGGCTGCGCTTGCCGATGGCCTGCACAACACGCGCCTGATCGACCCGACCCGCGCCGAAGAAATGGCGCGTCGCTCGTTCGAACGTCTGATCCGTTCCTACTCCCCCAACTCCACCGACTGAACCCCACGGAGGTCACTGTCATGGCTGCCATCGCTAAACCTGGAAATAGCACGGTCGTTCTAAAATCACTGCTGACTTCACTGCGTTTGGCCGCGATGCGCGCCGGTTTCGCCATCGGCGGATGGCTGATGCCCAAGGCGACCCTGCACCGCGCGTTCCGCCTGTTCGGCACGCCCATGCCCGGCGCGCGGGAACGGGCGCTGGCCGCCGACACCCTGGGCGCACGCATCGAGCTGCTGGAACACGGCGAGCACCGTGTCGCCACCTATCTATGGGGCGATCCGGCGCATCAGCCGCTGGTGTTGCTGGCGCATGGCTGGTCCAGCTTCGGCCTGCGCTTCGCGCCCTGGATACGCGCGCTGCGCCAAGCCGGGTACGCGGTGGTCACCTTCGACCAGCTGGCGCATGGCCGCAGCAGCGGCCGCCGCGCCACGCTGCCTTCCTTCGCCGAAACCCTGTTCCAGATCGCCAAGCACTATGGCCCGCTTGCGGCGGTGGTCGGACATTCGCTGGGCGGCGCCGCGACCATGCTCGCCTTGTCCAAGGGCATGCAGGCAGAGCGCACCGTGCTGATCGCGCCGGCCGCCGACCCCATGGCCGCGGGAGATCGTTTCGGCCGCGCGGTGGGGCTGGCGCAATCGCTGCGCGACCACCTCTTCGACGAGTGGGAGAAGCGCTTCCAACTCCCGGTCGCCAGCCTGCAGGTACACGTCAACGCTCCCTTCATCGCGCGTCCGGCGCTGGTGGTGCACGACCTGGAGGACCGGGAAGTGCCCTGGGCCGAAGGCGAGCGTTACGCACGCTACTGGCCGCAGGCGCGCCTGCTCACCACCTCCGGACTGGGGCACCACCGCGTGGCAGCGGAGCCGGAAGTGATCGCTCAAGCGTTGCGTTTCCTCAAGGGCGAAACCGTCGGCGAACGCGTCGTTTCCTCGCCCAATCTGCCGTTTGGTGTCGCCTGAACCTCCTAGCAGGCGATGCATACGGGTGGGCATGGAAGCCCACCCAACTTTGACTAACGTGCGCGACGTTACAATTGCAACTTGTTCACTTGCACGTGAGGGCGCGCATGAGCACGCCGGCTTCGAATCTTCCTGCCACGCAGAGCGATAACACCCCCCTGCGCTTCGTCACCGCCGCCAGCCTGTTCGACGGGCACGACGCAGCGATCAACATCATGCGCCGCCTGATCCAGGGGCAGGGCGCCGAAGTGATCCACCTGGGCCACAACCGCAGCGTCGAGGACGTGGTGCGCGCCGCACTGCAGGAAGACGCCGACGCCATCGCACTGTCGTCCTACCAGGGCGGGCACGTCGAATACTTCAAATACATGGTCGACATGCTGGCCGAACGCGGCGCCAGCCACATCCGCGTGTTCGGCGGCGGCGGCGGCACCATCACGCCGGAGGAAATCCGCGAGCTGCAGGCCTATGGCGTGGAGCGCATCTACCACCCCAACGATGGCATGCACATGGGCCTGGTGCAGATGATCGAGGACGTGGTGGAACGCGCCAGCGACCATCGCCTGCCTACCGACAAGCCCGCGCACATCGCCATGGACGACGAAATCTCCATCGGCCGCATGCTCAGCGCCATCGAAGAAGGCGCGCTGGACGATTCCGAACTCGCCCGTTTGCGCAAGCAATGGCAACTGGCCGGCAGCAAGACTCCGGTGGTCGGCATCACCGGCACCGGCGGCGCCGGCAAATCCTCGGTCACCGACGAACTGTTGAACCGCTTCCTGGCCAGCTTCCCGCAGATGCGCATCGCGGTGATCTCGGTCGACCCCACCCGCCGCCGCACCGGCGGCGCGCTGCTGGGCGACCGCATCCGCATGAACTCGCTGCGCAGCCATCGCGTATACATGCGCTCCATGGCCACGCGCCGCCAGCACGCGGCCACCAATACGGTGCTGAAGGATTGCATCGGCTTCCTCAAGGGCCTGGGCTACGATCTGGTGATCGTGGAAACCGCCGGCATCGGCCAGAGCGATTCTGAAATCGTCGATCTGGTCGATTTCCCCATGTACGTGATGACCAGCGAGTACGGCGCCGCCAGCCAGCTGGAAAAAATCGACATGCTCGACTTCGCCGAACTGATCGTGCTCAACAAGTACGACAAGCGCGGCGCCGAAGACGCGCTACGCGACGTGCGCAAACAGTGGAAGCGCAATCGCGTCGCCTTCCAGACCGCCGACGAGGACGTACCGGCGTATCCCACCATCGCCAGCCAGTTCAACGACCCCGGCATCAGCTGGATGTTCGTCAATCTGTGCCGCCTGCTGCGCGAAAAACTCTCGTTGCCCGCACAGAAATGGACGCCGGAACTGGACACTTCGCTGAAGGAGCCGCGCGCTACCGTGTTGATTCCCGGTGCGCGGGTGCGTTATCTGGCGGAGATCGCCGAGCAGGGCCGCGGCATCAACAAGTCCGTCGAACAACAATCCGAAATCGCCAGCCGTGCGCAGCACCTGTGGGAATCGCTGCGGGAGATCGGCGACGAAAGATTGCCGAAGGCGCTAGAGCTCTATGCTTTTGATTCCCTTCTCCCCCCGGGAGAAGGTGCCCGTAGGGCGGATGAGGGAGTGCACTCTCTGCTCACGGGGAACGATCCGTCGATCGGAGACTCCATTCCCTCATCCGTCGCTTCGCGCCACCTTCTCCCAGAGGGAGAAGGGAAGCAAATCGACCGCTCCCTGCTCACCCTGCGCCAGCGCTACCAGGATGCAGTCCAATCCCTCACCAACGAAAACCTGAAACTCCTGCGCGACTGGCCGCAGCGCCTGAAATCCATCACCGACGAACACTTCACCTACGAAGTGCGCGGCAAGGCCGTCACCGGCGAAAACTACCGCCAATCCCTCAGCCACCAGCCCATCCCCAAGATCGCCGCGCCCACCTACAGATCCTGGGGCGAACTGCTGACTTTCCTGGGCAAGGAAAACCTGCCGGGCAGCTATCCGTTCACCGGCGGCGTGTATCCGTACCGCCGCACCGGCGAAGATCCCATCCGCATGTTCGCCGGCGAAGGTACACCAGAACGCACCAACCGCCGCTTCCATTACCTGTCCGTCGGCCAGCCGGCCGCGCGCTTGTCCACCGCTTTCGACAGCGTCACGCTGTACGGCGAAGACCCGGCGCCGCGTCCCGACATCTACGGCAAGATCGGCAACTCCGGCGTCAACATCCCGACTCTGGACGACATGAAGAAGCTGTATTCCGGCTTCGATCTTTGCTCGCCCACCACCAGCGTATCCATGACCATCAACGGCCCCGCGCCGATGATCCTGGCCATGTTCATGAACACCGCCATCGACCAGCAGGTGGAGCTGTACCTGAAGGAAGATCCGCAGCGCTGGGCCGAGGCGCAGAAAGCCATCGACAAGATTTTCGAAGGTCGCCAGCGTCCGCAATACCACGGCGAACTGCCCCCCACCAACAACGGTCTTGGCCTGGGCTTGCTGGGCATCACCGGCGAACAAGTGGTCGATGCGGAAACCTACGCGCGCATCAAGGCGCAGACACTCAAGACCGTACGCGGCACCGTGCAGGCCGATATCCTGAAAGAAGACCAGGCGCAGAACACCTGCATCTTCAGCACCGAATTCGCGCTGCGCATGATGGGCGATATCCAGCAGTATTTCGTCGACAACGGCGTGCGCAATTTCTATTCGGTGTCCATTTCCGGCTACCACATCGCCGAAGCCGGGGCCAACCCGATCTCGCAACTCGCCTTCACGCTGAGCAACGGCTTCACCATCGTCGAGTACTACCTGGCCCGCGGCATGAAAGTGGACGACTTCGCCGCCAATCTGTCGTTCTTCTTCAGCAACGGCATGGATCCGGAATACACGGTCATCGGCCGCGTCGCCCGCCGCATCTGGGCACGCGCCATGCGCGAGCGCTACGGCGCCAACGAACGCAGCCAGATGATGAAGTACCACATCCAGACCTCCGGCCGTTCGCTGCACGCGCAGGAAATCCAGTTCAACGACATCCGCACCACGCTGCAGGCGTTGTACGCGCTGTTCGACAACTGCAACTCGCTGCACACCAACGCCTACGACGAGGCCATCACTACGCCCACGGAAGAATCCGTGCGCCGCGCGGTGGCCATCCAGATGATCATCAACAAGGAGCTGGGGCTCAATTTCATCGAGAACCCGTGGCAGGGCAGCTTCGCCGTGGATTACCTGACCGACCTGGTGGAAGAGGCCGTGTACAAGGAATTCGAGGCGATCAGCGAGCGCGGCGGCGTGCTCGGCGCGATGGACACCATGTACCAGCGCGGCAAGATCCAGGAAGAGTCGCTGTACTACGAACACAAGAAGCACGATGGCAGCCTGCCGCTGGTGGGCGTCAACACCTTCCTGCCGCGCGAGCACGGCGGCGACATCGTCACCGAGATCGAACTGATCCGTTCCACCGAAGAAGAGAAGGGCCAGCAGATCGCCAACGTGCTGGGCTGGCAGCAGTCGCGCAACGCGCTGGCGCCCGATGGCGAGACCGAACATGGACATGTGGTGGAGTTGGAAGACGAGGGCGCTCTCGCTGAAAGCGGTCATGACGGCCACGGGCTGGGCTATCTGCAGGACACCGCCCGCCAGCGCCAGAACGTGTTCGCCGCGTTGATGGAGGCGGTCAAGACCCACTCGTTGGGTCAGATCAGCCACGCGTTGTACGACGTGGGCGGCGAATACCGCAGGAACATGTGACGCTGCGCCGCACCGCCCTGATTGCCGGTGCGGATACGCGAGCTTCGCGATCGCTCGCCTGGGTTGCTTGCAGGCGTTTCGAGGTCGGTCCTGGCTGCGGTGCTCTTGCGGAGGTTTACTCCGGTCTTTTTGCCGGTTAGTTTGTGGGCGGGGAATACGGTACTGGGGAAGGGAATGGGAATTCGCATGCGCGGTGGTTGCGCAAGGGCGCTGCTTGGATTGCTGGCTTTGCCGGGGTTGGCGCACGCCCAGACGCCGGCCCAGCAGACACAGGTCCAGCAGACGTCGGCCCAGCAGACACAAGCCCAGCAGACACAAGCCCAGCAAACGCAAGCCCAGCAGACGCAGGCCCCGCAGGCCCCGCAGACGCCGACGCCGCCGGCTCCGCCGGAAGCGCTGGTCGCCTATTTCGCGCAGGTGCGGCAGGCCGAGGCCATCCAGGATCCGGAACAGCAATGCCTGGCGTACCCGGACCTTCCCGACAACGCGTGGCCGGCCGGTGCCGCCCAGACGCGCTGCCTCCTGGTACGCGCCTCGCCGCTGCCGCTGGCGGAGATCGAATCCCGGCTCGCCGCGCCCGATGGCGGCGCATGGCTGGAACAGCGCCTCAACGCCATGCTCGACGCCAACGCCGAGCCGCGCGAGCGCGACCGGATCTCCAGCGTGTTCGACCCGTTCGACGGCGGCGAGCGCGCCGGCAGCGTCGCCACTCTCTGGTTGCGGCAGATGCCGGAAAGTCCGTTCGCACTCACCGCCATGGGCAAACACCGCGCCGCACAGGGCTGGACAGCGCGCGGCACCGAATACGCCTACAAGATCTCCGACGCGCAGCTGCAGCGCATGCGCCAGCTGTTCAGCGGCGCGTCGCTGCTATTGTCCGATGCGCTCAAGCGCGAGCCGCGGCTGACGTCGGCCTGCGTGGCGTTGGCCGAAATCGGGCGGCAATCATCCGATGCCCTGCAGCAGGAGTCGTTGGCGAAATGCCTGCGCGCCGATCCGATTTCCTACTTCGTCGTTTGGGAATGGATGAACGGCGCCATGCCCAAGTGGGGCGGCTCCATGGAGGCGATGAACATGGTCGCCGCCTACATCCGCCAGCACGGGCCGGAAAATCCCATGCTGTACTCGCTGCTGTCGCAGCCGCCCGGCTACGAGGCCGCGCAGATGGACAAGTACGCCGACGGCCAGGAAGGTTTCGTCGCTGCCTCGCGTGCAGGACCCGGCGCCTACATGATGAGCGGCGCGGGCCACGCCTATTGGGCGAAAGACGATCCCTGGATGGCAATGGTGTACTGGTCGCAGGCGCTGCGCTTCTGGCCGAAAGACACGGAGTTGCGCGGCTGGCGGGGCAGGGCTCTGTACAAGGTCCGCGACTACGAATGGGCATTGAAGGATCTGCTGCCTGCCACCGCCGCTGACGGCGGCGACCTGCAGCTGCAGTTCTTCACCGGCTCGACGCTCCTGGCGCTGGGCCGTTCGGTGGAGTCGCGGCCCTACTTGTTGCGTGCGCAGAAGCTGCCGGTTTTCCAGTTGGCCGCGCTGGAGCGCTATTGCTTCACCTGGGCCAACACGTGGGAAGGATTGAAGACCAGACAGGCACGCGATTGCACCGCCGCGCTGGTCAGGCAGGTTCCCACCCATGGCGGCTATTGGGCCTGGCGCTACTCGGTACTGTCGGCGTCGCGCGATGAAGGATGGGTGGAGGCGGCGGGGCAGTTCCTGCTGCATGCCGATCCCAAGGATCCACGACAGCAGTCGTTGAAGAAGGATCTGTTGGCCAGCGGTGTGCAACCGGCAAGATCCGGCGGCGCCAGGCAGGTGAAACCATGACAAGGAGGAATATCCTCGCGGCGCTGATGGCCCTGTTTTTGGCGGCAGTGAGCGCAATTGCAGCTGCGGCGCCTCCTGTCGCGCGCCCGGCGGGTTCGCCGGTGCTGCCACTGACCGCGCAGGTCGACGGCAAGGGTTACGCGCAATGGTCGGCGGCCTGGTGGCAGTGGGCGTTGTCGATGCCGGTGGAGCCCTATGTGGTTCCGGACGGTCGCTTCTGCGACCTGGGCCAGGAAGGACCCGTCTGGTTCCTGGCAGGGACGGACGGCAGCTTCGACGTCAAACGCGAGTGCAGGGTGCCAGCGGGCAAGCACCTGTTCCTGCCGGTGATCAATATGTTCCAGCAGACGCCGCTGGGAGTCGAAAAGGGCAAGAAGGTGATGTCGTGCAAGCAGTTGCAGACATCGGTGGCGATCAACAACGACTACCTGGTCAGTGCGGTGGTGTTGATCGACGGAGTACTGGTCAAGAACGTGGCGTCTTACCGGGTGCGCAGCGATGGCTGTTTCCCGACCTATCCGAACCTGCCGGAGGACGATCGCTACATCACCCCGACAGCGGCCAGCGACGGCTACTGGTTGATGATCGAACCCTTGCCCATTGGCCGGCACGTCATCACGGTGGGCGCCAATTACGGCGCACCGGAAGGCGGCTACCACCGCATGGTGCAGAATTTCGAATACGTGCTGCTGGTGGGCATGCAGGAAGGGTTCGTGGCGCGATGACGTTGCGCCGACCGAAGTATCTGCAGCGGTGGGCGTAGCGCACTATCATCCCCGGGTATTCCCGGTGCCCAGGTTTCGACTTCATGCGTAATCCCCTGCAGGAACAACTGCTCAAGGCCGGCCTGGTCAAGAAGTCCAAGGTCGCCGAAGTCGCGCGCGAGCAGGCCAGGCAACGCCACGGCAAGGCGCCGCCCGCGCCCAGTGCGGAGCAGGCCGAAGCCGAGCGCACGCGCCAGGAGAAAGCGGAACGCGACCGCGCGCTGGCCGCCGAGCGCAACGCGCAGGCGCGTCTGCACGAACAGCGCGCGCAGGTGCGCCAGATCGTCGAGCTGCACAAGCTCAAACCCGGTGGCGAGATCGCCTACGCCTTCACCGATGAAGGCGTCATCAGGAATGTGCTGGTCAACGAAGCGGTGCGCACGCAACTGGCCAGCGGCACTCTGGTCGTCGTCCGCCACGACCAGGGCTATGCCGTGATCCCACGCGCCGCAGCCGACAAGGTCTACGCCCGCGATGCGGCGATGGTGGTGCTGGACCACGGCAAGACCGACGGCAACTCCGCCGATGGCGCGGATGACGACCACTACAGCCAATTCAAAGTGCCGGACGATCTGATCTGGTAACCGGCGTGCTCTTGTAGGAGCGGCGCAAGCCGCGAAGCCCTGAAAAATCCAGCCCTCCGCGCATGCTGCAACCCGACACCCCGCGATGGGAAACGTTGAAGGTCCTGAAAGGCTGAGGGCTTCGCGACTCGCGTCGCTCCTACAACGCTTCTGCCGGCCTTCGTAGCATCCCACCATGGCTGTCGCCCCGCCCTTGTAGGAGCGGCGCAAGCCGCGAAGCTCTGAAAAATCCAGGTCCTCGCGCATGCGGCAACCTGAGAATCCGTGGCGGGATACGGTGAGGGATCTGAAGGGGTGGGGGCTTCGCGACTCGCGTCGCTCCTACAACGCTTCTACCGGCCTTCGTAGCATCCCACCATGGCTGTCGCCCCGCCCTTGTAGGAGCGGCGC